>NZ_JARUXQ010000003.1:302807-712300 GCF_031451265.1 Caballeronia sp. LZ033 | reverse complement strand
CGGTTCCACACGAGCGGCAGCCGTCCCGGCACGGTGAAATCGTGCTGCTGCACCACGACCTCACCCGTGATGCCGTTGACCGGTTCGCCAAAGACCCATCTGGCGACCAGACTGACGAAGTTGCCCCATCGTCCGTTGCCCACGCGATCCTGAATCGCCCTGGACACGTGGCAGGCACGCGAAGGTTTGGACAGGCCATGGGAGAAGGCTGCACGCATCGCCATGCCCGCGAGCGCCGCGATGCTGGGCACGGGCGGTCCACCGACGAGTACGGGGCGGGATGCCGGAATCGGCAGCATCACGGAAGTCGGCAACGATATGCTTCCACGCCGCGTGTGCTCGCTGTTGTGCGACAACGAGAGCATCCCTGCGAACCAGCACGTCAACGCCGGCAGCACCGCATAGGCCATCGGATCGCCATTGGCCTGCACGGTCATGCTGCCGAGGACGGCTTCGCCGTTACCCGCGGGCTTGGGCGCATCGGACCCGGTGAACACGCCGCCAATTGGAAAATGCAGGCCGGGCATATGCATGGTCTGCGTGCCGGCGGTCGAGCGCATCAGGCCATTGATCCAGATCGGACCACCCCCACCGCCGGCGGTCACCGCAACACCCATCGCACCGGCCGCGACTGCCGCCGCGCTCACACTGCGCATCCCAAGCTTGACGATGGCTCCCGCACTCATCGCCACCATGCCCATCGACACCATGCTGCCGACACCTTCCGGCAGCGTCGACAGGTATTCCATCGGATCGAGCACGAAGCCCACATGCGGATGCGGCAGGGGCATGACGACGCCCGCAGGCGTCTGAATCAGATGCACGTCCACGCCGACGACGGGCGTCAGGTGCGTGACCGCCAGCATGCCCATCAGGCTTCTTCCCTGCCGATTGGCTGCTGAACATGGATTTCCGCCATGTTCAGCTTGAGATCGATCCGGTAATGGTCAACCAGAAGGATAAGGTGCCCTGTCCGCATCATGCGCTCGAAGCCTCGTTGATCGAAGCTATCGAGCCTGCTGCATCCAGCCCTGCAACGGAATGATTAAAGTCTGAAAACTCCCAGCCCCTCACCTCCCCCGCTCAAACGCGCCCACCCCCTCCCCACGCTCCCGCGCCCCTTCCTCCGTCCCCACCGAGATAGCCTCGAGCGACCGGTTCTTCGTCTCCGGCCCGAACATCCCGACGATCAACGCCTGCGCCAGCAGCGTCCCGACGATCAGCGTCAGCACGCCCGCGATGCCCGTGCCCGCATACGCCGCCGCCACGGCATAAGGCAACGCGATGCTGACCGCGCGCCCGATGGTATTCGCGAGCCCCGTGCCACGCAGCCGCAAAGCAGTGGGAAACAGCTCCGGCACATAGCTGGCGATCGTGAACGACGACAACACATAAAGACACGCGGTAATCGCAAACCCCAGCACGGCGATCACGAATTCGGATTGCGCGAACGGATAGCCGACGCCGAGCGCCGCGCAGATCAGCGAGAACGCGACGATGCCCCACTTGCGCCCGATGCGCTCCGTCAGCAGAAAGGCAATGAGCGATCCAACCGGTCCGCCCGCGAACATGATGGCCGTCAGCCCGAGCGAACTGGAAATCGTGTGGCCTTCCTTGACGAGAAAAGTCGGGATCCAGCTGACAAACGCGAACTGCGCGACGAACTGCACCACGAGTACGGTGATCGCGCTGATGGTGCGCGCACGCATGCCGGGCGCGAACAGGTCGCGGAGACGGCTGCTCGCCTCAGGCACGCTCTCGCGCGCAACCGGAGACGACACAGAAGGCGACACAGAAGACGTCACCCCGCAAGCAGCCTCGATCGACTCGACCACCGCCAGCGCCTCGCGCTCACGCCCTTTCGACGCCAGCCAGCGCGGTGATTCCGGCATCCGCTTGCGCAGGAACCACGCGACCAGCGCGCCCACGCCGGCAATCGCGAACATCCAGCGCCAGCCGTAATGCGGCACGATCATCCAGCCGAGCAGCGTCGAGAGAAACAGCGACGAGTTGATGATGAGATTGACGATGGTGCCGAAGCGGCCGCGCCACGCAGGCGGAATGAACTCGCTCAGCGTGCCGTAGCCAACCACGATCTCCGCGCCCATCCCGATACCCATCACGAGCCGGAAGAAGATCAGCCAGGTCATCGAGGGCGCGAGCGCCGCCGCAATGGAAGCAAGACCGTAGATCAGCAGATTGAACTGATAGCAGAAGCGTCGTCCGTAGCGGTCGCCCATCACGCCGGACAGCCACGCGCCCGCCATCATGCCGATGAAGGTCACCGAGACGAAGGTCGCGTTGAGTTGCAGCGTGGACTCGCCGCTCTTGATCATCGCGGCGAGCACAGTGCCGGCAATGTAGATATCGAACGAATCGAAATACATGCCCGCTGCAATCAACGCGAGCAACTTCCAGTGATAGCGGGACAGCGGCACGCTGTCGAGGCGTGCGCCGATACGGGTGTCAGCCTGCATGTCGGTCTCCGGAAACGATGTTTGTCAGACGATGGTCAGACGATGACGAGGTTGCGCGGCGCACCGCGCGCGAACGCTTCGAGGTTGCCGGTCAACTGGTCCGCCAGCGCCTGCACGGCCTCCTCGCTGGCCCACGCAACGTGCGGCGTCAGGATGAAGTTCGGCAGGTCGAGCAAGGCGCGGAACGGGTGATCGGCGGCGAGCGGCTCGGACGTCGCGACGTCAAAGCCGGCGCCGGCAATCCGCCCGTCCCGCAGCGCCGGCCCCAGCGCATGCTCGTTGACGAGCCCGCCGCGCGCCGTGTTGATGAGCAGCGGGCGGCGCTCCATCGCGGCGAACTCAGGCGTGTCGATCAGGTTGCGCGTCGCGGGCGTGAGCGGGCAGTGCAGCGTGATGACATCGCTCGTGCGCAGCACCGTGTCGAACGGCGTGTACAGCGAACCCATGCCCTCGCGGCCCTTGTGCGCCGACATCAGCACGCGCATTCCGAGCGCTTGCCCCAGCGCGGCCACCGCGCGACCGAGCGCGCCGTCGCCGATGACGCCGAGCGTCGAACCGGCGAGGTCGCGGATCGGATGATCGAAGAAACAGAACTGGCCGCTCGCTTCCCAGCGGCCCGCGCGCACCGACTCGCGATACGCAACCAGACTGCGCCGCAACGCGAAGATCAGCGCGAAGGTATGTTCGGGCACCGTATGCCGCGCATAGTCGCGAATGTTCGAGACGGCGATGCCGCGCGCCTTGCACGCCTCCAGGTCGATGACGTTCGTGCCGGTCGCCGCCACCGCCACCAGCTTCACGCGCGGCGCGTGTTCGAGCGCGGCCGCGCTGATCGGCGCCTTGTTCGTGATGACGATGTCCGCATCGCGAATGCGTTCGGCCACTTCGTGCGCGGCCGTCGCCGGATACTCGCGCCATGTGTGCGCAAAATCCGGCCGGCGCAGGCGGGTCTGTGGAGCGAGGGTGGCGCGGTCGAGAAAGACGATGTTCATCGATGTCATTGAGGTTCGTGGATCAGGGACGCTCGGTGGCGGCGAGTTCGTTCGCATCGTTTCCGGTCCGGCCGTGCCGGCCGCGCATGGCCCACGCCAGCGCCGCAAGCGCAAAGCAGCCGTATAGCGCGATCAACTGGATGCCCGCGTCGAAATGACCGGTGGCGTCCTTCACGACGCCGATCGCATAGGGCGCGGTGAAGCCCGCGAGATTGCCGAACGAGTTGATCGCGCCGAAGCCGATGGCCGCGACCGCAGGTCCGAGCAGCAACGGCAAGGTGGACCAGAAGATCGCCACCGCCGAGAAGGTGCCGAACGCAGCAAGACAGAGAAAGCCAAGCTTGAGAACCGGAGCGGCTGCAAGCGTCGAGCCGCCCAGTCCGATGACGGCGAGCGCCATCGGCAGCAGCACGTGGAAGCGGCGTTCGTCGTGACGGTCGGAACGTCTGCCCCACCACATCATGCCGAAGCCGGCGATGAAGAACGGGATGGCCGCAACCACGCCGACCATGCTCAGGCTCAGATGAAACTCGCGGACGATCTGCGGCAGGAAGAAGCTCAGTCCGAAGATCGACAGATTGATGCCGAAGTAGGCCAGCGCCAGCGCCACGATCACCGGGTTGCGCACCGCGCTCCAGCCGCCGTGTCGCGCGGCGGGCACGCGGGCGCGTTCGGCGGCGATGGTGTTCGCGAGCCACGCGCGTTCGTCCGGCGCGAGCCACTGCGCCTGCGCGGGCGTATCGCGCAACACGGCGAGCACGGCGAACGCGAGCAGCACGGCGGGCAAGCCCTCCGCGATGAACATCAGTTGCCAGCCGTGCAGGCCGAACACGCCGTCGAGTCCGAGCAGCCAGCCCGACAACAGCGAGCCGAACACATTGGCGAACGGCATCGCGGCCATGAAGACGCTCACGACCCGCGCGCGCCACGCGCCCGGAATCCAGTACGTGAAGTACAGCATGATGCCGGGAAAGAAGCCCGCCTCGGCGATGCCGAGCAGCACGCGCAGCGTGAAGAAGCTCGCCGGTCCCTGCACGAAGGCCATGCAGGCCGACAGCACGCCCCAGGTCAGCATGATCCGCGCAATCCAGCGGCGCGCACCGACCCGTTCGAGAATCAGGTTCGACGGCACCTCGAAAATCACATAGCCGATGAAGAACAGGCCCGCGCCGATGCCGAAGGTCGTCGCCGAAAAGCCGAGCGCACGATTCATCGTCAGCGCGGCGAAGCCGATGTTCACGCGGTCGAGAAACGACACGACGAAGCACACGATCAACAGCGGCACATAACGCCGCAGCACCCGGCGCATGGTGCGGACTTCGAGTTCATCCATGCAGGTCTCCTTGAACATCGTCATGCAGCGTGAACACGCTGGCTATAATGCGTTCAGCCTGGCACGCCCGCGACAGCGCGCATCATCATCGAGCGACCTCCATGCCGAAGACTCCAGCGAACGAGACCGCCGTCCCTTCTTCACGCACCACCTCTTCCGATACCGTCTTCACGCAGATCCGCGCGCGCATTCTCGACAACGCGCTGCGCCCCGGCGCCTACGCCACCGAACAGGAGCTCGCCGAAGCCTTCGGCGTGAGCCGCACGCCGGTTCGCGAGGCGATGGTGCGTCTGCGAGACGAAGGCCTCGTCGAACTCGTTCCGCGTCGCGGCATGCGCGTGTTGCCGGTGTCGGTCGCGGACATGCGCGAGATCTATCAGATCCTCACCAGCCTCGAAGCGACCGCCGCGGAACTCGTCGCCGTGAGCAAGCCCGCCGCGAAGGATCTGCAAGCGCTCGAACGCGCGTGCGTCGCCATGGACCGCGCGCTCGCGAAGGACGACCTCGAAGCCTGGGCCGCCGCCGACGAAGCCTTCCACCTTCATCTCCTCAAGCTGTGCGGCAACGCGCGGCTCGAGCAGATCGTGCGCAAGTACTGGGACCAGATTCATCGCGTGCGTTTCATCACGCTGAAGCTCGGGCCGAAACCGCATGCATCGGCGGGCGAACATCGCGAGATCGTTGCAGCGCTCGCCCGCGCCGATGCCGATACCGCGCAACGCCTGTTTCGCGAACACCGCGCGCGCGGCGTGCAGAAGCAGCTCGCCACGCTCAGGGACTTTCGCCTCGATCAGGTCTGAGCGCGTCCCCCGCCGCCGCATGCTCCGCGATGGCTTCGTCGAGCAAGGGCCACGCCACCGTGAAGCTCTGAATGCCCATCGCGCTGGCCAGCTGCATCACTTCCAGCAGTTCAGCCGCGCTTGCGCCATACCCCAGTGCGTTCTTCATGTGGATGCGCGTACCCGGCGCGAACTGATGCGTCGCCGATACCGCCACCGCGATATACACGAACTCCTTGACCTTCGGCTCCAGCGCGCCCGACAACCACGGCGCCGCCGAAAAATCGATGAAAGCCTTGAAGTACTCCGGATCGAGCGCAAGCAGCGTTTCCCACAGCGGATTCCAGTAGCCGCGCTTGGCCTCGAACTCCGCACGCAACGCGTCGCGGCGTGCGTCGCTGCGTTGCAGTTCGTCGGCCTGATGCGGATCGAGCGCCAGGCATTCGGCGAGGATCGGCACGCCGAGCGTGCACGCATGCACGGCCATCACGCTGACCAGTTGCAGCACCTCCACCAGTTCCTCGCGCGTCGCGCCATGGTCCAGCGCCCGGCGCAAGTGTTCGCGGATGCCGTCCTCGTGCAGATGCGTCATCGCCGCATTGAGCGCGAGACCGATCAGCGCCTTGGTCTTCGGCGCAAGCGGCCCGTGCCGCAGCGGCTTGCCCGCGAAGTCGAGCCACGCGTCGATGAACTCGGGCGCGGCGTCCGCGAGCGCATCGAGCGAGGCGTTCCAGGTCCCGCCCTGCGCGGCAAAATGCCTGATGCGGTCCTTGATGTGCATGTCTCCTCCAGGCTTGGCAGGACATGGCTGCGCCCGGCATCGCCGCAAGCTCAGCGGCCGATGTTCGCGTAGCGCGCCTCTTCCGCGACGGCCTTGTCGAGGCCGACAAACTTGTTGAAATCCTCGAACGAGGTCAGGCGATCCGCCACCGCATTGGTGGATCCTTCGCGCATGAAGATCTCCATCATTTCCTTCACGGCCTTGTGCATCGCGAACATGGGTTCGATCGGGCACAGCGCGTAGTCGAAACCGATCTCGTGCACTTCCTTTAACGACAGGTACGGGCTCTTGCCCGAACGCGCCATGTTGAACAGGATCGGCTTGCCGAGCGGCTTCAGGCGGCGGATCAGTTCGCGCATCTGGTCGATGCTTTCAGGCGCATCGGCATACAGGCCGTCCGCGCCGATCGCGGCATACGATTCGAGCCGCTCGATGGCGTCGTTCAGACCCGTCACCGCGATCGCATCGGTGCGCGCGACGATGAAGAAATTCGGATCCGTGCGCGCGGCCAGCATCGCGGCGAGCTTCTGCTGCATCTCTTCCTTCGGCACCAGCTGCTTGCCCGCGAAGTGACCGCACTTCTTCGGCACCGCCTGATCTTCCAGATGCAGCACCGACGCACCTGCTTCTTCCCACAGCTTGATGGTGCGCTGGCAGTCGAGCACGCCGCCGTAACCGGTGTCGGCATCGGCGAAGACCGGCACCTTGGTCACGCGGCAGATGCGGCGGATGTGATCGAACATTTCCGTCTGCGTGAGCTGGCCCACGTCGGGCTGCCCGGCGACGATGGCGGACGCCGCGAAGCCGCTCACATAGATGGCCTTCGCGCCGGCCTGTTCGGCCAGCATGGCGGTGACGGCGTCGTGTGCGCCCAGGCACACGAACGGCGGGGATTTGAGCAACTCGCGGAATTGGGCGGAACGGTTCAAGGTCTTCTCCCCTGCTTGCGTGAATGACGAGGTTTCATGATATCGATAACTCATCACAGGAAGCAAGGCCTCAAGGTGATTATTTGATATCGATATCACATCAGCACGAATCTTGTTTTATCGTTAATTATCAATAGTTTGAAGGCTCAAATCGGGATGCCTGAGACCAGCGCGAAGGGTATTCCCCTATTCCTCGCAAGCCCTGCTCGCTCAAGATAATGCATGCACAGACCAGGACCAAAACCACCCGGCCGCTCCAGGAGACACACCCATGTCCGACATCGAATCGCGAACCATGCGCCGGGTCACGCGCCGCTTCGTGCCCTTGCTCATCATCTGTTTCGTGATCTCATTCCTCGATCGCGTCAACGTCGGTTTCGCCGCGCTGACCATGAGTGCGGATCTCAAGTTTTCCTCCACCGTGTTTGGCCTGGGTGCAGGACTGTTCTTCATCGGCTACTTCTTCTTCGAGGTGCCGTCGAATCTCGCGCTCGAACGCGTGGGCGCGCGCCGCTGGATCGCGCGCATCATGCTCACGTGGGGCATCCTGTCAGGGGCCACGGCGTTCATTACCGGGCCATGGAGCTACTACATCGTGCGCGTGCTGCTCGGTGCCGCCGAAGCGGGCTTCTTCCCGGGCGTCATCCTGTTCCTGACCTACTGGGTGCCGGAGCGTCATCGCGGCCGCGTGGTGGGCGTGTTCATGGCCGCGATGCCGTTCGCCAGCGTGTTCGGCGCACCTTTGTCCGGATGGCTGCTGAGCCATGACGGCGTCTTCGGCCTGAAGGGCTGGCAACTGATGTTCATCGCCGAAGCACTGCCTTCACTCGTGCTCGCGGCCGTCGTGCTGAAGGTGCTGCGCGATTCCCCCGCGCAAGCCGAATGGCTCGCCGACGACGAACGCGCCTGGCTCGATGCCACGCTCAATGCGGAACGCACGCGCAGCGTCGCGTTCAACGAGCACGGCTTCCTCAACATCGTGAAACGGCCGCTCGTGCTGATGCTGGCGGCCGCTTACTTCGGCATTGTCGGCATCAACTTCGGGCTGAGCTTCTTCCTGCCGCAGATCGTGCGCGAGTTCCATCTGAGTCTGATGCAGGTAGGCATCGTCGCCGCGATTCCGTTTGCCGTCGGCGCATTCGGCATGATGTGGTGGAGCCGGCGCTCGGACCGTCATGGCGAACGCCGCTTCCATGTCTTGCTGCCGATGGCGCTCGGCATTATCGGGCTCGTCGGCTCGACGCTCGTCGCCGTGCCCGCGCTGAAGCTGGCCTTGCTGTGCCTCGCTTCGTTCGGCGTGTTCTCGGCATTGCCGGTCTTCTGGGCGCTGCTGCCCGGCTTGCTCGGGCCGGCGGTCGCGGCCATCGGCTTCGCGGCGATCAACTCGCTCGGCAACCTGTCGGGCTTCGCCGCGCCCTACGTGGTGGGCGTCATCAAGGATGCGACCGGCAGCACGGCGGGCGGATTGCAGGCCATCGGCGCGTATGGCGTGATCGCGTGGCTGATTCTTGCGGTCGTCAGCCGGCACTATCGCCGGGATATGAACACGCAGGACGCCGCGCAGGCGCTTCGCGAGGCGCGCGGCTGACTCTTCTCATCGACCACTCAAACGGAAACCCGCCATGAATGCAGCGCAGCAAGGCACGATCGAAATCGAAAACCGCGGCAGCGTCCGCATCCTCACGATGTGCAGGCCGGACAAGAACAATCGCGTCACGCAAGCCATGGCCGAGCAGGCCGTGCGCGCGTTCGAGGCGGCGCGCATCGACAAGTCGGTGAGCGGCGTCGTGCTCACAGGCCACGGCGAAGTCTTCTGCACCGGCGGCGACTACATGAGCGCGGGCGGCACGAGCGAAGGCCGGCTCGGCTTCGCGCGCGCGTTCAGCGACATGGAACGGGCGATGACGCGCGTCGGCAAGCCGCTGGTCTGCGCGAACAACGGCCACACGCATGCGGGCGGCTTCAGCCTGCTCACCGCGTGCGATCTCGCGGTCACGCACGAAGGCGCGACCTTCGGTCTGCCGGAAATCGCGCACGGACTGTTTCCGTTTCTCGCGCTGGCCATCGTGAAGGACAGTCTGCCGAAGAAGGTGCTGTGGGACATGGTGTATCGCGCGCGGCTGCTGAGCGCGGCGGAGGCGCAGCAGTTCCATCTCGTCAACGAGATCGTGCCGGCGGACAGCGTGCTGGAGCATGCCGTGGAACTGGCGGGCTGCACGGCGCAATGGAATCGCGACATCGTGAGTCTTGGCCGCGATCTCTACTACAACACGCGTTGCAGCAATCCGAACGAGGCGGTCGAGCAGTCGCGCTTTGCGTTGATCGCGGCCTTGAAAGCGATGGACGAAAGCGGCCTCGGTTAAAGCAACCGCGCTCAGGTACTGCCGCGCTGGATCACTTCGAAGCCGACATCGACGCTCGACACCGGCAGCGTCACCCCCTTGGTCCGCGCGACAATCATGCTCGCGCTGCGCACGCCGATCTCATAGCGCGGAAATGCAACCGTGGTGATGGGCGGCACGATGTTCTGCATCAGCTCGTTGTCATCGGATGCGGCCACCGCGATACGTCCCGGCACCGCGATGCCGCGCCGCTGACATTCGAACACGGCGCCGGCGGCGAGCACGTCGCCGGCGAAGAACACGGCCTGCACCGAAGGCTCCTGTTCAACGATACGCGCCAGCGCGCGTGAACCGCTTTCCAGTCCCGGCTCCACTTCCAGCACGAGCCCCGGCGCAATGCCGGCGCCCGCACGCTTGAGTTCCGCGAGAAAGCCGTTGCGTCGCTGACGCAGCCGGTCGCTGCCCGCCACCGCGAGACTCGCGAACGCAAAACGCCGATAGCCCAGTTCGAGCAGATGCCGCGCCATGGCCTTGCCCGCGGCATGATTCGAGTAGCTGACCACCATGTCGATGGGGTCGCCGCTGAGATTGCCGGTCTCCACGCAGGGGATGCCGTTGTTGCGCAGCATGGTGACGGTGCGCGGCGTGTGCTTCGTGTTGTGCAGGATCACGCCGCAGACACGCATCGCGATGTATTCGGCGACGAGCTTCTCTTCTTCGTCGAGATCGAGTCCGCTGTCCGAGATCATCAGATGCAGCCCGTTGCGCGTGAGCACTTCGGAGATGCCCTTGATGGTCTCGGCATAGAGCGCATTGCGCAGGCTCGGCACGACGAGCGCGACCACGGTGGAGCGATTCGACGACAGGCTGCCCGCGATGCGGTTCGGCACATAGCCGCTCGCCTCGATGGCCGCGCGCACGCTCTCCAGCACGTGTGGCGAGACGCTGCCCGGCGAGCGCATGGCGCGCGAGACGGTCATTGTCGATACGCCGGCGAGACGCGCGACGTCTTTCATCGAGGTCGCCTGAGTCGCTCCTTTTCTTCCCACCCTGATCTCGCTCCTGATGCGGCGCGCGACGAGGTCATGCCCGCGCCTGAACCGGCCGCCCTGTGCGCCGTGCGGCCATGTTACTGGATGACGATGCAGGCGTGAATCAGGTCTGCTGCGCGCACAGTTCGAGCGCGTGCCGCCAGTCGGGCGCGGCGAGGCCAAAGGCCGCCGCGAGCTTCGCGTTGGACAAACAAGAGTTGACCGGACGGGGTGCTTTCACCGGATAGGCGCTGGCCGGAATCGGCGTCACGCGCGTCTGCTCCGTCTTGCCCCACACGCGCAGGATCTCGCCGGCGAACTCGCACCAGGACGTGCGCCCGCCGTTGGTGAGGTGATAGAGGCCGCTGAGCGCATCGGCCGAGCCGGGCCGGGTGCGTTCCGCGTAGCCAATCTGGCTCAGCATGCCGGCGCTGAGTTCGGCGATGGTCCGGCTCCAGGTCGGCGCGCCGAACTGGTCCGCGACGATCGTCAGTTCCGGGCGCTGCTCCGCCAGCCGCAGGATGGTGCGCATGAAGTTCGCGCCGCGTGCGCCATAGACCCAGCTCGTGCGCAGGATCAGATACCGGCAGCCGCTTGCCGCAATCGCCTGTTCCCCGGCGAGCTTGGTTTCGCCATAGACGTTGAGCGGAGCGACAGCGTCGGATTCCACATAGGGCGTGTCCTTCGCGCCGTCGAAAACGTAGTCCGTCGAGTAATGCACGAGCCAGGCATTCGTGCGGGCGCATTCCTCGGCGAGCGTCGCGGGCAAGGCCGCATTGAGATGGTGGGCTTCGTCGCGCTCGTCTTCCGCGCGATCCACCGCCGTATAGGCCGCGGGATTCACGACGACCGCCGGCCGCAGCTCGCGCAGCACGCTGCGCACGCGCTCGAGATCGCGCAGGTCGAGCGCCTGGCGATCCAGCGCCACCACGCGTCCCAAACCCTGCAAGGTCCGCGCGAGTTCAAACCCGACCTGACCGTTCACGCCGGTCAGCAGGATGGCGGGCAAGGCGGGCGCGCTCATGCGTAGCAATCCGCTTCGGCGAGGCGCTTGCCGTCGCGGTCTTTCGCGGCGAGCATCGGCTCGAAGTCGATGGGCCATTCGATGCCGATGGTCTCGTCGTTCCAGACGAGGCTGCGCTCGTGTTCCGGATACCAGTAGTCGGTGGTCTTGTAGAGAAACTGGGCCGACTCCGACAGCACCACGAAACCATGCGCAAACCCCGGCGGCACCCACAATTGCCGATGGTTCGCTTCCGAGAGCGTCACGCCCACCCATTTGCCGAAATTCGGCGAATGCTTGCGGATATCGACGGCGACATCGAACACTTCGCCTTCCACCACGCGCACGAGCTTGCCCTGCGCGTGCTCGATCTGATAATGCAGGCCGCGCAGCACGCCGCGAGCCGAGCGCGAGTGATTGTCCTGCACGAACTCGACGCCGGGCGCCACGAGCTCGCCAAATTCGCGGGCGTTGAAGCTTTCGTAGAAGAAGCCGCGTGCGTCACCGAAGACCTTCGGCTCGATGATCTTGACTTCGGGCAATGCCGTGGCGGTTACGCTGATGGCCATGCGACTTGGTCCTTCGGTAGGTTGAGCAGATATTGTCCGTACGCGTTCTTCGCGAGCGGCCGGGCGAGTGCGAGCAAGGCTTCCTCGTCAATCCAGCGGCGACGGAAGGCAATCTCTTCCGGACATGCCACCACCAGCGCCTGCCGCTTCTGCAACGTGGCGATGAACGTGGCGGCTTCGATCAGCGAATCATGCGTGCCGGTGTCGAGCCAGGCGTGGCCGCGCCCCATGATCTGCACGGTGAGCTTGCCGTCGTTCAAGTAGCACGAGTTGACGTCGGTGATTTCGAGTTCGCCGCGCGCCGAAGGCTTGATGTCCGCCGCGATGTTGCACACGCTGTTGTCGTAGAAGTACAGGCCCGTCACCGCATAGTTGGAGCGCGGCTTTTCGGGCTTTTCTTCGATCGACAGCGCGCGGAACTCGCGATCGAATTCCACCACGCCGTAACGTTCGGGATCATGCACGTGATAGGCGAACACCGTGGCGCCTTCCGTGCGCGCATTCGCGCTTTCCAGCAGCTTGGCGAGATCGTGCCCGTAGAAGATGTTGTCGCCGAGGATCAGCGCGCAGGGATCGTTGCCGATGAACTCGCGGCCGATCAGGAACGCCTGCGCCAGCCCGTCGGGCGAAGGCTGCACCGCGTACTGGATGTTCATGCCCCACTGGCTGCCGTCGCCGAGCATCGTCTCGAAACGCGACGTGTCCTGTGGCGTGGAGATGATCAGCACGTCCCGGATGCCCGCGATCATCAGCGTCGACAGCGGGTAGTAGATCATCGGCTTGTCGTACACGGGCAGCAGCTGCTTCGAGACGACGTGCGTGATCGGATAGAGCCGGGTGCCCGATCCGCCCGCGAGAATGATGCCTTTGCGCGCCATCGTCAGTTCCCTCACGCGCGCTGCGCGTAGTTGGTTTCCACCCATTTCCGGTACTCGCCGGAAGCGACTTCGTCGGACCACACCTGGTTGTCCAGATACCACTGCACCGTCTTCGCGAGGCCGGTCTCGAAGGTCTCCGCAGGCTTCCAGCCGAGTTCGCGTTCGAGCTTGCGCGCGTCGATGGCATAGCGCCGGTCATGGCCCGGGCGATCCTTCACATAGGTGATCTGGTCGCGATACGAACCGCCCGACTTGGGCCGCGCCCGGTCGAGCAGGTCGCACAGCGTATGCACGACATCGAGATTCTTCTTCTCGTTCCAGCCGCCGACGTTATACGTTTCGCCCGGCACGCCGCGCGCAAGCACTTCACGGATCGCCGCGCAGTGGTCGCCCACGTACAGCCAATCGCGCACGTTCTGGCCGTCGCCATACACCGGCAACGGCTTGCCGCCGAGCGCATTGGCGATCATCAACGGAATCAGCTTCTCGGGGAACTGGAACGGACCGTAGTTGTTCGAGCAGTTGGTCGTGAGCACCGGCAGGCCGTAGGTGTGATGATACGCGCGCACCAGATGGTCCGACCCCGCCTTCGTGGCCGAGTACGGACTGTTCGGCGCATACGGCGTGGTCTCGGAGAACTGCGGGTCCGTGGCCGAGAGCGAACCGAAGACTTCGTCGGTCGAGACGTGCAGGAAACGGAAGGCCTGCTTGTCGGCTTCGGGCAGCTTGCTCCAGTACAGGCGCGCCGCTTCGAGCAAGGTGAAGGTGCCGACCACATTGGTCTGCACGAAATCGGCGGGCCCGTGAATCGAGCGATCCACGTGACTCTCCGCCGCGAAATGCAGGATGGCGCGCGGCGTGTGCCGGGCCAGCAGCTCGTCGATGGCCGCGCGATCGCAGATATCCGCGCGCGCGAACACGTGACGGGTGTCGTTCCAGAGGGATTCGAGCGTCTTGAGATTGCCGGCGTACGTCAGCTTGTCGACGTTCAGCACGGGCTCATCCGTCTGCGCGAGCCAGTCGACAACGAAATTGGCGCCGATGAATCCCGCGCCGCCCGTGACCAGAATCATGATGCCCTCTCTTCTTCCACTAGCTTCTGTTTGAACTGCCATGCCATGCACGCCTTGCGCTTTCCGCCTAGCGGAGCACCGTTCTGGCGCGCTGGATTATATGTTACCGCGCACCGTGCGACGGACGCTTGTCCTGGTCCGCGCAGCATCAGTTCGCGGGAATCTGCACGTGTCCGTTCTCGAGCACCAGCGTAACGTCGCATGCGGGCGCTTCCGGCCCGGACGCGAGCCTGAAGATCTTGTTGTGATTCACGAACACGGTATAGGCCGTGCCGAAGCCCGAGAACCACCATTCGCCTGGAATATCCCAGGTCTTTACGCCCGATGTATTGACCGTCGCCTGGCTCGGACGGAAGCAATACACCGAGACTTGCGGATGAGCGCGGTCGTAGTTGCGCAGCGCTTCGACGTCCGCACGCACGGTCGCGCCATAAGGCTCGCGGCTGAAATAGGCGATCGGTTCGCGGAACGCCGCGCCGAAGATGAACAGCAGCGCCGCCACCCCGATCCAGCGTGCAAGATTCACACCCCGCGCCGGCAGCAGCTCGTGCAGCGCGCACAGGACGGCCATCAGGAAGAACAGTTGCGCGAGTTCGCCGTACTGCGTGTAGTGCTGGTGAACCAGGAACGCGAAAGGCAGGAAGAACGCGAACGAGGCCAGGAACAGCCATGCCGTGAGCAGCCTGCCTTTGGCCCATGAACTCGCCGCACCCGCGACCACCACGATCACCCACACGACGCGCGACGCGTTGCCGTAGAAATAGTAGGCGGCGTTCTCCCAGAGAACCGAAAGCTTGTACGACGTGGCATACACATCCGACTGCTGCGCCTTCAGCTTCAGAAAGAACACGACGAACAATGCGATGCCCACCAGCGGCACCACATAGTTGCGCCAGTCCCGCCGGTGCTTCGCATCCGTGGCGAGCATCCAGACGGGCAGGCTGACCGCCATGCACATGAAGATGTTCGACATGTAGCCAAGCATCAGGACGACCAGCAGCGCGAGGACGGTGCCGAAGCGCGTGCGGCCATCGGCGGACGGCGTATGGCTGATGAACAGGTAGACGAACAGCATCACGAACAGATGGCCGATCAGATGCTGCGAGTTCGACAGCCACACGTAAGAAGCGGCGGTCGCGGGCAATGCGTAGTAGAACAGGCCCGCGACGACGCCCGCGAACCGGTCATGACCGCGCGTGACGATCAGCCCGGCCAGCACGCTGGTCACGCCGATGCAGAAGAGATTGAAGAGATAGAAATACAGCGCGTCCAGTGCGAAGAGCTGCTGGCCGTAGTGCCAGTAGACGTTGCGCGTGATGAAGCGGCCGAAGTTGGTGAAGCGCCACATCTCCGGGAGCTTGACCACTGCTGCATAACGCTCGAGGAAGCCAAAGTCGTCCTGGAAGAACCAGGCGGCGTGTGCGTATGACACATAGAACGCCGTCATGAAGAAAGCAACGAACGCGACGGCGATCATCAAGGGCAAGTTGACGCGCCCTTCTCCCGAGGCCGTGCGGGACCAGACCTGCATGTTTAAAACTCCGTTCTGATGACTGGCGCGTCAGCGCGCGCCGGATGTGCGCGGGCGTGCGCCGTTCCCGAAAAAGGAATGGCTGAACGCCCGCGAAAGACATGAATCAAGCGCCAGGCCGGCGCGCGCGGTGCCGGCCTCCGGCAGGTTGCACAAGCGGCCGAGCCGCCTCGAACCCGCGCTATGCGCGATCAGACCGCCGCCCCCTCGACCCTGGACCGCTCGCGCGACTTGTGCGGCATCCACGTGCCCCACTTCGCCTCATAGACCGCGCGGTTCGTCGCGAGCAAGGCGAGCTTTCGCTCCTCGCCGAGCTTGTTGAAGGACGCGGAGAGATAGTGATGCACGAACACGTCTTCCGCGCAGGCCACACGCAGCCCCGCCGATTCCACCAGCCGGCAATAGTCGTCGTCTTCATAAAAGCCGATGCCGTAGTCCTCGCTGATCGGCCCGCAACGCTCATACGTGCTGCGCGGCATCATCACGCAGAAGAACGCGGCCACGCTCAGTTCGAACCACTCGCCCCGGTAAGGCTCCGTGAGCGAACGGGCTTCGATGTGCATCTCGTCGATGCCGCGATAGTGCGTCGTCAGGCGCGCCTCGTTGCCGATATTGTTGGTCACCGGCCCGATGATCCCGATCTCCGGATGGTGGCGCAGATGATTGACGAGCCGCCGTGCCCAGCCGCGCGTGACGACCGTATCGTTGTTCAGGATCGTGAGGTAGTCGCCCGTCGCCGCGGCCAGCCCGACGTTGTTGCCGCCCGCGAAGCCGAGGTTCTTGTCGTTCAGGATCAGCTTGACGTTCGAGTGCGCCGCGGCCCACGCGGTCAGGTAGGCGCGCGAGCCGTCGCTGGAGGCGTTGTCGACCGCGACGATCTCCAGATCCACGCCGGCCGTGTTGCGCACCAGACTCTCGAGACAGTCCATCGTCAGATGGATGTTGTTGTAGGTCAGCACGATGGCGCTCACCGTGGGGCGCGGCAGGGTTTCCACGGCGCGGCGGATGTCGTTGACGCGATGCGCCCAGGTCTGTCCCGCGGAGAAGGCCTTGCGGCGCGCGACGACCGCCTTCGAATCAGGCAACGCCGCCAGCGCGGCGCGCAGCTGATCGACGAAACCGTCGTAGGTAGTCGCCGTGCGCACCAGTTCGCCGAACTGCGCCATTTCCGGCAGATCCACCGACACCACCGGCCGCCCTGCCGCCAGGTATTCGTAGATCTTGACGGGGTTGGTCGCCAGCGTGAGCGGGATCACCTGGAACGGCATCATGCAGACATCGAAGGCGTACAGGTAGTACGGCAGCTCGGTATAACGCACCTCGCCCGTCATCTGCACGTTGTCGTAGCCCGCGAGACGCTCGCGCACGCCAGCCGTGTCCGCGCCGACCAGCAGGACGAGTGCATCCGGGAAGGACTCGGCGACTTGCGCGACCAGATCCGCGTCGAACCAGTCGGCGATCGCACCGTAGTAGCCGATGATCCGCCGGCCTTGGGGATCGACGAAGCGTTCGGCGGGCGCGTTGCAGAAGTCGCTGTACTGGCAGGCATTGCGGATTACCGCCACGCGCGGATTGCGTTCGCGCGCTTCCTTCTCCAGGAACGACGAGGTGGCGATCAGCAGGTCCGCGTTGTGCATCAGCCGGTTCTCGACCTCGATCAGTTCCGGCGAGACATTGCCGAAGCCTTCATGGTGATCCATGCAGTCGTACAGCAGGTCGTCGGATTGCAGGCTCGTCGCGAGCGGATACCAGAAGGCATGCTGGATGATCGACCACGAATGATCGGTGCCGGTCCACTCCGTGAACAGCCGCATGCCCGTGCGCATCTGGTTGAGCGCGTCTTCGTCGGGCGGCGAGAAGTAGATCTGCGGCGCGCCCTTGACCTTCAGCTTGATCTGGAAGAGCGGCAAGGCTTCGTCCAGCCGTTCGACCGAGAAACCCGGCTCGTCCGCATCCTCGAAATAGTTCGTGAAGAAGAACACCCGATGGCCCGCCTGCGCGAGTTCGCGCGACAGATGCTGCGGGCGCTGAATCCGGAAGTGCCAGTCGATGATGCTGAAGACGAAGACGTCGGCCTGGGCGTCGGGACGTTGTCTCGGCAGCTTCGGCGGAATCACGGTGACCGGCGTCACGGCTTCCGCGACCACCGGAGCAGCGGCTTCAACCGGCGCGGCCGATGCAACCGGCGCAGGCGCCGCGTCCGCACCGGCACGCCGCCGCAGATGCTTCGGCACATAGGCGAACATGCGCTGCGCCGTGTCCAGCACGCCGCCGTGCGTGTAGGCGTAATTGACGTCGCTCATGCGGCGGCGCAGCCACACCTGCACCTGACGCGCCAATGAAGTCCAGCGCCAGCTACGGCTCTTGTGGATCAGGTTCAGTTCGCTCTGCAGCGTGTGCTCGCGTTGCCGCAGATAGTGAATGTAGTCGGTCAGCTCGTTCGCGACCGTGGCCGCGCGCTGAGCGGCGGCATCCAGCTCCTTCAGGTTGTCCCGATGCATGCGCTCGAAAGCGCCGATCTGGGCCCCGTGTTCTTCGGTAGCCGTCTGAAGCCGCTCGCGCAGCACGTCGCAGCGCTGCGTGAGCGTGGCCAGATGCGTCGCCGCATGCGCCACGCCAAGCTGTGCATCGCGCGCCTCGGCTTTCACGGCGTCCAGCTGCGCCACCGCTTCCTCCGCGCGGGCCTTGTCGGCGGCGGACTGCGCCTCGACCTCGCGCATGCGCTGCTGTTCCGCGCGCAGTTCGGCAAGGGTATGGTCCGCGCTGGCCGAGCCGTTGATGCGCGCATCGGACATCGTCATCTGCAGCGCGGCGACCTCCTCGTTGCGCGCATAGATCAGCAGGATCTGGAAGCCCGGCCAGAAGCTCGGCTCGTGCAGACGCGTATCCGCGACCGACTCGTACACGAGCGTCCAGCCGGCCTTCGGCGCGAGCGGAATGTTCGGCGCATCGAACGTCACTTCGTGCTCGGAATGACGGTCGAACTCACGGTAAGGCAGCAGCAGCACGACATACTTCGTCGCGTAGTTCGAAATGGCGTCGAACACGTCCCAGGGACGCGCGAAGTGCTCGAGCGTATTCGACGAGAACATGACGTCGAACGCCGGACGATCCGGGCGATCCAGCAGGTTCTCGTGCGAGAAACGCGCACTGTGGTACATCGTGTTCGCGCTCTCGATGGCGGGCTGCGAGAAGTCGATGCCCGTCATGTCCCACGCCAGCACCTGCGCGAGCACGTCCGTGCCGTCGCCTTCCGCGCAACCGAAATCGCATACGCGCAGCTTCTCGTGCCGGACCTTCTGCACGAACCAGGCAGGCAGCGCCTCTACCGCGACGCGCGCGAAAAAGCGGCTCTGCTCGCGGCCGCCGAGCTTGTCCCAGTCGGTTTCGAAACGCTTGTCCCAGTACTCGTTGCTGTTGATGCCGTTTTGATCGCTCATGCGTAGACTCGCCGTCCGGATTGCGCTTCCATGACCTGTTCGACGTCGGCGACGAAGGTGCCATACACCCTGTGCTCGGTCATCGACGTGAAGTAATGCGCGCCTTCTATGTATTCGTAGTATTGCGGCAGGACGCTGGCGCGATCTTCGAGCGCCACCGCCAGCAGGTAATTGCCTGCGTTGAGCCGGTTGGTCAGCTTGAAGCGCACCAGCACCGTCTCGCCGGCCTGCGTGAAGTCCATCGAGCCCTGGTCCCACGTGGTGGAAACGATCAGGTCCGTGCCGCGCAGGTCCTTCAGCGAGAACGCGACGCTCATGGTCGAGCGGTCCGCCGTCGCGGGCGGCGTCACGCGCACGCGAATCTCCATCTCGTCGAGCGCGTTGACCGTGGAGAGCCGCTCGCCGTTCGCGTGGTACATGCCCACGCCGGTAATGCAGCCGACATGACTGCCCCAATGGTTGATCGGCCGATGCTTGGCCATCAGCCCGACTGCGCTGTCCTGCTCGGGTTCGGGTTCGGGTTCGGGCTCGGTGGCTTGCGTTTCGGCTTGTGCGTCGGCTTCTGCTTGAGCAGGCGTGCCGTCCGCTGCCGCAGTGGCCTCGGCTTCGCCTTCAGCCTCGGGCTCGCCGGCGGGCGCCTCGTGCGTCAGCTTCGGCGTCGGCGTCTCCTCGTCGTCCTTCTCGAACAGGAACTGGTTGTACTGCGCCGTGACCGAGAACGCGTCGCCGTACATGCGCACCTTGCCGTGATCCAGCCACAGCGCGTGCTCGCAGAGCGTGCGCACCGCGCCGACGTCATGCGAGACGAACAGGATGGTGACGCCGTCCTTCTGCATCGCCTTGATGCGGTTCAGACACTTGGCCTGGAAGCGCGAATCGCCGACGGCCAGCGCTTCGTCCACGATCAGGATCTGCGGATCGACGTGAATGGCCACGGCGAAAGCAAGCCGCACGTACATGCCGCTGGAATAGGTCTTGACCGGCTGGTCGATGAACTCGCCGATTTCGGCGAATGCCTCGATATCCGCAAAACGCGTATCGATCTGCTCACGCGACAGCCCGAGCACCGCGCCGTTCACATAGACGTTCTCGCGGCCGGTGAACTCGATGTTGAACCCCGCGCCCAGTTCGAGCAGCGCCGCAATGCGGCCATTCACCTCTACGCTGCCGGACGTGCCGGTGAGCGTGCCACACAAGATCTGCAGCAGCGTGGATTTGCCCGAACCATTGCGGCCGATGATGGCGACCGTATCGCCCCGCCCGATCTTCAGGTCGACATTGTCCAGCGCCCAGAATTCGCTCCAGCCTTTCTTGCGCTTCGGCATGACGAGATGCTTCAGCCGTTCGAGCGGCGTCTCGTAGACGGCGAAACGCTTGGAAAGGCTCTCGACACGAATGGCGATCTCGTCCTGCCTGTCAGGATGGGGGCGATTCATGCCCGGATCAGAAAACATCGCCATTCCGTGTCGAACGCGCGGCAGGCACACAGCCGCCGCGCAGGATGAAAGCATGTCCTGCCGGCGAGCCGTCAGCGTCGTGACGCGCCGCGCGGCGAACGTCCAGACGCACGGCCGCCTTCGCCCTGCCAAACCACCCGGATACGTCTGCCATGCGCTTACGCTCCGAAATACTGCTTGAGGACATCGACGATACGCCCCGACGCCAGCCCGTCGCCATAAGGCGACACGCCGCGCGCCATGCGCTTGTACTCGGCCGGGTCGTCGAGCAGGCGCTGCACGCTCGAGACGATCTCGTCATAGTCCGTACCCACCAGCTTCACCACTTCATGCTCGACGGCTTCCGGACGCTCGGTCTCGCGGCGCATGACCAGCACCGGCTTGCCCAGCGCGGGCGCTTCTTCCTGCACGCCGCCCGAGTCGGTCAGGATCAGGTAAGCCTGCTTCATCGCCGCGACGAACGGCAGGTACGACAGCGGCTCGCACAGCGTGATGCGCGGATGGCCGCCGAGGTGTTCGTACGCCGGATCGCGCACGTTGGGATTCGGATGCACCGGATAGAGGATGTGTGTGTCCTCGTTGGCATCCGCGACCGCCTTGATCGCGCGCAGGATGTTCCGGAAGCCTTCACCGAAATTCTCGCGGCGATGCGACGTCACCAGGATCAGGCGGCGCTCGCCCTGATAAGGCGCCTCGCCGTCGCAGCGGCTGGCCACGTCGAGCAGCGCGTCGATCACGGTGTTGCCGGTCACGAAGATCGAGGCGTCGTCCACGCCCTCGCGCAGCAGATTCTGGCGCGAGCTTTGCGTCGGCGCGAAATGCCAGCGCGCCAGCCGGCTCGCGACGACGCGGTTCATCTCTTCCGGGAACGGATTGTCCAGGTCGCCGGTGCGCAGTCCCGCTTCGACGTGGCCGAACGGAATGCGCCGGTAGAAGCACGCGAGCGCGGCCGTGAGCACGGTCGTGGTGTCGCCTTGCGCCAGCAGGACGTCCGGCTTTTCCACTTCGAGAACCTGGTCGAGCCGCGTGATGAGCCGCGAAGTCAGTTCGGGCAGCGACTGGTTGGGCTGCATGATGTCGAGATCCACATCGGCGTGGATCTTGAACAGGTCGAGCACCTGGTCCAGCATGCCGCGATGCTGGGCGGTGGCGAGCACGCGGCACTCGGCCCAGTCTTCCTTCTGCAGCCGCCCGATGAGCGGCGCCATCTTGACGGCTTCGGGACGCGTCCCGACAGTGACTAAGATCTTGCGTTTGTTCACGACGATTCCGTAAAAACCAGGTGTTGAATGTGATGACAGACTAGAGGACGTCCGCGAAACCTTCGCGCGCTTTCTGGAACCAGGCCAGGCACAGCCAGGCGAAGACGACGCTTCCCACCAGATACAGGCCGATGCCCATGAAATCCGGCAGGTCGCCCTTCACCAGCACGACCCGCGTCTGCTCGACGATGAACGTCAGCGGATTGGCGAGAATCAGCGTGCGGAAAGCAGGCGAGAGATTATCCAGCGAATAGAAAATGGGCGAAAGAAACATCAGCATCGACGAAAGCAGACCGGTCACATAAGTAAGGTCGCGGATATACACGCCGGTGGCGGCAAACAACCAGCCTACGCCTGCGCTTACTATCGCGAGCGGGATGAAAACCACCGGAAGAAATACGATGGTCCAGTGAATGCGGCCATACACATACAACGCGAACGCGACCCACACGACGATGCTCATCAGCAGATGAAACGCAGCGGACGCCACGGAAATCCACGGCAGGATTTCGAGCGGGAAAATCAGTTTCGTCACATAGTTGGGATTCGACGTAATGATGGTCGGCGCCCGATTCAGACATTCCGCGAAGAAGTTGAACAGCATGAGCCCCGAAAACAAAATGACGGCGAATTGAAAACTGTCCGTGGTTCCGGGCCAGCGCGACTTCAGCAGCGTGCCGAAAACCACCGTGTACATGGCGAGCATGATAAGCGGCTGCACGATGGACCATGCGAGGCCCATCACGGAGCCGCGATAGCGGCCCAGAATGTCCCGCTTGGTCAATTCATAGATCAGCCGGCGATTTCGCCATGGCACGGCAAACAAAGTGCTGAAGTGCGCGCGCTTGCGACCTTCATCGCGGCCGTCATGTCGATAAGTGACGCTCATGTGTGGCGATTCATCCTTCAGTTTCGATGTGGCTATTGTTACCGCATGGCCTGCATTTCGGTAACAAAAACAACAATTATGAGTAACTTGTTCTTACTTCATTCTATAGGAGCGTGTTGCCGTCCAGCGGGTCACGAACTCAAACACGGCTGCCCGTAATATACGTGAGTCGTGTGCCGCACTCCACCCGCTACCTTGTTCATGGGCAGAGGTGTTGGCCCGTGCCGTCCGCACGACCCTGACCTGAACCGATTAACGGGTTCGGCAAGGATCGGTTATTCGGGTAGCGGAATCGTTATGGCAGAATGTGCGCACTTTTTTCCTCGGCGGTGATTTCGACTTGCTCGTTTCGTAGAACGCAGCGAGTCTGCTCGAAACAAGCCGTCACATCAACGGAATCAAACGTGCTCACTGCCTTTACGGAATTGGCCAGCTCTGGTGCATTGCAGTCTCAAGTCGTGATTGTCGGCTCCGGCCCCGCCGCGCTCGCCGTGGCCTACGCGCTGGAAGAGCGTGGTGTTCCGAGCGTCCTGCTCGAATCGGGCGAGGCCAGCAAGACGGAACAATGGAACGTCCTGACGGACGGCTTCAAGGGCGCGGACTACGGTGTCGCCGACTCCTATGCCCAGCTGCACATTCGCCGTCAACTGGGCGGCGGATCAAACGTTTGGGGTGGCTGGTGCACGACCATGCGCGAGATGTCGATGTCGCGCACGGACATCGCGGACTATCCCCAGTGGCCGCTGAAGCGCGCGGACCTCACGCCGTTCTATGGCCGCGCGGGCACGTGGCTCAAGATTCCCGACTACGAGGCCTCGCTCGTCGACGCCATTCCGGTGAGCGGCTTCGATCAGCTGAACGTCAAGGCCTTCCGGTTCTCGCCGCCGGTGCGCTACGGCAAGGACTTCAGCGAGCACATCGAGAAGTCGCCGAAGATCACGCTGGTGCAAGGCGTGACGGTGCTGTCGATCAAGGGCCGCCACGGCCACGCGGAAGCGCTGGAACTGTCGGTGGGCGGCGAAGCGCGCACGCTCAAGTGCGGCAAGGCCATCGTGCTGGCTGCGGGCGCGGTGGGCAACGCGCGGCTGCTGGCGCGCTCAGCCGCCGAACTGGGCGTGTCCGATGCCACGTCCGCGAATGTCGGCAGGTACTTCTTCGAGCATCCGCATTGCTATTCGCTCGCGAAAATCCTGTTCGCGCCGGAACTGGCGCAGGAACTGACGAAGAAGCAATACCAGTCGTCGTCGTTCATCTCGCTGATGCCCACAGCGGACTTCCTCGTCAAGAACAAGCTCACTGATTTCAACTTCCAGCTCTCGGCGGTCCCGGCGGACAAGCTCGACAGCCGTGAAGCGGCGATCGCCAGGAACTACAAGGCGATCTACGGCGTCGAGCCGGCCGTCTACATTGCCACGCTCGGCATGGAGCAGACGGTGCATTCGAAAGACTTTTCGGTGCTCGACGACGACACGCTCAAGCGCAAGAACGACGGTCACCTGACGCTCGACCTGACTGCGCAGAAGAAGATTGTCGATGCCGCGAAGACGTGGCTGATGGCAAACGGCGCGCACGCGTGGGTTTCGCCGACCACGGAGGCGTCGATCGTCGCGGTGGGCCACCTGCACGGCACCACGCGCATGGCGCAAACGCCGGACAAGGGCGTGGTCGATGCGGACTGCCGCGTGTTCGGCGTCGACAACGTCTTCATGGCCGGCAGCTCCGTGTTCCCGACCGGCGGTTTCGCCAATCCGACCTACACCATCGTTGCCCTGGCGATCCGCCTGGGCGACCACCTCGCCTCCCAGCAAAAGCAAATATGATCTCTCGCCGTCGCTTCATTGCCGTACTGCCGGCTCTCGGTCTGTCGCTTGCCGCGTGCCGCAACGAGGCCGGATCATGTTCGAGCGCGCAAGGCGCGTCGATCGACCGGCTCGTGACCTTCGCCAAACAGAACATCGCATCCGTGCCGGAATGGACGGCCGAGCTGCAATGGGAGCCGCTCGCGCCCGCCGCCAAGACCCTGCTCGCCTCGCTCGGAACCCAGTCGGGCGATGCCGGCGATGCCGCGCTCCGCTCCGCCGTGGCGGCGTCGGTCAGCGGTGACATGCGGCAGAACCGGTTCGTCGAGAAGGCGGGCGTTTCCGTGACGCAGACCGAGATGCTGCTGATGGGCTTGTCGAGCGGCGCGCTGACCGCCGACCGCTTCCGCGCGGCTTGCTGAGGACCGGTTGGGCGCTGATGCCGATCGGGTCACGGCTCAGCCTCCCACTCCGCAAGCACGGCAGCGGGGATAGCCTTGACGGCTTCCCCATAGCGCTTGCCGACGAACCGTTCCGCGCGGCGCAACAACACGGGGATCGGGCTGCTGGGCTCATGCGCTTCGAACCAGTGACGGGCGTCGCGAATGGCGTGCAGCGCGGCGTCGCGTCCGGGCAAGGTGCTTTCAACGTGCGGGTCGTCGGGTAGTGGCGACGAGTTTGCCGGGCTTGACGCCTGCTCAAGTTTTTCCGCTTCCTCAGGTTCTTCGAGTTCCACCACCGCCCGCTCCACTGGCCCCTCGCCCACGACGCGTTCGAGCACGCGTTTCAAGGGCACGAGATCGGCTGCGAATGCGCCCAGTTGCTCGCGGTTCCAGGCATCGATGAGGCCAAGACTGTGGAGCGCCAGATCGAAACCCGCGAGCGTTTCGGGCTGCCGGATGCGCAGGTCGCGCAATTGTTGCTTCACGGACTGCGCCGACAACGCGTCATTCGGTCTCGGCTGCGCAAAGGCGCGCTCGACGTCGCGTACCTGCAGACGCGCCGCCGACGAGCGCATCAACGCGATATTCCGCACATCGGCAAGCAGACCGTTCGTATCGGTCAGCGTTTGCAACGCGTTCATGCGGATCTCCTGCGCGGCGTCCCGGTCTTCATCCACGCCCTGTTGCGGATGAATCGTGTCGGCATACGATGACAGCCACGCCGACAGCACACCCAGTCCGTCCGCCAGTCCCTGCCCGCCCGCGAGCCGCGTGCGGCAACGCGTGAACAGGATGGCCAGACGGATATCCTTGCTGCGCTGCATGAGCCGGCGGCAATCGCGTTCGACCTCGCTCCAGTTCACGGGATCCGCCGTGCCGACGAAGTCGCCGTACTGGGCATCGGCGCGCGCCACCGCCTGAGCGAACAGCACGACGCATTCGGGGTCGTATTCGAGGTCCACGCCACACGGCGCGGCGGGGTCGAGCGGCGTCATCCAGTCATCTTGCGTGTCCGGCTGCGGCGTCGAGCCGCGCTTCTTGCTCATGATCTTCTCCCGATCGCCGAACCGCTCCGCACTGACTCATCGTGCTTAGCCGCGATGTTCGGCTCGGTCTGACCGGCATAGTCTTCGGGATCGAAGCGCATCCCGGTGACGGGCGTACCGTCCGCCGAGGAACCGAGCCAGCCCGACCAGCCCAGTTGCTCGGTCCCGCCAATTTGCGCGCAGGGCGCACTGTCCGCCCTGATGCGCAGCACGAGTTCCCACTGGAACTCCCGGCCCACGAAGCTGCGCACGATATCGACGAGTTCCGGCAAGGCCGCGCCGCGCGGGGTGAAGCGCAGATATTCATCGATCCCCACCGGCCCGATCACGATGCGGAAGCGGAACTGCCGGTCTGGCGCCTGTTCGCCGAGCATGGCGCCGTCACCCATCACCGACGCGGGGCCCGGCAGGCCCAGCCGGGTCTGCTCCTCGCGCGCGACCTTGACCCAGTGGAACACGTATTCGTCGAGACTCACCGGCACGCCGAAGTAATGTTCGATTGTCATGCGCAGTCCGTCGGGGTTGCGCGCCTCCCGCACCAGATTGGCGGAAGCGGCCAGTTGCGCGTGCGCGGGCCAGCGTCGCCCGGCAATCTCGCCGCGCGCCTGTCCGGTCAGGCACGCCACATAGAACGAGAAGCTTTCGTCGTCCGCGCGATCCAGCCCGGCCGCTGCCTGCGCCGTGCTCCACGCGCGATACAGCAGCGTCAGATAGCGATGGTGAAAGATGTCGAGGAACCGGCTCAGGGTGGAGTCGCGCCGGGCTTCTTCGCGTTCACGCGCGATCTCGGTGACATGAATGGGTAACGGTCCGTTCGGCCCGAGCATGCCGAGTCCGAACAGACGGAGATGCAGGCGGCCGTCGATTTCACCGACGCTCGCGATCTCGCGCGGTGCGAACGCCAGGCTGGGCTGCTGTCCCAGCCGGAACGGCTCGGCGCCCGGACGCGCCGCGGTGCCGACCGGATGAATGCGCGCGTCCGCGCTGATCCGGCGCACCAGCGCGAGAAAGCCGAAGCGCCAAGGCTCGTTCTGAAGGCGTTCGAGCAGCGCCGCCGACAGGGCCGATTCGCGCAACAGCATCGTGGACGGTCTGCGCTCCATCACGCCACCCCGCGCGTGCCCATGCGGACCGGCCAGCGCATGATGCGGCCGCGCTGCATCGACACCAGCTCCGTTTGCGTGAACGAGTTGATGGACACGTGACGCGCGAGGTAGTGCTCGAGGATCAGGCCGAACAGATAAGGACTGGCTCCGGAAAACCCGCTTTCGTCCACCGTCAGACAACATTCGATGCCGCGTCCGAATACGAGCGGTCCGCTGCCGGGCAGCTTGCGCGTGACGGCGTTCGTCTTCACGCCGATGAGACTCTCCACCTGCCGGTGCTGTTCGACGTCGTGGCTGCCCAGAAAGAGCCTGAGCATGTCGCGCAGGCCTTGCCCTCCCGGCCGGTGATCGATTTCCTCGAGCGGCAGGTAATTGAAGTTCAACTGGCGGATCAGCCGCCAGGCGATCTCGCCTTCCGCGCAAGGCGGACGCGGCGCGCTGGGCCGCCGGATCAGGCCGATGCTCTTGACCGGCGCACTGCCGTCCTCGAGCGGCGTGAAGTCGTTGACGCCGTTGCGCGGTATGAGCAGGGGCAGGTCACGGTTGGTGAGCCAGGCGTCGGCTTCGAGAATCCGCAGGTTTTCGTGGTAGGGCGCCTCCTGCTGATCCACGAGCGAAACGAAGGTCTCGCTGCCGATATAGGACGTGCGCGTGCCATAGCGCCGGGTCCGGTCCGACAGCAGGCGCCGTTCGCGGCGCACGGAAAAATAGCGTCCGTGATTGCCTTCGTCGTGGTTGAGCGTCTGATAGAGCGGCCGGAATTCGAACCGGGTTGAAGACTCCGGCGGACGCCCATAAACGCGCTCGACGGAATGGACCTCGTAGTCGAGCGGGGCTTGCCGCTTCGGCACCAGATGGATTTCGGTGTTGGCCGCCGAGATGTCGACGCGGTCAAGCCTGTCGAGGAACAGATTGACGACGGGCGTGCAGAAGAGCGCGAAGCGCGCCGCGTCGACGAGATTGTTCAACTGGTCGAATGCCCGGTCGAGCAGCACGACGATTTCGGCTTCCTGTCCGCGCGTCCGGGCGAGCCCTTCCGTCAGGCCGGTCAGCGTGAAGGACAGGAAGCGACTGGGGCACGCGAAGTATTCGTGCAGGAGGTTATGGCCATGAAATTTCGACCACGTGAGCGGCAGCAGTCCCTGATCGAGTCCGAGTCCTTCGTGCACCACGGCGTTCGTCTGAACTGCGGCGAATGGCTGGCTCGCGTCGCCGAAGTGTCCCGGTTCGCCGACGATCGACACGATGCCCGCCGCGTGCACGAGTTCGAACAGATGCGACGCCACGGTTTCGTCGCCCGCCAGGTAGACCGGCAGGCGGTCCAGCTTGGTCAGAGTAGCGATGTTCGATTGGTCCGTGGTGCGGAGGCGCAGACGCAGCGCGCCGCGAATCTGCGCCTGGCCGGGCACGAACCGGTCGAGCCGCGGGATATCGGGCGGAACGCCGGTCAGCCGCGCATCCACGATCTCCAGCGGATACAGGGCCACGTCCTGGCTCGTGCGGAACGTACAGCACGTGGCTTCTCCATCAGCCTCGCGGGTCTTCAACGTCGTGCCGCGAGGTAATACAGGTCCGTCGTTCAGAGCGCCGGCGGTATCGGACGGATGGATCTGCACGACAGCCATCGACGGTGTTGGCGACACATAGTTCGGGTAGATGACCTCGAGCAGGCGCTGGGTAAAGCGGGGGAATTCCGCGTCGAGCTTGAGGCGCATGCGCGCGGACATGAAGCAGAAGGACTCGATCAGGCGCTCCACGTAAGGATCGGTCATTTCGCCGGATTGCAGCCCGAGGCGCCGCGCGATCTTCGGATGAGCCTGCGCGAATTCCCCTGCGCTCTCACGCAGGTAGATCAGTTCCTGGTTGTAGTAATCGAGGAGTCGCGGGTCCATGCGGCGTTCGGTGCTGGTTCGGTCGGTTCGGTTCGATGCGGTCCGGGGCAGTCTCAGGCTTGCTTCGGGCAGGCCAGCAGGCGGCTCGATTCCAGGCAAAGCGAACTCTGCACCATGAATTCGAGCGGATACGGCTCGGCCCGCACCAGACCATGAATCTCGAAGGCGACTTCGCCATGCCGTGCAAGACGCTCACCCTGCACACGCGGCACGATGCGCAGCGACTCGGGTATCAGGCGCGGTTCGAAGCGCACGATGGCCAGACTGACCGCCTTCTCGATCTCCGCCCATCGACCCGACGCGACGTACGCGCCCGCCAGCGGCGGCACGCCGAAATTGACCGTGGAGGCCGCGACATGCGGATGCCGCACGGCGTCGATCAACGGCCCGGCGCTGGTCGCGTTCAGCAGGTAGGCAAGGTCGCGCTGGATAATGTCGCGGAGTTGCGCGCGCGTCACCGTGTATTCGCCAGGCACCTCTTTCTGACGTTGCGGCGCGTCGTCGCGCAGGCGATCGATCAGCGTGGGCAGCAGATGGCTTTCCGCCCGACGCGGCAACCTGACTTCGCTCATGCCGGATGCTCGCCATTCAGGTCCGGCGTGCGCGCGCCGGCTTCGCTGACGGTGCGCGCGGTATCCCGCTCCGTCCCGGCGTGAAGGTCGGGCAACCAGCTGTCGAGGGCGAGTGCATGATGCTCGCGGCGCGCAAGCGCGGGCGGCGCCGTGAAGCGGCGCGGCGGCGTTTGAGCATGGCCGGCGGGGTCGGCCGGATGCTCGGCCGGCGCGAAGAGCCGCAGGATTTCTGGCGTGGGCGGAATGCTCATGTCCACGCCGCCTGACGCGAGGCTGTCGCCCAAGGGGCCAAAAGCGTCTTCGACGCGCTGCGCCTCACCCAGAAACACACTGATTGATTCCGAACCGATCCCTTCGTCTGCGCTGCTGCTTTCGGACGACGCGCCTTCCTGATCATCGCGATCAGCCACTGACTCCGCCGCCTCCCATGCGCTGCCCGCCTGACTACCGGCCGAGTGGAGTGCCTCGTAATAGCCCGTGTGCAAGGCGGCGATCAGTGCGTCTGCATCAAGACTCGCGGAAGGTGTGGGACTCGCGCGTGCGCCCTGGCGCGCCGCGTTGAGGTCGGCGTCCTTGCGAATCGGGACGAAAGGGCCTGCGTCCACCCGAAGGAATGAAGACGAAGGCGCGGCGGATAACGTCGGCTCCACGCATTCGCGCATGGAAAAACGACGCTTGAAGATTGATTCAAACAGCATTCGATAACCCTCACACGTTCGCCGCCAGAGTGGCGCGCCTCGATGCCCGCGAAAATACCGCGGGTTAAAACTAGCCTGAACAGGCTTTTAATCCAGCCTGATCCTGATTGAGGGAATTAGCGCATGAATTGATTATGCCTGTCCATACCTTCACACCTTGATTCAGCGTAATCAGAATCTTCGGCTACGTTCGATTGTGATTTTTTGTACGATTTAGTAATAGGAAAATCTGCGGATTAGGATTTTACTCAAGCAAGCCTGGCCGCCTTCGCCTCTGGGCAGGGCCTGCGCGCAGCATGGCAGTACATAAATACCACATTGATTTTAAATATTAAATGTATCTGAAAATGGCTTTTCCGGCGAATCTACTGCCTTTTGACATTTGAATATCTGGGATAAGTAGAGTCACGAAGCCCGCTTGACGTTTAGAGAATCGAAATCCATGATTGGCTTCATAACATCGATTCCGAAAAAGAAAAGAGGATTGCATCAGCATCTGCTTTCATTCGGGCCCGGAATAAAACACAAACTCAACGCACCCCCTGAATGCATATTCATGGGCGTGAATCAGGCGCGCGTACGAAAATGATTTCTCGCCAGACGTTATTCGGAAAGTTGGGCGTGACGCTGTTTCGCGGCATTGAGTCCGCGGCCACGTTCTGCAAGTTGCGCGGCAATCCCTATGTGGAACTGGCGCACTGGATTCATCAATTGCTTCAGCTGACCGACAGCGACCTGCATCGCATCGTGCGGCATGCCGGCATCGAGTACGAAACGCTGGAACAGGATCTGGTGCGCACACTGCGCTCACTTCCGGGGGGCGCGAGTTCCATCAGCGATTTCTCGCATCCCGTCGAGATGGCAGTCGAACGCGCCTGGGTGATCGCGTCGCTCGGGCGCAACGAGCGGCGCATTCGCGGCGCATGGCTGCTGGCCGCGCTCGCGGGCACACCGGAATTGCGACGGGAGCTGCTGGCAGTATCGCGGGAGTTCATGCGTCTTCCCTCCGAGAACCTCGACGAAACCTTTGCCTCATGGGCTGCCGGTTCGCCCGAAGCCGCCGACCTGCCCTACGACGGCAGCGCCTTCGATCCGGCGCTGCCGGGTGAGGCGTCCCGAGCCGTGAGCGCAACGCCTGAAGGCGTGCTCGAACAATATTGCACCGACCTCACGGCGCTCGCGCGCAGCGGCGAGATCGACGCCATCAGCGGCCGCGATCAGGAAATCCGCACGCTGACCGATGTCCTGCTGCGCCGGCGGCAAAATCATCCGTTGCTGACCGGCGAGGCCGGCGTCGGCAAGACCGCCGTGGTGGAAGGATTCGCGCTGGCCATCGCAAGCGGCGACGTGCCACGGGTGCTCGCCGATGTCCGTTTGCTGTCGCTCGACGTCGGCGCGCTGCTGGCGGGCGCCAGCATGAAGGGCGAATTCGAAGCCCGCCTCAAGGGCGTGCTCGAAGCGGCAAGCAAATCGCCGGCGCCGGTCATCCTGTTCGTCGACGAGATTCATACGCTCGTCGGCGCGGGCGGCCAGGCCGGCACCGGCGACGCGGCCAATCTGCTCAAGCCCGCCCTTGCGCGCGGTGCGGTGCGGATCATCGGCGCGACTACGTGGGCGGAGTACAAGCGTCATATCGAAAAGGACCCGGCGCTCACGCGGCGCTTTCAGGTCCTGCAAATCGCCGAACCGCACGAAGCCGCGGCGATCGAGATGGTGCGCGGGCTGGCCGGGATGTTCGCGCGCCATCATCGCGTGATCGTGCGCGACGAGGCGATCCGGGCATCGGTCCGGCTTTCGCACCGGTATATCCCGTCTCGCCAGCTGCCCGACAAGGCAATCAGCCTGCTGGATACCGCCTGTGTGCGCGTTGCGCTCTCACAGCAAGCGCCGCCGCGTGAACTCCTGCAACTGACTGAGCGCTTGCAGGCGGCGCGAGTCGAACTCGACCTGCTCGAACAAGAGGCGCGCATCGGCCTGGAGCCGGGACGCGCCATGCAAGAGGCCCGCGCCCGCATCGATACCCTGCTGACCGAGCAAGGCGCGCTCGAGGCGCACTGGCAGGCGCAGTCCGCCGCGGCGGAAGCGCTCGTCAGTGCCCGCGAAGCGGCGTTGACACCAGTCCCCGACCTTGCAGCGGCCAGGTCTCGTCCCACGCCCGCCGAACTTCGCCAGCTCGAACAGGGCCTGCACGTACTGCAAGGCGAAACGCCACTCGTGTTTCCGGAGGTGAACGAAGCCGTCGTGGCCGCCGTCGTTGCGGACTGGACCGGCATTCCCGTGGGCCGCATGGTCACCGACGAGATCATGGCCATCCGCGCGTTGTCCGGCACGCTGGCGGCGCGCGTGATCGGTCAGCCTGCGTCGCTTGCGCTGATCGGAGAACGCATCCAGACCGCGCGCGCCGGGCTCGCCGATCCCCACAAGCCGGTGGGCGTATTCCTGCTCGCCGGGCCATCGGGCGTCGGCAAGACGGAAACGGCGCTGGCGCTGGCCGAAGCGCTGTATGGCGGTGAGCAGAATCTCATCACCATCAACATGAGCGAGTATCAGGAAGCGCACAGCGTCTCGGGTCTCAAGGGTGCGCCGCCGGGTTATGTCGGGTCCGGCGAGGGCGGCGTACTGACCGAGGCGGTGCGGCGCCGTCCCTACGCGGTGCTCTTGCTTGACGAGATCGAGAAGGCGCATCGCGACGTGCACGAGATGTTCTTCCAGGTGTTCGACAAGGGCTACATGGAAGACGCGGACGGGCGCCATATCGACTTCCGCAACACCACCATCCTGCTCACGAGCAACGCCGGCGCGGAACGCATCGCGAGCCTGTGCGCGGACCCCGCGCTTGCGCCCGATCAGGACACGTTGCAGGCAGCGCTCACGCCCGAAATGCTGAAGACCTTCCCGCCCGCATTTCTCGGCCGCGTGACCGTCGTGCCCTACCGCCCGCTCGCGCAGGCATCGCTTGCCGTCATCGTGAGGCTGCATCTGAATCGCGTCGTACGCCGCATGGCGGAAGGCCACGGCATCTCGCTCGTGTGCAGCGAACGCCTGGCGGATTACATCGTCAGCCGCTGCCTGGTGCAGGAAACAGGTGCGCGGGTGCTCATCGGCTTCATCGAAAAACATGTGCTGCCGCGTCTGTCCGGGCTGTGGCTTGACGCAATGGCAGCGCAGCGGCCGATCACGCGGATCGATGCCGACGTCGGCGATCCGCTGCTCGACCCTGCCGCGGCCATCGTCTTCGCGCTCACCGAGCCGTCGCCACCGTCGCATGCCGCAGACGTCGTTCTCTAGTTGGCGCTCACTCTCTCATCACCAATTCCCCGCTTTTCAGATCACGGAGGCACGTATGTCGCAGGCCAACAATTCCCAGAAGTTCATCGCGCGCAACCGCCCGCCGCGCGTGCAGATCGAATACGACGTCGAGGTCTACGGTTCCGAGAAGAAAGTCGAACTGCCCTTTGTCATGGGCGTGCTCGCGGACCTGTCCGGCAAGCCAGTCGAACCGTTGCTGGCCGTCGCGGACCGGCGCTTCCTGGAAATCGACATCGACAACTTCGACGAGCGCATGAAGGCCATCAAGCCGCGGGTGGCGTTCCCGGTCCACAACACACTCACGGGCGAAGGCCAGTTGATGGTGGACATGACGTTCGAGAGCATCGAGGACTTCTCGCCCGCCGCGGTCGCAAGCAAGGTGGACGCACTGAGCCGGTTGCTGGAGGCACGCACCCAGCTTGCCAACCTGCAAACGTACATGGACGGCAAGTCAGGCGCGGAAGCGCTCGTCAATACGCTTCTGCGCGACCCGGCGCTGCTCAAGTCCCTCACGGTTGCGCCAAAGGCCGCCGCCGACAGCGCGCCGGACGCCGTCGAAGCCACGCTGAACTGATCCGCCGCCGGACGCCTTGCGCACGCGCGGCTCCGGCACCCCGAACCCGACCGAGACACGACCGAGATCCGTCATGACAGTCAACCAGGTCCAGGCGAGCGCAGCCGCCCCGACAGCCCCGTTCGCCCACGGCGACATCTCCGCGCTGCTGAATCAGGAGTTCCGCCCCAAGACGCCGGCCGCGCGCGAAGCGGTGGAACAGGCCGTGCAGACGCTGGCCGAACAGGCCTTGCAGCAGACGCTCACCATCAGCGACGACGCCTACAAGAGCATCGAAGCGATCATCGCGCAGATCGATCGCAAGCTTTCCGAGCAGATCAACCTGATCCTGCATCACGCTGATTTCCAGCAGCTCGAATCGGCCTGGCGCGGGTTGCATCATCTGGTGTCGAACACCGAAACGGACGAGCGCCTCAAGATCCGCTTCATGGACGTATCCAAGAACGACCTGCGCCGCACGATGAAGCGCTACAAGGGGCTGGCATGGGACCAGAGCCCGCTGTTCAAGCAGATCTACGAGGAGGAGTACGGGCAACTGGGCGGCCAGCCCTACGGCTGTCTCGTCGCTGATTACTACTTTGACCACACGCCGCCCGACGTGGACCTTCTCGGGTCGATCGCCAAGGTCGCCGCGGCGGCGCATACGCCGTTCATTTCCGGCGCGTCGCCCGCCGTCCTGCAGATGGAATCGTGGCAGGAACTCGCCAACCCGCGCGACCTGTCCCGGATCTTCGCGCAGAACCTCGAATATGCGCCGTGGAACTCGTTGCGCACCACCGAAGATGCGCGCTATGTGGGTCTTGCCATGCCGCGTTTCCTCGCGCGTCTGCCCTACGGCGCCAAGAGCAATCCGGTCGACCAATTCGACTTCGAAGAGGAAACCGACGGCGCGGATCATCAGCGGTTCGCATGGGCCAATGCCGCCTATGCGATGGGCGTGAACATCAACCGCTCGTTCAAGCTGTATGGCTGGTGCTCGCTGATTCGCGGCGTCGAATCCGGCGGCACGGTGGACAGCCTGCCCTGCCATACCTTTCCGACCGACGACGGCGGCGTCGACATGAAATGTCCGACCGAGATCGCCATTTCCGACCGCCGCGAAGCAGAACTCTCGAAGAACGGCCTGATTCCGCTGATCCACCGCAAGAACACCGACCACGCCACGTTCATTGGCGCCCAGTCGCTGCAGAAGCCGGCGGAATACCACGACCCGGACGCCACCGCGAACGCGAATCTCTCTGCCCGTCTGCCGTATCTGTTCGCGTGTTCGCGTTTCGCGCATTACCTCAAGTGCATCGTGCGCGACAAGATCGGCTCGTTCCGCGAACGCGAGGAAATGCAGCAGTGGCTGAACGGCTGGATCATGAATTACGTCGACGCGGACCCCGCCAACTCCTCGCAGGACACGAAGGCCAGCCGTCCGCTCGCGGCAGCCGAAGTCGTCGTCGAGGATCTCGAGGACAACCCGGGCTACTACCAGGCGAAGTTCTTCCTGCGTCCGCATTTCCAGCTCGAGGGGCTCACGGTATCGCTGAGACTCGTCGCCCGCCTGCCTTCCGTGAAGCAAACCGCCTGAATCAGTCTGGAGGAACCGTCATGCCCTGGACCTATACCCGCACCACCGGCACGCTCAGCGATCCGGACGGCAACATCGTCGCCAGAAACGGCTATTCCGGCGCAGGAAATGGCCGCAACAACCCCGCCATGGAAAACATCCAGAACGTGGGCCCGATTCCGCGAGGCAGTTATCGGATCGGCAATGCGCGTCATTCAGTACGCACGGGCGCCGTCTCGATGGACCTCACGCCAGAAGTCGGCACCGCCACCTTCGGACGATCCGCCTTCATGATCCACGGCGACAACCAGGATCACACGGCGTCCACCGGTTGCGTGATTCTCGGGCGGCCCGTCCGCGAACAGATCAACCGCAGCGCCGACAGGGGATTGATCGTCCAATGATGCGATTCCTGTTGCTCAAACCCAGCTTGCCTGCGTCTCTCGCCTGTGCGCTGCTTGCCTCGGCATGCGCCAGCGCCCAGGTCGCGCCGGACGCCGCGCGCATCGCCGGGGAGATCGAGACGCAAGGCGCCCGTCCCGCCGTGGCCTCGCTCGACCGCGACGGTCAGTTCGATGCCGTGCTCGAGAGCATCGCAACCGGCAACGCCGCGTGGGTCGAACTCGCGCCCCGGCTCGCGCAGGGTACGGACGCGAGCGCGTCCATCGGCCTGACCATCGCCCTCGCCACGGCGCTGCCGAAGAATCCCGCGGCCGTCCTGCGCGTGCTCGACGACGGGCCCGTGCTCGGCACTTCCGCCGTGTGCGGCGCGCCCTTCATCGAGCCGTCGCCCGGAGAGGTGAAGGCCTATCTGGACCGGACGATTCCAGCGGTAACGGACGTGCCCGAAGGCGACGCGGTCCGGCGCGGCCCGTGCCTGGACCGGCTCGCGCACATCCAGCGGCAGCTCGAAACGAGCTCGTCGCAATTGCAATAGACATCCTCAACTTCAAGGAACAGATAACCATGGCACAAGACATCTTCATCAAGATCAACGGTATCGACGGCGAATCGCAGGACGCCACGCACAAGAGCGAGATCGAAGTGGCCAGTTGGGGCTGGCGCGTCTCGCAGGATTCGATGATGCACTCAGGCAGTGGCGGCGGCGCGGGCAAGGCGAATGTCGACGATCTCAGCTTCGAGCATCTGATGGACCGCGCGAGTCCCAACCTGATGAAATATTGCCTGACCGGCAAGCACATCGACCAGGCTGTCCTCACGGTGCGCAAGGCGGGCACGAGCCCGCTCGAATACCTGAAGATCACCATGAGCGACGTGATGGTGACCAAGGTCCAGCCTTCAGGGTCCCACGGGGAGATCGGGGTGCGCGAGGAAGTGCGCCTGTCGTTCGCCAAGGTGAAGCAGGAGTACATCGTGCAGAACGCACAGGGCGGCAGCGGCGGAGCCGTCACGGCAACGTTCGACATCAAAGCCAACAAGGAAGCCTGAACGAACTCGACGCCTTTTCACGCGCTATCCGATGCGCACGCATCGGATAGCGCCCTGAACGCCATCCATGCGATTTCTGCCGACTCGTTCCCTTCGCTCCGTCGCTGCGCCCGTGTGGTCGTCCGGTGCCTCGTTCGTGTGCTCGCTTGCATCAGCGCTCGTATCAGCGCGTGTGTCGGCGCTCGTGTGCGCACTTGCACTCGGCGCCTGCGCAAGCTCCGACGCCCCGCCCGCACACGAGCCGCTGAAACTCGACGTCGCCATTCGCGCGTCATCGACGGTGAATCCCGACGATCAGAAAAGGGCCGCGCCCATTCTCGTGCGCGTGTACGAACTGAAGAGTCTCGACGCTTTCAACGAGGCGGATTTCCAGTCGCTACAGGACAAGGACAAGACCGTGCTCGCCGCAGATCTCGTGATGCGGGACCAGTTCATGTTGCGGCCGGGCGAGAGCAGGCGCATCGCACGCAATGCCCACGGCGCCAGCACGGCGCTGGGGGTGATCGCGGCGTATCGCGACCTGCCCCACGCCGTGTGGCGCGCGACGACGCTGCTGCCCGCGACACCCACGGCGACGTGGTACCGGCGCGCGCCGAAGCTGCGGCTCGCCATCGACCTCGATACCGATGCCATCCGGATCAGCGACGCGCTATCCGGCGCTCCACCGGGCGACCCCTCCGGCAACCGGCCTCACAACGAATGAGCACATAGCGCATGAGCTGGCACAACAAAGTCACCTGGAGCGAAGGTCTTTTCCTCTGTCCGCAACTGTTTCAGCAACAGGAGCGGTATCTGGAGCATTTCGCACACAAGCGCGCCGCGCCGCTTTCACCATTCTTCTTCGGCTTCTCGCACTATGCGATCGATTCCGAAGCGCTCGCGCTCGGCAAGGTCATCGTGAAGTCGGCGAGCGGCCTGTTCGCCGACGGCACGCCCTTCGACATGCCCGGCAGCACGCCGCCGCCCGCACCGCTGACGATCCGCCAGGAGCACCTCGAACAGGAGATCTGCCTCGCGGTGCCGGTGCGCGTGCCCAACGGCGAAGAAACCACCTTCGACGATTCAGCGGATTCGCTCGCACGTCATTCCGTGTTCGCCACCGACTTGCGCGACGCCAACTCCACCGGCCTGGGGCCCAAGACTGTCCAGCTGTCGAATCTGCGCGTGCGCCTGTTGCCCCGCAAGGAGATGACCGGCGGGTGGATCGGCCTGCCGCTCGCGCGCGTCAAGTCCTTGCACGCCGACGGCAGCATCGAACTGGACGAATCCCTCGTTCCGCCCGTCTGCGGATATGGCGCGAGCGCGTTGCTGACCACCTGGCTCGGCGACGTCCACGATCTGCTCCACCTGCGCGCCGACAAGCTCGCGAAGCGGCTCACCGGCAGCGACGGCCAAGCGGGTTCGGTGGCCGAAGTCTCGGACTATTTGCTGTTGCAGACGCTCAATCGTTACGAACCCCTGTTGCAGCATCTGCGCCGCGTGCCGACTACTTCTCCCGCGAAACTGTACGCGCTGCTGCTGAGCATGGCCGGCGAACTGTCTACTTATGTCCGGCCGGCCACGCGCCGTCCGCTCGACACGCATCCGCCGTACCGGCATGAAGAGCCGCATCTGTGTCTGCGGCCCATCGTCGAAGACACGCAGTGGCTGCTCAACGCGGTGCTGGTGCGTAGCGCCCAGCGCATTCCGCTCGATGATGCGGGCTACGGCGTGAGCAATGCCGTCGTCGATCCGGGCGAGATGCGCTCGTTCTCCTCGGTGGTGCTCGCCGTGTTCGCGGAAATGCCGATGGATGCGCTTGCGGACCGCTTCGCGTCTCAGGCCAAGGTCGGACCGTCCGAGCGTCTGCCGGATCTGGTGCGCGCGCATCTGCCGGGCATTCCGCTGCAAAGCCTGCCGGTACCGCCGCGCCAGATTCCGTTCAACGCCGGCTTCGTCTATTTCGAAATCGCGCGCGGCGGGCCGCTCTGGAGTGTCGTCGAGAAACATGGCGGTATTGCGCTGCACGTTGCGGGTGAGTTTCCCGGGTTGCAGCTCCAGCTGTGGGGTGTGCGCGGATGAAGCGGTGGCGCGGGTGTCGAGAACTGATTGCTGGCATCGGGAGAGTGGAAAATTACACAGGCTGATATCACACCGGATGCCGAACAGGCATTGCAGCAAAACGCGACGCACGCCCAACCGGCTCAAGACAAGCAAGCGGAAACGGCAGCCGAAGTCGCGTTCAAAACTGCTATGAGCCGCATGCCGCCGGGCGAAGTCCCCGCGGCACGTCTGCGTGCGATTCTCGCGGCGGGTAATCCATTGCTCGAAGCGGCGCGTCCGCTTCTGCGCGCGCTTGCGGACATGCCCGATAACCTCACTGGAGTCGGTATGAAGCTGCTCCAGCAGTTGCTCGAGGACGAAGTGCGCAATTTCCAGCGCTTGTGCGAGCAGGCCAATATCCGTCGCGACCACATGCTCGGTGCGAGCTATTGCCTGTCTACGGCTCTTGATGAAGCGGCCATGCAAACTGAATGGGACCGCAATTCACCCGGCGCCAAGTGGAGTACCAAAACTCTGGCGGCGAAGTTCCATGAAGATGTCAAAGGCGGCGTAAAGATCTTCAATCTCATCGGTCGCCTGTTGGAGGATTCTCACGAACACCTAGACCTGATCGAAGTCATCTATCGGGTGCTCAGCCTGGGTTTCATGGGCACGTATCGAACGCTGGCGGACGGTGCGCGCAGGCATGACGGAATCCGCCGCCTCCTGTTCAACAAGCTTCAGGAAGGCCGCAATCCCCTCCCCCTGGCCCTCTCCCCCCACGCCGACTCCACCGCACACGGCAAACGCCTCTCGCTGTGGAACTTCCCTGCATGGATCAGCTTCACCGTCCTCGGTCTCGCGTTGCTTGGCCTGTTCGGCTGGTTCAAGTATCACTTGCTCAGCGAAGGCGCCTTGCTCGAAACGCGGATCATCGAGATCGGACGCATGACGCCGCCGCCCGCGCCGCGCGTACCGCGTCTGCGCGAACTGCTCGAAAACGAGATCGCAGCCAACATGGTGAGCGTCGATGAAGACGCGCGCCACAGCACCGTGACCTTCCGCGGCGACGCGATGTTCGCGCCGGGCGGCATCGACGTGAACGCCGCGATGACTCCGCTGATCGTGAAAATCGCCGGCGAAGTGGCCCGGGTTCCCGGCCGGGTCACGGTCACCGGCTACACCGACAACCTTCCCATCCGCAGCCGTCGCTACGCCTCCAACGACGCGCTCTCGCTCGAACGCGCCACACAGGTCGTCCAGCAGCTGCAAGCGGCCGGCGTGCCGGCGGGCAGGCTGGAGGCAGTCGGCCGCGGCGCATCCAGTCCCCTCGGCGACAACCGCACGGCGTCCGGCCGCGCGCTGAACCGGCGCGTCGAGATTGCCGTCGTGCCGTGACGGAGGCTCGGACCGCACCGCCTGCACTCGCGTAAGCCTTCACGCCGAACGTCGCTACTGGACCCGAAGTGGACCCGAAGAATGAAGAAGCTGTTGTCGTTCCTGTTCTCACGCCTGTTTCTCGCGATCATCGCGCTGCTGCTGCTCGTGCTGGCCGTCTGGTTCATCGGGCCATACTTTGCGTTCGGCGGACTCAAGCCGCTCGAGAGCGTCGCGTTGCGCGTGACCGTGATCGCGCTGATCCTGTGCGGCGCGCTCCTCCGGCTCAGACATGCGTCGATGGCGCTCGTGTTCGGCGCGCTGCTCTGCCTGCTCATCTGGCATGCCGCGCCCCTGCTGAGCTTTGGCGAGAGGAAACCGTTCGCGTCCACGGACGCGCGCATCGTCGCCATCGCCGCCGTCGTCGCGGTCTTCGTGGGCTGGCTGCTGTACCGCATCTGGTGCCGCATGCGCAGCGACGAACAGTTCCTGCGCCGCGCGCTCGCTTTCGGCAACAGCAACAAACCGGAATCACTGGCGAACCCCAAACTCCGGCAACTCGAAACGCGCTTCAGGAGCATGCTGGAGAGCCTCAAGAGCACGCGCACGGGCGGCTTCGCCCGTCTCTTCCAGCGCACCCGTCACCTGTATGAATTGCCCTGGTTCATCGCGCTCGGTTCGGAGGGTTCGGGCAAGACGCGCGCGCTGCTCAATGCGGGGCTGCCGGTGCCCGCGAGCGTCGCGCTCCGGCAGGCGCGCCCGGATGCGCCCGCCGATCCGACCGTCGACTGGTGGCTCACCGACGAAGCCTTGTGCATCGACACGCCCGGCTATTACACGCGTCCGGGCCAGTCCTCCCATCCGCTGACCTCGGCCAGCGAAACACAGGCCGCAGCCGCGGGCCTTCGCTCAGCGAATGTCGCGCCCTTGCATCCCAGCATCCACACGGACCTTCCGAACCGGCGCGAAACCGACACGCAGGAATGGCTGGGTTTTCTGCGAATGCTGCGCCGCCACCGTCCGCGTGCGCCGATCAACGGCGCGCTGCTGACGATCCGCCTCGACCTGCTCACCGCCGCCGACGTCACCCTGCGCGAAGCCGAAGCCGACGCCCTCCGCGCGCGGCTCGCGGACCTGCGCCGCACGCTCGGGGTCCGCTTTCCGGTGTATCTGATCGTCACGCAGATGGACCGCCTGAGCGGCTTTGCCGATTACTTTGCCGCGCTGACCGAGGAGCATCGCGCGCAGGTCTGGGGCTTCACGCTGCCGGTCGCGTCGCCGGCCACCGAAGCGCGCTGCCGTGAAGAGCTCGCGTTGCTGGCGGCGCGTCTGGCCGACGGCCTCAACACGCGCCTCGAAGACGAATTCGACCTCGACCGCCGCCGCCGTCTCGTGGCCTTTCCCGAGGCCTTCGCCGCGCTCGCCGGGCCGCTCGCGGAGTGTTTCGCGCGGCTTTTCACCGGCACGCGCTACGACGACACCGAACATCATCCGATGCTGCGCGGCGTGTACTTCACGAGCGCCGCGCAAGAAGGCCTGCCGCTGCCGGCCGAACCCGCGACGATCGCCCGGCGCCTGGCTGACGGCGTCGACCACGCGCTCACGGGCCGTCAGGCAACGGCAAATCCGGCCAGTCCAGCCGGCAACCGAAGCTACTTCCTGCACGATGTCTTCCGGAAGGTGATCCTGCCCGAAGCGCATCTGGTGCGGCCCAACCTGCGTTGGGAATATCGCTTCCGCCTGCTGCGGCTGATCGGCCATGCGCTCGCGGTGCTGCTGTTCGCGTGGCTGGCCGTCGCCCTGCATGAAAGCTTCGGCAATAACAGCCGCTACCTGGAAGCCGTCACGCACAAGACCCAGGCGCTCTCCGCGAAGGTCGCGCAACTCTATCGCGAGCCCAGGCCCGACAGCGTGCCCGATGCCCTGACCGACGCCCTGCACCTGCCCGCCCGGACAGGCCTCGATCTCGCCCGTCCCGATGCAAGCTATCGTTATGGTCTGTACGTGGCGCCCGGCATCATCGACGCGAGCGGCGCAACTTATCGCGCTCTCGAAGCCAGTCTGCTGCTGCCCCAGCTCGTGCATCGCATCGAGGCGGTCATCGCGCAGGCCATTGCACGGCAGGACCCAAAAGCCGCCTACAGCGCCCTGCGCGTCTACCTGATGTTGTACGAGCCCGCGAAGTTCAACGGCAGCGAAATCAAGACCTGGGTGCTGGACGACTGGTCGAGAACGGACAGCGCGTCGGCCTACGGCGGCCGTGCATCGATGCTGGAGCATCTGGACCGGCTCTTCGCGGGGCAGCGCGTCGTGCAGTCGCCGCTCATCCGCAACGACGCGCTGATCGAACGCGCGCGAAGCTTTCTCGACGAGAGCAACGGCACGCAACGGCTGTATGACCGCGCGAAGGCCGCGATGCGGGACGACGCCCCGGACGACTTCACGCTGCTGCGCGCGGTGGGACCGCAGGCGGGCATGTCGTTCACGCGCGCGAGCGGAGAACCGCTTTCGCGCGGCGTGCCAGGCCTCTTCACGTTCGATGGCTACCGCGCCCTGTTCGACCGTCGTCTGGCGGAATTCCTCAAGATCGCGCGCGACGACGACGCCTGGGTCATGGGACGGGCGTATCTCTCGGGCTGGACCGGCGGCGTACGCGAGGCTCAAAAAAAAACGGCTGAATTCGTGAGCGCCGCCAGCGGCGGGGACGATGCGCTGACCGACGCCATCCGCCGCCTGTATCTGACGGAGTATCGGCAGCACTGGAGCGCGTTCCTGGCGGACATTCGTCCGGTGACCGGTTCGAGTGCCGGCTTCAACCTGCAGATCATGCGGCAGTTCGCGGCGCCTGATTCGCCGCTCGCGCGACTGGCATTCGCCGCCGCGCGCGAGACCACGCTCACCAGAAGCCTGACGGATGAAAAGCGTTCGCTGCTCGATCAGGCGGACGCCGCGCTCAACAGCAAGACGAAAGGTTTCGGCATGCGTGCGCAGGAGCGCGTGGAGCGCGAACTCGTCGACGACCGCTTCGCCGCGCTGCGCGAGATGGTGACGGGCGAGGCGCAGGTCCGGCCGGACGCACCGGCGCGAGCGGCGCAGGGCGCACCGTCCGCATCCGCGTCGGCGCAGGCACGCCAGACGGGACTCGACGGCGTCGCCACCTTGCTCAACGACACCTACACGGCGTTGACCATCGCCGAAACCGCGCTGTCGAACAATGGCCTGCCGCCGCCGAACGACGCCTCCGCGAAGCTCAAGATGGCCGCCGACACCATGCCCGCGCCGTTTCGCGCGGTGTTGCAGGCGCTCGCCCTGCAAGGCTCGCGCGACGTAAACCAGGGCGTGGGACAACTGCTCTCGCGCCAGACCCAGGCGGTGGTCGGCGATGCATGCCGCCTGGCCGTCGAGGGCAACTATCCGTTCGTGCGGGACAGCGCGCGCGACATCAGCATCGACGATTTCACCCGCATGTTCGCGCAAGGCGGCCTGTTCGACGATTTCTTCATCAAGAACCTGGCGCCCTTCGTCGATACGTCGTCACAGCCCTGGCGCTACCGCACGCTGCCCGGCTCGACGGCCCCCGTGCAAGGCCCGGATCTCGTGCCCTTCCAGCGCGCGCAGGCGATCCGCCAGGTCTTCTTCGGCGAACAGGGCAAGCAGATTGCCTGGAAAGCGGACGTGCGCGTGCCCGAACTCGATCCCACGATCCTGAGTCTGGCCATCGACATCGACGGGCAAGGCATGCTGTATCAGCACGGTCCCGTGACGCCGCTGCGCATCGCCTGGCCGGGACCGCGCGGCGGCGTGCACGTCGAGCTCACGGCGAGCCCGCGGATCCGCACGGACACCTCGACCCTCTCGGTGGACGGCCCGTGGGCGCTGATGCGCCTGCTCGGACGCGGCCAGATCGTGCCGACCGCGACGCCGGGGCGCGTGCGCGTCGTGTTCGATTTCGACGGGCGCAAGGCGGCGCTCGATATCGCGAGCACCGGCAGCCTCGCCAATCCGCTGACGAGCGACCTGCTCACCGCCTTTCACTGCCCCGCCGCCGTCCCGCTGTTCGATCTCGCGGACAGCGGTCCGCCGCCCGGGCTGCCGGCGCCGTCGACCATGCCGGCTTCGCCGTGAACGAAGGCTACGCGCGCGTTTCCCCGCCGCGCGGCTGTTCGATCGCGTAATACACGAGGCAACCGGCCACCACACCCCAGAAGGCTGCGCCCACGCCCAGCAGCGTGACATCGCTCAAGGTGACGACGAACACGATCATCGCGCTCAAGGGCAAGGCCGAACGGAACGCGCTGACGAACGACTTTTCGAGCACGCCCATCATCGCCAGTCCGGCGAGGATCGCGATGTACGCGCCGGGCAGGCTCGTCAGAAGAAATACATAGGCCGTCGAACACACGCCGATCGTCACGCAGATGACGCCCGCCATCAACGCGCCGAGAAAGTGTCGTCCGTGCGTGCCGCCCGACACCAGGATCGCATTGCTCGGCCCGGCCAGCACCGAGGGACAGCCGCCGAAGGGCGCGGTGATCGCCGTGAGCGCGGCGCTGACGAGCGTCACGAGGCGCAACGACGTCCGATAACCCGACGCGCGCGTCACCGCGATACCCTGCGCGTTCTGCACGAACAGCACGGTGATCAGCAGCGGCAGCAGCAGTTGCGAGATCGCGTGAAGGTCGAAGCGCGGCACGATCAACGCGGGCGTCGCGATCCACGCGCCGCCGCTGTGGCTCGGCAGCCTGAAGCCGGTCGCGAACAGCACCGCCGCGCCCGCCAGCATCGCGCCGATCAGCGGCGGCATGGGCGCCGCGTTGCGGCGTTCGAGCCACAGCAGGCCGAAGAAGCACAGCAGCATGCAGCCGCCGATGAGCGGCGCAGCCACGGTCGAATGCACCACGGCCAGCACGTATTTGATGAAGAGTCCGGCGATCATCGCCATGACGATGGGCATCGGCACCCAGCGGTCGAGCAAGCCGACGAGGTTCGTCACGCCCAGCACGAGCAGCACGGCCGCGCATACGAGATACGTCCCCACTGCCGCCCCGAAACCGTATTGCGCGATCACCGGTGCGGCGAGCACCGCGCCGGGAATCGTCCACAGGAACAAGAGCGGCTGGCGCGTCTTCCAGCTGATCGCAATGCTCGCGAGCCCGTTGATGCCGATCGACGCGAACAACCACGACGACGTCTGCGCGAAGCTCAAGCCGCCTTCACGCGACGCGGCGATGATGATGGCGACCGGGCCGGTCGCGGAGAAACTCATGCTCGCGAACGCGAGTGAGAGATAGAGAAGCCACGAGCGGCCGAGGCCGTGATCGCCGCTTGTGTCGCCAACGGACATGGAGAGTGCTCTTGCGCAAGCGGTCTCGCACCGAAACGCTGAAACAGTGAAAGCGTGCAAGACCGCGACGGAACCCAGGCCGTGCGTCAGTGCACGGCCGCTTCGGCGTGCACCGGCGCGCGCCAGATGAGGCCGATGATCACGCCGAGCACGCACAACGCGGCAATGTACCATGCGGGCGCCATCGTCATGCCCTGCCGTCCCACCATGAAGGACGCGATGGCGGGCGCGGTGCCGCCGAAGATCGCATAGGCCGTGTTGTACGAGAGCGCGAAGCCGGTGAAGCGCACTTCGGCCGGAAAGCTCTTGACGATGATGTACGGCCCGAGCGTGATCGTGCCGATCAGGAAGCCGCCGGCAATATACAGCGCCCAGACCGACGTGCTGCCCGCGTTCAGGCTCAGGTAGAACGCGCCGGTCACGAGCAGCATCGCCACGCTGCCGATGGCATACGCGCGCCCTCCGCCAATCTTGTCCGCGGCCCATCCGGCGAAGGTGCTGCCGAGAATCAGGCCGAAGATCGACCACGAATTGTTTGTGAAGACGTCCTTCGGCGCGAAGTGGAATTGCGTCTGGAGGAAGGTCGGCGTGTAGAGGAAGTACAGCACGAAGATGCCCGAGAACACCCACGTGGCGAGCAGCGAGACGATCACCGCGCCGCGATGCTCCTTCAGCACGACCGCGAGCGGCAGGCGCGCATCGGCCTCACGCTTGGCGCGCAGCGCCTCGAACACGGGCGTCTCCTGCAGATAGCGGCGCAGATAGACCGAGATCAGACCGAACACGCCGCCCGCGATGAACGGCACGCGCCAGCCCCAGGTCTTGAGTTCGGCCGGATCCATGTTGCCGATCAGGAACTTCGCCGACAGCGCGCCGAGCAGGATGCCGGTGCACAGCCCCGACATCAGCAGGCCGCACGCGAGACCGATGCGGTCGCGCCGCACGTGCTCCGAACAGAAGATCCATGCGCCCGGCACTTCCCCGCCGACCGACAGCCCCTGCAACACGCGGCACAACAGGAACAGCAGCGGCGCGACGATGCCGAGCATCGCGTAGCTGGGCAGCAAGCCGATGAGCAGCGTCGGCGCGGCCATCAGGAACAGGCTCAGCGCGAACATTTTCTTGCGGCCGATCCGGTCGCCGAAGTGCGCGAAGAAGATGCCGCCGATCGGCCGAACCAGATAGCCCGCCGCGAAGATGCAGAACACTTCGAGCTGCGCGAGCCACTCGGGCGTCTGCGGCGGGAAGAACACCGTTGCAAGCAGCTTGGTGAAGAATACCGCGACAATGAAGTCATAGTATTCGAGCGCACCGCCCAGCGACGCCAGCATCAGCGTCTTGATGTCGTTGCCTGACATCGACCGCCCTTTGATGGCGACGTCGTCCGTCCGTACAGGGGTAGAACTCATGTGAAACTCCAAGGCACTGAGTGAGGTGAGGTTCAACGCATTCGCTTTTTAATCAGCATGCTGATCATTCATGCGCATTGCGGGACATTGCACATGAACCGATCGCACTGATCACTGCGCGACGCGTCCTTCTATTGACTTCGTGATTCGACATCGATCATCGACATGCTGCAATGCAACCCGAGGCATTTCATCAGTACGCTGATTGATAGCTTTGTATCCGGAAAAAATTGGCGGCGCAAGCATGATTGCCCCTACAATCGACGCGGCCGTCATGGTCCCAGATACGGTGCATCGGGCACCATGTGAAAGCATGCTCCGTGACCGCGCCTGTGACAGACCCCGCGCGCGAAGGCTACACTCCCGTGTGACGAAACTTCTTCGAAAAAGGTAAAGGATGGGCACCGCAGCCGAGAAAAAAGCGGCCGTCTCCGACAGCGGCATCGAAACCGGACATTTGTGGCAACGCCCGGGCTTTCTGATCCGGCGGCTCAACCAGATTCACATCGCGCTCTTCTTCGAGTGCTGCAAGGACTTCGCCATCACGCCGGTGCAATACGGCTTGCTGACCACCTTGAGCGAACGACCCGGTCTCGACCAGACGTCGCTGTGTGCGGAGGTGGGCGTGGATCGCACGACCATGGCGGACGTGTTGCGCCGGCTCGAGGAACGCGGCCTGGTCAAGCGCGAACCGAGCCCGAACGACGGCCGCCTGAAGCTCGCCAACATCACCGCGAAGGGCCGCCGCACGATGAAGGAGATGTACGGCAGCATGCGCCAGGCGCAGGTGAAGTTTCTCGAACCGCTCAGTGCCGAAGATCGCGTTCATTTCGTGCGCATGATGATGAAGCTCGTCGAGGGGAACAACCAGTACGGCCGGACTTCGCTCAAGCACTTCGACTGACTTTGCGTACTCGTCACTGTGCGTTACTGCGTGACGTCGCGCCGGAAGGTCTCGGGCACGAACAGCACGCCGACCGCGAACGACACCAGCGCAATCGTCACCGGATACCAGAGGCCGAAGTACACGTCGCCGCGCGCCACCGCCATCGCCGACACCACGAAAGGCAGCATGCCGCCGAACCAGCCGGAGCCGAGATGAAATGGCAACGACAGCGAGGTGTAGCGGATGCGCGCGGGAAACAGCTCGACCATGAAGGCCGCCATCGGGCCGTAGATCATCGCGAGATAGAGCAGCAGCAGCCACATCAGGAAGATGACCATCGGCGCGTCGATGCGGGCGGGATCCGCGTGGGGCGACCAGCCGGAGGCGATCAGCGCCTGCTCCAGCGCGTGCCGGTCGCTGCCCTGCACGATGCGCGCACCGATCGTCGTCGATGCGCCTTCGCCCGCCGCCGGCCGCGCCTGCTCATACGACACGCCCGACGCGCTCAGGAACGCGCGGATGCGGTCGCACTCCGTCACTGGCGCTGAGAACAGCGTGAAGCGGCAATCGTCGGCGCGAACGGTCACGGGCGCCTGCTTCTGGAAGGCTTCGAGCGCCGGGTTCGCATAGTGCGTCAGCGCGTGGAAGATCGGTTGCGTGGTCGCGGCGAGCAGCAGGCACGCGAGCATCATGATCCACTTCCGTCCGATCCGGTCCGATAGCCAGCCGAACACGAGATAGCACGGAAACACGCCGATCAGCGCGATGGCGAGAAACAGGTTCACCGTGTTCGGCGCGACCTTGAGCGTGTTCTGCAGGAAGACCATCGAATAGAAGTGTCCCGTGCCGAACACGACGCCGACGCCCGATGCCGTGCTGAACAGCATGATCAGCACATACTTCAGATTGCCCCACGTGCCGAAGCTTTCCCCGATCGGTGACTTCGAGAGCCGCCCGGCGCGTTTCATGTCGCGGAAAGTGGGCGATTCCGCGAGTTTCGTGCGCAGATACACGGAGACCGCGAGCAGCACGATCGACACGAGGAAGGGCATGCGCCAGCCCCAGCTGCGGAACGCGGCTTCGTCCATTGCCGCGCGGCTGATGCTTACGGCCGCGATGGACGCCAGCAATCCGAGCGTGGCCGTGGTTTGCAGCGAACTCGTGAAGAAGCCGCGCCGTTCGGCCGGCGAATGCTCCGCGAGATAGGTGGCCGCGCCACCGGTCTCGCCGCCGAGCGCGAAGCCCTGCAGCAACCGCAACGCGACGAGCAAGGCCGGCGCCAGCATGCCGATGCGCTCGAAGGAAGGCAGCAAGCCGACGCCCACCGTCGCGACACCCATCAGCACGATGGTCGCCATGAAGGTGTATTTGCGGCCGATGCGATCGCCGAGCCGTCCGAAGAACAGCGCGCCGAGCGGCCGCACGAGAAAGCCGGCGCCGAAGGTGGCGAGGCTCGCCAGGAAGGCCACGGTATCGTTGCCGCTCGGGAAGAACAACGCGCCGAACGTGCCCGCGAGCGCCGCATAGATGTAGAAGTCATACCATTCGAGCAGCGCGCCGAACGAGGACGCAACGATCAGCGTGAACTCGTGGCGCGTGACGGAACGCTGCGGCTGTCCGGAAACAGAGGTATCCATGTCGATCCCATGCGGTTGGCGTGCGCGCCGTCCATGCGGACGATCAGAGGTTCTTGAGCAACGCCAGGGCTTCGTCGCGCTTCATCACGGCCGCATATTTCTGCGCCATGTCGAACAGGTTCGCGTCATGCGGCCCGAGCGCGCGATCGCCTACGCAGTCTGACAATACGAACGGACGGAAGCCGTACTGCATCGCATCGACCACCGACGAACGCACGCAGCCGCTCGTCACCGCGCCCGCGATCAACAGCGTACGCACGCCGTGCTGCGTGAGCCATGCCGCGAGCGGCGTGCCGAAGAACGCGGAAGGCACGGTCTTGCGCACGACCAGTTCACCATCGCGCGGCGTCAGTTGCGGCACGATCGCGCTGTTGTGGGCCGCTTCCTTCAGCGTCAGCAGGCCGGGCACTTTCATCGTGAAGATGTTGTGATCGGCGTCGTCGTCCGCGAATACGATGCGGCTGTGCGCCACCGGCCAGCCCTTCGCGCGCGCGTGCGCCAGCAGCGGCACCGTGTTCTCGATGGCATGCGGAATATTGCCGCCGCCGAAGACTTCGGGATCGGCGAAGCCGTTCACCAGATCGACGATCAACAGGCCGAACGGCGCTTTCGGTTCGAGCGCCGTGCCGAAGCTCTGACGCTGGTAGGTTTCGATATCGTGGGACATGGGAGTGCCTTCAGTGATTTATCGATCCAGCACGACGCCGTCGCGCACGACAGCCTCGCCGTCGAGGAAGACGTCGCAGTGCCGCAGCGGGATGTCGATGTGACAGGTCGTCGTGCGGCTGCCGCCTGCTTCGTTGTTTGGTCCGAGCGAAAACAGGAAATTCCCTTCGAAGGCGCGCGCGTCCATGCCGATGGTTGCCTCACGATCATAGAGACCGAGCGTCGACCAGTGTGCACGCGGTTGCAGACCCCAGCCGATATGCGAGATCGCGTAGGCTTCGGGATCGTTGAAGGTGGCCATGTATTCGCTCAGCAACTGCGCGTCGATGCCGCCTCCGATGCGCGTCGCATAGCCGCCCTCCACTGTCAGTTCGATGCGGTCCTGCACATAGCTCTTCTGCGGCAACAGGATGTCGCCGCGATCGATGACGATGCGTCCATGGGCTGTGCGATCGTCCGGGAAGGTCAGCGCGAAGCCGCTCGGCCAGTGATCCCAGCGGCCCGGTTCATCGACGAAACCGTACTCCGCGATCGGTTCGAATTCGCCCAGCGGACAATGAAAGTCCGTACCCGCCGCTGACACGATGTGCATCTTCTTCGCACGCGCAATGCGTGCCTGCGCCGCGAGGACGCGCGTCCGGTCGCCTTCGGTTGGCACCAGACGCGTGAGCACTTCAGGCGGCTCCACGGCAAGCAGGATCTTCGTGCCGGTCTTGAGAATGTCCAGCTGCTCGGGAGAGAACAGCAGCGTCATCAGGTCGAGGACGAGATCGCTTTCCTTGAGCGCCGCGATGGCGGCACGGTTGCCCGTGAGTGGCGTCGTGCCGAGATACGCGAGCGAATCGCGGCTCAAGGACTTCTCGCCGTTCACCGGCGGCAAGTCGAGGCGGTTCACGACAGCGCCCAGCGCCTGGGTCGCGATCAACGCGGTGGCGAGCGTCTGCGGATGCGTGGACGCGCTCGTGAGGATCGTCACCGTCTGCCCGGCTTCGAGACGCGAAAGCTTCAGAACCCGGGTCCAGGCATCGACCATTTGATAGTCACTGACGGGCATGATCGCCTCCTTGAATGAGCGGCGCACCGAGGAACTCACCGAGCGCCGCGTAGAAGCCGGCTTCGTCGTCCCACGGAATCATGTGGCCTGCATTCTGCACGCGCGTGTGTTCGAGATGAGGCACGCTTGCGCGAATCTCTTCGACATCTTCGTCGCGCACCACGTCGCCACGTCCCGCCGTCACCAGTCGTGCGGGAATCTTCAGATGCGGGAGATCGGCGTGGATGTCGTCGGTATGGAAGCCTTCAAAGCTCGCGCGAATCGCGCGTTCATCGCAGGTATGCAGCCATTCCGCGCGCAACGCGAGCTGCGCCTCGGTCCACGTCGGGCAGAACGCACGCATCGCTTCGGCGCTCATGCCTTCGCGCGACTGGCGGATCGAATCCACATACCACGGCAATTGCGACGGATACGGACGTCGTCCCGGACCCGATACCGGCGGATCGATCATCGCGAGCCGCACCATGCCCTCGGGGGCCGACCGTGCGGCGCGAATGCCGATGCGCGCCCCCATCGAATGCCCGAGAACGCTGTAGCGTTGCAGGCCCAAAGTAGTTGCGAACGCAATCAGATCGGCAGCTTGCGGGTCGAGGCTGTAGTCGAGCGTATCCGACGCCGACGACAAGCCACGGCCGCGCACGTCGAGCACATAGGTATCGAAGACCTGACCGAGATGTTCCGCAACGAATCCCCACGTCACGGCCGGACTCGTGATGCCCGGCACGATGATGATTGGATCGCGTCCGGCGCGCTCGCCGCCGTAACGGAGGTAGTGCTGGCGGATACCGTTGGCGTGCAGGTTCGCGCCGCAGACGAAGGTGGACATAAGCGCCTCGATCAGTATGCGCCCGACAGCAGGGCGCCCGCGCCCGGCACCACGGCTTCGAGGCCGAGTTGCTTGAGCATCGCATACGTGGTCGCGACCGCCGCCGTGACGACCGGCTTGCCCGTCAACGCCTCGACCTTCGCGATGACCGGCAGCGAAGGCATCTGCACGCACGCCGACAACACGATGGCGTCCGCTTCCTGATAGCGCATCGACATCACGATCTCGGGCAGGCGGCTCGGGTCGTGGCGGCCCACTTCGAGATTGTCCGGAATCTCCAGCGCACGATAGTCGATGACCTCGTAATCCTCGTTGCGGATATAGTCGACCACGAGATCGGTCAGCGGCTTCATGTAGGGCGCGACCACCACGACGCGCTTCGCGCCGATCACCTTCAGCGCATCGACCAGCGCGCCCGCGCTCGTGATGACCGGTGCATCGCCGCCGTTCTCCACCGTGCGTTCGTGCAGGCGCTTTTGCGACACGCGGTGATAGCCGTGTCCCATCGCCATGATTGCGACGAGGCAGGCATAGCCGAGCACATCCACGCGTGCATCGGACAACTCGACGGCGCAACGGTCCGACTCCGCATCCATGGCCGCCAGTTCTTCCTTGACGACCTTCTTCATGCGCATGCGGCTCGAATGGAACGTGAAGCGCTCGGGCCGGATCGACTGGCGCGCGAGCAACATCGTGGGGATTTCGGTTTCCATCGTCGTGTTCGAACTCGGCACGATCTGGCCGATACGGTATGGCTTCGTCATGTGCTGCTCCCTCTGCTTGATTGATTGCTTGATTGCTTGCTTGCGACCGATCAAAGGCGGAACAGGCGTTCCGCGTTTCCGTGACAGACGAGCGCGCGCGTGGCGTCGTCGAGCGGTGCGCGTTCGATGAAGTCCGCTGCAATGGCCGTCGACTCGTATGGATAGTCCACCGAGAACATCACCGCCTCCGCGCCCATCTCGCCGATCGCGCCCATCAGCGCGGGCGCCGAACACACGCCCGAGGTCGTGATGAGAATGTTCGTGCCGATGTATTCCGAAGGCGCGCGCTCCAGCGTCAAGCCATGCGAGTACACGGCGAAGCGGCTGTCGAAGCGCCAGCGCAGATAAGGCAGGCCCTCGCCCATGTGACCGAGAATGAGCTTGAGCTTCGGGAAGCGGTCAAACACGCCGCTGAACAGCAGACGCAACGCATGGCTGCCCGTTTCGACGCCCCAGCCCCAGGTCGCCCCGGTGAGTTCCGGATGGCCGTCGAGCACGCGCGGGTTCACGAAAGCGTCGGTGGGATGCAGGTAGAGCGGAACATCGAGTTCCTGCATCGTCGCCCAGAACGGATCGTAGGCGCGGTCGTCGTAATAGGTACCCAGCGTATGGCCGTTGACAAGCGCTCCCTTGAAACCGAGTTCGCGGACTGCGCGCGTCAGTTCATTCGATGCGGCGTGTGCCGTGTGCATCGGCAAGGTGGCGAAGCCCCCGAAGCGCGCCGGATGACGTGCAATCTGCGTGGCGAGGAAGTCGTTGCTTTCCCGCGCGCGGCGGATCGCGAGCGCGGCATCGGGCTCGCCCTGCACGCTCGGACCCGTTTGCGAGAGGATCGTATAGTCGATCCCGGCGCGGTCCATTTCGACGATGCGCTCCTCGTCGAAGTCGTTCAGGCGCGCCGCGAGATCGCGCAGCACCTCGGGTGCGATGTGCTGCGTGAAGCTCTTCGAATAGCCCTGGAAGCCCGGCGTGCTGAAGTGCTCTTCCAGAGCGATCTTGCGAATCCGCTTGCTCATGTAAAACCTCTATGGATTATTTAATCAGTGGACTGACGATATGGCCGAAAAACCGGGTGCCTGGCCAGTCATGCGCCGTTCAGTCGCGCTTGCCGAAAAGCTGCTTGATGCGGCTCCAGATGACGCTCCACACGAGACCGCCCGCATTGAACTTCGCCGATGCAGCCGATGCAGCCGATGCCTCCGGCGCATCGCTGCCGCCGAGCTGCGCGGTGATGCGCGCGCCGAAGTCCGCGATCATGCGTCGCACGAAATCCTTCACAAGCCCCGAGCGCGAGAATTGCGCGAGCGGGCCTTGCAGCATGTATTCGAGCGTGACTGCCACGCGCGTCTGAGCGCCGTTCGCCTCGCTGGACAAGGCGTAGGTGACGTCGCCGTTGGCGCGCGAGCGGCTGATGTTGTCCTGCCCCGCACCGCGCATCACCGCGCGATGCGCGGCGTCATCGCGTTCCAGGCGCGCGGCGCCGGCGAAGTTCGCCGACATCGGACCGAACTTGATTGCGATCTTGCCCTTCAGGGACTCGCCGTCGTGATCCAGCAGTTCCGCGCCCGGCAGGCAGCGCGCAACGGAAGGCAGATCGCCCATGAAGGTCCAGACCTGATCGAGCGGGAACGGCACGACGAAGCTGTCGTCGATGGCAGTCCAGCCCTTGCGCTGTGCGCCCGCAGGTTCGCTGACGGCCGCCGCCGTGGGTGCGGCAGCCTGAGGCGCGCTGGCGGGCGCCGCCGCGAAAGTCTCGAACGCGGGCGCGGCGATGGTTGCATCGCTAACCACTTTGCGTGCGACGGGCGCATCCGCGATCGGATTCTCCTTCAGGTCCGCGAGCACCGCCTTGATCGCCGCGACGATACCCATGTAGCCCGTACAGCGGCACAGGTTGCCCGAGAGTTCGAGACGGATGCGCGCTTCATCGGCGTCGGGGAAACGCCGCACGATATCGCGCGCTGTTATCAGCATGCCCGGCGTGCAGTAACCGCATTGCAGGCCATGATGAATCGAAAACGAACGGCGCAGACGGCGCATCAGTTCGTCGTCGTCGAAGCCCTCGATCGTGCGCACCTTTTGTTGATCGCATGCCACGGCGAAGGTGATGCACGAACGGACCGGCTCGCCGTCGACGAGCACGGTGCATGCGCCACACACGCCGTGCTCGCAGCCGAGGTGCGTGCCGGTGAGATGATGCGTTTCGCGGAGGAAGTCGCCGAGATGCACGCGCGACTCCACATCGCTGCGCACGGAACGGTCGTTGATGGTGAGTTCGATGACGGACATTGCAGTCTCTCAGTCTCTTCTAGGCTTGAGTCGTGCCGGCGTCGCCGAGCGCCTGCGCCAGGCAGCGCTGCAACGCGGCGGCATGGATCGAGCGGTCGATGCTGTCGGCGTTGGGCATCGCCCCGGCCACCGCTCGCGCGAGCGCGTCTTCAGTGACGGCGGACGGGCCCCGCTGAGCAATCTGGCGCGCGAGGTCGTCGAGTGCGGCGGGCGGACCGTCGAGCGCGCCAAGCACCACGCGTGCGAGTCCCGAGCGTGCATCGAACGCAGCAGCCGCGCTGGCATGCGCGAACTCGCCAGTCTTGCGGCATAGCTTGTAGTAACCCCAGCGCAGCGTCGGACCCAGCTTGGGCAGCAGCACCGCAGTGATGATTTCGCCTTCTTCGAGCAGCGTCGTGAACGCGCCGAGCATGAAGCCGCTCGCGCGCACCTGCCGCGTGCCGCCGGCCTTCGCCACTTCGAGACGTGCATCCAGCGCGGAGAGCGCGAGCGGCCAGTCCGCCGCCGGATCGGCATGCGCCAGACTGCCGCCGATCGTGCCGCGATTGCGGATCGCGCGATACGCGATGCCGCTCGCCACGTGCTGCAGATAGGGATGACGCAGCAGTTCGTGCGTGCCGTCCTCGATCTCTGCGTGCGTGACGGCTGCCCCGACGCGCACGAAATCGCCGCTCCCGGTCACGCTGCGCAGGTCCGCGATGCGCGACACATCGATCACGCGCGACGGGCGCGCGAGGCGCAGGTTCAGCATCGGACCCATCGACTGACTGCCTGAGATGGGCTTCGCGTCACTCAACTCGTGGAGCGCTTCCGGCAAGGATGCCGGCCTCACATAGTCGAACGCAGCGGCCTTCATCCCGCCACCTCCTGGCTCAGTTCTTCACGCGGCGCCTGGCTCTTCGCTCGCGCGGCCTCGATGGCCGACAGCAGGCGGCGCGGCGTGAGCGGCGTCTCCGATACGGTCGCGCCGAGCGGCATGAGCGCATCGTTCACCGCGTTGAACAGCGCGGCGGGCGGAGCAATCGCGCCGCCTTCGCCGACGCCCTTCGCACCGAACTCCGTATAGGGCGACGGCGTTTCCATGTGAATGATCCTGAGCGGAGGCAATTCGGTCGGCCCGGGCAGCATGTAGTCGGCGAGCGTGGAGGTTAGCGGCTGCGCATTGTCGTCGTAGAGCGTCTCCTCATAGAACGCGGTGCCGATGCCTTGCGCCGTTCCGCCGATCGTCTGTCCCTCGACCACCATCGGATTGATCATGCGGCCGCAGTCCTCGACGATCACGTAGTCGAGGATCTCGACATCGCCCGTCTTCGGATCGACGGCCACGGCGGCGGCGTGCGTCGCGTAGCTGAACGCGCCGGTGTCCACCTTGGGCTTGAAGCCTTGTGTCGCCTCAAGACCGGCCAGGTTCACGCCGGCGGGCAGCCGCTCGGGACGCAGATACCACGCGGCCGCGATCTCCCCGATCGACACACGGCCTTGCGTGCCGATCACGTCGCCCCGCTCGAAGCGGACCGCTTCCTGCGGTTCGCCGAGCAGATGCGCGCCGATGAACAACAGACGCGGCACGAGCTCGCGGCAGGTCGCGGCCACCGCGCCGCCCGCCATGACGATGCTCCGCGATGCATAGGTGCCGGTGGAATATGGCGTCAGCGCGGTATCGCCGTGTACGACCTTGATCTTTTGCAGCGTCACGCCGAGCACTTCGTTTGCGATCTGCGCGAGCGTGGTCTCCATGCCCTGGCCATGCGAGTGAATGCCCGCGCGCACTTCGAGGCCGCCGTCGGCCGTGATGCGCACCGTCGCGAGATCGTAGCCCGGCACCACCGGCAGGCCCCACGACGCGAACACCGCCGTGCCGTGCGCGGACTGTTCAGTGAAAGTCGCAAAGCCGACGCCGACGAGACGCCCATCCTTCTCGCCCGCCTTCTGCCGCGCGCGCCACTTCGGCACGTCGAGTTGTTCGACCGCGCGCCGCAGGCTTTCCTGGAAGTCGCCGCTGTCGTAATGCTTCTTCACGACGTTCGTATAAGGCATGTCCGCGCCGCGCACGAGATTGTCGTGACGCACTTCCCACGCTTCGCGTCCGACTGCACGCGCAATCGCGTCCATCGTCAATTCGATCGCGAAGCACACGCCCGTGCGCGCCACGCCGCGATACGGCAGAAAGCCCGGCTTGTTGGTCGCTGCGCATTGCGTGCGGCAGCGATAGCCCTTGAAATCGTACGGTCCCGGAAGATTGCCGAGCGCCTGGCCGGTTTCCAGTCCGATCGTGAAGGGCCACGCGGAATAGGCGCCTCCGTCGATCAGCAGTTCGGCATCGAGCGCAAGCAGGCGGCCCGTCTTGTCCGCGTAGGCGGTGAGTTCGTAGTGGTGCTGACGCGAGTTGGCGCCGGCGATCAGATGCTCGCGGCGGTCTTCAATAAAACGGAACGGTTTCCGGAAAGTGAGCGCCAGCCACGCGATGCACAACTCTTCCTGCTGCAACACGCACTTGTAGCCGAACGCGCCCCCCACGTCGGGCGAGATGACGCGGACCTGCGCATGGTCGATGCCCAGGCACTGCGACAGCACCGTGCGGATCATGTGCGGCACTTGCGTCGATGTAATCACGACGAGTTGCCCGTGCGTATCGTCCCAGTACGCGAGCACGGCCTTGCCTTCCATCGGCACCATGCATTGACGCGCGAGATCCACTTTCTGTTTCACGACGATGGGCGCGTCCTTCGCGCGTTCGTCGAAATTCACGTCGGCCTTGAGGTCGAGGAACAGGTTGTCCGTCCAGTGATCGTGTACGCGCACGTCGGTGCGCTCGCGGGCGGTGAAGGCATTGGCGAAGGCCGGCAGTTCATCGAGATCGAGCTCGATTTCCTCGGCGATGTCTTCCGCCTGCGCGCGCGTCTTCGCGAAACACATCGCCACCGGTTCGCCGACGAAGCGTACCTTGCCGGACGCCAGCGGCGGATGTGACGAGGGTTTGTACGAAGGCAGGCTCGAATCGGCGACGATATCGGTCGCGCCTTGCATGTCGTCGCGCAGGATCACCTGTTGTGCGTAGCGCTCGGGCTTGCCGATACGCACGATGCGCGCATGCGCCACGGGACTGCGCAGGAACGCGACCTCCTGCAGATCTGGAAACGTATAGTCGGCGACGAACTTGCCCTTGCCTTGCAGATGCCGTTCGTCTTCTCGACGCCTGACGCGCGCGCCGACACCGCCTGTTTCGACAGGTGCTTCCGTATTTTCCGTGTGACTCATATGCGCACTCTCCCGGATCAGCGCTGACGTTCAGACCGGATAGGCCAGATCGTTGGCGATCATCGCCGTGTCGTATACCGCCTGTCTTTCTTTCAGCAGAAGCACGTTACCATTGCGCGCGAAGCGGTCAAAAAGCCTGCCCGCCTGATGCAGCGTGGTCGCGCCTTCCACCAGTGTCTGCAACAGCATGTAGTTGCTCTGCGCGACAATTTCTTCATCGGTCGCGTTCAGGATGCGCACGTTCGACACGAAATGCAGCATCTGACGCGGCGCGAACATCTGCGTGCGGGCGATGGCCACGGCCCGGTCGCGCAGCATGTTGCGGCCTTCCGCATACACGAGCCCGACCGGAAAGCCGTTCGCGGCATTTTCGTATTCGGTCACGCGATACAGGCAGTTCTCGGTGAAGAACTCGGGCCAGCGCTCGATGTCGCCGCTATCCAGCGCCGCGCAATACTCGGCATGAAAGTCTTCCACCGCGGCGCGTGCGATCAACGCCTTGTCGTGCGCAATGGGCTGCTTCTCGAATCCTGGCAACATCTAGAACTCCATCACTTCACGATAGTGTTTGTACATGGCGCGAATGGCCGCCTCGGAGATCAGGTTGTCCGCCGTGCCGATCTTGTCGCCGTCCAGCTTGATGATGCTGCGGTCCGTCACCGAGCGGCGCACGCCTTCCTGGACGAACTTCATCGCTTCGTTGTCTTCGAGGCCGAGAAAGCCCGACGGTCCCATCAGATTGCCCTGGCGCAAACGATGACGCACCATCTCTTCGGTATCGTCTTCATACCCGAACATGGTCCAGAGCATGATCATGCTGTTCGGGCCGTTCGGCACGATATGGCGGACGCCCAGCGTGTTCATCTCGCGCTGCACGATCAGGTTGGGCCAGATGGTCTGCATCGTCACGGACCATTCGGAATCGAACTCCTTGACGAATTCGAGGAAACGTTCGTCCTGCAACACCATGCCGTCGTGAAACGAACGCATCTCCTTCTTCTTGTCTTCGTCGACGGTCGCGTAGAGCGTGTCGCTCTTGGCCGAGGCCATGGTGCCGTGAATGCCGTACTTGCTGTCCGCGACCATCGCCGAGCGGTTGCCCGCCACCAGCAGGCCGAACACGACGAGGAACGAATGCAGCAGGGTCGCGTGATACGGGTCCTTCAGGTTCTCGTGATACATCTTCCAGTTGCACGGCAGCTCGTTCTTGTAGAAGCCGAGCACGCGCAGCTTCTTGCCGTTGAACACGGCGTCGAAGTCCGTGAGGATCTCGGGCGTGAGATAGTCCTCGAGCGGCTCCATGTCATGCGTGAACGATGCGAACACCACGCCGTTGCGGGTCGCGACGGCAAGTTTGCGCAGACCGTGTTCATCCGTGCGAAAGTCCTTCGGCATGCCGCCGAGCTTGTTGACGCCGCGCCGGAACGGCACGCCCTGGAGATTGCCCTTCAGATCGTATGACCATTGGTGATACGGACAGACGAATTCCTTGTTGTTGCCGCGGCTATGGCGGCAGAACTCCGCGCCGCGATGCGCGCAGCGGTTTTCGAAGACGTTGATCGAACCGTCTTCCGCACGCGACACGACCACCGGCGTGGGCCCGACATAGGAGCGCTTGTAGTCGCCCGCATTCGGCACTTCCGCTTCGAGCGCGACGAAGTTCCAGGTGCGTCCATGAAAGATCCGTTCCACTTCGCGCGTGTAGACCGCTTCGCTCGTGTACACCCAGTCGGGGATGCACTGCAGCCCTTGTTCAGGCCATGCGAGGCCTTCTATCGGCGGATTCTTTGTTTGGGGCGTATGAACCCCGATGACCGTTTCAGACGAGTACACCTTGATCTCCCGATTGTGTTGAGCGAATCAGCCGCTCCAGCTGGCGCAGCTTGACCGTGGGGTCGCACAGCAGCTTTGCGTCGACCGGCATGGCGTCCTCAACGAGCCGCCGGAGCGCACGCAACTCGCCGCCCTGATTGATGGCGAGCGCCTGGACCATGACGCCCTCGCGCAAGCCCATCAGCACGGTCTTGCCGTCCGCGCCCGCGCGTTCGATCCATTGCTCCACGCCGATGCCGGGCCAGCCGAGCATCTGGATGTTCCAGTCGTACTGATCGGTCCAGAACCATGGCGTCGGAGCGTAGGCGACGGACTCGCCCATGATGTTGCGCGCCGCGACAAGCGCCTGTTCCTGCGCGTTCTGCCACGATTCGAGGCGCACCGCACGGTCCGCCGGGCCGTAAGGGAAGCTCGCACAATCGCCGGCGGCATAGACATCCGGCGCGGATGTGCGGCAATGGCGATCCACGCGGATGCCGTTGTCGGTCGCGATGCCCGCGGCCCGTGCAAGCGCATCGTCCGGTTCCTGACCGATCGCGATCACGCAGCAATCGAATGGCATGTCGTTGACTTGCACGCCAGTGGCATGCGCCTGCAGCGACAGCGGCTTTGCATCGAAGAAGAAGCGCACGCCGCGATCTTCGTGCTTCAGGCGCAGGCGTTCTGCGATGGACGGCGGCAGCGCGCGGCTCAACAGGCTCGACGCCGATTCGAACACGCTCACATCGAGTCCACGGCTGCGTGCGCTCGCCGCAAATTCGAGCCCCAGGAAGCCGCCGCCGATCACCGCCACGGAACGCGCGTCTGCAATGCGGGTGCGCAGGCGCATTGCATCGTCGAGCGTGCGCAGATAAAACGTATGCGGGCCTTCGGGCATGCCGGGCAACTGGCGCGCGTGTCCGCCTGTGGTCAGCAGACAGTGGTCGTAGCGCAGTTCACCGCCCTGCTCCAGCACCGCGACATGACGTTGCGGATCGAGTTGCAGCACGCGGTCACTGATCCATTCGATGCGTGCATCCGCGTACAGCTGCGCCGGATGCACCCAGCCCTTGAAACAGTCCGCATCGGACTGAGCCGTCAGCACGTCTTTCGAAAGCGGCGGCCTCTCGTAGGGCGCGTGCGCCTCGTCGCCGACCAGCACGATGCGGCCGTCGAAGCCGTGCGTGCGCAGCGCTTCGGCGGCGCGCGCGCCGGCCTGTCCTGCACCGATGATCAATACCGTCTGAGTCATGATTCGCCGCTCCGCGTCGCGCGTTTCAAAGGTCGACGAAGATCTCGCCGCCTTCCACCTGCACGCCATAGACGCGCAGCGGCTCGGTCACGGGCGCGCACTGCGCGGCGCCCGTGCGGATGTCGAAACGTCCCTGATGCAGCGGACATTCGATGCAGCCGTCTTCCATATAGCCGTCGCTCAACAGCGCGAACTGATGCGTGCAGACGTTGTGCGTGGCATGCACTTCGCCGTCCAGCAGATAGAGCGCGATGCGTTCCTCGCCGATCGTCACGCCAAGCGGCTCGTCTTCCACGAGGTCGGCGAGTTTCGCCGCGAACTTGAGAGCCATCTGTCGCTCCTTCCGATATGTTCAGTATGCTGATGAATCTGATGAACGTATGCTAGCAGGACTTTTCGGCGAGTCAAGCTGATCAAAAATAGTGATTTCCCGTATCGAAAAAAACCGGAACAGGGCGGTCCGGAACGTGGGCGACGCCGTCATGCGATGATTCAGGGTTCTGTCACGACTTCACGCGTCATGCCCTCGACTGTCGCCGCCCGCGCCGGACACCTTCCGCTCGCGAGCATCGGTTTCATCCTTGCGTCGATGCTCTGCTTCGCCATCGTCGATACGCTCGCCAAGGCTGTCGCGCTGCACTATCCGGCTAACGAACTGACTTTTTTCCGCATGCTGTTCGGTCTCGTGCCGGCCGTGGCGATGTGCTGCATCGGCGAGCGCTCGCTCATTCAGCGCGTCAGGCGGCTCGACATGCGCGGGCAGACCTTGCGCGCGTTGACGCTGCTCGGCGCTTCCGGTTTCTTCTTTGCGGGTTTGCCCTATATTCCGCTCGGCGAGGCCGTGGCGATCGCGTATTCGGAGACGCTGCTGGTCGTCGTGCTCGCGCCTTGGCTGCTCAAGGAACGGCTCACGCCACGCGCGGCCGTGGCGGCCATGATCGGCTTTGCCGGCGTGCTGCTGGTCGTGCGCCCGGGCGGCGGAGAGTCGAGCTGGCTCGGCCCGGCGTTGTTGATCATGAGCGCGTTATGCGGCGCACTTTCGATCATCCAGATCAAGCGCATTCGCGCCAGTGACGATTCCCGCACCACGGTCCTGTTCTTCACCACGGTGGGCACGGTCGTGATGGCCGCGACCCTTCCATTCAGCTGGAAGGCGCCGACGCTCGACGCCCTGCTCCTGATGGCCCTGCTCGGCGCGCTTGCCACCGCCGGCCAGGTCCTGATGACCGTTGCATTTCGCAGCGCAGACGCCGGCACGCTCGCGCCCTTCAATTACACGAGTATCGTGTGGGCCGCGCTCTTTGCCTATCTGGCGTGGGGCGAAACGATCGCGCCGCTGTCGCTTGCTGGCATTGCGCTGATCGTCGGCAGCGCGATCGCCGTGGCGTGGCAGAGCAAGCTGCCTGAAGGTCCCATCGCCTGACACTCCCAACCACATCATGCAACTCGCTCAACTCGATACCCCCGCGGCGATCATCGATATCGCCAGGATGCAGCGCAATATCACCGCGATGCAGGCGCGCATGGACGCGCTCGGCGTGAAGTTCCGTCCGCATGTGAAGACCACGAAATGCCTCGATGCCGTGCGCGCGCAAATTGCGGCCGGCGCGCACGGCATCACGGTATCGACGCTCAAGGAAGCGGAACAGTTCTTCTCGGCCGGCATCGCCGATATTCTTTATGCGGTCGGAATCGCGCCCGCGAAGTTGCCGCGCGCATTCGCGCTCAGGCAGCGCGGCTGCGACCTGAAAATCATCGCGGACAACGCCGCGGCGGCGCGCGCGATCGTCGACTATTGCAAGGCGGAAGGCGCATCGTTCGAAGTCTGGCTCGAGATCGACACGGACGGGCACCGCTCGGGCCTCGCACCTGACGACGACGCATTGATCGACATCGGCCGCATCTTGCAGGAGGGCGGCATCGGCGTTGGCGGCGTGTTGACGCATGCCGGCTCCAGCTATGAACTGAACGAGCCCGACGCGCTCGCCGCACTCGCTGCCCAGGAACGCGACGGCTGCGTGCACGCGGCCGAACGTCTGCGTGCAGCGGGCATTGCTTGCAGGACCGTGAGCATCGGCTCGACGCCGACCGCCCTCGCCGCGACCCATCTCGAAGGCGTCGATGAAGTGCGCGCGGGCGTCTACGTGTTCTTCGATCTGGTGATGGCGAACGTCGGCGCATGCACGACCGATGAGATTGCGTTGAGCGTGCTGGCGAGTGTCATCGGACATCAGCCCGACAAGGGCTGGGTCATCGTCGATGCGGGATGGATGGCGATGAGCCGTGACCGCGGCACATCGAAGCAGACACGCGACTTCGGCTACGGCCTGGCCTGCGCCCTCGATGGCACGCCGCTGCCGGGCTGCGCAGTCGTCGGCGCGAATCAGGAGCACGGCATCATCGCCGTCGCCTCAGGCGAGGATCTCACGCGACGTTTTCCCATCGGCATGAAGCTGCGCATCCTGCCGAATCACGCGTGTGCGACAGGCGCCCAGTATCCCGAGTACCACGCGCTATCGAGCGATGGCAGCACCGCCGTATGGCCGCGCTTTCACGGCTGGTGATGATCGGACTTCATCCCGCGAGGCTGTGCGTAGGCTGATTCGGCAAGCGCACACGAAAGATCGCGAACTTGCCCTCGCGCGGATACCCGTTGGAGAAGTTGGTTTCGTGCAGATGGGAATCCGCGATGTAGAGATAGCCCTTCGAGTATGCGAAGCCATCCGCCCATGACAGCTCGCGATGCTTGCCTACAAGCGTGTGCTCCCTGAGCGCGGGCTTGCCATCGCGCTCGATCACGTCGAAGCCGACCACCGTGCGTTTCTCGAGATCGCCGCCATACAGCACGCCCGCCGGACTCATGATGAGGCCGCCCGTCAGTGCGCCATCGCCGAGATATTGCACGCGCTGCGCCAGCGCCTCGGCGGGCAGCGTGTCGTCGATGAGCGCGGCGGTCTCGATGCGCCAGTAGTGATGATCCGTCAACGGCCGGTAGTACAGCCACTTGCGTTCCGGCGACAGCGCGATGCCGTCGGTTTGCAGCACCAGCACGCTGCCGTCGAGCTTGCGGGCGGGCTGGTCGCCGAACATCAGATGTTGTGCGGGATCCGACACGCTCGAACGATCGCCTGCAAGCAGCAGCCGTGAAGCGCCGCTCCGGAGGTTCGTCGCCACTACGCCGCCCTGATTGGCCGCGTTGCTGATGTACGCGAAGCCATGCGTGTGATCGACGCGTATGTCGTTGAGCGAATCCTTCGGCGTGACGAGCTTGCCGTAATCGAACTGACGCACGATCTTGCGCGTGGCGAGATCAAACTCGACGAGTTTCGGCGGCTGACGTGTCTGATCCACCGAAGGCAATGACGAGTCGAGCGCCCAGAGATGATCGTGCTCGTCGACCCATAGCGCCTGAAGCGAGATCCATTGATGCGCACCGTCTTCATCCGGCTTGAACACGTTCCAGCTTTCATCCGGAAAGGGCGTGAGTGCGCCGGTGTCCGGATCGACCTCGACCATGCTGTAGCGCGAGCGCTTCACGGACGAAGGCGCGGTCGCGAACACGCGACCCTGCTTCGATACACCGATGCCGACCAAGCGGAAGTCATCGTCGAACGTGGCGACGGTTTCGAGCTTGGGCGCAGCGGCATGTGCCGTTTGCTCGAAGCCCAGCGTCGCAAGCGCGCCGGCGCCCAGTGAAGCAAGCACGCGTCGACGCATCGTGCGGTGCGCATCCCGATCCTTCATCAAGCGTCTCCTTGTGTGTCAGCGTGGATCCCTCGAGTACCGCTTGATGCTAGGAAGGCATGCCTGGGCTGTCAAGACGCAGCGCGTCTTTGCCACATGATGAGCGAGCCGAATACGATGCCTGCGGCCAGGCTCGTCAAGCCGCTGTAACGAACGAGTCCGAGCGCCCATCCGTCCTGATCGACGATCAGGCGCAATGCGAGCACCAGCCCGCACCACCCGGTAATTCGCAAGCCACGCGACGTTCGCGGCGACCATTCGCGGCCCCATACGGCTTGCTGGTGGCGGTCCATTGAAGCGGCCAGACACGCGAAGGCGATCAGGCAGAACAGGAAGGTCAGGAGGTGCATCATGCATTCTCCTCTTCGCGCTCGGCGGTCATCACGCGCGCGGGCGCTTCCTTTCGCAAAGCCTTCACGCGCGGACGATGATGTGTGACACGCCGCGCCAGCGCGGCGTGCAGCAGCGCGAAAGCCAGCATCATGAGATCGAAGCCCGCGAAGACCCAGTCGCCTTGCGCGATGCTGCGCCAGAGCGGACGGTCCGTGGTCAGCGCATTGAGCACGGGCAGCAGCGCAAGCATTGCAGCGGCAAGCCACAGCAGTTCGATCCACGCGCGTTTGGCCGGACGCATCATCGCGTACAGCAAGGTCGCGGCCCATACCGTGAAGAACACGTTGATCTCCGCTTCATCGCGCGCGGCGATGCCCACCGGCAGCAGCCGGTTGCCCCACAGGAAGCTCGTCATGGCAACCGAGAGCCCCGCAATGCTCGCGATATTGAAGCGCTCGACCAGACGGAAGCCGAAGTAAGGACGCGCCGGATCGGGCAGCTTCTGACGGCGCTTGACGGTCCACATGACCAGCCCTGTGCCGACCATTGCCGTACCCGCGAGGCTCACGATGAAGTACAGCCAGCGCAACTGCAGATCGCTGAAGCGTCCGAGATGCAGCGCATAAAGCACGCCGCGCGTTTCAGCCGCGCCGCCGACATGATCCTTCACGTCGATGAGCTTGCCGCTCACGCCATCGAAAAGCAGATACTGCGGACTCATCGACACGCGTTGCGCCTCGCCGCGTGAAACCGCTACGCGCGCCGTGCTGTCGCCCGGATTGGTGATGGTCACGCGTCCGACCTTGTCGCGGCCCCAGCGCGCTTCGGCTTCGCGCACCATGGCATCGACGGGCGCAAGCGCGGCCTTCTGCCCGGACGGCTTGCCGGGCTGGATGAACGCGCTCAACTGCGACATCATCTCCTGCCGTTCCGCCGGCGTCTTGAACGCGGTCTGCGCGCCCCATGGCATATACATCGCCATCAGCGTGACGAGACCGGTGTAGGTGATCATCGCGTGGAACGGCAGGCCGAAGACCGAGAGTGCGTTATGCGCGTCGAGCCAGGAACGCTGGCCCTTGCCCCAGCGGAACGTGAAGAAATCGGTAAAGATTTTTTTGTGCGTGATGACGCCGCTCACGATCGCGACGAGCATGAACATCGCGCACAGGCCTGCGAGCCAGCGGCCCCAGAGCACCGGCACGTAATAAAACTGGAAATGGAAGCGATAAAAAAATTCGCCGCCGAGCGTCTTGCGCGCGCTGCTGCGCTCGCCCGTGGCCGGATCGAAGCTCGCCTCCTCGAATGCGCGCCTGCCGTTCGCCTTGGGCGGCGCACGCCAGAAGGAGTCGATCACACTGGTGCGCTCATCCGGCAATCCGAAGCTCCACTGCGGACTGCCGGCGGCGATCGAGCCGAGAGTCGTCGTCACGCGCTGCGCGACCTGTGCGGGATCGGGCAAGGCGCGCTGATGCGGCTGCTCGGGGCGCATCCATTGCGAGGTCTCGTCCTTGAAGTAACTGACGGTGCCGGTCAGGAACATCGCATAAAGAATCCAGCCGGCCAGCAGACCCGCCCATGTATGCAGGTCCGACATGGTCTGGCGAATGCCGCGTGCTCGCGGTTGAGCGTCATGCGTGGCCTTCACGATGCGCTTCCTCCGGACCACACGCTCCACGACGCAAGCAGTAACGGCAGCGCCGCGATCACCAGACCGCCCCAGGCGCGCCGCGCGCTGCGCACGGCGAACACCCAGATCACCGCGCACACATACACGATGAAACTCGCGAGCATGCCGGTGAGCACCGCTTGGGGCTTGCTCATCGGCAGAACGAGCGCCGCGACGCTCGTGAGGGAAGCGAGCGCATAGCCGCCCAGAATTGCGGCAACGATGCGGGAGATCAGCGGCCCGTGTTTGCCGATTGCTGCGGGGAGTCCCGTCCCGCCCGCTGTGGCGTGTGTCTTCAACTCAGTTCCTTGGATACGTTCGCGCCACTGCGCCCACGCGAATCGAACCGGAACGCCGGATCGCACTGCGCGGTTTCAAGGCTGTGGGTGAGATGATCGGGCTTCGATCGAGCCCGGATGCGTGACTGGAACTGCTGATGTCGCCGCTTTCCAGGCGCGCTGCGTGATGACGACGCACGCTGCCCGGCTCCGGCCCGATGAGCCAGCAAAGTGACGTAAATGATAACGCTTATTATTAACCTGCGTCGAGACTTGTCATGCGACGCTTAAAAACCGGCGTGAATTGTTCCGACGACGCGACTACTCACTATCGCCCGTGAGCCATTTTTTAGTGGCGTGAGAGCCGCGTTTCAAGGTGTCTGCGACGGCGTGTCCCGCCGTTTTCGCACCCTGACCGATGGCGTGCGCCGCGTCGCGGGCTGCATGGCTCGTCTGGCGCCCGGCCGATTTGACGTCTTCCTTGAATTCATGGGCGCCCTCCGCGAAGCTGGCGTGAGCCAGCGGGCTGAGCGCCGCGAGCGCCAGCGAGAGGATGAGGAGCTGGATTTTTTTCATGGACCGAATTCTCGCATAAGCGTTCGTGTTTCTCTTTTGCGGCATGCCGAGCGGGTTTCTGTTTGCTCAACGAAAGTCTCCCGGTGCTTTTACCCGGAACGTCGATGCATCTTCCTAGACTTCCAGGCGCGAAATGGCAAGCCTGAAAACCCTGATCATCTGCGCACTGACCCGTGCTTATGGAGAAGAAGTTACTTCGTACAAAAAAAAGATTAAAGATTTGCAAAAGCCGGGCTCAGGCCGGACAAAGGCGCGTCGATAACATGCTTAAGAAGTACCTGTTCCAATTTTTAGCGGAACGCATTCCGGAAAAATGCGGAACAGGGCTTCTCACCCGGGCACACGGGAAGATTAAAAACAGAACCTGAGAGCAAACGCCAGGCATCGGCCAGCGAGAAGCGCCCCGCAAGATGGACCCGTCCTTGCAAGCAAGCCGGATACGCTTGTCGCGCCTCCCGCTGACCGATGGCCCGGTGATTGGAAAAACCGAGGAACATCATGAAACGCGTCTTCAAGCGCTATCTCGCAGACACACGCGGCATCACCGCCATCGAGTACGGACTCATTGCCGGTGTGCTGGCTCTTGGCATCATGACTGCCGTGGGCGACGTGGCGGATCAGCTCAAATCCACCTTCCAGAATATCTCGACCGCGCTAAAAGGCGTTTGATTCGCTTCAACGCGCATATCGCAAATTAACTCGCCTTCGGGCAAACCGCGATCACAAGTCGCGGGGGACCGCGCTCGCCTGTGGAAATAGCACAGACAGGCTGGCGGTTATCTCAGCACGTCATTAAGGATCAACTGGTCCCGATATTCGTGCTTTTACGCAGTCCGCCGTTTTTTTTCAACGTATGTCGGGAAAAAATCGGTGCAGCAAACATAACCAGATATCTCTGAGAAATGAAGACACTTACGTTTCATAGCGAAACCATCCGCATGACCGCCCTGGCCGGGGCGGTAGCGGCACTCCTCGCGTTGTCGGCCTGCGGCGGTTCGGGCTCCGTCAACAAATCGACCGGCGGAACGGCGAATCATACGGCGAGCACTACCGGCGCCAATGGTTCCTCCGCCTCCGGCGCGCGTGACTCGTCCGGCATGGCCGGCACCGAGGGCAACGGCACAACGCTCGAAACCAGCACCGGCGGCAACGATGCCGGCACGCCGGTAACGCCGGTCACCACCACGGCCGGCAACGGCGGCAATGGTGGCAATGGCGGCAAGGACACCGGCGGCGACGGCGGTGGCACGCCCGTCATCAAGAACGGTCCGACAGCACAGCCGATCGCGCAGGTCGTCGACAAGACGAGCAACATCGTGACGGCTGCGGGCGGCACGGTAACGGATCGCGGCAACGCGCTCGGCGACACGAAGCCGATCGGTCTCGGCGACAACACCACGAAGAACCTCGGCGGCGTCGTCTCGAACCTGGGCGCGGCAGTGACGACGCTCGGCAATGGCGTCGGCAACGGCATCGGTTCGATCGGCGCGACGACCAATCCGGTCGGCACGACCGTGGCGAGCGTCGGCGGCGTCGTGCAGCGCATCGGCGACGCGGTCACGAGCGGCGGCAATGCCGTGACGAGTTTGAACACCGGCGCGCTCGCCCCGCTCGCCGCCGTGACGACGCCGGTCGGCGCGCTGGTCAGCGGCGTCGGCACGGGCGTGAACCAGTTGGGCGGCAATCTGACGACCGCGCTCACGAGCGCCCCCGTGCAGCAGTTGACACAACAGGTCAGCACGACCATCACGCCGATCACCTCGCTCGTCAGCACGACGACGCAGACCGTGGGCGCCGCGACCGGCCTCGGCGCGCCCGTCTCCACGCTGCTGTCGAACGTCGGCGCGGGCCTCGTCAGCGGCGGCCAGAAACTGTCCGCCAGTGGCAATCCGGTTGCGACGGGCGTGGGCTCGCTCGTCTCGGCGACGGGCACCACGGTGGCATCGGCGAGCACGCTCGTCGGCGGCACGCCGGCGACTTCGATGCCTTCTGCGATCAGCGGTGTCGTGTCCGGCGTGACCACGGCAACCGGCACGGCGCCGGTGGTCAGCGCGGCCACGGGCGTTGTCAATGGCGCGGTATCGACGGTGACGGGCGCGGTGTCGGCTGTCACCGGCTCGACGGCAGTGGCGGGCGCCCTCGCGCCGGTCACATCGCTCGTCAGCACGGTCACGACCGGCGTGAAGACGCCGGCCGCGCCCGCAACCATGACGATGGCCGCGCCGGTCCCGGCAACCGCAACCACCACCTCGACCACGACCTCGACCGTCTCGGCGACGACGACGCTCACGGCGAGCACCACCTCGGGTGGCACGAGCGGCTCGACGGGCCTGCTCGGCGGCCTGACGTCGACGCTCGGCAGCGTCCTCGGCGGCGGCGGAATCAAGAAGTAAGGCAACGGCGCACAGCGGCCCGGTTCCCCGCACGTCGGACGCCACAAGATGCGTTCGGCGCGCGGCACCTGGGCCGTGCGTTGCAAAAAAAACCAATCACGATCCAAGCTAAAAAAATGTTCAACTGGAAAGCGGCCGCAGTCGCGGCGGCGCTTGCGTTCGTCCACGCCGCGCATGCGCAGAACGCGCCGCGCCCGAGTGTCGGCGGCAATCCGCTCGAAGCCCTGCCTCAGGTCAACGCGCCGGCACGCGCGCCGGCGGTCGAAGTCGAGGTGCAGGCGCCGCAGCAACAACTGCAGGACTTGCTCGCGCGGCACATCACGCCACAATCGATCCAGATCGAAGGTGTGAAGTGCCTGCCCTTCGAGGAAGTCGCGCAACGCTTCAAGAGCCTCGTCGGCACCGACATCACGATCGCGCAGCTGATGGAAACGGCCAACGGCGTCACCGCGCTCTACAAGGAGCGGGGCTATGCGCTGTCGTTCGCGTTCGTGCCCGCGCAGGCCTTCGAGAACGGCGTCGTGCGTGTGACGATCGTCGAAGGCTACGTGGCCGACATCAGGATCAAGGGCGAACCCGGCAACCTGGAAAAGCGGATTCGCGCGGTCGCGCAGCATATCGCCACGGACCGCCCGCTGCGTCAAAGCACCTTCGAACGCACGATTAACCTGCTCGGCATGATTCCCGGCGCGAAGATCGACGCCACCATCGCACCGCCGCAGAACACCGACGGCAAGACGACGCTCGAACTCAACGTCACGCGCAAGCGTTTCAATCTGTCGAGCGGCATCGACGTGAATCATCCAGGCGTGCAGGGCATTTTCAGCGCCACCGAGAACGGTCTGCTCGGCCTGGGCGAATCGATCACCGCATCGGCACTCGCGCCCCCGGGACGCAACGACCAGACTTACTACGGCATCAACGCGATGGTGCCCGTGGGCGCCGACGGCCTCGCGTTCAAGGTGGACGCCTCGCATTACTACGGTCATCCGGTCGACAACCCGGGCCTGCCGTCGTACATCGAGCGCACGGTCATCAACGACAAGCTCGCCTTCTCGGCGGTCTATCCATTCGTGCTGAGCAACAAGCGCAGCGTGCTCGGCACCGCGAGCGTCTATGCCACTCACGACGAAGATCGCCTGAAGAACATGGCGGTGGCGAGCAATCCGCAGCTCACGAACCGCTCGCAGATTCGCGTGGCGCAACTGTCGCTCGACTACACCGGCATCGACACCGGCATGACGCGCCGCGCCAGCCTGAACGTGGCGAAGGCAATGAACATCCTCGGCGCCTCGAAATCGGCCGAAACCAACATCACCGGCCTGGCGCTGACGAACCCGGTGTCGCTTACATTCCTGCGCACCGGCGCGAGCTTCTCGCAGACCAATGAATGGCCGTGGAAGATCGGCTCGGTGATCTCGACAACAGGTCAGTTCTCGCCCGACACGCTGCCCACGTCCGAGCAGATTGCGTTCGGCGCCCAACGTTTCGCGCTCGGTTATCAGCCGGGCGAAGTGTCGGGCGATTCGGGCTGGGGTGCATCGTTCGAGCTGAACCGTCCGATCGCGCTCGAATGGACCTGGCTGAAAACGCTCACGCCGTATGCATCGATCGACGCCGCACGCGTCTACCTGCATGGCGGCACGCCGAATCCGCGCCGGCTCTCGTCGGTGGGCGTGGGATTTCGCGTATCGGATGCGAAGCACTACAGCATCGATTTGTCGTTGGCGCGGGCCATCGGCGATGCGCCGATCGAAAGCCCGTCACGTAGTCCGCGCGTGAATGCGACTTTCTCGTACCAGTTGTATTGAGCGTGCCCGTCCCGGCCATCCCGCCACTTTTTTTCGAGCTGGCGGGAAACGCCGGATTTCGGCGCGTGGAAATGAGCGTGAGAAAACAGATCGCGGAGACGATCGCCGGTATCGTCCACATCGACAGGCCTTGCATCACGGTGAAACGCGCGACCTCGGGGAGACGTGTACCGCAGCCTGATCGATTACACAAATCGCCCGCTTGCGGGCCGCTGCTCATTGGCCGGAGGCTTCGGTGCCCACTGGAATCGTGTTGGTCTTCACGCTCGCCATGCTGTGCGCGGCGAGCGCCGTCATGACGTGGGTCTGTGGCGCGCTCAGGCACGACGCACGGCTCGCGAAGCGCATCCTCGGTCGTTGCATGACGCCGCCCGCTCGCCTGTTGCGCGAACTCGACGATCAGATGCACCGCTCCAACGTACGGCATCCCGGCCTGGCGCTGGCGCTATGGGCGGTCGTCACCGGGGCAGTCGCCATTTTGTGCATCACGCGCGATGCGCCCTTGGCGGCGGCCCTTGCCCTCGCAGCCTCGTCGCTGACGTGCTACGCGTGGCTCGCATGGCGTGCGCGGCAGTGCCAGCGGCATATCGTGCGCCAGTTGCCTGCGTTCCTCGAAGGGATCACGCGCCGGGTCGATACGGGTCACAGCATCCCGGCCGCGTTCCAGGCAGCCGCCGCGAGCATGCAGGCGCCGCTTTCCGCATGCCTGGAACGGGCCGTTCCACAATTTCGCATCGACGCAAACATCGATCAGGCGCTGGCGGCAGCCGCGCGCACGTATCGCGTTCAGGAATTTGAACTGATCGGCGCGGTGCTGCAGGTTTCGATGAAATTCGGCGGAGGCTCGGAGCGAGTGCTCGATCGCATGGCGTCGAGCCTGCGCGACCTCGAACCGGACGAGCAAGCGTCGACCAGCCCCCGCGCAGTTGCTTGGATGCCCGCGCTGTTAGCCTTGCTGCCCGGCTGCGCCGTCATCGCCCTCAATCCGGAATATTTCGACTCGATGTGGACCGACATGCTCGGCAGGAAGCTGGTCTATGCCGCGGTCGTCATGCAGGGCATCGCCGCGTATCTGCTGTTCCGGCAGGCGCGGCTGGACGACTGAGATGCGCGACCGCAAGAACGGCCGCGCTTGCAGAAAACAATCAGCAGGAAGTCGGCCGCACGCGTTCCACTTCGAGACCGAACATCGGGCGCAGGCGCGTGCCCAGAACGTTGCCGAAGAACGCAGCGACGAGCCACAACCAGCCGTGCAGGCTGCCCGACACGATGCCGCTGAAGTACGCGCCGATATTGCAGCCATAGGCCAGCCGCGCGCCATAGCCGAGCAACAGGCCACCGACGATGGCCGCCACCAGCGAGCGCAGCGGCACGCGCCACACAGGCGCATAGCGGCCCGCGAGCGCGGCGGCAAGCATGGCGCCGAGCACGATGCCGATGTCCATCACCGACGTCACATCGCGTGAAATCGGCGCGGCCAGGGCGGCTGCGTTGGCCTTGCTCATCCAGTACGGCCAGCTGGCGGTATCGACACCCATCATTGCCGACGCCTTCGCGCCCCACAGCGCAAACGCCGACGTGATACCCCACGGCCGTCCCGACAGCGCCAGCGTTGCAAAGTTGAGCACAGCGAGCGCAATGCCGCCCACCATCAGCGGCCACGGACCATGCAGCCACGGCGACGTGTGCGCCGGTTGCACGTGCGCCGCGACGAGCCTGCCATGACGGCGCTTCTCGATCACCACCGTCAGCGCGGCGATCAACGCGAAGACGAGCCAGTTGAGCGCGAGCGCAGGCCCTGCGCCCAACGTCTTGACTAGCGAGACGGGCTGCAGTTGCGGCATCGAGGTCCAGAACGGCATGTGCGCGGTACCGATGACCGACCCGGCGATGAACGCGACCAGCGTCACGATCATCCGCGTGCTGCCGCCGCCGACCGTATAAAGGGTGCCCGACGCGCAGCCGCCGCCGAGTTGCATGCCGATACCGAACAGGAAGGCGCCCACCACCACCGATGTCCCCGCCGGCGACACCAGTCCCGTGACCGGCATGCCGAACAGCGAGCCGGCTGCCAGCGCGGGGAAGAACAGTGCGACACCGACCGCGAGCATCAGCATTTGCGCGCGCAGTCCGGCTCCGCGACCATCGGCGATGAAGACGCGCCAGGCCGACGTGAAGCCGAACGCGGCGTGATAGAGCGTGACGCCGAGCAGCGCGCCGACCGCGTACAACGCGGCCTGACGCGCCCCGACGGTTTGGCCGAGATACAGCACGCCGAGCACGATCAGCAGCGCGGCGATGCCGAGCGGCTTCGGATCGATGTCGGTACGGCGTGGGAGAGAACTGGCGAGATCTGACATGACGAAAAAGTGAATCCAGAGTGAAAAAAAATCGCGGCAGCCGGGGATTGTCGCGTGTTTGAGCAAAATTCGCTGGCGGCCATTACGTTTTTTATCGGAACAAAACGTACGCGGCACGGTGCTTGCACCCAAGGTTCATCTGCTCTCACGCACTGGAGAACCGCATGTACATCGTCTGCCACATGATGTCGTCGATTGACGGCCGCAGTCTCACCGACAACTGGAACCTCGATTACGCATCGCCCACTTATGAGGAAACCGCCGCGAGTTTCAAGGCGGATGCCTGGGTCTGCGGCCGCGTCACGATGCAGGAAATCTCGCACGGCAAGGACCGCGACTATCCGCTCGGCATGGCAAAAGGTCCGATTCCCCGCACCGATCATTTCGCCGACCGCAACGCGAGTCAGTACGCCATTTCGATCGATCCCAAGGGACGCGTCGCGTGGAAGAGCAGCACGGCGCTGGATTCGCACGTCGTCGAAGTGGTGGCAGAGAGCGTCGAAGATGACTACCTCGCATATCTGCAATCGATCGGCGCGTCGTATGTATTCGGCGGCAAGGAAGACATCGAACTGAAACGGGTCGTCGATACGCTCGCGCGCGAATTAAAGGTCGGCAAGCTGATCGTCGAAGGCGGCGGCCATGTGTCCGGCGCGTTCGTCAATGCAGGCCTCGCCGACGAGGTCAGCGTGCTGCTGATTCCGCTCGTCGACGGTCGCGAGGCGCACACGTCCTCTTTCGAAGTATCGATGGAGCAATGGAAGAAGCCGGCCTATCTGAAACTGGAATCGGTCGAGAAACTGGATCGTGACGTGGTCTGGGTGCGCTATTCACGCGCCCGCTGACCGTCTCGGGATTTACCCGCTCCAATGCAGGCAAGCCGCAAAAAGCGCGGCTTGCGTTGTTATAATCCTTTCAACGAACGACCAATATCTAACACTCTCCGTGCGATAGCCGCCCGCCTCACTGCGCCCTGTCGCGCCGCCCCGATGGCCAAAAACGACCGCTTGCGCACCCTCTCCGGCGCGCTTGTAAAACAAAATGTGATGCGTCTGCGCGATGCGGCCGCGTTGCTCGGCGTCTCGGAAATGACGGTACGCCGCGACATCGCGGCCCATCCGCATCAGTTCACTTATCTCGGCGGCTATATTGTCAGCGCGGCCGACGTGCCGAACGCGGGCTACACCATCGAGGAAGAAAAAGATCACTTCGCGCAAGCCAAGGCAATCGCATCGAACCATGCGGCGCGGCTGCTGGTCGACAGCGAAACCATCTTCATCGACTGCGGCACGACCCTGACCACACTTGCACGGCAGATCCCGATGGAGATGCATCTCACGGTGGTGTGTTATTCGTTGAACGTCGCAGAAATCCTGCGGCGCAAGCCCAACGTGCGCATGATCCTGCTCGGCGGCGTCTATGTGCCTTCGTCGGAATCGTTCGCGAGCGACGAAAGCGTCGAAACCTTGCGGCGCATGGGCATCAACAAGGCGTTCATGTCGGCGGGCGGGGTCGATGAAGCGCGCGGCGTGACCTGCTGGAATTTCCACGAAGTGGCCATCAAGCAGGCAGCCATGGCGAGCGCGGTCGAGCGGCATCTTGTCGTCGATGCGAGCAAGTTCGGCAAGGTCAAGGCCGTGCGCTTCTCGCAGCTTTCGGAGTTCGATTCAGTCATCACGGAAGAAGGACAGACGCAGCGCGCGCGTACCTGACCCCGGTTTCCGATTAAAAGCCGAAAGCGACGTTCCGCTTTTAATTGGAAAGCCGCATTCCGCTAAAAATCGAAAAGGCTCGTTCAGTTTTTGAACGAGCCTTTTTCATTTCGGATTTCAAAGTCCGTCGCTCAACGCCAGCCGTGAAAAGATCCCCAGAGGCCTGCAGACCTACTGCCTGCGCCCCAGCGCAAACAACGTCCCCGCCACCAGAATGAACGCGCCGATGATCACCTTCTGCCACGTGCTCGGCACGCCGATCAGAATCAGCACGCTATTGATGAGCGTCACCAGCACCACGCCGAGCAGCGTGCCTGCCACCGTACCCGTGCCCCCGGTAATGCGCGCACCGCCCAGGATCACCGCGGCGATCACATCCAGTTCCGTGCCGACGAGATCGAACGGGTTCGCGAGGCGGTTGGTCGAAACGTGGAGAATGCCCGCCACGCCCGCCAGCAGACCCGTATAGCCGAACACGAACAGATGGATCGCACGCAGGTTGTAGCCGAGCCGTTCCGCGATGGCGAGCGAGCCGCCCATTGCATACACACCCCGGCCCATCATCGTCCGGTTCAGCAGCCACCACGTGACCACCGCGGCAATCACCAGCGCCAGCACTGAAACCGGCAGCACGGCGCGCAGGCCATCGGACGTGTGATAGAAGAAAAGCGGCAGACGCCCGAAGGTATCCATGCTGTGCGGAATGTTCATGAAGAACTGCGTGCCAACGAAAGTCAGCAACAAGCCGCGAAACAGATATTGCGTACCGATGGTCACGATCAGCGACGGCGCCTTCAGCCGGTGCACGAGCATGCCATTGACTATGCCAAGGATCACGCCGCCAATGGCGCCCGCCAGCAGGATCAGCGCGAATGGACAATCGGGCCACCAGGCGAACACGGCCTTGGTGATCGAATACATCGTGAGCGCTGCAATCGCCGTAAACGACACGTCTATGCCGCCCGAGGCCAGCACCACCAGCGTTCCGAGCGCGAAGAGCGAAACGGTGGTGGCGGAATGCAGCATGTCGAACAGCGTCGCGAACTGGAAGAAGCGCGGGTTGAGGCCGCCCACGACCAGACACGTCACTACGATCAGCCCGACTGTGAACCACTCCGGATTGCGCATCAGCTGCGCGTAAAGATTGCCCTTGCGCACACGCGGTGCGACTTCGGCCACGTGCTGCGGCATCGTCTCGCTCCCCGTGCGGCGGATGGATTCGCTCATGCTCATGCTGCCTCTGATAGTAGCGCGTGGTAGAGACCGGCTTCATCGAGCCGGTCCGCGCGATATTCGCTCGCAATGCGGCCCTTCTTCATCATCAGGATGCGGTCGCAGTTCTGCAGCAATTCCGGCAGGTCGTCGCTGATCAGGATGATGCCGATGCCCTCCTTCGAGAGCCGCTGCATGATGCGATAGATGATGTCCTTCGAGCCCACGTCCACACCCACGGTCGGGCCATGCAGGATCAGCACGCGTGGATCGATGGCCAGCCACCGGCCGATCAGCACGCGCTGCTGGTTGCCGCCTGAAAGCGACTGCACCGGCTTGTCCACATCCGGTGTCGCTATCTGCAGGTCCTTGACCGTGCGCTCCGCGAGTTCCTGCGCGCGCTTGCGGTCGATCTGCCCGAAACGGTCGCGCAGACTCGCGATCATCGCAGTGACGACGTTGTCGCGAATCGGCTTGTCGAGGAACAGGCCCTCGTTGAGACGATCTTCGGGCACATAGCCGATGCGCTGCATCTTCGCGTCGGCGGGAGAGTGCAGGCGCACGCGCATGCCGTCGAGCGTGACGCTGCCGTGATCGGCGGGCGCCACGCCGGCCAGTGCCCGCGCGAGTTCATTGCGGCCCGAATCGAGCAAGCCGGTCACGCCCAGAATTTCGCCTTTGTGCAGCTTGAACGAAACATCCGCGAACTGGCCCTTGCGGCCGAGCGCCTGCACGTCCAGCACCACATGCTGCGCACTGTCCTCGCCTTCCGCGCGATATCGCTCGGTCGAAAGATGCTTGCCCGTCATGAGTTCGCTGATCTGCGCTTTCGTATATTGCTCGATCGGCCCTTGCGCCATTTTCTGGCCGTCGCGCAACACGATCACCTCACCGCCGATCGCATAGCATTCATCCAGCTTGTGGCTCACGAACAGCACGGCCACGCCGTCCGCACGCAGCCGCGCGAGCACGGCAATCAGATTGTCCACTTCCTTCTGCGTGAGCGAAGTGGTCGGCTCGTCCATGATGACGAACTTCGCCTCGCTGGCAATGGCCCGCGCGATGGCAACGAGCTGACGCGTCGCGAGCGGCAATTGTTCGATGAGCGTTTTCTGGAACGCTGCGTCGCCCGGCAGGCCCACTGCTTCGAGCGCGCGCGCCGCGGTTTGCGCGAGCGCGCGGCGGTCGAAGGTACGCGCCAGCTTGCCCTGATGCGTGGCAAGCTCCGCGATCAGCGCCACGTTCTCCGCGACGCTCATGTTCGGCAGCAACGACAGATCCTGATAGACGGTCTCGATACCCGCCGACAGCGATTCGAGCGGCGAGAGCTTGCTATGACGCGCGCCCTCGATCACGAGTTCGCCTTCGTCCGGCGGCTGCGCGCCCGAGATGATCTTGATGAGCGTGCTCTTGCCGCAGCCGTTCTCGCCCAGCAAGTGATAGATCTGCCCGCGTTCGAACGCGAGGCTCACGCCACGCAGCGCATACACGCCGGTAAAGCGCTTGTGGATGTTGACGACTTCGAGAAGCGGTGTCGTGGTGGTCATGTCTGTCCGGGGCGAGCGGCGCGCTTCCGCAAAAGCGCGCCGCGCACGTCACATCAGAAGTTGTATTGCTTGTAGTTCGTCTTGTCGACATCGACCCAGCCGGTGCCGCGCACGATCACGCCCTTGCCCGGGCCCTTCGTGACCGTTACCTTGTTGTAGCCGGTGATGCCGAGGTCAGCGCCGTTCTGAACTTCCTTGCCCTCGACGAGCATCTGCGCGACCTTGTTCATCGCCAGTCCCGCGAGCTTCGGATCCCAGAACGCGATGCCGTTGACCGCGCCGCTCTCGAGGAACTTCGCGGCTTCCGTCGGCAGGCCCGTGCCGTACACGCAGATCTTGCCGACCTTGCCCGCCTCTTCCACCGCGCGGCCGATGCCGATCACATCCAGCGACGACGATCCCTGGAAGCCCGTCAGGTCCGGATGCTTGCGCAAGACTTCCTTGGCGACCTGATAGGCACGCTCGCCGTCGTTGTTGGTTTCGAGCTTCGGCTCGACGAGATCCATCTTCGGATACTTGGCCTTCGCATTGCCGATGCCGCCATCAGCCCATTGCACCTGCGAACGGCTGCCGAGCGAGCCGACCAGCACCGCCCACTTGCCCTGCTGGCCCATGCACTTTGCGAGCCGTTCGTTCAGGCCCGCACCGTACGCGGTGTTGTCGAAGGCTTCGATGTCGACCATCGTGTTCTTCGCGTTGTCCGCTTCATGCGTCACGACCTTGATGCCGCGGTCCATCGCTTTCTTGAGCGCAGGCTCCAACGTAGGCGGATCGTAGGGGACCACGGCAATGGCCGTGACCTTCTTCGCAATCAGATCCTCGATGATCTTGAGCTGCTGCGCGGCATCCGCGCGGCCCGGTCCCGTCTGATAGGCGTTGATGTTCGGGTTGTCCTTGCCGAACTCCTTTACGCCTTCGTCCATGCGATTGAACCAGTTGATGCCGGTCACCTTGACGACCGTCACGATGGTCTCGTTGGTCGCGGCCTGCGCCGCCGCGATGGCGCCTGCGGCGAGTGCAACCGCGGTCAGCGCGGTGGCGAGTTTGTTGAGCTTCATTGCGTTGTCTCCTTCAGGTATCGATTGAATTGGCTTCTTTGATATGTCACACGCAACACTAACGTCCGGTCGATGCAGGCGGCGGCACTTTGCTTTTGGGTGCAGCCCCGCCGATGCCGAAGATCGCGCGCACGCGTTCACCGCCTGCGAAGGCGAGCGATGCGAGCAGCAGAAAGCCCCATGCGCAATCGCCGAAAAACTGCGATACGCCGAGCAGGTTGAACAGACTCGACAGGAATTGCAGCACGGTCGCCGCAAGGAACACACAGACGATGCGCCCATAACCGCCCGCCGGATTCACGCCGCCCATCACGGCGATCAGGATCGCGATAAGCAGATATGAGTTGCCGTAATCCCACTTGGCGCTGGACGTATGCGTCGCGCTGATCAGTCCCGCAAGCGAAGCGAGCACGCCGCACAATCCATACGTGACAATCAGCATGCGCGCGCGCGGAATGCCCGCATAGAACGCGGCTTTCGGGTTCGTGCCCATCAGGTACAGACGCAGGCCGAAAGGCGTGCGCTTCAGGACCCAGCCGAGCACCAGCACGGCCGCGATGAAGATCCACAGCGCGATGGGCACTTGCAGGAAGGTGCCGTTGCCGATATTCGACAACGGATCGACGTATTCGACCCGCACCGATGCCCCGTTGCTCAGCACCACCGCAATGCCCGTGAACAGCAGTTGCGTGCCGAGCGTGCAGAGAATCGGCGTGAGCCTGAGCTTTGCGATTACCACGCCGTTCAACAGGCCGCCAAGCAAGCCCATGACGACGACAATGCATACGAACACGCCGGTATAGAGCGCGGGGGAATCATCGGCGGAGACCATGTGCGGCAGCAACAGCGCCGCGACCATGCCCGAGAGATTCGCGAGTCCCACACCCGACAGGTCGATGCCGCCGTTGCCCGAGACCATCGAGAGCATGATGCCGAGCGCGAGCAGGCCGAGCTCGGGCAGTTGTCCGCCCATCGACTGAAGATTGTCGATGTCGAGAAACTGACCGTGCGACATCGCTGTGGCCACCAGCACCACCAGGATGTTCACGCCGATCAGGAAATTGAACTGGCGGTCAGCGAGCCACTTCGCACCTTTCATTGCGTGACGCTCCTTTGCTCGAGCACCGCGGTGATTTCGTCGAGACGCGGCATCGATGGCGCCGTGCCCGGCCGCGTGACCGAAAGGCTCGCAAGCGCGCAACCGAAACGCACTGCATCGAGCGGACTGTCGCCGCGTGCGAGCGCTGCCGCGAAGCCGCCGGTGAAGCCATCGCCCGCGCCCGCTGTTTCCACCACGCGGCCACAGTTGAAGGCCGGCACGAGCGTCGATTCCTGCGCCGTATGCAGCAGCGCGCCCGCTTCACCCAGCGTCACAATCACGGCACGCGCGCCCTTGTCGAGCAGCACGTCGGCGGCACGCCGCGCGTCATCGACCGACGTGATTTCGACTCCCGTCAATGCCGCCGCTTCGGTCTCGTTCGGCGTGATGTAGTCGCACAGCGGATAGATGTCGTCGGTCAGCGGCAGCGCCGGGGCCGGGTTGAACACGGTGATCACGCCATGCTTGCGCGCGAGTTCCAGCCCGCGTCGTGCGGCCGGAATCGGCTGTTCCAGTTGCGTGACGAACACGCCCGCGCCCGCGATGTCTGCTTCGATAGCTTCCACGTCCTCGGGCACGAGCGTGCCCGCAGCGCCCGCTGCCACGATGATCGCGTTGCCGCCGGTGTTTTCATCGACGTAGATGTGCGCGGCGCCCGTGGCGGCATCCTGCATGACCGTGGCCCGCGACGTGATGCCTTCGGCGGCCCAGGTGGCCTGCGCGATGTCACCGAATGCATCCGCGCCGATGCGCGTGCAGAAGATCACGTCCGCACCTGCGCGCGCGGCGGCCACCGCCTGATTTGAGCCCTTGCCGCCGGGCCCCATCTTGAACGCGGAGCCCGCGACGGTCTCGCCGAGCAAGGGCATGCGCTGTGCACGAAACGCGAGGTCCGTCACGTAGATGCCGAGAATGACGACGCTCTTCATCGCGCGCCTCCGTTCGAAGCTTCGGGTACATCGGGTGCAAGCAGCACGCCCTTCTTGAAGATGAAGCAGCCATAACCGCGCGCTTCGCCCGTCGCGATCACACAAAAAGCCTGTCTGGCACGTTCATAAAAAGCGAAACGCTCGACGGATGCGAACGGCAACGCACGGCCTTCGGCGTCGTCCACTTCGCGTTGTGCCTCGCGCTGTACGGCCGGAAGCGTGGCGGCGTCGCCGACCACTTCCATGCGGCCCGCGGGGTCATCGACAAAAGTATCGAGCGGCAATACCGACAGCACCGCGCGCACCGCACGCGGCGCACTCGCGCCGTCCATGCGCAGCACGCGTCCGAGCGCGGTCTTGCGCGCAACGGAATCGGCGGGAAAATGAGCGTCGCAGATCACCACTTCGTCGCCGTGACCCATCGCGGCGAGCGCGTGCAGGATATCGGCGTTCAAGAGCGGATCGATGTTCTTCAGCACAGCGTCTCCTCCATGCATGGGCGCGTCTCCTGTCTTGTCGAGATCTGCGCCCGGTCAATTCCTTGATCAGTCTCCGTACGGCACCCAGATGTTCTTCACTTGCACGGCCTGGCGCAGGAACGGCAGGCCTTCGCTTGCAGCATCGTGCCAGTCGAACACACGGCCCTGATCGACGAAGGTGCGCTTCAGGTTGCCCACCGATTCACGCTCGGCAAGCGCCGAGAGCGCGGCGCCATGAAAGCACCAGAGCGCATCGACGTCATCATGCTGCGCGAGCGTCTGCGCCAGCGAGCGCGCATCGCCGGTGACGATGTTGAGCGCGCCGCCCGGCACATCCGAAGTCTCGACGACCTGATAGAAGTCCGTGGCCATCAGCGGACACGTCTCACTGGGCACCGCCACCACGCGATTGCCGAGTGCCAGCGCAGGCGCGACGAGCGACACGAAGCCCAGCAAAGGCGCCTCGTCCGGACACACCACGCCGATCACGCCCATCGCTTCATGCATTGCCAGCGCCACGCCATGCAGCGGCGGCGCATGCACCGCGCCGTCGAACTTGTCGGTCCATGCGGCGTACGTGAAGAAGCGCGTGATCGATGCTTCCACTTCGCGCTTCGCATCCCGTTCGCTGGCGCCGGCGCGCTGCACCAGTTGCCGTGCGAATTCATCGGCGCGCGCGCTCAGGTTCTCCGCGAGGTAGTACAGCACTTGCGCGCGATTGTGCGCGCTCGCCGACGTCCACTTGGTCATGCCGCGCGCGGCCGCCACGGCGTTGCGAATGTCCTTGCGATTGCCCTCGCCCACTTCGCCGACGATCTCGCCCGAAGGCGCGCGCACGAGGCGCGAATAGCCGCTGTCCGGACGCGCCTGCTTGCCGCCGATGAAGAGCTTCGCCGTGCGATCGAGCGCGCTGACGTTGCCCACATCGGTCAATGAATCCGGCTCGGCCGGCGCGGCCTTGCCTTCGCTGCGTAACGGGAGCTTCGCCCAGGCGCGCGGCTTCAGATATTCGTAGATGCCCTCGCGTCCGCCCTCGCGGCCGAAGCCCGACTCGCGATAGCCGCCGAAGCCCACGGCCGCGTCGAAGAGGTTGGTCGCGTTGATCCACACGACGCCGCATTGCAGGCGCGGCGCGACATCCAGCGCGCGGCTGATGTTCTCGCTCCACACGCTCGCGGCAAGCCCGTAGCGCGTGTTGTTTGCGAGTGCGACGGCTTCTTCCGGCGTGCGGAAGCTCATCGTCACGAGGACGGGACCGAAGATTTCTTCCTGTGCGAGCGTCGAGGCAGGCGAGACCTTGGTAACCAGCGTCGGCGGAAAGAACGCGCCGCCTTCCGGCACGCCGACACGCGTCGACTGATGGATCTCGCAGCCTTCGCTCGCACCCTGCGCGACCAGTGCGCGGATGCGTTCGAGCTGGATGTCGTCGACGACCGCGCCCATGTCGATGCCCTTGTCCAGCGACGGCCCAACGCGCAGCGTGTCCATGCGGCGCTTGAGCTTCTCGACGAAGAGCGCCTCGATGCCTTCCTGCACGAGCAGGCGCGAACCGGCGCAGCACACTTGTCCCTGATTGAACCAGATGGCATCGACGACGCCTTCGACGGCGCTGTCGAGGTCGGCGTCATCGAAGACGATGAATGGCGACTTGCCGCCGAGTTCGAGCGTCAGGGACTTGCCCGAGCCCGCCGTGCTCGCGCGAATCAGGCGGCCCACTTCGGTCGATCCGGTGAACGCGATCTTCGCGACCCGCTGATGTTCGACGAGCGCGGCGCCGGTGCGGCCGTCGCCGGTGACGACATTGAGCACGCCCTTTGGCAAGCCCGCGCGGTGCGCGAGTTCGGCGAACAACAACGCGGTGAGCGAGGTGAACTCGGCCGGCTTCAGGACGACCGTGTTGCCGAGCGCGAGCGCGGGTGCGATCTTCCATGCCAGCATCAGCAGCGGAAAATTCCACGGCACGATCTGGCCGACCACGCCGAGCGGCGCCCAGTCCGGGAACTCCTTGTCCTGCAACTGGGCCCATCCCGCATGATGCAGAAAATGCCTTGCTACAAGGGGGATATCGATGTCGCGGGACTCGCGGATCGGCTTGCCGTTATCGAGCGATTCGAGCACCGCAAAGAGGCGCGCATGCCGCTGCACCATGCGCGAAAGCGCATACAGATGACGCGCGCGCCCGGCGCCGCCGATGGCCTGCCAGCCTTCAAGCGCCGCAAGCGCGGCCTGTACGGCGGCATCGATATCGGCCTGCTCGCCCTGCGCGACCGATGCGAGCACGTGGCCCGTGGCGGGTTCGCGTGAATCGAAACGCTCGGCGGCATCGCTGTCGCGCCAGGCGCCGTTGATGAAGTGACCGAAGCGCCCTTCATGTTGATCGAGCCAGGCGCGCGCGGCGCGATCGTCTTCCGGTGCGGGTCCGTAGTCCATCGAGGAGAAATAGTCGGCAACGCTCATGAGGCTTGGAATGTGAAGTCGTGCGGATCAGGCGACGGGATGACGATTGAACGCCGAATAGCGTCCGCTCACGTGATGTTCGAGCTGGCGTTCGATATCGGCCAGCAGACTCGATGCGCCGATGCGGAACAGGTCGGGTTCGAGCCACTCGCGTCCGAGTTCTTCTTTCATCAGGATCTGATACTCGAGCACCGACTTGGCCGTCGAGACGCCGCCCGCCGGCTTGAAGCCGATCAGGACGCCGGTGCGCGCCAGATAGTCGCGGATCATGCGCACCATGACGAGCGACACGTCGAGCGTGGCGTTCACGCCTTCCTTGCCCGTCGAGGTCTTGATGAAGTCGGCGCCGGCCATCATGCAGATCATGGACGCCTTGGCGACATTCGAGAGCGTGCGGATGTCGCCCGTCGCGAGAATTGCCTTGACGTGCGCCGGGCCGCAGGCGGCGCGGAAGTCGCGCATCTCGTCGTAGAGCGCCTTCCAGTTTCCTGTCAGAACGTGCTCGCGCGTGACGACGATATCGATCTCCGCTGCGCCGTCGGCGACCGAAGCCTCGATCTCGCGCAGCTTCAATTCATGCGGATTGAGGCCGGCGGGAAAACCGGTCGACACCGCGGCCACCGGAATGCCGCTGCCTTGCAGCGCGTCCACGGCGGTCTTCACATAGCGGTGATAGACACAGACGGCGCCGGTCGTGATCGACGCAGGCGGCATGCCGAGCGCGTCGAGCAGGTCGTCGCGCAACGGCCGGCGCGCCTTCGCGCACAGGCGTTTAACGCGGCCGTGGGTGTCGTCGCCGTTGAGCGTCGTCAGGTCGATGCAGGTGATGGCCTTCAGCAGCCAGGCCGCCTGCGCGTCCTTCTTGACCGCGCGCCGCGTACCGAGGGTGGACGCGCGGCGGGACACCGCTGACTGATTGACGCGCAGCCCGTCCAGCCACGCCAGGTCGAACGGCACGCCGGGATTGCGTGTGCCAGCGTGGTCCTGAACCTTTCCAGGCCACGCGACGATGGACTTCGATGCAGTTTCCAGCATGAGATCGGTGTGCCGGCGTCTTGTGCGACGCACAACATGTTTTGATAGATTGATCTCAGTTTATATCAACTTTGTTACGATCGTAACATAGGGAAAGTTCGGAGGCGCTCCAGTCGATTAGGCGTGCCGTGGTGCCGATGCAGAAAAAATCAGGCTGCGATTCCGTTTTTTTGTGCAACGCGCGGTTTCGCCAGGCCGAGATGATCGCGCAGGGTGGTTCCTTCGTACTCGCTGCGGAACAGTCCGCGTCGTCGCAGTTCCGGCAACACCCCTTCGATGAAATCGTGCAGGGAACCTGGCAGCAGCGCCGGCATGACGTTGAAGCCATCGGCGCCGAAATGCTGAAAGCGCTGTTCCAGTTCGTCGGCAATCTGCGCGGCGGTCCCGACGAGTTGCCAATGTCCGCGCGCCCCCGCAATGCGGCGATAGAGTTCGCGAATCGTCAGATTCTCGCGGCGCGCAAGTTCGATCATCAGGGACTGACGGCTCTTGCTGGCATTGGTTTCAGGCAACTCGGGGATGGGACCGTCGAGGGGGAACGACGAGAGATCGACACCGCCCGTCAGCGTGGAGACCATCGCGAGGCCGACGACAGGATCGATGAGCGCCTGCAGTTCCTCGAACTTCTCTTGCGCTTCCGCTTCCGTGCGCCCGACGATCGGCATGACGCCCGGCATGATCCTGAGCGAATCCGGATGCCGGCCATAGTGCGCCATGCGGCCCTTCACGTCCGCATAGAACGCGACCGCATCTTCGAGTGTCTGCTGCGCCGTGAAAACGACCTCGGCCGTGCGCGCCGCCAGCGTCCTGCCCGCCTCCGACGATCCCGCCTGCACGAGCACCGGATGTCCCTGCGGCGCGCGCGCGACGTTCAAGGGTCCACGCACCTTGAAGAACGCGCCGCGATGATTCAGCACGCGGCGCTTCGCAGGATCGAAGAAGATGCCGGAGGCCTTGTCGCGTGGGAAGGCATCCTCGTCCCAGGTGTCCCACAGCCCCGCGACGACGTCCGCGAATTCCGCGGCGCGTTCGTAACGGTGCGCATGCTGCAAGTGTTCGTCATGACCGAAATTGCGCGCTTCATGTTCGCTCGACGACGTCACGAGATTCCATCCGGCCCGTCCGCCGCTGATGTGATCGAGCGACGCGAACTTGCGTGCGATGTGATACGGCTCGTTGAACGACGTCGACGCGGTGCCGACCAGCCCGATGCGTTGCGTCACGGCTGCCAGCGCCGAAAGCAGCGTAAGTGGCTCGAACTGGGCTACGTAGCTGTGCGCCGTGCGGCTGAGGAACGGTGTGTCGTCGCCCCGCGTGCCGGAGCCATCGGCGAGAAACACGAGATCGAATTTCGCGGCCTCGGCCGCCTGCGCAAGTTGCGCGTAGTGCGCGAAGTTGCTGCCTGCATCAGCCACCGCCCGAGGGTGGCGCCATGCCGCGATGTGATGACCGGTGGGATAGAGGAATGCGCCAAGATGCAGATGCCCGCTTCGTCGAGTCATGCTGGGATCGTCCTTCGCTTGAGAACTTGCTTGAGAGCCTGATGGATCGGAACGGCGGCCCTGACGGCAGGCCGCGTCACGCTCCCCGATTCTCAAGCCCGGCAAAGGGCCTTCAAACGAAGCAAAACTGCATAGCTCAGCGCGCGGCGCCTGAAATGCATTGCACGCCGCGCCGAAATCAATGCTCCCGCAACTGCGCAAGCGACGCGCGCTGCTTGCCGTCTGCGTCGAAGTTATCGTCCGCCAGCCAGCGTTCGAAACCACGGCGCACGCGCGGCCAGTCACGGTCGATGATCGCGTACCACGCGGTATCGCGATTGCGGCCGCGATAGACAATCGCTTGCCTGAAGATACCTTCGAATTCAAAGCCCAGCCGCAGCGCGGTCTTGCGCGAAGGCGCGTTCAGGCTGTCGCACTTCCATTCATAGCGGCGGTAGCCGAGGTCATCGAAGGCATAACGCATCAGCAGATATTGCGCTTCGGTCGAGATGCGCGTCTGCTTGAGCAGCGGCGAAAAGGTCACGCTGCCCACTTCGATGACACCATGCACAGGCTCGATGCGCATCAGCGCGAGTGTGCCGACCGCCTTGCCGCTCGAAAGATCGATGACGCTGTAGTGCAGCGGATCGGTGGAGGCCGCGGCCTTCGTCAGATAGTCGCGAAAGGCGTCGGCATCCGTGAAAGGCCCCGCAAACAGATAGGTCCAGTCGCGTCCGTCCTGTGCGCGGCCATAGGCGTCGAGGAGATCGGCGCCGTGACGGTCCACGTCGAGCGGCTCGAGACGGCAATGCTTCCCTTCAATGACGATGCGGGCCGGCCGCTCGCGCGGGGTCCAGTCATTCACCGCATCGCCGATGGGCTGCTGATGTTCGTTGGTTCTCGTCATACGTCGGGCGCTCCTGGCCGTGAGAGGGTCTCGATACGCTACGGTACCGCAAACCCCGCCATGGACCTAGCGCCCGCCGGGTTCAGGCATCGCCCGGCCAGCCGCCGAAATGCGCGATCTTTTCGAGCGGCAGGCGGGCACGCGGCGCGGCTTCGCGCTCCGCAAGCTGGGCGGGAAGCGCCTGGGCGTCACCGTGATGCGCGACCGAAATCATGCTGAGCGGCACGTAGCGCTCGGGAATATCGAAGGCTTGTTGAAAGGCCGGAGCATCGAAACCGCTCATCGGGTGCGCCGCGAGTCGAAGCGCATGGGCCTGCAGCAGCAGCGCCATGGCGGCGGCGCCGGCGTCGTAGCTCGCAGTCGCGTTCACAGTGCCCTTGGAAGTCAGCGTATCTGCCAGCACGGCGATCAACACCTGAGCCGGCGCATTCCACGTCTGGTTGAACGGAATCAGCGTGGTAAAGGCGCGTGTGAAAGCGTTCGGATCCACCGCTTTCTCGAACACGACGAAGCGCCAGGGCTGCGCATTGAACGCCGAGGGCGCCCAGCGCGCCGCTTCGAGGAGCGCGAGAACCTGCTCATGGGCGACAGCCTTGTCGGAATAGGCGCGCGGACTCCAGCGTTCGGCAAGCAGGGAATGGATGGGAAGGTCGGTTTGTGCGGGTCGATCCGTCATGGCCTGTAAATGAGAAAGTTACGTTAAAAAATTCAAGCGCCCTGCCCGAAATTTTGCATTGCCCAAGCAAAGCGTCTCAAGTAGATAAAAAACGGAATGAAACGTTCGATGCATAACCTTAGCGAAAATCATGCGTTCCTGTGCGAGGAGCCACTGGTTATCATGAATGATCCGCGGGACTGTCATGCGCTGCGTGGCGGACCGCCCGTTCATCTGGAGCATCGATCTTGACTCGACAACACTCAGCGCGCCGCCCGTTCGTGGTTGGAATCGGCGGCACGACACGTCCGGCTTCGTCCACGGAGCGCGCGCTCGCCTTGTCATTAAAGGGCGCACAGGAAGCCGGCGCGCGCGTGCAACTGTTCGGCGGCGCCTTCCTGCATGGCCTGCCGCACTACTCGCCGGAAACACGCCAGCTCACCGACGAGCAGCATGAACTGATCGAGGCTGTCCGCAGCGCCGACGCCCTCGTCATCGCCACACCCGGCTATCACGGCGGCGTCTCGGGGCTGGTGAAGAATGCACTCGACACCCTCGAGGAATTGCGCAGCGATGAACGTCCGTATCTCGACGGCCGCGCCGTCGGCTGCATCGTCACAGCGTATGGATGGCAGGCCGCGGGCACGGTGCTGACCTCGCTGCGTTCCATCGTCCATGCGTTGCGCGGCTGGCCCACGCCCTTTGGTGCCACCGTCAATACGCTAGAAACGCGCTTCGACACGGCGGATACGTGCTCGGACCCGAAAGTGGTCGAGCAGTTGCGCACCGTGGGCCGACAGGCAGCGAGCTTCGCGCTGGCCTTCGGCGCACATGACAGCGATGCGTATCACGCGGTGGAACGCGAAGCGAGCATCGTGCAAGGCTGACTCAGGCGAGTCGAGACAGCCTCCTGTCTCGACTCGTCATCACGTCCGGCGCAATACGCGCGACAGCACCGCTTCCTCCAGTTCGGCAAACCGTTCGGCCGTGCGACTGCGCGGCCGCGACAGGGCCACTTCCGTATCCAGCGTGATGTGCCCCTCTTCGATCAACACGACCCGGTCTCCCAGCGACACCGCCTCCTGCACGTCATGCGTCACCAGCAACGCGGTGAAGCCATGTTCACGCCACAGCCGCTCGATCAGGTCCTGCATCTCGATGCGCGTCAACGCGTCCAGCGCGCCGAGCGGTTCGTCGAGCAACAGCAGATCCGGCCGATGCATCAGCGCCCGCGCAAGCGCCACCCGTTGCTTCTGTCCGCCTGAGAGACGCGAGGGCCAGTCGCATTCGCGCCCATTCAAACCCACTTCGGCGAGCGTCGCGCGGGCGTCCTCGCGTGCGCTGCGCGGCAGGCCGAGCATCACGTTGTCGAGCACGCTTTTCCACGGTAATAGCCGCGCGTCCTGAAACATGATGCGGACGCCGAGCGTGTCGCCGGGCGTCGCGGCGTGGCGTTGCACGTCGCCAGTCGAGCTGTCTTCCAGTCCCGCGATCAGACGCAGCAACGTGGACTTGCCGCAACCGCTGCGCCCGACGATCGAGACGAAGCTGCCTCGTTCGATCGACAGGTCCAGGTCATGCAGTACCCGCCGTTCGCCGAAGTGCTTGCCTACGCCGCGCAGGGCGACCGCAATGTCGCGCCCGACCGGCAGCCGCGCAACCGGCGACATCCGCGTCGGCGTTGGCCCGAGCGGGTCAGCTTGCCGACCGGCGGCCGGTTTCACTGAACTCATGATCGCACCTCGTTCTGCCAGGACGGATGCCAGCGCAGCGTCGCGCGCTCGATCAGGCGAGCCGCCATGTCCGCCAGCTTGCCGAGCAGCGCATACAGCAGGATGCCGACCAGCACGACATCGGTTTGCAGGAACTCGCGCGCGTTCATCGTCATGTAGCCGATGCCCGATTGCGCCGAGATGGTCTCCGCGACAATCAGCATGACCCACATGAGTCCCAGCGCGAAGCGCACGCCGACGAGAATCGAAGGCAATGCGCCGGGCAGGATCACATGCCAGTACAGCGGCCCGCCGGAGAGCCCGTAACTCTTCGCCATTTCGATCAGATCACGATCCACCGAGCGGATGCCGTGATACGTGTTGACGTAGACCGGAAAGAACACGCCCAGCGCAACGAGCACGAGCTTGGCTTCCTCGCCGATGCCGAACCACAGGATCAGCAGAGGAATCAACGCGAGCGCGGGAATGTTGCGGATCATCTGCACGGTCGAGTCGAGCGCGATCTCCGCAGGTCTGCTGAGACCCGTTGCCAGCCCGAGCACGAAGCCAGCCGAGCCGCCCATCGCAAAACCGGCGAGCGCCCGCCATGCACTGACCTTGACGTTGGCCCACAGATCGCCGGACAGGATCAGGGTCCATGCCGCCTTCACGACCGCTAGCGGTTCGGGCAACACGCGCACCGACAGCCCGCCGCTGCGTGCCGCGCCTTCCCAGGCAATCAGGATCAGCACGGGCACGGCCCATGGCAACAGATGTCGGGTGATGTTTTTTCCGATTTCCATCGCGCGTTCAGCCCTGCGCCGCACGCGGCAGTTCCGAGGTGCCGATCACTTCGCCGAAGGGCCCCGACAACGGACCCGTGGGTGTGGCCTTCTGGCCGCGCGGCAGCAGCGGGAACACGAGTTCGGCGAAACGATATGACTCTTCGAGATGCGGATAACCGGACAGGATAAAAGTGTCGATGCCGAGTTCCGAATATTGCTTCATCAAACCGCCCACTTGTTCCGGATTTCCGACGAGCGCCGTGCCCGCGCCGCCTCGCACCAGGCCCACGCCCGCCCACAGGTGCGGATACACCTCGAGCGCTTCGCGGTTTCCGCCGTGCAGCGCGGCCATGCGCCGCTGGCCTTCCGAGTCCATCTTTGCGAACGAAGCCTGCGCACGGCGGATGGTTTCATCGTCGAGCTTGCTGATCAGGCGCTCCGCGTCCGCCCGCGCCTCCTGCTCCGTCTCGCGGACGATCACATGCAACCGGATCCCGAACCTGATCTCGCGGCCTGCTGCGGCGGCGCGGCGGCGAATGTCGGTGATTTTTTTCCCGACTTCGGCAGGCGGCTCGCCCCATGTCAGATAGGTATCGACATGCTTTGCGGCGATCTCGTGCGCGGCCGGCGAGGACCCGCCGAACCACAGCGGCGGATGTGCCTTCTGCACCGGCGGATACAGCACCTTGCCGCCCTGCGAGCGCAGATGCTTGCCTTCGAAGTCGAAGCTGCCGTTCTCGTGCGCGCTTTCCAGAAGGCCGCGCCAGATGCTCAGGAATTCATCGGTGAGTTCGTAGCGCGTATCGTGGTCGTAGAAAACGCCGTCGCCCGCGAGCTCGGACGGATCGCCGCCCGTAACCACGTTGATCAGCAGGCGGCCGTTGGAGAGCCGGTCGAACGTGGCTGCCATGCGCGCCGACAGGCCCGGCGAACTCAGGCCCGGACGTATCGCGACGAGAAACTTGAGACGCCTCGTCGCCGGAATCAGGCTCGACGCCACCACCCACGCATCCTCGCAGGAACGTCCGGTGGGCAGCAGCACGCCTTCATAGCCGAGCGTATCGGCGGCGGTTGCGATCTGCCTGAAATAGTCGTAGTCCGCCGCGCGCGCGCCTTGCGTGGTGCCGAGATAGCGGCTGTCGCCGTGCGTGGGGATGAACCAGAAAACATTCATTGCGATAAACCTTGCGTAAGCGTCTCGTTTTTAAATCGATGCAGGCGCGTCAGCGCATCAGGCGACGTTCCAGCGCGCCGCGCTCACGTCGAGCTGTTTCGGAATCAGCTTGAGATTCGTGAACACATCCGCGATCCGCTGCTGATACGCGAGCGTGGCATTCGTGACCGGCTGCACGCCGTATGCCGTGCGTCTGAGCGCGGTTTCGAGAATGTCCGCATCGAGACCCACGAGCGGCGACAGTTGCGCCGCGACCGCAGGCACGTTGTCGCGCGCCCAGCGATCGACCTGATCGAGTTCATCGAGCACCGCATGCACGAGTGGCGCTTGCGTGCTCGCGATCCTGCGCGTCGCGAGGTAGTACTGCACGTTGCTGACGAGGTTCGTGCCATCGACGAGCTGCCGCGCATGCGCCTGTTTCTCGACGGCGGCCAGATACGGATCCCAGATGACCCATGCGTCGATGCTTCCCTGAACGAAGGCCGCGCGTGCATCGGCGGGGGCGAGATAGACGGGTTGGATATCCGCATAGGCGAGCCCCGCCTTCTTCAGCGCCTCGACCAGCAGATAGTGAACGTTCGACCCCTTGTTCAAGGCCACTTTCTTGCCGCGCAGGTCCGCAACCGAGCGTAGCGGCGACTGCTGCGGCACGACGATGGCCTCCGCCCTGGGCGCGGGCGGTTCATTGGCGATATAGACAAAATCCATGCCCGCCGCCTGCGCAAAGATGGGCGGCGTCTCACCTACCGTGCCGATATCGACCGCGCCGGCATTGAGGCCTTCCAGCAATTGCGGCCCGGCTGGAAACTCGAGCCATTGCACCGTGACGCCCTGCGCCGCGAGACGCTTGTCGAGCGTGCCGCGCGCCTTCAAGACGACGAAGTTGCCATATTTCTGATAGCCGATACGCAAGGTCTTTGACGTGTCAGCGGCACTCGCGCCGCCGGCGGTGAAGACCCCCGTCATACCCGCGCCCAGTGCGGCGAGCCTGACGAGCGCACGGCGGCGCGACACATTTTCCGGAACGAACATGAGGATTCCTCTGGCGATGAACGATGACATCGGTGATGCCGTCTGGGTTCATCGATCTTAGCAACGGGTCCAGCCATCGCTAAGCGAGCAATCGTCATAATCAATTCAGAAAAACGGCATCACTCCGGCGGAAGATCGGCGGGCGACTGGAACACGTCCACCGTATAGCCCATGTTGAAGTAGCCCGCGCGCGCGTACAGCGCGATGGTTTCCAGCCGCTCGGTGCGGCTCGGCGGTTCGTCATGCTGTGTCTTGCCGGAGGCTGTTCCGCACGCACAGTCCTGGCGCACGCGCTGAAATGCGCGCATCCGGCTGCGATCGCGCCTCTCCCGTACGGAAGTCGACAGGGTTTGCCAGTAACGAGTCAGGATGTGCTGCATGGCTGCGCTCCTGCGTAGCGTGAATGCCTCGAATCTAGACCGTTGCAAAAATTCCGGCAAACAAACTTTTCTGCAATGCATTCCAGCGCCCCGATTTCGAGCACGGACCGCTTCAGGCAGCCTTCTCCGCCGCACGGCGCCCCTCGGGCACACTCAGCCCAAGATGACTGCGCAACGTCTTGCCTTCATACGCGCGGCGGAAGATGCCGCGCTTTTGCAGGATCGGCACCACGCCTTCCGTGAATGCTTCGAGTCCGCCCGGCAGCGCATCGGGCATCAGGTTGAAGCCGTCGGCGGCGCCCTGTTCGAACCAGTGGGCGATGTCGTCCGCGATCTGCTCCGGCGTGCCGACGATCACACGATGCCCGCCGCCGCCCGCGAGCGCGCGCACCAGTTCGCGCACCGTATAGCCGTGCGTGCGTGCCTGGGCGAGTGTCGCGTTGAAAAAAGTGTGATTGCCGTTGCCGTTATTCGGCGGCGGAAGGTCGTCGGGCAAACGCTGGTCCAGCGACAGACTATCGGCCGGCACGCCGAGCGTGCCCGCCAGACGGTTCAGGCTGTAGCGCCACGGAATCAGGTCGACGAGTTCATCGCGCCGGCGCAGCGCCTCGGCTTCGGTCCCGCCGATGATCGTGGTCAGGCCCGCGAGCACCTTCACGGCGTCCGGTCCACGCCCATGACGCGCCGCGCGCAGGTTCAGATCCTCGCGATACGCGCGCGATTCATCGAACGATTGCGAAGCCGAAAAGACCGCTTCCGCATGACGGGCCGCAAGTTCGCGGCCATCGCCGGATGCGCCCGCCTGCACCAGCACCGGATGGCCCTGCGCGGAGCGCGGCAGGTTGAGCGCCCCTTGCACACTGAAGAAGCGGCCACGATGCGCCGCCGGATGCACGCGCGCGAGGTCGACGAAGCGGCCACTGGCCTTGTCCGCGATCAGCGCGTCATCCTCCCAGCTGTTCCACAGCGTCTTCACGAGCGTCGCGAACTCGTCGGCGCGTGCATAGCGCTGTGCATGATCGGGCACGGCGTCAAGGCCGAAATTGCGCGCGGACGGCAAGTCCGCCGTCGTCACGATGTTCCAGCCCGCGCGTCCGCCGCTGATGAGATCGAGCGTCGCGAAACGGCGCGCGAGGTTGTACGGCTCGTTATAACTCGTCGATGCGGTCGCGATGAGCCCCAGATGCTCGGTCGCCGCCGCCACGCTGGTCAACAGCAGCGTCGGTTCGAGCGCAGTGATCGGCCGCATGTCGAGCTGGTCGGCGATCGCGGCGTTATCGGCGAGAAAGATGGCGTCGAGGCACGCGCGTTCCGCGATCTGCGCCAGCCGCACATAGTGGTTCACGTCGATGAACGCGGCGGGATCGGCATCGGCGAGACGCCATGCCGACGGCACAAAACCGGAATGCAGCGCGTTGATGTTCAGATGCAACTGGCGCGGAGCGGCAGCGCTCATGAATGAAACTCCAGAAAAATTCGGAACGTCCGGTTCAGAAAACGCGGCCTTCGGTCAGATGCGTGGTCACGCCGTTCAATTCGTAGTCGCCCAGCACCCGCGCTTTATGCAACAGCGGGTTATGGCTGAAGATCGTGCGCAGATTGCGCCAGTGCCGGTCGAAGTTGTGCGCGCGCGAAGTCGCCGACGCGCCGCCCGCCTCGAACAGTCGCTCCGCGGCTTGCAGCGCGAGCTTGCTGACGACGATCTGCGTGCGCGCCGTTGCGAGCGAGCCTGCCAGCACGAGCGCTTCGGCATCGGCGGCCCCGTTGCGGATGGCGCGTGCCGTCCGGTCCAGCACGCGCGCGTTCTCGGCGATCAGCGCATCGATAGCGTGACTGTGCGCCGAAAGCTCGCCGACGACCTGCTGGATGAACCCGTCCTCGCGCGCAGTCGGCGCCGCGCTGTGCAGCACGGGACGCCCGTGCTTCAGCACATAGCGCTTCGCGTCGGCGACGACATTGCGCACGATGCCCGCCGCGACCGACACCAGATGCAGTTGCCGCAGCGCGCTGCCGTGGCGTCCGACGAGCGTCGATTGCACGCGCGGCGCGACTTCGTCCTCATGGACGACGAGATTGTCGAACTCCAGGCTGCCGCTGGCGGTCATGCGCTGCCCCATGCCGTCCCAGTCGTCGAGGACGCGCAGGCCTTCGCGCTGCACCGGCACGATCGCGCTGACCGACTCGCCGTGCTCGTCCTGCACATTGAGCCGCGCGTAGTCCGAGAACGCCGTGCCCGTCGAATAATATTTTCGGCCGCTCAGGCGATATTGATTACCCTCGCGACGCAGTTGCGTAGTGATCTCACCGGGACGCGAAGTGCCGGCTTCGGTCGAAGCGCCGCCGAATATCGCGCCCTCGGCCACGCGCCGGATCTGCACTTCGTTGAACGGCGTACGCGGCGACAACAACAACGCTTCGGTCTGGTCGAAATGGATGCGCAGCGCATGCGCCACATTGCTCTCGTGCGCGGCGAGCGTGGAGATCACGTGGAAAACATCTTCGAGCGAGCCGCCGAGCCCGCCCCACTCCACCGGCAGGCGCAACTTGCCGAGGCCGGAGCGGCGAAACAGGGCGAACGCCTCGAACGGCAGATCGCGACGCACTTCCCGTGCGGCGGCGTCCGCACCGATGGCTTCCGCGAGCGCGGGCAACGCGGCGAGTGCGTCATGCAATGCGTTGCGGGCTTGAGAGTCTTGTGACATGGTTCATTCCAGTTTTTTGATTGGCGCGCGGCCGGCCGTCAGGCGGCCTGCGCGTCGAATTGGAGGGCCGGCACGGCGTCGAGCAGCGTGCGCGTATAGGCATGCCGGGGCGAGCGCCAGATTTCGCGGTGATGGCCGCTCTCGACAATGCGTCCGCCATGCATCACATGCACGCGGTCGGCGATATACCGGACCACCGAAAGATCGTGCGAGATGAAAAGATAGGCCAGACCCAGATCGCGCTTCAGCTCCACCAGCAGATTGAGAATCTGCGCCTGGATCGAGACATCGAGCGCGGAAACCGGTTCATCGCAGATCAGCAGCGCGGGTTCGAGGATGAGCGCGCGCGCAATGCCGATGCGTTGCCGCTGGCCGCCCGAAAATTCGTGCGGATAGCGCGCGAGCGCCGTACTGGGCAGACCGACGCGATCGAGCATTGCGGCGGCACGCGCACGGCGCGCACGGGCATCGCCGACGCCGTTCACCGCCAGCACCGTCTCCAGGATCGCGCCCACCGTGCGGCGCGGATTCAGCGACGCATACGGATCCTGGAACACCATCTGCACGTGGCGCCGATGCGGCCGCAACGCGCGTTCGTCGAGCGGCGCGAGGTCCGTGCCGCGCAGGCGGATCGCGCCGCCCGAAGCCGGCACGAGGCGCATGATCGCTTTCGAGAGCGTGGATTTCCCGCACCCCGATTCGCCGACCAGACCCACGGTCTCTCCGCGTCCGATGTCGAACGACACACCGTCCACCGCGCGCGCCATGCCCTTGCCGTGGCGATGCGCATAGTCGACGGTCAGGCCGCTTACCGACAACAAGGGTTCGCCTTCGTCCTGCTTTTCCTGAGGCGTGTTCACGCGCGCCAGAGGCGTCACGTTGAAGGCCGCCTTGCCGTCGGCGGAAGCCGCGTGCCGGATCTCCGGCAGCTTCCATTCGCGGTAGTGAACCTCGTTCGACAGGTTCAGCGACGCTCCCAGCAGCCCGCGCGTATAAGCATGCTGCGGCCGCGTGAACAACTGTTCCACCGGCCCTTCCTCCACTTTCTCGCCGGCAAGCATCACGGCGACACGGTCCGCATGCTGCGCAACGACGCCGAGATCGTGCGTAATGAGCAGCAGCGACATCGACAGTTCGCGGCGCAATTCGTCGAGCAGTTCGAGGATGCGTGCCTGGATGGTGACGTCGAGCGCGGTGGTCGGTTCATCGGCGATCAGGAGACGCGGACGGCATGCCACGGCCATCGCAATCATCACGCGTTGCCGCTGCCCGCCCGACAGTTCATGCGGATAATCCGCTACGCGCCGCTGCGGCTCGGGCACATGCACGAGATCGAGCAATTCCACTGCGCGCCGCTGCGCTGCCTGCTTCGACAGCGATTCATGCTGCCGCAAGGTTTCGACAATCTGCGCGCCGACCGGCAACACCGGATTCAGCGAGGTCATCGGCTCCTGGAAGATCATCGAGATGTCGCGCCCACGCAGTGCACGCATGTCGCGCGGCTTCAATGCGAGCACGTCGCGTCCGTCGAAACGCACGCTTCCGGTCACCCGCCCCGGCGCGGGCAGTAGCCGCATCAGCGAGAGCGCCGTAGCCGACTTGCCGCAGCCCGATTCACCGACGAGCGCCAGCGTCTCGCCGGCCGCGATATCCAGATCGATGCCGCGCACCGCGCGATGCGCGCCGAAATCCACGTGCAAACCGCGCACTTCAAGAAGTTGAGTCAAGCCTTCACCTCGTCAGGAAAGCGGCCGCATGCGCGGATTGAGTGCGTCGTTGAGACCGTCGCCGAGCAGGTTCAGCGCGAGCACGGCCAGCACGATCGCGGCGCCGGGAATCGCGGTGAGATACCACGCGGTGCGCAGCGAATCGCGGCCCGCGCCGATCATGCCGCCCCACGTCACCACGTTCGGATCGCCCATGCCGAGAAACGACAGCGACGATTCGATCAGGATCGCGCTCGCCACCATCACCGATGCAGTCACGATCACCGGAGGTAATGCGTTAGGCAATATTTCCCCGAATATGATGCGCGTATGACTGAAGCCCTGACTGCGCGCGGCGAGGACGAAATCGCTCTGTCGCAAGGTACGGAACTCGGCGCGCACGATCCGCGCGACCGTCGGCCACGAGGCAATACCAATTGCCAGCGCGATGACCGTCACGCCCGGATTGCCGATCGCGACGATCACGATCACCAGCAGGAACGAAGGCACCGTCTGGAACAATTCGGTGACGCGCACGAGCACGTCATCGGTCAGCCCGCCGAAGAAGCCGCCTATCGCGCCCACCAGCGTGCCGATCACGAGTCCGATCGCCGCCGCCGATGCACCGATCAGCAAGGACACGCGCGCACCGTGCGCGACGCCCGCCGCCACATCGCGGCCGAGCGAATCGGTCCCGAGGCGGTAAAGCGGATCAGCGCCCGGCCATTCGAAAGGCGCTGCAACCATGTCGAGCGGATCGCCAGGAAAGAAATGCGGGGCGCCGAGCGCAAGTGCGATGAAGGCGGCCAGCAGCGCAAGGCCCGCAAGCGCGGAAGGATTGCGCAGCAGCGCATGCCATGCACCGCGCGAGCCATGCGAAGACGGCGCCTGCTGTGCACGGCGCGAGCCGAACAACGCGCCCGCGAGCTGGCGTCGCCAGGCGGAATGAGGTGAAGGAGTAGCCATGCGTGAGAATGAGTGAGTCAAGCGATGCGTGGATCGAGCCACGCCTGAAGCAGATCGACCACGACGTTCGCGACGATCACCAGCAACGAGGACAGCAGCAGCACGCCGAGCAACACGCTGAAGTCGCGGGCCATGACGGCATCGAGCGCGAGCCGGCCAAGGCCCGGCCAGCTGAACACCGTCTCCGTCACGGCCGCTCCGCCCAGCAGCGTCCCGAAGTGAATGCCAACCATCGTCGTGAGCGGCATGAGGGCGTTGCGCAGCACATGGCGCACCGTCACGCGCAAAGGATGCAGCCCCTTTGCATGTGCGGTGCGAACGAAGTCCTGGCGCGTGACTTCGAGCATCGCGCTGCGGGTCAGCCGTGCGTAGATGGCGACGAAGAAGGAGCCGAGCGTCGCGGCCGGCAGCAGCACATGCCGGGCAAGATCGGCGAGATGGGCGAAGCCATGCAGGTTTGCGCCCACCGTCACATCGCCGCCGCTCGGCAGCCAGCCGAGATGCACCGAGAACAGGACGATGGCCAGCAGCCCGATCCAGAAGCCCGGCGTCGAATACAGCAGCAGCGCGAGCACCGAGAGCACGCGGTCCGGCCACTTGCCGGCCCAGTGCGCCATGACCGCGCCCAGCACGATCCCTGCAACGATGGCCAGCGCGAGCGCCGTGCCCATCAGGATCAATGTGCTGGGAAGGCGCGACAGAATCAGCTGCATGACTGGCGCGTCATAGCGCGGCGAATAGCCGAGGCTGCCGTGCGCAAGATGCCCGAGGTACGCACCGAGCTGATGCAGCACCGGCTGGTCCAGGCCGAACTTCGCGCGCAAGGCCTGCACCGTTTCCAGCGTGGCGGAGCCGGACTCGCCTGCCAGTACATCGGCGGCGTCGCCGGGCATCAGCTTCAGCAGGAAGAAGTTGGCGATCACGATGGCGAGCATCGTCGGCAGCGCCTGCCATGCCGTGCGTCTCGCTATGGCGGCGAAACGGCTGCGTCGGTTCATCGCATCGCTCCTCATGCAGCCAGCCACACATCGGCGAGATTGCCTTCCAGGCCTTGCGCGGACACCGTGTGATTGCGTACGCGGCGATTCGCGAGCGTGACCATTCGCGGCGCGACGAGATTGAGAATCGGCAGATCGCGATACACGATCTGCTGGAATTGCTGATACAACGCAATGCGCTTGCTCTCGTCGGTTTCAATCGACGCCGCTTCGAGCAGGCTATCCACCTGCGCGTTGTTGTAGTGCGGCGCATTGGAGAATGGCACGCCCGGACGAATGTTCTTCGACCAGTACAAACGCTGCACGCCCACACTCGGATCGAACAACGTATTCACGCCGATGCTCGTGAAGTCGAACTGACGGTCCGCATACACGCGTTTGAGGAACGACGGCAGATCCTGCGAGCGCACCGTGACCTCGATGCCCACGCGCGCCAGCGCGGACTTCACATAGTCGGCCTGACGCCGATACATGTCGCCATAGGGAAGATAGTCGTGCGTCAGCTGGAAGCGCGGACCGCCGTTCTTGCGCGGATAACCGGCCGCATCCAGCAGCTTCTCCGCATTCGCTGTATCGAATGCATACGGTGCAAGCTTTGCATCGTGATACGGCGAAGCAGGCGTGATGGGTGTGGGCGAGACATCGGCATAACCGTACGCAATCGTCTTCTGCACGATCTGGGGATTCACTGCATGCGCGATAGCCTGACGCACCCGCAGATCCTTCAGGACCGGATGATCGAGATTGAAATCAATCTCCGAGAGCGGCTCGAGGAAGCGATAGCCACGCGTCTCCACCGCGAGTTGCGGCAATTGCGTGAGACGCGGCAAGTCCGACAACGGCACGGGGTTCTCTCCGCCGAGATCAAGCGCGCCGGTTTCGAACGCGGCCGAACGCGCGGCGGCATCGGGCACGACCTTGAAGACGAGTGCGTCGATATACGGCTTGCCTGCGTCCCAGTAGTCCGGATTGCGTTCGTACACGATGTTCGCACCACGCGTCCACGACTTGAAGCGGAACGGGCCGGTGCCGACAGGCGCATTGTTATGCGGGTTCGACAACGGATCGCCCGCGGCATAGAGATGCTTGGGGACTATCGGCGACTCGCCTGCCGAAAGCGCCTTCAGCAGATAAGGCGCGGGCTTCGACAATTCGATGACAGCAGTGCGCGCGTCCGGCGTCGTGACCTGCACGACGTTCGCAAAGGTGCTGCGGCCGCGTGGATGAATCGACTTCAGCAGGTCGATGGAAAACGCGACGTCAGCTGAAGTGAAAGGCTGTCCATCGTGCCACTTGACGTTCTGCCGCAGCGTGAACGTGTACCTGAGGCCGTCCGGGCTGACCTTCCAGGCGGTAGCGAGTTGCGGCTGCGGCTTGAGATCGAAGTCATAGGCGAGCAGCCCTTCCAGCACCTTCGAGCTGGCGACGAGCGCGGGTCCCGTGGTCTGGAAGATCGAGACGAGCACGGGCGGCTCGGGATTGATCAGCATGTTGAGCGTGCCGCCCCGCTTCGGCGCCGCGCCCTGTGCGAAAGTCAGTGAAGACAGGCTTGCGGACGCGAGCGCCGCGCCCGATGAAACCAGGAATTCCCGCCGATTGAAACCTGCCATGTGCTGCCGTTCCTCTTGTGTGCCGTGGTCGTTCGGATATGACGCGGCATGATGTTGCCGCGCCGCTCACGATAGAACGGCATCGCATGCAAGAGAACCAAGCGTTCCGCATATGCAAAAGCACGGCGGCGCGAAAAGCTTATGAGGAAACGAGCGGAAAGGGTATGTTCTGCTCATCCGCGCCTTCGTTGATCGATCCACAGCCGCGCCCAGCGCGCGGCATAGGCCACGGCGTGATCGGCTTCGAAGAAGCAGTCGAGCGCGTCGAAGGTGAATGGAAGGACACACGAGCCCGTCCCGATGCACGGTCCCCGGTATATCGGGCTCGCGTCATGTGGGCGCGGATAGCTCCTTCTCCATCCTGTCGCGCCGTGCTGCTTGTGCCTGGATTGATTGCCAGACATCGTCGGGCACGCTGTACCGGCTGGGTGGGAATTCTCCAAGCATTTGCCAATTTTGTGCATGCTCGGTCCAATCGTATGTCGTCCGCCACGTCGGCATGCCGTCGATCCTGTGAGCCTCGAGCTGGCCGTATGGCGTCGGCACCAGGTAGGTACCATCGCGCAACAGCAGCGCAACATGCCGTCGGCCAAGCCACTCCGCAATCCTCGGTGCTGATACGGCTCCCGTGTTCTGCACAAAATCTTCGATGCTGCCGCCCAAGGCATTGGAATCGATGCTGGGAACACGAGTGACAAACCCGTTGAACCCAGGCGGAAGCGCGGTGTCGGGATCGCGTTCGAATTCCCGCAGCGCGGCTGAGTCGCCAGCATTACTTTCGTGATATGTCAACGTGTTGGCAGCGGGTGGCGTCACCGGATGAAGTCCCGGGTCGGTCAAGGTCCATTTCGACAGACGTCCCAAGTCGGTCGCTGACACGTACGGCTGATAGCCGAACCTTCCGATCGACAGATACTTGCCGTCTTCGACGTGAATCAAATGACCGTTTTCGTAGCGGAACACGCCGTTCGTACCCGTCCCTTCGGGCGTCGGCCCGGTATAAACGTAGCCGTCGCTGCGAACCTCCAGTACGCGGTTCGTGTCGTTCGCGAGGTGGAAACGGCCGTCGTCGCCGAAACGGAACTGGCTTACGCTATCGGATCGGTTTGGCCCCGACCTGTAAACATAGTCGTCGTACACATTGCCCGAACCGTCGACGTAAAGCAGGATGCCAGAATGAGCGCTCGGCGGATCGCCAGCCCATAGTGTGGTCGGCCCGCGATAGTCCAGATGGCAGGATTGCCGCTCCTCCGCGATCCGGACCTTGCCCAGCGAGTGTGCGTAGAAATTGGCTTGAGTCAGATTCTGATCACCTTCTGGCTGCCATCCGACTGTCTCAAGACCCTGCTTGACAGGTCTGGCATAAGAACGCCACAGCGCCTCTCCCCAAGGTGGATCGCCGTTGGGGAAGCGCGCCAAATCCGGCCGGGCACCCGCTGTGCGGGTTGTATCGAAGATGTCCGAACGATAGTCCGGATTGGCGACGAAGCTCCCTGCCTCACCGTTGGACACCTGCCACCAGCCCCTGATCTGGCCGTAATCGATGCGGCCCATCGCGGCAACTTCCTGATTCTCCGGGTTGCGCGAGTATTCCCCAAGACTGCCGTTGACCGACACCATGTTCGGCGATGGCGCCACCGAATAGATATAACCGTTAGGCCCTTGCGCAGCAAGGCGCCGCCGGGCTGCAACGGAGCTCGCAAACGTGCTCAGATAGCCCGCACCATCGGTCGTGCGCGGGTTCGACGCCATGTCGAAATCATGCACGTCGAGACTGACATTCTGAAGCGATACTTCCTCGGATTCGAAGCCACCACGCGCCTTCAGAGAACCCGGCGTTTCACGCGATGGACGAAAGCGCTCGTAGGGCTTTGTCTCCATGGACAGATCGCTGCCGCGCTTGAATTCGTCATGATTCGGCAAGGTCGTCGGGCTGAACACCACACTCGGCGGCTGTGGGCGAGCCGCGAAGTCGGGCACCGGAGGCGAAGCGCCAATATAACGCTCGCGAATGCTCGACAGCGACTGATTGCCGATCCCACCGCTGGGACGTGACGAGACTAGCGCGTTGGACCTGGCGTGATCGTCAGGAACAGCGTAGTAGGTAACGCTGGCAGATCGGACGCCGCCCGAATCCTGGTATGCCTCGTGGAACGCGTCGCTCACGGCCCGCTCCATGTGAGCGTAGTCTCGATAAGTAAATACGCCGTGCTCAGGATCATAGATCTGGTAGCGATCGTTTCTGTAGTTCGAAGAGGGATTGAGGCGTTGCACGATCAAGGGCCGATGGCGGGCTGCGAGGTCGCCGCCCCCGCTCGCGGGCTCGCCCAATTCGAAATCGATGTATGCGAAGTCGTTGGGCAAGGGTAGCGACGCCTCACCGCTGGGATACCCACGCATGAACTGATTTGCCAGATCGACGGTCAGCGTGGCTCCACTATTGGCGTGACTCACGCCCCCATGACGGACGCGGTCGGGCACGTCTGGACTCGCGATGTAGCGGCTTTGGTCGCGCAACAGGTTGAGTTGTCCGAGTGTTCGCATGCCGCGCCCAACCCGGTGCAGATCGTCATTAAGTTGCACGGTCGAAGCAGCCAGATCTGAAGCGCGTCCCGTTGCAACATCACGCATCGCATGCGTACCGAGGGCATCCCAGTAGCTGCTGTACGAGATGCCCCGCAGCAACGGTGGTAACAGCGCGGCGCCTGTTAGACCATTCGCATCGTCCGCGTGCGCACCGTACAGAAACGGCTCGAGCGGGAGGTCTTGCTCAGCCTGCGGAAATGTAACGTTCTGCGAGGACAGGAAAGATCTGGGAGTCGATGCAGGGACCCGACGGTAGACAGTGATTGCGTCCGGATTCAGCTTGCCACCAACTTCCGAATACGCCGAATTAAAGTAGCGAGCAAGCGATTTTGACGCGGCTTCGCGCGTCTTGTAGTTGAAGACGCCGTTGTTCGGATCGAAAATCGAGTACTCACCGTTCGATTGCCTTTGTATAAGAATGGCGTGGCCACCAATCTCGGAATCGGCTTTTTTCTTCGAGTAGACTCCGAGCAGCACCAAGGCGTGATCGCCCGACTGCAAGTTGTCGATAGAACGGTAAAGCGCCTCCAGGCGTTGTTTGCGCTCCAGGTTCAATAATGCGAGATACTGCGTCGGTTCCCTGTCATAGTGACCAAGGATCGGTGGTCCATCCTGGCGCTGCTTCGCCTGATAGCTGTCCACTCGATCAAACATCTTTTCGGCCTCCGGTGAGTTCGATTGCGCGGTGTCACGCATCGATCGCACTACCGTTTGCAGATCGAACTGGGCGTTCGAGGCTGCATCGAGCCGGCGCATCGCCTCCGTGTCGAGTCCGAAGCAGGTTCCACGCCCCGTTACGCCGCGTGTGCGTAGATAGTCAAACTGATCGAATCGTTCATACGAACGCGCGCGCTCCCGCAAGGCGTCACCGCCCCGGTATTCGCGAAAGCGCTTCTCTTTGGGCTTATCGCGTTTCTCGATGACGTGGTCATCCGCCAGTTGCGCGTTTTGGCTATGGGCATCGCTTGGCGATGCGAACGTGGCAAAAAACCGGCGGCCTCCTGCAGCAGGTTGGCGGTCGGTGTGCGCACCATGATGGGCCGATCATTGAGGATGCCCGGTGATGGCTTGACAGCCTGCGCGGGTGTTCGATCCGCATTCGGGACAGGGAGAGGGAGCGATTGAAGCGAGCCGCCAAGAGCATCATGCCTGGTTTCGTCCGCATCACCCTTGTCGAGGCTCAATCGCCAAGCTGTGGCTTGCCCCACCTTTTGCTGAACTTGCTCATGCAGGACATTCCCGGTGGAATCGCCATGTCGGGCATCCGTTAAGAGCCCATTGGCGGACGAGACATCAGATCCGCTGGAGGAGATTGGCGACGCACTGAGGTCGTCCCCTTGGCCACAGGTGGCAGGCGCGTTACGCCCGTCAAGTTGGCCGGCGGGTTGATCTCCCGCTACCGGACACGCTGGCAAATCAGCTTGGTCCGGCTGTGGACTCGGCTCAGTGCAGACTTGCTGGTTCGACCAGGCGTCTGATGCTTCGTTAGGCTGAAAACTCTGACTCGTGCTGGGAACCTTCATGTAGTCCTCGCAATGACGATCGACAAAACGGATCGGTACGGTACGTACCAAAAGCCTGTTGATTGATCATAGTGAGGTCGCCCGCTCGGACGGTGGCGATCAAGTACCACACATAGCACTGTCGCTTATAGCCATGCACGGCCGCCGGATGCGATTCATGCTGATACGCGTGCCGCGCCCTTCAAACCAAGGCTTTGGTCTTAGCTAATGCGCGCTGCCGTCAGGACTTATTTCGTGGGGCGAGATTGAAGTCCGAGCGCCGTGCGACCCTCGCGCGGGGCCATGCGCGCCAGGAAGACGATGACCGCGGCCACCACAGACATGATCGCCAGGCCCGTGAGACCGCCCTGGATCGAGCCGGTCTTCTGTTCGAGGAAGCCGAAGGCTGCGGGCGCCACGAAGCCGCCGAGATTGCCGATCGAGTTGATCAGCGCGAGCACTGGCGCCGCGATGCGCGCATCCAGATAGCCTTGCGGAATGGGCCAGAACAACGACGATGCCGCCTTGAAGCCGATGGCCGCGAAACAGATGGCGACGAACGAGAACGCCGGGCTGCCCAGACCGGCGGCATACATGCCTGCCGCCGCGATCAACAGCACGCACGCCACCCATGCCTGCTGGAACTTGAAGCGTCCAGCAAGAGCGGCGAACAGATACATCGCGACGATCGAGATCAGCCAGGGAATCGAATTGAAGAGCCCGACCTGGAAGTCGTTCAGATGCCCCATCTTGCGGATGATGCTCGGCAACCAGAAGGTTGCGCCGTAGATGGTCAGCGACACGGAGAAATAGATCAGGCAGAAGATCAGGATCTGCGGATCGCGCAACAGGCTCCACGACGAGGGCTTCACGGTATGCGCGGCATCGCGCTGACGCTGTTCCGCTTCCACCTCCGCGATGAGCGCATCCTGTTCCTCCCGCGTGAGCCACTTCGCGTCGCGCGGCTTCGAGTCCAGCCAGAACCACACGAAGCCCGCGAGCACCACGGAGGCCATGCCTTCGATGATGAACATCCACTGCCAGCCATGCAGGCCCGCGCCTTCGATCAGCATCAGGCCGCCGGAAATCGGCCCGGAGAACACTGATGCAAGCGCCGAGCCGCTCAGGAAGACCGCCATGGCCCGGCCGCGTTGATCGCGCGGCAGCCATTGCGTGAAGTAGAAAACCACGCCCGGGAAGAAGCCCGCTTCGGCCGCGCCGAGCAGCAGACGCATGGCATAGAAAGATGTTTCGCCCTTCACGAAGGCCATGCCGACCGCAGCCAGCCCCCACGTGACCATGATGCGCGTGAGCCATGCCTTCGCGCCGAAGCGTTGCAGCAGCATGTTCGACGGCACTTCGAATACGGCATAACTGACGAAGAACAGACCCGCGCCGAGCCCATAGGCCGCAGCGCCGATGCCCAGGTCCGCGCTCAGATGCTGACGCACGAAACCGATGTTCACCCGGTCGATGTAATTGACGATGAACATCACGACGAACAGCGGCAGCACGTGCCACTTGATCTTGCGGACGGCGCTCGACAGCGCGCTGGAAGTGCTCATGAAGATGTCTCCTGGAGTAGCGCTGCGAACGCCTTTTTATTCGAATCAGAAGCGCGGATTCTTGCCGGTGAATTCCGGCTGATATTTGCGCATCTGTGAGAGGTCGTCGCGATTGCGCACGCCGCATGACAAATATTGCTCATGCAATTCGCCGAGCTTCTGCCGATCCAGCTCGACGCCGAGACCCGGAGTGACGGGCACGCGCACCGCGCCGTTGTCGAACTTCACGCGGCCGCCCTTGATGACTTCTTCTTCCTGCCACGGGTAGTGCGTGTCGCACGCGTAGGTCAGGTTCGGCACGCTCGCCGCCACGTGGGTCATTGCCATCAGGCTGATGCCGAGGTGCGAGTTGGAATGCATCGACATGCCGAAGCCCCACAGCCTGCACATGCGCGCAAGCGTCTGCGTGGCCCGCAGTCCGCCCCAGTAGTGGTGATCCGAGAGCAGCACCTTGATCGAACCCATCTCGCAACCTTTGCGGAAGTCGTCCATGGTCGTGATGACCATGTTGGTCGCAAGCGGCAGCTTCGTATGCTTTTGCAGTTCGGCCATGCCGTCGAGGCCAGGGCACGGGTCTTCGTAATACTCGAGGATTTCGTCGAGCTGGGGCGCGGCCTTGATGCTCGTTTCCAGCGTCCAGTTCGCGTTCGGATCGAGACGCAGCGGCATGCCGGGGAACGCCTCGGCAAGCGCCTGCATGCAGGCGATTTCATGCGCGGGCTCGAACACGCCGCCTTTCAGCTTGATGCTCTGGAAGCCGTACAGGTCAATCATGCGGCGTGCCTGCGCGACGATCTGCTCCGGGCTGATGCCCTCGCCCCATGCATCCGGCGCGTAGGGCTTGTCGATGTGTTCCGCGTACTTGAAGAACAGATACGCGCTGTAGGGCACGGCGTCGCGCACCTTGCCGCCCAGGAGATCCACCACCGGCGCGCCGACGATCTGCCCCTGCAGGTCGAGCATCGCCACTTCCAGCGTGCTGATGACCTTCGGCGCATTCTTCGCGGCATGCGAGCCCGGTGCGAGTTCGAACTCCACGGCGCCCGGCGTGGCCGTGATGGTCGCGCGCACGCGCTCTTCCATCTGGTTGAGTTCGAACGGCGAGAGGCCGATGACGAGATCCTTCGCCTGGTGCAGCACCCGCAGCATGGGTTCGTCGCCATAGGTTTCGGAGATGCCGACTCGTCCGTCATTTGTTTCCAGTTCGACGATCGCGCGCAGTGCCCACGGCTCGTGGATGCCCGCGGCATTGAGGAGCGGGCCGTCGCGAAAGGCAATCGGCGTGATGCGCACGTGAGTAATGGCGATCTGTCGAGTCATGGCGATATTTCCTGCGAATGGACGAAAGCGAGAATAAAGCCATGGTAAAGCACTAATACATTAGTGTGTCAGTAGGGAAATCACCAAGCGTTACGGAGGTCTCGCGCCGCTCGGCAGGGCCGCAAAGGCAGGCTATAGTACTAATGTTTCAGTACGCTTCATCATTCATATGAGTAATATCGATGCTCCGCGCGCGACCCATCGCCTGGACCGATCGCGCCACGCGGCGCCGCAGGTATTCGAACGCCTGCGGGAGCTGATCCTGTCGCTCGAACTGGCGCCCGGCACGGTGCTGTCACGCAGCGAACTGGCGACACGCTACGGCCTGAGCCAGACGCCTGTGCGCGACGCGCTCATCAAGCTGGGTGAAGAGGGTCTCGTCGACATCTTTCCGCAGCACGCTACCGTCGTGAGCCAGATCAGCGTCGCATCGGCGTTGCAGGCGCACTTTCTGCGCCGCTCGATCGAACTCGAAATCGTGCGCACGCTCGCGCAAGCGCACAAGGCGTCACTGGTCGCGCGGCTGCGCGCGACGATCGCGGAACAAATGGATTATCTGGAACCGCAGGACGTCGAGCAGTTCGCATTGCTGGATCATGCGTTTCACCGGCAGATGTATGAAGCCGCGGGCGTGCCGCAGCTCTGGGACCTGGTGCGCCGGCTGAGCGGACACATAGACCGCTTGCGGCGCCTGCATCTGCCCGTGGAAGGCAAGACGCTGGCCGTGGTGCGCGACCACACCGCCATCGTCGACGCCATCGAGCAGGGCAATGCCGATGCCGCCGATGCCGCCCTGCGCGCGCATCTGTCCGGCACGCTCAGCCAGCTCGACGAAATCCGTGCGAGCCATCCCGACTATCTGACGGACCATTGACGCATGCAAATCCTCGTCGATGCTGACGCCTGCCCGAGCGTGGTCAAGGACATCCTGTTCCGTGCGGGGCCGCGCGTGAAAGTCGCCGTCACGCTGGTGGCCAACCAGTTCCTGCGCACGCCGCCCTCGCCGTTCATCCGGGCGGTTCAGGTGCCCGCAGGTTTCGATGTCGCGGACGCGCGCATCGTCGAGATGGCGCAGGCGGGGGACCTCATCATCACGGCCGATATTCCGCTCGCCGCAGCCGTGCTCGCCAAGGCAGCGCACGCGCTGGACCCGCGCGGCGAATGGTTCAGTGAAGAAAATATCGAGGAGCGTCTTTCGATCCGCTCGATGATGGACCAGTTGCGCAGCAGCGGCGTCGCTACCGGCGGACCGCCGCCTTATAGTCCGCGCGACGGCAAGCAGTTCGCCGCGCAGCTCGACCGGTTTCTTGCCCGGCACGCGCGCGGCTGAAGCGGATCACTGCGCGACCTTGGGCTGCTCGGACGGCCAGCCCTGCATCATCGCGCCGATCTCATCGTCGAGCCATTGCCGGAACTGCATGTACTCCGGCCGCGCCCGCGCATTGCGATGTGTGCTCAGGTAATGATGACGGTCATGAAACACGAGCGCGTCGTCGACGGGCCGCACGAGTTTCTTTTGCTCCACCTGGCGATGCACGAGATGATGCCAGCCGAGCAGCGTGCCCTCGCCCGCCTCGGCCTGCGCCACCAGCAAGCGGTAGTCGTTGCTCTCGAAGTTGTCGTTCTGATCGAGGCGCTCCGAGCCGTCGCCTTGCTGGAACCAGTTCTTCCATACGCGCCAGTCGACGTGCTCGCACACCTGCGCCCGCCCCAGCAGCGAAAGACTCAGAGTGGGATGCTGGAGCAGATCGAGCGGCTTGAGCGTGCGGCCATGGAAGTGGCGTTCATGAAACGGAACGCTGCATACCGGATAAACGATGTCGTGAAACAGCGGCTCGACTTCGTACTCCGCCCCGCGCGGCGGATTTTTCGTGATGATGACGTCCGGTTCCATGAGATCGTCCAGTTCCATGAACTGGTCGGTGACCATCACGTGCAGGCGGATTTCCGGAAAGCGGCGACGGAATGCAGGGAATCTGCCCGACAGCCACAGCGCCGAAAAAGTATGCGAGATGCACAGTGTGAGCGCGTGACGATCCACGCGCCGCACCGCCTGCGCCGCCTCCGCGATATTCATGATCGACAGATAAGACGCGTTGTACAGGATGCGCCCGGCGTCCGTCAGCGCGATATGACGGCCGGCGCGCTCGAACAGCGCAACTTCAAGCGTGTCCTCGAGCTCCTTGATTTGCCGGCTGACAGCGGCCTGCGTCACGCACAGTACTTCCGCGGCTTGCGTGAAGCTTTCATAGCGCGCTGCGGTGACGAAGCACCGAAGCGCGCGCAACGAGGGCATCTGTGCGAGCAGCCGGTCGGCGAACTGCTGTTTCTTCTGCATCGGGATCACCTTCGAAGGGCTTGCGGGCACCTGCAGGCGCCCGGCACGCGGCGCCGCTGATGAGTCATTTTATTGATTTCATTGCCTGTCTTGATGGTGATGGCGACCCGCAGCCGGTCCGTTAGCGTCCTTCAACGTCCCTGCACGCGTTTCATGATTCGCTCGAGCGCTTCGATGTAATGCTGATAGGTGCCCCGCTGCGCAAGCTCGTTGGTCACTTGTTCATTGAGTCCGCCCGGCGTACACATTTCGCCGATCAACTCCGAGTACGGCCGGGCGTCCTTGGTGGTTTCATGCGCGAGGCCCACCTGGAACCCCGACAGGAACGAGCGCGCCGACGCATACGGCAGACCTTGCGCGACGAGCCACGAGGCTTGCTCTTCCAGCAACGCAAAGTAGCTCGCCATGGTCGCGGTGGCGGCGGACAATGCATCGAACTGATGTTCGTCTTCGACTTCCACGGCCGCTCCGAGCGGCGCGAACAGCGTGCGCGCGACCGCATCCGGCGGACACAGCGCGGTGCTGCCCTTGCCTTCCGACACCGCCGGCAGCGGGATGGCGCGAATCACCGCCGCCACGTCACCCAGCCATTCGCGCATCTGCGCAAGCGACTTGCCGGCAATGAAGCTGATGACATGATGGCGCGGCTCGAACTTCAGCGCGGGCAGGACATCGGCGGCGATCTGCGGCCTCACCGCGAGACAGATCACGTCCGAGGAATCGAGCACCGCCTGATTGCTGGCGCATACCTCGACACGTGAATCCAGTTTCGCAAGCTCTGCCGCCGTGTCCGCATTCCGCGGCGACAGCGCGATACGCTCGAAGGGAACCTCGAACCTGATCATCCCGGTCACGACCGCCCGCGTGATCGCGCCGGTGCCGACGAATCCAATCCGCATACTTCCTCGTCTGTAGTCAGTCGAGCTTAAGCCACGTGGTCTTCAGCTCGCAGTATTGATCGTGCGCGTAAATCGACTTGTCGCGTCCCCCGAAGCCCGACTGCCCGAAGCCGCCGAACGGCGTCGTCAGGTCGCCTTCGCCGAAGCAGTTGACGGTCACGGTGCCCGCGCGAATGCGCGCCGCCACCTTGTGAGCGTGATTGACATTGTCGGTCCACAGCGATGCCGCGAGGCCATAGCACGTATCGTTGGCGATGCGCACGGCCTCGTCGACGTCAGCATATTCGATAAAGCACACCACCGGGCCAAAGACCTCGTCGCGGGCGATGCTCATCTCCGGCGTGACCTGATCGATGATGGTCGGCTCGACGAACCAGCCGCCGGACTCCGCAAGCGTCGCCTGCCCGCCGCACACCACGCGCGCGCCCTCGGCCCGCGCCTTCTCGATGTGGCCCAGCACCTTGCGGTAATGCGCTTCCTCGATGAGCGAGCCGAGCTTCACATCGGGATCGAGCGGGTCGCCGGTCTTCCAGCCTTCCAGCACGGCCTGCATCTTCTGCAGCAAGGCCTCCTTGTGACTGGCATGCACGATGATGCGCGACCCGGCGCTGCAGTTCTCGCCCATGTTCCAGAACGCGGCGGCGACGGCCTGTTCCGCGACTGCATCGAGATTGGCGACGTCCGGCAGCACCACCTGCGGATTCTTGCCGCCGCATTCGAGCACGACGCGCTTCAGGTTGGTATCGGCGGAATAGCGCAGGAAACGCTTGCCCGTTTCGGTCGAACCGGTGAAGGCCACGAGGTCGATGTCGGCATGACAGCCGATTGCCTGCCCGGCGCTCTCACCCAGCCCCGTGACCACGCTCAGCACGCCCGACGGGACGCCCGCCTCGAGCGCGAGGTCGGCGATGCGCAAGGTAGACAGGGACGTCTGCTCGGCTGGCTTCACGATCACGCTGTTGCCCACCGAGAGCGCCGGCCCGACCTTCCAGGCCAGCATCAGCGCGGGAAAATTCCATGGCAACACCGCGCCGACGACACCGATCGGCTCGCGCGTGATCATGCTCACGACGCCCGCGCCAGACGGCGACAACGCGTCATAACGCTTGTCCGTGGCTTCAGCATGCCAGCGGATGCACGCCGCCGACTCGGGGATGTCGAGCCCCATGCACTCGCTGATCGGCTTGCCGGCTTCGAGCGCTTCGAGCAGCGCGAGCTCTTCGGCGTTGTCGTCGATGAGTTGCGCCAGACGCTGCAGCACCGCCTTGCGATGCGATGGCGCGGCCTTCGACCAGATGCCCGATTCGAAGGCCTCGCGCGCTGCTGCAACCGCGCGGTCCACGTCCTTCGCATCGCACTTGGCAATCGCGGCGAGCGCCTTGCCCGTCGAAGGATTGAGCGTATCGAAGGCTTCGTTCGACGCCGCGTTGCAGCGTGCCCCGGCAATCAGCGCGCGGCCATCGAGCGCCAGACCTTGTGCCTTGCTTGTCCATTCCTGGTGCGTCGTCATGTGTCTATCCTCACAGATTCAAAGCTCGGCGCCCGCCGAGAATTCCTTCATCCAGATCGCGGCGGTCACCGCGACATCGGCAATCGGCCGCATCGGCAACGAACGCGGATGCGGTTGTCGCAGCAGTTGATCGATCAACGCATGGGATTCGCCGAGCGCGTATTCGGCGATCAGCTTGCCCGATGCCGAACCGCGGCTCAACCCGAGACCATTGCAGCCGACCGCTTCGAACACGCCTTGCTCGCGCTGGCCGAACAACGCGCCATTGTTCGCCGACAGGCACAGCGCCCCGCCCCACGTGTATTGCAGCTCAACGTCCTTCAACATCGGAAAGCGCCGTTCGAACGAACGTTGATGCAGTTGTCGCGACTTCGCGAGATCGCCGTCCGAGACGGACAGGTTCGGCCGGAACGCAAAGTGGTTGCGAATGCAGATGCGGTGATTGGCGAGACGGCGCACGGTGGTGCCCATCGGATCGGCGGGAATCAGCGCCCACGACTGCATGCCGCCCAGCCGCGCGATCTCGTCGGGATTCATCGGCCGCGACATCGACGCGAACGTGTAGACCGGCAGCAGGCCGTTCGGATGGCCGCCGAAGGTCGCTGCATAGGCGTTGGTGCAGAGCACGACGCGCGCGGTCGTGATGCTGCCGCCGGCGAACTTCAGCAGCGTCGTTGCGCCGCGCGTGTCCATGCCCTTCACCGCGCTCAGCTCGAACACCGTCACGTTCGCGGGTTGCGTCGCAGCAAGACCGCGCATCAGCGCGGCCGGCTGAACCGTACTGCATCCCGGCGTGAACAGCGCGCTCTCGTAAAACGGCGTGCCCGTCACTTTCTCGATCGCGTTTTGATCGAGCCATTCGCACGCTTCGCCGATGCGTGCGAGGCCTTCCGCGAAATGCGTGAGCGCCGCATGTCCCTTCTTGTTGACCGACGCGTGATACTTGCCGTCGTCGCGCCAGTCGCAATCGATGCCATGCTGCCTCACGATCGAACGCACATAGTCGATACCGTGCCGTTGCAGACGGACATCGGCCTTGTCGGCCTCTACGCTGCGCGAATAACTCTCGCTGCTGATGTCGTGCGGCAGATCCACAAAGAAGCCCGAATTGCGGCCCGCCGTCGAGCGGCCGATACGATCGGCCTCGACGAGCGCGACGGATGCGTCCGGCGCGAGCTCGGCCAGCCGCCGCGCCGCACACAGCCCGGTAATGCCGCCGCCCACCACGACGTAGTCGAAAGCGTGTTCACCCGTCACGGTCCTCGCGGGCGCGGCGGGCGGCAGGCTTTCCCACCAGCCGTTGACGCCATCCGGGGCAGGCAGATGCGCGAACTCCAGTTTCGAGGCCATGCAGGTTCACTGAGCGTTGCGCAGCAAAGGTTGAACGAGCTTCGCGAAAGCGTTGCGCTCTTCGTCGTCGAGGGTGCCGAGCGGCGCGCGCGCATGACCCACACGCGTGCCCGCAAGCTCGCAGCCATAACGCACATACTGAATGAACTTGCCGCTGCGTTCGAGCAGTTCGAGCACGGGCAGCAACTGCCTCATGAGCTTGCGGCCTGCGTTGAAATCGCCTTGTTTCACGCAGGTTTCGAGCAGTTCCGTATGCGCTTCGGGCAGGAAGTTCGATGCGCCCGCCACCCAGCTCCGCACGCCCCACGCGAAGAACTCGAGCGCCTGGTCGTCCATGCCGCAACTGAGGACGAAGCGCTCGGGCAGTTGCGTCGCGAGATGATGGAGATGCGCGACATCGCCCGTGCTCTCCTTCATCGCGGCGAAGTTGGGACGCTCGAGCAGCTTCATGAGCACTTCATCGCCGATCGCGGTGCCGGTGCGTGCCGGGAAGTTATAGAGCATGACCGGAAGGTCGAGCGCATCGTCGATCTTCAGCAGATGCGTCAGCAATTCGTCCTGCGTCGGCTGCACGTAGTAAGGCGCAGCCACCAGCAGCGCGTCATAGCCCGCGCGCTTCGCCTCGCGACCGAGGCGCAGCACTTCAGTTGTGGTGGTTGCATTGATGCCCGCCGTGAGCCAGGTCTTGCCGCCCACCGCCTGCGCCACGGTATCGAATGTCTTCACGCGCTCGTCGAAGCTCAGCGCATAGTATTCGCCCGTGGTGCCGCCCACACCAAGTCCGGTCACGCGGCCGGCAAGATTCGCCGCATGCTTGCCGAGCATGTCGTGATCGATTTCGCCGTCGACCTTGAACGGGGTGACCAGCGGGGTATGTACGCCTTCGAAGCTCATGATCGTCTCTCTGAAATAGGATCGTGCGTCGTCGTTTGCGATGCGTCAGACCAGCGCTTCCGCACGCGTGTAAATCGGGAACCGCGCGCACAGTTCGCGCACCCGCGCGCGCACTGAACGCTCCACCTGCTCGTCGCCGCCGCGATCGCGCACGAGCGCCGCGATGACTTGCAGGATCATGTCTCCAACCTCTTCGAACTCCGCGACGCCTAGGCCTCGCGTGGTGCCGGCCGGCGTCCCGAGGCGAATGCCGGAGGTGACGGTCGGGTTCTCGATATCGAACGGAATGCCGTTCTTGTTGCAGGTGACGCCGGCGCGCTCCAGCGCCTTCTCGGCCTGCGTGCCGGTGATGCCCTTGCTGCGCAGATCCACGAGCAGAGAGGGTTGTCGGTGCCGCCCGTGACGAGACGCAGGCCGCCTGCTTGCAGCACCTTGCCGAGCGCCTGTGCGTTGCGCAGCATCCGCTCGATGTAAGCGCCGAATTCGGGCCGCAGCGCCTCGCCGAAGGCCACCGCCTTGCCCGCGATCACATGCATCAGCGAACCGCCCTGCGCGCCCGGAAACACGGCTGTATCGATCTTCTTCGCGAGGTCGGCGTGGTTGGTCAGGATGAAGCCGCCGCGCGGGCCGCGCAGTGTCTTGTGGGTCGTCGACGTGACCACGTCAGCGAACGGCAACGGGTTCTCATGCTTGCCCGCCGCGACGATGCCCGCGAACTGCGCCATGTCCACCATCAGCATCGCGCCGACGCGATCCGCTATGTCGCGGAACGCGGCAAAGTCCAGCGCACGCGGATAAGCAGAAGAGCCGGCGATGATCAGCTTCGGCCGATGTGTCTCGGCAAGACGCCGGACCGCGTCGTAATCGATGCGGAGCGTCTCCGGGCTCACGCCATACTGCACGGCGTTGAACCACTTGCCCGAGAGCGCGGGACGCGCGCCGTGCGTAAGATGGCCGCCCGCATCGGGCGACATGCCCATCACGGTTTCGCCCGGCGTCAGCAGCGCGAGGAGCACCGCAGTGTTCGCCTGCGCGCCGGAATGCGGTTGCACGTTGGCGAAGCCGGCATCGAACAGCGCCTTGACGCGATCGATGGCCAGCGCCTCGATCCGGTCCACGTGCTCGCAGCCGCCGTGATGGCGCTCGCCCGGATAGCCTTCCGCAATCTTGTTCGTCAGCACCGTGCCCTGCGCCTCGAGCACGGCGGACGACACGATGTTCTCCGATGCGATCAACTCGATCTGGCTCTGCTGGCGCCGCAGTTCGAGCGCGATCTCCGCAGCGATGACGGGATCGTGGCTCTGCAGGCTCTCGCCAAAGAAGCGCGCATGTGCGTTCACAGGAAGACTCCGCGTGGATCGTGCAGCGAATGGCAGGGCGTTGGCGTTACTGCGCCAGCCATGCCTTCAGTTTGTCGGGGTGCGCATCGACGAACTTCTTTGCGGCCGTCGCATAGTCGTTGGTGCTGTTGCCCTCGAACTCGATCGCTTCCACATCCGCGAGATTGAGCTTCAGATGCTTGAAGAAGACATCGGCGCGCGGGAACTTGCCTGCGAACTGCTTGGACGCGAATGCATGCACCTGTTCTTCGCCGCCGAGCGTGCCCTTCGGATCGTTCAGATAGCGCATCTGCCATTTCTGGAACAGCCAGTGCGGGCTCCACACGGTTGCGACGATCCATTGCTTCGACTGATAGGCACGCTGGATGGACGCGAGCATGCCCGCCTCGCTTGCGGATTGCAGGTGATAGCCAGAGAGGTCGTAGGCCTTGATGGTCTTCTCCGATGCCTGCATCAGTCCGCCGCCCGGTTCGATGCCCTGGATCACGCCGTTGAGCTGCTTCTGCACGTCGGGCTTCTTCAGGTCCTCGATGGACGACAGCTGCGACTCGGGCACATACGCCGGGACGGCCCAGCCGTTCTTGCCGCCCGTATAAATGATGCCGACGTCATCAAGATCGTTCTTGTAGCGCGCCACATACTGACCGTGCGTGACCGGCAGCCAGCCGCCCACCATGATGTCCAGGTCGCCGCGCGCGACGCCCTGATACTGGATGCCGATGTCCGCCTGCACGAATTGCACCGGCTGCTTCAGTTGCGTCTCGAGCACGTACTTCGCGACATTGGCGACGGCCAGCACGTCGGCCCAGTTGGTGACGGCGATCTTGAGAGGCTCGGCCGACATGGCCGGAGCGGACGCCACGCCGAAGGCGACGACCGCGGGCATCACCACCTTTGCGAGCACCGCCTTGATGGACAGGTTCTTCATTTCGACTCCGGATGGGTGGGTCTGCGTGTGGTCTGGTTCGCTAGTGCGCCGGTCGTTGCCGGCGCCTTTCTTCTCTCGGTCTTCTTTCAGGTCTGCGCCGCCTTGGAAGGCGTGACCGGCGTGGAGATGACCTTCTTCTTCTTTGCCTTCTTTGCCTTCTTTGCCTTGACGCCGAAGCTTTCCGTCAGACGGTCGAGGATGATCGCGAGCAGCACGACGCCGAGACCGCCTTCGAAGCCGATGCCGATGTCGAGCCGCTGGATGCCGCTCAATACGTATTCGCCGAGTCCGCCCGCACCGATCATCGATGCGACCACCACCATCGAGAGCGCCATCATGATGGTCTGGTTCACGCCTGCCATGATCGACGGCAACGCGTTGGGCAGCTGGATCTTCCACAGCAGCTGCGCATCGGTGCTGCCGAACGAGCGGCCTGCTTCGAGCAGTTCTTCGCGCACCTGGCGGATGCCGAGCGTGGTCAGGCGCACGACGGGCGGCATGGCGAACACGATGGTCGCGATCACGGCAGGCACGCGTCCGAGACCGAACAGGATCACGGCGGGAATCAGATAGACGAACGCGGGCATCGTCTGCATGAAGTCGAGCAGTGAGCGCAGCACGACTTCGGCGCGATTGCTGCGCGCGCCCCAGATGCCGAGCGGCACGCCGATCACGAGACTGAAGAACGTCGCCGCAATCACCAGCGCGAGCGTGGAAACCGTCTGCGCCCAGAGGCCCATATAGTTGATCGCGAAGAGCGCCACGCCGACGAATGCCGAGAACACGACGCCCTTGCGCCACAGCGCGAGCGCCATCAGGATCACCAACATCGCGATGAACGAGACCGCGCCCAGGCCATCTTCGAGCACCTTGATGACCGCGCCGAGTGCGGCGGAAAAGGCATCGAAACCGCCACGAAAATGTGAGAACAAGAAATTGACCGCGTCCTCGGCGAACTTGCCGAAAATCGAACTGCTCGAACCGTTCATGCTTCCCTCCGCTCCATGACCTGCTTGAGAATCGTGCGGCACGAGACGACGCCGGCGAGACGGCCTTGTTCGTCGGTGACGGGCACGTCGTGTTCCTGACTGAGTGCGATGGCCGCGAGCCGGTGCAGATCGGCGTCGAGCGGCACGGCGGCGACGTCGCGCAGCAAGGCTTCGCGAATCGGACGCGCGCCGCTCTTGTGCAGCGATGCGGGCGTCACGCATCCCTGATAGCGTCCGGCTTCGTCGCAGACATAGCCGCAGTCGGCGCCGCTGTCGATCAGGCTGTTCAGATAGCGTTCGGATGGTGCGCCGCCGTCGCAGGCAATCAGGCCGCGCTCGACCTTCGTGAGCAGGCTCGCTGCCGCGAGGAAGCGCGACACGTCGACGTTGCGGAAGAAGTCGCGCACGTAATCGTCGGCGGGCGATTGGATGAGTTCAGCGGGCGTGCCGACCTGAACCAGCCGGCCGTCTTTCATGATGCCGATGCGCCCGCCGATCTTCACGGCTTCCTCGATGTCATGCGAGATGAAGACGATCGTGCGCTGTTCTTCTTTCTGCAAGCGCAGCAGTTCGTTCTGCATCTCGAAGCGGATCAACGGGTCGAGCGCCGAGAACGCTTCGTCCATCAGGAGCACCGCGGGATTCACCGCGAGCGCTCGCGCCAGTCCGACGCGCTGCTGCATGCCGCCCGACAGTTCGCTCGGCAGCAATTTTTCGTAGGAAGCCAGGCCGACGCGCGTCAACGCAGCGCGGGCAATGTCATATCGTTCCGATTTTTTCTTGCCGGCGACTTCGAGTCCGTACGCGATGTTGTCGATGACCGAGCGGTTCGGCAGCAGCGCAAAAGACTGGAACACCATTGCCATTTTTTCGCGGCGCACCGCGCGCAATTCGTTCACGTTCATTGGCGCAATGTCGCGGCCTTCGAGAATCACCTGACCCGAAGTCGGCTCGATCAGGCGATTGAGCAAGCGGACGAGCGTGGACTTGCCCGAGCCGGACAGACCCATGATGACGAAGATTTCGCCCGCGTTGACCGCGAGGCTGACGTCATCGACCGCGACCATGTTGCCGGTCTGCGCGAAGATTTCGTTGCGGCCGAGGCCTTGTTTCAGGAGTTCCTGCGCACGCTCGGGCTTGGCGCCAAAGATCTTCGAGAGATTCTTGACCGTAAGGATCCCGGTCTGCGAAGCGGCGACGGATCGGGCCGGAGACAGGCTGTCCGGCTCTGCGGAAACCGTCTTTGACAGGTCGCCCGGTGCGAGCGTCAGGTTCGGAATCATCGATTCATTCCAGCTGGCAAGTTCGAAAAAACCGAAACGTTGGGGACGTCTGCCATATGCGTCCTTCGAGTACGATCCGGGTCGACAGCGCCGATCACATTCCGGCGTTCGTTGCGTTGGAATGAAGCGTAACTGGTCAATTTCGATCATCCACCGACATTTCCTGCGCCCTTTCCGATACTTCTGGTAATGGATTCCCGTGGTGCAGCGATGCAGGGAAACGGTGCGGGAGCGGGTGAATCGCTGGAAGCGTGTGTGGATGCGGCTTTGCGGGCGTCGAGCTTGAGCGGAAGCGGGTCTGGCGGGGTGAACTTGATGCGGCGGCGCTAGGGAATGCACCTAGACGGGCTGTCCTGCATGACTTTTCGTGAGGTTAAGGGCTCGGAAACCGCGCACGAACGTGGTCCTTGCGCCGACGATATTCGTCCCGCGTTCCGGAAAAAACCGGTGTGGAACGTTCGGTCTTTTATTGCAATCCCTGCCTCGGGCAAGGCGGAACGAACGCTCTCCATGTATCCCCATGTATCTGCGAGGCCCCCGGATACACAGTGATGCCGAAGGACGTCCACCGGGACAAGCGCCCGATACATCCGCGCGCTTCAATACGCTCCACGCCAACCGGAAAGGAGAAACCTCATGTTCGATCGCATCAAGATCGCCGCCTTCGCTGCCGCCATGATCGCCGCCTTCGGAGCGGTGGCCGCGCTGACCGCCTTCGCATCGACGGGGGCCTCGTCCGAACCGGATCCGGCGCGGCAGATCGCGGTCCAGGCGCCGGAATTCACCGGCATCGACAACTGGCTCAACAGCGCGCCGCTGAATCTGAAGCAAATGCACGGAAAAGTCGTGCTGGTCGATTTCTGGACCTTCGACTGCATCAACTGCGCGCATACGCTGCCGCATGTGAAGGACTGGGATGCGCGTTATCGCGACAAGGGACTCGTGGTCGTGGGCGTGCATACGCCCGAGTACGGCTTCGAGCGCGACACCGGGAACCTGAAGAAGGCCATTCAACGCTACGGTATCGACTTTCCCGTTGCGCAGGACAATGCCTACGCGACGTGGAACGCCTACGGCAATCAGTATTGGCCTGCACTCTACCTGATCGACCAGGACGGCAAGATCGTGTACCGGCGCTATGGAGAGGGCCGTTATGCGGAGACCGAGGCGAAGATCAGGGAACTGCTGGGAGCGTGATCACGAGGCGCGTTCAGAAAAAAAGGCGTGCCCGCGGCACGCCTTCTATCTGGAACAAGTGGTTCCGCTATTTCTTAGCCATGTCGAGCGACGGCGGCATCGGCATCCTCATCCCGCGTCGCGCCCTTGGCGGGACGGCCCGCCCAATAGCCGGCCAGCATCGAGCCCGACAGGTTGTGCCACACCGAGAACAAGGCGCCCGGAAGCGCGGCGATCGGCGTGAAGTACAGCTTGCCGAGCGTCGCGGCAAGACCCGAATTCTGCATGCCGACTTCGATGGCAAGCGTGCGGCAAACAGCCTCGTCGAAACCGAGCAGACGTCCGCCCCAGTAACCGCCCAGCAGCCCGATGCCGTTGTGCAGCACCACGCCCAGAGCCACCACGAGACCGACCGAGGCAATGCTCTTCTGCGTACCGCCGACGACCGCCGCGATGATCAGCAGAATCGACACCATCGACACGAGCGGCAAGACCCATTCGATCTTGCGCACGATCTTGCCGAACAGATGATTGACGACGAGACCGACGACGATCGGCAGCGCCACGATCTGAACGATGCTCATCAACATGCCATGCACATCGACCACGATGGATGCATCGACGTACAGGCGCGTAAGCAGCGGCGTGGCGAACACGCCGACCAGCGTCGACAGTGCGCTGATCGTGACTGACAGCGCCACGTCGCCGCGCGCCAGATAGATCATCACGTTCGACGCGGTACCGCTCGCGACGCTGCCCACCAGCACCATGCCGGCCGTCAGGTCGGGAGGCATGCGCAGCGCCTTGGCGATGACCCAGGCGGCGAGCGGCATGACGAGGTAATGCAGAACGATGCCGGCAATCACGGGCGCGGGACGCGTGAACACGCGCCGGAAATCGTCGAGGGAAAGCGTGACGCCCATCGACAACATGATGATGGTCAGAAGCGTCGTGACGTGCGGTGCGATGCCCGTCACGGACGAAGGCTCGGCATAGGCAGCGATGGAAACCAGCACGGCCCAGAGCGGAAAAAGGCGGGTGATGCGGGCAAACATGAAAACAATCCTCGAAAGTCGTATGGGTAGCGTTTCGTGCCTTCCTGGCGGAACCGCGGTGGCTGCCGCGGCGCCGGGGGCGCCGGCTGCGCAGGAACGATCGTGTGATCTCGTGCGAAACAAATGGGGCCATGCGCAGCAAGATTGCCCTCGTGGGGCGGCCGCCTGGGCACCTGGGCTGCCTGATCGCCGTGCCGTCAGGCGCGGATCGCGCGCGGTGCGGCAAGAAAAATCCATCAGGCGCCGCATTTTACCTGTCGGCGCGGTTCTATTCTGAATTCGCTTAATTCCGACGCCGCTTGCGTCGATACGGGCCGTTCCGTATTTTTAATTTCGCGCTAATTCGTTTCGTTCATGCTGCGCAAGAACGAAGACTCATGGGGCGAATGCCAGCCCCATGAGTCGTCCGGTGATCACAACAAGGAGATCGTCATGTCACCAATCGCAATCCTTCAGGGCACGCCGACCTGGGTCTGGGTGCTGCTCGCCTTTCTTCTGTATCGTGGAATCAAGGCATTACAGACCAGCACCGCGCCGCTTTCGAAACTCGCCGTGGTGCCGCTGATCTTCGCCGGCCTGGGTATCGCGCATCTGATGTCGGACCCGTTCGCCGGCTGGAGCGCCGTCCTGGCGTGGATCATCGGTGTCGGAGCAGGTATCGCGGGCGGCATGTTCACCGCGAGCCGTTCGCGTTTCATCGTCGATCCGATTGCGCGCACCGTGATGCTGCCGGGCTCTTTCGTTCCGCTTGTGCTGATCGCCGTCATCTTCATCGCCAAGTTCTGGATCGGCTTTGAAATGGCCACGACGATGCTTGCCACCTCGCTCGTCCACTATGCGTCGCTCGATGCGGCCATATCGGGACTCGTTGCAGGCATGTTCGGAGGACGCTTCATCACCTACTGGCGCGGGCTCGATGCGTGCCGTCCGGCCGCCGCTTGATGGTGCGCACGACGTTGCTCCAGACAGTCCGATGCAAATGGCGTCAAACTTGTTACTCCCGAACCGCGCGTCACAGCCTCACACTGGCGCAACACTCACGGTCTTGTTCAGGAGGAGACACACGTCATGACTGCATCGGACGAAAACGCAGGGAACGGCCCGCAACCGGCCATGCAAACGCCGGCGGTTGTCTCGCCGGCTGAATGGGAGGCGGCGCGCGATCGGCTCCTCGTGAAGGAAAAGGAACACACTCGCGCACGCGACGCGCTTGCCGCTGAACGTCGCCGCATGCCATGGATGGCCGTGAAAGCGGATTACCAGTTCGAAACGCCCGAAGGCACGCGAAGCCTGCTTGATCTCTTCGATGGAAGGCGTCAGTTGATCGTTTATCGCGCGTTCTTCGAGCCGGGCGTTTTCGGCTGGCCCGATCATGCCTGCCGCGGCTGTTCGATGGTCGCGGACCAGGTCGCGCATCCTGCCCACCTGAATGCGCGCGACACGACGCTGGTGTTTGCATCGCGCGCGCCGCAGGAAGACATCACAAGACTGAAGCAACGCATGGGATGGGACATACCGTGGGTCACCATCACGGATCAGTTCGACAAGGACTTCGCCGTGGACGAATGGCACGGCACGAATGTCTTCTTCCGCGACGGCGACACCCTGTACCGAACCTACTTCATCAACAATCGCGGCGATGAACAGATGGGCAATACCTGGAACTATCTCGACATCACGCCGCTGGGCCGTCAGGAACTCTGGGAAGACTCACCTGAAGGTTACCCGCAGACCCCCACCTATAAATGGTGGAACTGGCATGACAGCTACTCAGCGGATGCCCAGCCCGACAGAAAATGGGTCGAAGTGTCGGACGCGGGCGAAGCCGCATTCCGTGCGGAAAGCGCAAAGAAAAAACAATAAGTCGAAAATACCGTTTGCCAGAAGGGCGGCTTGGTAGCCGCCCTTTTTCATCTAAAGAATCCGCCAAACGTTTCCGTTATCGAAACTATCCGCGATGCAAGCTCATCGCGCATGGCCTCTCGCACCAGCCGGCATCCCCCGCCGCTTTCGCCAGGACGCCCCTTCCGTCCAATCCATCCCTGGAAATTTTTGCAATGAAGAACTCGTTGGCCGCGCTTGCGGCCCTCGCCGGCACGCTTGCCGCGCTCGCCACGCCGCTTGCGCACGCTCGCGAAATCTATGGTCAGATCGGCACCGAAGGCGTCGGCCTGGGCTACTCCGAACCGCTCGGCACCCGCGACAATGTGCGCGCCGAGTTCAACGGATTCCGTTTTTCGCATGACTTCAATGCCGGCGGCCTGCATTACGACGGAACGGCGAGCATTTATCACGGCGGCTTTTATTTCGATTTTTTTCCGGCGCCTGACACTGTCGGTTTTCGCATCACAGCCGGCGCGCTCGTCGGCGGCGATAACGTCGATGCCACCGCGACCAGCATGAACGGCACGTACACCATCAATGGCGTGCAGTATTCGACGCTCGGGCAGAGCATTCACGCGAAGGCGCGCTTCCCGACAGTCCGTCCTTATCTCGGCATTGGTTTCGGCCACACGCCGGTTGCGCAAAAGGGCTTCTCGGCCTTCTTCGATGCCGGCGTCGCGTACGGCCGCCCGCACATCGACTTCGACGTGCCCGCCGATATCGTCGCTGAAGCAGGACAGGCAAACGTCGACGCGGAAAAACAGGATCTGCAGAACAAGGCCGACAAGCTGCGCTTCTTCCCGATCGTGAAGGTTGGCGTCACGTATCGCTTCTGAGCGCGTGTCGCGCTCGTTTCCACGCGGATGTTCCGAACCAGGCACGCACTTTGTTTTCGCTCGTCGTCCAGGCTCAACGAAGATTAGTGCGCGCCAGTTCGATGATCTCGTCGCCGCGGCCGCTCAGGATGGCTCGCAGCATATAGAGGCTGAACCCCTTCGCCTGCGAGAGCTCGATAGTCGGCGGAAGCGAGAGTTCATGCTTGGACGTCACCACATCCACGACCGCCGGCCCCGCGTGCGCGAACGCGTCGCGCAGCGCGCTTTCGAGTTGTTCCGATTCCTCGACGCGCACTGACCAGATTCCCGCTCCCTTCGCGATCTGCGAAAAATCGGTCTTGCTCAGATCCACGTTCGTATCGACGTAGCCCGCCGCTTTCAATTCCATCGATACGAATCCGAGCAGGCTGTTGTTGAATACGACGACCTTGATCGGCAACTCGAGTTGCACGGCGCTCAGCAGATCACCGAGCAGCATGGCGAGACCGCCATCGCCCGACAGGGACACCACCTGACGCTGCGGATGCGCCGCCTGCGCCCCGAGCGCCTGTGGCATCGCATTGGCCATGGAGCCGTGATTGAACGACCCATGCAACTGGCGCTTGCCATTCATCGTCAGATAGCGCGCGGCCCACAGCGTCGGCGTGCCGACATCCGCCGTGAAGATCGCATCTTCGGCGGCGATGTCGTCGACAAGCTTGGTCAGGTACTGCGGATGAATCGGCCGGCCCGGAGCGGAAGGCGTGGCGAGATCGTCGAGCCCCTTGCGGGCGCTCGCATAATGCTTGAGCGCATTGTCGAGAAAGCGACGTTCGTCCTTGCGCGTGAGTTTCGGCAGCAGCGCCGTGAGCGTTTCCTTGACAGTGCCGACCACACCCATCTCCAACTGCGCGCGACGCCCCAGTTGCGAACCGCGCCAGTCGATCTGGACTATCTTCGCGTTCGGCGGATAGAACGGACGATAGGGAAAGTCGCAGCCGAGCAGAAGCAGCGTGTCGCAATTCATCATCGCGTGATAGCCGGAGCTGAAGCCGATGAGACCCGTCATGCCGACATCGAATGGATTCTCATACTCGATGAACTGCTTGCCGCGCAGCGCATGCACGACAGGCGCACCGAGCGTGTCCGCCAGCGTCACGACTTCATCGTGCGATCCTGCAACGCCGCTGCCGCACATGATCGTCACCGCCTCGCAGCCGTTGAGGAGGCCGGCCAGCTTGTCGAGTTCGGTGTCGGAAGGAACGATCGCGCCGGGTGCGCTCGCCGTCCAGCGAGGCTCGATACCTGGGCCCTCGCTCAACGCGACATCGCCGGGCAGCACGATCACCGCGACGCCGCGCTGATCCAGCGCCGCGCGCATCGCCCGTTCGAGCACGCGGGGAAACTGCGATGCGTTCGCCACGAGTTCGACGAAATGACTGCATTCCCTGAACAATTCCTGCGGGTGCGTTTCCTGGAAATAGTTGAGGCCAATTTCCGTCGACGGAATGTGCGCGGCAATGGCGAGCACCGGCTGATGGTTGCGGTGACAGTCGTAGAGCCCGTTGATCAGGTGAAGATTGCCCGGCCCGCAACTGCCCGCGCAGACGGCCAGCTTGCCGGTCGTCGCGGCGTCGGCCCCGGCAGCGAACGCGGCGGCCTCCTCGTGCCGGGTATGCATCCAGCGGATCGAACCAACCCGATCCAGGCTGAAGGCGAGTCCGTTGAGGCTGTCGCCCGTGACGCCCCAGATGCGCTCGACACCGGCTGCGGCAAGCGTCCTTGCGAGGTAATCGGCGATGGTTTTAGTGGCCATGTTTGCTCCATGCGTGGAAAGGGATGCCGGGAGATGGCGCAGTCGTGCGGACTCGGAGCGCAACGAGCCACAAACGAGCGACGGCTCGTTGAATGCACGATGCAAAATGCAGACGCAAGTGTATGCCGGCTCTGTGAATATTGTCTTGTACCTTGCCTGCAGCGCGTCACGGCGAGTGAACGGATCCTGCCCTACGATCCGAAGAGGCGGTAAATCGGGCATTTTGAATACGTAATGCCCGATTGCCTTCTGCATGCAAAATGTAAAAGGGCGAATAGCCTCAGGGCTCGTCGCCCTGCGCTATCCGCCCTCCTTCATGGCCCTGGCGGGCCTTCAGGCTACCGCGACGTGCTATGCGTCACGCACCCTTGCGAACGTTGTCCGGCAGATCGCGGCCGTGATACTTCTTGTAGATCGTGTTCAGGTTGCCGTTCTTCATGTTCGTGCCGACCCAGTTGTTCACCCATTCCTTCAGACGCGGCTGATCCTTGTTCATCGCAATCCCGAGATCGAAATTCTTCTGCTCGAACTTCATCTCGATGTTGCGCTGAGGCGCGCGGTGCTGCATTTCCTGCAGGTTCGACGGTGTGCTCGAGAACACGTCGATCTGACCCGTCACCATCGAGGTGATGAGCGTTGCATCGTCTTCATAACGCTGGATCTGCGCGCCCTTTGCCTGCTGCGTCGTGAGCGTGTCGTTCACGGTTGCGCGCGTGAGACCGATGGTCTTGCCGTCGAGATCGGCATAGTCCTTCACCTTGATGGATTTCAAGCCGCCGACGATGATTGTGATCACCGCATAAGGATTCGAGAAGTCGACCACCTTTGCGCGTTCCGGCGTGATCGACAAGTCGGCGATCACGAGGTCCGCCCGCTTGGCTTGCAGCGTCGGGATGCGCGCGGCATTGGTGATCTGCACCAGTTCGAGTTTCACGCCGAGATCCTTGGCGAGCGCGGCGGCAGTATCCACGTCCGATCCAGCGGGCTTCAGGTTCTCGTCGGCATAGCTGAACAGCGGCGTGCCCATTGCAATGGCGACGCGCACGACGCCGGCCTTCTTGATGTCGTCGAGCTGGTCGGCCATGGCGCTGTGCACCGCGCCTGCCAGCATCAGCGTGGCAAGGGCCGCGCGTGCAAGGATAGTCTTGGCTTTCAAGTTACGTCTCCGTCGTTATGGTTGTTGCGTGGATTGATGCGTGAGTCGAATGCGTGCTTGCGTGAAACAGGAATCACAGGCCGTTATCGAGGAAAGCGCGCAGTTCCGGCGTCTGCGGCGAATCGAGCATGCTGCCGTCGCCGACTTCCCAGACCCGCCCCTGATGCATGTAGATGATGCGGTCCGCCACGCGCTTGGCAAAAGCCATTTCATGCGTGACCAGCAGCATGGTCATGCCGTCCGCGGCAAGATCCTCCATGACGCGAAGGACTTCGCCGGTGAGTTGCGGATCCAGCGCCGATGTCACTTCGTCGAACAGCATCACCTTCGGCGACATCGCCAGCGAGCGCGCAATCGCGACTCGCTGCTGCTGTCCACCGGACAGCTGCTCAGGATATGCGTCTGCCTTCTGTCCGAGTCCAACCTGCTCCAGCACATTCAACGCAATGCGCCGTGCCTCGTCGCGCGACATTTTCTTCACGTGGCGCAACGCAAGCATGATGTTCTCTTCCACCGTCAGATGCGGAAAGAGGTTATAGCTCTGGAACACGATACCCACTTCACGGCGCAAGTGATGAAGGTCCACCTTGGGGTCGTCGACGCGGATGCCGCAGACCTCGATCTGACCTTGATCGACGGTCTCCAGCCGGTCGATGCATCGCAACGCCGTGCTCTTGCCCGAGCCGCTCGCGCCGATCACGGCAATCATCTCGCCCTTGTTGACCTCGAACGACACGCCCTTGAGCACATGATTGGAGCCGAAGCTCTTGTGAATATCGTCGACCTTAACGATTGCTGACATTGAGCTTGTTCTCCATCGATTGGCTCCAGCGCGAAAGCGGATAACACAGGACGAAATAAAACGCGCCTACCACGCCGAAGATGAGGAATGGCTGGAAGATCGAGTTGTTGATGATCTGGCCCGCGCGCGTCAGTTCGATGAAGCCGATTACCGAAGCAAGCGATGTCATCTTGATGAGCTGCACGAGGAAACCGACCGTGGGCGGCAATGCGAGGCGCATGGCCTGCGGAATGATCACGAGCCGCAATGTCTGCCAGCGCGACAGCGACAGGCATTCCGAGGCTTCCCATTGCGGCTTGGGCATCGCCTCGATGCAGCCGCGCCAGATATCGCCGAGATACGCGCTCGAATACACCATCAGGGCAAGGCCCGCTGCGAACAGCGCGGGCACCTGATAGCCATACACGGACAGGCCGAAATACACGATGAACAGCAGGATCAGCAGCGGGATGCCCTGAATGGCTTCGATATAAACGAGCGCGACGCGCGACACCCATGCGCGCGGCGAGATGCGCGCGAGCATCACGACGAAGCCGCCGATGCCGCCCAGCACGAACGCGAGCAGCGACAACACGACGGTCCAGCCGATCGATTGCACCAGGTAGGCCAGGTGCGCAGCCGTGAATCCGCCGCTCATGCCGCGCCCCCGGGTATGACCGTATCGATCCGTTGCGGATCGGGCGGCGCCTTGCCGGCCCTCTTCGCCGCCAGACGGATCGCGCGGCGACGCTTGAACAGATGCTCGCCGACCTGCCACGCGATCAGCTTGATGATCAGCGAGAGCACGAGATACAGGCCCGCGACCACGATGTAGGTTTCGAGCGAACGGAAGGTATCGGACTGCACGGTGTTGGCGACGGCAGTGAGTTCTTCCGCGGAGATCTGCGATGCAATGGCGGACGCCTGCATCATCAGCAGGAACTGGCTCGTCAGCGCCGGATAAACCTTTTCGATCGACGGCTGCAACATCACATGCCAGCCGATGCGCCATTTCGGCAAGCCCAGGCATTCCGCCGCCTCGATCTGTCCACGCGGCACGGATTCCAGACCCGCCCGAATGATTTCGGCTGCATAGGCGCCGATGTTGATCGTCATCGCAAGCGCAGCGGCCGCGAAGGTCGGCATGCGCAAGCCGATGCTCGCCAGTCCGAAATAGAGCAGAAAGATCTGCACGAGGAACGGCGTGTTTCGCACCGCCTCGATATAGATGATGCAGAGGCGCGTCAGCACAGGTACGCGGGCGCGCTTCGCGAATGCCACGAGCATCCCCACGATCAAGCCGAAGAAGACCGCGACGCACGTCATCTTGAGCGTGAGCCACGCCCCTAGCAGGAACGTCGGCCAATAAGGCCACAGGGGTGAAAAATCGAGTGAAAACATGGAGGCGATGTCTCTGTCAGGTTGGCGCTCTACACCCTATGACGGCTTTCACGCCGCTGATTCGATCCTGCACTGGATGTATGACGACATACTACGATTCGTGATAATGAATCTTGCATGCATTAAACCGGGTCGAACGGTCCGATAGTCGTGAAGGCGCCGCCCTGAAGGACCGCGACGGGATCGGTCGGAAGGGGCGGCGGTGTGGCTTCGATCTTTGCGCGGAACGGTTCCGACGAGTCACGAGGCACGAAGCCGAGATTCGCTGCGCAGCGGTTGTCCCACCACGTGTGCGCATTGGCGGACATGCCGAAGGCAATCGTGTGGCCGACATCGGGCGTGAAGAGACTGCGGCGCAACAGGTCGTGGAAATCGTCCTGGCTCATCCAGCTCGCCATCATGCGGCGATCCTTGGGCTCCGGAAAAACCGAACCGATGCGGATGCTCACGGTCTCGATGCCGTAGCGGTCGAAGTACAACTGCGCCATGTCCTCGCCGAAGGACTTTGACAGTCCGTAGTAGCCATCGGGACGCTTGCGTGCCGTCGCATCGATGATCTCGTCCTGGCGGTAGAAACCCGTGACGTGATTCGAACTGGCGAACACGATGCGCTTCACGCCCTGTCGGCGCGCTGCCTCGTAGAGATTGAACACGCCCTTGATGTTCGCTTCGAGCACTTCCTCGAACGGACGCTCCACCGATACGCCGCCCAGATGGATGACGGCTTCGCACCCGCTTGCCAGCGTGTCAACGGCCTCACGGTCCGCAAGGTCGCAAGGCACGATTTCCTCGTGCAGCGCAGCCTCGCTGACGAGTACGCCAGGAAGGTCGGAAATGCGCACGTGGTGCGCAAATTCGGCAACCCGATGCCTGATGGCCTGCCCGATACCTCCGGCGGCGCCGGTGAGCAGCAGTCTTTCGAAGCGAGCCGAGTGCTCGCGTGACGAAGCGTTATTTCGTTGTTCCATCGAATCATGTCTCCTGCGAGATTCGGCTAGGGATTACCCTGCACGCATCTTCTTGTACGTTGTCATATCACCGCATGACGCATATCATCATTTGCCAACCGATTTGTCAATGTGTGTAAAACCCATTCCAACGAGAACGCCGTGACGCAATCGCCCGATCCTCACAATCACGCGGAATCCCTTTCTTCCGTGCATGCATCGTCGACTGCTCCGAACAGCGCTTCAGGCACGCGCCGAAGCCTCACGCTGCGCATGGTGGACGCCGTGCGCGCACAGATCGACGCGAGCGAACTGAAGGCCGGCGCCCGCCTTCCTACCGAGGCAGAAATGGTGCAGCACTACGGCGTGAGCCGCACCGTGGTACGCGAAGCGCTGTCGCGCCTGCAAGCGGAAGGACTCGTGGAAACGCGCCATGGCATCGGCACGTTCATCTGCGAGCCGGCCGCACCGCCGCTGCTGCAGATCGATCCCGCCGATGTCCCCGGCTCTCTCGACGCCCTGGCCATCCTCGAATTGCGCATCAGCCTCGAAACCGAGAGCGCAGGACTCGCGGCCCTGCGATGCGATGCCGCACGCGTGAAGGCCATGCGCGCCGCACTCGTCGATTTCGCGAGGAACGTCGACCGACAAGCCGATACCGTCGCACCGGACCTGCGATTCCACATGGAAATCGCACAGGCGACCGGCAACCGCTATTTCGTGGAGATCATGGCGCATCTGGGCGCGCGAATGATTCCGCGCACGCGCCTTACCGCAACGCCTGTCGCGCCCGAACGCCACGCTGAATACCTGACACGGGTGAATCGGGAACACGAACAGATCGCCGATGCAATCGAACGCGGCGACGCTGACTCCGCCCGCACGGCGATGCGTCTTCATCTGATCAACAGCCGGGAACGCCTGCGCCGCGCACAGACATCGACCGATTGAATCCATGATGCAAGATTAAAAATGCAAAGGGACCGCGTTCTTCCGCGGTCCCCTGTCTTTTGCAACACCCGCACTCACGCTCGCTCAGCGCGCGAGCTTGGGCTCCGCATCGTTGACGTCGTGGGCGCCCGAGATGGTCTCCAGCGCCGAGTCATGGTGCAGCAGCAGAACCGCCGCCACGCCGACCATGCCTGCCCCCGCGAGACACAGCAGCCCCGCGCCGAAACCGCCCGTGCTGTCCTTGATCCAGCCCATTGCGTAAGGACCGAAGAACCCGGCGAGATTGCCGAGCGAGTTGATTGCGGCGATGCCACCGGCAGCCGCAGCGCCCGACAGGAACGATGCAGGCAAGGTCCAGATCACCGGCAGGCAGCCGAAGATGCCGAAGCCCGCAATCGACAGCGCGATCATCTTCAAGACCGGATCGTCGAGTCCGGCCGAGACAGCGATGCCGCCGGCCGCGACCATCAACGCAATCGCCACATGCCAGCGACGCTCGAGCTTGCGGTCCGAATGACGTCCCCACAAGACCATGCTGACGACACCGACCGCGTAAGGCAGCGACGTCACGAAGCCCGTCTGCAGATTGGTGAGGCCGAACGCCTTGACGATCTGGGGCAGGAAAAAACTCAGGCCATAGTTGGTGGCATTGGCGCCGAAGTAGATCAGCGCGATCGCCAGCACGCGGGGATTGAAGATCGCTTCCTTGACGCTGAACGCATGCACCGATTCGCGATGCGCGCGCTCGTGCGCCTGACGGTCGACCAGCCATTTGCGCTCGTCATCCGCGAGCCAGTGCGCATCCTTGGGCTTGTCGGTGAGGTAGAAATACACGACGAATGCAAGCAGGAGCGCCGGAATGGCCTCGATCAAATAAAGCCACTGCCAGCCTTGCATCCCGCCCATACCGTCCATCTGCAATAGCGCACCGGAAATCGGGCCGCCGATCACGGTCGAGAGCGGAATCGCCGCCATGAAATAGCCGACCACGCGCCCCCGGTACTTGGCCGGAAACCACAGCGTCAGCAGAAAGATGATGCCGGGGAAGAAGCCCGCTTCGGCGATGCCAAGCAGGATCCGCAAGCCGTAGAACACGTAGGCGTTGGACAGACCCGTAGCTTGCGCGATGTGCGGTATGTATGCCATCGCGGCGGCGAGGATGCCCCAGGTGAACATGATTCGCGCAATCCAGCGGCGCGCGCCGAATCGTTCGAGCAGCAGGTTCGACGGAACCTCGAAAAAGAAATACGCGATGAAGAAAATACCGGCGCCGAACCCGAACATGCTCGCAGTGAAGCCGAGCGCCTTGTTCATTTGCAATGCTGCAAAGCCGACGTTGACGCGGTCCAGATAGGCTATGAAGTAACACAAAATCAGGAACGGCACGAGGCGAACCATCACGCGCTTCATGGTGCGAGTTTCAAGGTCCATCTATGTCTCCTCCGGATAGAAGAATCGCTGGATCGCGGGTAATCGGGATACCTGCGGAGCCTACTCTTTAAGGAGGAACTTCAGCATTGGTGTTTAGCCTTGGTATCGGTTCCGGAGACCGGCTGGCAACCGGAACGGCATGCGCCAATCCGGTGCTGGAACGACTTGCATCCCAGCATTTGCGACGCCATATATCGAAGAAAATGTGAACGGATCGTTCCGCTTCGTACCCGTCATGCGACCGGTAACATTCCGGCGTATTCCGGTTCCGGTAATCCTTGCACGCCTGCGTTCAGCGCGAACACATGACCGTCGTCGTCAGTCGCGTTCGTTGACGGGCGGATCGTCGTGACGAAAAGCGTCGAGAGGTCGCTGCCGCCGAACGCGCACATGGAGGGCTTGCTGGCCGGCAACGCGATTTCGCGGTCGAGTCGGCCTTGCGGCGTGAAGCGCAGCAGGCGCGCGGCATCGTTCGCGCATGTCCAGTAACAACCGTCCGCATCGACCGCTGCGCCGTCCGGACGTCCCGTGTGATGATGCAGGTCGGCAAACACACGTCGTGCGCCGGGCGTGCCGCTGTCCACGTCGAAGTCGAATGCCCAGATCAGGCGACGTTGCGGATGAGAGTCCGATAGATACATGATCTTGCCGTCGGGCGACCAGGCCAATCCGTTCTGCGTGATCAAACCCTCGACAAGCGGGTCCGACAGCACGCCATGTCCATCGAAGCGGTATAGCGCGCCGGCCGCACTCGCGAGCGACATGTCCTGCACCATCGTGCCCGCCCAGAAACGGCCCTGCCTGTCACAGCGGCCGTCGTTGAAACGCATGCCTGGTGCGGCGAACGAGGGCGCGGCGAGCTTCGCGGCGCAGGCATCACCGTCGTCATGCAGTGTCACGGCAAAAATGCCGCTCTCCATGCCGGCGACGATCTGTCCGGCGGCATCGAATGCGATACATGCGACCTGTTCAGCGAAGGTCCATTCGGAGCGCTGTCCGCTCTCGAGCACGAGTCGGACGATGCGCCGTGCCGGAATGTCGACCCAGTACAGCGCGCCCTCTTTCGCGCGCCAGACCGGGCATTCGCCGACCGTCGCGGCGCCCGCCGGGTCGAGACGCTCCACGCGCTCGGCGCTGCTCATCGCTTGCGCTCCATCGGCTCGCCGATGACAAACTGCCCGCCCTGGAAGCGTTGGGCGGGATCGTCGTAATCGGCGGTCGGCGCCTTCGGCGGAAACAGTTCGTTGAACTGCGTCGAGCTGTCTTGCGGATTGAATCCCAGGAAACCGGCTTTCGAGTTGTCCCACCACTTCACCGGATTGTCAGATGCCCCGTACACGATCGTATGTCCCACGCGATTCGTGAACAGCGAGCAGCGCACGAGTTCGATGAAGTCGCGATAGCTCAGGTAAGTGACCAGCATGCGCGGGTTCTTCGGTTCCTCGAACGACGAACCGATGCGCAGGCAGACGGTCTCGATGCCGAAGCGATCGAAGTAATAGCGCGACAGCGACTCGCCGAAGCACTTCGTCACACCGTAGAGACTGTCGGGCCGCTGCGGCGAGTCGGCGTCGAGCACGTCGGTCACGGAATGAAAGCCGATCGCATGATTCGAACTCGCAAACACCACCCGCTTCACGCCATGGCGACGCGCCGCTTCGTAGATGTTGTAGGTACCGCGAATGTTTGCTTCGATCAGGTCATCGAACGGGGCGTCGATGGAGATACCGCCCAGGTGCACGATCGCATCCACGCCTTCGACAAGCTGCATCACCTTGGCAATGTCAGCGAGATCGACGGCGCTTGTCTCTTCATGACGTCCGGCATCGTCGAGCGGCGCAATGTCCGAGAGCCTTACCACGTCCGCCCACTGCGAGAGTGCACCGCGCAGCTGTCGGCCCAGGTTGCCGGCTGCGCCGGTAAGAAGCAGACGCTTGAACGGTTTGCCCGCTGCCGTTGGCTGATTCATCGAAACTCCTTGGAGATACGTTGCACTGCGTTGAAAGCAAAAAGGAAGAAAACGTTTTCGGCGTCGACGGCGCAGTCTGCGGAAGAGCTGGAAAGGATTTGAATGCATAACACATCATCCAAAATGCAGATCCGTTTTCCGAGTTTCCCTATTTTCTGCGACAATTCGTCAATTCCGCGAAAACGTTACCCTCCGAATGAAAAAAAATTCCTCAACCATTCGCGACGTTGCCGCCGCAGCGGGCGTATCCGTCGCGACAGTTTCCAAATACATCAACGGCGCGCAACGATTTTCGGCGCCCGTTGAAGCACGGCTCAAGGAGGCGATCGAGACGCTCGGATATCGTTCGAATCCGCTGGCGCGCTCGATGATCACCGGCAAGACCCGCACCATCGGACTCACCATCCTGGACATCAGCAATCCGCACTTCACTCACGTCGTCAAGGGCGCCAACCGCATCGCGCTGCGTCATGACTACACGCTGCTGCTCGTCGACATCGACGAGAACCAGGCGCGTGAGCGTCCCCTCATCGAAGCGCTCGCGCAACGCGTGGACGGCTTGCTCGTCAGCTCGCGCCTGCCCGACGAAGAGGCGCACTGGATGCTCGAACTCGACAAACCGGTCGTGCTTCTGCGCAATGCCGAGCTGCCGATTCCGAGCGTCGGCATCAACAGCCGCCTTGCCACCTACATGCTGACGCGTCACTTGCTCGACCTGGGGCATCGGCGTATCGCTTACCTCGGCTTCGAGCATGCGCGCATCAACGATGAGCGCATCCGCGGAGCTCGCGATTGCCTTGCCGAAGCGGGCCTCGAACTCGATGTCTATGAAGCCCATGCACCGACTTCCATCGCGGGCGAACAGGCGTGCTCGCGCGTGATGCTTGGACCGAAGCGGCCGCAGGCGGTGATCTGCTACAACGACCTGATCGCGCTCGGCTTCATGAAGGAAGCCGCGACACTCGGCATACGGGTGCCGCATGACGTTTCCGTCACCGGCATCGACAACGTCCCGTACGGCGCTTATGCCGCGCCCGGCCTCACTACAGTGGACATCCAGAGCGAGAAGATGGGCGAACTCGCCATGCAGAAACTCATCGACGCGCTCGCCGGACATCCCGATCCGGGCAATTCCATGTTCGAACCGCGGCTTATCGTGCGTGAATCCACGGCTGCCGCGACCTGATGCACGCATGATGCACGGCGCGCGGCCTGCGCGCCGGTCTTGCGCAAACTCAACCGGCAAGCTTCGCCGGCGTCATCTTCGGCGTCAGTACATGCATGATTGCGAATGCAATCAAATAAGCCGACGCACCGATCGCAAACAGCACCCAGTAGTGACCCGTGCGCTGCAATACCTGACCGATCACTTCCGAGAACAGCACGCCGCCGATCGAACCAGCCATGCCGCCGATACCGACCACCGCACCCACCGCGCGGCGCGGGAACAGGTCCGATGCGGTCGTGAACAGATTCGCCGACCAGCCCTGGTGCGCCGCCGCCGCGAGACCGACGATCGCCACCGCGACCCACAGGTTCTCCGCCTGCGAGACGAACGCGATGGGCAATACCGCGCAGGCGCAGATCAGCATCGCAGTCTTGCGCGCCGCGTTCACGGTCCAGCCCGAGCGCAGCAGCGCCGACGAGATCCAGCCGCCGCCGATACTGCCCACCGTGGTGATCGCATAGATCACGACGAGCGGCAGGCCGATGTGCTGCATGTCCATGCCACGCGATTCATTGAGCCACTTCGGCAGCCAGAACAGATAGAACCACCACACCGGGTCCGTCAGGAACTTGCCGACGATGAACGCCCACGTTTCGCGCTTCCTGATGAGTTCCTTGAAGCCCGGTGCGCCGGCCTTCGCATGGGCGGCGTCGGCGATCTTCGCCTCGTCGCCTTCATCGGCGAGTTCGTCGTCGTGCGCGCTGCCGTCCGGCTGGCGATACATCACGAACCACACGACGAGCCACACGAGGCCGACGGCGCCCACCAGCACGAACGCCGCGCGCCAGCCGAAGGCCACCGCCAGAGCCGGAATGAGCGCGGGCGCAAAGACCGCGCCGATGTTTGCACCTGAATTAAAAATGCCAGTGGCGAGTGCACGCTCGCGACGCGGAAACCACTCGGCGGTGGTCTTGATCGCGGCCGGGAAATTACCGCCTTCGCCGATGCCGAGCAGTGCGCGAACCATCGCGAAGCCCATCACCGACCCGACGGCTGCGTGCAGCATCGCCGCGATACTCCAGATGAACATCGCAGCCGCATAGGAGATGCGTGTGCCGAGCCAGTCGACGATCCGCCCGAAACACAGCAGGCCGATGGCATAAAACGCCGAGAACGCAATGACGATGCGGCCGTACTGCACCTGCGTCCAGCCGATGTCGTGCTGAAGCATTGGCGCCAGCAGACCGAGGATCTGCCGGTCCATGTAGTTGATGACCGTGGCGAAGAAGAGCAGCGCGCACACGGTCCAGCGATAACGGCTGGCGGTTCGTACGACGCCGGCAACGACAGTGTTCATGAAGAGTCTCCGGACGCGGCGGCGCTCGTCGTGCCGCGTTCTTTGTTGCATGGATTGGGCGACGAGCGCCGCGGGCGGATCCATCCGGAGGCACCAGAAGGTCACCCATACAGCCGTTTTGGAAAACGTTTTATCAAGAATAGTCGTTTTGAACCGGACTGACCATCCTGGTGTTTGCCCTAGGTCGCACAACAGCACGGCCCCACAGGCATTCTGACGGGATCCGAGCAAGCCTCAACCGAGAAGTTAATCGTTTTCTACGATTTTTCCCAGAAGCGAACGGTTTTATGCATCAGGTGTTTTGTATTCCAACCGCGTCTACGCGCGCCTGTAAGATCGAGCCCCATTCATCCATCGCAACGCATCGCGCGCGTCATGCCTTCTCGTCTCACGGGGTTCATCTATCTGCTTGTCACCGCCATCGGCTGGGCGCTCAACTGGCCGGCCATGAAGGTTCTGCTGCGCGAATGGCCGCCGCTCTTCTCCCGCGGCGTCGCGGGCGTGACGGCCGCCGTCCTGCTGAGCCTTATCGCGGTCTTTGCCGGGGAAAACCTTCGCGTGCCGCGCGCATGTGTTCCGCGCCTGCTCCTCGCATCCGCGATCAACGTGTTCGCCTGGATGGGTTTCGCCACGCTGTCGATGAAATGGCTATCCGTGAGCGAAGGCGCGTTGCTCGTCTACACCATGCCGATCTGGGCCATGCTGCTCGCGTGGCCCATGTCGAAGCGCAAGCCCTCCTACGCCGGGTTTTGCGCCCTCGCTCTGGGCCTGGCCGGCGTGATCGTCCTGCTTTCGGGGCACGGATTTTCGTTCGATGGCGGCAAGCTCGCCGGCATCGCCTTTGCGCTGGCGGCGGCAGTGTTGTTCGCGCTTGGCACGGTCATCACGCATGGACCCATGCCCGTCGCGCCGATCACGCTGGTCGCCTGGCAAGTCGGCATCGGCTGCGCGCCGATGGTCCTGCTCGGCGCGCTGATCGAGCATCCTTCGTTCGCGGCGCTCAAGTTCGATGGCTGGGCCGTCATGGTCTACATGAGCCTCGTACCGATGGGCGCGTGCTATCTGGCGTGGTTTGCCACCCTGCGCCGGCTGCCCGCCGAGGTCGCCGCCATCGGCATGCTGCTCGTGCCGGTCATGGGCATCGTCGCCGCGGCCGTCACGCTGGGCGAGCCGCTCGGCGCACGCGAAGCCATGGCGATGGCACTGACGCTCTCGGGCGTCGCGCTCGCGATGCGTCAGCGCCGCTAGCACATTGCGGTGTCCTGCCCCAAGCGAAAAATTAAAGACGCACGCGCCGGCTGCCGATAAGGACCACTACTACATATAACGTTCAACCACTGCCCATGTTTCGAACTCGTCTGGCCCGCATGAACGTCGGGACCCAGTTTGCCGTGCTCGCCTGCGCGCTCACGGCGATCGCCATTGCTTTCTTTACCCTCGCTGTCACGAAGCGCGCCGGAGAACAGGTGGACACGCATGCGCTGGCGCGTGTCGAGAGCGAGAACCGGTCCATTGCCACAATGATCGGCCTCTATGACAAGGCCGTGAGCGCCGAAGTCTCACGCTTCATGACCTTGTTCGCGCATCGCCTGCCGTCTTCGTTCACGCTCGACCCCGCGCATACGGTCGAGATCGCCGGCACGTCGACACCAACCATGCTGGCCGGCGACAAGCCCCTCAACAACGACTTCACGATTCCCGATGCGTTTCTCGCGGACAGCGGCGCCATCGCGACGATCTTCGCCCGCACCGGCGACGACTTCGTCCGCGTCACGACGTCGCTGAAGAAGCAGGACGGCACGCGCGCCATCGGCACGCTGCTCGACCGCAAGGGCCCGGCCTATGCGCCGATCCTCTCCGGCGCGCCATATATCGGCATCGCGGCGCTGTTCGGCAAGCAATACATCACCGAGTACAAGCCGGTCGTGGACACGTCCGGCCGCGTGATCGGCGCGCTGTTCGTAGGCGTCGACGTCACCGCGGAGTTCGCCGCGCTGCAGGACACCATCGCGAAGCTGGCGATCGGCGCGAGCGGCTATCACTTCGTCGTCGATGCATCGAATGGCGCGAATCGCGGCAAGCTGCTGGTGCATCCCGGAGCGCAAGGCCAGAGCATGGACGAACGCGTCGCGCCCTTCGCGCACATGCTCGATACACGCGAAGGCAAGCTCGTGTTCGAAGGCGCCGACATTCCCGGCGCCGATCCGCGCGTGCATGGCGGCACCAAGGAGATCGTCTACATGAGCGTGCCGCAATGGCAATGGATGATCGGCGGCATTGCCTATCGCGACGAACTGCTCGCGGACGTGGATCACAGCCGCAATGTGTTCCTTGCCATCGGGCTCATCGTCGTCGTGATGCTGGTCGCCGTGCTGCTCTATGCGGTCGCGCGGCTCGTCGGGCATCCCATCGACAAGATCACGCGCGCTTCCGAACGCATCGCCGCTGGTGATCTCACGGTCCGCATCGACAGTGCGCGCGAAGACGATATCGGCCGCCTGATGCGCGCCATCGACGGCATCGCGCGCGGTCTCGCCGGCATCGTCGTGCAGGTGCGCCATGCGTCGGCCGGCATGAACGAAGGGACCGGCCGGATTGCTTCGAACAGCAGCGACATTGCCACGCGCATCGCCACGCAGGCCGCGAGCGTCGAGGAAACGGCCGCGAGCATGGAGCAATTCACGTCCACCGTGCGGCAGAACGCCGCCAACACCGCGCAAGCCGGCGAGCTGGTGTCGTCGGCATCGGATGCGGCGCGCGCCGGGGGCGACGCCGTTGCGCGCGTGGTGCAGACCATGGGCGATATCGATGCATCGGCGCGTCGCATCGCCGACATCACCGCGACCATCGAAGGCATCGCGTTCCAGACCAACATCCTGGCGCTCAATGCCGCGGTCGAGGCCGCGCGCGCAGGCGAGCATGGCAAGGGCTTCGCGGTGGTCGCCGCCGAAGTGCGCGTGCTCGCGCAACGCAGCGCGGGCGCCGTGAAGGAAATCGAAGCGCTCATCGCCGAGTCGGCCGCGCGGGTCTCGCACGGCTATCGCATCGCCGAGGAAGCGAGCAGCACGATGAACGGCATTCTCGAACGCGTGGCGCGCGTCAACGCCATCGTCGGCGAGATCGACGTGGCCTCGCGTGAGCAGGCGAGCGGCATCGAGCAGGTCAACAGCGCGGTCATGTTGATCGGCGAAGCGACGCAGCAGAATGCGACGCTCGTCGGCAATGCCGAACACTCCGCCGCCGAACTGCGCGATCAGGCGGGGCAACTCGAAGAAGCAGTCAGCCGCTTCCGCGTCTGACGCGCCGCTTCAAAGCAGTGCCTTCAGCCGGAAGCCTGCATCGCTGAGCACATCCGCGGACGGTGACAGACCGCGCTCCACGAGCATGCGCGCAAGCTTCATGTCTTTCGCGATGACGTGAGCCGGGCCGAATCCGCTTACGCCCACGAGCCGGTTCGCCGCGTCGAAATGAAAGTCCATCGAAGCCGACTCTCCCGGCGCGCGCCGCACCGTGCGCGTGCCGAGCAACGGCTCGCCCGCCACCTGCAACTGATGGTCGTACTGATCGGACCAGAACCACGGCACATCGTCATGAGCGGCCTGCGCGCCGAGCATGTTCCGGGCAGCTGTGCGCGCCTGGGCCTCGGCGTTGTGCCAGGTTTCCTGACGGATGGGCGCGCCCGTGAAGCGGCCGGGATGGATCGCGATATCGCCTGCAGCGAAGATGCCCGGCGCCGACGTTTCCAGTTGCGCATTCACGATGACGCCGCGATTCACGACAAGACCGGCGTCCCGCGCCAGTTCGTCCGCGGGTTCGATACCGATGCCGACGATCACGATGTCCGCATCGATTGAACGCGCGTCCGACAGCCGGACGCGCAGCACGCCTTGTGATGTGCGAGCGATCTCGACCGGTGCAACGCCCACGTGTATCGCGACACCATTGCGCTCGTGCAGACGCTGCACGCTGTGCGCGATGCCTTCGGGCACTGCGCGTCCAAGCAGCCGCGCCGCCCCTTCGATCACGCTGACCTCACAACCCCGCATGCGTGCCGACGCCGCCACCTCCAGCCCGATGAACCCGCCACCGACGATCAGCACGCGCGCTCCGCTGACGAGACGCGGCGCGATGCACAAGGCATCGTCGAGGGTGCGCAGCGTCATGACGCCGTCGAGCTGCGCGCCGGGGATAGAGAGCTTGCGTACATGTCCTCCGGTAGCCAGCAGCAAGGCTTCATACGCGATGCGGCTGCCATCGGCGAGCATCACTTCACGCGAACCCGGCACGATGCCGCGGACGCTGGCCACCTTGTGCTCGATCCGGTCCGCCTCCCATGCATCGCAGCTGCGCAGCGCACACTGCAACACATCGCGCTCGCCGGTCAGCACTTGCTTGGACAAAGGCGGCCGCTCATAAGGCAGATGCGGCTCCGCGCCGATCATCACGATGCGCCCGCGCCATCCGAACTCACGCAGCGCAGCGGCGGCACGCCCGCCGGCATGCCCCGCACCGACGATCACCATCGCCCGGGCATCGTGCTGGTCGGTCATGGCATCAGATCTCGATGAAGATGCGACCGCCCTCGACCTTCGCCGGATAGGTCCTGAGCTTTTCACAGACTGGCGCGCACAGGGGCCGGCCATCGCGGATATCGAAACGGCCGTTGTGCTTCGGGCATTCGATCACATGATCCATGACGAAGCCGTCGCTCAGATGAACCTGTTCATGCGTACACAGGCCGTCGCTTGCATAGACGGCGTCGTTCACGCGATAGATCGCGAACGTGCGCGTGTCATGGTCGAAGCGCATGACATCCTCGTCTTCTATGTCGTCCAGCGCGGCTGCATCGATCCATTGCGTCATGCTCTTGTCTCCTTCGGGGCTCAGGGCTGCGTGGCGGCCGGCACGGGCCGCTCGACGTGATACGACGGATCGCGCGTCTGCCGCATCAGCGCTGGAATGATCTCGGCATAGGCCGCGAGCGAACTCGGATAAGGCGGCGGCATGTCGTCCTTGACGGCATCGTGAAGACGCGGCAGCGCGTGATAAGGGACCATCGGAAACATATGGTGCTCGACGTGATAGTTCATGTTCAGGTAAAGAAACCTGAAGACCGGATTCATCATCACGGTGCGGCAGTTCTTGCGATGATCGAGCACGTTCTCGGGCATGCCCGCATGCTGCGTGAGACCGAAGTAGAGATAGAGCCACGCGCCATACAGGCTCGGCAAACCGACGTAAAGCAACGGCAGGATCGAGCGGAACACGAAGCACGACGCAATCACCGCGATGTAGATGCTCAGATGAATGCGTGCTTCCCGGATCACCTTCGGCCATTCTGATTCGGGTACGAAGGTCTTTTCTTCCTCGCCGATTTCGCCGAACGCCGCCGAGATCATCTTCGGTACCTCCGCCGCCGCGTGCTTCAGCGCGAAGACGTTCAGCGCGAGGCTCAGCCAGTCGGTGGGCAGCGGCACGGCAATCTCGCGGTCGCGGCCTACCACCAGGGTGTCGGTGTGGTGTCGCGCATGACTCCAGCGCCAGATGGTGGGCCGACGGAACACCTGGAACGATGCCATCTGATACAGCACCTGATTCATCCATGCCGTCCTGAATGCAGTGCCGTGACCGCTCTCATGCCAGCGCGAATCCGCGGGGCTGCAATACAGCGTGCCATACAGGAAGAACGCGGGAATCGCCCATGGCGAATGCGCGCGCCAGGCGAACCATGCAAGCACGCCGCTCGCGACGATGGCCGCATACCACAGCAGCGTGTCGCGTATCGCACGAGCATCGCTTCGCTGCATCAGGCCTTTCATCACCGGCCTCGGAACGGCGCATTTGTACCACTCCGCATTCACGAGACCGGCCAGCTTCGCCCGCTCTCCGTCTCCATCGATCAGCCGGTATGCGCGATGCCGCTCATGCTCGCCCGTCTCCCCGGGCTGCCGCGATTCCATCATGTCACCTCAAGCTTTGATTGGATTCACATCATGGGTTCTTGTTGGAATCGATAATAGGAGCGACGTTTCCCGCACGCAATATGCGCGCGCATTTGCTATCTTTAAGCATCATTGCGCACGTTTGAAACCCATCATTTACATCAATCGATGAGCAAGCGTCCCACACTTCAGTCAGTGGCCGAAGCGGCCGGCGTGAGTCCGGCAACCGTCGATCGCGTGTTCAACGGGCGTCTGAGCGTCCGCGATGGCACCGCGCTACGCGTCATCGAAGCCGCCGAACGCATCGGCTATCACGGCGCCGGATTGATGCGGGAGCGCTTGCGCGCGCAGCGCGGCGAACGCCGCGAGCGCCACACACTGGGCTTCTGTCTTCAGAAACGCGCTGATCCGTTCTATCAGAGCTTTGCGCGCATCCTCACCGACGCCGCCGCGCGACACGAACCTGAGGACTGCAAGGCCGTCATCGAATACATGGACGAACTCGATCCGGCTTCGATCGCCCGCACGCTGCTTGCACTGGGCGATAGCGCGGACGCGCTCGGTGTCGTGGCTGTCGATCATCCGCATGTGACAGCCGCGATCGAAACCCTGCACGCGCAAGGCAAGCCCACGGTTACGCTGTTATCGGACTTGAGCGCGCCATTGCGCGCCGGCTACATCGGCGTCGATCCGCGCAAGAGCGGACGCACCGCCGCATGGGCCGTGAGCCGGCTGGCTCATCGCAACGAAGGGACGGTGGGCGTGTTCGTCGGCACACCGCGTTATCTGGGACAGGAAAGCTGCGAGATCAGTTTTCGTTCCTATCTGCGCGAACATGCACCAGGATTGCGCGTGCTGGACACGCAGATCAACCTCGAAGACAAGCAACTCGCCTACGAAGCTACCCTGGCGATGCTCGCGCGCCATGCCGATCTCGCCGGCCTTTACATTCCCGGCGGCGGTGTGGGCGGCGTGATTCGCGCGCTGCGTGAAGAGGCTTCGGAGCGACGCATCGTCACCGTGTGCAGCGATCTGATGCCGGACCGCTACGAAGCGCTTGTGGAAGGCGTCATCGATCTGGTGATCGACACGCCGCTGCAACGCATTGCCGAAACAGCCGTGCAGGCCATGTTACGCGCCTTGCAGGCACTCCCCGGCGAGTCCGCACTGGCGAGTCAGTATCCGTTGCCCGCGCAGCTCTACACGCCGGAGAACGTCTGAGAAGGCGGCTAAGCTTGCACTCATTCTGCGCGCCTAACCTGCTTCGTGAGTTCCCACACGATCAAGGAGACGCTCATGAAAATGCCTCTTGCGGCCCTGCTGGCCGTCGCCATGGCAGTGCCCGCGCTCACTTATGCGCAAACCGAAACGCCCGCCTCGTCAGGCTTGCTGCACGATGGCCCTTTGCATCAATCAAAAGTCATCTATGCTGTTACGCAGCACATGCATGAACCGGGCTCCGGTGTCAGCCCTCGTCAGGACGCATGGCTGACCCAGCCTTCAGAGCAAGCACTCGGACAGTCGCTCTACAAGCATCGTTGAAACCTGGATTTCATTCATTTTCCTTTCATTGCAGCCATTCAGATCAAGAAGCCGAAGCAGACATGCAGTGGCATTACGCTTGCTAAAGCCTCTCGACTGCTTCTGCTGTAACGAACTGCATGGTTGTCCAGCCCGCATCACATCTGGACGTGATCAGCATATTTTTCAGCGTCCTGCGGCGCGATCGGAGTTGTCATGAAAAATATGCCTGCGCTTGCTATACGTGCTTGCAAAATGAAACGGTTTGTCACTAATCAGAGGGTTTGATGTCACTCCCATGTGGCGGACCGCACGGAGCAGGCAAACTTGAGCCCGGAGCATAGTAAGGGTTATCACTGAAGTGACACCGCAAGATTCAGGAAGGGTAACGGATGCACGCGCAATGCAATAAGTACGCGTAGTGCGTGAACGATTTCGTATTGTTGTCTTCAAAGAGGCAGGACTTCGATGACTGGTTTGACCAGTCGCGCAATCTGGTCTTTTTTGAGCGGCTAACATGCAGGCCACGCAATCAGCCTGATCTGTCAGGGAGTTCCGCATAGAACAGGCACGGTAACTCGGTGACAGCGGGAATGGCGTCAGTGAAGTGAAAAAACGCTGGGGAACCCGCCCCTTACAACGTGCTGTATGGCGTTGGCTCGATTGACATGTGCGTCACGCCGGGGCTTCCGGGGCCGGCCGAATGACGCGACATGCACCAACAATAAGCGTCGACAGACCGATCATGCGGCTTGCTTGTCGCAAGTCCTGCGTGACTGGCTGCGCCGCATCGGCATTCCGAATGGCTCTCCCCGCCGTTACACGGTGAACGAGCCCGCCGTTACTGACAGACCACTGCATGACTCGCCGTGTGGCGCGTTGGGCGGAGCATTTTTCGCATTGGCGCGAAAGGCTCTGTTTCGCCACACGTCGCGTATTGACGAGGCTCCTTGCACACGATGCAAGGAGACATAGCCCAATCATCGACGGAGAGCGTCATATATGCCGTTTGAGAGTGACTCCTTGCGAGACACGACCCCGCTGCTCAGCATCGTCGTCGCGGCTTACAACATCGAGGGTTACATCGAGGAAGCGCTCGAGTCCCTCCTGAGCCAGCCGTACATCGATGCGATGAAGATCATTGTGGTGGATGACGGTTCTCGCGACCAGACCTATGCCGCAGCACGCGCGATTGTCGAGCGCGACCGCGGCGTGCATATCGAACTCGTGCATCAGGAGAACGGCGGCCTGAGTGCGGCGCGCAATACCGGCCTCAAGTCGGTGCGCACGCCCTATGTCGGCTTTCTCGATGGCGACGACGTCTTTCTCAAGGGCTTCGGCGAGTCGATCATCCCGGTGCTGGCCGAGAACAAGTGGGATATCGTCGAATACAACGTCAAGATCATCGACGACGAAGGCCGCGAACTCGACGAGATCAATATCGTCGATGGCGACACGCGCGGCGGCGCGCCCATGGACCGGGCCGCGCTGCAGCACTTCGCCGACGACTTCCACACCTTCGTGTGGGCGCGGGTCTATCGCACCTCCCTGTTCGACGAAGCGCCGTTCCCTGTCGGACGTCATTACGAGGATGCGGCCGTGGTGCCCTCCACGTATCTCCGCGCGAGCAGCCTGTATCGCGTCCCGACGCCGCTCATCGGTTATCGCCGGCGCTTCGGCAGCATCACGCAATGCGCCTCGCTGAACGATGTCGAGGATCTCCATCTCAATGGCCGCGAAGCGCTCGCGCGTTGCAACGGCGGCGAGATGGACGATTACTGGCTCACTGTGTTCGACAAGCTGTTCCATCGCGCCTGCCATGTGTGCGCGCGCGTGGATCGCGCATCGTTCAAGCAGGCCTCCGAGACGCTGTCGGCAATGGCGGTCGATCACCGCAAGACGCGCACGACGCTCGCCGAACGCAGCGGCCGCGAAGTCGTCGAGCTCAAGCCTTTCGATCTGAACGTGCGCGCGGATCGTTCGATCCACTTCCTTAAAGGGCTCGTGAAGAAGGTCTTGCGGCGCAGTCTCGATCATCATCAGCGCGAGCGGCGTTCGAGCGCCTCGAACCAGTTCAGCGGATGAGCGCGCCAGCGTGCGGGCGAGTGGCATCGATTGCGCTTCCTTCGCCCGCACGCTGACTCGCCTGTCAGCACGTGCTTCTGGCGCGCCCGGCTTACAGACCTTTCGGCGATTCGCGATAAACTGCCGGGATGGAAAAATGTCCCTACTGTGAGCGAATCCGTGACGAATGGGATTGTCACGGGCAGGAGTGCCGCACCCATATCGCGCGCGCGTTGCGCAGACAACGCATGGGTCTGCCCATGGTGCCGAAGGTCATTCGCAACGAAATTCCGCCGGGCGCCAGCACGGGTGAAGTCATCGCCCAGCTGTCGCGCCAACGCCTGCGCGCACGCCGCGCCAATGAAGAACGCCGGGCACGCAAGGCCGAGGACGAACTCGACCTCTGACGGATTCGCACGCGCCTAATCCCGTTCGCCACTCTCTGCAAGCGGTCCTTCCCCACGCCACGCGCGCCGCGAGTCGCGCATCTTCGTCAACGCCATGCGCGCAACCTTGAGCCACCCATACGGCCGCGGATCGGCGACCATGCTGAGCGCACGGGCATAGTCGAGCGCGAGACCGGGCGTCCACGCCATCGTCACGGCGCGCTTGCGGATCTGCGCGGCGACCCACAACTCCGGCGTCAGAATCATGCGAACCAGCGCGCCCCAGCCGGCATGCGTGCCATACAGGCGCCCCGCCGCTCCTTCCAGCGCAGCGTCCAATGCACGCGCGACACTGCTCGAACAATTGCGGTGCGTGAGGTTATACGTCGTGTCCTGCCGATAGTTGCGCCAGAAACTATCGAGCCGCGCAGGGTCGTAGTTGCGAATACGCACGCGCACCGTCGACGGACACCATGCTTTCGATTCGAACTCATAGCTCGGCTGGAACGTGCCGGGCACGTCATTCTCACGCGTGGCACGCAACAGGCGCGCGAAGTCGTCCGGCGAGCGGTCGATCTCCACCGCCGGATACAGGCTCACATAAAGCCCGCCAGGCGCTTCGAGCGCCGCATGTCCCGTCGAGATGACGCCGTTGCGGTCCACCGCCGCGATGTAGCGGTCCACAACCGGATGCCACTGTGTCTCCGCCTTCGACGATCCCACTGGCGTCCACACATGCACGGTGAGCGCGGGCTCGTCATCGGCGGGCGGGCCGTCCCATTCACGCGCAGGCTGTAGAGGACGCGCGACCTCTGCCTCGTGTAATGCGGGATTGCCCGTCAACCTGCGGACGCGGGTCGCGATCAGGATCAGATTGATCCCTGCGAAGATGAAGAATGCCCCGACGCAATAGGGCACGGTCCCTTTGTAGTGCGTCGGATAGGGTTGCAGCATGAAGACGCCGAGCAGGATCTCGAAGAACGCAAACCCGAGCGCCACGCGAAAGCGCCGGTAGCGCACGACGAGCGCGGACGTCGCCTGAAGCAGTCCATCGAAGACGAAGGCCACGCCGATCAGCATCGACAGAATGACGTGGCCATGATGATTGCCTTCGAAAATCAGCGCGGCCGTGAGCAGGAAGACGATACCCTTCGCATGACGCAGCCTGCGCTGTCCGCCGACGCCTGCCCATGCCACCGCCAGCGAAAGCACGCTCTCGATCAGCAACAGCCAGCCCACGAGCTCGATGGGAAAACCCAGCGCGCCGTCGAGCGCATCGATGAACACGCCGATGCCGACCATGAGCAACAGCCAGCCGATCGCCATCAGGCTGCGCCAGCGATTGCGCAGATAGTCCACGCCCAGCAGGATCATCATCAGCTTGACCATCGTTCTTCCTTTTGAACGGGGACGACTCATGCGCATTCATCGTTCATGTTAGTGCAGATCGCGCGCTGCACCGCATCATGATCCGGCGCCTGCCGTGAGACGAGCCATGCCATACTGGCGCCGCGACCCACGCGACGGAGACGCCATGTTCGACCAGTGCCAATGGATCAACGAGCCCGCGCAATGGAAGCTCGACGGCGATACGCTCCATGTCACCACCGACGCCAGCACCGATTTCTGGCGCAAGACGCATTACGGCTTCGTACGCGACAACGGCCATGTGTTCGGCGCAACCGTCGAAGGCGACTTTACCGCTGAAGTAACGGTCGAAGGCGCGTTTTCCGCGCTCTATGACCAGGCGGGCCTCATGGTGCGCGCAAGCGCCGAGCGCTGGGTCAAGGCGGGCGCCGAGTACAACGACGGCGCCCTCACCTTCAGCACGGTCCTGACCGACGGTCTCTCCGACTGGTCGCTCGGCGCGCGTGCCGACGCAAACCGCTTCCGCTTGCGCATCACGGTGCTGGAGAACGTGCTGAAGGTGCAATGCAGCGCGGACGAGAAGCACTGGATCCTGATGCGTCTCGCGCCCTTTCCAGCACACTCGGGCTCGGGGTGGCACGTCGGACCCATGTGTTGCACGCCCGAGCGCGGCGGTCTCGAGGTCCGGTTCTCGGACTTCAAAGTAGGACCGCCCGTCGTCAAGGGTCTGCACGACGTCGCGATATAGACCCTGCGGCCGGCTCGGTAAAAACACTCATTTGCGCCTTCGCACGACACTTTCTACTATTCTGAAACGTTTCAGAATACGGACGGTCAACGCGCCTTGGACTCAAGAAAGAAGATCACCAGCACGCTCAAGGATGTCGCCAACGCGGCCGGCGTTTCGCTCGGCACCGCGTCGAAGGTCATGGCGGGCGCCGACGGCGTCAGCGACGCGCGCCGCCAGCAGGTCTGGGAGGCGGCCCGCCAGCTTGGCTACCGGCGCAACAGCCTGGCGGCGGAACTGCGCAGCAACCGCTCGACGTCCATCGGCTTCGTCGTGCCGGACCTCACCAACTCGTTCTTCATCGAACTATTGTGTGTTGTCGAGGACCACGCGCTGGCGAGCGGCTATCGCCTGTTGCTCGCGCATGCGCAGGAAGATCCCGAGCGCGAGGCGGAGCGCATCCGCTTCGTGCTGTCACGGCAAGTGGCCGGCATGATCATCATTCCCTGCCACGGCTATGCCCACGCGATCGACGAGCTGCGTGAATGCGATGTCCCGCTCGTCATGGCCGACCGCGTGGACGACAGCTTCCCCGCCAACACCGTCACCACCGACAGCCGGCGCGCCGCCCGCGACGGCACCGAACATCTGATCGCGCTCGGCCACAAGCGCATTACGTTCATCGTCAACGCGCTCGATCTGGTCAACAGCCGCGAGCGCGCGGACGGCTATCTCGCGGCGATGAAGCGCGCGGGCCTCACGCGTCATGCGCGCATCGTCGTCTGCGGCATGACCGATACCGAGAGCCATACGGTCACGCTCGGCCTGCTGGCGGAACGCGAGCGCCCCACTGCGTTGTTCACGGGCGCGAACGTGGCGACGCTCGGCGCGCTGCGTGCCATCCGCGACGCCGAGCTGCGCCTGCCTGAGGATATCTCGCTGCTCTCGTTCGACGACGCGCCATGGATGTCCGTGCTGCATCCCCGTATCAGCTCGATTCATCAGCCGGTTGAAGCGGTGGGCGGAGCGATCTGGCAACTGCTGCACAAGCAGTTGCAGGGCGAAGCCGCGGAGCCGGTGCATTTGCGCATGCGGGCGGACTTGCGCGTGCGGGAGAGCACCGCGCCGCCTCGCAGATCAACGGAGAAGGAAGACAGCGCGGAGACCCAGCCGGCGCACCAGAACGCCGGGCGCGGCCGCAGGCGGGCGACGCTCGCCGATCATTAGCGGCGCACTATAACGTTTTATTTTTCGGCGTTAAAAAACCACGCACAAGCTGGCCAACCCATCAGGAGAGACGCAATGGACAGCAAACGACGCATCATCACCGCGAGTCTCATCGCCGTGCCGCTGGCCGGGACAGTGGGATCGCTCGCGGCGCTCACCTCGCAGCCCGCGTTCGCACAGCAAAAGAAATATCGCTTCGGGTTCTCGCAGGTCACGACCGTCGAACCCTGGCGCGTGCAGTTCAACAAGGACATGAAGGCCGAGGCCGCGAAGCATCCTGAGGTCGAGCTCATCATCGCCGACGCAGGCGATCGCACTGACAAGCAGAACGCCGACATGGAGAACTTCATCGCGCAGAAGATGGATGCCATCTTCATCTCGCCGAAGGAGTCGGCCGGGCTCACCGGCGTCGTGGAAAAGGCCTTCAAGGCAGGCATTCCCGTGTTCGTGCTCGACCGCGAAGTGAACGGCGAGCAGTTCACGCAGTTCATCGGCGGCGACAACGTGCAGATCGGCGAGGAAGCGGGCAACTTCATCGTCAAGCTGATGGGTGGGCCGGGCAAGGCGCAAGGCAGTCTCGTCGAGATCTGGGGCGGCTTCGGCGCACAGCCCGCTCACGACCGTCACGACGGCGCAGACAAGGCGCTCGCCAAGGAGAAAGGCGTCAAGCGCGTGGGCGAACGGGTGGATTGCGACTGGAAGCAGGACAAGGCCTATGACTACATGAAGACCGTCCTGCGGGTGCAGCCGAAGATCGACGTGGTCTACGCGCACAATGATCCGATGGCCTATGGCGCCTATCTCGCCGCGAAGGATGCGGGCCGCGAGAAGAGCATCAAGTTCGTGGGCATCGACGGCCTGCCGCAGGAAGGCGCGACGTGGGTCGAACAGGGTCTGCTCGCCGGCACTTTCATGTATCCCACGCCGGGCGCCGAAGGCATCCGCGAGTCACTCAAGGTCCTGCACGGCGACAAGGTGCCGAAGAAAGTAACGCTGCCGACCCAGGGCATCTTCGCCGATAACGCCAAGCAGTACATCGCGAGCCACTGAACGAGCGGACACGCGTCATGGCAACCGTCACTGCGCCGCTCGTCGAGGCCGCGGGCCTGTCGATATCGTTCAACGGCAGTCCCGCGCTCGCGGGCGTCGACTTCGACATCGCCGCGGGCGAGATTCATGCGCTCGTCGGCGAGAACGGCGCGGGCAAGTCGAGCCTGATGAAGATACTGGGCGGCCTGTATGCGCCCGATTCAGGCAGCATCCGTGTGCGCGGCGAGGCCACGCGCATGTCGAGCGTCAACGACGCCGCGCGCGCCGGCATCGCGACCATTCATCAGGAGTTGAATCTCGTCGATACGCTGTCCGCCGTTGATAACATCTTCCTCGGCAAGGAGATGCGCACGCGCATGGGCTTCCCCGACCGCCGCGCGATGCGCGCCGCCGCCATGAACGTGCTCACGCAACTGGGCTTTCGCCTTGCGCCGGAGACGCTCGTCGGCACGCTGCGCGTCGGCGAGAAGCAACTCGTGGAGATCGCCAAGGCGCTGCTCGCCGACGCGCGCGTCCTCATCATGGACGAACCCACCTCCGCTCTTTCGGACACGGAAACGCGCGCGCTGCTCGGCCTGACCCGCGCGTTGCGGGAGCGCGGCATGGGTATCGTGCTGATCAGTCATCGCCTGAGCGAAGTCTTCGCGGTCGCGGACCGCGTGACCGTGTTGCGCGATGGGCGGCGCATCGCAACGCTGCCGATGCGGCATGTGGAGTCCTCCCAGGCGCTCGTTTCGATGATGATCGGAAAGGACTTCGCGCCGCCCGAGCGCACTGAAGCTGAAGCGCCTCAGGCGCGCCCGCTTGCGGTCGAAGTGCGCGATCTCACGCTTGGCGGCGCAGCACGCGCGCCGGTGGCCGAGGTCTCGTTCGCCGTGCAGCAGGGCGAGGTCTTCGGCATCTCGGGACTGCTCGGTGCGGGCAAGACCGAGATACTCGAAGCGATCTTCGGTGTGTCGCCTTATCGGCGCACCGGCGAGATTCGCATTGCCGGCCAGCCGCGCGCGATCGACTCGCCGGATCGCGCGGCCGCCGCCGGACTCGCGTTTGTCACGGAGGACCGCAAGAAAGACGGCCTCGTGCTCGATCACTCGCTCGAAGCGAATCTGCTGTTGCCCTCGCTATCGCGCGCGCCAGGCTTTCCGCTGTATCGGCGCGCACGCATGCATGCATGGGCCGCATCGCAGGCGCGCGCGTCGAACGTCAAGCATCGCAGTCTCGCGCAGGTCGCCAGCACGTTATCGGGCGGCAACCAGCAGAAGCTCATCATCGGCAAGTGGCTGATGACCCGGCCGCGCATCCTGCTGCTCGATGAACCGACGCGCGGCGTGGACGTGGCCGCCAAGGCCGAGATCTACCGGCAAGTGCTGGCGGCCGCGCGCGGCGGCGTGACGGTGATCGTCGCGAGCTCGGAGATCGACGAGCTGATGTTGCTGTGCGACCGCATCCTCGTGATGTGTGAAGGACGCGCGCGCGGCGTGCTGAAACGCGAGCAGTTTTCAGGCGACGTGCTCATCAGGATGGCATCGCCCTGAATCAAGCCGGGCGAAGACACGGAGGCATTCATCATGCTGCATGCGCAGGATCAACTCGCCGAGCCCGCGGCCAGCGCCCGCCAGCGACATCTGAGCACCTTCCTCACGACGCTCAAGTACTACCTGGGGCTCATCGTGTTGCTGGTGGTCGGCGCACTTACGTCGCCGCATGCCGCCGACGGCGCCAACATCTTCCTGTCGAGCGCCAATATCTCGGACGTGTTCCGTCAGGTGGCGAACGTCGGCGTGATCTCCATCGGCATGACGCTTGTCATCATCACGGCGGGCATCGATCTCTCGGTGGGCGCGATCATGGGCCTCGGCAGCGTGCTCACCGCCATGCTGCTCACCACCGACGGCTGGAATCGCGCGACCCACGCATCCCTCGTGCTGGTGGCGATAGCGGTGTTCGTCATCGTCTTCACCGTGTCCGGCATCGCACGCGGCATTTTGAATACAAGAAACCTGAAGACCGCGCGACGGCCCGCGAGCGTGCTGCCGCAGGCAGGCATCGCGCTCGTCCCGGCGTTGCTGGCCTGCGCCGGCATCGCGTTGCATGGCGCGCATCGCATGCCGCTTCTCGCGGTCATGGGCATCGTGCCGCTCGCGGGCTTCACGGTCGGCGCGCTCAACGGCTGGATCATCACCCGCGGACGCATGCAGCCCTTCATCGTCACACTGGCCGCAATGGTCGGCGTGCTCGGCGCGGCACGCCTGATTGCCGGCCAGGACACGGCGGTCTATTCGATCTACAGCGGCACCAACGCCACCACGGACATCGAGGCCTTGCGCGCCCTGCTCTTCAACGTGGTGCCGGTGCCCGCGCTGTTCTTCCTGGCGATCGCGGTCGTGGTTGGCTTCGTGATGAACCGTACGGTGTTCGGCAAGTACCTGTACGCCATCGGCGGAAACGAGAAGTGCGCGCTGATCTCGGGGCTTTCCGTCGCGCGTCACAAGACGGCCGCGTATGCGCTTTCGGGGCTGCTGTCCGCGCTGGTCGGCGTGCTCTACGCAGCGCAATACCGGCAAGGCAAGGCCGATGCGGGCATGGGCTGGGAACTGGACGCCATTGCCGCCGTGGTGATCGGCGGCACGAGTCTCGCGGGCGGGGTCGGACGTGTGTCGGGCACGGTCGCGGGCGTGCTGATATTCGGCTTCTTGAGCAATATCCTCCTGCTCAACGATATCGACAGCAACACGCAACTGGTGCTCAAGGGGCTCATCATCGTGATTGCGGTATTCCTGCAGCAGACTGACATCGGCAAGCGCGGGCTGCTAAAGCGCTTCACCGGGCGCGGAGGATGAGCCCCCTTCGGCACCCGGTTCCAGAGCGGGACTACGGCCGTGTCCAAAGGGATAACCTGTGCTCTGCATGATGTTTATTTGTTTTTGGCTGGCTGAAAGTCATGGATAATCATATCCACGCCCCTGATTAAAGTCCGAACATAGCGTCTCCGAACTAAACATTCGGGCGGACAAGACTGGCTGCAGCGAGTATGACGATGTAATGTCACGTCTCTTAGCAGAAACGCTTATTTGAAGTTCGCGTTCTGGCGTGGTAAAACTCTCTGCCGCTCGAAATTTCAGAGCGCATCTTCAACCGAATACGTCTCAAAAGGGTTTGGACAAATGGCAACGGGTACTGTTAAGTGGTTCAACGATGCAAAGGGTTTTGGCTTCATTACGCCGGATGACGGTGGCGAAGACCTGTTTGCACATTTCTCCGAAATCCAATCCAAGGGTTTCAAGTCGCTCCAGGAGAACCAGAAGGTGAGCTTCGAAGTCAAGCAAGGCCCCAAGGGCAAGCAAGCTTCGACGATCCAGCCGCTGTAAGTCAGGCGGTTCAGCCTTCAGGCACGAAACGGCCCGCAAGGGCCGTTTTGCATTGGTAACCCAGGAATTGAAATGCCGGCCTTGTGTTCCGGGCTCGTGCGGACTTGCCTCATGCAATGTGCCAGGTTTCCGTTTCGCACGGCACGCGGCGGAATTCCGTAGAATTAATATGATTTTTAGCTTGGCCGCCCCGCGCTTAGGCGAAATTCTTTCTTTCATATACCGTGATTCAGGCAAGCGATCGGAAAAAATGCCGTGCAGGCGTACGGCAAAAAACAAATGCATTGCTCTTCGCCTTGTGGTTTGCCGCTTGCGACGCCCATGCACAGTCATTCGCCCTGAACACGCGCGCCGCGCGCTTTGCTTCCGCTGTCGTGCTCAACGATTTCCATACGGCTCAGGCTGGCGGCGGCTATGTGTTCTCCTACGACAGCCATGAGACCGAGGCAGCGCTTGCAGCGAAGCTCGATCGCTGGTTCTCCGGCAAGGATCCTCACGCGATCACGATGGACCCCGCCGAGAAGCAGGCGCTATTCGGTTTCTACTGGGCCGCGAGCATGATGTCGGCGAACTCGCCATGCTTCGCTGATATCGCCGATCCTGCCTGCCGCGACGACCTCACGCGCTGGATGACGCGTGAAATGGACGACGATCCGCGCTTCATCCGCGATTACGATGCGGCGCGCAGCGCGCTCGGCCTTCCTGGCCTGGCTCCCGGCTCGCATTGAGCGTCGGACCTCGCGTGCTCTTTGCGGGAAACGCACAGCATGTGGGACTTTCGCATCACGCGGAGGGTCATCGCAGAGCCAGGCGATCTTCGCCAGCACGCTTGCCAGCAGGGACAGCACACCGATGGTTTCAAGCAGCGCGGGAATCATGATCGCCTCCGTGCATCGGGACAGGATTTATCGGTGGAACAGCGTCGGCGCGTAGGTCTTCACGAAGAACGCGATCGTGATGTCGGCGCTGACGAGCAAGGTGCCCGCCCGGATCAGTTGCGGCGGCGCGCGCCGGCCGAGCTGTGCGCCGCCGTAGCCGCCGAGCATCGCCGCGAGCAGCATGGCGATGGTTTCGGGCCAGCGAACGGCGTGCGCGGCCGCGAAGGTGAGCACCGCAACCGAATTGGCCGCGCTCACCAGCAGCGTGCGCGGCGCATTGAGGCTCTTCAGATCGCGTGCATCGAGCAGTCCCCAGACGGCCATCATCATGATGCCGACCGCGCCGCCAAAGTAGCCGCCATACACGCCAAGCACGAATTGAATGGACAGCACGGCAGGCGCGCCGATACGCCAGCGGCGCCGCAAGGTTTGGCCGAGCCTGCGCCCGAAGGCAAGCGTGATGCTTGCGCACAGCAGCAACCAGGGCAACACGAAGGAGAAGGTCTTCGACGACGTGGAGAGCAGCAGCGCCGCCCCTGCGAAGCCGCCGATCAACGTCACGACCAGCATCCAGCGGATAGGCACCGAGCCGACTGGCCCGAGCCCGTCGCGATACGCCCAGGCACTCACGACGCCGCCGGGAAACAATGCAACGGTGCTCGAAGCGTTCGCCTGAACCGGTGGCAAGCCGGCGGCGAACATCGCGGGCAGGCTGACAAACGAGCCCCCGCCGGCCAGTGCGTTCATGGCCCCCGCGAGAAAACCTGCGCCGCTGACGAGAAGAATGGATTGCATGCGACAGATGCTATCGGCAGGACTGCACGCTTACAATCTGGCATTTCCAATGTGAGACTTCGGTTCCGCCGAAGCATGCGTCATGCGTTTCGACCTCACCGACATGCGCCTGTTCCTGACCGTCATCGAGCGCGGCAGCATCACGGCGGGCGCGCAGGCCATGCACCTCGCGCTGGCTTCCGCGAGCGAACGCATCGCGGGCATGGAGGCGGCGCTCGGTGCGCCGCTGTTGGAGCGCAACCGGCGCGGGGTGCAGGCAACCGCCGCCGGCGAAGCGTTCGCGCGCCACGCACGCGCCATCCTCGGTCAGGTCGAGCAGATGCGCGGCGAGTTGCGCTCCTTCGCCACCGGCCTCAAAGGCCGCATCAAGCTGCTCTCGAACACCGCCGCGCTCGCCACGCTGCTGCCGCCACGGCTTGCACGCTTCCTCGCCGATTACCCCGATCTCTCCATCGACCTCGATGAACGTCCGAGCGTCGACATCGTGCAGATCATCGCCGAGGGTCGCGCCGATCTCGGCGTCGTCTCCGATACCACGGATCTCGGCATGCTCCAGACGCATCTGATCGCGCAGGATCAACTGGTCGTCGTGGCGCACCGGTCGCATCGCATCGCGGGTGAACGCGCGGTGGCGTTTGCGGAGATCGTCGGAGAAGCGTTCGTCGGACTCTCCGATGCCGCGCTTGAAATGCATCTGGCCGAGCGCGCCTCGCGTATCGGGCGGCAGATCAACTATCGCATCCGCATGCGCAGCGTCGACAATGTCGGCATGCTCGCGGCGGCGGGCATCGGGCTCGTGATCCTGTCGGAGGCATCGGCGCGCATGCTCGAACGGCCGGAGCTCGCCATCGTGCCGCTCTCGGAGCCTTGGGCCACGCGCCGCCTGCACCTGTGCGCGCGCGACTTCGACGCGCTCACACCGCACGCACGCCTGCTCGCCGAGGCGCTCAAGGAAGCGGCCCAACACGCTTGAAGCGTGCCTCACATCCGATGAATCCCCTAGGCAAAACCCTTTCTGTACTGGGCATTCGGCTTGCACGACCCTATATGCTTAAGTGCTTGCCACGCGCTTTAGCGCGTTCATATGCTTGCTCACACGACAAGCGCCAAACAGGAGGCGGTCATGAAGAAAGTTTCCACGCGCGCGCCGCGACGCGCCATGCACATCGCGCTGATCGCCGGCGCGGCCGGGTTGTGCTTTGCATCGGCGGCCAATGCCGACAGCCAGGCCGCGAAGAAGATGGGGCAGATGGGGATCATCAACCAGACGCTGCAGCCCAAGCCACTGCGCTCGAACAACAACGCGTATTCGAACAACGCCAACAGCAATACGACGAATCCCGGCTATAACAACAACTCGACCTACAACCCGAATGCCGCCAATGCGGGCACGGCCAATGGCATGAATGGCGCAAACAGTGCGAATGGCGCCGCCGCGGCGGGCAGAAAGTAAGACTTCGCTCCGGGCTTTAAAAAAGGCCGCCCACGCCGCGGGCGGCCAATCTCCCCTATTCCAGCACGGCTGATCTTTTATACTGGGCTCAAGGTCAAGATGTTCTCGCGCACCGCGCGATTCCCTTCCGCGAGCTCATGAAAAAGATCAAGCCCGGCCTGCTGCTCGAACTCGTTGCCAATCTTCTGCTGCCGTGGCTCGCTTACCGGCTCGCGCTGCCGCATTGGGGCGATGTCGGGGCGCTATATGCATCGGCTGCACCACCGCTCGTCTGGAGTCTCGCCGAGTTCGCACGCACGAGGCGCGTCGACGCGCTCTCCGCACTGGTCCTGTTCGGCATCGCGCTGTCCATCGTGCTGCTCGCACTGGGCGGCAGTCCCCGCATCCTGCTCGTGCGCGAATCGCTCGCCGCGGGCGCCACCGGCATCGTCTTCCTCATCTCGCTCCTGTTCGACCGCCCATTGATCTTTTATCTGGCGCGCGCCACTGTCACGCGCGAACAGGAAAACGGCGCCGAGCGCTTCGAAGCCTATTGGAATGAAAGCGCCGGCCTGCGCAGTTCGCTGCGACTCATGACGCTCGTCTGGGGCATCGGGCTGACGGCCGAAACCGCCTTGCGCTTCTGGTTCGCGTGGACCTGGCCGGTGGAACGCTATCTGGTCGTGTCGCCTGTCGTGAGCTACGCGATGTACGGCGGCCTGCTGGCGTGGACCTTCTGGTTTCGCGCGAGACTCATCGAACGCCAAGGTGAGAGCGGTCCTTCCCGCGACGGTCTACTCGGCTAGGCTTTCGAGCGCTTCGCCACACTGCGCGATATGACGCGCGATCGCTTCGTTGACCTTGTCCGCATGCGTGAGCGGCCCCATGTGCCCGGCATCCGGCACGGTCATGAGTTGCGCGACAGGCATCAGCGTGCTGAGGATCTCCGCGATGAGCCGCGTCGGCGGGGGCGCATGTTCGCCGCGCATCACGAGGGTGGGAATGCGCAGCTTCGCGTAGGCGCTGGGCAGTGTCGGTTCGTGGATCAGCGCGCAAAAGTCGAGCGGCGCCTTCGGCACCCAGCGCGTGAGCATTGACTGCACCGAAGGCCGCAACGCCGAGAACGCGCCCTCTCCGCCCCAGTAATCGACAAAAGCAGTGGCGGCGCCGCGCAGGTCGCCGGCCACGACGCCCTCCGCCGTGCGCGAGGCGATCGCAAGGATCTCGGCGAACTCGCGCGCGCCGTCCGCGCCCATGCCCTTCAGCAAGTTGAAGGCGGAGGGCTCGTACAGCGTGATGCTTGCCACGTCGCGCGGGCGTTCGAGCGCCGCGCGCAACGCCACGCCGCCGCCATACGAATGACCGACCAGATGAACCTGGCCCGGATGACGATCGATGATATCGACCGTGCGGGCCGCTTCGTCGGCCAGTGTGAAGGCACGCTCGCCGCCCCACGGACCGACGCCGTCGCAGCCGTAGTGCTCAGGCGCGAAGAACGCGTGCCGAGGACTCATTGAGGCAAGCGTCTCGCGCAAGGGCCGCCACTGGTTTGCGCCCGAGCCGGAGCAATGCAGGGCGATCACGGAAACAGCGGCTTTATCGTTCTTCGAAGTCGTCGACATGGTGGAGGGCGGATGGATGATGAGGTCAGGCGTCCGTCTGATCGCATGCGCGCATGCGCCGTTCGAGTTCGCCGATGTCGGCGCACGACTCCAGCCAGGCATCGCGCCGGCCGTGTTCGGCGCGGTTGAGCAGCACGCGGACCCAGCAGATCAGATGGGGCAAAAGAATTTCCCTGGACACGTCGATCAGGATTCCCAACATGGTTCGCTCCACTTTCGGCAGCAGGTCATGCGTTTCAATGCCGGCAGAGCGATTCATTCTTTGGTTCACTGATGCTTGGTTCGATCAGGAAGTCGCTGAGGCGGCGGGTGTCGGGATAGCAATGCACCGGCCGTGCCAGTTTCGCGAAATGCTTGTCCAGTAAGGCTTTGGCGCGCGCTGCCACGGAACCGTGTCGGACCTCGGCCAACGCTTTCAAACCTGAAAGTCAGCACGTAGCCAACACGTCCAAGGCCGTGCGCGCTGTGTCTTACACCCATTCAAACTGCGAATGTTCGGGGAAAATTCCCGAAATAAGGGATCAAGCTGTCCCACACGGGTGCCGTAAACAGCCTGAACAGCCGCGCAAAGCCTCGGCCGGCGCGACAGCCGGCCACCTGCGAATGGCGCGATAAGATACGGCAGCCTTAGGTCCTTGCGCCCCGGCCTGCCCCTTGCCACGCTCACTCGGAGATAAACGGCTTGCCCAGCCCCGGTCGTCATTCGCTCACCTCCAGGATGACGGTGTTCATCGTCGCAGTCTGCGTGCTGCTGATCGGCACCGACGTATGGCGCAGTCTCGCCGCCCGTCGCGCCCAGCTCGACGAGATGACCACCGCCACGTCCAACCTCGCGCGCGCAATGGCCCAACACGCCAACGACACCTTCAGGCAAGCCGATGTCACGCTGCTCGGCATGGTGGAACGCGTCGAGGAAGACGGGACTGGCCCGGAGGCGCTGGCGCGCCTGCATCGCTCGCTCGTCTCGCGGGTCGAGCAGTTGCCGCAGTTGAACGGCCTGTTCATCTACGACAAGAACGGCACCTGGATCGTCAACTCGCAGCCGGTGCTGGATCAACGCTTCAACAACTCCGACCGCGAGTATTTCGAATACCACCGCACACACACGGATCAGGGAACGCATATCGGCGTGCCGGTGCAGAGCCGCTCGACCGGAAAATGGATCGTGCCGGTTTCACGCCGCATCGACGCGCCCGATGGCAGCTTCGCGGGCGTCGCGCTGGCGACCATCAACGTCACCTTCTTCTCGAGCTTCTACGAAAGCCTGGACCTTGGCGAGGACGGCGCCGCTGTGCTCGTGCTGAACTCCGGCGCGATGGTCGTACGCCGCCCATTCGAGGACCGCTTCGTCGGCAAGAACGTGATCGACACGACATTGTTCCGCGCGCACCTCGAACAAGGCCGCTCGGGTGTTTTCACGATCAACTCGTCGCAGGACCACATCACGCGCCTCAACAGTTTCCGCGAGTTGCCGGACTATCCGCTGTTCGTCGCGGCGGCGCTGTCGCGTGACGAGATCATCGCGCCGTGGTGGCGCGACACGCTCTGGCATGCCGCCATCACCGGGATGCTGGCACTGGTGCTGGCCCTCTTCGGCTCGAGCCTCGTGCGCCAGATCAACGCACGCACGCGCGTCGAGCAGGAACTGGCCCGCAGCCTCGCGACCACGCGCACTGTGCTCGACACGGCGATCAACCCGATCATTACCGTGGACGAGCGCGGCGCGATCCGCTCCTTCAATTCCGCCGGCGAGCGGGTGTTCGGCTACGCAGCGAGCGAGATCATCGGGCAGAACATCCGCATGCTCGTGCCGCCGCCGCATCTCGACGCGTATAACGAATACATAATGCAATTCAAGGGCGAGTCAGGCGTCGCAACGGCCGAATGCGAGCTGTCCGGATTGCGCAAGGACGGCACTTCGTTCCCGGCGCATGTCTCCACCGGGGCCATGCGCCTTGATGGTGCTTTGCATTTTGTATCTGTGATTACCGATATCTCGCGGCAGAAGAAGGAACGCGGCGAACTCGCCGATGCGCGCGACCAGTTGCTCCTCGCCGCCGACATCGCCGAACTGGGCATCTGGTCGTGGGATCTCGCCACCGACAAGCTGCACTGGAATGCGCGCATGTTCGAGATCTACCAGTACCCGCCGCAACTGCTGGACAACGGCCTGCATTACGAACATTGGCGCCGCCGCATTCATGCCGAGGATGTCGAGGGCGTCGATACCGGCCTGCGCGCCGTGGCCGCGGGCAGTGCCGATGCCCTGCCGCCGTTCCGCATCGTCCTGCCCGACGGCACCACGCGCCGCATCCAGAGTGGCCTGCGGGTGCAACGCGATGCGCACGGCAAGCCCCTGAGCATGACGGGCGTGAATTACGACATCACCGACCAGTACGAACTCGAGTTCCATCTGCGCAACGCGAAGGAACAGGCGGATGCCGCCAGCGCGGCGAAGTCCTCGTTCCTCGCGAACATGAGTCACGAAATTCGCACGCCGATGAACGCAGTCCTCGGCATGCTGCATCTGGTGCAGTCCACCGCGCTCAATCTGAGGCAGCAGGACTACATCGGCAAGGCAGAAATGGCGGCGCGGTCGCTGCTGAACCTGCTCAACGACATCCTCGATTATTCGAAGATCGAAGCAGGCAAGCTGCAACTGGACATTCATCCGTTCGAGCCCGAGAAACTGCTGGAGGAACTGGGCGTCGTGCTTTCGGGTAATCAGGGCGCGAAAGATGTCGAAGTGCTGTTCGATCTCGACCCGGCCGTGCCCGGCGTGCTGGTCGGCGACGGCTTCCGGCTGCAACAGGTGCTCATCAATCTCGCGGGCAACGCGCTCAAGTTCACGTCGAGCGGCGAGATCGTCGTCGGCATGCAGCTTCTCGACAGCTCGCGCGATGCGGCCGGCGAAACGGCGCGCGTGCGCATCTCGGTGAGCGACAGCGGCATCGGCATCAGCGCAGAGCAACTGGAACGCATCTTCGAAGGCTTCACGCAAGCGGAGGCCTCGACCTCGCGGCGCTATGGCGGCTCGGGACTTGGGCTCGTCATCTGCAAGCGCCTTGTCGGCATGATGGGTGGCAGGATCGAAGTGGAAAGCCGTGTCGGCGAAGGCAGCCGCTTCTGGTTCGACATCACGCTGGGTATCGAACGCGCTCCCGTAGCAGTGCCTGATGAGAGTCCGGTCCTCGAACATGGCGCACGTATCCTGATCGCCGACGACAACGCGATCGCGCGCGAGATCCTCTCGCGTACGGTGCGCGCGCTGGGCTGGCAGGCCGACGTGGTCACGAGCGGCATCGAGGCAGTCGAGCGCATCGGCGAGGCCGCGCGCGGACCCGCGCCCTATGACATCGCACTGCTGGACTGGCGCATGCCGGGCCTCGACGGGCTGAACGCCGCCAGGCTCATCGGCACGATGAAGGGCCGCGCTCCAGCGCCGCTGGTGCTGCTCGTGACGGCGTTCGGCCGCGAGACCTTGCGTGAATCGCAGGAGCAAGGCAGCGCGCCTTTCGCCGGGTTCCTCACGAAGCCCGTCACGCCGAAGCAGCTCGTCAACGCGATTCGCGCGGCACTGCCGGGACCGGGCGGCACACGGTCGTCCCATACGCCAGCGCTTGGCGATGCCGCCGGCGCGCGGCGTCTCGCGGGCATGACGCTGCTGGTCGTCGAGGATAACGCGCTCAACCGTCAGGTCGCCGAAGGCCTGCTGCACGCCGAGGGTGCGCACGTGACGCTGGCGGAAGGCGGACGCCAAGGCGTCGAGCGCGTGTGCGCGAGCGACATGCACTTCGACGCCGTGTTGATGGACGTGCAGATGCCCGATCTCGACGGCCTGGAAGCCACGCGGCTGATTCGCGCCGACAGCCGCTTCGCCGCGCTGCCGATCATCGCAATGACCGCCAATGCATCCGGCGCGGATCGCGAGCGTTGCCTGCAAGCGGGCATGAACGATCACGTCGGCAAGCCGATCGACGTGGAGCGGCTCGTTGCCGTGTTGCGCTCGCGGGCACAGGTTGAAACGGCAAGCGAACCGGGCGCAGCATTGACGACGATCGAGGCACGCGGCTCGATCATCGCGCGTTTCGGCGGCAATCTGGATCTGATCCATCAGGTGGCCGGCGACTTCGGCTCGCAAGCCGAAGCGCAACTGGCCCGTTTGGCCGGACGGCTCGCCGATCACGACGCAAACGGCGCCGCCTCGGTGCTGCACGCCATCAAGGGCAGTGCGGGGACAGTGGGCGCCAGCGCGCTCGCGCAGCTTGCGAGCCAGTTCGAAAGCGATCTGCTCCATCGCGATGACGACGACCGCGCGCTTGCTTCCATCCGCGCCGGGCTGCCACGCATGCAGCAACTGCTCGCATCGAGTGTCGATCAACTCACGCACGCATTCGCGCACGCGACCCCGCCGTCACAGGCTCCCGCACAGCCAGATCCGCTCGATGAGCAAGACTGGCGCGAGCGCCTCACGACTATCGTGAACCTGCTCGATGCATCGAACCTGCAGGCCATCGCGCTCTCGGAGAACCTGTCGGCGCTTGCGCCCAGCGGGCAGCGCGACGACTTCGAGCATTTCCTCGCGCGCGTCAGGGCGCTCGACTTCGCGCGTGCGTCGAAGATCGCGCGCGACATGCTGGAGCCGGTCTGACATGGAAGCGCTTCTGCAAACCTGGCTGCTGCATGTGAACCGGCGTCCCAAGCTTCTGATCGCCGACGACGAGCCGCTCAACATCCGCGTGCTCTACGAGTTGCTGCACGATGTGTGCGATATCTTCATGGCAACCAGCGGCGAGCAGGCGCTCCAGGTATGCCGTACCGAAGCGCCGGACCTGATCCTGCTCGATGTCGTAATGGATGATCTCGACGGACACGAAGTCTGCCGCCGCCTGAAGGCCGATCCGCTCACGCGCGACGTGCCCGTCATCTTCATCACGTCGCAGGACCGCGCCGACGATGAAGTCAAGGCGCTCGAACTGGGGGCCGTGGACTTCATCAGCAAGCCGATCAATCCGGTCGTCACGAAAGCGCGCGTGCGCACGCATCTGACAATCAAATTCCAGGGCGACCTGCTGCGCGCCAGTGCTTTGCTCGACGGACTCACGGGCGTGTCCAACCGCCGCAAGTTCGATGAGGACCTGCACGCGGACTGGCGCCAGTGCGCGCGCGAAGAAACTTCGCTGGCCCTGCTGATGGTGGATGTGGATTGCTTCAAGCGCTTCAACGACCACTACGGACATCTGGCCGGCGACGCCTGTCTCAAGGCCATTGCAAAGGCCTTGGCGGATGCGCTGCGCCGCCCGTACGACAAGCTTGCGCGTTATGGCGGCGAGGAGTTCGCCTGCCTGTTGCCGAAGACCGATCTCGCGGGCGCGCAATGCATTGCTCAACGCATCGTCGATGGCGTGCGCGCGCTCGACATCGGCCATGTGTCATCGGAGGTGGAAACGCGCGTGACGATTTCGGTCGGCGTGGCGTCCGTGCGGCCGGCACGCGGCAGCACGCCCGACATGCTGCTCAAGGCCGCCGACGATGCGCTCTATGAGGCGAAACGCGCAGGACGCGCGCGCTTCGCAGTAGCGCCGCAAGCAATGCGAGCGGCGACGAACGAAGATCACATGCCGCGCGGGTCACGCACGTACACGGGGAACGGATGAACATTCGCACCCGCCGATGCCTCCAGCGCCGCTCGCAGCGCCTCACGCGCCCGGCGGGTGGAAGCGAGCGCCGCACGCACGCGCGCTTGCAGCACGGCGGGCTTGGCGGGTTTCGCGATGACATCGGCCGCGCCTGCATCGAGGATGCGGCGTTCGGTTTCGGCGTCGCAGGCATCGGCGAGCACGATGAGCGGCACAAGCGGATTCGGCGCGAGCAAGGCGCGGACGGTCTGTTCGAGCGCTTGCGTTTCGCCGGGTGCGTTGCTGCAACGGGAATCGAGCACGATGGCGTCCGGCTCGTCGCGCGCGATGAGATTCAGCGCGGCCTCGCGATCCGTGACGACATCCAGCGCACCGAGCGCCTCGAGCGCGTCACGTTGCGCCAGCGCCGTATCGTTGCCGAGGATGCCGAGCAGCCGCACGCCGGTCCCCGCCGATGCCGATGCCTGCGCATCCGCGTCATGCGAGCGGGCCCGCATGTGCAGCGCGCGGTCCGTCAGACGCAATTGCGCGCGCACACGTGCCTGCAGACGCGCGGCGACCAGCGGTTTGATGACGTAATCGGAGGCACCCATGTTGAAGGCATCGACTTCGAGCGCCGGTGCATCGTGACTCGTGACGAAGATCACGGGCACGCGCGACAGCTTCGCGTCATGCTTGAGGATCTCGCAGACGTCGAAGCCGGTCATGGTCGGCAGATTGGCATCCAGCAGGATCAGGTCCGGCGTGGATTCGCGCGCCAGGGCAAGTGCGGCCTCGCCGGTGGTGGCGAAGCGTTGATCGGGGCATTCCGCGAGCATCTCGCCGATGATGCGAATCATCGCCGGGTCGTCGTCCACGAGAAGCAAACGCGGCTGAAATACAGAAACAGAAGGGGAGTTTTCGGCTGTGTCCATGTTTCGCGGGAAATTCGTCAGACGATAAACATTGATGAACTTTACGCTCGACTTGCGCACGCTGCAAACGCAAATCGCATCTACCCGAGAATTATCTGATATTTCATGATCCGCCAAATTTTATTCATTCAAGCACTGCACGGCAATGCGCGACCGGCGCCGGCGGCGACATATCTTCGCCGTGGCGGCAGCCAATCGCTGCAAGGCTTGCCGGTTTCGAACGAACGTAAAGCAATAAATGCCTTGCATTTGCTAATCGATATCCGCCGACCAATGCAAACATTCAAATTCCGCTTATCGTTTGCGAGACGTGTCGTCACGATGCATTCCAATGCATACTTGCTTCTGCATATATAAGAACGGGAACAACAGCCATGCACGGGGAAACCAGAACACTCTATTTCGCGGGCCGCACGGTATCGGAAGAACTCTCCGAACGGCTGCATGCACGCGGCTGGACCATCGAACGCATCGATCCGGCCAAGCCTGCGAAATCCTCGAAGCAGGGCAAGCGGGCGGCGGCGGGCATCGTCGATCTGACCCGGCGCGGCTTCGCCAGCGAACCCGCGCTCCTGAGCGAAATGCTCGCCACTTATCAGGTGGGCTGGGTTGCGACTGTCGATGCCGATTACGTCGACAGCCCGGAAATCTGCCGCCTCATCCGCGACTTCTGTTTCGACTACGTGACCGTGCCCTCCGCGGCGGACCGTCTGGTCGATGCAGTGGGGCACGCGTACGGCATGGTGTCGCTGCACGACAATGCGTCCCGCGACACCCGCAAGGACGACTGCGTGGAAGGCGGCATGGTGGGCTCGTGCGACGCCATGCTGGCCTTGTATCGCTCGGTCCGCAAAGTGGCGATGACCGACGCGCCCGTGTTCATCTCCGGCGAATCCGGCACCGGAAAGGAACTCACGGCCGTGGCCATCCACGAGCGTTCCGTGCGCCGCGAACAGCCTTTTGTGGCGATCAACTGCGGCGCCATTCCGCCTCACTTGCTGCAATCCGAACTCTTCGGCTATGAACGCGGCGCGTTCACCGGTGCGAACCAACGCAAGATCGGCCGGGTGGAAGCGGCTGACGGCGGCACGCTCTTCCTTGATGAAATCGGCGACTTGCCGCTCGAAAGCCAGGCGAGCCTGCTGCGCTTCCTGCAGGAACGCAAGATCGAACGTCTCGGCGGACAGGACTCGACGGACGTCGACGTGCGCATCATCTCGGCCACGCACGTCGACATGCAGGCCGCAATGATCGAAGGACGGTTTCGTGCGGACCTGTATCACCGTCTGTGCGTGCTGCAGATCGACGAGCCGCCGTTGCGCGTGCGCGGCAAGGACATCGAACTGCTGGCGAACCACATGCTCGAACGCTTTCGCAAGGATGCGAGCCGCCGTCTGCGTGGCTTCTCGCCGTGCGCGATCGCGGCGCTGCATAACTACGGCTGGCCCGGCAATGTGCGCGAGCTGATCAATCGCGTGCGCCGCGCCATCGTCATGTCGGAAGGACGTCAGATTCTGGCAAGCGACCTCGAACTCGGCGAGTATGCGGAGGCCGCGCCAATGACGCTCGCACAGGCGCGCGAAGCCGCCGAGCGGCAGGCGATCGAAGTCGCCTTGCTGCGCCATCGGGGACGTCTGGGCGAAGCAGCCGACGAACTGGGCATCTCGCGCGTCACGCTGTATCGCATGCTGACGGCGTATGGCTTGCGGGTCAAATCCGACCGGCCGATGGAAGCGTCGGGGAGCTGACTTTCACATCATTTGCCGTTTGAATACTGCATGCGAATCATGATTCGGTTACGCATGTTTTCAGGAACCTCTTCTCCCGCGCTGCGCTCGAATGCCTGCATCGTCATCGATGCAAGTTGCATTCATTATTCGGCATGCAAGATGCCACCCGCGCATGTCCCATTGCTGTTGAGCCCGCTGGCGTGATCTCGCGCCGCCAGAATGCGTTGCGCAGTCCTGTCGCCTGAACGGCTTCGGCCTGCGTCCGCCGTGCCATGTCATTGCCTCGCCGCGCATGATCGAAACGTCGCGTGCTCCGGTTGACCTACCCCGCGAGTCACGCACGGTTTTGTCGTCATGCATTCGTCAAGCGATTCCCTGTTTTGGCAGTTCACTGATCTCGCCATTCCCACGGTGCTCGCTGCATGGGTTTATTGCATGCATTCGGTCATCAGCGGCATTTTCATCGGACGTTACATCGGCGCCGATGCGCTTGCCGCGCTGAACCTGCTGGTTCCCCTGCTCTATTTGCCTTATGCATTCAGTGTGATGATCGGCGTGGGCGGTTCGACGCTCGTTGCGCGACTGCTTGGCGAGCAGCGCGAACGCGAAGCAGCCGAAGCCTTCACGCAGGCGCTATGGCTGCTCGGCGCGTGCGGCGCGGGTTTCACGCTGGCGATTCTCATCCATGCCGATACCTTCGTGCACTTGACCGGCGCGCGCGGCGATCTCGCCATGCTTGCGACGCAATTCCTCCGTGCCTACGCGCCCTTCGTGCTGTTTCCAACCGCGTGCTATGCACTCGAACTCTTCCTGCGTATAGAAGGCGCCGCAAAGTTCGGCCTTGCCTGCCTGTTCGCGAGCGGCATTGCCGATGTCGCACTGACCTGGTGGATGGTCGGTCATCTGCAATGGGGCATGCGCGGCGCGGCATGGGCGGCAGGACTCAGTCAGGCATTGGCGTGCGTGCCGATGTTCGCCTTTCACGTCGTCCGCGCGCGTCGCTTGCGCCCTGTCGCGCGCGCTTTCGCAGCGCCCGGACATGCGTGGCGCATGGCCTATAACGGCGTGTCGGAATTCTTGGGCGAGATCGCGCCGAGCGTCACGATCTTCGCCTTCAATCACGCGGTATTGCGGGCGCTCGGTGATACCGGGCTGGTCGCGTTCGCAGTCGTCGAGTATGTGACGATGATTGCCTCGGTCACGATGGTCGCGCTGGTGCAAAGCATGCAGCCGATCGTGAGCTTCCAGCGCGGCGCGGGCAATGCGCACGCCGTTTCACGCGCGTTGACCACCGGGCTCGTTACCACTACCGGCTTCGCGCTGCTTGCCGCTCTCGCCTGCCTTGCGTTTGCACAGCCGCTCGGCGACCTCTTCGTGCCCGGCGACGCCGCGGCGCAAGCGCTGTTGCATCAGGCCTTGCCGTGGTGCGCGCTGGCATTTGTGCCCGCCGCGATCAACGTGGCGATCAGCGGCTATCTGACGGCCATCGAGGCGCCGCTCGCATCGATGCTCGTGGCGCTCATGCGCAGCTGGCTGCTGTTGCTGGCGATGTCATGGCTGTTGACCGCATGGCTCGGCCCGCCCGGAATCTGGATGACCGTCGCGCTCACCGAAGCTGTCACGCTGGTGGCGAGTATCGCGTTGTTTCGGCTGGGAGGGCGGCAGGTTTCTTTCATGGGCTATCTCAACGCCGATGCCCGGGCTTCGCGCGTCAGGTGAAAACGCCGGTCGACGCTTGCCAGAAGGCGTCGGGACAACCGCGTCGCGCGTCCCTGGATCAGCCGGTCCGACGCGCGCGACAGCGCATACGACACAGCCAGCACGCCGACCAGCGTCGCGCCGAACAGCGCGATGGACGTCTCGCCGTTCTTCTGCCCGAAGACGCGATCGAAGAAATGGAAGGTGAGGTACACGCAGATGAAGTGCCACAGATAAATGCCATAGCTTTCGCGTCCCAGCGCGGCGGCGCAACGCCGCAGTCCCGTGAAACGCATGCGAGAGGCGGCGCGCGGCATGCCGTGATGCTTGCGCGCCTGCTGCGAGCACGCGAACAGCAGGAACGCCACCGCGCTGCACGCCGCCGCGATGGGCGCCAGTGCGTGCGCCTTGTCGAACCAGACGCCAAGCGCGCCCGTTACCAGCGCAAACATTATCGCGAGCGCAAAGTAAAACAGGCACACGCGCCGGGTGACCGTGGACGCGCCGAGCAGATGCGAGCGGAACGCATACCATGCCCACATGCCGACGATGAAGCACGGTCCTTGCACCGGTGGCCAGAAATAGCCGAAGGTATTGTTGGCGACATTGCACTCGAGCGTCCCATGGCATTCGCTCATCGACATCACGCCGAGCGATATCGCCAGCAAGACGACCGTGGCGAGCATCAGGCGCGTGCGATCCACGGCGACGAAGAACAGCAGCGGCGCGATCATGTAGAACAGCATTTCGACGCCGATCGACCAGCCTCCCGGCACCACGTTATTGATGGCCGTCGGCGAGAGCGCATGCAGGAATACCAGATTGAGAAGGACGTCCATCGGGCCGTGCGCGCCGAGTATCCACGCGCGTTCGATGCCTGATCGCGTCGCGCCGTAGCTGATGAGCCCATAGACGGCGATGGCCGCGTAATACAGCGGCGCGATGCGGAAGAAGCGCTTGATATAGAAGCGCAGCGTGACGTGGCGCGCATCCGCGCAGCGCGCGTGATCCACTTCGAGCGTCATGAAGATCGTGATCGCGCTGATCACGAAGAACAGTTGCACGCCGTACTGCCCCATGCGCGCGATCAATGCTACGGTTCCGGGCAAATTGGGAAACTGAAACGACAGGTGTACGCCGACCACCCCGACGATCGCGAGCGCCCGTCCTGCGTCGAGCGCGGCAACACGTCCTTTCTCCATCACTCCTCTCCTCGCGGTTCGTTCCGACCTCCAAAAACTTGACAGGCCGCGAGGCCCGTGGACACGGGTGCACAGGCCGTAGTTCCTACAAATCAGCGCAATTCCGGAGACTCTTACACGATGAAACTTGATACACGTATGGATACAACTTCTGGCTTTGCGATGCGGCATGCTATGAGTTAATAAATTGAAAGCTTCTTTCCGTATTTTTTCGTGCAATAAAAGAATGCGTGACGGCTCAATTAACGAAGACTCTAGTTAAATGCCGCCGTGTCGTCCGGCAATATCCGACAAAGTAGTATCCGTTGGTGCATTAGCCAACCAAACGACATTTCAGCGGGCACTGTTTTGAAAGCTATTCGTAGGCTTTTCTCGTTAGACTGTTGCTGAAGTTAGTGCAATCGCACGCAAAGCTTTCCGATTTCTTGACGAAACAGATGCAAACCGGAAATTTTTTTGTATCCGTCTTACGCTTCAGGCAATACCTACCGACACCGCTGAAAGCTGTCCGTTACAGCTTTTCGTCCTCTGTCGCGTTGAAAAAAGTTGAAGAATAAAGCGGCAGTTTTTATGCCGGGTTTTAGGGGGCCAGGGTGGCGTACTGTGCGATACCGAACAGTGCGTTAATTTGTGTGCTGTTCCACTGACCGGATTTTATAAACCGGCAGAGGAATCTTTTGAGCGGGGCGACAAGGGAGATGACAACGCTATCCCAATCGCAGTGCGGGAGCTTCTGGAAGGACGGCTTTCTCCGTCTGGAAAACGTCGCGACGCACGCGGAACTCAAGACCTTGCGCAGTGTGGGTGACCGCCTGCTGCGCGAAAAGGCGGGATTCAACGAAGGCTTGCTCTTCGACTTCTACCCTGAAGGTGAAGGGCCGGAAAAGCCGAAGCTCGCCCAGTTGCATCACCCTTCGCATTTCGAGCGCAGCCTGCTCGAAATGGACCTGGCACGGCGCGCGCAGCGCGTGGCGATGCAGTTGCTCGGACCCAAGGCGCGCTTCGTCAGCGACAGCTTTTTCCACAAGCCGCCGCATACCGAAGCCGTCACGCCCTGGCATCAGGACGAGGCCTTCACCGACCCGCGTATCGAACATCGTGAAGTGAACTTCTGGTTCCCGCTACAACCGGTGTCGCTCGAGAATGGCTGCATGCAGTTCATTCCCGGATCGCATCTGGGCCCGGTCTTGCCGCATGGGCCGATCGGCGGAGATCCCACCACGCACGGGCTCGAATGCACGTCGGGTTTCGAAGTCAATGAAGCGGTGATCTGCCCGTTGCAGCTCGGCGATTGCACGATCCATGGCGGGCGCACGCTGCACTTTGCCGGCCCCAATCCGTCCAATGCGCCGCGCTACGCTTACTCGCTGGTGTTCGGCCTGCCGCGGCGGGCATCGAGCGAAGTGCGCAGCTTCCCCTGGAACGACAACCGGAAACTGTCGCGCGACCAGCGCGTACATGAATCACGGCGCGCTCAAGGCTCCTTTTGGCCTTACCTGTATCGCAAGGTCAAGGAGTTCGACTACACCAATCCGTACGAATGGCGGCTCGGTGCACATCGCGTCGCGCGTCTCATCAAGAAGGGCCGCACGCCGGCCAAGTGATGCAAGGACACGCCTGCTAGAACGCGGGCGCGTCTTGCCTCAGGAAACGCAGGATACGGCTGGCCACGGTGGCCGGCTGTTCCTGTTGCACCCAATGTCCCGCCCCTTCAATCAGATGCGCGGCGCGGAAATTCCGGCACGTCAGCAGGCGCATCGCATCGAAGTCGCCGGGACGCTGATACATGCCCCAGTCGCTGCTCCCCGCGATGAAACACGCCGGCACGTCGATGGTCGCGCCCGACCAGGTCCGCAACGCGGCTGCCCGATGCGCATCCGTACCGCAGCGATACCAGTTCAAGCCGCCTTGAAAACCGGTGCGCGCATATTCGCTCGCATAGATCTCCAGATCGCTGTTCGTGAGCCACGCGCATGAAGCGGCCTGCTCTTCGCTCGGCTCATGTTCGGCAACCGTCGCGGGCATGGTGGCGTCCGCGTTCATCACGTAGTAGGTCGGCAGCAAGGCGAGCTGGTCCGCTGTGACGCCATCGAGCGCATGCGGCCGGTTGCCCGCCCAGTCCGCGCTCTTCACATGGAAATAGGCACGCAGGAACGCGGCGAGCCCTCGCGGCGCATGCCGCATGTCCTGGTCCGCCTGCGGACCCGAGTAATACCATTGATAGTGCTTGCGCGGCGGATCGAGCAACGCGAGCCCGTCGACAGCGTCCTTCATCAAGGCGGCCGTCACGTCGATGCGCGCGCGCGATGGATCGTCCTGCGCGGTATCGAAAGCGAATGCGGGCGGTCCGGCAAACGGCGCGCTCATCATGACGACCGACGCGAATACATCCGGCCGTATCACGCCGCACCATGCCGCCACGGGCGAGCCGAAATCATGGCCGGCCACCGCCGCCACCCGGCGATAGCCCAGCGCCGAGACCAGTCCCAGCACATCGCTCACGAGATTCGGAAAACCGAATGGGGTGAGATCGGCATCGAAGGAAGTGTCGGCGCCCGTGGTCCGGCCATAACCTCGCTGGTCCGGCGCGATGACGTGATAACCCGCCGCGGCCAACGGCAGCATGATCTTGCGCCAGCTATACGCCAGTTCGGGAAAGCCATGCAAGAGGACGATGCACGGCCGGTCCGGCGCATCGAATCCGGCTTCGAGAACATGCATCGACAGGCCATTGCCGTTGTCGACATTGCGCGCGCGAATGCCTTCGGGGAGAGGAAGATCGATCAACGGGTCGCTCATTTCTTTATCGCTTCTGAATTGGAATCATCCTTCGAGCAGCGCGGCGAAGCGGTCTGCCAGCGTGGGACGCGAACGCATCGGCCAGATTGCACTCAGCTCGAAGGGCGGCAGGTTGGCTCCGTCGCGCACGTCGCAGAAGCGCACGCCCGCGAATTGCAGCGCCGTCACCGATTGCGGCAGCAACGATGCACCGCATCCCGCCGCAACGCAAGCGAGCACGGTCAAGGAGCGGTTCGCGTCCTGCACGACATTCGCCTCGCATCCAGCCTGGCGAAATGCACTCAAAATGCCAGCGCGCACCACGGGTAATTGATCGCCGGGAAACCACACGAGGCCCGCGTCCGAGAGATCCTTGAGCCCGACCTTGCCGTCTTCGCCGGTACGGAAAGTTTGCGGCAGCACCGCGAGCAGCCGCTCGCGGACGATCAGCTTCTCGCGCATCCGCCCGCCCACCGCGACCGGTGTATGCAAAAGACCAATATCGATCGTGCCCTGCTCCAGCGCACTGGCCTGTTCCGCGTTGCTCATCTCCTTGAGCATCAACTCGACGTTGGGCACTTCGGCGCGCAGGGCGGCGATGGCGCGCGGCAGAAGACTGAACAGCGCAGCCGAAGCAAAACCTATGGTCAGGCGGCCACCCCGCTGCGCGCCGATCTCCCTTGCGCGATGCGAAGCGGCCTCGATGCGCGCCACGCTCAGGCGCACATCTTCGACGATGGCTTCACCCGCCGGCGTCAACTGCGCGCCACGCCGCGTGCGTGAGAACAGCTTGACGCCGAGATCCCGCTCCATGCGCGACAACGCCTGACTCAAGGCGGGCTGGGCAATGTCGAGCACTTCGGCGGCGCGGGTCACGCTGCCCGCATCGGCGACGGCAAGAAAGTATTTGAGGTTGCGGGTCTCCATGGTGCGAGCATATCAAAATGCTATGAAAAACGAACATATCCATAGTATGCGAGGCGGATTTTGGTTTTTAGAATGCACGGGCAATCTGCATTCATCGATACAAGAGGCGGACGTGAATCCGCGCAGGAGACAGGACATGAACTGGTACCGAGAGGTATCCACAGCTGAAAAACGCACGCTGTGGGGGTGCTTCGCCGGCTGGGCGCTGGACGGCGTCGATACGCAGGTTTTCAGCCTCGTCATCCCGACGCTCATCGCGACCTGGGGCATCGGCAAGGGCCAGGCGGGCCTGATCGGCGGCGCGACGCTCGTGGCGGGCGCGCTCGGCGGCCTGCTGGCGGGCGTGCTGTCGGACCGCATCGGCCGCGTCAAGGCGCTGCAAATCACGGTGCTGTGGTTTTCTGTATTCACTTTCCTGAGCGCCTTCGCGCAGAACTTCGAACAGCTGCTCGTGCTCAAGTCCTTGCAGGGACTCGGCTTCGGCGGCGAATGGACGGCCGGCGCGGTCCTGCTCGGCGAGACGATTCGCGCGGAACATCGCGGCAAGGCGATGGGCATCGTGCAGAGCGCCTGGGGCTTCGGCTGGGCGGGCGCGGTGCTGCTCTACATGATCGTGTTCTCGTGGGTCTCGCCGGAATGGGCCTGGCGCGTGTTGTTCGCCATCGGCCTGATTCCCGCACTGCTCGTGATCTACATGCGGCGCAACATCGAAGAGCCGCCTCGCGCCGTGCGCACCGCCGAAGCCGGCGACGTCCGCCCTCAAGGCACATTCGCGATCCTCGCCGGCATTTTTCATCCATCGGTGCTGCGCACGACGATCGTCGGCGGGCTGATCGGGCTGGGCGCGCATGGCGGCTATCACGCCATCACCACATGGCTGCCCACCTATCTGAAAACGGAACGCCATCTGTCCGTGCTCGGCACCGGAGGCTATCTTGCGGTAGTGATCTCGGCGTTCATCGTCGGCTGCTTCGTCAGCGCGTGGCTGCAGGACAGGATCGGCCGCCGCAGGAACGTGATCTTCTTCGCGGTCTGCTGCGCCATCACGGTCAACATCTATGTGTTCCTGCCCATCGGCGATCTCGCGATGCTGATCCTGAGCTTTCCGCTCGGGCTGTTCTCCGCCGGCATTCCCGCCACGCTCGGCGCTCTGTTCAACGAGCTCTATCCGCAAGGCGTGCGCGGCACGGGCGTGGGCTTCTGCTACAACTTCGGACGCGTGGTGTCGGCGGTGTTTCCGGTGCTCGTCGGACACATGGGCAATTCAATGCCGATCGGACAGGCGCTTGGCATCGATGCGGGCATCGCCTATGGACTCGTGGTCATCGCCGCGTTGCTGCTGCCGGAGACCCGAGGCCGCCGCATCGCCACGGATGCTGGACCCGGCGCAGCGCGCGAACGTTCGCCCAACCATGTCTGACACGCCATGACGCAATTACTCGACACCAGAAACGAGCAGTGGCTCGAGGCGGCGCACGCCCCCATCGACGCCATCGACAGTCATGCGCATGTCTTCGTGCGCGGCCTGCCGCTCGCGCCGCATCGCCGTCATGCACCCGACTATGACGCGAACCTCGATGACTACGCGGCGCACCTGCGCGCCAACGGCGTCTCGCATGGCGTGCTCGTGCAGCCGAGTTTTCTCGGTACGGACAACTCGTTTTTTATCGATGTCCTGCAACGCTATCCGCAGCGTTTTCGCGGCGTGGCCGTCATCGATCCTTCGATCAGCGACGCCGCGTTGCATCGGCTTGCGGAACAGGGCGTCGTGGGCATGCGTCTGAATCTTATCGGACTGGCGTTGCCGGATGTGCGGGCGGCGCACTGGCGCGGCCTGTTCGAACGCGTCAACGCATTGGGCTGGCATGTCGAGATCCATCGCAACGCCATCGACCTGCCGCTGCTCATCACGCCGCTGCTCGAACAGCACTGCACCGTGGTGATCGATCATTTCGGCCGTCCCGACCCCGCGCACGGCGCCGCCGATCCAGGCTTCCGCTATCTGCTGGCGACGGCATCGAGCGGCAAGGTGTGGGTGAAACTGTCGGCGGCGTATCGAAATGTCGTGGGCGAAAACGGCACGGCGCTCGGCCAGACGCTTGCCGCCGCCCTGCTCGATGCCTTCGGCCCCGAACGGCTCGTGTGGGGCAGCGACTGGCCGCATACGCAGCATCGCAGCCTGATCGAATACGACGACTCGCGCGCCGCGCTGGACCGCTGGATTCCGGACGCCGCGCAGCGCACGGCGGTCATCCGCGACTCGGCGCGCACGCTGTTTCGTTTCGATTAACAGAAACGAAGAACGAGCGAAGGCAAGCACTGAGGCGACGCCCGCGTTAGCATGGCAAACGCCGGGCGCATCGAGACGCTCTATTCCACTTTTTTTCGGAACTCTGCCATGACGACATCTTCTTCCCGCCGCCGCGCCGCCTTCCGCGAACTGGTCGAGGCACGGCGCGGACTGCTGCTGCCCGGCGCTTTCAACGCCATGAGCGCGCGCGTCGTGGCGGACCTGGGATTCGAAGCGATCTACATCACGGGCGCGGGCGTCACGAACATGTCGCTCGGCATGCCGGATCTCGGCTTTGTCGGCCTCGCGGAAATTGCTGAACATACCGCGCGCATCCGCGATGCCGTCGATCTGCCGCTGCTCGTCGATGCCGACACCGGCTTCGGCAATGCCCTCAACGTGCGCCATACGGTGCGCACGCTCGAACGCGCGGGCGCCGATGCCATCCAGCTCGAAGATCAGGTGATGCCGAAAAAATGCGGGCATTTCGCGGGCAAGGCGGTGGTGTCGACGAGCGAAATGGTCGGCAAGATCCACGCTGCGGTGGATGCGCGCGAAGACGAGAACTTCCAGATCATTGCCCGCACCGATGCCTGCGCGGTCGAGGGCTTCGACGCGGCCATCGAACGTGCCCGCGCCTTCGTGGAAGCAGGCGCCGACATTCTCTTCGTCGAAGCGATCGAAACGCCGGAGCAGATCGCGTCGCTGCCCAAGCTGCTCGACGCACCGCAGTTGATCAACATCGTGATTGGCGGCAAGACGCCGGTGACGGACCGCGCCGACCTGCAGCAGCTCGGCTTCAGCCTCGTGCTGTATGCGAATGCGGCACTGCAAGGCGCGGTGCGCGGCATGCAGAACGCGCTGGGCGCATTGAAGTCGCAAGGCCGGCTCGACGAGGATCCCGCGGTCGTTGCGCCATTTGCGGAGCGTCAAAGGCTCGTGAACAAACCGCTCTTCGACGAACTCGACCGCAAGTACGCCGCCGATTGATCGCCCGAATATTTGCTATGCTGGCCGCCGCAACCGGACGCACGCGCGCTTGACGCATGGCGTCCGTCTCGAGGCGCCAGGGCGCCGTTCAAACCACGGAGATACAGATGGCAAAAGGTTATTGGGTCAGCGTGTACAAGACGATCATGAAGCCCGAGCAGGCTGCGGAATACGCGAAGCTTGCCACGCAGGCCATCAAGGAAGGCGGCGGCCGTCCGCTGGTGCGCGGCGTCGCGGCCCTGGCGCAAGGCGAAGGCGCGCTCGAGCGCACCGTCGTGGTCGAATACGATTCGCTCGAAGCCGCCATTGCCGCGTACAACAGCGACACCTACAAGGAAGCGCTGCGCGTGCTCGGCGACGCCGTGGTGCGTGATTTCCGCATCGTCGAAGGCGCGGCCTGATTCATCTCTGAACCGTAGTATCCGGCCGATGTCCGTCGCGCTCATGCGCCGACGGCATCGGCCAGTTCGTTCATGTCATTCACCACAGCATCCCAATCGCTTTCGGCTTGCAGGTCGCTTGTCTGACCGGGACCGTGCTCCAGCGGCCGTGCAATGAACGCCGTCCTCAGCCCGCATTGCCTTGCCGCCGCAAGATCGTTGTTGTGCGCCGCGACAAGACAGACCTCGGCGGGCGCGAGCATCAGCACTTCGGCCGTACGCAGATAGGCCTCCGGCGCCGGCTTGTAGATCTGCGCGATTTCAGCACCGAGGATCGCATCCCACGGCAGGCCGGCGCGCTTCGCCATGTCCACCATCAGCCTGATATTGCCGTTTGAAAGCGGCGCGATGATATGGCGCGCCTTCAGGCGCTGCAAGCCCGCGACCGAATCCGGCCATGGATCGAGCCGATGCCACGCAAGATTGAGGTCATCCAGCGCTTCCGGCGGGACCGCGCTCGCATCGATGCCGAACTCGGGCAGCACGTCCAGCAGATTCTCGCGATGCAGCACGTCCAGCCTGACGAACGGCCGCTCCCCGCTGATCACTTTGCGCATGGCAGGCACATAACGGCTGCGCCAGGCATCGGCGAAGACATCGGGCCGCGCGCCGGGATGCCCGTGACGCTTCAGGAATGCATCGGCCTCGCGCGTCACGCCGCCGCGCCAGTCCACCACCGTGCCGAACACATCGAAAACGAAAGCCTTTACCTGGGACAAGCTCACCGGAATGCTCCCTTCCTGGGGTTTGAATGAACGGTCATGCCGGACCATTTGTTCCTGCCGCGCAAGACTGAAAGTCCACCGCGGGTGTACGCAACGAACCTCGAAGCGCCTAGATTACAAGCCATCGGAGCCAACAGGCCGATCCGCAACAGGCCCCTTTCTCTTATCGAGGTTCATCATGAGCAATACGCAAAAAGTCGTTATCGTCACGGGTGCGTCGCAAGGCATCGGCGCAGAGATCGTCGCGGCCTTCCGCGCGCAGGGTCATGCCGTGGTCGCCACCGCGCGTTCCATCCAGCAAGCCGACGATCCGAACATCATTGCCGTGCCGGGCGACATCGGCGAACGCGCCACCGCTCAGCGCGTGGTGGATGCGGCGATCGAAAACTTCGGCCGCATCGATACGCTGATCAACAACGCAGGCATCTTCATCGCCAAGCCCTTCACACAATACACGCTGGAGGATTATGCGGCGATGCTGAACGTGAACCTCAATGGGTTCTTCCATGTCACGCAGCTTGCCATCGAACAGATGGAGAAAAACCATAGCGGGCATGTGCTCAACATCACGACCAGCCTCGTCGATCACGCGGTGAGCGGCGTGCCCTCGGTGCTCGCCTCGCTGACCAAGGGCGGCCTGAATGCCGCTACCAAGTCGCTTGCCATCGAGTACGCGAAGTCCGGCATTCGCGCCAATGCCGTCTCGCCCGGCATCATCAAGTCGCCCATGCATGCGCCTGACACGCACGAAGCGCTCGGCAAACTGCATCCGGTGGGACGCATGGGCGAAATGAGCGACATCGCCGGGGCGGTCCTGTATCTCGACAATGCGTCGTTCGTGACCGGCGAGATTCTTCACGTCGATGGCGGCCAGAGCGCGGGACATTGATGACGGCCGTTACAACCGATGTTCAAAGGAGCCACCCATGCCGATCGTAACCATTCAAGTAACGCGCGAGGGCACGACGCCAGGCACGAACGCCGTCACCGCCGCTGAAAAGGCGCGGCTCATCCAAGGCGTGAGCCAGTTGTTGCTCGACGTGTTGAACAAGCCGCTGGACGCCACCTTCGTCGTGATCGAGGAAGTGGACATGGACAACTGGGGCGTGGGTGGCCTGCCGGTGCAGGCGTATCGCCGGCAGAAGCAGGCCGGGCCGGGCTGACGCCTCACGTCGAGCGCATCATTGCCCTGGCGCGTAGAGATCGAGGAACTTGAGCGTCACGCCGTTGGTCCAGCCGAAGCCGTCCTGCAACGGATATTCGCCGCCGCCTCCACCGCCCGTGCCCTCGCCTTCGACGACATACTTCTCAACAAGCTTCTGCTGCATCGAGTAGACGTTGTTCACGTCCGCGAGGAAGCGCGTGCCGATTGGCCGCGCGAGGTCACCGCGCCCATAGCGCTTGAGCCCTTGCACGGCTATCCAGTGCAAGGGCGCCCAGCCGTTCGGCGCATCCCATTGCTGTGACGTATTGAAGGTCGTCGTGGTGAGACCGCCCGGCTTGAGCAAGATCCTGGCGACAGTGTTCGCCGTCTTCTGTGCGCGATCCGGCCAAGCGGCGCCTGCGAACAACGGATAAAGCATGGCGGCCGACGGATTGTTGCGTGGCTGTGCGAGCCGCCAGTCATAATCGCCGTAATAGCCGTTGTCGTTCCACAAATATTTGTTGATGGCGATCGCCCGCTTCGCCGCGCGGCCAATGTATTCGCCGACGCATCCGAAGTCGCGCACCTCGCCGCAGCCGATTGCAATCGTCGTTTCCAGGTGGAACATCAGGCTGTTGAGATCGACGGGAATGATGGAGGTGGTGCGGATGGTCGCGAGCGTCATGTTGTCGCCGAACCAGCGCGAGCTGAAGTCCCAGCCGCTCTCGGCCGCCGCCCGCAAGTCCCGATAGACTTCATTCGGCGGACGACTGCTCGCCTGCTTCGCGGTGGTCACGTCCTCCAGATACGACTCGTCACGCGGCGTGTCACGTTCGTCCCAATAGCGGTTGAGCACCGTCCGGTCGGGCAGCATCACGACATTGCGTTTCGCCTCGCCCGGTTGCAAGGACCGCGCGCCTTTCATCCAGTACTCATGCTCGCGGCGCAACTGCGGCAAATACTTCTGATACACGCGCCCGCCTTCCTTCTGCGCGGCGAGTTCCACCATGTACGAGAAGAACGGCGGCTGCGAACGGCTCACGTAATAAGTGCGATTACCGTTGGGAATGTGGCCGATCGTGTCGATCAGATACGCGAAGTTATCGAGCATGTCGTCGACCAGATCTTCGCGGCCCGCTTCCTGCAAGCCCAGCATCGTGAAATAGGTGTCCCAGTAGTAACCTTCGCGGAAACGCCCGCCCGGCACGACATACGACTTCGGCAGCGGGATCAGCGAACTGTTCGGCGGCACGTCCGCTACGGTCGTCAGGCGCGTGAGTTTCGGCCAGAGCCAGTCGATATGATCACGCAATGACTGACCCGGCGGTGGGGTAATGCTCTGATCCGTGGGCGGCGTGAAGTATTGCGCGACGAATGCCTTCAGGTCGAAACCTGGCGCGGACATCTGCGTGTGATAGGCCTGCAGGATCTGCGCGGGATCCATCTTCGGGGTCGCATCGACGAAGGTCTTCTGATCGGGATAGACGCCTTGCGTCTGCACCGCGACGAAGAGATCGCCATAAAGCTCGCTCGGCGGCAGGGGCAACACATAGCCGCTGGTGGTGTCGGCATGCGCCGCACTCGCGGCGATGCTCAGGAAGAACCAGACGCCGAGCATTCGGCGTGTGCTTGCTCGTCGTGTCGCTGCGGATTCACGCGATGACGCGTCAGACCCTGCGCCGTGCGAAGACAGTGCGATCATGCTCCCTCCCTCGAAGGATGTTGAACCGGACTGGTCTCGCTCAAGCAGCGCTTTTGATTATGGGTTCGTTCGGCAGCACGGCGAAGCATAGAACGCTTGATCGCGCGTAGCAACCCTCGTTACGCTTGGTCCGCGTTTCCCGCGAGCGCAACGATATTCACGATGCCCTTGCGGGCCATCTTCGTGTAGGGGCAGAAGCGTTCCGTATTGCGCACGAGTTCCTCGGCGACGGTGCGCTCGACGCCGGGAAGCTGCACCTCGGTATGCGCGGTGAGCACGAAGAGGCCATCGACCGGATCGCGCGCGAAGTTCACCGTGACGGACACGGCGGCCTGCGCGACTTCGATGCCCACACGGGTCGCGAGCAGCGTGAGGGCGCCATGGAAGCAGGCGGCATAGGCGGCCGCGAACAACTGTTCCGGATTCGTGCCGCCGCCGGCGCCGCCCAGCGACTCGGGAAGCCGCAGTTCGAGATCGAGATTGCCGTCGTCGGAGCGTGCCTTGCCCGAGGCGCGGCCATGGCCCGCGTCGCCGCCGGTGATCGTCACGGTCGTCGAATACAGCGTGTGCGTGTCCTGGCCCTGGTACTTGTCGAGCAGAGTCGTGGAAGGCGGAGTGAGTGATGCCATGATGGTCTCTTCGATGCGCATGCCCGACGTCTGTCCAGCATGCATCGTATGCATGCCGGCGCGCGTCCGGTAGTCCCGTCGGCGCACGCACGGTGTTGCCCTGCACGCATCAATCCGCGCCGCTCAATGGGCGCGTTGCGTTGCTGATCGTGGTTGTCAGGCAATGCAGATCGAGCGCGCGCGTCTGCTCCGTCATGTAGTCGACGAACACGCGCACGCGCGTGGGAAGATGCTTGCGGCTGAGATAGCACAGGTAATGACCGCCATCGTCCGGCGCGTACTGGGCGAGACACATGACCAGCCGGCCGGCTTTCAACGCATCGCACACGAGATAGGCCGGAAGTTGCGCGATGCCCTGTCCATCCATCACGGCCTGCAGCATCAGATCGATATCGTTGAAGATTTGCCGCGCATGAGGCATCACCTTGTGCGCCACGCCGTTGACCTTGAATTCCCATTCAGCGATACGGCCGGACGACGTGCGCAAGCTGATGCAGCGATGCCGCTCCAGTTGTTCGATGCTGCGCGGCAGCCCATGTTCGCGCGCATGGCCGGGCGACATGCAGACGATCATCTGCATTGGTATGAGTTGCTTCGCGACGACCTCGCAATTGTCGATATGGCCATCGCGGAACGCGACATCCACACGATCCGCGGTGAAGTCGCATGCTGCATCGTTCAGCAGCAGTTCCAGCGCGATGTCCGGATAGCGCGCATTGAAGCCGGGCAGCAGCGGCGCCACGACCTTGCGGCCGAAGCCCGATGTCGAGGCGATGCGCAGGTGTCCGCGCGGCGGTCCATTACGTAGTTCGCGCATGTCTTCGAGCGCCTGCACGATGCGTTCGACGCCCGGCTGGCAATTCTTGTAGAAGAGTTCGCCCTCGCGCGTCAGCGACGTGCTGCGCGTGGTGCGCAGGAACAGGCGCGCGTCGAGTTGTGCTTCGAGTTTCTGCACGTTGCGGCTGACGGCGGAGCGGCCGATGCCCAGGCGATCGCTCGCTTTCGCGAAGCTGCCTTCATTGGCGACGGCCAGAAACGAAACGACGCCCGCATAACTGGTGCTGAAGCTGTAGGCGAGCGAATCGTCGGAATGAGAAACGAGGTCCAGTGGCATGGCGGCGCTAAACGGAGTGGCTCTGACTTACAAGACGTTTGCGCCGCCCGGTTTGTGACATCGCCTGCTGAAAAAAATTTTCGCGCCTGGTTCCGGTTTTATTTCACCGGCGTCAGCACAGGCTTGCCCTTGTCCTTGAGCAACAGCACGATGAACTTCGCGGGCTTCGTCATGCTGGCGTTGCGGCCGACCGTGTGGATGTCGTCGGGACCTTCGTAGAAGGTGTCGCCCGGCTTCAGCGTCACTTGCTTGCCGCCTTTGAGCTGCATCACGATCGACCCTTCGACGACATAGACGAACGCATGCGCATCGTGCCGATGCACCGGATCCACCGCGCCCGGCGGATAGTCCACGTTGATCATCAACGCCTCCTTGCCGGGATAGTCCGGCAACGGCCGGGTCATCAACTCGGTGACGACGGCCTCGGGCGCCGCCCGCGCCTCTTGGGCAAAGAGCGCCGCGCTTCCGAGGGCGAGCGCCAGTCCCATGCGTCTGATGTTCTGCACGATGAGTCTCCGCAGGTAAAAGGACGGCGCCCGAGGCTTCAGGACAGGTTTGCCTTCTCGAGGCCGAACACCTTGTCGGACGAACCCGGCACCGTCTGGAACGCGACGTTGGCGCGGTTCCAGCCGTTGATCGCCATGATGGCGTAGGTCAGGTCGGACAATTCCTTTTCGTTGAATTGCTCACGCACGCGCTGATACAGCTCGTCGGGCACGCCATGCTCCGGGAGACGTGTCAGGACTTCGGTCCAGGCGAGCGCGGCGCGTTCGCGCGGCGAGAACAAAGTGGACTCGCGCCAGATTGCTACATGATGCGTGCGCAGTTCACGCTCGCCATGGATCTTCGCTTCCTTCACATGCATGTCGACGCAGAAGCCGCAGCCGTTCATCTGCGATGCGCGCAGCGAGACGAGATCGCGAACGGTCTGCTCGATCGCGCATTCCGCGACAGTATTGCTGAATTCATAAAACTTCTTGAAGAGTTCGGGAGACTGGTGAACGTAGTTGATGCGCTGCGACATGACGGCTCCATGCAGGTGGGTTAGCCGACCGCGGGCGCGGCCCGGCATGGATGTCATCGTAGGTTTGCGCGGCTGGCGACGGTAGACCCGCGGCAGGCCGCACGCTGTTGCCTGCTGCGCATCAATCGTTGTCCACTTCCCTACTGGCTGTCCAGCCAGGCCGCGATCCGTTCGAGTTTGTCGGGGTTGCGCTGCACCTGGATGTTGACGATGCGATCCTGCTCGATTTCAAACGACTGCGCGGACTCGAGCTTGCCCTCGATGAAGCGCAGCAACGCCCATTGCCCATTCAGCATCACCGGTTCCACGCGCACTTCGCTTCCGTAGCGCAGATATGCGGCATAGAAAAGCTGCGCGATGCGCCGGCCGCCCCGCATGGGCTCCGGGAAGCTCTGGACGCGGCCGCCGCCGTCGCCGATGAGCGTGGCTTCGTCGGCGAGCATCGCATGAATCGATGCGAAGTCGCCGTGTTCGAGCGCGCTCACGAAGGCCAGCAGCACGTGCCGATGAAGCTCGGGCGACACCGGGCGGCGCGGACGTTCCTCGCGCAATTGCACCTTGGCGCGGCTCACGAGCTGACGGCAGGCGGCCTCCGTCTTGCCGATGATGCGCGCCACCTCGGGGTAGTCGGCGTCGAATACCTCGCGCAGCAGAAAGGCGGCACGCCCCTCCGGCGTCAGACGTTCGAGCAGCATCAGGAAAGCGACGGAGACATCGTCGGCCCGTTCCGTCATTTCCTCAGGTGTCGCGGGCGGCTCGGTGATGTGCGGTTCGGGAAGCCAGATACCGGTGTAGTGCTCGCGCTGGATCTTCGCGGCGCGCAGGCGGTCGATCGAGTGACGCGTCGTGACCGATACCAGCCACGCCTCCGCATTCTCGATGGCCACGCGCGCAGCCGCATGCCAGCGCAGCCAGACATCCTGGACGATGTCCTCGGCTTCCGCCACCGAACCCAGCATGCGGTAAGCAATGGCCTGCAGACGAGGGCGCAGGCGATCGAACTCGCGCGTGGCGTCATCCATGGTGTCGGCTCCGGATCCGTGCGGGTTCAAGCCTCTGAAAAAGGTCCATACAGAATCGTAGCGCAAGCCTGCGCCGGGACGCACGACGGCCCGCCCCGTTCGTTCAGCCGCGACGCCGGTTTCGTCTCGTCGACGGACGGCATCTCGAATACAAAGTGCAAAATGCCATCTCGCATGCAAAGTGCAAAACGCAAAATGCAAGCGCGTGCGTCTCTGCTTAAACTGAGCGGCGCGCCGGCCGATTGGTCCGATTTTTTGACCGGCGCCGCGAAAAATGCTATTACGACACGGCCTCGCGGGAAGCTGGCACGACCCGCACCGCGAAAGCAAACCGTAATCGTATTGCCGTCGCACTCAGCCGCGTCAGATCGAACGTCAGAGCAAGCGTCATCTCAAGAACCACCTCAAGACCACAGTGAACCCAACGACAACCCTCGCCCCCTGGTCCGCACACGACACCCAGCTTCTCATCGCCTGCGCACTCGGCCTCGCGATCATCATCGTTTCCATCAGCGTCCTGAAGCTCGCGCCGTTCCTTTCCATCCTGGTGGGCACGTTCGCGGCAGGCTTCGCCGCGCATCAGCCGCTCGAAGCCATCGCGCAGGCGTTCAGCAAGGGCGCGGGCGCGCTGCTCGGCGACGTCGGCATCATCATCGCGCTCGGCGCCATGCTCGGTGCGCTGATGGCCGAATCCGGCGCCGCCGACAGGCTCGTCACCACCCTCCTGGACCATTCCACACCGCGCAGGCTGCCGTGGATGATGGCGCTCGTCGCGATCATCGTCGGGCTGCCGCTGTTCTTCGAAGTCGGCCTCGTGATGATGGTGCCGATCATCTTCGTCATGGCGCGCCGCTCCGGGCAACCCATCCTGCGCATCGCGATTCCTGCCCTCGCCGGCATGACCACCCTGCATGCGCTGCTGCCGCCGCACCCCGGTCCGCTGATCGCCGTGAGCGCGCTGCATGCCGACCTCGGGCTGACGCTCGGACTGGGCCTGCTCGTCGCGCTGCCTGCTGTCGTTCTCGCCGGACCGGTCTACGGCATCTGGCTGTCGAAGCGGCTGCATATCGAGGCGCCCGAGGAAATCGGCCAGCTGTTCACCACTCGCGACGAAGGCGCGGCCACACCCGGCTTCGCGATCTCGCTGGTGACCATCCTGCTGCCCGTCGTGATGATGCTCGGCCGCACCGTCGCCAAGCTGGCGCTCACGAAGGACACGCTGCTGTACGACATGCTCGACTTCGTCGGTGAACCGCTCGTCGCGCTCGCGCTGACCGTGCTGTTCGCCATCGTGATGCTGGGCTGGTCGCGCGGCATGGCGCGGGAACGCGTCGGCGGCATCCTGCGCAAGAGCCTGCCGCCCATCGCCGCGCTGCTGCTGACCATCGGCGCGGGCGGCGGTCTCAAGCAGATGCTGGTCAACGCGGGCATCAGCGTGACCATCGGCAAGATTGCAGTCGGCACGCACCTGCCGCTGATCCTGCTCGCATGGCTGATCGCCGTCGCGCTGCGTCAGGCGACCGGCTCGGCGACCGTCGCCACGACGACCACGGCGGGGATCGTCGCGCCGGTCGTCAGCGGACTCACCGCGACCCACAACTCGCTGATGGCGCTCGCCATCGGCGCGGGCTCGGTGTTCTTCTGCCACGTCAATGACGCGGGCTTCTGGATGGTGCGCGAATACTTCGGTCTCACGCTGAAGCGCACGGTCGCGGTGTGGTCGATCTTGCAGACCATCGTTTCGGTGGTCGGGCTGGTGCTCACGCTGGTGCTGTGGAATCTCCTGACATAAGGCCCGCACGCTGGCACGCGACATGCGCTCCTGTGAACACGATTCCGATCTCATGACGAACAGGGAGCGCACATCATGACCGACGAGAACGACCGTCCGACCCCGCCGAAACAGACACCCGACGACCCGAACGTCGCTGACCGGCGGCTTTCCGACGAGCAAAAGCGTGACTTGAAGAACGAACCCGAACGGCCAAGCGGCGGCCAGTCCGGCAAGCTGCCCGACCCGAAGGAAGTGGGCGAAGCAGGCTGATACGCCAAATCCCGCTCTTTCGCAATGGGCAGGCGCGGGTTCGGCAACAGCGTTCGCTGCTTGCAGCGTAGAAATTACTCCTGATTTTTTCGACTCACCCGACAAGCGGCAAGAGTGCCTGCCATGAGCGTCCCGGGCGGCGCTTTTGTTGTATGGTAGCCCCAGGCTATCGCAGCGTTCGATGCCGCGTACGGCGACGCGTCTCGCCGACAACGAGTCAGCGGAAGCAAGGACGCCCATGCACGATCCTGCTCATTTCCTGCCGTCATTCGTCTGGCGCGCCGCACGCGACGGCACTATCCAATACGCAAATCCCTGGGCGTGCCGCTATCTCGGCGTGGCGCTTGCAGAGCTGTCGGGGCGGCATTGGAACGCCTTCGTCCATTCCGACGACATCCCTCCGGTGCTCGATGCACTGCGGCTCATGCGCGACGGCACCCTGCTGCGCAACGTCGATGTGCGCCTGCTGCGCGCGGACGGCGCATTCCGCTGGCATACGCTGCATCTGCAGGCGCGGCGCGACGAAGAAGGGCTGATCGGCGAGACCGTGGGCGTGGCCATCGACATTCACGAATGCCGCCATGCGTGGGCCATGTACGAAGCCAGCGAGCGGCGTCTTCAGGCGGCCTTTGCCGGCGCGCGCATGGGCGCGTGGGAATGGGACATGAAGACGCGCGTGGTGCGCATGACCGCGCAGCTCGCGGCGCTCTACTCGTTTCCCCCCGGCACGGAAGCCGTGCTGCTCTCGGAAGTATGGGACCGGGTCGCTCCGGAATATCGCGCGCCCTTTCAGCGCAACCTCACCGAGGCCTTGCGCGACGGCGGTCCGTTCGAATTCGATTTCGTGCTCGAGCCCGATCCCGGCACGCGCCGCTGGCTGCGCATGCGCGGGCATCCGGAGTTCGACCGCGAAGGCGTGCTCACGCGCGTCTACGGCGTGAGCTTCGACATCAGCACGCAGCGCGCCGACGAAGACCGCCTGAGCCTCTCCGAGCGGCGCTATCGTGCGCTGGTGGAATCAACGGGAGCGCTCGTCTGGTCCGCCGATGCAAACGGCGAGATCCGTCCGTCGGGCGGCGAATGGGAGCGCTTCACCGGCGTCCCGCCCGAGGCGCTGTCCGGCTGGGGATGGCTCGAATTCATTCATCCGGACGACCGCGAACGCACCCAGCGCGACTGGCTCGACGCACTGGAGCAAGGCGCCGCGCGCACGCTCACCTTCCGCATGTATCGGCGCGACGGCGTGTATCGCATGGTGCAGGCACACGCCGCCCCGCTCCACGACGATCAAGGCAAGCTGCAGGAATGGTTCGGCACGACCACCGACGTCACGCCGCGCTACGAGGCGCAGGCCGCCATCGAAGCGCGCAGCCTGCGCCTCACGGTGGCCATGCAGGCCGCGAACATCCACATCGCCTCGCTCGAACTCGCCACCTGGACGCTCTTCCTCGAAACCGGCGGCGAGCGCCAGATCCACGAGACGCTCACCTATGACGCGGCGCTGACGCGCGTGCATCCCGAGGACAGCGCGTCGCTCGACCGCTACATGCGCAGTCTTGCCGCCGGCGAGAACCCCGGCGGGCATTTTGAATTCCGCGTGCGAAATCTGCACGGCGAACGATGGATGCAAGGCAGCGCGCTGCTCCAGCGCAGCAAGGACGGCAAGCCGCTGCGCATCATTGGCAGCGTGATCGACATCACCGAGCGCAAGCACATGGAACTGATGCTGCGCGAGTCGGGACGGCGCAAGGACGAGTTCCTCGCCATGCTCGCCCATGAACTGCGCAATCCGCTCGCGCCGTTGCGAACCGCCATCGCGCTGCTGCAGAAGGACAAGGACAGCGAGCCGCATCTGCGCGACCTGATCGATCTGATGCGCAGGCAGGTCGAGCACATGACGCGCATCGTGGACGATCTGCTCGAAGTGTCGCGCATCACGCAGGGACGCATTGCACTGCAGCTCGAACCGATCCTCGTCGGCACGGCGGTGTATCACTCGGTCGAGGCGATCGCGGGCATGGTCGAGGCGCGCGCGCAATCCATTCACGTCGATGTCTCCGATGCCACCACCTGGGTGTGCGGCGACGTCACGCGTCTGTCGCAGATCCTCGTCAATGTGCTGAACAATGCCAGCAAGTACACGCCCGAAAACGGCCGCATCACCGTGAGCGTGCGCGCCGACGAGGAAGCGGTGGCGATCGCCATCGCCGACACCGGCACCGGCATCTCCGCGGATCTCCTGCCGAAGGTCTTCGAGCTGTTCTCGCAGGGCGAGCGCACGCTCGACCGTTCGAACGGCGGGCTCGGCATCGGGCTTTCGCTGGTGAAGAAGCTGGTCGAGATGCACAAGGGAACCATCAACGTGCAGAGTCCGGGCCCGGGACTCGGCACGACCGTGACGATTCGCCTGCCGCGCCTGCATCATCATGAGCGGCACTCGGCGCTCGCGCTCGCCGATCAGGGCACGCGCACCGCGCGCAAGACCTTGCGCGTTCTCGTGGTGGATGACAACCGCGACGCCGCCGATTCGCTCGCCATGCTGTGCGAGTCCGAAGGTCATGTCGCGCAGGTGGCGTATTCGTCGTCGGAAGCGCTCGAAGCGGCGCCGCTGCTGAAACCGGACGTCGCGCTGCTCGACATCGGCCTGCCCGATATCGATGGCTATGAACTCGCGCGCCGCCTGCGCCGCAAGGGCGAGACCATGCCGCTGCTGATCGCGATCACCGGCTACGGTCAGGCGGAAGACCGGTTGCGCGCGCAGTCGGCGGGCTTCGACTATCACTTCGTCAAGCCCGTGAACGTGGAGAGCCTGCTCAAGCTGCTGGGTTCGCTGACTGCCACACGCGGCGCGCCGTCGAACTAGAATGAGCGTTCGATCAACGCCTTCATTCACGACGACGCCATGACGACCCCGCCCATCAGCCGCTATCCCGTTCCCCAACCGCAAGACTGGCCCGACGACATCCGCACTCGCATCCTCGAGGTCCAGGAGAAGGCCGGCTTCGTGCCGAACGTGTTTCTCACGCTGGCGCACCGCCCCGCCGAGTTCCGTGCATTCTTCGCCTATCACGATGCGCTGATGCTGAAGGAAGGCGGCCTGAGCAAGGGCGAGCGCGAGATGATCGTCGTCGCGACGAGCGCCGTGAACGACTGCCTGTATTGCGTCGTCGCGCATGGCGCGATCCTGCGCATCTACGAGAAGAACGTGCTGGTGGCGGATCAGGTCGCGGTGAATCATCGCAAGGCGGATATCACGCCGCGCCAGCACGCAATGCTCGATTTCGCGCTGAAGGTCTGCCGCGCGTCGGGCAGCGTGGACGACAGCGACTTCGTCACGCTGCGCGCGCACGGTTTCAATGACGAAGACATCTGGGACATCGCGGCCATCACGGCGTTCTTCGGCCTGTCGAACCGCATGGCGAACGTGATCTCGATGCGGCCCAACGACGAATTCTTCCTGATGGGACGCGTGCCGCGCGAGCCGAAGCAGTAAGCCGATGCGCCTGCCTCCGCTGAAAGCCATCATCGCCTTCGAAAGCGTGGCGCGGACGAAGAGCGTCAACCGCGCCGCCGACGAACTCGGCCTCACGCCCTCCGCGGTGAGCCATCAACTGGCGAACCTCGAAGGCATCGTCGGGCGGCCGTTGTTCACGCGCCTGGGACGCGGACTCGTGCTGACGCCGACCGGCACGCAGTATCTGTCCGACGTGACGGGCGCGCTCGCCGAACTGAATCGCGCCACCGAACGCGCATCGAGTGAAACCTCGGTCGAGATCCTGCGGATCCATTCAAGCCCGAGCTTCGGCCTGATGTGGCTGCTGCCGCGTCTCGCCGCCTTCCAGGAAGCGAACGGCGACATCCAGATGAACCTGGCGTGCTCGTACGAGGATGTGTCGTTCACCTCGGGTTACTACGACATCGCCGTGCGTCACGGCTATGCGCACTGGAGCGATGTCGAGATCCGGACCCTGCGCCACGAAACCATCGCGCCGCTGGCCTCGCCCGAGTATCTCGAACGCTTTCCTGTCGCCTCGCCCGATGATCTGCTGGAACGCCGCCTGATCCTCTCCGAGTCGCCGCTGGTGCAATGGCAGCAGTGGTTCGGCAAGTTCGGCGTGGCGGTCAGGCGCAAGGCGTTCGACTTCTCGTTCGACCGCTCATACATGTCACTCGAGGCGGCGGCGCTGGGTCATGGCATCGCACTGGAAAGCACGATGCTGGCCTCGCGCCATCTCGCACGCGGCACGCTGGCGCCGGTGTTCGGTCGTGAATATGCGGTCGAAGTGGGCGCACATCATCTGGTTTACCCGAGCCAGAACGCGGGCCTGCCGCGCGTCGCCAAGTTCCTCGCGTGGATGGATCAACAAATGGCACAGCATATCGATACCTGAAAATTTCTCAGCAATAGTTGAGCCAAACTGCGTTGATCGTCAGGCTGAAGGCGAAGACACTGCGCCTACACCAGACCATCAACGGAGACAGCGATGTTGCTCGAGAACCAGGTAGTGATCGTCACGGGCGCGGCCTCGCCGCGCGGCATCGGCAAGGCCACGGCGCGGGCACTGGCCGCACAGGGCGCACGCATCGTCGTGCTCGACCTGAAGGAAGCCGATGCGCAAGCCGCCGCCGACGACCTAGGCGAAGGCCATCTCGGCCTGGCCTGCGATGTCACCGACAAGGCCGCCTGCGTCGCCGCCGCGACAGCGACGACGGAGCGCTATGGCCGCATCGACGCGCTTATCAACAACGCGGGCATCACGCAGCCGATCAAGACGCTGGAGATCGGCGCGGACAACTTCGACGCCGTCATCGGCGTGAACCTGCGCGGCACGCTGTACATGTCGCAGGCCGTCATTCCGCAGATGAAGAAGCAGCAGCGCGGCAGCATCGTGTGCATGTCGTCGGTATCGGCGCAGCGTGGCGGCGGCATCTTCGGCGGACCGCACTACAGCGCGGCGAAAGCCGGCGTGCTGGGCCTCGCGAAAGCCATGGCGCGCGAGTTCGGGTCGGACCGCATCCGCGTGAACTCGATCACGCCGGGCCTCATCCAGACCGACATCACCGGCGACAAGCTCACGCCCGAGATGCGCACCGACATCATCAAGGGCATTCCGCTCGGCCGACTCGGCGACGCCGCCGACATCGCGAACGCCTGCCTGTTCCTCGCGAGCGATCTCTCGTCGTATCTCACCGGCGTCACGCTCGACGTGAACGGCGGCATGCTGATCCACTAATCGATCGCGCCTGAAGACGCACCTACAGATGCACCCACCAGCGCACCCGGAACAACCGGGGCGCTCCATGGCAGGAGACATTCATGAAATCCAGACTCGCCACACCGGTGGCCGCGGCCGGCTTCGCTTCCGCCGACGATGCCGCCAGCCTCGAAACGAAGACCTACGCCAAGGTCGGACGCCGCCTCATTCCCTTCCTGATGCTGTGCTACCTCGGCGCGTATCTCGACCGCGTCAACGTCGGCTTTGCGAAGCTGCAGATGCTGAACGACCTGCGCTTCTCGGAGACCATCTATGGCGTCGGCGCAGGCATCTTCTTCCTCGGCTACTTCCTCTTCGAAGTGCCCAGCAACGTCATCCTGCACCGCGTAGGCGCGCGCAAGTGGCTCGCACGCATCATGCTCACCTGGGCGCTGATCTCGGCAAGCTTCGTGTTCGTCCAGACGCCCACCCAGTTCTACGCGCTGCGCTTCCTGCTCGGCGTGGCCGAGGCAGGCTTCGCGCCCGGCGTGATCCTCTACCTGACGTACTGGTTCCCGGCCGCACGCCGCGCCAAGGCGCTCTCGCTGTTCTTCATGGCGATTCCGCTCGCGGGCATCGTCGGCGGTCCGCTGTCCGGTTACATCATGCATGCATTCCAGGGCGCGCATGGGCTGGCCGGATGGAAGTGGCTCTTCATGCTCGAAGCGCTGCCCTCGCTGTGCCTCGGCGTCGCGATCCTGTTCTATCTCGACGATGGGATCGCCGGCGCGAAGTGGCTCACGGATGACGAGAAGGCCCTGCTCCGGCGCAACGTCGACAAGGACAACGCGCAGACAGTGCAGCATGTGTCGATCCGCGCATTCGTCGCGGACCGCAGGCTGTGGCTCATGGCGGCCATCTACTTCTGCGTCGTGCTCGGCCAGTACGGGCTCACCTTCTGGCTGCCGACCATCGTGCGCAGGACCGGCGTCGCGGACCCGCTGTGGGTCGGGATCCTCACTGCCATTCCGTATCTCTGCGCGATCGTCGCGCTGCCGTTGATCGGCGCCAGTGCCGACCGCCGCCGCGAGCGCCGCCTGCATCTCGCGATCCCGATGCTCATCTCCGCCGCCGGCTTCGCCACCTTGCCGATGCTCGGCAGCGTGGGCGCCTCGATCGTCTGCGTGAGCGTCGCGGCGGCCGGCATTCTCGCGTCGTCATCGCAGTTCTGGTCACTGCCCACCGCCGTGCTGGGCGGCATGTCGGCGGCGGCGGGCATCGCGGCGGTGAACTGCTTCGCCAATCTCGCCGGCTTCTTCTCGCCCGCCATCGTCGGCTGGCTCAACGACTTCACGGGCAAGTCCACCGCCGGCCTGATCTTCATCTCGGCGGCCGTCGTGGTGGGCGCGGTGCTGGTGTTCTTCGTGCCGGCCCGGACGGTCAATCGCTGAATGCATTATTCAAAGGAGACACAACCATGAGCAGTCCCGTCATCGAGGAGACGACCCTCGCCGAACGTGCCTGGCGCATTCGCCGCAACGCGCTTCTGATGGGCGAGGTGCAGGGCCAGGGATATATCGGCCAGGCGCTGGATATCGCCGACGTACTGGCGGTCGCGTATTTCGGCGCGATGCATTACCGCGCCGACGATCCCGAGTGGGAAGACCGCGACCGCTTCCTGCTCTCGAACGGTCACTACGCGATCGCGCTGTATGCCGCGTTGTTCGAAGCGGGCATCCTGCCGCCGGAGGAACTCGAAACCTATGGCAGCGATGACAGCCGCCTGCCGATGTCCGGCATGGCGAGTTACACGCCCGGCATGGAGATGTCGGGCGGCTCGCTCGGCCAGGGTCTGACGATCGCGGTGGGCCGTTGCCTTGGCCTGAAACGCAAGGGCTCGAAATCCTTCGTCTACACGCTGTTCTCGGACGGCGAACTCGATGAAGGCGCGATCTGGGAAGGCCTGATGTCCGCGGCGCACTGGAAGCTCGACAACCTGATCGCGATGGTGGACGTCAACAATCAGCAGGCCGATGGCCCCTCAACGCAGATCATGTCCTTCGAGCCGCTGGTCGAGAAGCTCGACGCCTTCGGCTGGTATGTGCAGCGTGTCAACGGCAACGACATCGACGCCGTCAAGCAAGCCTTCGACAACGCTCGCAATTCGAAGGAGGCGAAGCCGCGCATCATCGTGTGCGATACGAAGATGGGCTGCGGCGTGCCCTTCCTCGAGCAGCGCGAGAAGAACCATTTCATCCGCGTCGATCCGCACGAATGGAAGCTGGCACTGGAAGCACTTGAAGCAGGGAGACAGGCATGAGCACTCGTTTGAAAACATCCGCGATGATCGCCTCGATTGCAAGCGAAGGACAGGTCACGCGTTCGGCGCCCTTCGGTCATGCGTTGTGTGAGCTTGCTCGCACGAAGGCGAACGTCATCGGCATGACGGCCGATCTCGGCAAGTACACGGACCTGCATATCTTCGCCAAGGAGTTCCCGGAGCGTTATTACCAGATGGGCATGGCCGAGCAGTTGCTGATGGGCGCGGCGGCAGGCTTTGCGCACGAAGGCGCGCAGCCCTTCGTGACGACCTACGCCGTGTTCGGCACGCGGCGCGCCTATGACTTCATCCACCAGACCATTGCGGAAGACAATCTCGATGTAAAGATCGTCTGCGCGCTGCCCGGACTCACCACCGGCTACGGCCCGAGCCACCAGGCCGCCGAGGATCTCGCCTTGATGCGCGCGATGCCCAACATGACCGTGATCGACCCGTGCGATGCGCTCGACATCGAGCAGATGGTCCCGGCCATTGCCGCGCACAAGGGGCCGGTGTATGCGCGCCTGTTGCGCGGCAACGTGCCCGCCGTGCTCGATGAATACGACTACCACTTCGAACTGGGCCGCGCAAAGCTGCTGCGCGACGGCCGTGACGTGCTCATCATCTCGTCCGGCATCATGACCATGCGCGCGCTCGAAACGGCGCAGGCGCTGCAGAAGGACAGCGTGGATGTCGCGGTGCTGCATGTGCCCACGATCAAGCCGCTCGACACGGCGACGATCATCCGCGAAGCGCGCCGTTCCGGGCGGCTCGTGGTGGTGGCGGAGAATCATACGGTGATCGGCGGCCTGGGCGAAGCGGTGGCCACCACGCTGCTGACTGAAGGCGTGTCGTGCGCGTATCGGCAGATCGGCTTGCCGGATGCGTTCCTCGATGCCGGCGCATTGCCGACGCTGCACGAACGCTACGGCATTTCGACCAACGCTATCGCACGTTCCATCAAAGGCTGGCTCGCATAGCGCAGTCCGGCAGCTTCAGCGCGCCTTGCCGCGCGCGGTCTTCTTCTGCGAGGCCGCGCGCGGCGCATCCTTCACCGGGGCACTCACGAGCGTCAGTGCGTCCATCCACGAGAGCGCATCGACATAGCCGAGAAAGTGTTGCAGATAATCCGGCGACACTTCACCCATCAGCGCCAGTGAACGATGCACGAGGCTGCTTGAATTGAGCGGCCCCGCATTCTTCGGCACTTGTGCAAGCGACTCGCGCAGGCGCTTCTCCGCGCTGACCGAGGTCCACACGGCGCGCAATGCATCGAGATACTCGGCGGGCGCGGGACGGGCTTGCGCGCGCTGGTTCAACTCGTCGAGCAATGCGGCGAACGGCGTGTCAAGGGTGTCCTGCGTGACCGCGGTAGGTTCATCCGCAGACCCCTGCGCGTCGAGCAGCGCGGCGAGACGCGCATCCAGCACACGCCTTGCATCACCTTCATGATATGAGGCGCGCTGCGTCAACGCTTCGATGATGCGGCATGACATGCCGCCCACGCGTGCGTCGCCACGCTCGCGCCATGCGTCGAGCATCTCGCGCGCACGCGTCACGCTGTCAGTCATGCGCGGGCACCGCTGCATTGACCGGACGCGGCACCGCCGAAATCTCCACGCGCCGGTTCTTCGCGCGGCCCGCGTCATCGGCGTTCGAGCTCACCGGTTGCTCCGAGCCGAATGCCGCAGCAAACACCGACGAGGACGGCACGCCCGCATCGATCAGCGCGCGCATCACGGTCAGGGCGCGCTTGGCCGACAGTTCCCAGTTGTCCGCGAAGCGACGGTTGCCTTCGTGGACCTGTTGATCATCGGCGAAACCGCTCACCATCAGGATCTGCTCATGCGATCCCAGATACGCGGTCAACGGACCCGCGAGACTCTTCAATACATCGCGACCCTGCGGCTGCAGCTGATCCGAGTTCAACGCGAACAGCACGTTGCCGCTGATGCCGATCTTGCCGTTCACCAGCGTCACGCGTCCCGAGGCGAGCGGCCCCGCGAGCGCCTGTTCGAGCGTCTTGCGACGCTCGGTCTCTTTCTGCTGCTGCTTGATGGCCTGTTCGAGCCGCGTCGACAACTGCAGCTGCACGCCGAGCACGGCGACGAGTATCAGCACGAACGCGCCCAGCAACACCGACATCAGATCGGCGAATGCCGCCCATACGGGCGCCGCGGTCTCGACGCCGCCGTCGATCTCCTCGTTCATGCGGCCTTCGCTCCGTGTGCGCCGCGCTCGCCGGCCAGATGTTGCAGGTTCTCGACGATCTGCTTCTGCGACATCATCGACAGATCGATGACCTCGCGTGCCTGCGCAACGTAGTACGCGAGTTGCTCGTCGCTGCGTGCGAGCGACTTGTCCAGCGCCCCTTCGATGCGTTGCAGCTGCGCGACCAGCGTCTCGTTCGATTCACCGAAGGCCTGCACGGCCGCGCCGAAGGCATCGGCAAGACTCGCCACTTCGACGACGCCGCTCGTCACATGCGCGGCCGCATCGTTCAGCTTTGCAGCCTCGGCATCGACCTTGCCGGCAAACTGCGTGCCCACGCGTTCGAGCAGATCGGCCGAGCCGGTCACGAGTGCATCGACCGCCGTGCGTTGTTCGGTCGATGCGTGATTCACCGCATCGAGCAGCGTTTCCAGCGTGGCCAGCAGACGCGCGCGCTCGTCGAGCATCGCGGTGTCGCGGACCATGGAATCGGAGAGCTTCTGACGCAGTTCGGCAATGACCTCGGCCGCAGCCTTCGGCGCTTCGGAAGCCGCCTGCACCAGCTCCCCGATCTGCGCGATGGTTTCGTTCGCGTGCAGCTTGCTCTGCTCCGAGATCTCGCTTGCAGTGCGAGCGAGCGTGTCGCAGATGTCCTGCTGACGGCTCGCGGCAAACGCGCTCGTGCTCTGCCACTCCTCGCGCAAGGTCGCGGCGAGCGCGCCGAGCGCATCGGTCCATGCGCTGAGACGCGCATCGTGATGCGTGCCGATCTCCGTACGCAACGCTGCATGCGCCCGGTTCATCGAATCCAGCAACGACGCCGCGTGCCCTTCGAAGGTCGCGGCAGCGTTGGCAAGCGCCTGTTCGTGCTGCGCGGCGAGTTGTTCGCCGCTGCTGGTCTGCTGTGCGAGCGCCTTCTGCCACGCTTCCGACATGCCGGACGTGGCCTGTTCCATGCGCGCCGCGATGCCGTCGACGAGACTCGACGAACGTGCCTCGAATGCCGAGGCAAACTGCTCCATCGAAGCGGACATGCGCCCGACGTGCGTATCGAGGCCCTGCTTCACGCCGGCCATCTCTGTCGATACTTCCGTGACCAGACGCGTCGAGCGCTGCTCGAAGGTGTCAGCGAAATGGTCCAGAGAAGCGGCCATGCGCTCGGTCTGTGCGTCGCTGGCTTCACGCTGCCTGGTGACGAAACTGTCCAGCCCTTCCCTGACGCCGCTCATCTGCGTGGCGATGCCGTCCACCAGCACGATCGAGCGTGCCTCGAACTTCTCCGCGAGCGCGTCGTTCGCAAGACGCTGCGCATCGAGCGATTGATTCCAGATGCCTGCGACCTTCGTCGCCGATGCCTCAAAGCCCGTGTTCAGACTGTCGAGCTGGCGCGTCACCGCCTGTTCGACCGTGACGTGCAGCGCGGCCGTTTCGCGCGCGATGCCATCCATCGTCGCCTGCATGACGGGCTGGAGCGCGGCGCTGGCGGCGCGGGCGCTGTCGGCGACGCTTTGCTTCAACGACAGTTCCACCGACGTCGCCAGCCTGCGGTACGCCGTTTCCGTCTTCGCATGAAACTCGCCCTGGCTCGCGATCTGCCGCTCGTGCGCGGCGAGGCTGTGTTGCTCGATGGCGTGCATTATCGCGTGCAGATGTTCGGCGAGTGCGGGCATCAGATCGGCCTGCTTCTGCATCAGCTTGAATGCTTCCTCGCGCTGATGGGTCTGCGTGAACGCGCGCAGCGTCGTGGCGATCTTCGTGTCGAGCGCGTGCGCGGCGTGCAGCCGTTCTCGCCGGCACAGCGCCGACAACAGACCCAGCATCGCCGATGTCGCGACACCCGCAATGGAGGTGCCGAATGCGAAACCCAGACCCGTGATCGGCGAGGCGAGCGAGGCACGGATCGCGGACAGGTCCGTTGCGCTTTCCAGTGCGGCGCCGGTGCCATGCAGCGTCACTACCATGCCGAGCAGCGTGCCGAGCATGCCCAGCAGCACCAGCAGCCCGACGAGATACGGCGTGAGCGCGGGTCCGGGCAGACCGGCGCGTTCGCCCTCCACGCGCGCACGCACTGCGTTGCGCAGGCCTGGTGGCACCGTATCGATCCAGACGGCAAGGCTCTTCGGCGCATTGAGCAGCGCGTCCAAGGACTGCACGAAGGCGTCGGTAGTCTGCTGGAAGCGGCGCAGCTCCAGCGCGCCGACGACATAGCAGGCGCCGATCAACACGGTCACCGCGAACGCGAGCGGATTCGAAACGATATAGCCGATGGCGATGCCGCACACCGCTGCAAGGCCCACCAGAAAGACTGCGACTTTGACGAAATTTCGGGGCATAGCGTGCCAGTTACTGAGACTGAGTACGAAGCGCCGCAAGCAGGCCTTCGACCGGTTGAAAACGAACTTCGAGTTCGGCGAGCAGGACGTTGCGCATGTCCGTGCGGAACGCCGTGAGCCACGCGTTGGAGGCAGTGCCCGTATCGGCTTCGGCCTGCATCTGGCCGCGCTTGAGCCGCTCGAAGTGGCGGCCGAGGATCACAGGCACCTGCGCCAGCAGCGTGCGTTCGCGCGCCGCGAAGGTACGCTCCATGACGGCATCGACGACCGCGAGACGCGTCATGCCGCCCGCACGGGCCGCCACAGACGCACGCAGCCGGCCGCGCAACTCGCCGATGTCGGACTCCATCGTCTGCTGCAACGACAAATAGTGCTGGCGGAAGATCGCGAAGTCGATCTGCACGGCATCGGGCGGCGTCTGCACTGCCGTCGTCCGACGCCGGCCATGCAGGCCCGGCTCGCCGCTTTCATCGCGCGTGATGGCGCTCACGAGGCGCGCGCGCGTCTGCGCACCTGCCGCTGCATCATCGCCGGAAGCGGATCGCGGACTGGCGACAGGCTGCGGATCGGTGCCGAGCGCGGTGGACAGCGCGATCGCATCGGTCCAGCCGAGCCACTGGCTCAGGCGGTCCGACAGCGATTGCGCGGGTTCGTGGACTTCGAGATCGGCACATTGCGCCAGCAGGCGCACGAGCGCCGGGCCGCTGAATGCCGTGCGCTTAAGGCCTTGCACGAGATCACCAGAGGCAAAAGGACGGTATTTTACCTGCCCGCGCGCGTGGCTCGCCCCGTTTGCCCGTCATGCGGCCATCGCGCGCCTGTCAGGGCGCTTTCGCCGGCATGAAGGCAAAGGCCGGCGTCGCCACGAAACTGCCCGCCGTTTCGCCGGAGAACACCTGCCCGCCGTCGATGGTCAGCTTCATCACCGGCGCGCCAGGGCTCAGGTTGAGCTTCTTGAGCGACACCCAGAAAGTGTCGGGGCGCGTGGCGGAATCGAAGTAATAGACGAGGTTCTGCTGATCCGCCACCGTGCGCCAGATGGTCGAAGAGAGGTTCGGCTGCTCCGGCGTGCTGATGCCGAGCGGCACGCTGACCGAGCGCACCACGCTCATCACGCTGGCCACTGCCTGAAACGCATACGACTGCTGCGGCACGCCCGCGAGGTAGTTCGGATCGGCCTGCTTTGGAATGGCGTCCAGCAGGAAGGAGGCGCGCACATAGCGGTCCGCCGCGCGATTCGTGCCCGGCAGGAAGCCGAGCCCGCCGACGCTCTTCCAATACGTATCGATGGCAAGCTGCTCGTCGTAGATGGGCGAATTGGTCATCACCTTGTACTTCTTGCCCTGGTGGATCACCAGCTTGCCGTTGATGTATTCGAGGATGGCCGAGTCGCCGCGCGCATCCGAGAGCGACAGATGGATGGTCAGCGGCTTGCCGTTCGGCAAGGGCGGCGCGATGATCTGAAAGGGCTCGCGGCTCAGCACATAGACCGCCTGCGCCACGGTCGCGAAGTTGTCGAGCGCGTATTGCGCCCACAGGCTGATCGACATCGGATCGCGCTTCGGGTCGGGCTTGCCGTAGTCGGTCTCGGCAAGGTACAGCGCATTGGCGACGAGCCCGCGCTCGTTCATGCCGTCCACGCTGCCGATCTCATAGCCCGACACCACCACGCTGCCGTACTTGGACTTCCATTTGATGGAGCGCGGCCCGGCATTGCCGTCGCGCTCGATGCCCGCCGGCATCACCCACAAGTTCGAGCGCATGTCCTCGGACCAGTCCATCGAGCGTCCCGTGACCACGAGCCCCTTGTCGCCCGTATAGAGCACGCGTGTGCATGACAGCGCGAGCGAGGTGGAGAGGCATGCAAGCGCGATGAACCACGTGAGCTTCTGCAACAGACGAGTCATGACCATGGAGTCCTTGTGTCGATGATAGGAACAGCTGCCTCATGCTTCATCAGGCCACGGACCCTGCGAAACGGCGCCCGCGACGCGAACGCACATGATGCACGCATATGCGCCTCGCGTCGAACCGGTATTTCAGACGGGCTGTTGCATCAATTCGAAGGGAAGCCCAGCGTCGTGGCCTTCGCACGCAGATCGGCAAAGCGGCCGCCGGGCGTGAGCGTTTGCGCCGCGCCCTCGCCCGCGCGCTTGTCCACGGTGCCGAGTCCCGATCCGCTCGAAGGCGTGTTCGAGCATTCGAGGCCGAACGGTCCTGGCGGCACGACGAACGCAGGGGCATCGGTGCGGGGCGCATCGCTCAGGTCGAGCGCATAGGCCATGTTGAAGGTCGTCGGGTCGCTTGCGCGCACGCCCAGCGGATCGAGCCCGAAGCGCCACGCCAGCAGCTGATGGATCGAACTCGGATCGAACGGATAGCGTGACACGCTGCCCGCGCGCACGCGCGGACCGAGCAGCATGCAAGGCACGCGAAAGCCCAGCCGGCCATCGTTGCCGAGCTTCTGCTCCGCCACCGAGAGCGACTTGACTGGCGGCGCGACGTGCTCGAAGAAGCCGCCCCACTCGTCGTACACGACGATCATCAGCGTCGAACTCCAGTTGGGCCCCGCGCGCAGTGCCTCGTAGATCTGACCGAGCAAGGCCTGGCCGTTGCGGACGTCGGCGTGCGGGTGATCGTCGTTCGAGGTGCCGTTCGCTTCGCCGGCAAAGCTGGGATCGACCATGCAGAACGACGGCAAATTGCCGCCCGCCGCATCCGAGAGGAAGTCGGAGAACAGCTTCGAACGTCCCACATAGCGCGTGCCGTAGAGCGCGGTGAAGGGCACGTCGTGGAAGTAGTACTTCGATGAGACGTTCTTCGCGTCGAGGCGGTCCCAGATGGTCGAGAGCGATGACGTATCGAGCGTATCGCTGAGCCGGTCGGTCTCGCCGCTGTGCAGGTAGACGCGGTTCGGGAACGTGTCCGCGAGAATCCCGCTCATGTAGTAGTCGCAGACCGTGTATTGCGCAACGGCCTGGCGATAGAAGTCGAGATCGGCGCCGGTGAAGTACCCGATGGGCAACAGGTCGCCGCGCGTCTCGTTCGTGTCTGGGGTCAGCAGGAAGCCGTTCATCGCGCCATTCGCAAGATGCGTGCGGCCCGCGTCGTATTGATGATCGGGGTCCGCATACTGGCAGCCCTGGAAGCCGAACGCCGCATTGGCCGCGAGCGAGAAGCTCGTTTGCACGGTGCCGAACGCATCGGTGAACTGCCTGCCGGCTTGCGTGCCTTCCACGCCGGGAACCCAGCCCATCATGTGATCGAAGGAGCGGTTTTCCATCGTGACCAGCACGATGTGATCGATGCCCGATGTCGCGGGCGCCGGCAAGGCGGGGCGCGGCAGGTTAGCGCGATCCGCCGGGATCGTGCCGATGGGACTCGTCGGCGTGACCGTGCCGGAGTTGTCGTCGTTGCCGCCGCCACCGCAGGCGGACAGCATCGCCGAACTGGCGAGCGCCGCGAGCAGGCGCCGGCGTATTGCATCGGGTTCGATGGAGACGGGCTTGGACGGCTTGTCGGTCATGATGGCGCTCCGCGTGAGTGCTTTTCTCGCACGCCTTCATGTTCGTGCCGGGGCGCGGTTGCGCTTCGTCACATCGAAGGCGAACGGCTTGTGGGTGCCGGGGAGAAGCAAGGCGCATTCCCGGTTTCCACCTTCACGTGGAGCGCCTGAGCCTCATGCGGCATTCTCGACGTACTGCGCGATGCCGCGCCCGAAAGACCAGTCGTCGCGGCGATTCGGCCCGAGCACGATCATCACGTCCTCGGGCCGCAAGCCAGGAGACGCGACGAGCTTCGCGACCAGCGCCCGGTAGAACGCCTGCTTGGTAGCCGTGTCGCGCCAGTCGCTCGCGGTGATGTGGATGAACACGACATCGTCGCTGCGGTCCACGCCGAGATAGCCGTCGTCGTAAATGAAATCGTCGCGCTCGAATTGCTGGATCAACTGGAAGCGATCGTCGGCGGGCACCTTGAAGGTCTCGACGAGCGTCTCGTGAACGCCGTCGGCGATGGCGCGAAGGTGCTTGCGCGGCTTGCCTTTCAGAAGCGAAATGTGAACGAGCGGCATGATGAATTCTCCTTCGCGATGAGTACGATGAGCGATGCGGGCATCGCCCGATGTGGCGACTCTACGCCGCCGCGTCCGCCGCGAACATGGCAAAGTTTGGAAGCGACGATGCAGAAAAATCGAATGATCGAGAAGGCACGGTCAACGCGTGCGCAGCGCATCGACGATATTCATGCGTGACGCGCGCAGCGCCGGAAGAAAGCCGCCGACGAAGCCCATCGCGAGCGAGAACAGCAGTGTCCGCACGATAACCGACGGCGTCAGGATGAAGCGGAACGACAGGTCCGCGAAGGTCTGGAAGTTGGTCGTGGAGAACGATGCGAACTGCATCAACGCAGCACAGCACAATCCCGCGACGCCGCCGGTCAGGCCGAGCAGCAAGGCTTCGAGCATGAACGCGCCGAGCACGTCGAGCCGCTTGAACCCGAGCGCGCGCAACGTGCCGATTTCAGCGACGCGGTTCGCCACCGACGCGTACATCGTGATCATGGCGCCGATCATCGCCGCGATCGAGAAGATGATGGAGAGGGTGAAGCCCAGGATATTGATGAAGGTCGAGAGCGCCTTCGACTGATCGCCGTAGAAGATCCTTTCACGCTTGGCTTCGTGTGCAAGACGCGGATCGACGTCGATATCCGCCTTGAAGCGCTCGAACGCGTCGCTGCGCGCGAGCCGCACGACCATCGACGAAAAGCTCGTGCGGCGGAAGGACTGCATCAGTTGATCGACGTCGCCCCAGATCTCGGAATCGAAGCCGCTGCCGCCTGCATCGAAATGGCCGACCACGGTCCAGTCGCGTTGCGCGAAACGCAGATGATCGCCGATGCGCGTGCCGCCGAAGCCCTTCGCGATGCTGCTGCCCACGATGATCTCCGACGAGCCGCTGCGGAACATGCGGCCAGCCGTGAGCTTCACTTGCGGCCGCAGTTGCGGCCCCATCGGCGACACGCCGCGAATCACGACATTGGCGGGCGTGCTGCTGGCGAGCTTGGTGAGCGAGATCAGCACCACCGTTTCCTTCGATGCCAACGGCTGGCCGTCGCCGTTCATCGCAACGGACGGATGCATCTCCATCACGTTCGCCTGCCCGCGATCGATTGCGCTCTGGATCTCGGTCTCCGCGCCCTTGCGGATCACGACGACGTTGTCGGCCTCGCCCGTCGAGACGAGCGTCTTCTTGAGGCCCGCATCCAGCATCAGCACCGTCGAGAACACGAATACGACGAGCGCGAGTCCGCCTGCCGTGAGCGCCGTCGTGAGGCGGCGCGCCCACAGGTTGCGCGCGACATAGGAGACGGGAATGGCCATCGCGCGCCCTCAGCCGATGGCCCGCAGGCCTTCGACGATGCGCACCCGGCTGGCCTGCACCGCCGGCACGATCGCCGCAGCCAGCGCGACCACGAACGCGCAGGCGGCCTGCAACAGCATGGTCTCGTGCGAGACCCGGAAGACCGGGAACACGCCGCCCGTCGCGTGCTTGAAGACTTCCGCGAGCGGCGGCGTCGCGAGAATGCCGATGCCGCCACCGATCGCGCAGATCGCGATCGATTCGCCGAACACCAGCACCGAGAGAAAGCCCGCGCCGAAGCCGAGCGCCTTCAGCGTTGCATACTCGGTGATGCGCTCGCGCGCGCTCATGGCCATGGCATTGGCCATCACGGCCATGATGATGAGGATCACCACGTACGACACGACGCGAATGGCCGCGATGATCTGGTTCGACATCGCGACGAAGCCCAGCTGGAAGGCCTGCTCGGTTTCGGTGAGCGTCTCGGCGAGCGAGTTCTTGAAGACGCTGTCGATATTGCGCGAGACGGCCGCGGCCTGGTCCGGATCCTTCACGCCGACCACATACACGCCGACCTGATCGACATTGCGTTTCGTCGTCTTGCGGATGGTCTCGTTGAGATAGTCCCAGTGCATCAGCAGTTGCCGCGTGATGGTGGATTCGTCGCGTCCTTCCATGATGCCGCGCACGACGAAGTCCCAAGTGCCCGGATAGATCGTGCCCTTGAGCGGAATCACGTCGCCGACCTTGAAGCCGAACTGATCGGCAAGCTGCCTGCCGATCAGCACGCCCTTGCGATCGCGCTGGAATGCGGCGCGCGCTTCTTCGCTGACGATGAACTCCGGATAGAGGTCGAGATAGTTGTCCGATACGGCAAACTGCGCGAAGAAGTTCTTCGGATCGCGATAGACGCCGCCGAACCAGTTCGAGCGCGCGACCAGCGTGACGCCTTCCACGCCGCGTAGGCGGTTCTCGTAGGCGAGCGGCAACGGGAACACGAGGGAGATGGCATTGCGCGTGACGAGCCGCGCATTCGACGCCGCCGATGCGCCCGCATACCACGCGTCCACGACCGTATGCAGCAGGCCGTAGGCGAGCACCGCGATGGTGAGCCCGAGCACCGTCAGCGCGGTGCGCAAGCGGTGGCGCAGCGCGTTGCGCAGGATCAGCTTGGCGAGATACATGACAGTTCAAGGCCGGGCGCCATCGGTCAGCTCTCCCTTTTCCAGATGCACGAGCGCCTTCGCCGCGCCGGCGGCGTGCGCATCGTGCGTGACCATGATGATGGTCTTGCCGAGCCGGCTGTTCAGGCGTTGCAGCATGGCAAGGACATCGCTGGCGGAGTTGCGGTCGAGGTCGCCGGTGGGTTCGTCGGCGACGATCAGCTTCGGGTCCGTGATCAGCGCCCGCGCAATCGCCACGCGTTGCTGCTGCCCGCCCGACAGCTCGGACGGATAGTGGCTCATGCGGTCGGCCATGTTGACCATGTCGAGCACCATCGCGACGCGCTCGCGCCGTTCGTGGCGCGTGAGGCGCGTCAGCATCAGCGGCAGCTCGACGTTCTCGAAAGCGGACAGCACCGGCATCAGGTTGTAGAACTGGAAGATGAAGCCGACATTCGCCGCGCGCCAGTCCGCCAGCGCGGCTTCGGGCAGACGCGTGATGTCGAGTCCGCCGACGAGCAGTTCGCCGCTGTCGGGCCGGTCGATGCCCGCGATCAGGTTCAGCAGCGTGCTCTTGCCGGAACCGGACGGCCCCATCAGCGCGACGAAGTTGCCTTCAGCAATCGACAGCGTGATGTCGGTCAGCACCGGCACGGTCTGCGCGCCGCGCCGATACGACTTCGCGACGTGGCTGATCTGGACGAGCGGCGGCGTGCTCACGCTACTTCTTCGCCACGGTGACCCGGGCGCCGTCCTTGAGCGTTTCGCCGGGCGACAGCGCGACCACGTCGCCGGGCTTGACGCCCTGCACGGCGAGCAGATCGCCGATGCGCGCGCCGGACGTCACCGGTATTTCGTGCGCAATGTCCTGGCTGATCACATACACCACCTGCTTGCCGCCGCGCGTCACGACCGCCGATGGCTGCACCGCGATGACCGCCTGCTTCTGATCGGGCGGCACCGGTTTCGACAGGAACGCGACCTTCGCGGACATGTCCGGCAGCACGCGCGCGTCGCGATCGACGAAACGCACCTTCACGAGCACGGTGGCCTTCGAGCGGTCGACGGTGGGCACCATGCGCGACACGCGGCCCGCGAAGCGCACGTCCGGCAGCGCGTCGAGCTGGATCTCGCACGGCTGCTCCACGGCGATACGGGCGATGTTCGACTCGGCGACGTCGGCCTCGACTTCGAGCGTCTTCATGTCCGCGATGGTGACGACCGCGCCCTTGCTGTCGGACGCCGATGAAAACGGCGTGATGTTGTCGCCCACGTTGGCGTGCTTTTCGAGCACGACGCCGTCGAACGGTGCGCGGATCACGGTCTGGTCGACGGCCACTTGCGCCGCCTGTGCATTGGCGCGCGCGGAGAGGATCGCGGCTTCGTCGCTGTTTATGGACGCCTGCGCCTTGTCGAAACGGGCGAGCGCGGCATCGTACTGCGTCGCGGGAATGGCGCCTTGCGGCACGAGAATGCGATAGCGCATGAGATCGACTTCGGCGTTCTTGAGTTCGGCGCGCTGGAGTTGCAGGTTGGCCTGCGCGACCTTCACTTGCGCCTGAGCCTGTGCGAGCGATGCGGCGACGTCGTCGCTTTCGAGACGGGCAATCACCTCGCCCTGCTTGACCACGGAGCCTTCGAGGACGCCGAGCCATTCGACGCGGCCCTGCCCCTTCGACGCCACTGCGGCCTTGCGCTGCGGCACGACATAGCCGGTCGCGTTCAGGAGCGTATAGCTCTGCGATGGATAGGCGGAAGTGACAGTGGCCGTTTCCACGGCCTGCGGCCCGGTGAGCCTGAATGCGACGGCGATCAACGCAAGGACGATGAGCGCGGCGATTGCCCAGCGGAGCCAGCGGCGCCGGCGCCGTGGCACCGCAGCGGAGGGTCCCCGGTCGATCTTTAATTTTTCGAGGTCGTGTTCAGCCAATTTTCGAACGTGCGCCGCTGCTTGGGATCGCGGACCAGTGTGCGGTGAATGGACGTCCAGTATAGCGCCGCGACCTGGCCCATCCGCGGCCGCGCGGGGAAAGGCATTTTGAATGCATCATTCCGTGTGCAAAATGCCGGCGGCTCGTTCGCGTGATCCGGCGGCTGCGTCCGCTGCGAGCCAGACTGCCAAAGCAGAAGCTTCCATTTAAGATACGGCCTATATCGTGGATTCGGCGTCCTGCGCCAGGAGAAGTACGTGCTTTTCTCGAAACAAAGACGCCTTGTCGCCTGTGCCGTCTGGGCATTGTTATGCTGCTGCGCCTCCGCGCGCGCCGCGGAGACGCATGGCGCGCACGCGGAACGGACGACCGGTGCTGCGAGCGGGGTGACGAGTGAAAACATTCTTGCGGTGGAGTCGTTGCCGCCCGGTTTCGCGGGCGACGATCCCGAGCACGTGCGGGACGCACTCGCCGGCCGCCCCGCGCCGGGCCAGGCGCCCTCGATCACGAGCCGGGTGCGGACGTTCCTGTCACAGCCGTTCCGCAGATGGGAGCACGGCGCATCGGTTGCACGCGGCGTACAGGGCGCCAGTCAGCGGCAGGGCGCGGGCGCCACGCAGGCAGACCGCACTTTTGTGTTCGTCATTCCAGTGACATACGGCGTGCGCTATCAGTCGAAGAAGAAAGTTCTGACGGTCAATGTGTCGCTCGCGGCGCCCGGCAACCCGAACGCCATCCTGCTGAAGCAGACGGTCAAGGGGCAAAGCGGCCGCAAGCTCGTCGTCGCGGCCGAAGCCAGAGCAAAGGGGTTCGTGCAGACCTTCGACGTCATTCAACTGCAACCGGACGGCGGCGCGCGCACCACGGTGACGGGCCGGGCGTTGCTGCCGAACTTCTCGCATGAACACGGCGACGGCGATTTCGCGATCGTCCTCGTGTGCGCCCTCGAACCGCCCTACCTGACGGACGACGTCACGCACAGCGCCCCCTCCGAGGAAGAACCCACCGACATCACGCGCAGAACCTCGACATTGAACGGCAGCGTCGCGGCGGCATGGCTCGTCGACCGCAAGGACGGGTCGATCGTGACGCGGCGGCTGCGGCTCGTCAAATAGCCGGGGGCGTCGTACACGACGCGTCCTGCCCGAGGTGTGCGTGTTGCCCGGGCGTATCATGCATGCAGCATGCAGTCGTGCGTTTTGCATCATGCGCTTTGCATCACGCGTATTGCATCATGCGTTTTGCATGCCTCATACAAGGAGTCGATACGATGTCCGCCTCGATGCATGCTTCGAACGCCGTACTCGCCATTCTGTTTTCCCTGCTGCTGGGCGCGATGATTCCCGGTCCGAGCTTCGTGGTCGTGGCGCGCAACTCGATCGGCGTTTCGCGCGCCGACGGACTGGCGACGGCGCTTGGCATGGGCGTTGGCGGCATCTTCTTCGGCGGCATCGCGCTCGCCGGGCTGTACACGCTGCTGGTTGCCGTCGAATGGTTGTATGTGGCTCTGAAGGCAGCCGGCGGCCTGTACCTTGTCTACATCGCCTGGAACATCTGGCGCGGCGCTGCCCGTCCCATGCAGGTGTCGATTCCAACCGATGCCTCGCCCCGCAAACAGAGCCCCGGAAGATCGTTCTGGCTCGGCCTCTCGACGCAACTGAGCAATCCGAAGACCGCAATCTGGTACGGCAGCATCTTCGCGGCGCTCCTGCCGCAGCACCCGCCGCTGTGGTGCTACTTCGTCCTGCCGCCGATGGTGTTCGCCATCGAGACTGGCTGGTACACCATCGTCGCGCTGGGTTTCTCCAGCAAGCGGCCGCGCGACCTCTATCTGCGAGCGAAAAAGTGGATCGATCGCGTCGCGGCAGGCGTCATTGCGGCGCTCGGCTTGCGGCTGCTGTTGACCGCGGGCAAAGCCGGCTTGTGATTTTGCATGCAGGACACAAAACGCCATCCGGCATCTTGAATGCAAAAGACTGAAGGCGAGCGTCGTGTTCCTTTCGTTTCGCTGACTCACCTGCTTTCTTGTGCATGGCGCGGGCTTGCGGCATGACACCTTGGCATAATGCAGCACCGACCCGTTCGTCGACACCATGCCAAGCATGATTGCGATCACCCGCACCCGGCGCCGCCTGCATGCATTCTTCGGCGCACCCGAAGCACGCCGTCTGTTGCGCACGTTGATGAGCTGCGCCATCAGTTACAGCGCCGCGCGTCTCGCCGCACTGCCCGAAGGCTATTGGGCGCTCATCACGACACTCGTCGTCGTCACACAGCCGAGCCTCACGCAAGCCGTGGACACGGCGCGGGATCAGATCATCGGCGCGTGCATCGGTGCGCTGGCCGGCGTGCTCGGCATCGTCGCGATGCAGTATGGCGCGCCGCCGCTCGCGGTCTTCACTGTTGCCCTGATCCCGCTTGCGGCCGTCAGCGCGAAGCGTCCCGCGTTCCGGCTGGCCTGTGTGACGCTGGTGATCGTCGTGCTGATTCCGGCAGGTTCAGGTTCACCGTTCGAGCGCCCGCTGCATCGCGTGCTGGAGATCCTGATTGGCGCCATCTCCGCGTTTGTCGTGACCGCGCTCTGGCCGAATCGCGCGTTGCGGGCCGCGCATCGCAGCGTCGCCGATACGCTGAGAAGTCTCGGCCAGCTCATCGGCCTCTATCTGACCGGCGCGCAGGACGCGGCGCGCGAATCGCAACTCGAAGCGCAAAGCGTGGCTGCACAGAAGGCGCTCGACGACGCCCTGAAGGAAGCGGAGCGCGAGCACATCATCGTGCTCGTACATAACAGCCGCTCCGATGGCATCGACAAGGCTGCGCCCTTTCTGCAGCGCCTGCACAGCGACACGACTTTTCTCGCGAAAGCCGTGGCGGGGCTGGACCGGCAATCCTGCGCGGCGCGTCTCGGCGATATGGGCCGGACGTTGCAGGCGCTCTTCGAGTTGCTGGCAGGCGTGCTGGCATCGCCGCAGCAGGATGGCGACAAACTGGAGCAGGCGCGGGCTTCAGTCAGCGCGTTGAAGACGGCGCTCGCCGCGCAGGCGCCGACTCACGGAGCACAGGAAGCGGCGCAATTCGTCATCGGTCTCATCGTCGCCGATCTCGATGCGCTGATCAGCACGCTCTATCCGCCCAAGTGACGCGGAGCTAGCGTGAGAGGCCGCGTGCGTCGATGGGCCAGATGTCGACGACGCGCCCACCGCGATAGCAGACGTACTCATCGTAGAGATTGACGCTCGGATCGCAATGACCCGGCGGCAACAGAAGACGTTCCCCGACGAGCGCTCCGAAATCGTTCTCGGGATGGTCTTTTGCATGCAGCATGCCGTGTTCATCGTTCGCGGCAACGTAATTCAACACGGGCGCGCTGCGGCCGTCGAGCCAGTGGGCGCTGCGCGGCAAGCCTGAATCCACCGCAAGCCCTTTCAAGCCGACGTCGCACACGGCCATGCCTGGACGGGTCGCGCTCATGACGGTCGAAAGCACGAACAGACTATGGCGCCAGTGCAATGCCCCGTCCCAGCCGATGCCGCCGTAGTCGCCGTCCATGAAAAGGTATGAGCCCGGCTGCAATTCGGTGAACACGCCGCTCGTAGCATCGAATTCGACCGTACCGGTGCCGCCGCCCGTCACGACGCCGCAGCGCACGCCGCGCGCGTCCAGCGCCCGGACGTAGCCCGCGGCGATATCGGCCGCGTGGCCAGCGGCGGTCTTGCGGGCATTCCAGTCGACGACATGCTGTATGCCGCCGTGATACGCCTGGATGCCGGCGAAGCGCAGGGCATGCTGCGCCGCGATGGCGTCCACGAGTTCGAGCAAGGCGTCCTCACCGGTGACGCCGCAGCGATGCTGTCCTGCATCGACTTCGGACAGCACGTCGATCTTGACGCCGGCCTCGGCCGCTGCACGTCCAAGGGCCTGCACCTGCGGCAGCGCATCGACGCACACGGAGAGCCGCACGTGCGATGCAAGTTCGACGGCCATCGCCAGTTTGTCGGCGCCGACGAACTCGTTGCTGACATGAATGCTCCGAATACCCGCTGCCGCGAACGGATACGCCTCCGAGAGCTTCTGACAGCACACGCCCACCGCACTGGCCTCGATCTGCCGCTTCGCGATTTCGCTGGACTTGTGCGCCTTCGCATGCGGGCGTAGCGCGACGCCCTGATGAGCGGCGAATGCCGCCATCGCGGCGAGGTTGGCCTCGAAGGCTTCGAGGTCGAGCAGGAGCGACGGCGTGGCAATTGAGGTGAGCGGATCGCCAGATCGGGCGGCGGGTGGAGGCGCAAGCGTCATGGCGATGGCGGGAGTCAATGTGAAGTCAGTTTCCGATCATATCGCTGCATGCGGCATGATGAATGCATTACGCAAAATTCCAGCTTTGTCGTTGCGGGTGTTTACGGGTTGCGCGGCCTCGGTCTGAACGCTGCAAGAAGGCTCCATTTGCCGCGCTCCAATGCATGCAAAACGCATTGAACCGCGGCATTCACCCAACTAGACGAACTTGCGCGCGTGCGCTGCATCCTGCCCTTCCGTTTGCACCTCCAGCACCCGGTCGGGCCGCATCATGAACGACAGGATGATGCCCGCCGCCATCAGGATCATTGAAACCGTGAATGGCAGGTTCCAGTTGCCGGTACGGTCGATCAGCCAGCCGCCCACCACCGGACTGATGATCGCCGCCAGCGCCGAACCTGAATTCATGATGCCGGCCGCGGTACCGGAATGCTTGGGTGCAATATCCATCGGCACGGACCACATCGGGCCAATCGTCATCTCGTTGAAGAAGAAGCCCGCGGACAGACAGACGGCGGCGAGTGTGATCGAAATGTTGGAAACGAACATGATCGGTGCAAGCGACAGCAGCGTGAGGAACATGCACACGCCGACCATCACGTTGCGGGCGAGGCGCACGTTACCGCTCTTGCGCAGGATGCGATCCGTGACCGAGCCGCCGAGCCAGTCGCCAAGCACGCCCGCGAAGAACACGCCCGACGCGAACAGCGCGGACTTGCCAAGCTGCATGTGATAACTGTGCAGGAAGTATTGCGGAATCCAGCCAAGGAACAGCCAGAGCACCCAGCCGTAGCAGAAGTACACGGCCGTCACCGGCGCCATGCGGCCCAGCAGCGTACGCCACGGCACGGGCGCGCGCTCCTTCACGCCGGAATACGTGGCGAGGGTGGCGCATTCGGTTTCCGTGATGCGCGGATGGTCGCGCGGGTTGTCGCGGAAATAGAACACCCAGGCGATGGCCCACGCAAAACTGATGACACCCGTGACCAGGAACGCGCCGCGCCAGCTCGTCGCCACCATCAGCCACACGATGAGCGGCGGCGCAACCGCATTGCCGATGCGTGATGCGGCATGCGTAGTCCCTTGCGCAAAGCCGCGCTGATCGGCCGGCATCCAGTTGGACATCGCGCGCGTCGCCGTCGGGAAGGTCGCGCCTTCGCCCAGGCCCAGCAGCACTCGCGCCACGATGAGCGACGCGAAGCCGCCCGCGAGGCCGGTCAGCACGGTGGCGCCGGCCCAGATGATCGCGCACAGCGTCAGGGTGCGGCGCGGCCCGAAGCGGTCCCCTACCCAGCCGCCGATGATCTGGAACACGAGATACGGGTACGCGAAGGCCGAAAACACAAAGCCGACCTGCGTATGCGAAAGACCCAGTTCAGCCCCGAACTGGCTGGCCGCCGTGCTGACATTCACGCGGTCGATATAGGTGATGAAATACATCGCGCATAGCAGCAGCAGCACGCGCGTCGTGGCTCGACGGAACATCATCGTCTCCTTGTGTAGCCGCGTGCGTGAACACGGCGCCCTGCGCAGGCCGGGCTCCGGTCATCACGTCATGCGGGACTTCCTTTGGGTACGTCGGATGAGATTGCTGGCAGCCGGCCTAAGGCGGCTATTGCATGCGGCGACGCAGCTTGCGGATGCGGGGCTTGCGCAGTGATGTCATGTCTCGTCTCCTTCGCGGCTCATTACGGCCCGCTTGTGTGCTCGATGTGTGCGTCGATGGATGAAGCTGTATTCAGTCTCTTGAATCCGTTGCCCGTGTATGCAATGCCATGGCAAGGACGCGCGCCACGTGCAGTGCGTCTCTTTGTGCGCCCTCCGCGATCTGATGCCTGCAACTCGTCCCGTCCGCCACGATCAGCGCGTCGCCGGCTTCGCGCACCGCCGGCAGGAGCGACAACTCCGCCATCGCTTGCGACGCCGCATGATGTTCCGCCTCGTAGCCAAAGCTTCCGGCCATGCCGCAGCACGACGATTCGATCGTTTTCACGCTAAGGCCCGGAATCCAGCCCAGCACTTGCTCGATCGGACGCACGGCGTCGAAAGCCTTCTGATGGCAATGTCCGTGCAGCAGCGCCTTCTTTGCATCCAGCATATTGAATTCAAGATGCAATCGCCCTTGCGCTTTTTCGCGCACCAGGAATTCCTCGAACAGGAATGCGTGCTCCGAAAGCCTGCGCGCCGCTTCGCCATAGCCGTAGCCAAGGAATTCGTCGCGTAACGAGAGCAGGCACGACGGCTCGAGTCCGACGATGGCCACGCCGCGCTCGACAAACGGCAGCAATACATCGAGCGTACGGCGCGCCTCGGCCTTCGCCTCGTCGACGAGTCCCGCCGACAGGAACGTGCGCCCGCAACACAACGGCCGCTCACCCGCCTTCACGTTCAGATGCACGGCGTAGCCCGCCGCTTCGAGCACCCGCTGCGCAGCGCGGGCGTTCTCAGGCTCGATGTAGTTGTTGAACGTATCGACGAACAGCAGGACCTCTTTGGTTGCGGATGCAACTTGTTTTGCGGCTGCGTCGCCGAGAAACGGCGTGCTGAAGCGCGGCAGGCCACGCTGCGGCGCAAGGCCCAGCTTCGTCTTCAGCCAGCGCGCCGCGCCCGGCATGTTGGCCTCGAGCCCGTTGGCAAGCGCCGGCATGCGGCTCGCAAGAGGCGCATAGCGCGGCAGATACGCAATCAGTCTTTCACGCAGCCGCAAGCCATGCCGCTTCGTCCAGGCCGCGCGCGCCTCGATCTTGATGCGCGCCATGTCGACACCCGTCGGACAGTCGCGCTTGCAGCCCTTGCATGACACGCACAGGTCGAGCACTTCCTTGACATCCTGGCTGGCCAGGCCGGCCTCGCCGAGTTGCCCCGATAGAGCCAGACGCAGCGTATTGGCGCGGCCGCGCGTGACATGCTGCTCGTCCTTCGTGATGCGATAGCTCGGACACATCGTGCCTGCGTCGAACTTGCGGCAATGGCCGTTGTTGTTGCACATTTCGAGCGCTTTCGCGAGACCGCCGGAACGATCGCCGCCGGAACCCGGTGCGCCTTCGTCGCCCGTCAGCGGATCGCGCGTGACATTCCACGCCGACCAGTCGAGCAACGGTTCGACCGCGCGCTCGCGATACGAAGGCGGAAAGCGGAAATTCGCGACATCGTCCATCTTTGGCGGCGCCACGATCCGGTCCGGGCTCAGCCGGTTCTCCGGATCGAACAATTGCTTGATGTCGCGAAACGCTTCGTTGATGCGCGGACCGTATTGCCAGGCCACCCATTCGCCGCGACACAGCCCGTCGCCGTGTTCGCCCGAATACGCGCCCTTGTATTCACGCACCATGGCCGCGGCCTCTTCCGCGATCGCGCGCATCTTGCCGGCGCCGTCGCGGCGCATGTCGAGGATCGGCCGCACATGCAGCGTGCCGACGCTCGCATGCGCGTACCACGTACCTTCCGTGCCGTGCTTGCGGAACACTTCCGTCAGCCGCGCCGTATAGTCGGCGAGATGTTCGAGCGGCACCGCGCAGTCTTCGATGAAGGACACCGGCTTGCCGTCGCCCTTCATGCTCATCATGATGTTCAGCCCGGCCTTGCGGACTTCCCAAAGCGCCTTTTGCGGGCCCGCTTCGGGCATTTCGACGACGGAACCCGGCAGGCCGAGATCGCTCATCAGTTCAACGAGCCGGGCCAGCTTGGTCACTTGCTCATCGCGGTGGGCGCCTGCGAATTCGACGAGCAATATCGCCTCGGGATTGCCAGTCAGCGCCTTGCCGATCACCGGACGGAAGGCGGGATTGGACATAGCCAGGTCGATCATCGTGCGGTCCACCAGCTCCACCGCAACCGGGCCGAGCTTGACGATGTGCTGCGTCATGTCCATCGCCGCCCAGAAGGTCGGGAAGTTCACCACGCCCAAGGTCTTGTGCGCAGGCAACGGCGCAAGCTTCAACGTCAACTGCCGGCTGAACGCGAGCGTGCCCTCCGAACCCACGAGCAGATTGGCCAGGTTGGGCTGGCCGTCATCGTTGAAGGGCAGCGGGCTCTGGCAGTCGAACAGATCGAGGTTGTAGCCGGCCACGCGCCGCAACACCTTCGGGATGCGTTCACGCAGTTCAGCGCGTTCGCGCAGCGCAATGCCGCGCACGGCCTCGACGAGATCCCGGGTACGCGCGTCCTGCGGCATGTCCGCGAGCTTGCCGAAGCGCGTTTCATGGCCGTTGGCGAGGATCGCATCGATGGCGTCGACGTTGTGCACCATGATCCCGTATTCCATCGACCGGGACCCGCACGAGTTGTTGCCCGCCATCCCGCCAATCGTGCATTGCGCGCTCGTCGATACATCCACCGGAAACCACAGCCCGTGCGGTTTCAGCCACGCATTGAGATGATCCAGCACGACACCCGGCTCGACCGTGACGGTGCGCGCCTCCTTGTCGAAGTGAACGATGTTGTTGAGCCACTTCGTCGTATCGATGACGAGCGCCTCGCCCACCGTCTGCCCGCACTGGCTCGTACCCGCGCCGCGCGCAAGCACGCTCGCGCCCTGATCCGCGGCAATCTGCAACGCCAGACGCAGGTCCGCCTGATCCCTCGGCACGGCGACGCCGAGCGGCATGATCTGGTAGATCGACGCATCGGTCGCATAACGTCCGCGCGACGCCGGATCGAACAGCACGTCGCCCTTCAGTTCGCGCTGGAGGCGCGCCTGCAAGGGCGTCGGCGACGACCCCGGACGAGCGCGCGCCGAAGCGGGCATCAGATGGATAGGTTTGACGAGCCGGTCGGTCGGAGAGTTGAGCATTGTCGCTGTCTGAATGCTGAATGCGTTATGCGAAATGCAATTCGACGGGCGGCAGACCTTCGATCCTGCCCAGCGCCGTGCCGGGCGCCTTCGGGAAGGCCATGCCGGTGTACGAGCCCGCCGTCAGCACCGTGCCGCGTTCGAGCGCATGTCCGCGCGACACGCAGTGATTCACCGTCCACGCCAGCAATCTGCGCGGATCACCCGCCGGGTTGGCGGGCGTGCCGTCGAACAGGGGGGCGCCGTCGTATTCGAACGTCATGACCGGCGCGACGAATGGATAGGAAGCGTCGTACGGGACGCCGTCGCCCACGATCAGCGCGCCGTGGTTCTGCAGATCCGCGAGTTGCCAGAGCTTGTCCACATCGGGCCACGCGGCGAAGCGGCTCGCAACGATCTCGATCGCGGCATGCACCGACTCGATCGACGCGAGGATTTCCTCTTCTGCATACGGCCCGCTGCCGGGCTCGAAACGCCGTCCAAGCCTGAAGGCCACTTCGAGTTCGAGACCTGCCCGGCCGAACGCGGACATCGCAAGGCGCGCACCGGACGGCTGCACGCCGCTGGCAGGAAGCGGCGCGCCCTGAATGGGTCCGTCCGCCGACTTGGCGCCCACCTTCCATCCGCCGATGGCCGCATCCAGCGCGCGCAACGTGGCATCCTGCGCGGCGCAGGCTTCGTCGGAATGACCGGGACGCAAGCCCGCCGGGAGCGAATTCAGCTGCGCGCGATGCGCGCGCGTTTCCACGAAAAGCCGAGCGAGCGCGTGGGCGTCGAATGCGGCGCTCATGCAGCCGCCTTGAACGCTGGCTTTGCGACGTGGCTCGTCAGATAGTCCATCGCGGCCGTTACGCCGCTGCCCTTCAGCGCGACGCCCGCCAGCTTGAGGCCCATTTCGCAGCCGGTGAGCGCGGCCATCAGCGTGAGATCGTTGCAGTCGCCCAGATGCCCGATGCGGAACATGCGGCCCTTCACCTTGCCCAGGCCCGTCCCCAGCGAAAGATCAAAGTGTTCGTAGATGAGTTTGCGCACGGCATCGGCATCGACGCCCTCGGGCGTCATCACGCCGGTCAGCACTGGCGAATAGACCGCGGGATCCGCGCACTGGATCTCGAGCCCCCAGGCCGTGACCGCCGAACGACAGGCGGCCGCCAGCCGCTGATGCCGGGCGAAGACTTGGTCAATCCCTTCGTCGAAAATCATGTCGAGCGCCTCGGACAACCCGTAAAGCAGGTTTGTATTCGGCGTATAGGGCCAGTAGCCCTGCTGGTTCATCTCGATGATGTGGGTCCAGTCCCAGAACGCGCGCGGCAGCGTCGCGCGCTTCGCTGCCTCGCGCGCCTTCCGCGACACCGCGTTGAAGCTGATTCCCGGCGGCAGCATGAGCCCCTTCTGCGAGCCGGAAACAGTCACGTCGACGCCCCACTCGTCATGCCGATAATCCGCCGAGGCCAGCCCGGAAATGGTATCCACCATTAATAATGCAGGATGCGAAGCGGCATCGATGGCACGGCGAACCGCGGCAATGTCGGAGGTCACCCCGGTCGAGGTTTCGTTGTGGACGACGCAGACCGCCTTGATCGCATGCTGCGTGTCCTCGCGCAGACGCTTTTCGATCTGGTCCGCCTGCACGCCACGCCGCCAGCCTTCGATACCCGGCAAACCGAGAAACTCCGGCTTGAGCCCGAGGTTCTCGGCCATCTTCTTCCACAGCGTCGCGAAGTGGCCGGTCTCATACATCAGCACCGTGTCGCCCGGGCTCAGCGTGTTGCAAAGCGCCGCTTCCCATGCTCCCGTCCCCGACGCCGGATAGATCACCACGGGCTGGTCCGTCTTGAAGATTTTCCGGATGCCCTCCAGCACCTTCAGCCCCAGCGCGCCGAACTCCGGACCGCGATGATCGATGGTCGGATAACTCATCGCCCGCAGGATCCGGTCGGGCACCGGGCTCGGTCCGGGAATCTGAAGGAAGTGACGGCCGGCGGGATGGAAGTCGAGCTTGAGCATGAAATCGCGTCCTTAAATGTGATTTTGCATGCAAAATACAATAACGCGGTGACTTGCCGGGGTAAAGGAAAACATAGGCCGAACGGCCTAGGGATAACCCGCTGGCGGTTTTTTCCGTTAGGGCTGGGTTAAAATTGCCGCAAAAGAAACTCGAGGTATTGAATGCAAAATCCCGATTTACCGTCATCCCATCTCGCCCAGTCGCTGCCCAGGGTCGAGCGTCTGCGCCTGCACGACACCGTTGTCGATCACTTGCGCGGCTTCATCGTCGAAGGCTTGCTCGCGCCTGGCGTCAAGCTCAATGAACGCAAGCTTTGCGAGACGCTGGGGATTTCGCGCACCCCCTTGCGCGAGGCGCTCAAGGTGCTGGCGGCCGAAGGCCTTATCGATATCTCGCCGAATCGCGGCGCGTCGGTATCGCAAATGAGCGAGCTGGAAATTCGCGAGATGTTCGAATTGATGAGCGGGCTCGAGGCGTTTTCAGGCGAACTGGCGTGCGAGCGCATCACGCCGCTCGAAATCGCGGAAATCAAGGCGCTGCACTATGCAATGCTCGCCTGCCGCGCGCAGAACGACCTCTCCGGCTATTACAGCCGCAATCAGGCCATCCACGACAGGATCAACGAAGCTGCGCGCAATACGGCCTTGCGCCAGACCTACGTATCGATCAACCGTCGCCTGATGGCGCTGCGCTTTCGCTCGAATTTCCAGACGCCCAAGTGGGACAGCGCCATTCACGATCATGAAGACATGATCGAGGCGCTCGAGACGCGCGACAGCAAGCGCATGGGCGAGATCCTGCGCCGGCACCTGCTTTCCAAGCGCGATGCGGTGCTGGCCGAACGCACGCTGACGACAGTGAAGGCGCCGGCGGCAAGGAAAAGAAAGTCGGCTGGAGACTAACGCGCGTCAGACCACACGAAGTAATGTAGCGTCCGCACCATAACGTCAGATGTAAGGTAGGATACGACCCGATTGGCCGTCAGAGCCTTCCATCGGGGATCAACTTGACCAGATTTCGAGCTGCGTGCATTGCACTCGGCGCGGTGCTTGCCGTCACAGCTTTCGCTACCTACCGATCGCCGGATTTCGAAGCGGCGCAAGCCGCAATGGACCGGCAGACTGTCGACTGCCTCAGCCGCAGTCTCACGCGCGACGAGAAATTCCGCCTCGCCCATCTCACCGCCGGCCATGACCGGGAAGGGATGCGTCCCATCTATACCGATGTCCTGTCGCGCTGCATCGTGCGTTCCGATCAGTGGGACCGCTGCCCGCAACTGATCATGAGTGCGCGCCAGCTGCTGTCCCAGGATGCGGAGTTCAAACAGCTCGTGAACGCGCAAACCCTGCAGCTTGCGCGCCGCCCGTAACGCACCTTCGCTATATCACCTGCCCTCTCAGGCCTGAAGACCGCTTCCCGCACCCGGCTGCACCAGGGCGCGGGTGTTGGCTTCGTGCGCGCGCAGCGCGGCGATTTCGTGCTGCGCATAGTGCGAGACGGGCGCTACGGCGGCAAGGGCGGCGGTCAAGAGGATGGCGGCGATGCTGATCGAGAAGGCGTTCATGACAAGCTCCTTTATCTTGCGTTGGCTGGATCGGGCTGCGGGTTGTGCTGCCTGTGAGAAGCATTGTCATCGCCGAGACTTAGCAGGGAATGAGTGCGCCGCTGCTTCATCCGCTTCCCGTGCAGGCCGGTCAGCCTGGCCGAAGGGGTTAAGATCGGCGTTCATTCGACCATCCGGCATCCTGCATTCAGAATGCATTCAACCATTGACGCACCGAGCGCCTCGCTCGAACTGCCCTTCAGGCGTCCGTTCGACTGGACCCGCATGTTGGGCTTCATCGGCGGGCGGGCGTCGGCGGGAGTGGAATCGGTCGATAACGGCGTCTATCGGCGGGCGATCGAATGGCGCGGCGACGAGGGTACGATCGAAGTCCGGCCGCATGCACGCAAACATCGTCTGGTCGTGACAGTGGAAGGCGCCGCGGCGCGCCATGCGCAGGAACTCGCGACGCCGCTATCCCGCATGTTCGACCTGCACGCCGACCCGCGCGAGATCGCTCGCTGCCTGTCCGCCGATCCGATCCTGGCGCCGCTCGTTGAAGCCGCGCCGGGCCTGCGCGTGCCGGGCGCATGGTCGGGCTTCGAATTGGTGGTGCGCACCATCGTCGGACAGCAGGTGAGCGTTAAAGGCGCTTCGACCATCATGAACCGCATCGTCCAGCGTGCGGGCAGGCCTATCGAAGGGCACCCGCACGAGGGTACCGCGTGGCGCTTTCCGACGCCGGCCGAACTCGCCGCAGCGGATCTCGACAAGATCGGCATGCCGACGAAGCGCGTCCAGGCCGTGCAGCACTTCGCCCTGGCCGTTGCTTCCGGCGCGCTGCCGCTCGACACACCCGGCGCCGATACCGCCCAACTGCAGCGCGATCTTCTCGCGATGCCCGGCATCGGACCCTGGACGGTCGGCTATGTCGCGATGCGCGCGTTGCGTGATCCCGATGCCTGGCCCGACGCCGACCTCGTGCTCATGCAGGCCATCGCCAGACGGGATCCGTCGCTCGTCAAACCCGCGCAGCAACGCGCTCGCACGGAACGCTGGCGGCCATGGCGCGCCTACGCGGCAATGCATCTGTGGAACGGCGTGGCGATCGCCACGGGACAGTCGCGCGGCGGTTGAATCTTGCATGCAGCATTGCGCACGCAAAATGCCAAGGCGCCGCGTCAGCCCGCGAATGCCCCACGCCCAAAGTCGTCCCCTTGTCATTGAAAATGAACTAATCTCCTTCGAGCATCGCGAACGCGGCCGGGGCATGCAGGCGACCCACCAGACCGGCCCATTCATGCCATACCACGCAGGGACACCAAGAAGCGCTGACGCAACGCCATCGGGAGACGCACATGAACGCCTCATCCCTCGACGCACAAGCCGGCTCTGGGAACGCATGGTCCGCCTCACCCCCTACTGAATCTGCGGCTGAAATGCCCATCGCACCACGCGTGCAGAAGATCGTGGTCGCGATTCACGGCATCGGCAACCAGTTGCACAGCGACACGGTGCGCTCGGTCGCCAGCCAGTTCGGTGCGCGCTACGATCCGCCGCTGCCCGTCATGCCCCTCGGCTACTTCGATATCGCCGGAGTCGGCGAAGTGGACGTGCGCCAGCTCGATCTTCCGGCGACCAGCCCCTACACGCCGGCGCAGCGCGACTTCTACTCGGCGCTGGGCTTCGCCGAGGTCTATTGGGCCGACATCCCGCGCGAAGTGGTCAAGCAGGACGACACGCTCGAGGAGAGCAAGGCCTGGGGCCTTTCCATCGTCAGCCGCGCGCAGGCGGCCTACATGCTCAACGTCGAAGAACGCAAGCTCGAGCCTGCCGACTTCTCGCTGGCCGCGGGCGTGGTGGAAGAAATCGTCGAGACCGTCGCAGTCATGCAGAGCCTGCTTGCCGTCGCGGAGAAAGCAGGCATCTTCAAGTTCGATCTCGCGCCGATGCTGCGCGACTACGTCGGCGACGTGCAGCTCGTCGCGGATTTCAAGCAGCATCGCGACACCATCGTCTTCCGTTTTCATCGCGTGATGGAACGACTCGTTGCGCTCGCCACCGAGCGTTGCCAATGCGCGCCCGAGGTCTATGTCGTCGCGCACAGCGAAGGCACCGTCATCAGCTTTCTCGGCATCCTGCAGGCGCTGTCCATGCCCACCGTGGCGGACCCGAAGGACGGCAAGCAGGTCATCAGCACCGACTGGGTGCAGAGCCTGCGCGGCTTCATGACCATCGGTTCGCCCATCGACAAGCACATCCTGCTCTGGCCCAAGCTATGGGAAGGCATGCAGCTGAGAAGCGAAGTGCAGGGCGATACGGTCACGCAGGTCGACCGTCCGGGCGGAGCGCTCACGCTGCCGGCGCCGATCAAGTGGCGCAACTATTACGATTACGGAGATCCCGTCGGCTTCGCGCTCGACACGGCGCGCGCGTTCCTGGATCACCGCGGCTGCCGCGCATTCGAGTTCGACGAACACGCCGACGACATCGGCTTCTCGCGCTATTGGCTGCCCGGCAAGGCGCATACCGATTACTGGACCGACTCCGAAGTCTTCGGCCACTTCATCGACAACGTCGTGCTCGGCGAGAAGACAGCAACTCCTCCGGGAGACAGGCGCGCACGCGGCTTCGTCAGCACGGCGATTCCCTATCTGCTCAGCTTCGCCCTGCATCTTCTGGCGGTGTTCTTCATCTACAAGGCCGTCACGGCCTCATCGGATTCGGGCGCGGGTTCCGCCAGCACGGCGCCCGAGTTCATTTATCTCACACGCTCGGTATTCGCCCTCGCCTGCCTGCTGATGGGCACCACGATCGCCGCGCGCATCCCACGGCTCGTGAAGGCACGCGGCACGCATCGCACGGGCGCATGGCTGCGATGGCGCATCGTCGCCCTCGCCGCATTCGCGGCCGGCGCGCTCCTCTTCTGGTTCGTGCTGGTGAGCGGCGTCGCCGCGTTCCTTGCAAGCCCGTTCGCTGACATCCTGCATCGCGATGTCGCGGATCCACTCGTCGGCAAAGCGGTCTTCGTGCTGGCCGGACTGGTCTGCGCGCTCAGCGGCTGGATAGCGCCGCGCAAACCGCATTGGGGACGGCGCATGCTCGTCGCGCTGGGCACGCTGATGATGGTGCTCATCGTCGGCGTGAGGCTATGGGGCGATCTGGCGGGCAAGCCACTGTGGCCCGTCGTGCTCGGCGGCCTGTTCTTCCTCTATGCGTGGTGGCTCGCCATCCTGATCTTCGATCTCGCCTTCGTCTGGCATCGCTACGTGCGCAACTCGGTGGCCCTCGACACGCTGCGGGCATGGCGCGAAGAACGGCGCGACGCACAGCCCAGGCCCATCATGTCGATGGGCTCCAGGCGACGCAGCGGTCCATGATCACGCATGCAGCACCAGCTTCTGCACGCGCCAGTTGAGCAACTCGGCAACGAACAACGTGTTCTCGGCGGGACATGCCATCTCGTGAATCCAGCCGAACTGCTTGAGCTGCTTGCCGGAGCGGCCGAGCACGCCGAGCAGCTTGCCGTCGAGCGACAGCTTGTAGATGCGGCCGGGGAACGCATCGGCGGAATAGAGCACCTGATTCGGACCCGGCGAGATGCAGATGGCCCAAGGCGATCCCGGCGCGAAGGTGCCTGCTGCAAGCGCCGCCTCATCGGGCATGTTGCCGATGGCCGGACGCGCATCCGGCGGCACCGGCACGTCGATGGTGAACTGCCGCTGGAAGTTGCCTTCGCCGTCGAAGACCTGGATGCGGCGATTGCTGCGGTCCGCGACATAGACCATGTTGTTCGCATCGACGGCAATGCTGTGCGGCGTATGAAACTGCCCCGGTCCCGTGCCGCGGTCGCCCCATGACTTGAGCCAGTTGCCGTCGCGATCCACTTTCGCCACGCGCGAATTGATGTAGCCGTCGCTGATGTAGGTGTTGCCCGAGGTATCCCATGCGACGTCCGTGACCTGGCGGAAGCGTCCCGGCTCCGAAGGCAAGGGCGGGTTCGGATGCTTGAGCGGCGCGGTCTCTTCGTCCGCGGCTTCCTGCTTGCGGCCGAAGACCATCGCCACACGCCCTTCCGGCGTGAACTTGATGATCATGTCCGAGCCCTTGTCCGTGACCCAGACGTTGTCCTGCCGGTCCACCTTCACGGTGTGCGCGAACGACCACGCATAGAGACGATGACCGATCTCGCGCACGAAGCGTCCATTGCGGTCGAACTCCAGCAATTGCGCAGCGGCCGCGCCGTAGGCCGGCCCGGTGCTGTTGCCGCGCGACAGCACGAACACATGACCCGCCGAATTGACCGCGACGCCCGAGCATTCGCCGAAGTACATGTCGCGCGGCAAGCGCACGGGATCGGGCACGGAGTCGTAGGGAATCGACGGCACGTCGTTATCGGCGTACGCGAGATGGGGGAACAGCGCGAGCGCCGCGGCGCCCTGACCCGCCAGCGCAAGAAAACGGCGGCGGCTTGCGCCAGCCGGATGAGTATCGCAACATGGGCAGTACATCGAATGCCGAAGACTCATTGTTACCCTCCTCCTGTTCGTCGCCTGCAATGAAGAACTGCAATGAAGAGACGGTGATGGCTGGCGTGGGCTGGCGTGCTTCGCGATGCTTCGGGAGTGTAGTGCAAGAGTTGCAGCGCGCGCACGCGAGCGCTTCCATTGCTTTCAATACTGAAAGGACGTCATGAACTCAAGCTTGCTGTTTCAGGTTCGTATCAGGCTCACGCCTGAATGCGCCGCGATGGCGCGTCAGGATCGCTTCGACGGCAAGCTTGCGCCGCTCGGCGCCCTGCTCGCGAAACATCATGCGACGTTGATCTGCCAGTACGACGCCTTCGCGGACTATGTGGCGCAGGCGGAGCGGGATGGCGTCGAAGGCTATCCGTTGTATCGATGGACGCGCGACACCATCGAAAATCCCGCGAAGAAGGCGAAGTACCTCGAAGCGTTCACCTTCTACGTGAACGGCGACGAGGTCTATGAGCAGGCCCTGGCCAATGCACTGGAAGCGGATCTCCACGCGCTAGCAAGCGAGGCGATCACGGAGATCCGCAAGTACGACACGAATCCCGCGAACAATCCGCAACCGCCTTCACAGGGCCAATAGGCGTGGCATTCAGTCCTTGCGGGCATCGAGCCATTCGACGATATTGCGCACCGTATCGCCATAGAACGTGCGATACAGCTCCTCCGACACATAACCGATATGCGGCGTCGCGAGCAGGTTGGGCAGCGAGCGCAGCGGATCGTCTGCGGCGAGCGGCTCCTGGTCGTACACGTCGATGGCCGCGCCCGCCAGACGCTTCGACTTCAGCGCATCGATCAGCGCCGCATTGTCGATGATCGGCCCACGCGATGTATTGACGATCCGGCTGGTCGGCTTCATCTGACCGAGCTCCGCCGCGCCGACGAGATGGTGCGTCCGTTCGCTCAGGCGCACATGAACCGAGAGCACGTCCGAGGTCTTGAAGAGCGTGTCCTTGTCGACGCGTTCGATACCCTTCTCCGCCGCGCGTTCGGCGGTGAGATTCTGGCTCCACGCGATCACGTTCATGCGAAACGCGCGGCCGATCACGCCGACCGCGGACCCTACACGTCCTAGCCCGAGCAGCCCGAGCGTCTTGCCGGCAAGCTCGGTGCCGAGACCGATCTGCCACCCGCCCTCTTTCAGCGAGCGGTTCTCGCCGGAAATGTCGCGCACCATGGCGAGGATCAGGGCCCAGGTGAACTCGATCGTCGGCGTGGACGAATAGCCCGTATGCCGCACTTCAACGCCGCGTTTCGCCGCGGCTTCCAGATCGATCGATGCGTTGGCCGAGCCGGTGGATGCGATCAGCTTGAGGTTAGGCAGATGCTCGATGATGTCGCGCGGGAACGGCGTGCGTTCGCGCATGGCGCAGATCACATCGAACGGTTGCAGTCGTTCGAGCAGCGCCTCGCGTTCGGCAATGTGATCGTTGAAGACGGTGATGTCGGCGCGCGGTTCGAGCGCGGACCAGCCGGCCATCGACCGGGCGAGGTTCTGATAATCGTCGAGCACCGCGACCTTGATGCGTGAAGAACTGGACATGATGAAGCCTTCGATTTTGTTGTGACGAATGCGCGGATCCGCGGCAGCCGCTAGTGTGACGCAAGCCGCGAAATCATGTCGGGACGCCTTGCGGCGGGCCGCTGCGACCGATGACATCGCGTGAAACAAGTCATCGCGGGACTTTCGACGAGGCTGCCTCTATAGTCCGTTCCGTCGCCACACGAAGCACAACGTGGCTCAGGCAACCGAGAGGAACATCCCGTGAATACCCGTTCGACTTTCGCATCAAACAGAAGTCTTCAGAAGCGCGGCATGCATACCCTGCTCGTTGCCGCCACCGCCGCAGCGCTCGCGCTGTGCAGCGGCTCCGCTTTCGCGGGCTGGGCACGCGGCGGCACCGCCTATACCGGGCGCGGCGAGTATCAGGGCGCGCATGTCGGTTCCTGCGGCGGCGGCGGCTGCTCGCATGCGGGCGGCGTCGAAAATCCCTGGGGCCGCACGGCCACCAACTCAGGCACGGTGACACGCACCGCGCCGGGACAGTTCAGCAACACGGGCACTGCATACGGCCCGAACGGCCGCTCCGTCCAGCATGCCGGCGACACGAGCTGCGCCGGCGGCAGCTGCACGCACACCGGCAGCGCGACCGGCCCGAACGGCAAGACCGCGACCGGCACCGATACCGTCACGCGCACCGCGCCGGGCCAATACAACTCGTCGGGCTCGGTGACGGGTCCGAACGGCAACACGTCGACACATACGGCATCGACCCAATGCGCGGGCTATACCTGCAACCGCTCCGGAACGGTCGATACGGCCAGCGGCGGCACCGTCACGCATGCGGGCAGCGCGACGAGCGTGGCGCCGGGCGTCGCGGTCACGTCGGGCAGCGCGACCGCTACGAACGGCGCGCATGTCACGACGGTATCGGGCGGCGGCACGGTCACCACGACGAGCGCGGCTGTCGTCACGGGGTCGGCTGCCGTGGTTGCCGCGCCCTTGATCGTGCCGCCGCCTCCGCCGCCGGCGACCGTGGTCGTGACGACGCCTCCCCCGCCGCCCCCCGCAGTCGTCGTGACGACGCCGCCGCCGGTCAAGACGGTGGTTGTAGCCCCGCCCCCGCCGCCGGTCAAGGTCATCTATGTCGCGCCGCGCCGTGCCATCTGGATTCCGGGCCACTATGCCGGCGCGGTGTGGGTGCCTGCGCACTGGGCATGACCGGCAGCCGCGAACCCATGGTTCGAACGCCCTTGCGCCGGCCCTGTCGCTTTGCCGGCACGAGGCGTTACACTGCGGATCAACGCCGCTTCCGGCAGAGGCACGCCATGCCCGATGTCTTCCCCGACGCCCAGGCAACCACGAGCACGCGCTCATGACGAGACATCGCATGAAGCGCCCTCATCTGCCCGACGATCACGTGAAAGGGGTCCTGCACGACGTCATCTGGACCGCGGGCCCCGTCGTGCTGGTCATTGCAATCATCTCCGCGCTGGTCTACTGGCTCGTCGATCCCGCGCCGCCCCGCACCATCACGATGAGCGCGGGCCAGCCCGACAGCTCGTTCTACGTCATCTCGAAGCAATACGCGGGCATCCTCGCGCGCAACGGCATCACGCTGAACGTACTGCCTTCGGACGGCTCCGTGCAGAACCTCGACCGCCTGCTCGATCCGCAACAGCATGTCGATCTCGCGCTCGTGCAAGGCGGCATCGCGACGAAGGAACAGGCGTCGAAGCTGGTCTCGCTCGGCAGCGTGTCGTATGTGCCGCTGGTGGTGTTCTATCGCGGCAAGGGGCTAAGCCTGCTGTCGCAACTGGAGGGCAAGCGGATTGCCATCGGCCGTGAAGGCAGCGGCACGCGCACGCTGTCGCTCAAGCTGCTCGCAGCAAACGGCATCTATCCGGGCGCCGGCACGCAGTTGCTCCCGACCGACGGCCTGGAGGCCGCCACGCAACTGGTCAGCAACGAAGCGGACGCCGTGCTGCTCTCCGGCGACTCCGCCACGCGCGACCTCATGCTGCGTCTGTTGCGCGTGCCCGGCGTCTCCGTGATGAACTTCACGGAAGCGCGCGCCTATACGCGCCTCTTCCCGTATCTGGACGACATCGAACTGCCGCCCGGCATACTCGACCTGGGCCGCCTCATTCCGCCCGAGACCGTGCATCTGGTGAGCCCGATGCTCGAACTGGTCGCGCGGCCGAGCCTGCATCCCGCGCTGTCCGATCTGCTCATCGAAGCCGCGCAGGAGGTCCACGGCACGGCAAGCTTGCTGCAACCCGCCGGGCAGTTTCCACGCGCCGTCGCGCACGAGTTTCCGATCAGCGAGGATGCCAGCCGCTACTACCGCTCGGGCAAGAGCTTCCTGTATCGCACGCTGCCGTTCTGGCTTGCGAACGTCGCGGACCGCGCGCTCGTGCTGCTGCTGCCGGTCGCGGTGCTGATCCTTCCGGCGCTGCGCATCGTGCCCTGGCTCTATCGCTGGCGCGTGCGTTCGCGCATCTATCGTTATTACGGCGCGCTGATCGCGGTGGAACGCGGCGCGATGAAGCTCGTCGACGAAAACGAAAGGCGTACGCTGCTCGTCGAACTCGACTACATCGAGGAGTCGCTCAACACGCTCAAGATGCCGCTCGCCCATGTCGATGCACTCTACGTACTGCGCGAACACATCGGCTTCGTGCGCGCGCGTCTCAGCGAAAGCCGGCGGCGTGCCGGTACAGCGCCGCTGCACGATCGCGCGACGGAGAGCCCGCGATGAGCCTGCGCGCATGGCTGGCCGCGCTGGCGCTGCTGCTGGGCGCTTGCGCCAGCCTGCCGCCGCAGGCGGGACGCATGCAGACGCAAGCCTTCACCGACACCGCCGGCACGTCCCTGGGCCGGGCGTTCTCGACGAGCGAACAAGCGCATCCGGGCGACAACGCCTTCCATCTGCTTCCCAACGGCATGGACGCGCTTATTGCCCGTGTGATCCTGAGCGAGCGCGCCGAACGTTCGCTCGACCTGCAGTACTACATCTGGCACGACGACCTGACCGGCCGCGAAATGGCGGCATCGATCATGCGGGCAGCGGATCGCGGCGTGCGCGTGCGTCTCCTGCTCGACGACCTCGGCACCAATGCCGACGACCGCTTCCTGCTCGCGCTCGCGTCGCATCCGAACATCCAGGTGCGGCTCTTCAATCCGGTGGCGAACCGCACCTTCAAGAAGCTCGGCTCGGCGATGGAATTCTTCCGCGTGAATCGCCGCATGCACAACAAGGCGCTCGTCGCCGACAACCAGGCGGCCATTCTCGGCGGCCGCAACATCGGCGATGAATACTTCGGCGCATCCAGCACGGTGTCGTTCGGCGATCTCGATGTGCTGGTGCATGGACCCGTGGTGCGTGACGTGTCGAAGGCATTCGATCTCTACTGGAATTCGGCGGCGGCCTATCCGATCGAACATCTCGTGGGCCGTCCCGCCGATCCCGACGCGCTGCGAAGCTATCGCGACAAACTGGATGCCTATCTGCTGGCGGAACGTCATTCGCCTTATGTCGCGCAAGTCCGGCAGCGCATGGCCGACGTGCTTCAGGCACACGATGAAGCCTTCTCTTGGGGCAAGGCCACGCTGCTCTATGACGATCCCGCGAAGATCACCCGCGCGCCCGGCGACAGCGAAGGGCATCTGATGTCGCAATTCAAGGCGCTGGACTTCGAGCCTGGCAAGGACGTGCTGATCGTGTCGCCGTATTTCGTGCCGCGCAGCGAAGGCGTGCAATGGCTGCGTTCGATGACCGCGCGCGGCGTGCACGTCACTGTGCTCACCAATTCGCTCGCGGCCACGGATGTGGCGGCGGTGCATGCGGGCTATCAGCGCTATCGCCGCGACATGCTCGAAGCCGGCGTGACGCTTTATGAACTCAAGCCCGTCACATCGAATAATGAAGACAAAATGCAAAAGCAGAGCACATTAGGTTCGTCCAAGGCTTCACTCCACGCGAAGACCTATGTGTTCGACCGGACGCGCATCTTCATCGGCTCGATGAATCTCGATCCGCGCTCCGTGCAGCTGAACACGGAAATCGGCGTGTATTGCGAGAGTGCGCAGGCCGCTACGGAAGTGGCGGACGGCATCGGCAAGCAGATCGACCGCCTGGCCTGGCGCGTCGAACTGCGCGACGACGGCGCCGGCCATCAGCGCATGGTATGGATCGACACCGCCGCCGACGGCACGACAACCGTGCTTGAAACGGAGCCCGATGTGTCCAAGCTGAAACGCGCGGGTATCTGGATGCTCGGGCTGCTGCCGATCGAATCGCAGCTATGAGCCGCGCGGTCTCGTTTCAACGCGCATGGATCATTTGAATCCCGACACTGCGTGCGGCACATACGGCGCTTCCAGCGCAGCGATCTCTTCCGCTGTGAGATTCAGCGACAAGGCCGCGACCGCATCGCCGATATGACCGGGCTTCGAGGCGCCGATGATCGGCGCGCTCACCGGCGCCTTCTGCGCGACCCATGCCAGCGCCACCTGCGCGCGCGGCACGCCGCGCTTCTGAGCCAGCGCCGCCACGGCTTCGACTACGGCGCGATCGGCTTCGTCGGTCTTGTACAGCGTGCTGCCGAAGGTGTCTGTTTCCTGACGCGCGCTGGTCGTGTCCCAGTCACGCGTGAGACGGCCGCGTGCGAGCGGGCTCCACGGCAGGACGCCGATGCCCTGGTCCTTGCACAGCGGAAGCATCTCGCGCTCTTCCTCGCGATAGAGCAGGTTCAGGTGATTCTGCATGGTCCTGAACTCGGTCCAGCCGTTCGCGCGTGAGGTATGGAGCGCCTTGCTGAACTGCCACGCATACATCGACGACGCGCCGATATAGCGCACCTTGCCCGCCTTCACGACATCGTGCAGCGCTTCAAGGGTTTCCTCGATCGGCGTCGCATAGTCCCAGCGATGGATCTGATACAGGTCGAGATAATCGGTACCCAGGCGCCGCAGACTGTTGTCGATCTCGTTGAAAATGGCCTTGCGCGACAAGCCCGCGCCATTCGGGCCGGGCCGCATGCGGTTGAACACCTTCGACGCAATCACGATGTCGTCCCGCTTCGTGAAGTCGCGCAGTGCGCGTCCCACGATTTCCTCAGATGTACCGTCGGAATAGACATTGGCGGTGTCGAAGAAGTTGATGCCTGCGTCCAGCGCTTCCTTGATGAGCGGACGGCTCTTCTCCTCGTCGAGCGACCACGGATGCGTGCCGCGTTCCGGCACGCCATAGGTCATGCAGCCGAGACAGAGCCGCGAGACGTCGAGGCCGGTCGTACCCAGTTTCACGTAATCCATCGTGCAAATCTCCTTGCGAAGCGAAAGGAACTGCGAGCGCGCATGCTCTTGCGCATGCTGCGAAACTTCGCACCTTATAACAATGCAGCGAATTGCGCTGCCCGGCATGTTTCAGAGTCACGTGAACCATCCGGACCATTTGCGCTGGAATACGCAGCCCCTGCTAACATGCCCTGCGTCGCATCATCCCGCCGAACGCTTTCATTCCCTTGACTGAACTGAAGAGGCTTCCCATGACGACACCCGCTGCTCAACCCATCTGGTTCATTACCGGCTGCTCGACCGGCTTCGGCCGCGATCTTGCCGCAAAGACCCTCGCGCTCGGCTATCCGACTGTCGTTACCGCGCGCAATCCGAAGACGCTCGAAGCATTCACCAAACAATACGGCGACCTCGCGCTCGTGCTCCAACTCGACGTCACCGTGCCCGAGCAGGTGCAGGCCGCGGTAACGGCGGCGACGGACAAGTTCGGGCGCATCGACGTGCTCGTGAACAACGCGGGCATCGGTTACTTCGGTTCGTTCGAAGAGAGCGACCTGAACGAAGTGCGCAAGATGGTGGACATCAACGTCTGGGGCCTGGTCGACATGACGCGCGCGGTGTTGCCGCAGATGCGCAAGCAGAAGCACGGCACCATCGTGAATGTCTCGTCGATTGGCGGCATCATCGCGTTCCCCGGCGTGAGCTTCTATCACGCGACGAAGTTCGCGGTGGAAGGCATGTCGGAATCGATGTCGCATGAGCTGGCGCCGCTCGGCATCAAGGTGCTGATCGTCGAGCCGGGTCCGTTCCGCACGGATTGGGCGGGACGCTCGGCGAACGAGGCGCCGCGCACGATCGCCGATTACGCCGGCACCGCGCAGGCGCGCACCGATACGATGCGTGGCTACAGCGGCAAGCAGCCGGGCGACCCGGTGCGCGCCGCCGAAGCGATCATCCAGGCCGTGGAAAGCAAGGACCCGCCACTGCGCCTGCTGCTCGGCAAGGCCGCGGTGACGAATGCGCGCGTGAAGATCGACGCCTTGCGCAAGGACTTCGACAGCTGGGAAGCGGTTTCCGTGGGCGCGGACTTTCCTGAAGGCGAGTAACGCAAGAGGCCGTTACAAGGCCAGCACGTTCACCGCGACATCCATGTGATGCGCGCCACCGCCCAGTATCATGCCGCGCAACAGCGACACGTCGCTGTAGTCGCGGCCCGTGGCGAGCGTCACATGATCCAGATCGGCCAGCACGTCATTGGTCGGATCGAGGTCGATCCAGCCGCTCTGCGGACAATGCACCGACACCCACGCATGCGAGGCATCCGCGCCGATGAGGCGCGGCTGTCCCGGCGGCGGATCGTTGCGCAGGTAGCCGCTCACATAGCGCGCGGGCAAGCCCAGCGCGCGCAAGCAGCCGATCATCACCTGCGAGAAGTCCTGACATACGCCATGCCGCAATTCGAATGCGCGCGAAGCTGGCGTATCGACCGACGTGGAAGAAGGCTTGTATTCAAAATCCGCGTGGATGCGGTGCATCAGATCGATTGCGCCCGCGACGAGCGGCCTGCCCGCAGGAAAGCTCGCCTGCGCATACTCGCGAAACGCGTGCGCCAGCGGGATATTGGGTGACGCATAACAGAACTCGCCCTGCGCGAGGAACGCCTCGCCTGCGTGATAGCGCAGCCGTTCCGCGACGGTTTCCCAAGGCGGCGTCGCCTCCGCATCCAGTGCGGTCCAGCGCGGCGTCAGGCGCACGGTGGTTTCGCTCGTCATCGAAAGACGCTCGTGCGGCGCGTCCAGCGAGAAGTACAGCACGTCGTTGCCGAATGAATCGACGCGGCTATGCACATACGATGGCACTGGTTCAATGCGTTCTGTATGCGAAATTACCTGTTGCCACGGACAGTGCAACGGCCGGATGGTCGCCAGGTGCTGCGCGATCTCCACCGGCGTCGAGTAGCGATAGGTCGTGCGGTGCGTCACCGCGAGCACGGTATCGTGCATGCCGATGTTCATGACGACACCTGCGCGGCCGGCGTGTTCGCGTGGCTGAAATAGCGCGCGCTCACTTCGTTGGACGCGGCGTTCATCGATGCAACCAGCCTGTCGCACAACCCAACCAGCGCATCATGGCGGCCGGCTCCGCGCGTTTCGCACAGCGTGGCGAGCGGCGGCAAGGCGTCGGCAGGCGCGAGCAGATCGGCGAAGCGCGTGGCTTGCAAGCGCCGTGCGCCGCCTGCCGCCGCCGCGATTTCCTCGAGCTTCACGCGCAAGCGCGCATGGACGCCGTATAGCCCGCGCGGGTTCGTCTGATCGACGACGATGAGATCGATCAACGCCGGCACTTCGAGTCTTCCCGGATATAGCGAGCGATAGGTCAGCGTGCTGTCGAACAATTGCAGAAGCAGGTCGAAGCCTGCGGGCGAAGCCAGCGTGCCGCATTCGGCGACCACGCGCAGGATGGTCGCCATCGTCGAAACGCGTTCAATATGCCGGCCGATGAACAGCAGGCGCCATGCTTCGTCGCGCGTCATGCGGTCGCCCTGTGCGCCGCTGATCGCGCAGAGCTGGGTCGCGAGATGTTCGAGCGCGTTCATCAGCAACACGCGATCGTAGCTGCGGCCGAGACGCGGGATGCCTTCGGGGCGAGACTCGTCGAGATCGAGGCGCACGAGCGCATCACGAAAGTCGTTGCGCGACGCGAGAATGACGCGCCAGTGATCGGTCGAGAGCCGGTCGCGAATCTCGCCGCCCACGCGCGCCTGATCCGCGAGATTGCTGCCGATGCTGGTGCCGATGCGCGTCTCCGGCAAGCCCGCGATCAACACGCGTTCGAATGCTTGTGGCGTGGCGCGCGCGAGCGTATCGCCCGACGGGATCAGGCCGCTTTGCGCGGCCAGTTCGGCCAGCGTCGGAAACAGTTCCTCGGCATCGCTTCCTTCGAGCATGCCGAGCAGCAGACGGCACAGGCGCACATTGTTTTCGGCACGTTCGCCGTAACGGCCGGCCCAGAAAAGATTCTCGGCCGCCCGGCTCGACACGGTCCGATGTTTGCGAAGATCGCCGGGCCGGATCGGCGTGGGACGCAGCGATACCGAACCGCCCGCCTGGCTCGACATCACCCAGGTATCGACGCTGCTGCCGCCGAACTGCATCGACACCGTCGCGCGATGGTCGGCCGCCAGCCGCGTGAAGCCGCCCGGCACGACGCTCCAGCCGCCCTCGGGATTGGCGACCGCATAGGCGCGCAGCACGCAGGGGCGCGAACCCAGCGCGCCATCGTGAAAGCGCGGCGCACACGAGAACGGCTGATGCGCCTGAATGGTGAAGACATCCGGCGCGCGCTCGATGCGCTCGCGCCAGTCCGCCAGCACCTGCACGCCCGCATCGATGCCCGGCGCTCGGTCCGCCTGCGCACCCGGCCAGGTCGGGGCGATGAGTGCGCTGTCGAATCGTTCGAAGGCCTCGCGACGGGCCGCTTCCTCGCCGCACCACCAGGTCGGCACGGTGGGCAGTTCGAGCGTCTCGCCGAGCAGGGCCCGCGCGATGCCCGGGAGGAACGCGTTCAATGCGGGCGATTCCGTGAAGCCCGCGCCCGGCACGTTCGACACCATCACGTTGCCCGCGCGCATGACCTGCAGCAGACCGGGCACGCCGATGCTCGAATCGGCGCGCAGTTCGACCGGGTCGCAGAAGGCGTCGTCGAGACGGCGCAGTACGGCATGCACGCGCGACAGGCCGGCCAGCGTCTTCAGATAGAGCTTGTCATTACGCACCGTGAGGTCCTTGCCTTCCACGAGCGTCACGCCGAAATAGCGCGCCAGGAACACATGTTCGAAATAGGTTTCGCTGAACGGGCCGGGACTCAGCAACGCGATGTGCGGCACGTCGTCCGCGCTGCTGCGGCCGCCTTCGTCGTCGCGCATCGTGGCGCGCGCGGCCTGCGCGATGGTCGCAATCAGCTGCGCATAGGACGCCGCGAGCCGGCTCACGCGCATCGCGCGGAACGGATCGGCGAACAGGCTCGCGACGATCAGCCGGTTCTCCAGCACGTAGCCCAGACCCGACGGCACCTCGGTGCGATGCGCGATCACGGTCCACTCGCCCGAGGGCGCACGCGCGAGATCGACCGCGACGATCTGCAGGAAGCGCCCGAGCGGCGGCACGAAGCCCTTCACCGAACGCAGATAGCCCGGATTTCCGAACACGAGCGCAGCGGGCAGCAGACCGCGCTGCAGCAAGGTCTGCGGGCCATAGACATCGGCGACGATGGCTTCCATCAGCCGCGCGCGCTGCGCGACGCCTCGCTCGATGCCCGCCCACTCCGCCTCGTCGATGATGAGCGGCAACAGGTCGAGCGACCACGCACGCGGCTTGCCGTTGTCGGCATAGACGTTGTAGGTGATGTCGTTGTCGCGCACTTGCTGGGCCACCGCGGCGACGCCGTCGTCGAGGCGCGCAATGCCCTGCTCGCCCAGCAGATCGAAGAACTGCCGCCACGGCTCGCGCAAGGCGCCCGAGGCAGCGCGCAACTCGTCCCAGTGCCCCGGCCGCCCCGGCAACGTGCGCAGCAGCGCGAGCGCATCGGCGCGGGCGGCGGCGATGTCGAAGGGCAAGGTCGATTGATAGGCCAAAGTCTTCCCGCTTATCTTTTGAATGATGAATGCATTTCAACGATAACGCAGGTCGAGCGTGAACGGAAATTCAAGGCTGCGTTCGCGCGCTTCGACGGACATCGTGCCGGGCGTGTGTCCGGTCGCGAAGAAGCGGGCGCGGCGGCGGCTTTCTGCTTCATAGGCGTTGACCGGGAAAGTCTGGTAGTTGCGTCCGCCGGGATGCGCGACATGGTACTGGCACCCGCCGATGGCGCGCCCCGTCCAGGTGTCGACGATATCGAAGGTGAGCGGCGCATGCACGCCGATGGTCGGATGCAGCGACGCCGCCTGCGACCACGCCCGAAACCGCACGCCCGCGACGTAATCGCCGACGCGTCCGGTCGGCTGCAACGGCAGCGTTGCGCCGTTCACGGTCACGACGTGCCGGTTGCCGTTCAACCCCAGCGCGCGCACCTCCAGCCGCTCGACGGACGAATCCACGTAACGCACCGTGCCGCCGGCGGAACCCTCTTCGCCCATCACGTGCCACGGTTCGAGCGCGTTGCGGATGGTCAGCGCGATGCCGTTGGTGTCGTATGAACCCACCAGCGGGAAACGGAATTCAAAATGCGGTTCGAACCAGCTGCGCTCGAAGGCGAAGCCGGCCTCGCGCAACTCGGCGAGTACGTCATCGAAATCCATTTGCACGAAGGTACTGAGCATGAAGCGGTCATGCAGCTCGGTGCCCCAGCGCGTCAGGCGCGTCGTGTAGGGCGTGTCCCAGAAGCGCGCCACCAGCGCGAGCAGCAATAGTTGCTGCACCAGACTCATGCGCGCATGCGGCGGCATTTCAAAGCCGCGCAGTTCGAGCAGCCCGAGCCTGCCGGTGGCGCCCTCCGGCGAATACAGCTTGTCGATGCAGAATTCCGCGCGATGCGTGTTGCCCGTCACGTCGATCAGGATATTGCGCAGGATGCGGTCGATGAGCCACGGCGGCACCGCCGCACTGTCGCGCCCGCCGAGCCGGTCCAACTGATGCTGCAATTCGGCGAACGCCAGCTCGAGTTCGAAGACCTGGTCGTTGCGCGCCTGGTCCACGCGCGGCGCCTGGCTGGTCGGCCCGATGAAGAGACCCGAGAACAGCATCGACAGCGAAGGATGATTGAGCCAGTACGCGATGAGGCTGGCGAGCACATCAGGACGCCGCAGGAACGGGCTGTCCCCGGGCGTGGCCCCGCCGAGCACGAAGTGATTGCCGCCGCCAGTGCCGGTGTGGCGGCCGTCGAGCATGAACTTCTCCGGGCTCAGGTAGGTCTCGTGGGCAGCCGCGTACAGGAACTCGGTGTGCTCGACGAGTTCTGTCCAGTTTGCCGCCGGATGAATGTTCACTTCGATCACGCCCGGGTCCGGCGTGACCTGCAGCATCTTCAGACGCGGATCACGCGGCGGCGGATAGCCCTCGACGATCACCGGCATGGCGAGATCGGCGGCGGTCGATTCGACGGCGGCCAGCAGGTCCAGGTAGTCATCGAGCGCGGTCAGCGGCGGCATGAACACGTGGATCAGCTTGTTGCCGTTGCCGAGTTTCTCGAACGCCTCGGCTTCCGCTTTGGGTCCGGCGGCGCGCGCCGGATCGCGTGCTTCCACGCAGAGCGCCGTGCGGAGGGTGTCGGCGGCGGATTGACCGCGCCGGGGAAGGCCTGCACTCGCGCCGCTGGTCGAAGCACCGCTTTCGCCCCGAGCGACCGCGTCCGCCGAGCCGGTATTTTGCATGCCTGATGCAACATCCAGATCGGCATATTGCATGCGTAATTCCGTTGCCGTACGCAGCGGCACGGGCGGAGCGAAAGGGTCGTGCTGGTGCTGCCACGGATAGTCGGCCTGCGAAACCCAGGGCAGCGACTCCAGCGGCAAGCGGTAGCCCATCGGCGAATCGCCGGGGATCAGATACATGCGCTCATCGCGGAAAAACCACGGACCGCTCGTCCACACGCCGGGCTGCAACGCGGGGCCTTCGTCGCGGGAAATGGGCAGCACATAGCCGGTCACGGAAGGCAGACCGGCGTCGAAGACCCGGCGCAGGCGCGCGCGTTCGAGTTCGTCATCGAGACGCGAGTCGAACGGATCGACGTTCACCGGCAGCCGGCGCTCGCGCCACAGGTAGTACCACGTGTCCTCGTAGGCGGGCTGAACGTATTTCGCATCCAGCGAAAGCTTGCATGCAAGATGCCGGATAAAACGCCCGGCATCGTCGGAGGTAAAAGACGCCGGCTGACGCTCGTCCGCGAACAACGCTGGATCGTGCCAGCAGGGCTCGCCGTCCGCGCGCCAGAACAGGGAAAGCGCCCAGCGCGGAAGCTGTTCGCCCGGGTACCACTTGCCTTGCCCGATATGCAAAAAGCCGCGAGCACCGTACTGCGCGCGCAACTTGTCCATCAGCGACACCGCGTAGGCGCGCTTCGTCGGACCCAGCGCATCGGTGTTCCATTCCGGTGCATCGCGGTCGCGCACCGACACATAGGTCGGCTCGCCGCCCATCGTCAGGCGCACATCGCCTTCGTCCAGCTTGACGTCCACCTGCTCGCCCATGCGCAGCACGGCCTGCCAGTCTTCCTCGCTGTACGGCTTGGTCACGCGCGGCGTTTCCAGCACGCGTGCGATGGACATCGTGTGATCGAACGCCACTTCGCTCTTGTCCACCGCGCCGGAGACGGGCGCGGCGCTGTCGGGCTCGGGCGTGCAGGCGACGGGAATGTGGCCCTCTCCCGCCAGCAGGCCCGAGGTCGGATCGAAGCCGATCCAGCCCGCGCCCGGCAAGTACACCTCGCACCAGGCATGGAGATCGGTGAAGTCGACTTCGGTGCCGCTCGGACCATCGAGCGATTTCGTGTCCGGCGCCAGTTGCAGCAGGTAGCCCGATACGAAACGCGCAGCCAGCCCGAGATGCCGCAGCGCCTCGACCAGCAGCCAGCCGGAATCGCGACACGATCCCGCCGCCGTTTCGAGCGTTTCCTCCGGCGTCTGCACGCCGGGCTCCATGCGGATCAGATAGCGGATTTCATTCGCCAGCCGCTGGTTCAGCGCAACGAGGAAATCCACGGTCGGCTGCGGCGTGCGATCGATACTTTCGACGAAAGTCGCAAATCGCGGCGTCGGCTCGCGCTTGACCATGTACGGCGCGAGGTCGTGCAGCAATTCCGGCGCATAAGCGAACGGAAATTTTTCCGCAGCCGGTTCCAGAAAAAAGTCGAACGGATTGTAGACGGCCATCTCGGCGACGAGATCGACCGTCACCTTGAACTCGCGCGTTTTCTCGGGAAACACGAGCCGCGCCTGGTAATTGGCGAACGCGTCCTGCTGCCAGTTGATGAAATGTTCTTCGGGTTCAACGCGCATCGAATACGACACGACCGGCGTACGGCAATGCGGAGCCGGCCGCAGACGCACGACTTGTGGCGAGAGACCGACGAGCCGGTCGTAACGATAATGCGTGACATGGTTCAACGCGACACGAATGGACACACCGCACTCCTTTGTTCAAATCGAATGACGCCGCGCACCGAAAAAGACGGCCCGCGCGCTCGTGCTAGTCGTGGAAGCCTTCTCGCCCGCGCGGCACGAAGCTTGCGCAAAGCTCCGCCGCCAGCGCCCGCAATCTCCATCCCGCGCGGCTTTACTCATACCGGCCACACGATGAAAACCTTCCACTGCAACCGTTGCAATCAGCTTGTTTTTTTCGAAAACACGCATTGCGAAAAGTGTGGCGCGCGACTCGGTTACATTCCCGAGATCAATCAGATCAGCGCATTCGACGAAACCGAAGACGGCCGCTGGCGCAGTCTGCATCCGCTCGCGAATGATCAGCTTTATCGGCCGTGCCACAACTACGCCGTCGAGAACGTCTGCAACTGGGTCGTTCCTGCCACCGATGAGGACACGCCCGCGGATGCCTTGTGCTGCTCCTGCCAGCTCACCAGCGTGATTCCCAATCTGTCGAATCCAGATAACCGCGTCTTCTGGTATCGCATCGAAGCGGCCAAGCGCCGGCTGCTCTATACCTTCGCCGAACTCGGCCTCGAAGTTGTCTCGCGCCAGACCGACCCCGAGCGCGGCCTCGAATTCCAGTTCCTCGAAGCTGATTCGCAAGGCCACGGCGTGATGACCGGGCACAACAACGGCATCATCACGCTCAACGTCGCCGAAGCCGACGACGCGCATCGCGAGAAAACGCGCGCTTCGCTGCACGAGCCGTATCGCACGCTGCTCGGGCATTTCCGGCACGAGTCCGGACACTATTTCTTCGACCGGCTGATCGCCGATACCGGGCGCATCAACCCGTTCCGTACGGCCTTCGGCGATGAACAGGCCGACTACGCCGCCGCACTCGACCGCCACTATCACGAAGGACCGCCCGCGCAGTGGGAGGACAACTTCATCAGCGCTTACGCGACGATGCATCCCTGGGAAGACTGGGCGGAAACCTGGGCGCACTACCTGCATATCGTCGACACGCTCGACACGGCGGTGTCCTGCGGCCTCGTGCTCGTGCCGGACACGCCGGACGAGCCGACGCTCACCGACCAGACGCCTGTCGAGGACGCCAGCTTCGATAACCTGATGAAGCGCTGGTATCCGCTGACCTATGTGCTCAATAGCCTGAATCGCAGTCTCGGCATGCCGGACGGTTATCCGTTCACGCTTGCGCCTCCGGTCCTCGACAAGCTGCGCTTCGTGCATCGCGTCGTCGCGGCGGCGGCCAAACGCTGAAGCCCAAGGCACGCGTTCAGCCCTTGCTCTGCGATTGCGTCTGGGTTTGCGACAGCGACAGCGTCTGGGACTGGGACTGGGACTGGGACTGGGTCTGCTCAGGCTCAGTCTCAGGCTCAGGCGCAATCGGCAACAGGAATTCGCGGCTCACCCGGCCCGCCAGGTCATTCACGCGCGCAAGGAAACTGACGAGGTAGGCATGCAATCCGGCTTGCAGGATGTCGCCGATCCGCCCGTTCCTCAGTTCCGCGCTCAACTCCGCCGCCAGTCGCCCGGCATCCGTGTCGCGGCCCTTCGTGACCTGCGCGATCAGCTGCTCCACTTCGGCGATGCTCGCGGCAAGCGAACGCGGCCAGTCGCCATACAGGATCAGCAGTCCGGCAACGCGCTCCGGCGTGATGACATCGCGATACACCCGCCGATACACCTCGAAGCCCGACACCGAACCCAGCACCGCCACCCAGTGGTGATAGTCGAACGGCTGCGCGGCGGTATCGTCGCGTTGCTCCATCATCTCGAACTTCACATCGAGAATCCGCGCCGTATTGTCCGCGCGTTCGATGAAAGTCCCGAGACGCATGAAATAAAAAGCATCGTCCTTCACCAGCGTGCCCAGCTGCACGCCGCGCGACAGATGCGAGCGGAACTTCACCCATTCGAAGAAGGTATAAGGCTCGCGTTCGAGAATGCCATCGGCGAGCATGCGCTGACCGTCGAGCCAGGTCGTATTGAGCGACTCCCACAATTCGCTGTTGGTGGAACTGCGCACGGCGCGCGCATTCTCGCGCGCGGCCCGCAGGCAACTGATGATCGACGAAGGATTGGAGAGGTCGGCCGCCATGAAATCAATTACGTCACGGCTCTTCATGCCATGGTGCGCCGCTGAATAGATCCCGCTCAACTCCGATATCGACAACATCGCGCGCCAGCCCAGTTCCGCGTATTCGTCGGACTGCGGCAGGAGCGAAAGCTGATAGTTCGCGTCGAGCATCCGGGCAGTGTTTTCGGCGCGTTCGGTATAGCGCGCCATCCAGAAGAGATGATCCGCGGTACGGCTCAGCATGGGTGTTCCCGGTGGTTTGTCGTTGTCTTCAATACCGCATGGCGTGCCATGCTCAAGCTTTCGTCAGTGAATGTTCTAGCGCTCCAGTACCCACGTGTCCTTGGTTCCGCCGCCTTGGGACGAATTGACCACCAGCGATCCTTCACGCAACGCCACTCGCGTCAGTCCGCCCGGCACCATGCGCACGTCGGTACCCGAGAGCACGAACGGACGCAGGTCGATATGACGCGGCGCAATGCCCGCGTCCACGTAGGTCGGGCAGGTGGACAGCGCCAGCGTCGGCTGCGCAATGTACTTCTCCGGATGCGCCTCCAGCACCGCGCGAAATTCCGCGATCTGCGCCGTAGTGGACGCGGGTCCCACCAGCATCCCATAGCCGCCCGCGCCGTGGGTTTCCTTCACGACGAGTTCGGGCAGATGATCGAGCACATACTTGAGATCGTCGGGCTTGCGGCACATCCAGGTCGGCACGTTGTTCAGTATGGGTTCTTCACCCAGATAGAAACGCACCATGTCCGGTACGTACGGATAAATGGACTTGTCATCGGCAATGCCGGTGCCCACTGCATTGCATAGCGATACATTGCCCATCCGGTATGCGTCGATCAGACCCGGCACCCCGAGCGCCGAATCCTGACGGAAGACGAGCGGATCGAGAAAGTCGTCGTCCACGCGACGATAGATGACATCGACCCGCTGCGGTCCCTGCGTGGTGCGCATGAAGACCTGATGGTCATCGACGAACAGATCCTGTCCCTCGACCAGCTCCACGCCCATCTGCTGGGCCAGGAACGCATGCTCGAAATACGCCGAGTTGTACATGCCGGGCGTCATCACGACGATGGTCGGATTCCCGGCGGCGGCGGGCGCGGCGGCGCGCAAGGTATCGAGCAGGAGATCCGGATAATGCGCGACCGGCGCCACGCGATTGCGCGCGAAGAGATCCGGAAAAAGCCGCATCATCATCTTGCGGTTCTCGAGCATGTACGACACGCCCGACGGCACGCGCAGGTTATCCTCCAGCACGTAGAACTCGCCCTGTCCCGCGCGCACGATATCGATGCCGGCGATATGCGCATAGATGTCGCGCGCCACGTTCACGCCGCGCATCTGCGGCCGATACTGCGCGTTGCCGAGAATCTGCGCCTCGGGAATGATGCCCGCGCGGATGATGTCCTGCTCGTGATAGATGTCGTGAATGAAGCGATTGAGCGTATTCACGCGTTGCCGCAGGCCGCGTTCGAGCGCGCGCCATTCATCGGCGGGGAAGATGCGCGGGATGACGTCGAAGGGAATCGTGCGCTCGGGAATGATGCCCGGCACGTCGCTGGTGCCATACACCGCGAAGGTGATGCCGACGCGCCTGAAGTTGAGATCGGCTTCCGCACGCTTGATGTCGATCTGCTGCTCGCTTTGCACGGTCAGCCAGTTCATGAAGTCGCGGTAATGCGTGCGGGGATCGCCCGCCGCGCGAAACGCCGCTGCCGGCATGCCCCGCGCTTCGAGATCGTTGCGCTCGAACATCTCGTTGAAGAATGCTTGCGTCATAACCGGTCTTCCATATGAAGTGCAAGCCGGGGTGGCGGTGCCCCGGCGTTCGTATTTCTGGTTGCACTCCCGCAATGCCTGAAGAGCCTGAAAGACGCGGCGCGCCGGTCATACCGGTCACGCCGTTAGGCGACCTCGAAGCGAGATGCGTGCAGGTAAGTCGACTCAGCAAGGTCGATCGTACCGCGCATCGTTTGCGTGGGCAGCCCAGTGCCGAATACAAAAAAGCAACTTCAATGCCAATCGATAAAACGGTTTGGATCCTCGTAAAAACTCGCAAGCCGATAAACTCGATGCCAACTCATGCACCAGAACGACGCGCCGTCCGGGTCCATGCCGCAAGACAGTGCGCGCCCCACCGGTATGATAGGCGTCTTCCAGCAAGCCGAACGACGCCATGAACACTCCATCCGAAGCCGCTCCCCGTCCCGCGTTGCGCGAACTCACCCTGCTCGAAGCGCGCGTGCTTGGCGTGCTCGTCGAGAAACAGCATACGGTGCCAGACACGTATCCGCTGTCGCTGAATTCCCTGACCTCCGGTTGCAACCAGAAGACTGCGCGTTCTCCCGTGATGAACGTCAGCGAAGACGAAGTGCTGACGACCATCGACGGTCTCAAGCGGCTGAGCCTCGTGATCGAGGGCAGCAGCAGCCGTGTGCCGCGCTTCGAACACAACGTCAACCGCGTGCTTGGCGTGCCGAGCCAGTCGGTCGCGCTGCTCGCCACGCTCTTTCTACGCGGACCGCAAACGGCCGCCGAACTGCGCGCGAATAGCGCCAGACTGCACGCGTTTGCGGACATATCGTCGGTGGAAAGCTTTCTCGATGAACTGGCCGGCAACGAACCGCCCCGTGTCGTCAGGTTGCCGCGCGTGCCCGGTGAGCGCGAAAGCCGCTGGATGCACTTGCTGTGCGGCGAAATCGGCGTGAGCGCAAGCGAGCCTTTTGCGCGCGAGGCGCAAGGCGGCGAAGGCTTTTCGGCTTCGGAATTCGAAGCGCTCAAGTCGGAACAGAAGCGGCTGGCTCACGAAGTCGTGCAATTGCGTGCAATGGTCGTGCGCATGGCCGGCGAACTGGGCATTGCACTCGATCAACCGTCGCCGGATGCCTGATCCATCGGGTTGCGCTCATGCACGAACCGCTTGTCCCGGCACCGCTCGTGTTTCGCGACGACGGCACGCCCTGGTCGCCCCGTCATGACGACATCTATCACAGCGCCGCCGGGGCGTTGTCGCAAGCGCGCCATGTGTTCCTGAACGGCAATGGCCTGCCCGAACGATGGCGCGGCAAGCCGCGCTTCGACGTGCTGGAGACGGGCTTCGGCATGGGCATCAACTTTCTTGCGACCTGGGCCGCGTGGCGCACCGATCCTCAACGTCCCGCGTCTCTTCACTTCATTTCGGTGGAGAAGCATCCGTTCAGTGCCGCCGACCTGCGCCGCGCGCATGCGGCAATCATCGACGATGCCTCCGTCATGCCCTTGGCCGACACGCTCGCGGCCGCGTGGCCGGTGCTCGTGACGGGCAGTCACCGGATTGAACTGGAACAACGCGCAGTGACGCTCACGCTCGCTTTCGGCGATGTGATCGATGTCATGCCGCGCCTGAAGCAGGACGGCACGACAGCGGACGCGATCTATCTCGACGGCTTTGCGCCTGCCAGAAATCCGGACATGTGGACGCCTGCACTGTTCGCCTCGCTAGCCGCCATCGCAAGCGACGACGCCAGCTTCGCCACTTATACGAGCGCGGGCCAGGTCAAGCGCGCGCTGCTTCAGAACGGTTTCGAATATCGCAAGGTGCGCGGCTTTGGCGGCAAGCGCGCGATGCTAGTCGGCAAGCGCGCATCGGTTAGCGATGAAATTGTTTTGTAATCTTTGCGGTTGTCAATCACGACCGAAAGCTATCAGTAATACAGCTTTTTCCGTTCATCTCTTCTCTGAAGCTCCCGGCAATATTCCGGAATATCCCGGATAATGCGCACCCGTTGGCGGCGCGGTCCTCGCTTCGATCGGCGAATCGAATGGCGCGGACGCGGCGGCACGTTCTTGTCAGCGCAGATTCACGAGGAGAAAGGTCTTGGAACCCGATAACGATGCGCCACGCAGCCCCTGGCTGTGGATTGCGCTACTCATTCCGTACGTAGCCTTGCTGTGGCTGCCGTTCTATAACGACACCCGTCCTTCAATCGGCGGATTCCCATTCTTCTACTGGTATCAGTTCTTGTGGGTGCCGCTCACGTCGCTCCTGCTTTACGTCGTGTACAGGGGCCTCAAATGAACGATCTCACTCCAGTCGATCCGCTCGCGATGGGCATCTTCATCGCGTTCTTTGCGCTCGTGACCATCGTCGGCTTCTTTGCCGCGCGCTGGAAACGCGGCGATCTCACCCAGTTGCACGAATGGGGCCTCGGCGGCCGTCAGTTCGGCGTGGTGATCTCGTGGTTCCTGGTCGGCGGCGATTTCTATACGGCCTACACCGTCATTGCCGTGCCCGCGCTCGTCTATTCCGTAGGCGCGTACGGCTTCTTCGCGCTGCCCTATACGATCATCGTGTATCCGTTCGTCTTCGCCGTCATGCCGAAGCTATGGAAAATCGCGCATGCGAAAAACCACATCACCGGCGCCGATTACGTACAGGGCGAATATGGCGGCAAATGGTTTCCAGCAGCCGTGGCAATAACCGGCATCGTGGCCACGATGCCTTACATCGCGCTGCAACTGGTGGGCATGCAGGTCGTCATCAAGGGGCTCGGCGTGACGGGTGAACTGCCGCTCATCGTCGCGTTCGTGATCCTCGCGCTCTATACCTACACGAGTGGCCTGCGCGCGCCGGCCATGATCGCCTTCGTGAAGGACATCATGATCTATATCGTGGTGATCGCCGCCGTGTGGCTGATTCCGGCCAAGCTGGGCGGCTATGGCCACGTCTTCGACGCCGCCGATCAATACTTCAAGGCGAAGGGCGGTCCGACCGGCATCATTCTCAAGCCCGGCCAGTTCACCGCCTATGCATCGCTCGCGCTGGGTTCGGCGCTTGCCGCGTTCATGTATCCGCATACGATGACCGCGGTGCTGTCGTCGTCGTCCGCCGCAACCGTGCGCAAGAACGCGATCTTCCTGCCCGCCTACACGCTGCTGCTCGGCCTGATCGCCCTGCTCGGCTATATGGCGATTGCCGCAGGCATCCACGTGAAGTCCGCTTCAGACGTGGTGCCGGCGCTGTTCGGCACGCTGTTTCCGTCGTGGTTCGTCGGCTTCGCGGCGGCCGCCATCGCGATCAGCGCGCTCGTGCCCGCCGCCATCATGTCCATCGGCGCCGCGAATCTCTTCACGCGCAATCTCTGGCGTCCGCTCGTCTCGCCCGACATGACGCCGGCTTCGGAAGCATCGACGGCCAAGGTCGTGTCGCTGGTCGTGAAGTTCGGCGCGTTGCTGTTCATCGTGTTCCTGCCGACGCAATATGCCATCGACCTGCAATTGCTCGGTGGCGTGTGGATCCTGCAGATCTTCCCGGCCATCGTGTTCACGCTCTTCACGCGCCGCCTGACGACGCCGGGGCTGTTCCTCGGGTGGCTCTGCGGCATCGTGCTCGGCACCGGACTCGCCATCTCGCAAGGACTCAAGCCGGTCTATGTGCTGCATGCCGGCGACGCCAGCTGGCCGCTGTACATCGGCATCATCGCGCTGGTCGTGAATGTGATCGTGACCTTCGCGGTGTCGCTGGTCACGCGACGCACCGCAGTCGCCGCCGCCTGATTCCACATCAGCGGCATGAAGGAGCCCGGCCCCGCACAGGCGCCGGGCTCTTTTTCATCCACGCGCCGATACGAGTCGCGGTGATACCATCGACGTCGACTCCATTCCGATGCCCTGCGTGTCATGTCCTCCATCGCGAACCAGGTGTTCGCCCCTAATGCGCTTTCCATCGGCTTGACCTTGCCGATCACCGGCGACCACCAGAGCGTGGTCGACTTCAACGAGCAGATCGAACTCGCGCGGCTGGCGGACCAGTTGGGCTTTCGCGCGCTCTGGGTGCGCGACGTGCCGCTCAACAGCGCCGATTATCCGGACCCCGTCGGACACCTCGACCCATGGGTGCTGTTGGGTGCGCTCGCATCGAATACACAGCGCGCAGCGCTGATCAGCGGCGCGATCGTGCTGACGCTGCGGCATCCGCTGCATGTCGCCAAGGCGGCGTTCTCGGTGAATGATCTGTCGCGCGGACGCTTCGTGCTTGGCGTGGGCTCAGGCGACCGGCCGCCGGAATATGCCGCATTCGGCCGCGATCCGGAGGAACGGCGCGAGTTGTATCGACGGCATTGGGACACGCTTGCCGCGGCCGTTGCCACGCCTTCGACCGTCATCCCCGATCACGCAAGCGATGCCGCGCCCGAGTTCTATTTGCTGCCGCGCCAGGCCGCGCCCATTCCGTTGCTTGCCGTGGGGTCGGGCGGCCAGAGCGTGGACTGGATCGCGCGCCATTCGATCGGCTGGATGACCTATCACCGCGAACCGCAAGCACAGCGCGGCCGCTACAGCATGTGGCGCGCGGCCGTGGAGCGCGCGGCGGGCGGTGCGTTTCGCGCCTTCGGTGTGGCGATGCGCCTCGAACTCGCCGACGATCCCGCCGAACCGGCGCACGAGCTTGCGCTGGGCTATCGCACCGGGCATCGCGCGCTGATCGACATCCTGCAACGGATGCGCGACAACGGCACGCATCATGTCACGCTCAACGTGACGTCAGAGCGGCGGCCTGCGCGCGACATCATCGAGGAACTCGCGGCCAGCGTGCTTCCGCAGTTTCATCACTGAACCCACGGCTTATCTTCAACGAGACCATGACCGCATCCGACGCCACTCCCGATCTTCCGCCGAGCGACGATATCGTGTCCCTCGGCGCCGTTGCGCTGTCGCGCGCGATTCATTCACGCGCGGTTTCATGCGTCGAGGTCATGCAGGCTCATCTCGCGCAAATCGACAGGTTCAATCCGGTGGTCAATGCCATCGTGGCATTGCAGGACAGGGACGCCTTGCTCAGGCAAGCCGGCGAGCGTGACACGCAACTGGCCGTGGGCAACAGCCTCGGGCCGCTGCACGGCTTTCCGCAAGCGCCGAAAGATATCCTGCCGGTTGCGGGCATGGTCACGAGCAAGGGCTCGCCTATCTACGCCGGTGAAGTCAGCCAGACCGATGCGGTGATTTTCGAGCGCATGCGCGAAGGCGGCGCGCTCTTCGTGGGCCGAACGAATTCGCCGGAATTCGGCCTGGGCGGCCACACCTATAACCCGGTGTATGGCACCACGCGCAATGCATTCGACCCGACGCGCTCCGCCGGCGGCAGCAGCGGCGGCGCGGCTGTTGCCGTGGCGTTGCGCATGCTGCCCTGCGCGGATGGATCGGACATGATGGGCTCGCTGCGCACGCCGGCCGCGTTCAACAATGTATTCGGCTTTCGCACGACGCCCGGATGCGTGCCCTATGCGCCAAGCGACGACGTGTTCTTCCAGCAATTCAGCGTGGCGGGCCCGATGGCGCGTTCGATACCGGACCTTGGCCTGCTGTTGTCCGTGCAAGCCGGCTTCGACGCCCGCGCGCCGCTTTCACGCAGAAGCGAACAACCCGCCGACTTCGCACACGCGCTGGAGTGCGACATGCGGGGCAAGCGCATCGGCTGGCTTGGCGACCTGAACGGACACTTGCCGACCGAGCCGGGCTTGATGGCCACCTGCGAAGCGGCCTTGCGCCATTTCGACACCATCGGCTGCGTGGTGGAAGCCGCGCGCGTGGAGTTCGATCCGGAACGCCTGTGGCGCGCCTGGATCGATCTGCGCAGCTTGACGTTTTCAGGAACGAACGGCCCGCTCTGGCGCGACACCGCTAAACGAGCGCTGCTCAAGCCCGAGGCGGTATGGGAGATAGAACGCGGCCTGAAGCTGACAAGCGAAGACATTTCGCGCGCCGTGCGCGAGCGGTCCGCATGGTATCAGGCGATCAATACGCTATTCGAACGCTTCGACTTCCTGGTGATGCCTTCGGCCCAGGTCTTTCCGTTCGATGCCTCACTCGACTGGCCTCATGCCATTGCCGGGCGCAATATGGACTCGTATCACCGCTGGATGGAGACGGTGGTCCCCGCCACGATGGCTTCGCTTCCCGCACTCAGTGCGCCTGCCGGCTTCAATGCGGACGGCTTACCGGCGGGCTTGCAGATCATGGGACCGGTGCAGCAGGATCTCGACGTACTTCGGCTTGGGCTTGCGTATGAACGTGCAAGCAACTACGCCACACAACGGAGCCCGTTGCTTGACCAGCTGACTTGACCGGGTCAAGCCACGGCGCGCTGCGCGGCTCTTTGACTGGTACCGGGCTCGGCACGGTCCGACAGCTTCGGGGCCTTCTTCGCGCCGCTCTTGCGCGCACGCTTCGCACCCGCGGCGCGCGAAGCCGATGCGGCTCTGCTCGAGGCAGGCTTGTCCGCCGCCGCGTCGATCAGATAGACACTGCGGTCCGGCGCATTCTTGATCCACGCGGGCGCTCGCGCATGACCGCTCCAGGTAGCGCCCGATTCAGGATCGCGATACTTCGGCGGCAGCTTCGTTCCCTGACCTCTGCCGGTCCTGGCTGATGTATTCCGCGAGCCGGCAGGACGGCCGCGCATCTTTCCCAACCCTGCCTTGACCAGATCCGACATGGTCAACCCGTACTCTTGCATGAGCGCGCGGATACTGGCGATAGCCTCCAGTGACTTTTCCTCGCGCAAGGCATCCGCGCGACGCTGCAATTCCTGAATCTGGTTTTCCAGCTGCGCCAGAGTAGCCATTGTTCCTCCTGAAACATGAAGCGGCCTTGGAACGACACCTAGAGCGACACTTGAAGCGGCCACGTGGCCCGGTCAAGCAGCGACAGTCCATGGCTTGTCTGAGGCTGCGCCATAACTTCGGCATAACCTTGCAATCCTGCGAAGTTGTGCTGCAGGAAATCTTATCCGGCGCACGCCGCGGCGATGCGCTCATGCTCAAAAGATTACCTTTATCGCGCTCTGACGAGGCACTAGACCAGCCTGTTCTTACTTCATCCGGTCTTTATCAAGCGCCCGATGTCGAGCTGCCGATCAGACGAATGAACAGGACGCGCAATCCTGGTGCAACGTCTTCTCTATAGTTGGGACGCGCGCCTGTCCTGAGATGACTTTCGTCATCCGACGGCGAGCGCCTCTTCTTCCGGCTCCAGCGGCGTGACCATGACTGCCCGGGCGAGGATCATCGCGCCGCTGTTGAGGGGTATCGACCTGCCGACCCGTCTTGGCCGGTACACCGGCTGACCGCGCCGGATCGCCTGTCCGCTCAATGCGCACGTGCCGCGCTTGCGCGCCGTGCAGAGCGACCAGACCTGCTCGGAATAGTTGAAGGAGGTGGGATCGTGCCAGGACAGCGCAAGAGTCGAAGCGCTCAGGCGTTCGAGCACGCGAATGTTCACGCGGCCAGTCTCGTTGTCCGGCGCAAAGCTGCCTCTGACCGGCACCTTGCGCACCAGAGTTCGCGTCAGGGACGCGGGATTGTCGGCTGCCTCGGACAGCCGGCCCGATTTGTCGAGCATGGCCAGGGTACGGCTCCAGGGATCCATCATCGATGGACTCTTCATGTTCCGCTCCTGTTCGCGACGACGCGCACCGCAACAGCGACCGGGTGAACGTTGCCGATGTGATGACGGGAATGCGAGACACGTTCCGCTTGCCGAGCCGGATTGTCGCGCTAGTGAATTCGCCCAATGAACCGGGCGACACTGCCGCTTAGGATTATCGTTCCTAGAGTAGTACACATGGACCGTGTTTTGTTTCCATTTTTCCTGAAATACATGTTCGCGAACGCCATCGCTTACTCAAGTGCGACGCGCTCAGGCTTTTGCAAGCCAGGCCATCTCAAGCAAACTTCGTTTGAACGAACGGACGTTCGCCGCCAGGCAGGCTCAAGGCGGAATTCTTCACTTGAATGAAGTAAGGAACATCCGGCGATCCAGACAGGTTTCGCTTTCGATCCGGAGTGCGCGCATGCGTCGATTTCTGACACAATAAAACCGGCGCCCTGGACACTCCTGTCGGATCATGACAAGCAAGCTCCCGATCCATGCAAGCATCTCTGCGGACCGTGCGTCCGTCAGTTTCGTTGCGTTTTCCCGCGAGCAGGCCATTCAGTGCAACATCACCCGCAAGGCGCTGGAGCAATGTTTCTGGGCGCCCGCCGGCGCTAGCGACGAGCGTCTGCTGAAAGCCTTGAGCGATGGCTATGAACGCATCAGCGCGCGGGTACACCGGAAGTTTCTTGCTCATCCGGCCAGTGCCATTCACCTCGACGTCATCGACTTTGCTTCGTGAGGCAAACCGCTCAAGCGCACGCCATGCATCCGTCTAGCGCGCCGCCTGGGTTGCCTTGCGCATCTTTGCCACGTCGTCCGGCGCGACCGCCGGCGTATTGTTGTTCCACGCGCCGCGAATGAAGGTCAGCACGTCGGCGATCTGCCGGTCATTCAGGACCGGTGCATAGCGCGGCATCGGATAAGGCGCGGGGACGCCCTGAAGGACGATATCTTCCGTGCCGTTGAGCGTGACGTTGATCAGCGACGACGCATCCTTTTCCAGCACATTCGGATTGCCCGCGAGCGGCGCCAGCATTGGTGCGAAACCACGTCCGTCCACGCCGTGGCAATGCATGCAGTACGCCGTATAAACACGCGCCCCCGCGTCCGAAGCGGCCGGCCGCGTGAGCGAAACGCGCGTCGCCCTGGGATCATACGAATACGCCGGCGCGCCCGTGCCGCCTGCTGCCGGCAGGGATTTCAGATACTGCGCCATGGCGGTGATGTCGGCATCGTCCATATGTTGCGTACTGTTGTTGATGACGCTCGTCATCGAGCCGAATGCCGAGGCATGCGCGTTGGCGCCCGTTTTCAGAAACGTGGCGACATCCTGTTCCGACCAGCGGCCGATGCCCGTGTTGTGCTCGCCGGTCAGGTTCGAGGCGAACCAGTTATCGAGCGGACTGCCGGTCAGGAACGCGCTGCCGCTTTCATCGAGGGCTTTTTCCTGGAACGCGATACCGCGCGGCGTATGACACGAGCCGCAATGTCCCAGCCCCTGAATCAGGTAAGCGCCGCGATTCCACGCGACATCCTTGCCCTGCTTGTTCTGATACACGCCGTTCTCAAGGAATACCATATTCCATAACTTGAGCGGCCAGCGCATGTTCATGGGCCACTTGATGTCCGCTTCGCGATTCGCCTGCTTCACCGGCGTGACGCCATGCATGAAGTACGCATAGAGCGCGTGCATGTCGTCGTCGTTGATCTTCGCGTACGACGGATAAGGCATCGCGGGATAGAGGTTATGACCATCCTTCGCCACGCCCTTGCGCAAGGCGCGCGCAAAGTCTTCTTCCGTGTAACGGCCGATCCCGGTTTCAGGGTCCGGCGTGATGTTGGTCGAATAGATGGCGCCGACGGGCGTCATCATCTTCAGGCCGCCCGTGAGCGGCTTGCCGCCTGGAATCGAGTGACACGCGACACAGTCGCCGGCTTTCGCGAGATAGGCGCCGCGTGCGACGAGCGCGTCGTTCGCCGTATCGGCGGCAGTGGCAGCGGAGGGCGACAGGCAGAAGGCCATGCCTGCCGCATACAGCGCCGCGAACAGAGGCTTGAATGCGTTCTTCATGGACGGGCTCCCTCAGGCGCTGCGCAACTGGCTGCCGACCGGTAGCTGCCTCAGCCGCTTCCCGGTTGCCGCGTAGATCGCGTTGGTGATGGCCGGCGCGAGCGCGGCCGTCCCGGGTTCGCCGATACCGCCAGGCGCTTCGGTGCTCTTGACGATATGCACTTCCACCGGCGGCGTTTCATGAATGCGCAGGATGCGATAGTCGGTGAAATTGCTTTGCTCGACGCGGCCGTCCTTGATCGTGATCTCGCTATAGAGCGCCGCCGTGATGCCGAAGATGATGCCGCCCTGCACTTGCGCTTCGATCGTGTTCGGGTTCACGGCCATGCCGCAATCCACGGCGCACACGATGCGCTCTACCTTGACCTCGCCTTCCTTGTCGACGCTCACATCGGCGACGATCGAAAAGAAGCTGCCGAAGGCGTGCATCACCGAGACGCCGCGTCCCTGACCTTGCGGCAGCGCATGTTGGCCCCAGCCGGCCGCCTGCGTCGCGACATCGAGCACGTTGCGCGCGCGCGGCGACTTGCCCAGCAGGTCGCGCCGGTACTGGACCGGATCGGCCTTGGCCTGCGCCGCGAGTTCGTCGATGAAACTCTCCACGACGAAGGTGCCGCGCGTCGGTCCCACGCCGCGCCAGAAGGCAGTGGGGACATCATGCGGTTCGAGCCGCACGTAATCGATCAGTTGATTGGGCAGGTCGTAGGGGAGATCGGCCGCGACTTCCACGGCGTCCGGATCCACGCCATTCTTCACGGCAGGCGGCGCGAAGCGCGCCAGCACCGACGACCCGACGATGCGATGCGTCCACGCAACCGGCTTGCCGTTGGCATCGAGTCCCGCCGAAAGCTGGTCGTAATAGCACGGACGGTACATGTCGTGCTGGATGTCTTCCTCGCGCGACCACGTCACCTTGACGGGCACGCCCAGCGCCTTGCCGATCTTGAGCGCCTGCGTCGCCATGTCGAATTCGAGCCGTCTGCCGAAGCCGCCGCCGAGCAGATGGTTGTGCACGACGATCTTGTCGGCGGGCAAGCCCGTGGCCTGCATGCCGGCATCGCGAACCCGCGTGGGCACCTGCGTCCCGAGCCAGATGTCGCAGCCGTCCGGGCGCACATGCACGGTGCAGTTGATCGGCTCCATGGTTGCATGCGCAAGCAAGGGCTGGACGTACACGGCATCCACGCGCGTCTTCGCACCCGACAATGCATTGCCGGCATCGCCCTCCTTGCGCGCGACGGCGCCGCTGCGCTGCGAGGCCTGCGCCATGTCGTCGACGAGTTGTCGCGTGGACAGCTTCGCGCCCGCGCCTTCGTTCCATTCGACCTTCAGCGCAGCCGCACCGCGCTTCGCGGCCCACGTGTGATCGCCGACGACCGCGACGCCGTTGTCGAACTTGACGACCTGGCGCACGCCCGGCACTTTCTTCGCGGCGCTGTCGTCGAACGACACGACCGTGCCGCCGAAGACCGGGCAGTTGACGATGGCGGCATACACCATGTCAGGCAAGCGCACGTCGAGACCGAACATCGCGGTGCCGTCGACTTTCTCGGGCGAGTCGAGCCGCTTCACCGGCGTGCCGATGATCTTGAAGTCCTTCGGATCCTTGAGCTTGATGTCCGTGGGCACGGGCATCTTCGCGGCAGCTTCGGCGAGATCGCCATAGCTTGCGCTGCGCTCGCCCGATGCATCGACCACCTTGCCGCTCTGCGCCTGACACGACGCCGCATCGCATTGCCACTGCTGCGCGGCTGCCGCGACGAGCATCATGCGCGCGGCCGCGCCGGCTTTGCGCATAGGCTCCCACGCATAGCGTATGGACGTGGAGCCGCCCGTCAGCTGACCGCCCAGCAGCGGGTCGGTAAAGAGCTTTTCATTCGGCGGCGCGTGATCGATCGTGACCTGATCGAGCGGCACCTCGAGTTCCTCTGCGATCAGCATCGGCAGCGACGTATAGACGCCCTGGCCCATCTCGACCTTCGGCATGATGAGCACGACCTTGCCGCTCTTGTCGATCTGCACGAAGGCATTCGGCGCGAACACGCCGTCCTGCGGCGTCTCGACGCCATCGCCGCCGATCACCGACTTGCCCTTGCCTTGATCCTGGCTCGCGGCGGGCAGGCTGAAGCCGACCAGCAGTCCGCCGCCCGCGGCCACGCTCGCCGTCACGCCCCACTTGAGGAATGCGCGGCGCGAGAAGCCGGTACGAGCCGCATGTCGGCCCGCCTCGATCAGTCCTTGCGACATTTCACGCCTCCTTCGCTGCCTGTTTGATGGCGGCGCGAATGCGGTGATAAGTGCCGCAGCGGCAGATGTTGCCGGCCATGGCGGCATCGATGTCGGAGTCGCCAGGATCGGGTACGGTCGCGAGCAGGGCCGTGGCGGACATCACCTGCCCGGACTGACAGTAGCCGCATTGCACGACATCGAGCTTGCGCCAGGCCGCCTGCACTTTCTTGCCTGCGGGCGTGTCGCCGACTGCTTCGATCGTCGTGATCTTGCGCTCGCCGACTGCCGCCACCGGCAACACGCAGGAACGGACGGCGACGCCGTCGAGATGAACCGTGCAGGCGCCGCATTGCGCAATGCCGCAGCCGAACTTGGTGCCGGTGAGTCCGACGAGATCGCGCAAGACCCATAACACGGGCATGTCGGGCGGGGCATCGACCGTATGAGTCTGGCCGTTGATATCAAGTGTGGTCATGAGCGGCTCCGGCTTAAGAGTAGAAATGGCGGATAGCGCAAATGGCCGGCTGCGGGGAGACAGCCGGCGTGAAATCGAGCGGAAAGAGCTAGCGGATTGTAGCCTCGCTTTTTAAAACAAGCTCGACAGGCGGCACGCGCAATCGCTCCCGACCATTATCGACTTGCCTTAATCTCCGCAGCCCTATTCTCTTCGATATTCCTTTGAGGCTTGTGTAAGCGTTGGCTTTGAACAAACTCAAAGGTTTCAAGCAAAAAAGAGGGTTAGTTGCAATGCAAATTAGTCCGCGCCGATAACATGCGATGACTAAGCTTTGCTTAGAGCAGACAGCGTTTCCTCAAGCAGCGCGCGCAATCGCGCGACTCGCTTGAGGTCGCGGTGATAACCCATCCATACGTCGCGGCCCGGCGGTGTTTCGCCAAGGTCGCAGCGTTTCAGGCGGACATCGGCATCGCCGAGCGGACAGGGAAGCACCGCGAACCCTGCACCGGACGCGCACATCCGCGCCTGGGCATCGCGATTGTTGCTGCCGAAGACGATCCTCGCGTTAGGCAGCGCGCGCTTGACCCACAGCACGTCCGGCAAATGATCGAAGGCGCTGTCCATGCTGATGAGTGTCTGCCCTGTTCCATCGCCCAGGGAAGGTTGTGCGAGATCGCGGCGTCCGTACAGTGCGTAATCGATATGCATGAGCTTGCGCTGCACCACATCAGGCTCATCGAAGGGCGTGATGCGGAACACGAGGTCCGCCTCGCGACGCGCAAGGTTATAGCGGCGCGCATCCGTCACGAGCTCGATCTGCACATCCGGATGCTTGGCGAGAAAGCGCGCGAATACCGGCGTCAGCACATGAACCCCGAACCAGTCCGACGACGAGATGCGCAGCAAGCCGGTAAGCGACGCTTCCTGTCCGGCCAGCGCGCGCGTGAAGCTTAGCGCCTCTTCTTCCATGCGCTCGGCATGCGACAAGACCGCCGCGCCTTCATCGGTCAGCACGAAGCCGTCGCTCGTGCGCTGGAACAGCACATGACCCAGCGTTTCCTCCAGCGCGCGCAGGCGGCGGCCCATGGTGGGCTGCGTCTGGCCTGTCGCGCGCGCCGCGGCGCCGAGCGTGCCGCTTCGCGCGATGGCGAGGAACACACGCACGTCGCTCCAGTCGAGATCGGGTCCATTCATTTTTGTATGATCGCCGTGCGAATCTGTGGATTTACATGCTTGCCTGCATGACTGAGTATGAGCGCAACAAAACCAGCGTTCAACCTCTCAAGGAGCTCGCGATGCCCACCATGCACGCACTTGTTCTGAACCGGCACAACGGCCCGCTCGAACTCGTCGACATGCTTCGTCCCGAACCCGGCCCCGGGCAAGTACTTGTGCGCATTGCCGCAAGCGGCCTCAATCCGCTAGATACCAAGATTCGTGCAGGCGCCGCAGAGCATGCACGGCATCCGCTGCCGCTCGTGCTGGGCATCGACATCGCGGGCATCGTCGAAGCAGTCGGACCCGGCGTCGATGCCTTCAAACCCGGCGATGCCGTGTATGGCATGACCGGCGGCGTCGGCGGCATACAGGGTTCGCTCGCGCAATACGCCTCGGTCGATGCCGCGCTGCTCGCCCACAAGCCCGCGAATCTCTCCTTGCACGATGCGGCCGCCCTGCCGCTCGCCTTCATCACCGCTCATGCGGGCATCGTGGACCGTGCGCGCGTGCAGGCCGGACAGACCGTGCTGGTCCAGGGCGGTGCCGGCGGCGTGGGACACGTCGCCGTGCAACTTGCCCGGGCTCTGGGCGCACAGGTGTTTGCCACCGCCAGCCGGAAGGATCACGCCTTTATCGAAAGCCTGGGCGCCACACCGATCGATTACAAGACTGTGAGCGCCGAACACTACGTCGCCGAACATACCCAAGGCGCCGGTTTCGACATCGTGGTGGACACGGCCGGCGGCGCCTCGCTCGACGCATCCTTCGCAGCGGTCCGGCACTTCGGCCATGTCGTCAGCGCACTCGGATGGGGCAATCATGCGCTGGCTCCGCTGTCCTTCCGTGAAGCAAGCTATTCGGGCGTGTTCACGTTGTATCCGCTATTGACCGGAGAACATCGCGCTCATCACGGTGAGATGCTGCGTGTAGCCGCGCGACTCGCTGAAGCGGGCAGGCTCGCGCCGCGCGTGGACCCGCGCCGCTTCGATCTGCATGGCGCGGAAGCCGCGTATGAAGCCTTTCTGAGCGGTGCAGCGCAGGGAAAGATCGTGGTGGACGTGGATGCTCAACTGAGTTCCTGAGCAGCTTGATGAGACGCGAAGACATTCGCACTTAGCGTGGCTTATGGGGCTATTGGCAACCTCGAACGGCTTCGTCATTACCCTGAGAGGTACAAGACGAAACATCCAAGGTGATTTCATGGCTTCGCATGCTGAACTCAGGCGCTTCACGGCCAATCTCGCCGATGAACTCGACAGCGCCGCGCTCTACGACACCCTGGCGCGAGCCGAACCGCAAGAAGACAAACGGCGCGTCTATGCCGAACTGGCCGACGCCGAGCGCCGTCACGCCAGTATCTGGGCGGCGAAGCTCAAGGCGAATGGCGTGCCCATTCGTGAGCATCGCCTGAGCCTGAAAACGCGCATCATGCGCACGCTGGCCAGCGTGTTCGGACCTGACTTCGTGCTCCGCTCAGTCGCGGCGAACGAGATGGCCGATCGCGACAAGTACGCCGGACAACCCGATGCCGCGCAGATGTCGATGGAAGAACGCCATCACGCGGACATCGTGCAGGACGTGGTGAGCCGCAACAAGGGACTCGACAAGGGCAGCGCGATTGCTGCAGCCGAAACATGGCATCGCGGCGTGGCCTCCGGCAACAACCTGCGCGCTGCCGTGCTCGGCGCGAACGACGGCCTCGTATCGAACTTCTGTCTCATCATGGGCGTCGCGGGCGCCGGCGCCGGAAGCCGGGCCGTCCTGCTCACCGCGTTCGCCGGCCTGATCGCCGGCGCGACGTCGATGGCGCTCGGCGAATGGCTGTCCGTCACCAACGCACGGGAACTGGCGCGCACGCAGATCGCGAAAGAGAAAGACGAACTCGATCACATGCCCGACGCCGAGCGCCACGAACTCGCGCTCATCTATCAGGCTAAGGGCGTTGAACCAGCGGAAGCGCGCCGTATCGCCGCGCAGATCATGCTCGACAAGGACAAGGCGCTCGATACCCTCACACGCGAAGAGCTGGGTCTCGATCCACGCGAACTCGGCGGCAATCCGTGGACGGCCGCGCTGGCGTCGTTTGCGTTGTTCGCCATCGGCGCGATGTTTCCTGCGGTGCCCTTTCTCTGGTCGAGCGGCACGAACGGCATTGCGCAATGCATGGCATTGAGCGCGCTGGGTCTGGCGGGCATCGGCGTCTTTACTTCACTGTTCAACGGACGCAGCGCGCTTTTTTCAGCGGCAAGGCAAGTGCTGATCGGACTCGTGGCGGCGGGCGGCACCTATGGACTGGGCAAGCTGCTCGGCGTATCGCTGTCGTGACTCAATCAGCGAATCATCTCCCAGTTGGCATAGAACACGCGTCGCACCGACATCACGCTCAAACGCACGCCCATCACGAGCGCATGCAGCACCCGGCCGAAGTGCGTGGGCCGCAGCACGTCGAGAAAGATGCAATAGCGCAGGCGGTCCGAATCGTTGATGGATTGATGCACGAGGGTATCGTCGAAGATGAAGAGCGGCTCGTCATGCCAGTAATGCCGATGCCCCGCCACATTGATATAAACGTTCTCGTCCTGCACCGGATTCAGGTTATACAGGCAACGTAACGTGAGCCGCAAAGGCCCGTAATGGACCGAGGTGCTTTGCCGCTCATTGAACACAGATATGCCGATGGTCTGCACATACTTGAAGCTGCGGCTGAATTCAGGCAAGTCGATCGAGCTTTCCACCGGCACGCCATACCAACGCGCGAAGCACATGCCCCGGCGCTTGTCGGGCATCTGCGCGGCAAGATGCGCCTGAACATAAGGCAGGTTTTTCCGGAACGCGCCAATGACGTGACGAATTTCTTCCTGATGCCCTTCGGGCAAATCCGCAAGCACATAGATGCCGCGATTGCGCGTGCACATCAGATCCACCAAAAGATTGAAGGGCGACAGCACCCACGTGAGCAGGCCATTGCCGAGAAAGTAGCGACGCCAGCTCGCGAGATTGAATTGCCGGCTGCGCTGGAAGTCGGCGAATCCGCATGCAATGAAGGCTATGCAGAAGGCCGGCGCAAAAAACAGAAGAATCGACAGAACAAGCATGTAGAGCAGATCCTTGCGTTTCACATTCGGCCTCGGCGATGATCCACGGTGACCGTTACATCATAGTACCGAGTGACGCGCGCGGTACACTGCCGTTTTGACTTCGCCGACCTTCCGAATGAGCCAACTTCTTTCGCTGCGCCCTTTCGTTCCCGCTAAAGACTTCGAGTTGTCCAAGCGCTTCTATGAAGCACTCGGCTTTCGCATCACGCATCAGGACGAGAACATCGCGATGCTGAAGTCCGAAGGCTTCAGCTTCATCCTGCAGAACTTCTACGTGAAGGAACTGGCCGAGAACTTCATGTTGCAGATGCTCGTGCGCGATCTCGATGCCTGGTGGCGCGACACGAACCCTGCCGCGCTGAGCGGAAGCTTTCCAGTCAATCCCGCGCGTCCGCCCGCGGTGCAGAGCTGGGGAATGAAGGTCGGCTTCGTGTTCGATCCTTCCGGCGTGCTGTGGCACGTCGCCGAGGCGCTGTTCTGACCCGGGCGCTCCGCGAATCACTCTTCCAGAACGATCTGCACCTTCACGTCAGTGGGCACGCCGCTCGCCGCTTCCTCGAATGCCTTGATGCCTTCCGCAAACAGGAACGTGCGCGAGATGAACGGCTTGACATCGAGCTTGCCGGAGGCAATCAACTGAATGGCGCGCGGGAAGATATTGGCGTAGCGGAACACCGATTCGATCCGCGCTTCCTTGATCTGCACCGCGACCACATCGAGCGGAATGGCATGCTGCGGCATGCCGACCAGCACGAGACAGCCGCCCGGACACAGCAGGTCCACGATGCCGTCGAAGGCCTTCTCGTTGCCGCTCGCCTCGAACACGATGTCAGCGCCCCAGCCATCGGTCAGTTCCTTGACCACGTCGAGCGCACGGCGTTCGCGAATATTCACCGGCGTCACGCCCTGCACGCCGCCGATCAGATCCAGCTTCTCCTGCACCAGATCGCAGACGATCGCGCGGCTGCACCCGCCCGCGAGCGCGGCCAGCGCGCACATCATGCCGATCGTGCCCGCGCCGAGCACCACGGCGACGTCGCCCGGCTTGATCGCGGCCTTCTTCGCGGCTTGCAGTCCGATAGAGAGCGGTTCGACGATCGCGCCCTCCGCGAAGCTCACGTTGTCCGGCAGCTTGTAGGTGAAGGCCGCCGAATGCACGACATAGGGCGCGAGACAGCCATGCACCGGCGGCGTGGCCCAGAAGCGCACCTTCGGGTCGAGGTTATACAGCCCCTCGCGCGAGGCGCGCGATTCCATGTCGGGCACGCCCGGCTCCATGCACACCCGGTCGCCCGTCTTCAGGTGCGTGACCTCCTCGCCCACTTCGACGATGGTCCCTGAAGCCTCGTGCCCGAGCACCATCGGTTCATTGACGACGAACGGCCCGATGCGCCCATGCTGGTAGTAATGAATGTCGCTGCCGCAGATGCCCACGGTGTGAATCTTGATGCGCACATCGCGCGGTCCCACCACTTGCGGCAGGCTGAACGGGCGCAGACTGATGCGCCTTGCTTCCTCGAGAACCAGTGCTTCCATCATCTTTCCTTTGATGTTGAACAAGCGGGATCAGCAGGCCTGGAATCCGCCATCGACAAGCAGGCTCACGCCGCTCACCATGCTCGAATCCTCACCGAGCAGATAAGCGATCGTGCGCGCCACTTCGAGCGGCTGCACGAAGCGATTCATCGGGATGCGCGCCAGCATCGGGCCGGACTTGGCGGGATCGCTCCAGGCGCGTTCGCCCATCGGCGTCATCGTGACCGTGGGAAGCACCGCGTTCACGCGAATGCCGTGCGGTCCGAGCTCGGTGGCCATCACGCGGGTCAGCGCGTCCATGCCGCCCTTCGATGCGCAATACGCGGCATGCAACGCAAAGCCCACGTTCGCCGAGAGACTCGACACGTTGACGATCGACCCGCCGACGCCGCGCTCGATCATGTTTTTCGCGCATTCCTGCGCGACGATCATTGCGGCCCGCAGGTTGACGTTCATCGTCAGGTCGAAGGCTTCGACGCTCGTTTCGAGGAACGGCTGCAGCACCGCGAGACCCGCGTTGTTGACCAGCAGGTCCACGGGCTGCGCGCTGCGTGCGGCCTCGCGCGTGGCGTTGGCATCGGCGAGATCCACGGCGATGGTTTCGCAGCCGGTCTCGTTGCGCAGCGCATCGAGATCGGCGGGGCTGCGGCTCAGCGCGATCACGCGCGCGCCGCGCTCCGTCAGCAGATGCACGGTCGCATGACCAATGCCCTTGCCCGCGCCCGTGACGAGCACGGTCTTGCCGGCAAACTCGCGATTCCTGTCGATGGTCGAGCTCATGGGTCAGGTATCAAGGTGTCTCGCACAGGCGCTGCGCGGTTTCTTCATCGGTCACGAGCACGGACGGATAGCGTCCGCGCAACGCCGCGCGCGTCACATGAAACTTCTTCTTGCCGCCGCTCACGAGCACCACGCGGCGGATCTTGCGCAGGTCTTCCAGCGTGATGGCAACGGTGCGCCGGTTCAGCGGATGATCGATCAGCTCGCCGTCTTCATCCATGAAGTGCCCGAGCATGTCGCCGACCGCACCAGCCTTCTGCAGCGTGCGCAGCTGCTCGGGGTTGTCGATGCCGTAGGTCACGACCAGCGACTCGGTCAAGTCGCCTGCGGTGAGCAACGCGAGGCTGGCATTGCGCGCGAGTTCATAGGTTTCGCGCACGGTCTCTTCCTGCAGGATCACGTCGCGTGCCTTCTGGCTGCTCACATAGATTGGCGCGGCAAACAGATAGCTGTCCGCGCGGCAGATGTTGGCGAAGTCGGAGACGATGTCGAAGGTATTGATGCTCGGGCAATGCGACAGCCCGCCTTGCAGCGACACCGCCGAAATGGCGCCATAGGAGCGCTGCGGCATGGCGCGCAGCACCGCGCGAATGGTGCGGCCCCAGCCGAGCCCGATGGTCTGTCCCGCGCTGATCTGCCGGGAGAAATAGTTCGCCGCGCCGATGCCGAGCGCCGCATTGTTGGCTTCGGTGTCGGCGCCGGTCGGCACGACGACCGCGCACTCCAGTCCGAAGCGCTTGGCGAGCGCCTCTTCCAGCGCGACACACGGCGCGATCTTGCTGTTGATCGTGATCTGCACGAGACCCGATTCGCGGCTCGCGGCCAGCAGCCGGTTCACGCGCACGCGGTTGCTGCCGATGCGCTGCGCGATCTCCTGCTGCGTCAGGTTGCCGACGTAGTAATGCCACGCGACGCGCGCCTGCAATTCCTCTTCAGAATCGATGGCCTCGTCGGTTTCCGCCACGGCGATGGTCGGTGCGCTCTTGCTCATGTTGCTCCAGTGTTCAATGATGGTCGCCGTGATTCTATTTGACCGCGCCCATCGTGAGCCCTTGCACCAGCCGGCCGGACACGGCCAGCGCGAACACCACCATCGGCAGGACGATCAGCGTGCCGGTCGCCATGATCTCGCCCCACGGCAATTCATAGCCGCTCATGTAGCTCGTTGCCGCCACCGGCGACGTAATGGCGTCGCTGCGTGTCAGCACGAGCGCATACAGCAGGTCGTTCCACGAGAAGATGAACGCGAAGATTGCCGAGACGACGATGCCCGGCATCGCGAGCGGCAGGTTGATGCGCCAGAACACGCGCCAGGGTGAAGCGCCGTCGAGACGCGCGGCTTCGTCGAGTTCGATGGGGATGTTGCGGAACTGATCGGTGCAGATCCAGACGACGATCGGCAACGAGAACGTCAGGTAAAGCAGGATCAGCACGATATGGGTATCCACCAGTTCGAGCTTCGTCGCAATCAGGAAGAACGGCACGGCCAGCACCACGGGGCTCACCATGCGGTTCGAGATGAACCAGAACCACAGGTCCTCCTTGCCGCGAAATTCATAGCGTGCCAGCGCGTAGGCAGCGGGGGCGCCGAGCAGGATCGCGAGCACGGTGGTGCTGCTCGCGATGATCAGCGAGTTCAGCAGGCTGCCCGCGACATCATGTTCGAACAGCGCCGCCGAGTAGTGATGCAAGGTGGGCGAGAAGAGCCACTTCGGCGGGTAGGCGAGCGCATCGGCCTGGCTTTTCAGGCTCGTCGTGACCATCCAGTAGAACGGAAAGACCGACGACAGGAACACCACCAGAAGGCCCAGGAAATGCCATACGGTGACGCGCCTGCGCGCGGCGCGGGCGCGTTTCGCGCGTGACGACAGGGCGCCATTCGACGCCTGCGGGACAGATGAACTCACGCAGCCTCCCGATACACGAAACGAATGTAAAGACGCGACAGCACGATGGTCAGGACCAGCAGGATGATGGCCTGCGCGGACGCCATGCCCTGGTCGAACAGCCGGAAGCCCACGCGCTGGATGTACACGCTGATGAACTCCGTCGCGGCGCCGGGTCCGCCGCGCGTCATCGTGAAGACGGCGTCGAACATCTTCAACATGTCGGCGGAGCGCAGGATCAGGATGGCCGTGAGACCCGGCAGCAGATAAGGCCGCTGCAAGTGCCACAGGATCATGCTCCACTTCGGCGTCTCGAGACGCGCCGCCTCTTCCGCTTCCTTCGGCACCATGGAGAGTCCCGCGAGCAGGATCAGCGCGCAGAACGGCGTCCATTGCCAGATATCCATGATCATCACGGAGACGAAGGCAAGCGTCGGGTCGGCGAGCCAGTCCTGCGGCGGAATGCCGATCAGACCCGTCAGGTAGTTCGCCACGCCGAACTGGCGATTGAAGATCAGCCGCCCGATGAGCCCGACCACCGCGTAGGTGGTTGCCATCGGAATTACGAGGCTCACGCGGGCCGCCGCGCGCATCCACGGCAGTTCGGTCCGATGCAGCATGAGCGCCGCGAACAGCCCGAGCGCGACTTCGATCGGCAAGGTCACGCACAGGAACAGCGCGGTGCGCCCGAGCGCGCCCCAGAAGGACGGATCGGTGAGCGTGGCGATGTAGTTGTCGACCCCGATGAAGGGCGTGCCCGAGCCCAGATCCGCGAGCTTGTACTGATGAAACGAGTTGTACAGCGCGAGCAGCAACGGATAGATGCCAATGATCGCCAGCGCGGCGATGGCGGGAATCAGGAACCAGAAGGCGGGCGAACGCGGCAGGATGCCGAAATAGCGCGCGGGCTTGCGCGGTCCTCTCGCGTGCAGTGCGGGTGATGCCATTCGATCGCCTCCGGTTCCTGTGAACGGGTTACTTCAGCAAAGGCTTCTTGCCGTCGTAATAGCCCGCTTTCTTGAGGATGTCCTCGGTCTTCTGACCGATGGTTTGCGCGCCCTCCTTTACCGTCACCTGGCCCAGCATCATCTTGCTGCCCCATTCGCCGATGACTTCCGACACCGCCGGCCATTCCGGGAAACGCGGCCGGTAATCCGGCACGCCGCCCTGCCACGATTCGACCATCGGCTTGACGAACGGATACTTGTCCTGCACGGCCTTGTCCTCGTACACCGCCATGCGCGCCGGCACGCCGCCCGCATCGAGATACGGCTTCGCCATGGCTTCCGACGTGATCCACTGGATGAAGAGCCAGGACGCCGCCTGCTTCTTCGCGTTCGACTTCGCGTTCACCGCGAGCGAGAAGCCGCCGAGCGCGGGCTTCAGACCCGCCGGGCCCTTCGGCTCGGTGGTAATGGCGAGACAGTTGCCGAGCTTCGACTTGCTCGGATCGGTCAGCGTGGGATAGAACGCGGACCATTCGGTGATCATCGCGACCTGCCCTTGCGCAAGCGCGTTCACCGCTTCCGCGTGATCGAAGTCGACGATGCCCGGCGGCATGTATTTCATCAGCTTCTGCCGGTATTCGAGGCCCGCCTGCGATTGCGGCGACATCAGGTTCGACTTGAATTTCGCATCGAGCAGCGAGCCGCCGTTGGGCCACAGCACGCGCATGAAGCTGTCCGCCGACTGCGTTTCGCCACGCCTCGATTGCAGCGCGAAGGCGAACTTGTCGCCCTTCGTGAGCTTCGGCGCATAGACGTTGAGGAGTTCGTCCCAGGTCTTGGGCGGTGCGTCGAAACCCGCGTCCTTCAACATGCACTTGTTGTAGAACATCAGGCCCGAGTAGTTATCGAACGGCAGGCCGTAGGTGACCTTGTCCCACGACCCGAACGAATCGAGCAGGATGGGAAAGAAGCCCTTCAGGTTCAGGTTCGGATCCGCGAGCTTGGGGTCGTCGGTGAACTTCTTGATGGGCACGAGCCACTTGTTGCTCGCGAATTCGCCGATCCACACCACGTCCACCAGCACGATGTCCTGATCTCCGCCGCCGACGAAGTTCAACACTTCCTTCTCGCGCGTGTTCTCGTAGGGAATGACTTCCCAGCGCACCTTGATGCCCGTCTCTTTCTCGAACTGCGGAATGAGCTGTTGCGCGGCCTTGTAGCCGGGACGGTCCAGGAAGATGGCCTTGATGGTGGTGCCCGAGTAGGGCTGGGCGGCTTCCTTCAAGGTCCAGGCTTGCGCATTCGATGCCGCGAACGCAGCGCTTGCCGCCAGTAGCGCCACTGCCGCGATGTGTTTGATCGGGCCGAATTGCGTGGCCGGGATGAAGCGCTTCTTCATGCCTGTCTCCTTGGTTTTTATCGAGCGGGTATGCGGTCGGGTTCAGTTCGTTCGTGCTTCTTTGCTGCGCTCCCAGACGTGCAACGAGCGTGCAACGAGCCTGTCACGAAGCCTCGTTCGGCTTCGGATCATACGCTCCGTTTCACTTGTAATTTCGGTTTTACAATTGTATATTTTGGCCCGAACAGGTTGTCAAGAACAAAAATCGCCGATGCATCCGATGCTGCGCTGCCGCAGCAGCACACTGGAGACAACGCATGAGCGCAGTTCATTTGCAGCAGATCCGCAAGACCTTCGGCGGCGTGGACGTGCTGAAGGGCGTGGAGATCGAAGTCACGGACCGGGAGTTCATGGTCTTCGTCGGCCCTTCGGGTTGCGGCAAGTCCACCTTGCTGCGCACCATCGCCGGTCTCGAACGCTGCGACTCCGGGCAAGTCCTGATAGGCGGCGAAGACGTCACCGAACTCGAACCGTCGCAGCGCGGCGTCGCCATGGTGTTCCAGTCGTATGCGCTCTATCCGCACATGTCGGTGTACGAGAACATCGCATTCGGGCTGCGCATGCTGAAGCTGCCCGAAGCGCAGATCAAGGAACGCGTGCAGCGCGCGGCGGAAATCCTGCAGATCGGCCAGCTGCTCGAACGGCGGCCGCGCGCGCTGTCCGGTGGACAGCGCCAGCGCGTGGCGATCGGGCGTTCCATCGTGCGCGAGCCGAAGGTCTTCCTGTTCGACGAACCGCTCTCGAATCTTGATGCCGCGCTGCGCGTGCAGATGCGCCTCGAGCTCATCAAGTTGCACAAGCAACTGAACGCAACGATGATCTACGTCACGCACGATCAGACCGAAGCCATGACCATGGCGGATCGCATCGTCGTGCTGAATCACGGACGCGTGGAGCAGATCGGTTCGCCGCTCGAGTTGTATCGCACGCCGCATAACCGCTTCGTCGCCGGCTTCATCGGCTCTCCGAAAATGAACTTCATGGACGTGCGCGTCATGCGCGCGGACCATCTGGGCGTCACCATCGAGCTGCCGGGCGGCGAGGCGCTCACGCTGCCCTTTGCCGCCGGCGCGCTCGAGGCAGGCGAGACGCTGACGCTCGGCATCCGGCCGGAACATTTCATCGAGTCATGCGGCGGCGACATCGACAGCGGCCTGACCGGCGAGGTCATGGTGATCGAGCATCTCGGCGGCGAGACGCTGCTGCATCTGCGTCTGGCCAACGGTCTCGTGATCCAGGTGAAAGGCTCGGGCGAGTCGAGCGCCGTGGAAGGCCAGCGTCTCAACGCGGGCTTCAGCATTCGCCACGTGCATCTGTTCCGCGAAGACGGCAGCGCGCTCGAACGCATGCGGCCGGTGGCGCAGACGGCCACGGCCTGACACGCCGAAACGGCTGCGTTTCGTCAAGTTAATGGAGGATTTGCCGTAAACGAGAACACGCGCCGACTGGCGCACTCGGCCGTCCTGCTTCGCGGCCGACTTCACCTCGTGTCTCGTGAACTCCATGGCATCTCGAATTCGCTCGCTCGCGGCGTCGGCCGCGGTGCTCACCCTGTTGCTCGTGTTCGGAGCGGCGCCCTCCACGCTCGCCGCGACCAGCGCCGAGCTCGCTGTTTCGCTGACCATCTACGAAGTCTGCACCCTCGATACCGACGCCCGTCGGCCCGCCGTCGCCTGCTCGGCAGCGGGGCAATATCGCGTCCTTACCGGACAATACTTCGCCGATTTCCAGGTCGCCGAAGCTGACAAAACACAAACACGAAACAGAGCCGTTGTAGAAATCGCCTTTTAAAAGAGTGCGTTGCAGCATTCCGTTAATCTGTTGCTTTCGTTACAAACGGTTACGTCTTCGGTGTGAAGATTGAACAAGAATGGAAACGTCCACCGAGGTGTAGACCGCTTTTGCGCTAACGGCGCAAACGTTGTCGAACACGGACATATCAATAAAAAAATATTCTGAGGTGAAGAATGCGTCGCCACTCGATTGCGGTTTCATTCATTTCACTCGCGTTAGCCACGGGGCCCCTTATTCCCTTCGGAGCGCGAGCCGCTACCAAGACCACCACTTTCGTGGTCTCCCTGACATTGCAGAACGACTGCAACATCACAGCGAATCCGCTGAACTTCGGTACTTCGGGCGTCATTGCCGCGAACATTGACCAGACCACCACGTTGTCGGTCACGTGTTCGAACGGCGCGGCCTATAACGTCGGGCTCGACGCAGGCTCGGTCGCCGGCTCAACCATCCCCGCCCGCTTGCTGGGCGGAACGGGCACACCGGTTCCGACCGTCGCCTATCAGCTCTATCGCGACGCCGCCCGCACGCTGATCTGGGGGCAAACGGTCGCCACGGACACGGTGGCGGGCACCGGCAACGGTGCGGCACAGACGCTGACGGTGTACGGCCGCGTCGCGCCGCAGACCACTCCGGCAGCGGGTACCTATACGTCGACGGTCACCGCGACCATCACGTTTTAGGTATGCGTGATCCGAAGGCAGGTCGAGTCCTCCGCCGGGTGAGGCGGGGGCTGCTGTACTCGTTCGCGCTGCTCACGCTCTCGCAGCTGGGCAGCGCGTGGGGCGCCGCGCTTCAGGTTTCGCCGATCCGGCTGGACCTGTCCGCCGAGAAACCCGCCGCCGCCCTCACGCTGCATAACGACGGCACCGTGCCGCTCTACGCGCAGGTGCGTGTGTTCGCATGGACGCAAACGATCGATGCAGATCATCTGGACCGCACTTCTGCCATCGTCGCGAGTCCGCCTATCGTCAATGTCGCGCCGGGTGGCGATCAGACCGTTCGCATCTTGCGCGTCAGCACGACCCCGCTGGTCCGCGAGGAAGCCTATCGGCTGCTGATCGACGAATTGCCGAACGGCCAGGCCGCCTCCTCGACCGGCGTACGCATGCAGTTGCGTTATTCGGTGCCGGTGTTCGTCGGCGCCAAGGAGGACCAGGTGCCTGCACTTGCGCTGTCGCTCGAACGCACTGAAGCGCCGGACGGCCACGACACCCTGATGCTGCGCGCGGCGAACCACACGGATCTCCATGCGCAACTGAGCCGCGTCCACCTCGACTGGCCCAATGGCCATTCGACCCAGGTGTCCCCCGGCCTCCTTGGATACGCCCTGCCGCACGCGGCGCGCCGCTGGCCGGTGCAGGGCGCACCTTCGGGCGTGACCTCGGCGACGCTCAAGGCGCTCGTGAACGGCGAACCGGTGACGATGCCCGTGAGCGTCGTCGGACCGCAACCTGATCAGTGACCCGTGGATGCGCTCGCCCCACCGGCACTCGTGCCACACTCGCAGGCATGCCTTCAGGCGCATGCGCTGGGTGCTGCCGGTCTGCGTATTCACTTCGACCTGCGTGCCGGCGCGCGCCGATGACGTGCCGGCGACGCTCGCCGCCGGCGACCTGCCCGCGACGCTTGCCGCCTTGCGCGGCGGCTTCCCCGTTGCGGGCGGCGGCGCCACGGGCGAGCTGTATCTCGAAGTGGCCATCAACGGCGTGTCGACGCAGAAGATCGCGCAGTTCTTCATCACCGACACGATGATCTACACGACGATCAACGAGCTACGCGACCTCGGCTTGCGCACCGACGACCTGCGTCCCGACGCCCAGGGCCGCGTCGGACTCGGCTTCGTCCCCGGCCTGCGCTACACGTACCAGCCGGAGCGGCAGCGCATCAACCTGGAAACCAACGATTCCCGCCGTCTGCCGGCCGCGCTCGCCAACACGCCCGCGCGCCCGCCGACGGCCGCCACCGGCACCGGCCTCGTCATCAACTACGACGCGACGGTGCAGACCAACTCGCCGACGCAATACGGCCTCTTCAGCGAGCAGCGCTTCTTCTATCCGGGCGGCGTGTTCGACAACACGGGCACTGCGTACTGGTATGAGGACCGGCATCGCTACGTGCGGCTCGATACCTCGTGGACCCATTCGAATACCGACACGCTCGTGACCACGCGTCTCGGCGACACCATCTCGTCTTCGCTCACGTGGACGCGGCCGGTGCGCATGGGCGGCGCGCAGGTGTCGCGCGACTTCTCGCTGCGGCCGGACCTGATCACCTATCCGGTGCCCGCGCTGGCCGGCTCGGCGGCCGTGCCGAGCGCGGTCGACCTGTATGTGAACAACGTGCGCCAGTTCAGCGGCAATGCGCCTTCGGGACCGTTCGTCATCAATGCGGTGCCCGCGATCAACGGCGCGGGCGAAGCCGTCATCGTGAGCCGCGATACGCTCGGGCGCAGCGTGATGACCACGGTGCCGCTCTACATCGACGCCCGCCTGCTCGCGCGCGGCCTCACGGATTTTTCGGTGGAAGCGGGCTTCGTGCGGCGCGCCTATTCGCTCGAGTCATTCGACTACGCCGGCGAGCCGTCGCTGTCGGCGTCGCTGCGGCGCGGCATCACCGACGAATTCACGCTCGAAGCGCACAGCGAAATCACGCGCGGCGTCTATAACGCGGGCGTCGGCATGCTGTTCGGCATCGGCCAGTGGGGCGTGTTGAATGTGGCGGTGGCGGGCAGCGCGGGCAACGGCGGCGAGAATCCGGCGCCGCGCTATGTCTATCCGGCCGGCTACTACAACGGCTTCTCGTCGATTGCCCCGCAAGCCACGGCAATTCCGCAGCAAGCCCCGACCGGCGGCAGCGGCTTCCAGATCGCGGCGGGCTGGCAATGGCGCACGCCGGCCATTTCCATCGACTTGCAGGCGCAGCGGGCCACGCCGCACTACAGCGACCTGGCCGCCGCCGAAGGCACGCCCGTGCCGCGCGCGACCTATCGCGCGACGCTCGCCGCACCGCTGCGCGCGCTCGGTTCGTCGAGCACGGCGAGCGCGAGCTTCGTCGGCCTGGACGATCCGTATTACGGCGATTCGCGCATCGGCTCGCTGGCTTATACGACCAGTCTGCCGCGCGGCGCGTCGCTGTCCGCGAGCGTCTATCACGACTTCGGCGACACCCGCACGACCGGCGTCTTCGTGGCGCTGAGTTTCGTGCTCGGCGGCGCGCTGAACGGCAGCGTCAATGCCGGCACGGATCACGGCAAGCCGATCTTCGGCGCGGCGGTGTCGAAGACGGCCGACTATGGCGGCGGCTTCGGCTGGCAGGTCCAGACCGCGCGCCAGAACGGCATCCAGCAGTCGCTCGCGCAGGGCACCTATCGCGGCCGATACGGCGATGTGCTGGCGTCCGTCGCGAATGTCGATTCACGCACTTATGGCGAACTGGACGCATCCGGCTCCATCGTCCTGATGGCCGGCGACGTGCTCGCGGGCCGCCGTATCGACGACGCCTTCGCGCTCGTCTCGACGGACGGCGTGGCGGGCGTGCCCGTGCTGCATGAAAATCGCGAAATCGGCAGGACCAATTCGGCGGGGCATCTGCTGGTGCCGGACCTGGTTTCCTACCAGGCGAACCATCTCGCCATTGATCCGCTCGGCCTTCCCGCCGATACCGCCGTCGCCACCACGCAGCTGAATCTCGCCCCGCAGGCGCGCGCGGGCGTGCTCGCGCGTTTCCCGCTGCAAGGCTTCCATGGCGCGCAGCTGCTCCTTCTGAGTGCGAACGGCCAGCCCTTGCCCGTGGGAACGCAGATCACGCATCGCGAGACCGGCAAGCAGTACATCGTGGGTTACGACGGCCTCGCCTTCGTGGACGACCTCGCGCAAACGAATACGATCGACGCGGCGCCGGCGGGCAAGCACTGCGAACTACAGGTGCCCTACGAGGCGCAAGCCCACGCTCTGCCGACGCTCGGCCCGTTCACCTGCGGAACGGCGGCGCCATGAAGCGCATCGTGCTGTTCTTCGCGTTCCTGCTGCTGAGCGCCACGGCGCAGGCGCAGGTGTGCAGCGCGACGGTGTCGGGTGTGAACTTCGGCACGGTCACGCCGGCCACCTCGACGGACGTGCGGGCGACGGGCACGGTAAATCTGACCTGCACGCCGGCGGCGCTGAATCCGCCGGTGCGCGTGTGCATCGGTTTCGGCACGGGCAGCGGCGGCTCGACCATCTTGCCTCGCGTGCTCACCAGCGGCGCGAATACGCTGACGTACCAGCTTCTTACCGATGCCGCGCTGACCACGGTCTGGGGATCACGCGGGTCGTCCTTCGACCCGGTCGCCGTGGACCTGACCTTTCCGATCGGCCAGTCCTCGGTGAGCCGGAGCATCACCATCTATGGCCGGGTTGGCGCGGGACAGAACACGGTAGTTGCAGGAAGCTATCTGTCGCTGTTCAGCGGCACGGCACAGGCGGAAATGAACTATCAGGCGTATGTCCTGGTGCCGCCCAGCTGCTCGACGGTCACCGCGAACTCCACGCCGCTTTCGTTCGCCGTATCGGCGACGGTCATCAACGACTGCTCCCTTTCCGCGACCAACATCAATTTCGGCGCGGCGGGCGTGCTGAACGGCGCGCTCACCGCGAGCGGCACGCTGAGCGTCACGTGCACCAACCAGGACCCTTACTCGATCACACTCTCGGCGGGCAGCGGCAGCGGCGCGAGCGTCGCGGACCGGCGCATGACGAAAGGCGGAGGAAGCGAGCAGGTCCGCTACCAGCTCTACACCAATGCCGCGCTCACGTTCCCCTGGGGCGACGGCACGAACGGCACGAGCATCGCGAGCGGCACCGGCACGGGCTCGAATCAGTCCATTACCGTCTACGGCCGAGTGCCGCCGCAAACCACGCCGAGCGCGGGCACTTATACCGATACGATCATCGCGACCATCACGTATTGAACTCTGCCACGCGTCCGGATTACAAAAGTTCAACGCATGGCTCGTACAACTTGCAAAAGGTCCGGCAAAAGCGCGAAGTCCCGGCCAGCGAGGTTTTCCGCCCCGAGCGGCGTAACACGGGCGGGACGTTACGTAACTGAAGCATCCGTTTCATACTCCACCGGGCCTTCCGTAGGACGAAACACCGCCGCAAACGTTATCCAGCCGTAACACGCGGAGAATTCGCGAGACATCACCTCTGGCCCGCACGTCTGGCACGACTCCTGCAATTCCTTGCGTGACCAACGGGGAGGGATGGAATCAGCATGAAAAGAACGACAGACGGCTCGCCCGCAGCGATCGCCGCGCCGGACTCAGATCATGCATTGAGGCATCGCGTACTCCAGGGCCTGCGGGCTGGTGAGTTCTGCATCGCCTATCAGGGAATCTATCGGGTGGACAGCGGCGAACTCGCTCAGATGGAAGCGCTGATTCGCTGGCGTCATCCGGAGTTCGGACTGCAGCTGCCAGGCGCATTTTGCGCGGCGTTCAAGGACGCCGATGTGATGCTCGAACTCACCTGGTTCGTGATGGACCGCGTGGCCGCCGACATGGCCGCGTGGCGCGCCGCCGGCGGCGCGCACTATCCGGTGGCAGTGAACGTGCCGCCGTCCATCGCGGCGTTGCCCGGTTTTGCCGAGCGCATGGACAGCATCTGCCGCGCGCATGGCGTCGCGCCGGAGTGCCTCGAACTGGAGCTGTCGGAAAGCGAGGATCTCGCGCGTTTTCCGGGCATGAAGAAGCTCGTGCGCCGCTTCCGCAACAAGGGCGTCAATATTTCGATGGACGATTTCGGCACCGGTTATGCCTGTCTCGCGGCGCTCGGCCCGATCGAATTCGGCACGGTGAAGATCGCGAAGGAACTGCTCGCCGAAGCGCCGAGCTGCCCGAATGCCTGCACGGTGTTCTCGGCAGTGCTCGCGCTGCTGACGCGGCTCAAGGTGTCGATCGTCGTCGAAGGCGTTGAGACCGCCGCGCAGGCGCAGTGGCTGGCGCAATGGCCGCATGTGCTTGCGCAAGGCTTCTTCCTGGCGCGCCCGGCGTTCGGCATCGACCAGGTGCCCGGCGTGCGCACGGCGAAAGCGCCCGCGAAACGACGCGAAGCTGGCCACGCCATGCGCATTGCAAACGCGGCATGAAAACGAGGTACAGCAATTAGAACCGGTTTCCCAAGAGCTTCTGGCAGCCCTCGTAAAGCCAGAACTTCGCCGGCGCATGCGTGCGCCGGCGTTTTTTTTGGTGCGCCGCAATTTGAATGCGGCGACGCGGCGCTACATCGGCCGGGTTTCAGGTTCCTCGTCGAAGATCTGGAACTTGCGCATCTTCTCCCACAACACCTTGCGGCTGATGCCGAGATGCTGCGCGGTATCCTGCCGGCGCCAGCCGTTCGCATCGAGCGCGGCGATCACCCGGTTGCGCTCGTTCATGTCCCACTTGCTGCGATCAACGAGCAGGTCGGTTGCGCCTTCTCCCGCCGACGGTTGCTGCTGGTTGCGCGCCAGCACCAGCAGGCGTTTCACGCGCGACTCGTCCCAGCCGCCGAGCTGTCGCACGGTGACACCGACCCGTTCCGCCAGGTTGCGCAGTTCGCGCACGTTGCCGGGGAAGTAGATGTCGGCGACCGCGTCCGCGAGCCAGTAAGGCAGGTCCGGCAAGGTATCGAGCTTGTCCTTGCCGATCACTTCGCTGACGAACGCCTTGAACAGCGCGATCTTGTCGGGCGCGCCGCGTTCCTCCAGCGACGGAATCTTGAGCTCGATCACCGCCAGCCGGTAATACAGGTCGGCGCGAAAGACACCGTCCTTCACGAGCTGCGGCAGGCACTTGTTGCTCGCTGCAATCAGCCTGAATTCGAGGCGCAACGGCGTCGCCGAGCCGAGTCGCGTGACCGCCTGGTCTTCCAGCACGCGCAACAGTTTGACCTGCTGATAAAGCGGCAGATCGCCGATTTCGTCGAGGAACAGCGTGCCGCCGTTGGCCTGTTCGAAATAGCCCTTGTGCGCCATCACCGCGCCCGTGAAGGAACCCTTCGCATGACCGAAGAACAGCGACTCGAACAGCCCGTCCGGAATCGCGCCGCAATTCACCGGCACGAACGGCCCTTCGCCGTAGCGCGAGTGCTTCTCGTGCAGCAACTGCGCGATGCGTTCCTTGCCGACGCCGGTCTCGCCATGCACCAGCACGCTGGTGTCGCAATCGGCGAAGGTATCGACTTCATGCAGCAGCGCCTTCATGCAGTCCGCATGCGCGATCAGATCCTCCGACGCCTGCGTATCCTCGCCATGCGCACGCAGTTGCCGCGCGAGCTTGCAGACCATTGCGCGCAGTTCCGCGCCGGTGAAGTCGAGCGGCAGGATGTGCGAATAGTCGGCGGGGAACACCGACGGATCGCGCTCGCGCGGCGCCGCGCCGACCCACACGACCGGCATCGTATGCCGCGCCTCCCAGTCGCGCAGCACGAACGCGCCGTGGTCGATCACGCTTACGCTGATGATCGCGAGAGCGGGACGCTCGGCGTCGCGGGGCGCGCTGATGGCGGTGCCGTCGGCGCGCAGCACGTCGACGTCCTGGCCGGACATCGCGCGCACCACGCGCTCGACGATGTCGGCCTTGCCCTCCCATACGTGAATGTCGAGGCCGTCGATTCTGGTGTTCTGTCTCATGTCGATCAATCAATCAATAGGCCAGTTGCGACTCGCCGCAGGTCAGCGACAGGTCGTGGATCGTGCTCGCGCCCACTTGCACGCCGAGCGCCTGGAGCACCGGCAGCAGCACGGTGTCGAGGCCTGTGAGCAGTTGCGGCAGCGTGGCGACGACGCCGCCCAGCAAGCCCGTGACGATGCCGCTCAACAGATCGGTCAGCACGGTCGGCAGGATGGGCGAAGAAATCTTCAGCGTGCCCGAGAGGCTCTTGTTCAGCCCGCTCAACGCATTCGCAAGCGATGCGCCCGGCGCGGACGGCACGGTCTGGTAGTCGTCGGCGTTGCCGCTCACGCCGTCGAACGTGATGTTCGGCGCCGCCGACGCGGGCATCGTCGCGGGCAGGGCAGCGGCGAGGCTCACGCTGGCCACGCCGGGCACGTTGAGAATCGTCGCGGGCACGGAACAGGCACCGAACGCCGCATTGGCCGTCAGGTCGCCGACGCACACATTGGCGATGCCGCCCTGCACGCCGATCACCGAGCGCCGGGTCAGCGGCGGACCGGCGCATTGCGTCGAGGCGAGCCACGCGGTGCCGGACGCCGCATCCACATACAGCGGCAGATGAATCATCTGGCCGCTCAGCAACGGGATGAGCGGGATGTTCGGCAGCTTCACGAGGCTCACGTCGAGGACCGCCCGCACTTGCGCCGTGCTGGCCTGCGTGCGCCAGTTGCCGTTGCCGTCCTGCCCCGCCTCGCCGATGGCCAGCGCCGGCGGCTCGATGATCTGCACCGAAAGCGTCACTGAACCGAGCAGCCCCAGGTCGATGCTCGGCTTCAGAATGACGGCTGCCTTGCCCGCCTGCGCGATCTCGGCGGAGACGAGCAGCGCTTCGAGCGGATTGATGGTGGCGTCGAGCGCGCTTTGCGTGTTCGCCAGCGCAATCGACAGCAGCCCGGGCGAGCCGTTCTTGCTGCCGAGCGCGATGGTCTGGTTGCCCGGAATGTTCGCGTTGACGATGGCGCCCATCGCGCCGATCGCCGTCGAGAGATTCGCGTTCACGACGGACGTGGTTTGCAGCGCCTTCAGCATGAGTTTCGCGATATCGCCCGCGCTGAGTTGCAGGCCGAGCAGTTGATCCACGGTGCCGACGCCCGCCGCCGTGACGAGATCGCCCACGCGCACCTGGGCGTTCGCGAGTCCTTGGTACGACACCAGGTTCAGATTGAGACTGGTGCCGAGCAGCGCGTTCAGCAGGCTATTCAGCTGGCCCGCGCCAAGACTGACGAGCGTCGTGCCGATCGAGAACGAGCCGATGTCCGTGGCCCGGGCGATGGCCGTCGCCGTCACCTGCCTCGACGGTCCGACGAAGAAGTACGGCACCATGTGCGCCGCGCTCACCTTGACGGCGTTGACGGGCATGCCGCTGGTCGAGAAATGGTCGGGCGCGGCGTTCGCCTGCGTGTCCCAGCGCCCGCACGTGACGCTCAGGCTGTTGCCGGCGGCGTTGGCGTCGAAGCCGTTGACGAGCGCGCTGCCGGTCGCCGCGGAGGTCGCGCGCGCGCACGAACTCGACAGCGACTGCGTGCCCGCGCTGGCGGCGAGATCGACGACGCTCTGCAACGCGCGCCGTGCGAAAAACAGATTGCCGATGTCGAGCGCGCCCAGCGCCGCGACCGCCACGATGAGCCAGATCGCCGCGAGCGTCGCCGCCGCGCCGCGCTGGCGCTCAAGGTGCGGTCGGAAGGTGCGGTGCGCTTTCATGACGTGGGCTGCGGAACTGCATCAGTTGGCGTTGTGATAGTTGACGTCGAGCGCGGGCCGCCCGGCGTCTTCGAGCGACGAACCGAAGCGCGCCGGAATCGCCGTCTCGAACGATCTCAAATAGCGGTCGTAGGCCGCGCTGGCCTCGGCGCCCAGCATCGGCTGCGCGGGCGCGGCAGCGGCATTGCTGGCCTGGAGCGAGAGCCAGGCCTGCGTGGCGTGGCCGATCTCGCTCGCCGCCGGCGGGTTCGCGACCTGCGCGAAGGCGGCGGCGGGCGCCGCGCCCAGCACGGCGGCCAGCATCGTCAGGGGGAGTCGTTTCATCGTTGCCTCGTGGTTCGGTAACTTCGTTCGTGCGACATCAGCGCGCCGCGACGCGCGGCCGCGCCGCATCCGCAACCCGCTTCGCATCGCCGCGGATCGCCTGCTGCACATCCGCCGTGAACTTCTGCTGGTCCATCAGTCCTTGCGCATTCGCGGCTTGGCCGCTGGCAAGCAGATACAGCGCGACGTTGCTCAGGATCTTCGGGTTGCCCGGCGCGAGCTCAGCGGCCTTCATCAGCGGCACGCGCGCGCCTTCGACATCGCCCATCCGCAAGCGCGCATAACCGAGGTCAGAGAGCATCGTGGCATCGGTCGGCGCGCGTTTCGAAGCCGCCTCGAAACGTTCGGCGGCGTGCGTGAAATCGCCCTTCGCACCCGCCAGCAATCCCAGGCCGCGCAGGCCGCGCGCGGCGAGCGGGGTATCGGCGAGACGCGCGTAGGCCGCCGCGCTGGCCTCGGGCTGGCCGGTCTGACGCAGCGCATCGGCGCGCAACAGAATCGTGTCGGGCGCTTCGCCGTATTCCTGCTCGTAGGCATCGATGTGCGCCAGCGACGCGTACCACAAGCCCTGCGCCTGCATCCGGTCGATCAGCGCGAGGTACATGCCGGGCGTATCAGGCGGCGCGTCCTTCTGCTGCGCCTGATCGAGCGCGGCCTGGCGTTCCGCCTGGATGCCCAGGCCGTAGCCGTTCTCCTGCTTGGTCGCGCACGCGCCGAGCGTCGCGCAGAGCAGCGCCGCGAGCAGCGGGCGCAAGAGGGTCGTGGAGAGAGTCATGAGCATTCCGTTATCGATGAAGTCCTGCCAGCGCGTGCACCACCGCGATGAAACCCGGCCCGGCCGTGATGATCAGCAGCGCGGGCAGCAGCGTGAGCACCATCACGCCGGTCATCTTCACGGTGACTTTGCCAATGCGCGCCCGCAGCGCCGCGCGGCGCGCCTCGCGCAGCCGGTCGCCGAACTGCTTGAGCGGATCCTGCACCGCGCCGCCGTGCTGCTCGACCTGGATGATGAGCCGCACGATGGCGGCGAGGTCGTCGTTTTCGTAGCTCGTGGCGAGACGTTTCATCGATTGCTCGCGGGTGCGGCCGGTCACGAACTGCGCCTGCGCCAGCGCCAGTTCGCGCGCGAGCACGGGCAGCACGTTGCCGAAGTCGTGGATCATCACCTGCAGGCTCTGATCGAGCGACAGCCCGACGCCCTGCAGCAGCCGCAACAGGTCGACGAACATCGGCAGCTCGTTTTCCACCGCGCGCTGACGCGCCTGCGCGCGCCGCCGCACGAACCACTTCGGCGCCATGAAACCCGCCGAAAGCGCCATGAACATCAGCAGCATGAAGCGCGCGCTGCTCAAGCCGCCATGCGCGACGGCGAAGACGGCGAGCGGCGCGCCGAGCGCGCCCACAATGCGCGCCGCGAGAAAGCGGGCGCGCGCACGGACATCGAGATAGCCGCAGCGTTCCAGCAAACGCCGGTCTTCCGGCGCCACCGCGATGCGCCCGAACGGCGTGTCGAGCCACGCAACGCTCGCGCGTCCCAGCGCCGCGAACAGGCCGCGCGCCGGCGGCGGCGTGAGGCGCGTGGCCGGCGCAGCAGCAGCGGCGGCCGACAGCGACGCCGCCGCACGATCCTGCAACGCGTGATCGAGCGTGCGCGCCGAACGCTGCATGCGCAGATGGCGGCCGAACGCCAGCACGCCGCACAGGCTCACGGCCAGCGCGGCGGCGGCGAGCGCGAGCGCGCCGAGCAAGGCAGGCGTGATCGTCATGTCCGTACCCTCGCCAGCCGGTACAGCATCCACGCGCCGAGCGCCTGCAACGCCACCGCCATGTAGACGAGGCGCTTGCCGAGCGTGTCGGTCCACATGGCGTCGAAGTACGCGGGATTGGTCAGGATCACCATCGTGCCGAGCAGGATGGGCAGCAGTCCGAGCACCCACGACGACAACCGCGTTTCGGTCGACAGCGCGATGAGTTCGCGATCGGCCTGCTCCAGGTCGCGCATCAGGGCGGCCATGCGGTCGAGCATCACGTCGGAGCGGCCGCCGTATTTCACCGACACGCGCAGCACCGAGCCCACCAGTTCCAGTTCGCGCACGCGGTAGATGCGCGCCACCGCGCCGAGCGCGTGATCGATTTCCATGCCGGTGCGCAGCATCGGCAGCGCGCGGTTCAGGCATTCGGAGAGCGGCGCTTCGGCGCTGCCGAGCGCGCTCTGGAACGCCGCCGGCACGCTGTGGCCGATGACGATCATCCGCACGATGCCGTCGAGGAACGGCGGCAGTTGCCGCACGATGCGCTGGTAGCGTTTCTGCGCGCGCCACGTCAGCCACGCGTAGACGGCGACCAGCACGAACGCCGCGACGCCCGCGCCGATCGCCGCTCCCGCGCGCACGCCGGCCCACAGCGCGCCGCAGCCGGCAACGGCGAGCGTGATCGCGACGAGCGCGCCCGGCCGTTCGATGCCCGCGCGGTTCAGCAGACTGCCGACGAACGCGCGAACCTGCGCGATGCGCGCCCGGACGCCCGTCTGCATCTCGGCGGCAGGCGCGCCCGGCGCGGGCCGGGGCGGTTGTGCCGCGTGCGACGCGTGCGGAGCGGCGGCGTGCGCCGCGCTTGCGGTCTGCACCTGCCGCTCGACGAAGCGTTCCGCCAGCGCCCGTTCACGCCGCAGGGCGCTGCGCCGCCACAGCATGAGCGCCGCCGCCGCGCACAGCAGCGCCAGCATCGCGACGAGCGCGACGCCCCTAGCCACTGAAGCCCCCGCCGAAACCGCCGCCGAAGCGTCCCGTCTGCCCGAAGCCTTCCGACATCGCCACACCTTGCGCCTGACGGAATTTCGCGAGCTTCGGCGAACTCGGATGAATGCCGAGCCAGTTCCAGCGGTCCTGTTCGTCTCCGTTCATGTCGACGGACGGCTCATAGCGATACAACTCCTGCATCGCGATGATGTTGTCCGAAAGGCCGGTGACTTCGGTAACCGAGAGGATCCGGCGCCGGCCGTTCGAGAGCCGCCCGATCTGCACGATGAAATCAATGGCGTTGGCAATCTGCCGCCGCAGGCTCGCCTCGGTGCCCTGGAAGCCCGCGAAGCCCGCCAGCATTTCCAGCCGGTACAGACACTCGCGCGGCGAACTGGCGTGGACCGTGCCCATCGAGCCGTCGTGGCCGGTATTCATCGCCTGGAGCATTTCGAGCACTTCGCCGCCGCGCACTTCGCCCACGATGATGCGGTCCGGACGCATCCGCAGCGTATTGCGCAACAGGTCCCGGATCGACACGACACCCGCGCCGTCGAAGCCGCCCGGCCGGCTTTCGAGCCGCACCACGTGCGGATGGTTGAGCGACAGCTCCGCCGTGTCCTCGATCGTCACCACGCGTTCGTGCTTCGGGATGAAGAAGGCCAGCGCGTTGAGCAGCGAGGTCTTGCCCGAGCTCGTGCCGCCCGAGACCAGCACGTTGCAGCGCGCCTCGACCGCCGCCTGCAACAGCGTCGCGATGTCCTGATTGAAGGTGCCGTTCGCGAGCAGGTCATCCGGACGCAGCGGATCGCGGCGGAACTTGCGGATCGACACGACCGGCCCGTCGATCGACAGCGGCTCGATCACCACGTTGACGCGGCCGCCGTCGGGCAGGCGCGCATCGACCATCGGATTCGATTCGTCGAGACGCCGGCCGATCGGCGCGAGAATGCGCCGTACGATGCGCAGCAGGTGCGCGTTGTCGGCGAAGCGCACCGGAATCTTTTCGAGGATACCGTGCCGCGACACATACACGTCGCTATAGCCGTTGATGAGGATGTCCTCCACGGCGGCATCGGCGAGCAGGTCCTCGATCGGGCCGAAACCCGCGAGTTCCTTGGTCAGCGCCGCCGCCACCAGCCGCACTTCGCTCTCATTGAGCGGAATGCGGCGCAGGCGCACGAAGCTGTCCATCTCCAGATCGACGAACTGCTGGATCGCCTGGCGCGACCAGCGGCCGAATTCCGCGCCGAGTTCCTCGATGCGCGACAGCAGATGTTCGTGCGCGGCCGTGGCCACGTCCTGGAACTGCTGCGACTGGGCGAACGCGACGGCGTCTTCGGCCAGATCGTTCGCGAACGCGATGTCCTTGCTGAAGTCCTGAACCATCGTTATGACCGTCTGAGAAAGTTGGGAAGGAATTGCCCGGCGCCCAGCGCCGAGCGGAGGGACGCACGGCCGCCTGCCGACTGTGCGTCGCGCGCGGCCGCCTCGCCCGGTGCTTCACCGTGCAGGCGCGCCACCAGCGGCGCGAGCGCGCGGACATACAGATCGCGTTCGGCGCACTCGGCCAGCAGCCGGCCCTGGTTCACCGCGCGTCCGAGCGCCTGGGCCCGCTCCGGGAGCACCGCGACGAGCGGCAGGTCGAGACGCTCGGCCAGCTGGTCGGCGCCGAAGTTGAGCGCGGCGTCGAACTTGTTGACGACGAGGCCGAGTGGTTTGGCTTCGTCCGGCTCGCTTTCATCGCCCGCGCGCAAGGCGTCGAGCAAGGCGACCGCCGAAACCGCCGAGGCGACATTCGGATCGCACACGAGCCAGACTTCGTCGGCGGCACGCACGGCCTGCCCGACGAATTCGAGGTTCGAGAAGCCGCCCAGATCGACGATCTGCTGATCGAAATACGCGCGCAGGCGGTTCAGCGTGCTTGTCGCGGAGGCGAAGGAAATCGCGCGCATCTCGCCGAGATCGGCAGGCAGCGCGGTCAGCGCCAGCCCGCTCGGATGACGCGCGAAGGCGGTGTTCACGAAGGTCTCGTCGAAGCGGCGCAGGTTGCGCACGGCATCGACGAAATGCAGTTCGCTGCGGGTGTCGAGCAGCAAGGCGCTGTCCGCCGCGGGCAGGCCGAGGTCGAGCAGCGCCGTGGTGCGCTGCGCCGCCGCCGCGCGTTTTTGCAGGCTCACCGCCAGGTTCGCCGCGAGCGTGCTCACGCCCACGCCGATGCGCGCGCCGAGCAGCACCGTGAGCTTGCCCTGGCGGCTGACCGGCTCGTTGCGCGGAGCCGGCCGTTCGGCCAGCAGACGCCGCGCGATCGCGAGGACGTCGGCGGGCGCGCCGCTCACGTCGGCGAAATCGCGCACGCCCGCCCGCAGCGCCGCGAGCGCCGGGGCCGGCGTCGCCAGCGTGCCCAGCGCGACGATCGGCACGGCCGGATACATGTCGCGCGCCGCGTGCGCCAGCAGGCTCGCTTGCGTGGCGTCGCCGCTCGCGCCGAAGTCGATGAAGACGACGCCCGGCGCCCGCTCGCCGATGCGCCCAGTCAGTCCGGCCACGTCCCACGGCGCGGCTTCCACCGGGCCCGCGCCCGCCAGCGCGCGTTGCAGCCAGTCGAGCCGCGCGCTGTCGGGGCTCGCGCACAGGAAGCGCGCCGGCAGCGCGGAAGCTTCGACGGGCGTCATCGCGAGAATCCCGGCGCGGCTTCGGCAGACAATGCGCCGCCGATGAACGAGCGCCATACCGGCCCGTCGCGGCGCTCGGACTGTTCGCCGGGCGTCGCGGGCAACGGAGCGTTGCGGGCGATCGGCGCGACCAGATGCGGCGTCACGATGATCACCAGTTCGCGGTCCTGCTGCGAGTACTGCAAGGTCTTGAAGAACGCGCCGATGATCGGCAGGTCGCCGAGCAGCGGCACCTTGTTGACGTTCGAGGCCGTCTCGCGATCCACCAGCCCGCCGATCACGAAGCTCTCGCCGTCGCCGAGTTCGACCGCCGTTTCCGCGCGGCGCGTGGTGAGCGCGGGCACCGAGACGCCGTCGATGGTGATCGCATGCGCGAAGTCGAGCTGGCTCGCCTCGGGCGCCACCTTCAGCGCGATGCGCTCCGGGCCGAGCACGGTCGGCGTCAGCGAAAGGCCGATGCCGTATGGCTTGTAGACAATCGTCGTCGTGCCGAGCGACTGCGGCACCGGCACCGGAATCTCGCCGCCCGCGAGGAAGCTCGCGCTTTGTCCCGAGAGCGCCACCAGCGTCGGCTGCGCCAGCACGCGCGCCAGATTGTTGCCTTCCAGCAAGCTTAGGTTGGCGAACAATCCGCGCGAGGTCGAATTGAGCAGCAGGTTGAATGCGGAACCGATCGGCGAGGTGGCCGTGACGGCGAGCGGACTGGTCGCGCCGCCCGACACGTTGCTGAGCGCGCTCGGCGCGAAGGTGCCGAACGCGAAACCCGCGTGATTCTGCGAGAACAGGTTGAAGCCGGCTTCCTTGAGCACCGACTTGCTGAACTCGACCACCTTGACGTCCACCTGCACGACGCTGCGGGTCGCGATGGTCGAGGCATCGACGACCGCGCCGTCCTTGCCCACCGACGCGCGCGCCGCCGCCGCCGCGCGCTGATGCTTGCCGACGCTCGGCGTGCTGCCGGTCAGCACCGCCGTCTTGCCGAGCACGCGGACTTGCGGCGCGTCGCTTTCGGCGAGCGCGGCGCCTGCGCCGGAGGCCACGTCGACCGTATAGGAGAGCGGCGTCCCGCTGCCGCGCTGCCACAGCATCAGGCTGGTCGAGCCCGCCGCCTTGCCGACGAGCAGCACGCCGCCGCCCTTCAGCACGTTCACGTCGGCGACGGCCGGATCGCCGATCGCCACCCGCGTCACCGTCTTGCCGGGCGCAAGCGACATCTGCGCGCCCGTCGACAGCGCAATGACCTGGCCGCGCGAGGGCGACGCCGTCGTAGCCGCTGTTTCCCCCGCCGCCGTCTGCACGGTGCCGCCGCATACCACGACCACCCAGCCGAGGAGCGCCGCCCGTTTCCATCCCGTCGATTTCTTCATGCCTTCGTCTTGCTGGTTTCTGGTCATCGTGATTCGCCGCGCTGTCCGCGTTCCGTTCTTGCCCTGACTGTCAGTACGCGACCTGCTCCGCCCGGCCGCCGCGTATCACTTCGATGCCATCGCCCGTCGCCGCGCGCGGCGCGCGTGCGACACGTGCCGGTTCCACCGCGCGACTCGCGGTGCGTGCGCCCGCCAGCGTGCCGAGCGAGAGGCCGGCGGCGGCGCGCGCGGCGCCGTCGTCGGGCTTCGCGGCGGCGAACAGCGGTGCGAACGCGTGCGGCGGCGGCGCTTCGGGATCGGCGGAATTGCGCAGCGCGAGCACCAGACGGCCGGCGTTTTCCGCGAGCGTCAGCGCATCGACGTCGGCGGTGCGGACCGAGAGCACCGCGGTGCGCGGACTGCCTGCACGCAGCGCGGAATCCTTCGCTTCCTTGCCGCCCGCGCGGCCGATCGACGCGTCGCCCACGCCCAGCACGCGCACCTTCGACAGGAGCAGGCGCGCCTGCGTCGAGCCGATCTCCACATCACCCGATGCGCCTTCGCGTTTCAGCGTGAAGAAGACGTCGACGTAATCGCCCGGCCGCACGAAATTGCCGACCGCATTGGTCTCGTCGATGCGCACGGCCACCGCGCGCTCGCCGGGCGCGACGACGTCCGCGAGGCCGCTCGACAGCGTTTCGGCGGTGAGCGGCGCGCCCTTCGGCACGGCGACGAGCGGCACGCGGCCGACGATCACGGACGCATCGCCGAAAGTGCCCGGCGCGGGTTCGGCCTGCATGCGCACGGTCAGGGCGTCGGCGTCGAGCGGCTTGCCCGCGGCCAGATCGCGCGTGGCGATCACGACCGGCGCGAGCCGTTGCGGCGTGGCGAGCGCGGCGGGCTGCGCCGGCGTCCGGTCACGCTCGGGGGAAGGCGCCGGATGGCGCGCGAGCATCACGGCGAAGATGCCGAGAATGACCGCGACCGAAAACAGCAGGATGGCAAGCGTGCGAGTGAGATTGGCCATGGTGTCAGGGCGAGTGGACCAGCAGGCGCGTGCTCATAGCACGTTGTCCGGATCGAGTTGAACCATCGCGCGCGCCACGAGCGAGTCGGGCAGCGCAAGGCCGAAGAGCGGCAGCGTCGGCACCAGCGGACGCTGCGCGTATTGATAGTCGAGCGTCACCTGGATGCAGCGCATCGAGGTGTCATAGGTGCACGGGGCCGGCGTCGCGGTGCAGTCGGCCAGTCCGGCGAGCCAGTTCGTCAGGCCCTTCGCGGCCGTGCAGGCAGCGGTGCTGCGCAGCGCGAGGGAGTCATCGACGGTTGCCGCGCCATCCTGGAAACGCAGTGCGGCGCGTGCGCCCTCCTCGGCCGCGAGCGTCAGCGACTGCTGCGCGACGAAGATCAGGCTGTAGGTGACGATTGCGTAGAACACCACGAAGAACAGCGGGAACACGATCGCGAATTCGATTGCCATGTTGCCGCGTTCGGCGCGGCGGCTGGATCTGCCGGTTTGACGTGCGGGCGTCATGAGGGCACTCCGGCGGCATGCAGCGCGAGATGACAGAGCGCGGCCACCGCGAGCAGCGCGCCGTACGGCGTGCTGTTGCGCCGCCGTTCGGCGAGCGTCATGCCGGTGGACAACTCGTCCAGCGCAACCGTAGTGCGGCGGCGCGCGAACAGCAGCAGCGCATGCAGCGCGGCGCACAGGCTGGCCGCCACCCAGACGCCGAGCAGCGCGCGCGGCCCGCACCAGGCGCCGAGCACCGCGAACGTCTTGACGTCGGCGGCGCCCATCATGCCGAGCAGCCAGAACGGCAGCAGCGCGGCGAAGCCTGCGCCGAGTCCGATCAGCCCGGCGCCGGGCGGCGTTTCGAACGGCGACAGGCGGGCCGCCGCAAGCGCCAGCGCGCACGCGGCGCCCGCCAGAACGAGCGCATTGGGGATGGAACGGCGTCGCCAGTCGCACATGGCAACGGCGCACGCCCACCCCGTGAATAATGCTGATCCGATCGAGAACATGTCGAAAACAAATCCGCCGGCAAACGAATACCGTCATCCGGATTAATCCGGATGTTTTTATATTCCAAAACCGCAAGGCGATAAACATCCTCGCGCTGGCGTGAGCCAGCGCGAGAAGAACATTAAACGCACATGCAGTCTTGCCGTATAACGGCGAAAAGCCGGTTTCTCTCAGGTTCCGGTTTTCGACAGTTCTGTCTTGATTGCCTGGAAGGTACTTTTCAACTGGTCCGCGACATCACCGACCGCCGCCATGATGCCCAGCGCAAGCACGCCGGCAATCAGTCCGTATTCAATGGCGGTAATTCCCCGACTGTCGCGAAGAAACTGCAGGAAGGTTGCTTTCATTATTAATGGCCCTCGGATGGGTTTGCTTCTCTCTGGCCGCATCTACCATCCGGTTCTGCTGCACCCTAAGTGTCAGCCCCCGAAAGGCGATCCAACTCTGTTTTGTATTGCGCTCTCGTCTACACGTCTGGCGCCTCGCGGCGAGCATTTCGTGTGACGTGTCGCTGAGAGGATTTATAACGCATGGCCATCCCAAAATCAATAATCGTCTGACCCAACTTTGTTCAATTTTTGCTTGGCTTCGCTTGATAGCATGCCTTTCGAACTTCCATTAAGTAAGCGCGACGATTGCTGGTGTCCAAAAAGGAATTAAATTCCGGCTGCATGGATTGAGTGTTTGATATATGACGAGTGCGGGTTGACAGGTTTGTCTCGTGTAACCCTCCAATCCGTTACGCGAGCCGTTTCTCGTAACGTTACGTTTCCCCGAAACACTTCAAATGGTGCAACGCGTCATCACACGAGAATCATTCTCGACAACCCCCACAAGTGCTTGAAGCGATTGGCGCTGCGTAAGCCCGACGTCGAATCGGGATCGCGCTGTCCGTGCGATGGCACACCTAATGCAGTTATTCGCCCGCGGTTCGTTCAAACAACATATCGAGGGCCAACATGAATACGAGACACATCGGACGCGAAACCCTGCGGATCACCATCATCGCGGCAGCGGTTGCGGGCGTGCTGTCGCTCGCGGCTTGCGGCGGATCGGGGTCCGTGAGCAAGGCGCCGGGCGGCGCGGGAAGCATCTCCACGGGCGATGCCGGGGGCACCGGCGGCGGTGCGGGTGGAACCGGCAGCGGTTCGGGCGGCGGGTCCGGAACGGGCTCGGGCGGAGGTTCGGGGACCACCACCGGCAGCAATGGCGGCAATGGCGGCGGTGGAAGCGGTGGGGGGAGCGGCGGCGGCACGGGCGGCGGTGGAACCGGTGGCGGCACCGGCGGCGGCACGGGCAGTACGCCGGTCCAGCCGGTCGCGGCTGTCGTCGATAAAACAGGCAACGTGGTGTCCGCGGCAGGCGACACGGTCACGGGCATCGGGACGGCAATCGGCTCGACGACCGCGCCGGGCGTCAGCCCGGGCACCACGAAAGCCGCGGGCGACGTCGTATCGAACGTGGGCGGCGCTGTCTCCACGCTGGGCGACGGCGTGTCGGCCGGCCTCGGCACCATCGGCACCAGCACCAATCCTGTGGGCACCACCGTCGCCAGCGTGGGCGGGGTCGTCCAGAAGACGGGCGACGCGGTGTCGAGCGCGGGCACGCTGGTGTCGAGTCTCGGCACCGGCGCGCTCTCCCCGCTCGCCCCGGTGACGACGCCGGTGGGCAGCATCGTCGGCATCGTCGGCAACGCGGTCCATCAGACCGGCGGCGTGCTCGATACCACGCTCACCAGCGCGCCGGTCACGCAACTCACGCAGACGGTCAGCCAGGCCATCACGCCGATCACCTCGGTCGTCGGCACGACGACGCAGACGGTCGGCTCGGTGACCGGCCTCGGCGCGCCCGTCAACAATCTCCTGACGACCCTCGGCGGCACGCTCGACAACGCCGGCAAGAGCGTCACGGGCACCGGCGCGAATCCGGTCACGGCCGGCGTCGGCAACCTGGTTTCGGCGACGGGACAAACGGTGTCGTCGGTGGGCGGCCTCGTCAACGGCGGCTCGACGGCCAATCCGCTCGCGCCGGTCACCGGTCTGCTCGGCGGCCTGACGGGCGCAGCAGGGGGCACCGGTACGGGCGCGGGCGGCGTGCTTGCACCGGTCACTGGCCTGGTCGGCGGTTTAACGGGCGCGGCGGGCGGAACGGGCTCGGGCGCGGGCGGTGTGCTCGCACCGGTCACGGGTCTGGTCGGCGGCCTGACGGGCGCGGCCGGTGGCACGGGCAGCGGCGCAGGCGCAGGCGGCGTGCTCGCACCGGTCACGGGTCTGGTCGGCGGCGTCACCGGCGCGCTGGCGGGCGCCACGGGAACCGGCGCGGGATCGACCGGCAGCGGCGCCGGCAGCGCAGGTCTGCTCGCACCCGTCACCGGACTGGTCGGCGCATTGACCGGCGCACCGGCCAGCACCGCCGGATCGCCCGGCAATGCAGGCGTGCTCGGCTCGGTGACGACGATCACCGGTGCAGCCGTCGGCGTGACCGTCGCGAGCACGCAAACCTCTACCTCCGCGGGCGCAGGCGCGGGCGCAGGAATCGCGACCACCACCGGCAACACCAGCAGCGGCACCGCCAACAACGGCGGCCTTTTGGGCACGGTGGGCGCCGTGGTAGGCGGCGTGTTGGGAGGCACGCGGCGCTAAACCGGCGCGCGGCAGGGGAGCGCGGTCCACGAAACCTGCGCTTCCCTGCTCTCTGCGTGAAATTGCAAGACACGCAAGACACGCAAGACACGCAGCACCCATAACGACACACGACGAAGAACGCGGCGTCATCCGAACGCACGACGTTCTCGCAACCAACCGAGGGCAACACAATGAAGATCCGTGACTGGACACGGGCGCTCATGCTCGCCGCACTGACGGCGCCCATGGCACACCCCGCGCAGGCGCAGACCGCGCCCGCACCCCGAGCCAGCGTCGGCGGCAATCCGCTCGATGCCCTGCCGCAAGTCAACACGCCGCCCAAGGCGCCCGTCGCGGTGAATGTCGCGCCGCCTGCGCCCGCGCTCGAAGCGCTCCTCGCCCATCACCTCACGCCGTCCAGGGTCGAGATCGAAGGCGTCAAGTCGCTGCCCTTCGAACCGATCGCCGCGCGCTTCACGCCGTTCGTCGGCAAGGACGTGACCGTCGGCCAGCTGATCGAGGCCGCCAACGGCATCACCGCGATGTACAAGGAACACGGCTACGCGCTCTCCTTCGCGTTCATCCCGGCGCAGGCGTTCCAGGACGGCGTCGTGCGCATGACGGTGGTCGAGGGCTATATCGCGAAGGTCATCGTGAAGGGCAATCCGGGCGCCGCCGGGAAGCGCATCCGCGCCGTGGCCGAACGCCTGGAGGCGGACCGGCCGCTCACGCAGGCGAAGTTCGAACGTTACGTCAACGTGCTCGGGATGATTCCGGGCGTGAAGGCGAAGGTGAACGTCGCGCCGCCGCAAACCACCGACGGCGCGACGGCGCTCGAACTCGACGTCGAACGCAAGCCGTTCAACGTCAGCACGGGCATCGACTTCAATCATCCGGGCGTGCAGGGCATCCTGAGCGCGACCGAGAACGGCATGCTCGGGCTCGGCGAATCGCTGACGGCGTCCGCGCTGCTGCCGAAAGGCCGCGACGACCAGACCTATTACGCGCTGAACGGCACGCTGCCGGTGGGCACCGACGGCTTCACCGCCAAGATCGATGCCTCGCACTATCACGGCCATCCGGTCGACAACCCTGGCTTGCCGTCCTATATCGAACGCACGGTGGTCAACGACAAGCTCGCGTTCTCCGGCGTCTATCCGTTCATGCTGAGCAACGCGCGCAGTCTGATCGGCACGGCGACGGTGTACGCCTCGCATGACGAGGACCGCCTCAAGAACACGATCGTGCCCGGCAATCCGTATCTGGCCAATCGCTCGCAGGTCCGGGTCGCGCAGTTGCAGCTCGATTACACCGGCATCAGCGAAGGCGTTGTGCGCCGCGGGAGCTTCAATGTCGCGAAGGCCTTCGACGTGCTCGGGGCATCGAAGAGCGCGGACACGAACATCGCCGGCTACGCGCCCGTCAATCCGGTCTCGCTGACCTTCGTGCGCACCGGCGCCAGCGTCTCGCAAAGCAACGAATGGCCGTGGAAGATCGGCACGGTGCTGTCCGCGACCGGACAATACTCGCCCGATTCCCTGCCGACTTCGGAACAGGTGTCATTCGGCGCGCAGCGTTTCGCGCTGGGCTATCAGCCGGGAGAGGTGTCGGGGGATTCGGGCTGGGGAGCGTCGTTCGAAGTGAACCGGCCGCTGGAGGTCGGCATGACGTACTTGAAGAGCTTCACGCCGTACGTGGCGTTCGATGCCGCGCGCGTCTACCTGCATGGCGGCACGGCGAATCCGCGCAGATTGTCTTCGGTGGGAATCGGCTTTCGCGTGTCCGATGCGAAGCACTACAGCATCGATTTGTCGGTGGCGAAGGCGGTCGGCGATGCGCCCGTCGAGAACACGTCACGCAGCCCGCGCGTGAATGCAACCTTGTCGTATCAACTGGATTGACGCGCGGGGCGAGCCCGCGCGTGCAGCACTGAAATTACGGCGCCGAAGCCGGTGCGGGCTGGCCGGCCTTCTTCGCGTTGATCTTCGCCTGCGCGTTCTGCAGGTTCTGCGGATAGTTGGTCTGCTCGCCGGACGGGTTGTAGCCGTTCTGCTCCAGCTGCTTCAGCTCGGCGTTCTTCTTCGCGCGCGCCTGCTTGCGCTCCGCTTTCCTGACCTGCTTCGGCGTGGAAGCCGCGGAATCCTGCGCCAGCGCGGGCGCGGCGGGCAAGGTCAGGAGCGCGGCGACGGACAAAGCGATGACAGCCAACGGTGCGGTGCGTTTGTTCATGATCGGTCTTCTCCGGAAGGGATGGCGACGGGTGGACTTGCTGGCATCGCAACAGCAATAGACGGGCCACATCCCCGCCACCCCTCGCGCCGCTTCAGCGATCGACGATCCGGCTCAGATTCCCGCGCACGCGCTGGAGCAACATGACAAGCTGCTCGCTTTCCTTGCGGGTGAATCCTGCGAGCGCCTCGGCGGTGATTTCGTCGCCGACGCGCCGCGCGCTGTCGAGCGCTTTCTCCGCCTTCGCGGTCATGCGCACCTGACGTTCACGGCGATCGTCGGGATTGAGCAGCCGTTCGATCCAGCCGCCCTCTTCCATGCGATCGAGCAGCCTTCCGGCGGAAATCGGCGCGACTTCGAGCAAGCCGGCCAGACGCGCCTGATTGACCTCGCCGTAATGCGAGAGATAGGCGAGCACGCGGCATTGCGCGCGCGTGAGATTGAGCGACGACTTCGCGAGTTCGTCGAAACGGTTGCCGCACAGGCGGTCCACGTCCGCGACCAGGAAGCCGAAGCGTTTGTCGAGTTGGGTTTCCATCGCGCGATTATAGGGAACAGACGGCCTCCCGCGCATCCACCGTTTATGTCCGCACTGGCGCGCGGCAGCCGTCGTCTTATAATAAGCGTGCTTATCATCACCCTGATTACAATCTACACTCTGCCGTCACGCGCGGCCGCCTCCATGTCCTCCGAAGCATCAACAGCAAGCGCCGCGGCGCCTCTCAACCGCGGCATGCTGACCGTCTCGATCATGCTCGCCACGCTGATCCAGACGCTCGACAGCACCATCGCCAACGTGGCGCTGCCGCACATGCAGGGCGCGCTGTCGGCGTCGCAGGACGAGATTACGTGGGTGTTGACCTCGTATATTGTCGCGGCCGCCATCGCCACGCCGCTGACGGGCTGGCTCTCCGACCAGCTCAGCGTGAAGAAGCTGCTGTGCATCTCCATTGCCGGCTTCACGGTGGCGTCGGCCTTGTGCGGGCTGTCGGAAACGCTGGCGCAGATCGTCGCGTCGCGGCTGTTGCAGGGCGTGTTCGGGGCGTCGCTGGTGCCGCTGTCGCAATCCATCCTGCTCGACATCAATCCGCGCGAGAAACAAGGCCAGGCCATGGCCGTGTGGGGCATGGGCGTGATGGTCGGCCCGATTCTCGGCCCGACGCTCGGCGGCTGGCTCACCGACAGCTACAACTGGCGCTGGGTGTTCTTCATCAACGTACCGATCGGCGCGTTCGCGCTGTTCGGTGTGACGACGTTCCTGCCGGCCCAGGTTGCGCGCCGCGCGGTGAAGTTCGACGCCTTCGGCTTCGCGACCCTGGGCCTTGCGATCGGCGCTTTCCAGGCGATGCTGGACCGCGGCGAGCAACTCGACTGGTTCGGCTCGATGGAAATCCGCATCGAGGCCATTCTCGCCGCGTTGAGCTTCGTGTTCTTCATTGCGCACACGGCGACGGCCGGCCCGCGCTCCTTCTTCAAGTACAAGCTGTTGAAGGATGGCAATTTCGCGACCGGCACGCTGTTCATTTTCGTGATCGGCGCGGTGATGTACGCGACCCGCGCGCTGCTGCCGCCGATGCTGCAAAACCTGATGAACTATCCGGTCGCGACCACGGGCCTCGTCACGGCGCCGAGCGGCGCGGGCACCATGCTGGCGATGCTGATGGCGGGCCGGCTGCTCAAACACGTCGATGCACGCGTGCTGCTGCTTTCGGGCTTCCTGGTGTCGGCGTATGCGCTGTGGCAGATGATGCACTACACGATCGTGCTGTCGGCGTCGGATATCGTGTGGCCCGGTGTGATCCAGGGCTTCGGGCTGGGGCTGGTGTTCGTGCCGCTGTCGGCGCTGACCTTCTCGACACTGGCGCCGGAACTGCGCGCCGACGGCACCGCCACTTACAGCCTGGCGCGCAATATCGGCAGCAGTATCGGTATTTCGATCGTGCAGACGCTGATGACGCGCAACACGCAGATCGCGCACGCGGACCTGGCTGCGCATGTCACGCCGTTCGATCCGGCGATGCAGTCCATCCTGAACGGCTCGATGCAGGACATGGCGATGCTCAACCAGACCATTACCCAGCAGGCGACGATGATCGCCTATATCAACGACTTCAAGCTGATGTTCGTCGCGACGCTGCTGGTCGTACCGCTCTTGTTGCTGATCCGGCCCGCCAAAAACGGCACGGCCGACGACAACATCGCGCACGCGGCGATGGACTGAGCGCAGCCACCGTCACCGGCGCCTCAGACGCTGACCGTGCGTTTTTCGAGCATCCCGCCGAACGCCTCGGCCGACAGGGGCATGGCGAGCAGAAAGCCCTGCATTTCGTCGCACGCCATGTCCTGCAGCCGGTTCAGTTGCGAACCCGTCTCGACGCCCTCCGCCACCACGTCCATGTCCAGCGAATGCGCGAGCGCGATGATCGCCGAGACGATCGCGCGGCCTTCCTGGCCGTTCTCGTCGAGCCCGTTGGTGAAGAAGCGGTCGATCTTCAACTGCTTGGCGCGGAAGCGTTGCAGATAGGCAAGACTCGAATAACCGGTGCCGAAATCATCGATGGCGATCTCGATGCCGTTCTCCTGGAACGCGCGGATCATCTCGATGGTCCGCGGCGCGTCCTGCATCGCCACCGTTTCGGTGATCTCGAACATGATCTGTTCGCTCGGCACGCCCTCTTCGCGCACGATCCGCATGACGTTTTCGACGAGATCCGCCTCGTGCATCTGCCGCGGCGACAGGTTGATCGCCACCTTGACCGGCGGGCGGCCCTCCGCGCGCCAGCGCGACAAGTGCCGGCAGGTCTCGCGCACCACCCAGTAACCGATCTGCACGATCTGCCCCGAGCGCTCGGCGATCGGAATGAATTCGAGCGGCGTCAGTGTGCCGATCTGCGGATGGTCGAGGCGGATCAACGCCTCCGCGCCCGCCAGGTCGCCGCTCTTGCCGTGGAATTTCGGCTGGAACAGCAGGTAGAAATGCCCGCCGCTCAACGCCTCGTGCAGCGCCTGCTGGATCTGCAGCGTGCGCACGGCCGCCTCGTTCATGCTCGCCTCGAAGAAGCGATAGGTGCTGCGTCCGCCGCGCTTCGCCTCGTACATCGCGATGTCGGCGTGTTTGAGCAGCGCCTCCACGCTGTCGCCGTCCTGCGGATACAGCGCGATGCCGATGCTTGGCATCACCTGCAACGGATGGCTCGACACCATCAGCCCCTGTTTCATCGTGTCCAGGATGCGCTCGGACATTTTCTCGGCGTCGGTGGGCGCGTTCAGGTTTTCCAGCATCACGACGAACTCGTCGCCGCCCAGACGCGCAACCGTATCGCCGCCGCGCACGCATTCCTGCAAACGGCGCGCGAACGCCTTCAGCACTTCGTCGCCAATCGTATGGCCGAGCGAATCGTTGATGGTCTTGAAGCCGTCGAGGTCCATGAAGAGGATCGCGAAGCGGCTGCGTTGCTGCGTCGCATGGCGGATCGCCCGTTCGATGCGCTCGTTCATCGTGCGGCGGTTGGGCAGATCCGTGAGCGTGTCGAAGGTGGCCATGCGGACGATCTGGCCGTTCAGCCGCGACACCGAGCCGGCCAGCAAGGCGGTGCGCGCGTCGAAGCGCGACAGCACCAGCGTGATGATGAGGATCGCAAACGTGAACAGCGCGACGGTGGTGGCGAGCCAGTGCGCATCGACATCGTTGGCCGCGCCGCAGATGGAGCCCGGCACGAATTCCGCCGCCGCGTTGCCGGTGTAGTGCATGCCGCAGATGGCGATGCCCATCACGACCGCCGACGCGACGCGCTTCGCCATCATGTTGCGCAGGTTCGCGGCCGAGAGCGTGTGCGCGATCCACAGCGCCGCGCCCGACGCCACCACGGCGATGACGATCGACGCCGCATACAGCACCGGATCGTAGGTGATGGCCGGCTGCATGCGCATGGCGGCGTCGCCGGTGTAGTGCATGGCGGCGATGCCGGCGCCCATCAGCAGGCTGCTCGCGACGAGCCGTCGGGCCGTGAGGCGCTTGCCCGTGATCACATGCAGCGCGAAGAACGACACCAGCACCGCGATGCCGAGCGATCCGGCGGTGATCTTGAGGTCATAGCCGAGTGGAATTGGCAGCTGGAAGGCCAGCACGCCGATGAAATGCATCGACCAGATGCCGATGCCCATGGAAGCGGCGCCGCCGGCCAGCCAGATTTGCCGCCCGCGCGACTGCGCGAGGTTGGCGATGCGTGCCGAAATGTCGAGTGCGGTAAATGAAGCAAGCGTCGCGACCACCAGCGATGCCGCGACCAGCCAGAGATTGTAGGTGCCGTGCATGTTCGCCAATGGACCGAAGACTCGTTTGAGTGAGCGTCTTATCGGCTTCCGGAATCCGACCTTTAGGGTCGCCAACGGAATTTTTCGCAAAGCACTTCACGCAAACGTTAGAGCTGCGGATCGAGCAGCGCGACGACGCGCTCGAGCAGCTTTTCGGTCAGCGGGCGGCGCCGCCAGTCGTCCAGCGTAATGCGTTTCGCGTGCGTCACGTCGTCGTCGAAAATCGCGGTCTGGCGGCGCGCGAAATCGCGGTCGTAAATGTTGAGGTTGGCCTCGTCGTTCAGCTTGAAGGAGCGGCTGTCGAAGTTGGTCGAGCCGACCGACACCAGATACTCGTCGACCACGATCAGCTTGCAATGGAACATCGTAGGCTGATATTCGAACATCTCAACGCCCGCCGCCAGCAGGTCGCCCCAGCAGGCGCGCGACGCTTCCCGCACCGTATGCGTGTCGATGCGCTTGCCCGGCGTGATGATGCGCACCCGCACGCCGCGCTTCGCCGCCTCGACGATGGCGTTGATCGTCAGCTTGTCCGGCACGAAATACGCGCTGGACAGATGGATGGAGTGCGTCGCGGCGGTGATCGCCATCAGATACATGAGCTGCATGTCGTCGCTGCCGCCCGAGGGCGAGCTGCTGAACATGTGCGCGAGGCCGTCGCCTGCCGCGTCGATCTCCGGAAAATAGCGCGGACCGTGCAGGACATTGCCGGTCGCCTTGATCCAGTTGTCCATGAAGACTGCCTGCATCTGGCCGACCGCCGGACCCTCGACCCAGAAGTGCGTGTCGCGCCAGTGCTTTTCGTCCTGCGCGTGTCCGGTCCACTCGTCGGCGATGCCCACGCCGCCGGTGAAACCGATGCGTCCGTCGATCACCAGCAGCTTGCGATGCGTACGGTCGTTCATGCGGCCGAGGCCGGTCCAATGCGGCTTGTGATACTGGATGACCTCGGCGCCGGCGTCGCGCAGCATGTGCAGATAGCGCTTGTCCATCTTCGACGAACCTACCCAGTCGAGCAGCACATGTACCGAGACGCCCGATCGCGCCTTCTCCGAGAGCGTCTGGGCGAACTCCTCGCCGATTCCGCCTGACCAGTAGATGAAGGTCTCGAAGGTAATCGTGTCGCGGGCGGCGCGGATGGCGTCCAGCATCTTCGGGAAGATCTGGTCGCCGTTCAGGAGCACCTCGAAGCGGTTGCCGCCAATGACGGGCGGCCCGAGCAGCAGGCCCATCGAGCGGAGGAACTGCGGGTCGTCGCTGGCGTACTCGCGCTCTATCTTGTGTTCGATCTTCTTCTCGCCGCTCGAAAGATTGGCGATGAGGAGCACGACGATCAGCGTCACTACGACAGTCAGAACAATCACGGCAAGCGTCGGCATACGCGGGCCTCGCGAAACGAACATGCGTCCGGAATGTCGATGGAAGCAGTTTTCGGGCCGCGTGCGGGTGTCTTTACCTGCTCAGCTCTTCGCGGACATCCAGCCCTGCGACTGGCCGAGTTTCTGGATCTGCTTCGCGATGGCGTCCGCGAGACGTTTTTCGTCAGACGAGACGTCCGCATGCTTCTTCTCCGAGACCGCGTGCAAGCCGCCCGACACGGCCAGCGAACTGGCCACGTGCCCCGCCGCCGCGCCGACGCCGGCCATTTCCGCCATGCCCGGCGCGTGGCCGCTGTCGGCATTGGCGTCGAACTGTTCCAGCACTTGCGGTACGCCGTAGGCCGGCTTGAGCACCAGTTGCACCGTCGCGCCGACGCGGCTCTCGCCCGCCCCCAGGCCGATCACCATGCGGCGGCGGCGATTGCCCGCATCGATCGTATTGAAACTGCCTTCGATCATCAGCACGTTCTGGCCGTCGGGCGGCGGGACGTCGGCGCGAATGGCGCGCAGGCCCATCGACTGGAGCTTCGCGACGATCTCGTTCGCCACTTCCTCGCGGGCAGCGACGGCGTCCTGCGCTTGCTTGTCGGCCTGTGAATCGCCGGACATCGCCGCGCCGAGCTTCGACAGCATGCCGTGATTGTCGAGCTTGACGTCGCTGGCATCGCTGGCGAACGGGTAGACGTAGAGGGTATCGGGACGCAGCGTCTGCACGGACGCGCTCGTCGTCTGAGCGTATGCGCCGGACGCGTCCGCGGCCTGCGCGGGGTTGTCGGCACAGCCTGCCAGCAGCGCCGTACCGACGACCAGTGCGGCGAGGGTTTTGCTGAAGAAGGCGTTGATCGGGTTGAACATGATGTGGCTCCGGAAGTGTGGATTCGTTGACGGTTCGTATCGCGCGACGAGGATGCGGCGGTCTTGCTGCTGTCCTGATCCGTGATGTCATCTGTGCGTGATACGGCGTGGGTTCCGTTGCTGTTCTACGTCCCGCAGGGTGTTCCGGTCACGCAGGCGCAACTATGGACGATGCCTTTTCATGCCGCCATCGAGCATTTATGTCGTGCGGTTTCATCCGCCGCGAAGGCCCGCGCAGCAAGGCTTTCAGGCCAGTCAAAAGATGCAGCGCGGGACAGGGCTCATGCAGATTCGGCGGGCTTCTGGTTTACTGCCGGTCACGTCATCACTTCGCATCGCGCGCCGCGCGATGCATTCCGTCACACCTGTTCAAGGAGAGAAAGATGGATCTCAAGATCGCCAACAAGCTCGCGCTCGTGTCCGGATCGACAAAAGGCATCGGGCACGCCATCGCGGTGGCGCTCGCGCGCGAGGGCGCCCGCGTGATCGTGAACGGCCGCTCGCAAGCTTCCGTCGATGCCGCGCTCACCAAACTGCGCGAGCAGGTTCCGGATGCACAGGCCGAAGGCTTCGCCGGCGATGTCTCCGACGCCGCCCAGGTCGATACGCTGGTTGCGCGCTTTCCGCATGTCGACATTCTCGTGAACAACATGGGCATCTTCGATCCGAAGCCCTTCGAGGACATCAGCGACGACGAATGGCTGCGCTTTCTCAACGCCAACGTGATGTCCGGCGTGCGCCTGTCACGCGCCTATCTTCCGAAGATGAAGGAGAAGAACTGGGGCCGCGTGGTGTTCATCAGCAGCGAGAGCGGCGTGCAGATTCCCGTCGAGATGATTCATTACGGCGTGACCAAGACCGCGCAGATCGCGCTGGCGCGCGGGCTGGCGGAAACCTGCGCGGGCACCGGCGTCACGGTCAATTCGGTGCTGCCGGGTCCGACGAGTTCGGAAGGCGTGACGGAATTCGTCGAGAAGCTGTCGGGCGGGAAGAGCTTCCACGAGTTCGAAACGCAGTTCTTCGAGGAAGCCCGGCCAACTTCGATCCTCAAGCGTTTCATCACGCCCGAGGAGATCGCCAACATGGTGGCCTATGTGTGTTCCGAACTTTCGGCGGCAACCAACGGCGCAGCCTTGCGTGCCGATGGCGGCGTGATCCGCGCGGCGTTCTGACGGCTAGCCGCCGCTGAGGCGGCGCGCCTCTTCGAGTGCTTCGACGATGGCCGCGACAGTGCGCTCGCGCGCGGCCTCGTCATTCTGGCGCAGCGCGTAGGACGGGTGATAGGTCGCGACGACCTGTCGATCCTTGTACGTCACCACGCGGCCGATATGCGCCGAGAGCGTCGCGCGGCGGCCGAACAGCGCCGCCAGCGCCGTCGCACCGAGCGCGACGATGACCGGCGCGCCCACGTCGTGCAGTTCCTGTTCGAGCCAGTAAGAACACGCGTCGACTTCCTGCTGCGCGGGCGTCTTGTGCAGACGCCGCTTGCCGCGCGGCTCCCATTTGAAGTGTTTCACCGCGTTGGTCAGATACACCTGCTCGCGCGGAACGCCGGCGCGCCGCATGGCTTCGTCGAGCAACTGTCCGGCCGGGCCGACGAACGGCTCGCCTTTCAGGTCTTCCTGATCGCCGGGCTGTTCGCCGAGCAGCATGATGCGCGCGCCCGACGGTCCCGCGCCCGGCACCGCCTGCGTCGCGTGCCGCCAGAGATCGCAGCGGCGGCAGCTATCGAGCGACGTGGGCGCGTCGCGTTCGGGCTGGGCTTCGTGGGCGTCGACCTGCACGGCCTTGCCGCCGAGCGCGCCCACGCTCGACGCCTGCGCAACGCGGCGCGCGCCGCCACGTGCTGCGCTGACCATCTGCGGGATCAGCGCGCCCTCCGGCAGCCCTTTCCAGAAGCGCACCGGCATATGCTGTTCGAGCGCCGACTCGTTCAGCCGCGCGGGGTTGAAGATGCTGCGGTAATAGGTCATCCAGAGGCCTTCGGCGGCGTCGGGCGTGTCGACCGCATGTTCCGACGCCAGCGCACGGCGGCGTTCGAGTTGCAGGCGCGCGCCGTCGAACATCGCGGCGCCGTCCGGCGTTGCAATCAGCCAGGTCGAGCGGCCCATGCGCGCCGCGAAATGCTCGGCGCCCCAGGCGAGGACGTCGTGATCCGGCTCGTACCACGCGACGTATTCGGGCGCGCCGAGCGCCGCATCGCGCTGGCGGAACCGCACGTACGCGATCATGTCGTGCTGGGCGCGCCGCACCGCCTTGGCCATCTTGTAGAGGCGCGCGCCGTCTTCATCGGCGGCGGAGGCCGCAGAGCGGTCGCCCTGCGCCCAGCGCCACAATACCCGGTAGAGGAAGCTCCAGCGACGCTCGTCGCGGAAATGCGCGGCGTCCTTCAGCAGCGCCGACAACTCCCGCGACACGCGGATCCGTGGCGCATCCGGTGCATCCTGTTGAGGAGCGGCTTCGTTGAACAGCGCCGGTTCGGCCTGCGCCGTGCGCCAGTCGATCGACTCGGGCGCGAGGCCCTGCGCGAGCGCATCGAGCGCGGCGGTGCGCCAGGCATCGAAATCGTCGTCGATGGAGATGATGCGCATCAGATCAGCATCAGATCAATAAGAGCTGTACCGGTCCGGTCGCAAGCGCTCGCCGCAAGTTCTCCGACGGCGTGTCCGCCAGCGGCGGCTTGTAGTCGGCCGTCACGACGAACGGCTTCACCTTGTCCATCGCGCAGCGCAGCCGGACGAGGTCGTCGTAGCGCACTCGCCGCGCGCGCCGCAATTCGACGATGCGCTTCGCATTGCGCATGCCGATGCCCGGCACACGCGCGATCATCCGCGCCGGCGCAGCGTTCAGATCGACCGGAAAGCGTTCGCGATGGGCGAGCGCCCAGGCAAGTTTCGGATCGACGTCGAGCGGCAGGTTGCCGGCATCGCCGAGCAGTTCGGCCGCGTTGAAGCCATAGCCGCGCATCAGGAAATCCGCTTGATAGAGGCGGTGTTCGCGCAGCAGCGGCGGCGCCTTCGACGGCACGCCCGACGGACTGTCGGGAATCGGGCTGAACGCGGAGTAGTACACGCGCTTCAGCTGATAGGAACCATAGAGCGTTTCGGCGGTGCCGAGGATGGTGCGGTCATCGGTTTCATCGGCGCCGACGATCATTTGCGTGCTCTGCCCCGCCGGCGCAAAACGCGGCGCGCGCGGCTCCGCTTCCGACTCCTCGCGAGCGACGCGAATGTTGCCCATGGCGAGCTTGATGGTGCGGCCGCTTTTTTCGGGCGCGAGGCGTTCAAGGCTGATTTCCGTCGGCAACTCGATGTTCACGCTCAGCCGGTCGGCATAGCGGCCGGCCAGCGCGATGAGTTCCGGATCGGCGTCGGGGATGGTCTTCAGATGGATATAGCCGCGAAAGTGATGTTTCTCGCGCAGCGATTTCGCGACCTGCACGAGCTGGTCCATTGTGTAGTTCGACGAGCGGATCACGCCGGAACTGAGAAACAGCCCGTCGATGTAATTGCGGCGGTAGAAGTCCAGCGTGAGGTTCACGACTTCGTCGGGCGTGAAGCGCGCTCGCGGCACGTTGCTAGAACGGCGGTTGACGCAATACTGGCAGTCGTACAGACAGAAGTTGGTCAGCAGAATCTTGAGCAGCGAGACACAGCGCCCGTCCGGCGTGAAGCTGTGGCAGATGCCGGAGCCGGTGCTGGCGCCGAGGCCGTCGATGCCGCGCGATTCACGCTTGGGCGCCCCGCCGCTCGCACACGACGCGTCGTACTTGGCGGCGTCGGCGAGTATTTCGAGCTTTTCGGAGAGTTCCATCTTAAGGGCGATACTGTGTTTATATACAGTATCTCATGTCGGGTGAGGGTTGAGAAGGAGGTTGACTGGGGAGTTGTCGCAACACTTCCGCAGGTTGCGGGCCCGGCGTTTCAAAATTTATTCAATGCTATTTAAGCGCTCATATGCGAGCGTCAAAGCCGATTTATCGCTCATGCATGAGCGTTTGATCCGAATTTATTGACTTCCAGAAGCTTCCCTGTCGATAATGCTTAAAAAGATTCCACCTTCATCTAACCGCTCACTGGTGCATGCCTAAGCACGATAATCGCTCACATGTGAGCGGTTCAGCCAAAAATGGGTTGCCCCCTCCGCCCGTTGCCCGTGCTTTGAGAAAGCTGGGCGCCGATCTCGCGCTGGCGCGCCGGCGCCGACGTCTTACGCAAGCGTCGATGGCCGAACGCATACAGACATCGGTCGCCACCTTGCGACGCCTGGAGCATGGCGACGCGCGCATTCCTATCGGACTGATCGCGCGAGCATTCATGATTCTGGGCGAACTGGACAAGATAGATGGCCTGCTGGACACGGCCTCCGACGAGATAGGCCTCACGCTGATGAACCAGGAGTTACCGCAGCGCATTCGAAAGAAGCGCATCACCCCTGAATCGGGGGCGCTATGAGAGGTGCTGCCGTGCGCCAGAGTGTGCGCGTCGTGGTGGGAGACAGTGCCATTCCGGTGGGTGCGCTGACCTTCAATAAGGACGGCGCCCGTCAAAGCACGACCTTTGCCTATGATCACGCCTGGTTCTCGGCTGACAACCGTTTTGAGATCTCGCCCGATTTGCCGCTGGTCGAGGGCCATCAATTTCGCAGGGCGCCGAGCCGTGAAGATTCGATCTTCCATTTCGCGTTCGCCGATACTGAGCCGGATGGCTGGGGGTGCCGGGTCATTGCACGGGATCATGCGAAGCAGCGGCGCGCCGCGCGGTTGAACGGAGAACCGCCGTCCAGCGCGGCGCTCACCGAGCTGGATTACTTGCTCGGCGTTGACGACCAGAGCCGCGTTGGTGCGCTCAGGCTGACGGACGCGAATGGCCGTTTCCTGCGGCCCCATGCGCCGCGCGGCCGGGGCACGCCGCCTTTGATCGAACTGGCTCAACTCATCGGCGCCTCCCGTGCGGTCGAGCTGAATCAGGAAACCGAGGCGGACCTGCAATACCTTCGGGGCCGGGGCACGTCGCTCGGTGGCATGCGTCCCAAGTGCACGTTGCTCGACCAGGACGGCCATCTTGCCATCGGCAAGTTTCCCAGCGTTCAGGACGAGCGCTGTGTCACGCGTGGCGAAGTGCTCGCCTTGAGACTGGCCGACGCGGCGGGCATCAGGGCGGCCCACGCGCGCATTGTCGTGTCGGAAGACGTCCCGGTGGCCCTTGTGCGGCGTTTCGACCGCGCGGCGTCGGGCGGACGCATTCCTTATTTGTCGGCGGCGTCGATGCTCCAGGCGTCGCGCACCGACGATCATGCCTACACCGAGATTGCGGACGTGATCGTCGCACGGTGCGTCGATCCGCGACGCGACCTGGAAGAACTGTGGCGGCGGCTCGTCTTCAAACTGCTCATCACCAACGTCGACGATCACCTTCAGAACCATGGCTTCCTGCATGTCGAGCACGGCCAATGGCAACTCGCGCCGGCCTTCGACCTGAACCCTTTTCCGGACAAGGATCCCGAGCTGAAGCTATGGATCAATGAAACGGACGGCCCGGTCGATTCCATCGACGCCGTCATGCGGGAAGCTCTTTATTTCAGACTGTCCGACAGCAGCGCAAAGCGCATTCTTCGACAAGTCACCAGCGCGCTTGCCGATTGGCGGCGCGTGGCGCAATCGGCGGAAATCGGCATGCGCGCCGCCGATCTGGAGGCCTTCGCGCCCGCCTTCGAGAACGCTCAGATGCAACGCGCGATGGCATGGGTTTGACTCTTGCGGAGGGTTTGCGATGGTTTGCGATGGGTTCGCGAAGGCTTTGAGACGCCTCTGCAACCTCGCCCTGCCCAAACGGAAACTGGAGATTGTGATGCGCTTCGACTACAAGACTTTCCACATTGACTGCACGGCCCGTCACGACGAGGACGGCGGCTTTTACGCTCACGCACGGATCACCCGTGCTCATGGCGAACCGGCGGCGCAACTGGAGATCTTCGACTCAGGCGATCTGGACACATTTGCGAACGAATCGGATGCGCTGCACTGCGCTCGGGCTTGGGCGATTGAATGGTGTGACGAGGCGCTGGCCTGACGCGTTGGGTCTTTCCTGTTTGCGAGGCACGAGCCTTGCGCGATGTAAGGCGCATAGCTGCGGCGTCGAGCCTGACGGCCTATGCGCAATCATCCATAAATGGGAGGACACATCATGAAGAGCGCGAAGAAGGGCTTGCTGGTTTCCACGATGTTGCTGGCTTTGTCGGGCGCGGCATTCGCGCAGGGCGCGGGCGGCGGAGCCGGAGGCGGCGCTGGGGGCGGCACGGCGGGCGGTAACGGCGCTGGCCAGGGCGGCACGGGCATGAGCACGCCGAACAGCGAGGGGGTGACGGGCACGACGTCTGGCGCATCGGGTGCGAACACGATGGGTTCGCAACATGGCTCGAGCAAGATGCAGAAGAACAAGAAGAGCGGCATGGATTCGGGCACGTCGAGCGGCGGCGCAGCGAAATCCAATTAAAAAAAGCAGCGCGATACTGCCGAAACGGCCCGGCAGTATCGCCAAGCCCCAAACGCATCCAACCCTCGCGGTTTCCCTTGCATCCCATTCGGCGGCGCGTAGCGCTGAGCCGGCGCTTTCAATGGCTGCACCGGTTTGCTAGACGGCAGTTTGTCTCAGTGGGTCCACGATCCAAGCGGGGGGCCTTGAGGGCACTCGCTACTGCCGGGCCAGGTAGACCGGGCGTCACCGCCGCATCCCTCACGAAGCACTGCATAGACTCTTCGACGGTTTCCTTTGCATGCGGCAGCGCGTAGCGCTGGGCCGGCGCTTTCAATGGCTGCACCAGTTTGCTAGATGGCAGTTTGTCTCAGTGGGTCCGCGATCCAAGCCGGGGGGCCTTGAGGGCACTCGCTACTGCCGGCCCAGGGAGACCGGGCGTCACCGCCGCATCCCTCACCAAGCACTGCATGACCCTTCGACGGTTTCCCTTGCATGCCCTGCGGCAGCGCGTAGCGCTGAGCCGGCGCTATCAATGGCTGCACCAGTTTGCTAAACGGCAGTTTGTCTCAGTGGGTCTGCGATCCAAGCCGGGTGGGGATTATGAGGGCACTCGCTATTGCCGGGCCAGAAACGTGGTTCTGTGCTGCGCCGTGGGGTGACGCTGGGCGGTAGGAAAGCTGCTTTCTTTGGTGACTTTCTTTGCAGCACGCAAAGAAAGTTACCCCCGCCCCGGGGAGGGGCAGTGCCAATAGACCGACGCGAAACCGGGAAGTTTATGAAAGCACAGGCGAGGGTCAAGAGCCCACCCGGGGAAGGGACTCAATCAAACCGAGTCATCCACCTGAACGAAGCGCAGGCAGACTCCCCGGGCATCAACACCGCCCCACCCTTCAACGCGTGCTCGACAGAAAAGAGATTGACCCAATCGGCCACATTGCTCACGGGCTCGACGCAAAGCAAATCCGGATACGCGGCAGGCGCATACACGACCATATGCGCGAAGCGAGGATCGGCAGAAAGCGTGACAGACCGACGCTCATCGGGCCACTCCACAATCGCAGTGCGCGACCAGCAAGCATAGTTATTGTCGAGATCGAAGGCATCGGCGGACATGCCTTCTTGCGACGCCATTGCGTCCACGCTGGGATGCGCGCCGGCATGCGTGGGCAGCAGATCAGAAGTGCTGTGCCACATCGCCCTGACGCGCGCATGAATGCGCGTATTAACGCTTCTTGGATAGTACGGATGATGCCCCATGCCAAACGGCATAGGCCGATCGGCCAGATTGCGCATGGACAGCGTTACGCTCAGGCTATCGGCGTCGAGTGTGAAGTCCTGCGCTGCTTCATAGGCAAATGGCCAGTGGTGCGCTGCTTCCGGAGAAGGCTCATGCCGCAAGGCCAGCCGCGCCCGCCTATCCGAAAAATCGTCCACCCGCCAAGGCAAGCGCCAGGCATTACCGTGCAATGCGTGCGGAAACGCGTTCCCATCGCCGGACAGATCCACAACCGCACCTTGAAAAACGAACCGCGCATCGCGAATCCGATTGCAGTACGGCAGAAGCGGAAAACTCGCCATGCCCAGCGGATCGCGCGCAGCCAGCGCCTCCGACGTAGCAGGACGCAGCCAATGAACCGTCCGACCATCGCGGAATTCGTCGAAAGCGGCAATTGCGCCGCCAATGTCCGGCGCCAACAGCACGCGCCGCCCCTCGTGGCGCAACTCGACGAGACGTGCGGAAGCAGGCGTGCTCAATATGCGAACTGCCGGTAGTTTTCATCGAAGGTCCGCGCAGTCTCATCCACTTGCGGATTGAAACGCAGCAGACGCCGTGCGCGCGCGGGCAACGCGGCAAACACGTCGCGCGGCACGTCGATATGCACTTCAGGCCGGAAATACCACGCCCGGCTGTAGCCAATCACGACCATCGGGCGCGGCTCACCGGTCAGGTTCGGCGTACCGCGATGCAAGCCGCGCACGTCGCGAATCATCACGTCGCCGACTTGCATCGGCACGCGCTCCGCCGGGAACCGCCCCGCTTCCAGACCGGCGAGCGCCTCGTCGCGAGACAGCCGATGCGTGCCGCGCGTGGTTTCCAGCGGACCGTTGCTGTCGTCGACATCGACGAGCGGGAAGTTCACCGCGAGCTGGAAGGAAGGCGTCTCGGGCGCGTCGTCGAAGAGCGGCGGCGTGTCGCGATGCCACTCCTGATGCACCGAGCCAAGCACCGGCGTGTCCGTGGCGAGCTGGCACATCACCGGATCCGGCCCGGCGACTCTTTCGACGATGCCCACGATGTCTTCGTCGCAAAAGATGGCCGGGTCCGCGAAGCCGCCTTCGAACGGCAGCGTCACGTAATAGCGGCCCGGTCCGCGATTGCCGCTGGTCGAGGCCTCGAGCGCCTGCTCCACATGCGGTTGCAGCAGCGGCGCGAAGGCGTCGCGCCAAGCCTCGATCGTCGCGCGCGAGAAGTGATTGCGCAGCACGACGAAACCGTCCCGCTCGAACGATGCGGCGAGTGTGTCTCGCGTGCCTTCGTCGTACTTGCCCATGCGCCGTCTCCTTGAGCGTTGGTCAAAGCAGAATCGCACGCGCGTAATCGATTCGTCAATATTATTAGTAATAACCGGTGAAAACCCTGAGCCACTATGTCCAAGAAATACGTGCTTTCCGCAGTATTCATCACTAATATTAGTGACAAGTTTCGCCCTGCCTGGCCTGTCGAACAACAGAAAAGGATCCAGCCGCCCGACGCGGCCTGCACGATGAAAAAGACGACGCAACGCCGCCCGACGATGACCGACATCGCGAAACTCACCGGAGTCTCGCAGTCCACGGTTTCGCTCGTGCTGAACAACGCGAGCGGCGCGAAGTTCTCGGACGCGACGCGCGACAAGGTGTTGCGCGCGGCCCAGGATCTCGGCTATCGCATGACGCAGCGCGAGCCGGCCGAGCCGCTCGGCAACGCAAGCGAACGCAACCTGATCGTCTATCTCGCCGATGAAATCTCGACGAGTCCGCATCCGGTCGTGAGCATCGACGGCGCGCGCGACGCAGCCTTCGCCCATGGCCGCATGCTCGCGGTCTATTCGACACACGGCAATGCAGAAATTGAAGCGCGCGTGCTCGATGCAACGCTGGGCAATCCGGACGTGCTCGGCGTCATCTACGCCACCGTCTATACGCGCCGCGTGACGCTGCCGGCCGCGCTCGCCCGCGTGCCCACGGTGCTGCTCAACTGCTATGCGAACGAGACGAACGTGTCCTCGGTGGTGCCCGCCGAAGTCGCGGGCGGCCACAGCGCCACCGATCACCTGTTGAGCGCGGGCCACCGGCGCATCGGCTATATCAACGGCGAGCCCTGGCAGGACGCCGCGCGCGACCGGTTGAAGGGCTATCGCACGGCGCTTGCCACGGCGGACCTGCCGTTCGCGCCGGAACTCGTGCGCGAAGGCGACTGGAGCCCGCACACCGGCTTCGAACAGACGCTTGCGCTGATGCGTGAGCCGAACCCGCCCACCGCCATCTTCTGCGCGAACGACCTGATGGCGCTCGGCGCCATCGAGGCGCTCAAGCAACTCGGCCTGCGCGTGCCCGACGACGTCTCCGTCCTCGGCTACGACGATCAGGAAATCGCGCGGCATACGCATCCGCCGTTGTCGACGGTGGTGCTGCCCAACTATGAACTGGGCCGCTGGGCGGTGGACACGCTGTTGCAGGAGGAAGAGAACCGCACCGCGGGCGCGCCGGTGCGGCGCCGTACCGTGAAGATCGACGGACCGCTGATCGAGCGCGGCTCGGTCAGGGTCATCAGCGAAACAAAGCAGCTCGCCATTAATAATATTAGCGATTGACGGTTAATAAACCGCCACCGCGCAGCAGGAACGCAGAACACTCTCGCAGCACGCAGACCGGGCAACACAAGCATCGGCATCACTAGAAAAAGGCAAACCATCCTATGGAGGAAGACATGCTGTCGCTAGAGAAGAAATCACGCTTGGGCCTGCGCCCGCTCGCTGCCGTACTCGCCACCCTGACGTTCGCCGCCGGTATCGGCGCGGCGCATGCCGCCGACGACGGCCTGCCGAAAATCCCGAACAAGAAACCGTTGAAGGTGGGTTTCGCGCAGACGGAGAGCAACAACCCGTGGCGCCTGGCCGAAACCAAGAGCTTCAAGGACATCGCGGCGAAGTGCGGCTGGCAGATGGTCATGACCGATGCCAACAGTTCGGCGGCGAAGCAGGTGTCGGACATCCAGAGCATGATCGCGCAGCACGTGGATCTGCTGGTGTTTCCGCCGCGTGAAGAGAAGCCGCTCGTGCCGGTGGTCATGCAGGCCAAGAAGGCGGGCATTCCGGTGATCCTTGTGGATCGCAACATCGACCAGTCGATGGCGAAGGCGGGCAAGGACTACATCACCTTCATCGGCTCCGACTTCATCGATCAGGGTCACCGCGCCGCCGACTGGCTCGTGAAGGCCACCAACGGCAAGGCGACCATCATCGAACTGGAAGGCTCGACGGGCGCATCCGCCGCGAACGACCGCAAGAAGGGTTTCGACGATGTCATCGCGAAGAACCCGGGCATGAAGATCGTGGCATCGCAGAGCGGCGACTTCGCACGCGACAAGGGCCGTCAGGTCATGGAGACGCTGCTCCAGGCACATCCGGACGTGACCGCCGTCTACGCGCACAACGACGAAATGGCGCTCGGCGCCATCGCCGCGATCAAGGCGGCCGGCAAGCAGCCTGGCAAGGACATCCAGATCGTGACCATCGACGGCACCAAGGGCGGTCTCGAAGCCATCAAGGCCGGCGAACTCGGCGCGAGCGTGCAGTCGAGTCCGTTCTTCGGCCCGCTGGCCTGCGACGTCGCGCAGAAGTATGCGAAGGGCGAATCGATTCCGCCGTGGGTGAAGGTGTCCGACCGCTTCTACGACAAGAGCAACGTCGACGCGAGCATGCAGTACGGGTACTGAAGCGAAGTGTGTGTGTCTTGCGGGCGCCTGAAAGCGGGCGCTCGCTTTTTCATTTCGACGGACTCACGGCATGGCTCAGACTCCCCTTCTCGACATGCAGGACATCGACATCGCCTTCGGCGGCGTCGCCGCGCTTAAGCACGCGCGCCTCACCGTCGCCGCGGGCGAAGTGCATGCGCTGATCGGCCAGAACGGCGCGGGCAAATCGACCCTCATCAAGATCCTGACCGGCGCCTATCGCAAGAGCGCGGGCACGGTGCGCTTCGACGGCCGCGAAGTCGATTTCCGCACGCCGAAGGAAGCGCGCGAGGCAGGCATCAGCACGATCTATCAGGAGATCAACCTGGTGCCGTTCCGCTCCGTTGCCGAGAACATCTTTCTCGGCCGCGAACCGCGCCGCTTTGGCCTGATCGACTGGAAGAGCGTGCAGCGGCGTGCGTCGGAACTGCTCGAATCGTTCGGCTTGCATATCGACGTCAAGAAGCCCGTGCTCGACTACTCCACCGCGATCCAGCAGATGGTGGCGCTGGCGCGCGCGGTGTCGTCGGACGCGAAGATGGTCATCATGGACGAATCCACGTCCTCGCTCGACGAGCGTGAAGTCGAATTGCTGTTCAGCGTGGTGCGCCGTTTGCGCGACGACGGCCGCGCAGTGATCTTCGTCTCGCACCGGCTCGATGAACTGTACGCGCTATGCGACCGCGTCACGGTGATGCGCGATGGCCAGACCGTCGCCGAAAGCACGATGCAGGAGATGGACAAGCTCAAGCTCGTCACGACGATGCTCGGCCGCACGCTCGCCGCCGTCGTGCACGAAGACAGCGCGGTGAAGGAAGCGAATCTCGCGAAGCGCGGCCCGGTGGCGCTCGCCGCGCAAGGCCTGGCGGCAGGCGCGAAAGTGACCGACGTATCGCTCGACGTCCACGCGGGCGAAGCAGTGGGCCTCGCGGGTCTGCTCGGCTCGGGCCGCACCGAGACCATGCGCCTGCTGTTCGGCGCGGACCGCCCCGCGAAGGGCACGCTGGCCGTGAACGGCGAGAGCGCTGCGTTCAAGTCGCCGAAGGATGCGATCGCGCGCGGCGTCGCTTATCTGACGGAAGACCGCAAGGCCGAAGGCATCGTGCCGGAGCTCTCCGTGCGCGACAACCTCACGCTCGTCTGCCTGCCCGCGTTGACGAAACGCGGCGTCGTCGATGTCGCAAGGCAGCGCGAGATCGTCGATGGCTTCATCGAGTCGCTCGGCATCAAGCTGCGTTCACCCGACCAGCCCATCCGCGAATTGTCCGGCGGCAACCAGCAAAAGGTGTTGCTGGCGCGCTGGCTTGCCACGCAGCCGCGCCTCCTGCTGCTCGACGAACCGACGCGCGGCATCGATGTCGGCGCGAAGGCGGATGTCGCGAAGATCGTGCGCGAGCTGCGCGATTCGGGGCTCGCCGTGCTGCTGTCGGCATCCGAACTCGAAGAGCTGACCGCGGTCGCCGACCGCGCCGTGGTGATCCGCGACGGCGAGACCGTCGCGCAACTGGACGGCGCGCAGATGAACGAGGCCGCGATCATGGACGCCATCGCCTACGGCGCGGGCGAACAATCGACGCTGGCCGAAGCCGTGGAAACGACTGCGCGAGGAAGCGAATGATGATCGACAAGACCCAACCGGCCGGCGCCCTCGCGTCCGCCGCGCCGGCGAAGAAACGACGTGGCATCGCGATCCAGCGCGAGATTGCCGTGCTGCTCGCGATGATCGTCTTCAACCTGATCTTCACGCAGCATTTCGTGTCGCTGCAGACCTTCAACGTGAATCTCACGCAGGTGGTGACGATCGTGATCGTCGGCATCGGCATGACGCTGGTCGTGGCGACGGGCGGCATCGACCTCTCCGTGGGCGCCTCGATGGCGATTGCCGGCGCGCTCGCGCCGATGCTCTTCACGAACATCGCAGGCCCGCTCGGCATCGTGCTCGCGTTCACGCTGCCGGTGCTCGCCGCCGCCGTGTGCGGCGTCTTCAACGGCCTTCTCGTCACGCGCTTGAACGTGCAGCCCATCGTCGCGACGCTCGTGCTGTTCATCGCGGGACGCGGCATTGCGCAAGTAGTCACCGACGGCAGCCTGCAAGCCTTCAACAATCCCGCGTTCCAGTGGATCGCGCTCGGCAAGGTCGCGGGCGTGCCGTTCCAGATCCTGCTGATGCTCGTGCTCGTCGCTGTGTTCACGTGGATCGTGCGCAAGACCCTGTTCGGCAAGTACCTGCTCGTGACGGGCGGCAACGAAGCCGCCGCCTATCTCTCGGGCATTCCGACCACCCGCGTGAAGATGCTCGCCTATACCGCGTGCGCGGCGCTTGCGGGGCTCGCCGGGCTGATTTCGATCTCGGTGAATTCGTCGTCGGATGCGAACGTCGTGGGCCTGGGCGTGGAACTCGATGCCATTGCGGCCGTCGCCGTGGGCGGCACCGCGCTCACGGGCGGCAAGGCCTATATCACCGGCACGCTGATCGGCGCGCTGATCATCCAGCTGCTGCGCTACACGCTGCTCGCGCACGGCATTCCGGACGCCGCCGCGCTCGTGCTGAAGGCCGCGATCATCATCGCCGCCGTGTACGTGCAACGCAAGCGAGGCTGAGCCGCTCATGAAAAAGAACTTGCCCATCCTGATCGCGCTCGCCGCGCTGCTCGTGCTCGGCGTCACGCGCTACGAGCATTTCGCCGACGCCTACAACATCACGTCGTTCTGGCGCTACAACTCGATGTTCCTGCTGATCTCCATCGGCATGGCCTTCGTCATCATCACGGGCGGCATCGATCTCTCGGTCGGCGCAGTGGCCGCGCTGGCGAGCGTCGTGGCGGCGCTGGCCAGCGGACATGGCGTCGTGGCCGGCGTGCTTGCCGGTTCGCTCGCGGGCCTCGCGGTCGGCGTGCTGAACGGACTCGTCATCACGCACATGCGCATCCTGCCGTTCATCGTCACGCTGGCGACTAGCCTCGGTGCGCACGGACTCGCGCTGCTGCTCGGTCATAACGACGCGGTCGCCATTTCGTCCGATACCAATTTCGCCGCCTTCGGCCAGGGAGATTTTCTCGGGCTGCCGATTCCAGGCATCGTCTGCGCGGTGGTCGCGGTGATCGGCTGGCTGGCGCTGCGCAGTTCGCGCTTTGGACGGCATGCGCTGGCTATCGGCGGAAGCGAGGAAGCGTCGCGTCTGATGGGGCTGAACGTGGATCGCACGCTTGTCTTCGTGTATGCCGTCAGCGGTCTGCTCGCGGGCATCGCGGGCGCGATCCTCGCCGCGCAATTCGGTGCGGGCCAGCCGAACGAAGGCGTCGGCTGGGAACTGTTCGCCATCTCTGCCGTGGTGCTCGGCGGCACCCGGCTGACCGGCGGCGAGGGTTCCATCGCGATGACCATCGCCGGCGTGGCGCTGCTCGGGCTCGTGTTCAACCTGCTCAACTTCGAGAACGGGCTGGGCTATATTTCGTTGTCCGCGTACTGGCAGTCGGTGATTCGCGGCATGTTCCTGTTGCTCGTCATCGTGTTGCAGGCGCGGGTGCTGAAGCGCGGCGTCGCGACGGAGACGCCCGTCGCGCGATGAATCCAGTGGCGCTCACGCTCGCAGGACGATGCCGATGCCCACGCGCACAATCGTGCTGTTGCCGCCGGCCGTGGACACGCCCAGGTTGTAGTTGACCGTCCCCTTCTGGTTCCAGCGCGACAAGCCGATGCCAAGCGCCGACTGCCCGCGATAACTCGCCAGACCCGCGTTGACCGTGGTGCGTCCCGGCAGATACGGCGTCACGATATTGAGCGCCGCCGCCGACGCGATGCCGCGCCGCGCAACCCGGTCCACATCGTCGATGCGGCTGTTCACGCCGCCTATCGCATTGTTCATTTGCCCGAGATTGACGGCGTCCGTGGCTGCTGTTCCCGGCGCGACGTTGGTGATCTGCCGCTCGTGTCTCGCGCTGCCGACCGACACCGTGTTCTCGCGGTCCGCAAGCGAGTCCGCGCCCAGCGCCACTGAATTGGCCGCGCTTGCCACGGCGCCGTTGCCGACCGCGCTCGAACGCGCGCCGCTTGCCAGTGAGTCGTTACCGATGGCGAGACTATTCGCGGCTGTGGCCTGGGCCGCCTGTGAAACCAGCGCGTGCGCCGTGATGCCGTTAAGGGAGGCGGCCTGCCCATGCCCATCCGTTCCCGAAGCGTCCGCCGGCGCCGCCGTGTCCGTGGCGGCGACCGGCGCAGCGGCGAGCACGCTCTCGTCATTTTCCTGGATCTCCGCAAGCGAGACCGCGCGAAACACTTTCTCGATGGCCATCGGCCGCGCTGCTTCGGTCCGAGGCTGCGGGCGGATGGCGCTGGCCGGATGCGCCGGAGCACGCTTGCTGCTTCGCTGTCCCGGCTCTGTCGCATAGGATCGCACCGCGCCCGGAAGCGGCTTGAGTCTCTGCTTGCGCCACGCGGCGCGCTTGCCCGGCGTGGACCGCTTTGAAGGCTTCGCGGCTTTGACAGTCGTCGCTTTCGCCGCAACGGAAGGAGTTGCATCGCTCGCAAAGCGCATGCTGACGCGTCCCTTGCGGCGCGATCGAGCGGGCTCGACTTGTTGCGCGGGTACCGTCTTCACGGTCTCGGGCGCATGTACGCTTTGTACACTCGCGCTCGAGAACGCGTCCGTCACATCGCCCTGCGCGACGGCTAGCGAACTCGCACCCGCGAGGCCGATCAGCGTCAATGCCCTGACCGTGCCCGTCAGCGCATGGCGCATCGTTGCCGCGCCCGAACCTTCCATGCGAGCCAGCTTGTTGTCATCCGCCTGCACCGGGCACGGCTCCCTTACTTCGACGCTGATTGTCACTTTCCATTCCTCACTGGATAACTTCTCGATCGCGAGGAGCGCACTGTGCGCCGCTCGCCTGATATCAGTGATTTCAGAGGATAGTCACGCCGGCTTTGCAAAGGTGGTATCCGGTCATGACCAAAATCCGGAGCGAGATTCAATGCGCATTGTTATGCCGATGTTATTGCGATAACTATGTAGCACCCGCGTCGGGTTATCGAAACATAAACTTTGTTCGCAGCTTTGAACACGACGCGACTCCGTGTCGCGCTTGTTCGACTGCATGGAAAGATCACCATAACCTTCGCTCAATCAGGACGTTCTTATGACTTTCTCACTTTCGGCAAATTCGGCAGTCAACATGCAAACTTCGTTTCCGCCGCTGCCGCCGCGGATTCCAGGCCGGTTCGGCGGCGGCTTCTGCAACGGGCCTGCCACGCCGCCCGCGTGCCAGCCCGCGCCGATGCCGATGCCGATGCCAGCACCCGTGCCCCCCTTCTGCGGCGGCGGCGGCTATCAGACGTCGAGCTATAACAATTTCTCGCAACAGACCTATAGCGATCCATCCAGTTACTATCAATCGATGGCTTCGCAGAATTACTATTCGCTGAATTCTCCGATGGGCAGCATGTCTTCGTACCAGTCGTTCAATTCGATGTTCTCGAGCCAGGCTCCGCAAGGATCGTACGGAGGCGGCAATTTCAGCTATTCCGACTTTCAGCGCAGCACGTCCATGAACAGCTATCAATGCCCGCCGACGCCGCCGATGCCGCCCGCACCGCCGGCGCAATGCGGCTGGTCCGATACGGGCGTGAGCGACAACAAGGGGTCGATCGATCTCGGACAGTTCAAGATCGACCTGGACAAGTCGAATTCGTCGATGTTGCTCACCGACAAGGCCAACAACATCGCCACGAGGCTGTGGGGAGATCCGCACATTGATTTCAATTCGGGTTCGGACAGCCAGACGAGCGGCATGTTCAATGGTTCCATGACCTTCGATCTGCCGGATAACACCACGATCGGCGTGCACACGCAGCCGAGCGACGGCGGCGTTTCGTATGCCGACGGCCTGACCATCACGCGAGGCAATCAGGCGTACAGCGTCACGGGCTTGAGCGAAAAGAACCCCGCTGGCCTCAGCGTGCAAAAGAGCAACGGTTTCGCTGAGCTGCAGAACCTGCCGCAGGACGGCCCGCGCCTGATGGCAACCGGCTCGGGTACGGGCTGGGTCAACGAACAGAGCCATCAGATGGCCAGGGCGTCCGACTTCAGCGCCTGAGTGTCCATTCGATCCTTCTGAACTGACCCGCACGGAGACGACGGCGCCCGACGCCGTCGTCTCCTTTTTCATCATTCATAGCCCGACGGCCGCTTCGTGCGGCCCGACGGCGCGCGGCCCAATCCCCACCATGCATCAGCCAGCACTTCCTGTGCGATTCCGCCGCGCAGTCTGCCACTCAGCTTGCGAGCCTGAAAATGAAAAGCGCACTGCAAGAGACTTGCAGTGCGCTTCGACGCCGGATCGTGTCGCGGCGTCTCAACAATCGGCGAGATCAGTCGCCGCCGCCTCCGTCGCCGCCGCCTGCATCAGCACCGCCATCAACGGCACCGCCGCCTGCATCACCGCCACCGCCGGCATCACCCCCGCCGATCCCGGTTCCTTCGCCCGGGTCCTGGGAATCAGAGGGAGTGTTGACCTGCGGATTGTCCTCCGTCTGGCCACGTTCCGGCGTGCCGCTCGGGGATTGCTGACCGGCCGGGTTCGCGTGCGTGCCACCCGTCGAGCCACTGCCTCCGCCCCCTCCACCGCCCATCTTCGGCATCATGCCTCCCAAAGCATTTCCGATTGCGCCCAGGCCACCGCCTCCACCACCTGTACCGCCGCCTGCACCTCCGCCTCCGGCGGCCTTCGGCGCCGCGCCGCCCGTACCGCCACCACCTCCGCCAGCGGCAGCCTTAGGCATTGCACCGCCCGGGTTGCCGACACCAGTCCTGGCTGCCGTGCCCGCATTACCTCCGTTCATCAGCGAGTCGATAACCTTTTTCACCTGCGAGCCAATTGCGTCTGCAAGGCCAGCTGGGCCGTTCGCTGCCTGCTTGCCGCCTTGACCCGTTGCAACCGGAGCGGCTTGCGGCGCCGGCTGTGGCGCAGGCTGCGGTGCGGCCTTCATGGTGGGTTGCGGTGCGGGATTGCCAGTCATCGCAGCCTGCCGTGCCGTCATCGGACCAGCCGACCCGCCCGCGCCGTCCATCCCTTGAGGAGCCGGTCCCATTGTCGGCTGTCCCGGAGGCAAAGCACCGCCCTCGCCTGCCGAAGGACCATCGACTGGCATTGGCGCAGGCATCGGAGTTCCACCTCCACCCCCGCCGCCCATTCCTTGAGAAGCCTGTCCCGTCGTCGGCGGCATCTGCTGCGTCGCTCCGCCACCGCCCTGCAGCACGTCCTGGACCGCTTCCTTCACGGCCTGACTGATACTGTCCTCCACTTCCGGCGGAAGGCTGCCTGACCCCGCGCCGGCACTGCCACCCGCCGCGAGCTGCGTTGGAATCGAAGAAGGCCCGCCTTGCCCACCGAGGTAGCCGTCCACCGAATCCTTCACGGTTTGCTGGATTTGCTGCATCACATCCGGATCGATGCGGGATCGCGCGCCCGAAAGACCGGCCATACCGCCGCCGTCGTCCGCGACCAGAGGCATCATGCCCATTCCCGGCGAACTTACGTTTCTCACTGACATAAAGAAAGCTCCTATTGAGTTAATGACACATGCCTACTCGTGCGCTGCCTTGGAACACCGCACTTCGGCTTTCCCATTCCGATATCCCTGTCGTTCATCTCTCCTTTTGCGCAGCATCGGCCGCGCACAACTTCACAAGCCCGTGCCGGCTCCCAGAATCTTTAGAAAATCATCGGGCTCACCCGGTGAAGACGGCTGGATTCTCTTGATCATCTCGACCACGCACACCACCCTCAGATAGCCCGTGAAGTTCTTTACTTCGTGAACGCTCAGGTCCATCTCCAGCGCCCACTTCGACACCAGTTTTCCCACCGTGACCGACTCGCGTTCCGCAAGCGTCTCGATGATTCGCCAGTAGACTTCTTCAAGCCGGACGCAGGTCGCAAAGCCATTGATTCTCATCGAGCGCTGTCGCGGCACGATCCAGGTCGAACTGATTTCGCAAGCTTGCCTTTTCACGATTCCAGAGCCCGATGACGTTCACATAACTTGCCAGGCTCCGGCATAACAATTGAAACACCGGGAAAACACCTACCTGAAATATCCTGATTCTTATTCCATTGATTTTTCATGCGGATACACCGTCTAATAAGCTTTGCCTCCGGCGCATACTCTTGTACGCACCCGCACGATCATTCTGAATCTTCTGGACTGCCACATGTAATACGCCAATACGACCATTGAAAATTAGAGGCGCGATACAGTTCGATCACTAAGACGCGGCGCATGCAGGACGCAGGGATCGCAGGTATTCGAATCAGATCTTCACGAAATAAAGTGAGTTAAGGTTCGAGCCATAAGAGACCTAAGCATTCGACGCATAAAAATCTTAAAGATCATGAACTGGCGCAGAATGCAAAAACATCCTTTGATTGGCAGAAACAGAACGCGCCGTGCCGCGCACAGTGCGGCATGGCTGCTTCTGGCGTGGCAATGCCATTTGGCCCATTCGGCGGAGCCGGCATGGCAGGGCGCTTCGATGCATTACGTCGCCCGAAACTCACGTCTTTCGGACGTGCTGAAAGATGTGGCTTCCGCGAGTGGCTTGCGTATCGATATCGCGCGCGGCGTCAACGGCAGCGTCAATGGCGAATTCAATCAGCCGCCGGCCGCCGTGTTTCGCGCGCTCACCGAAGCCTGGGGATTGATCTGGTATTTCGACGGCCAGACCATTCACGTCTCCACCGCGGACGATGTCCGCAGCCGCACCGTGCCGTTCGGGCCGTTGAGCCGCGATGAAGTCGCCGCCCGTCTGCGCAGTCTTGAGCTGGATGATCCGCATTTGCCGCTGCGCTATTCGAAGGACAGCGTGAAAGTAGTCGGACCTTCGCGATTCGTGGAGGCAGTGTCCGACGCCATCGCCCAGGCGCGCGAGCAGACCACGCCGCAACAGGTCTATGAAAAGACCCAGATCCGTGTATTCCCGCTGCGCTATGCACAGGCACAGGACATCACGTATCAATCCGGCAGTCAGAAGCAGACCATCCCGGGCGTGGCCACCCTGCTGCGCCGCTTGATGGAGAACGCGGGTTCGTTGCCCGTGGCGGCCCAGCGCAATCCAGCGCGAAGCAAAGGCGGCTCGCGCGGCGTCCCGCCGCTGCCGAGCCTGCCGGGTCTCAATGAAACATCACAGAGCGCATCCACCAGCGACGGCCCGGATGAGTTGCCGCAGACAGCGGTCAGCCCGGCGCAGCGCAACATCGTCGCGGATGCGCGCACGAATGCTGTCGTGGTGTATGACATCCCCGAAATGATGCCGGCCTATCAACGTGCCATCGCCTTGCTCGACCGGCCGCAGGATCTCGTGGAAATCTCCGCCGTAGTGATGGATGTCTCGAGCGACGCCGCGCGCGAACTCGGCGTGCGCTGGGGCGCGGGCGGCGGCACGGGCGGACGGGCCGCGCCCTGGTTCGGCACTGAAGCGGTCGGACCGCGAACCGTGCAGCCCGGCGTCACCGCCACCGTCGACGGCGGCCTGACGCTCACCACGCTGCTCGGCAACTCGGCGCATTACCTCTATCAGCAGATCCACGCCCTCGAACAGCACGGGCAGGCGCGCATCCTCTCGCGTCCGCGCGTGCTGACGTTGAACAACATCGAAGCCACCTTATCGTCGCGCAATTCGATGTATGTGCGCGTCGCGGGTAATCAGGATGCCAATCTTTTCAACGTCGATACCGGACTGGTGCTCAAGGTGACACCGACCGTCGAACAAAGCGGCGCCGAAAACGGCCGCATCCTGCTGAGCGTCCAGATCGAAGACGGCACCTTCGACAACGACGAAGCCGTCGACGGCATTCCGCGCGTCCGCAGCAACTCCATCATCACGCAGGCCGTGGTGCCGGATGGTGAAAGCCTTTTGATAGGCGGATACGAGTACGAGCACAGCCAGTCCGGCGGCTCGAAGGTGCCCTTGCTCGGCGACATTCCGTTCATCGGCCAGCTGTTCAGCAATGAAACGACGTCGAGCGGCCGTACCGAGCGCCTCATCCTCATCACGCCGCAGTTGAAGCGCGTGACGGACCGGCCTGTCGCGGCGGACGCCCCGATGGCCTCTGCAACGCCAGCCGCGATGCCCCTGCTTCCCGCAGCCACAACCATCACCGGCGCGGACCGCGCTGTCACCGCCAAGGACGCACGATGAACGGCTTGCCACGCATCTTCGTTACGAGCGGACTGCACGCGGGCGCGAGCCTTCCGCTCAAGGTGGATCAGGACCTCGAGATCGGCAAGGACAACGACGCCGATCTGATTCTCGCCGACGACGGCATCGCCCCGCGCCATGCGCGCGCGCAACTGCACGGACCGCAACTCGTGCTGTCCGCGCTGGCCGACGGCGTCACGGTATTCGCCCGCCCGCTCAAGTCGGGGTCGCGCACGCTGCTGGATCACGGCGCCACGTTTTGCCTGGGCGGTACCTCGTTGCTGTTCAGTCGCGGCGAGTATCCGGACGAGCAGAGTACGAAACAGGCCGAAGCCGACTGGCTGCTGAGGCATGCACCGCTTGCGTGGCTGCGCATGCGTTGCGCGCGCATTCCGCGCCTCGTGTGGTTCGGGTTGGCGGCGACTCCGCTCGCGCTCGCTGCCTGGCTCAGCCTGAATCCTTTCGCAAGCAACGCCGTGCCTCCGCGGGCGCCGCTGCTCGAGCGGCCCGCATTCAGTCAGGTGCGTGTGGAAACCGACAAGACCTCGGGCATGCGCATCTATGAAGGCTACGTCCAGACGCCTGCGGATCTCGCGGCGCTGTCGCTGGCCGCACGCGCCGCCGACCAGTCAGTGAGCGTGCGTGTGTTCGTGATGCAGAACATCGCGGAGCAGCTGAGCGATCTGCTCGACCAGTACTACCGCGGCGCGCAAGCGCGGGTGGAGAAGCCCGGCGCGTTCATCGTGACCTTGCCGGGAGCGGGCGCGCACCTCAAGGCCGATTCCTGGGACTACGCGCTGGTCGCCCGTACGGCGCAGTCGCAGATCGAAGGCCTGCGGGCGCTGACCTTCGCCGGTCACGAAAACGCGAGCGGTCCCGTGCGCATTCCGCTCGAAAGCTTTGGCCTCAATCTCGTCACGTCGCCCCATTCGGCGTGGCTCGCGGATGCCGGTGGTACGCGCTACTTCGCCGGCGGTCGCATCGCGATGGGCAGGATCGAACGCATCCGTGAATGCGGGGCGAGCGTCGTGCGCGAGGACGGCAGCGTCTACGACCTGACCGCGCAGCGCACCGCCTCCGGAAAGCCTTGTTGACGGTGCGCGGCAACCCTTGCGGCACTTGACCCTCCGAGCATTACGGCTTCGCGCGTCGGCGTGCCGTGCGAGGCGTCGGGAGCGAGTTTGCTTCCGTCGAGCACGCCAGTTCTTTCGAAAGGAATTTTATAAATGTCCGATTTTTCAGATTTCGCATATGTCCCGCAGTACTCGGGCTATTACCCCCGTAGCGGTCCCAGCATGATTGCCGCCGACGGCACGCTTTCCCTGGGAGACCTGGCGGCCGCCATTACGAAGGCGCTTCGAAAGAAGACCCAGGAGATCAACGCGATCAACGAGCAACAGACGCAGCAGGATGGAGCCGGTGCGGGCACGGATCAAACGGGTGGTGGGGGCGGCGCCCAAGGCGGCGGCGTAGGCAGCGCCACCATGCTGCAGATGCAAAAGGCCGTCAGCGAATACACGACCATGCTCCAGCAAGGCACATCGATGATGTCCGGCGTGGGCGACACGCACAAGGCGGTGGCGCAGAACACGAAGTAAGACCCCACGCCGGCATCGCCACGAAGCTCCCCCGCGCCGCGGCTCGCAGCCACCGCCGCGCGGGGGCCACCAGCAGCGCACCCTCAATCTACTCACGATACGTCCATGCTCTCAACCAATGCCGACATGACGCTGTATCAGCCCGACCCGCCGGTCGTCCCGCCGCCGCCCACTCCGGAACCGGCCCGCGCCGGCATCGTCGGCGACAGCGACGGGCTGACCCGCATCGCGGAGCGAGCCCAGCAACTCGTGCAAAACGACTCGGCGGCCATCATCGGCCTGTTGGATCCCGCACGCCGGAAGGCCCCTACCACCAGCGAAATGCTGATGCTGCAATCCGCCGTCACCAACTACTCGGTCACGCTGAACACGCTCTCCCATATGGCACAGAGCGCCGGCAGCGCGATCCAATCCCTCACGCAAAGAACATGATTCGCCGCGCCATCATTCTCTTGCCGCTCGTGCTGCTCGTCGCGTGCAAGACCTCGCTGTTCGAAGGTCTTGACGAAGACCAGGCGAACCGGATCGTCGCGGTGCTGAGCCGTCACGGCATCGACAGTTCGAAGCTGCGCAACAACGACAAGACCTGGAGCATCTCGGTCGAGGAAGACGAAGTCGTCTACGCGACCGAGCTCGTCGGCGCCTACGCGTTACCGCGCGGAACTCACGCGAATCTCGGTGAACTCTTCAGCCGTCAGGGGCTGATCTCCAGCCCCGAAGAAGACCAGGTTCGCTACGTGTACGGCCTCACGCAGGAACTCGCCGAGACGCTGGAGAAGATGGACGGCGTCTTGGTGGCCCGCGTGCATGTCGTCGATCCGCCGCGCGATGCGCTGCTCGGACCCGCGCCGCTGCCGAGCGCCTCGGTGATGCTGCGTTATCGCAGCGACGCCAATCTTGAAGCCATGCGCAACAAGATCCGCGCGCTGGTCGCGGGCGCGGTGACCGGACTCACGCCGGATCGCGTCTACGTGACGATGGTGCCGGTCATGCCGGTCGCCACGCCCGCGGAAATCTGCGCGCAGACCGGCACGTGCACAGCCGGGCGCGCTACGCACGGTTCCACCACGCGGGTGCTCATCACGCTGAGCGTCATGGCCCTGGTGCTGATCGTCGCGGCGTGGATCTGGGACAAGGGCATCCGCGCATTTCCGAGGCTGCGCGTTCCGGGCATCACGTTCTTCCGGCGTCGCGGCCGCCACAGCGAGCGCGCGAAGAAGGAACCCACCTCGGCCGCCAACGACGCCAATTCGGCTTCCTCCACGACACGAGACCGTCGATGACCTCCCGCCCCCTCCTCGATATCTCCGGCTGGGCGCATCACAGCTGGCTGCCGCAGCAACGGCCCGCGCGCGGTGAACGGGCGCGGGCCCGCGCCACCGCGCATCTGTTCACCCGCTTCCCGATGCTGGCCCGCGCCGGCGTCACGCAACTGCCGTGGTTCGTCGGGCCGCTCGACCGCACCTCCTGCGCACGCCTCATGCGTCTGTGCGCGGCGCTCGCGTGCGCACGTTCGCTGCGCCTCGTGGTGAGCGCGGAAGCGCACGCGCGCTTCCAGATCGCGACGGGCCTGCCGCCGCTTGCGCTGCTGCAATGTCATCCACGCGGCGAGCATCGCGACTTGCCGCTCGATGCCCCGGTCGACTGGTTTGCGCGGCGCAGTCTGAGCATCGCTGGTCTGGCCCTCGCGCTGCGCGCGACGCACGGCGATGCGCAGCGGGCCTGGACGCGCTTGCGCATGCCGCTTGCGCACGCCGAGGCGGCCGCGCAATGGCGCCTCCCGCGCGTGTCGCAGCAAGCCGCGCTCGAACTGATGGGCGATGCGCTCCAGGTGCTGAAGGCGGGGAGGCAGCCATGCTGATCTGGCGTAGCGCCGGCTGGCGCGTCGAGTCCGACGGCTACGTATCCGGCGATGACCTCGTGCGCTTGCAGGAACTCGGTGCGCTGCGCCGGGAGATTCACCAGTACGTGCTGCAGGAAACCAGGCGTCTCGCCGAACGCGCCCGCCGTACCCGCCGCCGTGCCTTCGTTCGCGGCCTGCGCGCCGGTCAGGCCGCGGCGCTGCGCGGCCTCGTCGTGCCGGCCGCCGCAACCGCGTATGCGCTCGGACGCCTGCAAGACCGGTTGTTGCAGCTCGTGATGCAGGCTGTCACCGATCTCGTCGGCGAACTGCCCTCGGGCGCGACGCTGCCTAACCAGTTGCGCAGCAGCCTGCTGGCTGCGCCCGAACAGCGCCTGCTGTCGGTGCGCGTGGCCGTCTGCGATTTTGCCGAAGCAAGGCATGCCGTCGATCTGCTGGAAAAGGAACTCGGGCTGGCCTTCGTGAACGTGCTCGCCGATGCCGACCTGCCGCCGCGTTCGTGCGTGGTGGAAACCGAGGGCGGCGTCGTCGACGGCGGATTGCACCGGCAGCTCGAAGCGCTAGAACGCGGCATGCGCCAGGCGATCGGCGCGGTGCTGGACGAATACACCCGGCTCGACGAACGCATCGTGGCCCAGTTCGACGACATCGGCGACGACCTGCGCAAGACGCTCGACGCCTTGTCGCACGGAGGACCGTCGACATGAATCCGTTCAAGGGTCTCGAAAAACTCAGCCGTGATCACGCGGAACGTCACAACGTCGCCGCATTGCTGTTCGGGGCGCCGCTGCCGGTCAGCGTCGGGCATCGACGCTTCACCATCGCGTTCGAGCCGCGCCGCTCGCGCTATCCGGTGCGCCTGCATGGCCACGCCTCCGGGCAACTGCTGCAACTGGATCTCGATGCCCAGGCGCTGCTGCCCGAACTCGCGCGCCGCAGTCTGGAGGCGAGCGGCGCGCATGCCTGCAAGCTGATCCTGGACGCCTGCGAGGACTGGTTCTGCGCGCTCGAAGGCCTGTTCGGCTTCGCGCTCGAAGTGACCCGCGTCTCCTTCGATGCACTGCCCGATCCCGGCGCCTATGGCCTGGCCGTGACGCACGTGCAGAGCGGGCGCATGGCGAGCGTCTCGTTCCAGTGCGAGGAGATCGACCGCTGGCTGCGGCGCCGCTCCCATCCGCCGGCCGATCTGCGCGCGCTGGCGCGGCGCATCGTCGTGCCGCTGCCGGTGTGCCTCGCGGGTCCGACGCTCTCGGTGGCGCGCATGCGCCGCATCCGCACCGGCGACGCCCTCGTGATCGACAAGACCTTTTATTACCTCCGCGTGCCGCTACGCAGCGGCACGCAACGCATCGGCCTTAAAACTGTTGGAGATCAAATCGTGCTGGACCGCCCGCTTGAAAACGATCGCGAACCCGTGACAGAGCTCACGAGCGAGTTCATCCCGATCGACGCCCTCACCTTCACCTTCGACGCGATGATCGGCTCGTTGCGCATCTCGCTCGAGGAACTGAGCCGCTTGCGCAGCGGCTCGCTCGTGTCGCTGCAGATTTCCGTGCGCGAACGCGCCGTGACGCTGCTGTGCCAGGGTCTGCCGTTCGCACATGCCGAACTGGTGGATATCGACGACGTCCTCGCCGTGCGCATCACGAGCATGCTCCAGACCTCGAACGGTGACGCGACATCATGATCGACGGCCAGACGGGACAGTTGCAGCTGATCGGCATCTTCTTCCTGATGAGCGTGGCGCCGCTCGTCGTGGTGATGACGACGTCGTTCACCAAGTTCAGCATCGTCCTGACGCTGCTGCGCTCGGCGCTCGGCGTGCAGCAGGCGCCGGGCAACCTCGCCATCTCCGGGCTCGCGCTGGCCGCCACGCTGACCGTGATGGCGCCGACCATGCATCAGATCGGCGCGGCGCTCGGCGTGAACGACCGCGGTTCGAGTTCGCAGGCGCAGGGGCTGCCGCCGCTGCCGCAATTCGTCGATGCGGTGCGCGGTCCGCTCGGCGACTTCATGCTGGCGCATTCGCGGCCGGACGAGCGCGCGTTCCTGGTCAATGCGGCGAAGCGCATCGACCCGTCGCGCGATGCCAACGAGACCGACTTCTCGCTGCTCGTCCCCGCGTTCCTGATCAGCGAGATCTCCAGCGGCTTCGAAGCGGGCTTCCTGCTGTATGTCGCGTTCCTGGTGATCGACCTGATCGTGGCGAACGTGCTGACCGCCATGGGGATGATGATGCTCTCGCCAAGCACCGTCTCGATCCCGCTCAAGCTCTTCGTGCTGGTGGCCGCATCCGGCGTGCCGAAGCTCATGCATGCACTCATTCTCAGCTACGCCAAGTGAACCCTCTTCCATCCCTTGCCTCGCTTTCCGGCGACGCCCTGCTGCTCGTGTTCTGGCTCTCCCTGCCGATGCTCGCCGTCGCCACGGCCGTGGGCCTGCTGCTCGGTCTCGTGCAGTCGGTCACGCAGATCCAGGATCAGAGCTTGCCTTACGGCGCGAAGATCATCTGCGTCGGGCTCGTGCTGATCGTCGCGGCGCCGTGGGCGCATCACGAGATCGCGCGGCTGCTCGGACATGTCTTCTCCATGATCGCCGCCGGGCGCACGCGCTGAACATGAACACACTCGATCAATTCATGGGCTTCGCGTTCTGCATGATCCGGCCTGCCGTGGCGCTGAGCATGGTTCCGTTCGGCAACGACGGCGGCCTCGGCGTCACGCTGCGGGTGCCGCTCGTGCTGATGTTCGCGATGCTGCCCGCGCACGCGGGCCTGCCTGCCGACCTGCTCGGCGCGAGCATGATGGAAGCGCTCATTGGTCTCGCACAGGGACTCTCCATGAGCGTGGTCTTCTTCGTGGCGGGCGCGGCGGGCGGCATCCTCGACCAGCAAGGCGGCTACACGGTGGCCGCCGTGTACGACCCCAACTTCCAGCAGGAAAGCGCGCTCTTCGAGACGCTTTTCACGCAGTTCGCCGCGCTGACGTTCTTCACGGGCACGGGCCTCGTGATGCTGTGCGGCTTCTTCGCCGATGCCTGGTCGCTCTGGCCGCCTGGGGGCCCTTATGGCGATGGCGTCGCGCGCCTTTACCAAAGCCTCGCCCTTGCCCGGCTGCCCGCGCTGTTCGTGCAGGGCCTGCAACTGGCGGCGCCGCTGCTCGGGCTGATGATGCTGGCGGACCTGTCGTTGGGACTGGCCGCGCGTCACGCGAAGCGCCTCAACCCCTTCTCCACCGCGCGCTCGATCAAGGCGATGGTGCTCTCGTTCGCCGCGGCGTCATGCGTCCCGGCTGTGCTGAGCCGTCTTGCCGACCTGTTCGCGCATTCCCTGGTGCTGAGGTAACGCGCAATGAGCGAAAAAACCGTCAAGCCCAGTCCCCGGCGCCTGCACCGCGCGCGCAAGGACGGCGACATCCCCAAGAGCGTGCAGCTGACCACGACCGCCAGCGGTCTGCTGTGGTGGCTGTTGCTGGCGGTGCAGGCGCCCAACGTGTTCGTGGCGTTCGTCAACATGATCGTGACCGTGACCGCCATCGACCTGAGCCGCCCGTTCGATTCGACCGTCCACGAGGTGCTCGGCGCGCTCATCGAAGCGGGCCAGGCCGCGCTCGCGATGGCGGGCATGGGGCTGATGACCGTCATCATCCCCGAGCTGGCGCAAACCCGCGGCCTGATTGCGTTCAAGCGCGTTTCGCCGGATTTCAAGCGCCTCAATCCGATCGAGGGATTCAAGAATCTGTTCGGCCTGAGGCTGTTGGTCGACATCGGAATCATGCTCGTGCAGCTCGTGCTGCTCGGCTTTCTGGCATGGCAGGCCCTGTCCGGCTGGATGGCGATGCTCACCGCGTCGCATGCGCTCGCACCCCGCGCGCAGATGAGTCTGGCAGCGGGCGAGTACGGCCGCCTGCTGCTGCTCACGGCGTTGCTGCAAATTGCGCCCGCCGCCGCCGACTACGCCTTGCAGCGCGTGCTGCACATCCGCCGTCTGCGCATGGACAAGGACGAGATCAAGCGCGAACAACGCGACGACAACGGCGACCGCCACTTCAAGGACCGCCGCCGCGCCTTTCACCGAGAACTGAACCAATAACATGTCTGCTTCCACATCCTTCCGTCTGCACGCGCTGCCCGGCCTGCTCGCGCGCTATGCCCACGTGGCGCTGGCCGCCGGCTTCATCTGCGTGATCGCCCTGCTGATCCTGCCGGTGCCGCCGTTCCTGCTCGATCTGTTCATCGGCGTGAGCTTCTGCGCCAGCTTCGTGATGCTGTTCTCCAGCATCTACGTGTCGCGCGCGGCGGACCTGCCGGGCTTCCCCGCGCTGCTGCTGATGACCACGCTGTTGCGGCTCGCGCTCGCCATCGCCTCGACCAAGATGATCCTGGTCCATGCGCACGCCGGCAACGTCATCTCCGCGTTCGGCGAACTCGTCGCGGGGAATAACGTGGCCGTCGGCGTGGTGGTGTTCGTCGTGCTGTGCGCCATTCAGTTCATCGTCGTGGTGAAGGGCGGCGACCGCATCGCCGAAGTGGCCGCCCGCTTCACGCTGGACGGCATTCCCGGCCGCCAGATGAGCATCGACGCCGACCTGCGCAGCAACCAGATCACCGCCGAGCAGGCCGCGCAACTGCGCGCCGGACTCGAGCGCGAGACCTACTTCTATGGCTCGCTGGACGGCGCCATGAAGTTCGTCAAGGGCGATGCCATCGCGAGCTTCGTGGTGGCGCTGGTGAACATCGTCGGCGGGCTCGCGGTCGGCATGCTTCAGCGCAACCTGCCGTTCAGCGAGGCCTTGCAGGTCTATACGATCCTCACCATCGGTGACGGCCTGGTTTCTCAGATTCCTTCGCTGATCGTGTCGGTGTCGGCGGGCCTGCTGGTGACGCGTGTGTCGCCCGCGAGCGGCGCGACCAATCTCGGCGCGGATCTGTATCGCCAGTTGACGCTCCAGCCGCATGCGCTGCTGATGGCCGGCGCGTGCTGCCTGGCGCTCGCGCTGATTCCCGGCTTTCCGCATCTCCAGTTCGCGCTGCTTGCCGCGCTGTTCGGCGGTCTTGGCTGGCTGCTGACGCGCAAGTCGCGACAGGGGCACGCCAACGCCCTCGCGCCGATGCCCGCACTCGCACGCGACGGCAGCCGGCGCGTGCCGAATCTGCTCGACGACGCCGAGACCGGCACAAGCGCCGCGCTGCGCCTGCGGGTGGGCGCGCGCGCCTTCGAAGCGCTGCATCCGGAGGCGCTCAACCGCGTGCTCGCGGGGCTGCGTCATGACCTGAACGCGCGGCTCGGCTTGCCGTTTCCGGGCCTGTCCTGCGTGCTCGATGCGCGGCTCGTACCCGACCGCTATCTCGTCGACGTGGACGACGTCGCCTTCGCGAGCGGCACGCTGTTGCCCGATCATCTGCTGGTGAGCGGCCGCGCCGCCGACGTCACGATGGAGGGCGTCGCGGGCTATCGGCTGGATGCGGAGAAAGCCGTCTGGGTGCCCACCGCCGCGGCGAGCCGGCTCGATCCTGCCGTGTTCACGACGCACACGCCAGAGGCCGCGCTCAGCGGGCATCTGGTCGAAGTATTCGAGCGCTGCGCGCCGCGCCTGATGGGCACGCAGGAAGCGCGCTTCCTGCTCGATCGCATCGGCGGCGAGTTCCGCGAGCTGGTGGCGCAGATCGAGCAACGCGTGACGACGGTGCAGCTCGCCGCCGTGCTCCGGCAACTGCTGCAGCAGCACGTGTCGATCCGCAATCTGCGCGGCATCCTCGAAGCGATCCTGCGCGCGCCCACGCATGAGCACACACTCGACCGCATGGTGCGGGAGGTTCGTATCGAACTCGGGCCGCAGATTGTGCGCGGGCACGCGAACCTCGAAACCTGGGAGATCCAGGGCGGCGTGCTGGAGCCTGAGTGGGAAGCCGAACTCGAAGCCAGCATCCAGCGCGCTCGGGACGGCGAGCCGTACTGTCCGCTCGACTTCACGCAACTCGATACCGTGCGGCGCGTGCTCGGCATGCAGGCGCGCACGGTGCATTTGCTGGTCACGTCGGCGACCTTACGCCCGCATATGGCCCGCGTGTTCCAGACGCTCGGCATCCGCATGGAGGTGGTCGCGATCGAAGAGATTCCGCGCGATGTCTACCAGGTCCGCAACATCTTCACTTTCTCGAGGTCGTGATGGCCGGGGACATCGCAAACCAGGCACAAGCGCTGCCTTCGCTGCTCGATTCTCCGACCCTGTCCGGCCGCGTGGTGGAAGCGCGCGGGGTGGTCGTGCGGGTGGTGGGCGCTTCGTTGCGCATCGGCGAAAAAGTCCGCCTCGTGCGGCCGGATACGTTCGAACAGCACAGCGGCGAAGTCGTCGGCTTCACGCCGGACGGAGCGCTGGTGATGCCCTATGCCGGGCTCAACGGGCTGTCGGACATCACGCGCGTCGAAGGCTGCGGGCTCGAGTGGCACCGGCTGGATGTCCGCGGCGTGCTCGGCCGCGTGATCGACGGCCTCGGCCAGCCGCTCGACGGCATGCCGCCCGTCGCCCCGCGCCCAGGCGGGCGCAACGAAGCGCTGGCGACCATCAATCCGCTCGAACGCCCGCTGATCGCGGAGCCGTTCGTGACCGGCGTGCGCGCCATCGACGGCCTGCTGACCTGTGGCGTCGGACAGCGCGTCGGCATCTTCGCGACGGCGGGCGGCGGCAAGAGCACGCTGATGGGCATGATCGCGAGCGGGGCGCGCGCCGATGCCGTCGTGGTCGCGCTGATCGGCGAACGCGGCCGCGAGGTGGCCGAGTTCGTGCACGATCATCTGGGCAGCGCGCGCGAACGGTCTGTCGTGGTGGCGTCGACGTCCGATCGTCCCGCTGCCGAACGTATCCGCGCGTCGCAGCTCGCCTGTGAAATCGCGAGCGGTTTGCGCGCGCGGGGCCAGCGTGTGGTGCTGCTGTTCGATTCGCTGACCCGTTATGCGCGGGCACTGCGCGAAGTGGGACTCGCGGTGGGCGAGCCGCCGGTGCGCCGCGGCTACCCGCCGCGCGTGTTTGCCGAACTGCCGCGCATCATCGAGATGAGCGGGCTCACGGCGAGCGGCAGCGTGACCGCGTTCTTCACCGTGCTGGCCGAGGACGAGGACGCGACGGATCCGATCGTCGAGGAAGCGCGCTCGCTGCTGGACGGACATATCCAGCTTGCCGCGCGGCTGGGCGCGGCCGGGCATTATCCGGCCATCGATATCCTGCGGAGCAAGAGCCGTCTCATGCCGCGCGTCACGCGTGACTGGCATCAGGCCGATGCCCAGCGCGTGCGCGAATGGCTCGCGCGTTATCAGGATCTCGAACTGCTGCTGCAAATCGGCGAATACAAGGCCGGCAGCGATCCGGCCGGCGATCTTGCCATCGCACGTCATCCGGCCATCAACACGTTCCTGCGGCAGCCCCCGAACGCTCACGTCCCGTTCGATGACACGCTCGCGGCACTGCGTGCGCTGTGCGCAGGTCAAGGTTGACGGGAATGAGCGCTTCGTCTGCTGCGTCGCGCCACCTGCGGCTCTGGACGGTGCTGAGCCGGGTCCGCGACGTGCGCGTGCAGCGCCGGCTGGGCGAGCTTGCGCGGGCGCAACGCGACGTGCAGAGCGCACAGACGGCGCTTGGTCACGCCATCGGGCAATGCGAACTGCACGCCGCTCAGCTGGCGGGACTTCAGGACTGGCGCGCGAGCGGACCGCATGGTCCGGAGATGTGGCGTCATGCGCGTGAGCGGCATCGGCAGCGGGAGGCCGTGCTGGCGCGCGAAGCGGATACGGCGAGGGAAGGTCTGGCCGCCGCCCTCCGTGAAGCGCACGCGATCCGCGCGGCATTGCGGCGCGAGATGCACGCCAGGGACGATGCTCGTGTGCGCTTGCGGGAAGTCCGGATGAAAGCACGCGGGCAAGATTGAACGGCGGCGTTTGCAAGATATTGCTGCATCACCCGCGTAAGGCGACTGACAGGGACACTATTGACTCGCATTGCCCCAACGCTCCAAGAAAATGGCGCTTATCGGGCGACGTTCATGTTCTTGTCAGGAGCACAGAAATGGCTGTATCGAACGTCAGTTCATCATCGTCCAGTTCCACCCAGCAGTATGACGGCAACGACGACACCACGTCCACCAACAACAACTCGACAAGCGACCCGCCCCCCTCTTCGACCGGCAACGACACTGATAACACGCAGTCCCCGCAGACCGATGGCAACGACGCCGAGAACCCTTCCTCCACGCAGAAGGATCCGTCTCAAGGACAATCCACGTTGTCGCAGATTCCGCCTGCTGACACGGCCGGCACGAACACGACCTCCAACACACCGTCTCCATCACCTGGCAACGAAACCGGTAATGCTGCTTCCACGCTGACTGATACGTCCGGAGGGCAGTCCGGATCGTCGCAGACGCGGTCTGCGAACACGACAACCACGGATAAGAACACGAACACGGCAACCTCCAACCCACCGCCGCAATCGTCTGCTCCATCATCTGGAAACGGGACCGGTAACGCAACCTCCACGCAGACCCCGTCTGCGAGCACGGCAGCGAACTCGACGACCTCCAGTCAACCGACGGCATCGCCTGCTCCGTCAACTGGCAACGGCTCGAATGGCGCATCCTCCACGCAGACCACTGCGTCCGCAGGGGAGCTCACGATAACGGAGAAAGAACCGACGAACAAAGTGACCACAACGATCACTCCCGCCAATCAGTCCACGTCATCGCCCGTTCAGCCTGCGAACCCATCAACGAACACGGCAACGAACGCACCAACCTCCGCCCCGTCGAAACTCACCAACGTCGAAGCGACGCAATTGCTCCTTCCTCTCGACAAGGACACCTCCGGCCCCAACGACGCCCAGAACGCCAGACTCCTCGCCGCCTATCAGCGCGATGCACTGCGCGGCGCGGACCCCGCGGCGATCGGCTTCGAACAGCAGGCCACCCTTGCGAACCAGCAGCTTGGATCCTTGTCCTCCGATCAGCGCGCGCACTATGGCGATGCCCTCGCCCAGGGCGCCTCTCGCTACAACGCCGCCGCCACTTCAGCCGAGCGCGCGAGCATTGCGGAATCCGTGCGCACCACAGTCTTCGAGCCGCTCCACGACGCTTATCAGCAGGCCATGGCCGACCCGATGGCCCGCGTGCAGCAGACTTTCAGCGATCCCTTCGGCTTGAACTATCTCGGCACCCCCGGCCAGTTGCAAAACGATCAGCTCGCCCAAATGAGAAGGCAGTTCAATCAGGCCGCCACATCGCAAGAACGCGCGCGCATCTTCGGACAAGCCGCTGGCCTGCGCCATACCATGCAGTCGCAGATTGCTTCCTTCATCAATCAGCAACACTCACAGCTGGAGAGTCAGTGGCAACAGGCCGATCAGGAAATCGACAAGGCCTTGGCCTACGTCGCCGGGATGCAGTTCGGCAGCGCCGGGAGCGGTTACAGGGACACAAGCGCCTTCGAGCGCCTGCATTTGTTCATGGCCAACGGCCTGACCTCCGAGCGCAACGTGCAGGAGTTCCAGTACCGTCTGGGCCAGACGCCCGACGACTTCAAGCAGTTGCACGACTGGTCCGCCGAAGCAATCGAGAAAGCCACCTGGGCGACTTCAGCGTTGCATGGCGATTTGTTCCGCCGCGCGCCCGTGCTTCCGCCGCTGCCCCCCGACCCCACGCAAACCACCACCGAGCACTCGCGCATGGGCAACTTCGGTGCCGATATGCTGTACCGCTATCAACAGGAAGATCGCCGCATCCTCGATGCGGAGGAAATGGTTCGCGCCGCCTCGAGCCCCGCGCATGAGAAGGGGCAATATCTCGATGCCCACACTCAGCCCCTGCCAACCGCGCCGCTACTTCCGATCCTGGCCCCTGACACGAGCTTGATGCAGTCGGCCGTCAACATCACGTCGGACATCGCCAACGAAAGGTCGAAATCGTCTTCCGACGGAACCACACAGGGCGCCGCCTCCGCATCGTCATCCCCCGTGAGCACAGTGGGGACGGTAGGCGGACCCAAGCCGCCAGCGCCTGATCCCGCGCTGGCGGCGGCGGCCGCTGCCGCCAACGCGGTCAAGCCTGTCACGCTCTCGAACACCGAAGCGACGCAATTGCTCTCGCGTCTCGACAAGAACCCCTCCATCCCTGACGACGCCGCAAACGCCAACAGCCTGGCCGGACTTCAGCGCGACTCGCTGCGCAGCGCGGATTCCGGGGCCATCGGCTTCGAGCAGCAGGCCATTCAGGCCAATCAAGAGGTGGAAGCCTTGCCCTCACCGCAACACGACTTCTATCGCGGCGCGCTCGCCGCGGGCACCACCTACTACAACGCCGCCATTACCCAGGAGCAGCGCGAGAAGATCGCTCATGCGGTGCGCACCGACGTCATCGATCCGATCAGCCGAGCCTATCTGCAAGCCATGGCTGATCCGAACGCTCGCGTGCAGATGGCCTTCAACAAGCCCTTCGGCTCCGTCTATCTCGGCGCCGCCGGCATGCAGCAAGTCGATCTGCTCGCCCGGATGGGGCAGCAGTTCAACCAGGCCGCCACCGCGGAAGAGCGAGCGCGCATCTTCGAACAGGCCGCTGACCTGCGCCATGTCATGCAGGCGCAGATTGCCACCTTCGTCGACCAGGAGCGCTCACGCGTGCAGGAGCAGTGGAAACAGGCCGATAAGGAAATCAATCAGGCCTTGGCTGAGGCCAAGGGGATGTGGGTCGCCAGCGCCGAGAGCGGCCTCGACAACACGAGTTCATTCGAGCGTCTGAACTGGTTCATGAACCATGGCCTGAACTCCGAACGCAACGCGCAGGAATTCCAGTACCGCCTGAGCAAATCGCCCGACGACTTCAAGCCCCTGCGCGAGTGGTCCGCCGATGCGACCAAAAAAGCCGAATGGGCGATCTCAGCCCTGCAAAGCGACCCCTTCCACCGCACACCCGTGCTCCCGCCGCTGCCGCCCGATCCCACGCAGACCAACATCGATAACCTGCGCATGGGCAACTTCGGTGGCGATCTGCTGTATCGCTATCAACTGGAGAACCGCAGCGTTCTCGATGCCATGAATATGTATCACGCTGCATCCCAGCACGGGCCCATTGAAACCTCGTATCTCGATGCGCACACCCCGCCGCTGCCGCTCTGGCGGCAGCAGCTCGACGATGGCCTCGGCCGCTTCTTCGTGGGCCTCATCCCGGGCGTGAATCTGCTCGTCGACTACATCGTGCCGGCCCAATCGCTTCCCGAATGGGCCAGACAGGGCATCGACTTCGCTTCGGCGTTGGTCGGGAGCATGCTGGGCGAGGCAAAGCTCCCGAAATTCGGCGGATCCAGCGAAAGCAAGGCTGGCTCCGAGTTCAAGCCTTCCGAAACGGTCAAGCCCGCTGAGGGGGTCAAGCCCGGTGAAGAGCCGAAGCTCAAAGAAGAGGTCAAGCCCGGTGAAGGCAATGCAAAAGACGAATCCGCCAATGCCCCGAAACCCGAAATCACCACGCCGGTACCGGGCAGCACGGCCGCCACATCCGGTTCGACCTCGGGCATCCCGCTGGTGCCCCAAGAATACGCGCGACCACCCTCCGGCAAGCTCACGCCCGATCCGAACTACCGCGGCCTGTATCGCGACGAAGGCGGCCAGAACTACATTCAGCAGGACGGCAAGACGTATCCGGTGAAGTGGAACGAAAACACTCATAGCTGGCAAATGGAGCCCCGTGAAGGCTCACCCAATTCCCCCAACGTGCGTCTCAACGAGAAGGGCAACTGGGAAGTCAATCTCGATACGGGATTGCAGGGCGGCGTGCCTCGGAGCGGGATTCTTGCGTTCTACAAACAGGCTTTCGATCTCTACGAGCGCGGGCAAAACCTGACCGAAATCGCGGACGCACTCCACGTCAGCCGCGCAACAGTCAAGCGGTACATTGAAAGATATGCGCTCAAAAGCGGTGATCTAGGGCCTGTACGAATTGGAGGAATGGAAGACCCGTTTTATAGAAACCACTCCTCGCTAATGTACAGAGACTTCTATCGAGGCAGATCGCTGACGGAAGTCGCAAACAAATTCACCCACGGTGACGCGCTGGCGGCTTATCGCAACGCAATGTGGTACGCGGAAACCTGTCACTTTCCGACCGATGTAATTCCACGAGAAAGGCCTTGGCGAATTGCGCAAGACAGGCCTGTGCAAAGCCAACCGGAACGCGCGCCAAATCAGATTCGTATTCCCATGACCGATGAGCAAAGCGCCAAAGTCAACGAGGGAATCAAGCAAGGCAAATCAACGGAGGAAATCAGCAAGGATACCGGCTTGCCGCCAGGCTGGGTCGAGCAGATCAAGGCCAGGAACGGGCAATACTTTCCTCAGGCACACGAATGGATTCAGACCGGTAATGCGCCCGGTCCGGCCGGAGCGCCGGCGCAGCAGTTGCACTCGGGTGTCGAACCCGGCGGCACCCAGCAGCCCCATCCCGAAACCAGCGGCACCGCACCGGAACCCCAACCGGGAACCAGCGGGACCGCGCACAAACCCCAACCGGGAACCAGCAGGACCGCGCAACACCCGTCAACTGCTTCCACAGTACAGGAGGCGCAGGGGGCAAATGCGGGCCGCATGGATCAATACCGACACGCTTTTGAACTCTACGAGCGCGGCTACGCCTTTCCTGAGATCGAGCGCAGACTCGGCCTTGGCGAAGGCACAGCCGAGGCTTGGGTGGAACACTATATGAGCGACAGCGGAGAGGTAATACCTCAGCGAATCCCAGGAGAGATAGAGAAGATCTATATGGCGCGCGGCGCCGCCATATACGCTGAGCTTACGCAAGGCAGACCGCTGCAGGAGGTCGCCGACAAATTTACTGACGGTGAAGAGATCGCGGCTCTTCGCGCGGGGTTGCGATATGCGAGAAAAGAACACCTTCCGACTTACAAAATAACGCAGGACAGACCGTGGAGAATTCAGCCGGGAGGCACGACCGATCAGCTCACTTATCCCGTCACCGGAATGCAACGCGCCGACATCTTGCGTAGCCTTGATCGAGGCGAGCCGAACTGGCTGATCAGCGAGCAAACCGGCGTGCCGGAAGATGTGATCGAACACATGCGAGCCGGGGCCGGACGATATGAGTCCGGCAACGTGCGAGATGCGGGCGAACCGCCGGCGAAGCGGCAGCGCACGGACGCCGGTCCGGGCGATACCGGGCAGACTCAGACGGGAACCGCCGGCGCCACGCAACCAGAACATGTTGCTCCCCCAGAACCTGAGCCTTCCTGGGGAAGCAAGCAGCTCCAGCAATTCTCCGAAGACCATACAAAACTGAGTAAAGCAGAGGCCGACTCAATCGATGCCTGGCTCGACGGGAACAGCCCCGCACCACAAAGTCTGCAAGCAGAATTGACTGCCCGAGGTTATTCAGACATCACGCCGGAGATGATTCTCACCTTTCTCACCGGCAATGGTCCCGAACTGACGGCAAGACAGATGCAGAGGATCGCGGAATTCGCGGGCTTCTAGCGGGTTTGTCGAAATCTTGGTCGAAGCGCGCGCCCAAGCCAAAAGGTGGACTTGGCCCAGGCTTGACGGCAGGCATCCCACTGGTGCCCGAGGACTATTCACGTTCACCCTCCGGCAAGCTCACCCCTGATCCGGACGACCGCGGCCTGTATCGCGACGAAGGCGGCCAGCATTAATCCAGCAGGACGGCAAGACCTACCCGGTGGACTGGAACGACACCGCTCATCGCTGGCAGATTAAGCGGCGTGAAGGCTCGCCCAATGCACCCAAGATGCACATCAATGAGAAGGGCAACTGGGAAGTCGATCTGGACACAGGTCTGAAGGGGGCACCTATCTCACCGGCAAGGGTCCGGAACTGACGGGCCGTCAGATGCGGAGAATCGCGGAATTTCTGGGCTTCTGACGGGTTGACTAACGTCGGAGCCGTTTCGCGCAATCGAAGCAACAGCTCAGACACACCTGTCACGCGTGCCTGTGCTCTCCCAACCCTTCAATCGACTCCTCTTGCCGCCCCTCGCCCTGCCCCGGGATCTCCCGGCCGCGCAACGAGCATCCCACCGTCTCCGTCACGAACAGCAACGCCACCGCGCCGACCGCACACGCGCCCATCATGTAATACGCCGGGACCAGCGTGCTGCCGGTGCGGCCGATGAGCCAGTCGGTGACCATCGGCGCCGTGCCGCCGAAGAGCGAGGTCGACACGTTATAGGCGATCGCCATGCCCGCATAGCGCGCCTGCGTCGGGAACATGGCGGGGAACATCGCCGAGATGCTCGCCAATTGCGGCACATAGAGCAGCCCCAGCACCGCCAGTCCGATCAGCGCGCCCGCGATGCCATGCGACATCAGCGAGAACATCGGCACGGCGGCGACGAAGATGCCCACCAGCGACAGCCACCACACCTTCTTGCGTCCGATCCGGTCCGACAACAACCCGGCAAACGGCAGCAGCACCATCATCGACAGCATGCCGAGCAGGGGCAGCAGCAACGAAAGGTTGTCGCTCATGCCGAGTTCCTTCTTCATGAACGTCGGCATGTAGGCGAGCAGCACGTAGTTGACGACGTTCAGCGCCACCACGAGACCGCCCAGTTGCAGCAGCGGCCGCCAGTACTGCGCGAACAGCTCGCGCAACGGCAAGCCCGCATGCGTCTCGCGCTCCGCCGCTTCGGCGCATTCGCGGAATACCGGCGTGTCTTCCATCTTCGAACGCAGATACAGCCCGATCAGCCCGAGCGGCGCCGCGACCAGGAACGGCAGACGCCAGCCCCATGCGTGCATCGCGTCATTGCCGAGCAGCACCGAGCAGCCGAGCATCAGCAATGCGCCGAGCGAGAAGCCCGCGAGCGTGCCGAATTCGAGGAAGCTGCCGCAGAAGCCGCGCCGATGATCCGGCGCGTACTCGGCCATGAAAGTGGCCGCGCCGCCATATTCGCCGCCGGTCGAGAACCCTTGGATCATGCGCAGCACGACCAGCGCCGCCGGCGCCCACAAACCCACGCTCGCATAGGAAGGCAACAGGCCGACGAGCAGCGTGGCCATCGACATGATGAGGATGGTCAGCGCCAGCACATGCTTGCGGCCGAGCCGGTCGCCGAGCGGCCCCCAGAACAGTCCGCCGAGCGGGCGCACGAGGAACGAGATCGCGAAAGCAGCGAGCGCGAACAGCGTGGCCTGTGCCGTGCTGCCGGGGAACAGCGCCGCCGAGATATAGGTGAGGCCGTAGCTATAGATGCCGTAGTCGAACCATTCGGTTGCATTGCCGATGGCCGAGGCTGCCATCGCGCGCCGGATCGGTCCGCGCGATGGCGCGTGAAACTGCTGCGCCCGATGGCCTTGCCGCTTAGTGAGGTGCTGTTCGCTCATGGTCGTCCTCCCGATGCGTCAGTAGCCCGGTGCCGCACGCGGATTCGCGCGCCCTGCACCGCCTTGAACTTCAAGATACAGACGCATGCGGCAGAGGCCGCATGTCCTAGGACGATCGCCGCGCCGGGGTTTTCCCCATCACACGCGCTAAACTTGCCGCCCGGCCACGCATGACGCGGCGCTTCTTACTGCGTCGGCGGCTTGGCGATGGATGTCGCAGGTCAATGTGCAGTGCCTTCAGGGTTCGGGATTCGCGATATCCGCCTCGACGATGCGCACGCCCAGCGCTTCCGCCGCGTGCCGCGCATCCTCGCTCGATTCGAACGGGCCGATGGTCTCGCAACCATCGAAGGGATAAAGCACTCGCTTGTCGCGCTTTCTCACGACTTTCAGCGTGCCGATATGCATGCCCGTCGCATTCACGACATACGACGCATAGATGTCGAAGCCTTCGTGCGCGCCTGCTTCTGATAAGGGTTGAGTCCTGGGCATCGGTCTTGACATGTTCGACGGGAATTCGGCTGGTCTGTTGATCGCTTTTTGCTGCACCACACCTTCAGCAAGAACGAGTCCTGCAAATTGCGTTCCGATGCCGGTGCACGCTGGCGCTTGCGCCGATGCGCCGCTTTGGGTTCAAATGCGGCTGCTTCCCCTTCCCTACGTTCGACGCCCATGAAAATGCTTTTCAGGAAGATTGCTGTCTGCACCGCTGTCTGCACGTTCGTCGCCACGGCCGCAACGGCTGTCCAAGCGGCTGAACTGCACGTGATGAGTTCCGGCGGCTTCACCGCCGCCTACAAGATCCTCGGCCCGAAGTTCGCGGCGTCCACCGGCAATACCCTCGATACCGCGCTCGGCCCGTCGATGGGCAAGGCGCCCGAAGCCATCCCGAACCGTCTGGCGCGAGGCGAGCAGGCCGACGTGGTGATCATGGTCGGCTACGCGCTCGACGATCTCATCAAGCAAGGCAAGGTCATCCCGGATTCGCGTGTCGAGCTGGCTGATTCCCGTATCGGCGTCTCGGTGCGCGCGGGCGCGCCGAAGCCCGACATCGGCAGCGTGGAGGCTTTCAGACAGACGCTGCTGCACGCGAAGTCCATCGCCTATTCGGACAGCGCAAGCGGTGTCTACATCCAGAACCAGATGTTCGGGAAACTTGGCATCGAAGATCAGGTCAAGGCCAAGGCCAGGATGGTGCCGAAAATCCCGGTGGCCTCGGTCGTCGCGAACGGCGAGTACGAGATCGGCCTGCAGCAGGTGAGCGAACTGCTGCCGGTGCAGGGCGCGCAGTTCGTCGGCCGGATTCCCGAGGAGGTGCAGTCCGTCACGCGCTTCGCCGCCGGCATTCCGGTGGGCGCAAAGCATCCCGACGAAGCACGCGCGCTGTTGCGTTACCTCGCCTCGCCGCAGGTGCAGGATACGGTGCGCGCCACCGGTCTCGATCCGGTCGCCGCGCCCTGAGTGCCCTAAGCAAGCACCCTGAGCGCCTTGACGGACGGGCCTGACGCGTGCGCGCGCCTGAATTGAAAACCCGTTCCATGCGAAAATCCGGACGTGCTCACACGCGGCGGCACGAGCGTTCTGGCGCTGAACCTTTCACGTCGCCACATCGAGACAGGGCGAGGAGACCAACCGTCGATGAAAGCTGACAATCTGATCGCGGATTCGAGGAGCGACGGGCTCGACCCGAGCTTCCTCCAGGGAGGCGGCGAAATGGGCGCCCTCATCCGTCAGGCGGATTGGACGCAGACCGCCCTTGGTTCGCCGGAGCACTGGCCGCAGAGCCTCAAGACCGCCATCCGCATCATGCTGACGTCGCGCCAGCCCATCTGGGTGGGCTGGAGCCCGGACCTGCTGTTCTTCTACAACGACGCCTACAAGTCGATCATCGGCGGCAAGCATCCGCATGCGCTCGGCCAGCCGACCTCGGTGGTATGGCGCGAGGTCTGGAGCGACATCGGCCCGCTGCTGGATACGGCGCGCTCGGGCGTCGAAGGCACCTTCGTCGAACAGAAGCTGCTCATCATGGAGCGCAACGGCTTCCCGGAGGAAACCTACTACACCTTCTCCTACAGCCCGATCCCCGACGACCGCGGGGGCACCGGCGGCATCATCTGCGCGAACAGCGACGACACCCAGCGCGTGCTCGGCGAGCGCCAGCTCCACGTGTTGCGCCAACTCGCCGCCTCCGCCGCCGACGCCCGCACCTGGCGCGACGCGTGCAGCCTGTCGGTCGCCGCGCTGCAAGGCGCATCCCGCGACATGCCCTTCGCGCTGCTGTTCGCGGCCGAACCAGGCAGCGAGACCGCCGAGCGGGTCGGCGCGTGCGGCATCGACGCCGATCATCCGGCGGCCCGCGCGGAAGCCTGGCCGCTTGCGAGCGTGCTGCGCGACAACCAGCCGTGCGTGGTCACTGACTTGCGGCAGCGTTTCGGCACGGCACTGCCGACAGGCGCGTGGCACGTCGCGCCGGACCGCGCCGTGCTCGTGCCCATCGCGCCTTCGGGCGAGACGGGCCGGGCGGGCGTGCTGATCGTCGCGCTGAATCCCTACCGACTCTTCGACGAAGGCTATCGCGCGTTCCTGAACCTGGTGGGCGGGCAGATCGGCGCGGCCATCGGCTATGCGCACGCCTATGACGAAGAACGCCGCCGCGCCGAAGCGCTCGCGGAAATCGACCGCGCCAAGACAACTTTCTTCTCGAACATCAGCCACGAGTTCAGGACGCCCCTCACGCTGATGCTCGGTCCGCTCGAAGAGCTGCTCGCGAGCCCGGCGCGCATCGGCGTGGAGGACCGGCGGCTCGTCGAGATCATGTATCGCAATGGCCTGCGGCTGCTGAAGCTCGTCAACGCCCTGCTCGACTTCTCGCGCATCGAGGCCGGGCGCATCGAGATGCACCGTCAGCCCACCGACCTCGCCCGCTTCACGGCGGAACTGGCGTCGCTGTTCCGCTCGGCGATCGAAACCGCAGGACTGCGCCTCGAGATCGACGTGCCGGCCGCGCCGCTGCTCGCGAACATCGACCGCGACATGTGGGAAAAGATCGTGATGAACCTGCTGTCGAACGCGCTCAAGTTCACGTTTGACGGCGTCATCCGCATCGCGCTGCGCGATCATGCGCAGCATGGCATCGAGATGACGGTGAGCGACACCGGCATCGGCATTCCGCAGCACGAACTCGGACGCGTGTTCGAGCGCTTCCATCGCGTCGCGGGCGCGACGGGACGCTCGGTGGAAGGCAGCGGCATTGGCCTGGCGATGGTGCAGGAGCTGGTCAAGCTGCACGGCGGCACCATCGAGGCCGCGAGCACGCTGGGCGACGGCGCGCGCTTCACGGTGCGGCTGCCCGCCATTCACGCCGACTCCGATGAGTCCGACCGGCCCGTCACTCCGCCCGCCGAGGCCAGCGCCCGCGCGCGCTCCTACGTGGATGCCGCGCTGCGCTGGATGCCGGACGCCGAAGAGCGCGCGGACGCGGACACCGTGCCGCGCGAGGAAGACGCGCCGCTGGGCGCGGAAGGCGCCGTCGAGCCGACGCCGGCCGACGCGGAGCCGGGCCGCGTGCTGGTCGTCGACGACAACGCCGACCTGCGCGACTACATGCGCCGCATGCTGAGCGCGGCGGGTCACGAGGTGAGCGTCGCGCAGGACGGCGAGGCGGCGCTCGCGATGGCCCGCGCCGCGCCGCCGGAGGTCATCGTCTCCGATGTGATGATGCCGGGCCTCGACGGCTTCGGCCTGCTGCGCGCCGTGCGGGCGGACGCGCGCTTGCGCGAGATACCGGTCGTGCTGCTGTCGGCGCGCGCCGGCGAGGAAGCGCGCGTGAGCGGTCTCGAAGCCGGCGCCGACGATTACCTGACCAAGCCGTTCTCCGCGCGCGAGCTGCTGGCGCGCGTCGCGAGCAATCTGCGGCTGGCGCGGCTGCGCCACGAGACCGAGCAGAAGCTGCGCGACGAATCGCGCACGCTGGAGATCCTGAACCGCGTCGGCAACACGGTGGCGGGCGAACTCGAACTGAGCCGCGCGGTGCAGGTCGTCGTCGATGCCGCGACGGAACTGACCGGCGCCGCGTTCGGCGCGTTCTTCTACAACGTGATCGATGAACAGGGCGGGCGCTATACGCTCTACACGCTGTCGGGCGTGCCGAAGGACAGCTTCGACCGCTTCCCGATGCCGCGCAACACCGCCGTCTTCGGGCCGACCTTCGGGGGCGAAGGCATCGTCCGTTCGGACGACATCACGAAAGACCCGCGTTATGGCCACAACGCGCCGCATCACGGCATGCCGAAAGGTCATCTCGCCGTATGCAGCTATCTGGCCGCGCCAGTGCTCTCGCGCACGGGCGAAGTGCTCGGCGGCCTGTTCTTCGGGCATCCGGAAGCAGGCGTGTTCGGCGAGCGCGCGGAGCGGATCCTGGCGGGCATCGCGTCGCAGGCGGCCATCGCCATCGACAATGCGCGCCTCTTTCAGGCCGCGCAGGACGAGATCAGCGAACGCACCAAGGCGCAGGATGCGCTGCGCGATCTCAATGAAACGCTCGAACGCCGCGTGGCCGATGCCGTGGCCGACCGCGACCGCCTCTGGGAACTGAGCGAAGACCTGTTCTATGTCGCGAGCTTTGAAGGCGCGTTGCTGCGCGTGAGTCCGTCGTGGACGCATCTGCTCGGCTTCGACTCGCAGCGTTTGCATTCGCACACGGTGATGGATCTCGTCCATCCCGACGATGCCGCCGCCGCCGCCGTACAACTCGAGCGCCTGCGCTCGATGGGCCTGTCCGTGCGTTACGAATGCCGCCTGATGCGTCACGACGGCGGCTGGCGCTGGATTGCCTGGAACGTCGCGCTGGACCCGCGCACGCGGCGCATTCATGGCGTGGGACGCGACGTCACCGCCGACCGCGAAACCGCCGACGCGCTGCGCCACGCCGAAGAGGCGCTGCGGATGGCGCAGAAGATGGAGGCCATCGGCAAGCTGACGGGCGGCGTCGCGCATGACTTCAACAATTTGCTGCAGGTGATCGGCGGCAATCTGCAATTGCTGACCAAGGATGTGGCCGGGCGCGAGAAGGCCGAGCAGCGCGTGCGCAACGCGCTGGCGGGCGTCGCGCGCGGCGCGAACCTGGCGTCGCAACTGCTCGCCTTCGGCCGACGCCAGCCGCTCGCGCCGAAGGTCGTGAACCTCGGACGCTTCGTGCGCGGCCTCGACGACATGTTCCGCCGCGCGCTGGGCGACGGCATCGAGATCGAGACCATCGTGTCGGGCGGCTTGTGGAACACGCTCGTCGATCCGTTCCAGGTGGAGAACGCCCTGCTCAATCTGGCGATCAACGCACGCGACGCGATGAACGCGCACGGCAGGCTGACGATCGAGGCGGGCAACGCGTCGCTCGACGAAGCCTATGCGCTGCGCAACGCCGATGTCGCGCCAGGCCAGTACGTGATGGTCGCCGTGACGGATACGGGCGCGGGCATGTCGCCGGAAGTGCAGGAGCGCGCGTTCGAGCCGTTCTTCACGACCAAGCGCGAAGGCCAGGGCACGGGGCTCGGCCTCTCGATGGTGTATGGCTTCGTCAAGCAGTCGGGCGGCCACGTGAAGGTGTACAGCGAGGAAGGACACGGCACGACGGTGCGCATCTACCTGCCGCGCGCACGCGAGGAAGAGGATCTCGAAACTGCCATCGACGCCGGCCCGGCAAAGGGCGGCAGCGAGACGATCCTCGTCGTCGAGGACGACGAGGAAGTGCGCGCGACGGTCGTCGAGTTGCTCGCGGACCTCGGCTATCGCGTGCTGCGCGCGAAGGATGCGCAAAGTGCGCTGGCGATCGTCGAGAGCGGCGTGCCGGTGGATCTGCTGTTCACCGATGTCGTCATGCCCGGCCCCTTGCGCAGCACCGAGCTGGCCCGCAAGGCGCGCGAGCGTGTGCCGGGGATCGTGGTGCTGTTCACGTCGGGCTATACGGACAATGCCATCGTGCACGCCGGACGTCTCGACGAAGGCATCGATCTGCTGAGCAAGCCCTATACGCACGAGGCGTTGGCGCGCAAGGTTCGCCATGTGCTCGGGCAGCGGCCGGAGCAGACACAGCACGCGGAGACAGCCGGACACGCCGTACCAAACGTCCCGGACGCCCCGACCGACGACGCGCTCGCGCACATGCGCGTGCTGTACGTCGAAGACAACGAACTGGTGCGCGTCAGCAGCGCGGAGTTGCTGCGCACGCTTGGTCTCGACCTGATGGAAGCGGGCAGCGTCGACGAAGCGATGACGCTGCTGCGCGCGCAGCGCTTCGAAGTGCTGTTGACGGATGTCGATCTCGCGGGAGAATCGGGCGTGGCGCTGGCCATTGCGGCGTCGCGCGAGATGCCGGCGCTCGGCGTGGTGTTCGTGACCGGCTTCGACCTCGCGCTCAGCGACGAAGAACGGCGCGCCCTGCCCGGCGCCATCCATCTGCGCAAGCCGTTCGATCCGCTGGCATTGCTCAATGCGCTCAATGCGGCGGCGGTGAGATAGCGAAGTCAGGTACGCAGCGGCGTACTGCCCGAACGCCATCGCCAAAAGCTCCAGTTATTGTCGGGAGCACTGTCCGCATAGTCAGGATAAAGGTTCGCGTTGGCCTGCCTCGCCAGCAGGTTCACGCGTTTTGAGTCATTGTCCCAGGCGTACATGTACGAGCGGTAGAAAGGGCTGGTCGCGCCCGGATAGTAGTAATTCATCCAGTAGGGCTGCCAGATCCGGTCGTCAGGAACCTTGGCCGCCGCCGCGGCGCCCACGGCCGCGCCGATCGATCCACCCGTCCCTATCCCCACCGGCCCGGCCGACAATCCGCCGGCCACGGCGCCCACGACCGTCGCGCCAACGCCTATCGCACCCTTCGTGAAGTTGGTGGCGTCGCTGGCGGCCAGTTGAGGCTCGTACGCCCAGATAACGACCTTGCTGCCGTCGTCAAAATCGAATTGCCGTGTGTGCGGATTGCCGTCCACCGGCTTGCCATAGCGAAAGAAGCGGCCCTGCGTGTCCCAACTGGCGCTCGATGCCGCCCATGCGTTTCGATAGCCCGTGGGCGGGCCCAGCGGCGCGCTATCGGCGAAGCGGAAGAGAAACGGCTCGCCATGACTGAACTCCACGCGCGAAAGGTCCTCGTTCGGCCGGTGCTCCGGTAACGGCTGAGTCACATTGTGCGGCGCCGCGGCGTCGGGAATCATCCCGGCGGAACTCGCATTGCCCGCCGATCCGCCGGCAGGCTCCGGCTGAAAGTACGTGTGGTCCGGGACGGCGGTCCCTGGCCACGGCTGGCCCAGTTCGTGAAAGTCGGGACTCGCATCCTGATTCCCGGCGAGCACATCGAGGCGTTCGAAAAAAGCCCGCGCATGCGCCCCATTGCGTTCGGCGGCATCGATCAGCGCGGCGCGCTGGACCTGCTGGTGATAGTAGCTGCGCGCGTTGTCACCATAGCTGGTGAAGTTCGTCGTCTGCCAGCCCATCTCCCTTGCCACCCGCTGCGCGAGCAGCTCGGTCGGGCCCAGGCTCGTCTGCGGCGCATCCGGGTCAGGGTCGCGCGAGTTCGTCGTCAGATGGGCGATCTCATGGACCAGGCCGACGCGCCACGCATCCAGGTACGTCGAATTCTCATTCGGCGCGGCGCTGATGTTCACGTACGGCGGCTGCTCGGGCGTTCTGGGCTGGGCACTGGTGTAGAGCGAGAGCGGCATGTTTGTCGCGGGGTTGAGCCGTAGATACATCGACGTCATCTCGCGGATGTTGCGGAAATCGCCCCGGAACTGCGGCGTGTGGTAATAGCGGTTCCGGAATCCGATGTCCCCGATCCGCTCGCCGCCCTGATGCAGACCGAAACTCACCATGTCGCGGAATGTCTCCGACCGGTCCAGAGCGTCCAGCATGGTGTTGCCGATCATGTCGGCCGTCTGCGTATCGATCAGCCTGCTGTGGCTGTTCTGCACTGCGCGTATCGCGCCCCACCGCGCATCATTGAGTTCAGCATCGCTCAACGGGCTTGCATGGCCTTTTTCGACCACGTAATCGGCGTAGGCGTCGGACGAGGCCGCCGGTGGATCGGGGTCCTCGCGCTTCACGCGCGCCAGGTCCACGTCGGCGGAGGGCAGTTGGGCTTGGGTCGGCACCCATGACGAAGAGGAATCCTTCTGGCCGGGGGGCTTCGGCGCTTCGCCGTCTCCGGCGGAAGCGAGTGAATCGCCGGGCGGGGATGGCTGGGATCGCTGCGACGATTCTGACGATTCCGACGATTCGACGTTGTCGGCAGGCTGCGGGTTCGCCGGAGCGGGAGACGCCGGTTGGTCGTCATCTGCAGTAGGAGCGGCATTGCTGGACGTGGCACTGGTACTGGCTCCGGAAACGATCATGAACTCACTCCTGCTCGACATTCTCGATAAACACGCTCGGCCCATTCCGGCCATCGCCCTGTCAGGTTCTCTGCGGCGTATCACCCGAGCGCCACCGCCAGAAACGCCACTGATCGTCGGGGTCGCTGTCGGCGTAGTCGGGGTAAAGGTTCGGGTCGGCCAACTGCGTTAGCAGCTTGACGCGATCCGGGTTGCTGTCCCACGGGTACATGTACTGGCTGTAGAAAGGACTCGCGGCGCCCTTGTAGTAGTAGTTGATGTCATACGGCTGCCAGATCCGGTCATACGGAACCTTGGCCGCCGCCGCGGCGCCCACGGCCGCGCCGATCGACCCACCCGCCACTGCCCCCGCCGGCCCGCCCGCCACGCCGCCGGCCACCGCGCCCAGGACCGCCGCACCCACGCCTATCGCGCCCTTCTCGAAGTTGGTGCCGTCGCTATTGGCCAGTTGAGGCTGATGCGCGGAAATGACGACCTTGCTGCCGTCGTCGAAATCGAACTGGCGCACGTGCGGATTGCCATCCACCGGCTTGCCATAGCGAAAGAAGCGGCCCTGCGTGTCCCAACTGGCGCTCGATGCTGCCCATGCGCTCGCGAAGCCTGTTGGCGGGCCCAGCGGCGTGCTCTGCGCGAAGCGGAACAGAAACGGCTCGCCCTGATAGAACTGCACGTGGGTGAGGTCCTCGCTCGGCGGCTGCTCGGGCAACGGCTGGGTCACGTTGTGCGGCGCCGCCGCTTCGGGAATCATCCCGACGGCGCTCAAATTGCTCGCGGACGTGCCGGCAGGCTCCGGCTGGAAATACGTGTGATCGGACGCGGCGGCCCCTGCCGCCGGCTCTTCGAGTTCATGGAAGTCGGGGCTGGCATGGCTGCGTTCGCTGAGTACCTCAAGCCGTTCGAAGAAGGCCCGGGCGTGAGGCGCGTTGCGCTCTGCCGCGTCGATCAGAGCGGCGCGTTCGAGATGCTCGAAGCAACTTGTTCGATCCTCCGAGCCATAGCTTTCGAACCGCGGCGGGTGCCAGCCCAGCTCGTCCGCCACCCGGTAGGCGAGGATCTCGGTCGGACCCATGCGGTCTTCCGACGAGTCCCTCGAAGGATCTTCCGAGTCGGTTAACTGATGCGCGAGTTCGTGTATCAACCCCAGGCGCCAGGTATCCATGAGCGGAGAACCTGCATTCGGCACCACGCCGACATTGACCCACGGCGGCTGATACTCGTCCCGTGAATGGGCGCTGACGTCGACTTCCAGCGGCATGTCCGTGGAAGATTGTCTTCGCAGGTAATCAGCCGTCATGGTGTGAATCGCGCGTTCCTCGCCGTGGAACCCGAAACGGTAGTCGTACTCGTTGCGGTAGTCGAGGTCGCCTAGCCGCTCGCCGCCATGACGCTGACCGTAGCTCACCATGGACTGGAAGGTCGGCGACCGGTTCAGCGCATCCAGTATCGTGTTGCCGATGGCGTCTGCGGTCTGCGAATCGGCCAGCATGCTGTGACTGGCCTGCACGGAACGCACCGCGCTCCAGCGCGCTTCGTTCAGCTCCGTCGCGCTCAGTGGTTGCTCCTGACCAAGCTTCACGACATGGTCGGCATAGGCATCGGCGGCGGCAAGCGGTTCGTCGTCGGAGTCTTCGCTGGAGTCGTCCCGTTTGACGCGCGTCGGGGCGGATTCGTCGGGAGCGATCTGCGACTGGGTCGACATCTCCGAACGAGGGAGGTCAACCTCACCGGAAGAAGTCGATGAAGCGCCTTCGGCCGGTTGCGCGAGATCCGCCGATTCGGCGTTCGACGAATCGTCACCTTCTGTCGTGAAGGCGGCGCTGCCCGAGGTGGCGCTGGAAACGAGCATGGGGAGGTGTCCGGATGAAGGCGGGTGATTGCAAGGCAATCGTGCCGCCTTCCGCCTCCCCTCGGGTGCTAGCGGAATATCGCCCGGCCTGCGGGCATCAGCGCGCCCGCCGCTTCCGCACGGCCTCCGCGAGCAGTTCCAGCACCGGCTCGCTTTGCGTCCAGCCGAGGCAGGCATCGGTGATCGATACGCCATGCCTGAGCGGCACGCCCGGCTTCAGGTCCTGACGGCCCTCTTCCAGATGGCTCTCGATCATCACGCCGGTGATGCGCCGCTCGCCCGCTTCGAGCTGGCGCGCGATGTCCTGCGCGACATCCACCTGGCGCAGATGCGACTTGTTCGAGTTGGCATGCGAGCAGTCGATCATGACCTGCTCGCGCTGACCCAGCTTCGCCAGCGACGCGCACGCTTCGCCGACGCCTTGCGCGTCGTAGTTCGGGCCGTTCTTGCCGCCGCGCAGGATCACGTGGCAGTCGTCGTTGCCGCGCGTTTCGAAGATCGCGGCCATGCCCATCTTGGTCATGCCCATGAACGCGTGACTGGCGCGCGCCGCGACGATGGCGTCCGCCGCCACCTGCACGCCGCCGTCGGTGCCGTTCTTGAAGCCGATGGGACAGCTCAAACCCGACGCCAGTTGCCGATGACTTTGCGATTCCGTCGTACGTGCGCCGATGGCGCCCCACGCGATCAGATCCGCGATGTACTGCGGGCTGAGCAAGTCGAGGAACTCGGTTGCGGTGGGCAGGCCGAGCTCGCTGATGTCGAGCAGAAGTTCACGCGCGCGGCGCAGGCCTTCGTTGATGCGGAAGCTGCCGTCGAGGCGCGGATCGTTGATATAGCCTTTCCAGCCCACCGTGGTGCGCGGCTTTTCGAAGTACACCCGCATCACGATGAGCAGATCGTCGCGCAGCTTCCCGGCGACCGTCTTCAGGCGACGCGCGTATTCCATGGCCTGATCGTGATCGTGAATGGAACACGGCCCGACGACGACCACGAGCCTGTCGTCCTGGCCGTGGAGAATCCGGGCGATCCCCGCGCGGCATTCTTCCACCAGCGTCTGCACGCCGGGCGTCACGGGCAGTTCGTCGAGCAGCAACGCGGGGGAAATCAGCGGACGCACGGCGCCGATGCGCGTGTCATCGATGCGGGTGGTGTCTTGCGTGGAGTCGGCCACGCCTGCCTCCTGATCGCGGGAGGGATTGTCGATGCGGGTCAAGATGGGCTCCGTCATGCGTTATCAATGCAAAAAACCGGTATCTCACGCGAAGAATCCGCGCGGGGGTGGCCTTGCGGCGCAAACATCCATTATCGCATCCACGCCAGGCCTGTCGCGCGGTCCGTCCTGCAACAATGCGTATGATGGCAAGAACGGATCCATTCACAAGGAGCAGAACATGCGTATCGAAACCTCTTTCCTGTTCGATCTGGACGGCACGCTGGTCGACAGCGTCTATCAGCATGTGCTGGCGTGGAAGGAAGCGCTCGATGCGGAAGGCATCGAGTTGTCGGTGTGGCGCATTCATCGCAAGATCGGCATGAGCGGCGGGTTGTTCACGAACCAGCTATTGCGCGAGACTCATGGCACGATCAGTCCGGACCGAGTCGAGCGGCTGCGTCAACTGCATGCGGCGGCTTACCAGCGGCTGCGCGCGCAGGTCTGCCCGCTGCCGGGGGCGCGCGAACTGCTCGATGCGCTGACGCAGGCCGGCACGCGCTGGGCCATCGCGACGAGCGGACGCATGGAAACCGCCCAGCTCAACCTCGAAGCGCTGGGCGTGGATCCGTCCAAGCAGGTCGTCGTCACGCGCGATCAGGTGAAGTACGCGAAGCCGGACCCGGATCTGTTTCTCGCCGCGGCCGCGCGCCTGAACGTGCCGATCGAGAATACCGTCGTGGTCGGCGACAGCATCTGGGACATGCTCGCCGCGCGTCGCTGCCGCTCGCTGGGCGTGGGCTTGCTGTCGGGCGGATATGGCAGCGACGAACTGGAACGCTCGGGCGCTCTGCGCGTCTATGAAGATCCCGCCGATCTGCTGCTGCATCTCGATGAAGTCGCCGCGCGTCCCTGAGGTCCATGCTGCATGACACATTCGACTTCCATCACGATGCGCCCCTGGGGCGATGTGCAGCTCTATACGTTGCGTAACGAAAGCGGCATGCAGATCGACATCAGCGATCTCGGCGCGACCCTGGTCTCGTGGCGCGCGCCCGACCGCGACGGCCATTTCGCCGATGTGCTGCTCAGCCACGATGCGCCCGACGATTACCTGAACAGCACGGCCTTCATGGGCGCGATCGTCGGGCGATGGGCGAACCGGATTCGCGACGGGCGGTTTGTTATCGACGGTGTCGCTTATCAGGTCGAGCGCAACGAAGGCGCGAATCACCTGCATGGCGGCTCGGCGGGGTTTCATCGGCAGATGTGGCAGGCGCGCATCGACGGCGCCGCACTGATCCTGAGCTTGCATCCGGACGCCGGGGCAGCGGGCTTTCCGGGCAATCTCGACGTGAGCGTGCGCTATGCGCTCGATGCACACGGCACGTTATCCATCGACTACGAAGCGCGCACCGACGCGCCCACCGCGCTCAATCTGACGAATCACGCTTACTTCAATCTGAGCGGCAGCGTGGCGCCGGAGGCCGACATTCGCGATCACGAGATCACGATAGCTTCGGACGCATACTTCGCGATCGACGCAGGCTCGATACCGATTGCCCGCGAAGACGTGGCGGGCACGGCGTTTGATTGGCGTCAGCCGCAGTCGATTCGCGCGCGACTCGATGAATCCAATGAGCAAGTGAAACTCGCCGGAGGTTTCGACCATTGCTACGTGCTGCACGACGGCAAGTCGCAGGATCTCCGCGATGCGGCCACGGTGTATGACGCATCGAGCGGCCGCGAATTGCTGGTCGCGACGGACGCGCGCGGATTGCAGTTCTATACCGGCAATCATCTTGAAGGCGAAGCGGCGCGCGGCGGAGCGCGCTACCGAAAACATGCGGGATTGTGTCTCGAAGCCGGCGGGTTTCCCGATGGCATCAATATGGACGGTCCGGCAAGAAGCGACGCCGTGCTCCGGCCCGGTGAAAGCTTTCGCCAGCGCACGCGCTATACCTTGCGCGTGCGCTAAACGGGGCGCTGGATGAAAGGCCAGCTCAAGGACTCGAATTCCGCCTTGTCCGTGTTGAACAAGCTCTCGTACCTTCGAATGAACTCCTTCATCTTGATTGGATCGGAACGAAGGTTTTTCAGCGCGTACATTGTCAGGGCAAAGCTATCCGGATTCGAGGCCATCTTGGGCGACAGGTTCATCAACGTGTCATTGAGAATGCCCCGAACCAGTTCCTTGTTTTCGAACGCCTTCTCCACGTCCTGAGCCGTCTTGAAGCGGTAGACCGAGTCTTTCACGTTCGGCGGATTGCGTGCATAGGCGAGCGTGAATTTGACTCGGCTGTCGTAGCGGTGGTCCGACAGCAAGGTATCGATGCTGAGATTCTTCAATTGCCCGTCTGCTCCCGCCTCTTTCAGGTGGCCGCCAGCATAGGAAATCAGGTTGTTCACATCCATGCCACCCTGCTCCAGCTTCGCATACCAGTCGAAGGGGCACTTGCTGTGCACGTGGAAACTCTCATGAACCATGGTCAGCGCCATGCCCTCCGAGAAGCTCTCGGCCAAGTGGTTCTCGAAAATCTTCATGCCAGTCGAGTACGCCACCATCAGCACGACGGATTCGCCGCCGACGTTCTTCGCCGGCGTGAGTCTCACTGACTGCGACGACGTCGTGACGATGTCTCGCGGCGGCACCCGGTTGGGCCCGGCGACCGTTCCCATGACGGCGGTGCTGTCCCTCAGATCACCGAGGTCGTAGGAGACGTCGGTAGACGGTCTCAGCTGTTCGAGCGCGATGACCGACGCGTTGATTCTGGTCGTCAGCTCCTTCTTCAGTTCAGGTGAATGGCCGCCCATGAAGATATCGAGTACCTTGTCGACGTCCGATTCCTGCGAGTGCAATGTTTCCAGCCCGCTCGTGAGTACCCTGCGGCCTTCGTCGCGGCTCGAGCGGATCAGGGCGCGCATTTCGTTGCCGCGCTCCTTGGTCAAGCGGGTATCGAAATGCAGGATCGGCTTGGTTTCGTATGGAAATCCCTTGAGCGCTTTTGGCGGAGATTGTCTCCATCCACGATCCGTGTGATAGAGATATTCACTGGCTTCCGTCGGGGCAGCAGGGTTCACCAGACGGTATTGATTGCGCGCGCCGTCGAATGTCAGCAGATAGCGGTTGCCACTCTGCTCGAGCAGATAGAGATTCTTCAGGTTCTCATTGCCCACGACCTTCCAGAGTTTCGTATCCGCGCTTGTCGATGCGCTTGCAGACACGCCTGCCGCAGCGCTCGTCGAGGCACTGGCGACGGGCTCCGCCTGAGAACCGTTGTACACGGCATGAACCCTTTCGAGCTTGCCTGCGGGAAGTTGACTCTCCGTGAGCTTGAATTCGTCGTCTATTTTCTTGAAGACGATATCGACTGTATCCTGGGGCAGGTAGACGCTCGCGCCGAAGAACGGCTCCTGATCTTTCAAGACTGTTGCCCGACCGAAATTACCCGCTTTGAAAGCGGGCCCAGGACGTAACGTACGCCACGGGACCGGGCTGTGGAAGTCGAGAATCATCATACCGAGGGCCTTGCCCGCCTGGATGACGCCGTCCACTGCTGCGTCGCCTGCCTCATACACCGCGTATCTGAGAAGCTCCGCACCAGTCAGGCCGTTTCGAACACCTTGCGACACAATCTTGACGGCCGCTTCGGCTCCCGCGTCGAACAGCTCCTCAAGTCCGGGCACGAGTGCCAGCACCGTCATCACCGCATCAACGCCGAGCTGCAAGAACGAAGGCCGATAATGACGGTCCACTAACCACATGTAGATTTCTTCGAAAAACGGAAGGGGAGGCACGGACGCCTTCGCCTTTGACATGGTGTACAGGTCTTCCTTCAGCACGTCTACCGTATCGGAGAGCGTGTCGCAAACCATCGTCAATAGCGCGGAGAAGACTGTCGTTCCCGGTGCTAGTTGCTTTCTCTCCCTTTTCGCACCGAAATACCACTTCGTGTCACCCCGATGAGGCGGAAGACGCAACGTTTCCCCGGACCAGAACTCTCCGTCGTTAACTTTTACGGGCAGGTATTTCCACCATAGAGTTCTTGTCTTTAATTGCTCTTGAGGGATCTTTTCACAGAATTCAACCTTCCCGCTCGAACCGAAGGGAACGTAGAGCCTGACCACCATCCACTCCGAACTACTCAGCTTTATATAGGCCTCACGAAGATAAAGGAACGGATCATATATCAGATAGACCTGCTTCACATCGTACATCTCTTCGACGGTCATTTTGGCCTCGATGATCTTCAACGAGGTGATCCACGCAGCCTCGTATTTCAGGAAGCCCAGGTCCTCATAGTCTGCGAACTGGTTGTAGTAAGCAGTATCGCTGACACACAGCGCACTCGGCTTGATTTGCGACAACGAAAAGAAATGCTCGGGCGCGGGCCCAATGGTCTGCCAAAAATTCATGTCCCGCTTCGCCTGCTCGAATCTCAGAACAATCCCTTCCATCGCGCCGGCACTGACTGAAGACGCACGCTTGTTCGAAGTGACGAGGTGATAGACCAAAGCGGCCAGAACCTGGGCGCTTGCGACCGACTCAACACCATCATTGGTGGGGAGCAGATCGCCAGCCAGGGCCTTGACCGAGTTCTGCGCCGACAAGACGTCGCGATAATCCCCCTTCGCCTTGAACCAGTATCTGCTCTCAGGAAAGCGGGCCAGCTTTGCCACCAGCTCCGAGAAATTGTGATGAATGCTCCACTGTGTTTCGAGGTAAAGACGAGCGCCCTGGAGCAACGCCAATTGCGGTGCTGCTGTATGAGTGCTGCTCTGAGCAGCGATTTCCCAAACCAGGTCGGACAACAAGCCGCTATACATCAACCCGTATAGCCAATGACTGGAACTCGCAGTCGCACCTTCCAGAGTCTTTAATGCAGCAGTCTCTCGCGCCCACCCCATCGCGACTCCAGCCGCAAAAACATTCTCCTTGAAACTGGTCAGCCACTCCTCGAGTTCGAGGATAGTGATGTCGAACCCGTCGCGCCGCGCCTGAAGCCTTGTGACTTCTTTCTGCCAGTAAATGTCTTCCAATGGCGCCCTTCCGTCCGGGAAGTATTTCATCATCTCGTCCGCACGTTCTTTCGCCTTGATGGCGGCCTTCAGCTGGACCGCCACCGTATTTCTTTGCCCTCGCGTTTTCTCGAGATCTGCTTGCTTTTCAGTCGACGACCCGCGGACCAGATAAGCTTGACGGAAATCGATGTCGTCGAACGCCTCTCGCTCTTGCGAGATGAGCGTCCAATATTGGCTGATACCCTTCTCGTTCCATAGCCGGCTGGCGTCGACGCTGGCTGCGGATCTGGACGAATTCAATCCGCTATTTTTCTGTTCCGTTATGCTCTTCAAAAATACCGTCTGAAATTTAAGTTTCAGTGCTTTCCTGAAGTTCTCACTTTCCGGGTTTTGATAACTTTCATGAATCTCGTGATCTGCCGAATTGTCAAGCGCATCGAGCACCTGAGACCAGGTCGAAAAGCCGTCTCTTCCCAGTAGCCCACTCAAAGAGCTATTCAGTCCCTGGAACGAGCCTGTCTTGAACAGCTCGCTCAACGCTGCGAACAGCGGAGCACTGGAGACCGAAGTCCATTCTCCTCCGGACTTGACCAACGTGCACATCCTGATTCGCTCGGCATCACCAAACAGGATGCCCAAGTGAGGTGCCAGAAGCGAAAACGGCCAATACATTCCATCCATGCTCAGAAACAGTTGATCATTGTGGACGTACACCATTCCATCCACGCCAGCGCCCGTTTTTTCGTCCGCGAACGCATAGGCGGGGTCGAATGAATCCACGATGCCCCGCACATCTTTGCTGACCGAGAAGAAGCCGCTGTCGGCCGTGGATGCCGCTGTACTGCTCTCTTCCAGAACCCATTTTCCCTGCTTGTCTTTCTGCAGCGGCACCCAAGAAGCGCTATTGAAACTGGCGTATTGATCGCCGATCTTGACCGTTTCACGGAGGGTTTTTTCGGAAAAGCCTTCGGACGGAATCGTGACTGCCTCGCAGATGTAGAGTTTTCCCCTGATTCTCAACAATGGGGCTCGACTTTTGGACTCGAATTTTCCTGGAAGAAGAGCCCACGCAGCGGCCGGATAGTTGATGCTTACAGGCATGACTTGAGCCGTCACACGATCCGCCAAAGCGATGGACACGTATTCGATATCCTCCAGCCAGAATTCATTACGATCGTTATGGATCAATGACCGCCAATTCATTTTTTCGTCCAGTGCTGCATGAATTGGATCCCGATAGGGAGCCTCGTCGATGTCATGAATCTCCCATATCTCGCGATAGCTGCCTCCTGGATACTTCAACAAGTCTTTCTCGACTCTCTTGCACTTGTAGTAAAGACCGTCAAGAAGCAGAAACTTCTGATCTGGAGAACCGACGGTGTAATACATGCCCGGTGATTCGTCCTGCACCAGATTGGGCACCGAAGGTTTGCCGATCAGGAATGCCTTTGCTCGGGCTATCAGATCGTCGGAGAACTTTCTGGGCATGGGCTGCGGCCTGACGACCGTTGCAATCTCCCAGATCTTGCTGGCCGGGTTCCGTTTAAGATACAGCCGTTCAGTGGAAACACCTGCGCCGCCGAAGACGCACAACAGATTGGGGTGAAACACCGTAGCGGAGCGATATTTTCCGTCTATTGCAATGTAACAGGCGCCGCCCCAATGCGTATATAGCCGTCCTTCAACGCCTGCAGCCTCATCGGGATAGTGAAACACCTCTTCGACGGACCATCGCCTGATTGCTCTCGACACCGATGGATCGAGATAGCTCTCTGTCGCAACGGCGGGCACCGGCTTCGTGGGAGCATGCAACGGGGTCCATTTTTTATTCTCTCTCTTGACGAAAATGTTTCTGTCGGCGTCATTCAAAGAGAAAACTTTGCCGATGATAAAGTCGAAGCCCAGATACTTGGAAGCTTCAGCTGTCTGGAGATGAATTCTCCAGTAGCGACCTGCAATGAAGATATACGCGCGGCTTCGCTGCGCATTGCAATATATGCCGTCTTCCTCCTTCGTCGCGAAGTCACCCTGCCTGGGTTTGTAGTGGGCCGACTGGGTGAAACGTTCCAGGACCATGGCCGTCAGGTGATCACTCACCTCTGAATAGCGCGGCAAGGCCCAAAATTCCATGGAACCTTCCTGAGCGGCTGCTCCAAGAGGGGCTGCCTGCCGCCTGGAAACCACATGACCCGAATGAAGCGCGCTGGCATCGAACGGCACATCGATGACGATGTCCATCTGACGCGCAGCAGCCTGATGAGCGACGCTCAGAACCGCATCATCCACAACGCCGGCGGACCGGCTATATCTGAGCCACGCCTGACGGGACGCCCATCCCACCGCAGCCAGCGACATGCTCCCTATCAGCCCGCCCACGATCAACTCGGCTTTCGTCGGCCGCCATCGCTCAACCTGAACGCCGGGTGAAGCCGCTACAACATCGCCCGGTACTATCTGCGTTGCCGCCGGCTTGTCGAGCAACTCGCTCGATTCCTGCGACGCCTCACTTGGGCGTACTTCCGTCAGATCCTGGAGCGGTATCGCCGGTTCGGCCAAGGGTTCATTGACCTCCTTGTCCTGATCGCCGGACACCGTTGAGCGCCTCCGGCCGATCGCCATATGACAGAAGTACCCGATCACGCCCAACAGCCCCAAACCGCCCGCCACCCCCGCCACGATGGGTTTCCAGCGCGCGCACAAGTCCTGTTCATCGGACGCAATGACGAAGTCATGCAGCCTGACCTGGTTGTCCTCATTCCAGTATTCGATCCCGCGCGCCTCGAGGATGTCTTCCGGATCCGCAGGCACTTGCAAGGCGTCGATGTCCGCTTCGGCCAGTTGCGGGATCAGAACCGGTCCGCCGCCCTTGCCCCCTCGCACACGACGCCTTGTCCACCATCGATCCATCATCCTTGCAAGCGGCCGCCGTCCATGTTCATTCACCGCTCGCTCGTTCACGATCAGGCAGAACGCGCGCTCTTCCGAATCCCATTTCACCGGGAACGCGTGTCCGTCGGACTGAACGTAGCAGCGTCCATCCACCCGGAAGATGCCTTGGCTGTCTTCCTCCACGCCTGCAAGCGATACATCACGCGCAAAGCACGCCGCAAGAGGCGTCAGCACTGCCCCACTGGATTCACCGCTGATGGTCGTGGCGCAGGCCTTGCCCAATACCGATGTGATGGCGTCCTGAAGCGCACCGGCAACCCATGCCTCCGTCTGCTCTTCGATTCTTGTCCTCAGCCGCTGAACGGCGGGTGTGTCACTGTCCGCGAGTGAACGCATCATCGCAGCGGTCCAGTCGAACCAGTTCCGCGCTCCGGATGTTTCAATCCGGACCTGTCCGCGCAGTTCCCATAGCGCAGGCAATAGTGGCAACAGATGGACTAGCGTGTTCATGCCGGTCCAGCCCAGCATGTGCAACTTGCGCACATCGGTTTCGAGCTGTTCCAGTCGCTCGCTTCGTTCCTCCACATCCGCGCGGGCCAGCGCCTGGAAGGACCACGCAAGCCGCATGGCAAACAAGGCATCGCACAGCACCTTCGACTCCGAGGACTCGCGGAGATCGCACAGCACGCCCGCCCAGTCCCAGTGATCGGCGTAGATCGACAGGCGTTGCGCCAGCGTCATGGTTCGCGCGAGATCGGCGGACGTCGCGCCGGGAAGACATCGGAATGCCGCAGCGGGATCGTGCATGACGTCCTTCTCGACGGTTTTGAAGAAGTTGCGCGCCGTTTGCTTCCAGGTCGTTGCGATCTGAGTGCTCTTCACCCAGTGCAGGATTTGCTTCGCCTGCGTGCCAAAGGGGACATAGGCCAGCGCACCTTCCAGGGTCGAGAGCGCTGCCGCCGGAAGATGACTCAGCAATGCAAGATTGAACACAGTGTTCGCCGCGGCCGTCCACGACTTGCACTGTGTGAGCTCGAGCAATGCGTCGAACCAGGCGCCCACATGTTCGTCGCTGATGAACGCCCTCCGCCACTCCGTCACCGGCAGGCCGCCGGCCTCCAGCAGATGCCCCAGTTCGGGCTCCGAAAGCTGCCACATCAGCCACTGCGCTTGCTCGACCGGTGGCGCCGAGACGGGAAAGCGCGTCATGCGAAGAAACACGACGCGACCGGGCCGAACAATCCCGGCGACGCCGACAGGAAGCCGTCCAAGGGTCTCGTCAGTAAGATGCTCGCTCTGCAGCGTTTCCAGCGTCCAGCTCAGCTGGTCGGCAAGCGATCCGGAATCCGGATAGCTTTTCCATGCCGGCAGCAGTCCGCTCAATTGACGCGCCACTTGCAGCAGCGGTTGCATGAATTCAGGCAGCCAGGAAGTCGCGCCCTGATCCTGAAGAAACGATTGCATGACATCCTCGAATCCGGGGCTTGCAGGCAGACGCGAAAGCGCTTCGAACTGTCGTACCATCACGTCCAGTGCACGCACCACGGACTCGGTCGAGTCTCCGGACCTTTCGGGAAGCACGTCGAGCAGATGCGGCAGCGAGGCCCTGAGTTGCTCGACAATCGCACGCAAACGCGGAATCGTCTCCTGAGCATTCGCTGAGCGGCCGACGGCAACTCCCGCGGATGTCACGCGCAATACTTGCGACACCTGCAGAATCAGCTCTCGCGCGCTTTGAGGAAGTAGCTTCAGATCAGCCGCCGAAAATCGATCGATCGCTTGCATCAATCCATTCAGCTTTGCATCCAGGGGACTGTCGGCTTTGATAATGGCCATCGCCGATGCATGAAAGCCACGCGCCGCGGCATAGCCCCGCGCCAAGCCAACGAAAAGATCGATAGCCGGGAACGCGCGCTCGGGAAGCAAATGCTTCAGCTCCGGAGAGCATTCTTCCGCGATATAGGCGGCGCATCCTTCCAGCCGCGCGCGCAAACTCGTGGGACGGCTCATGATTGCGCTCATCGCTTCATATGCACGAACGTACGCAGTGATGTGACGCCTGATGGTATCGAGGTAATCCAGCGTCTCTCTTGGTCTCGCGCCCGCCCAGTCTTTCAGCGCCTCCACGACTTCTTTCACGGAGGCACCGCGACGCGCCGCCTCGAACGCCTCATAGGCCCGCGCGACCTCGCGCATGAGCGCCGACGAGTCCGCGTCTTCGAGAAGCATGCGCGAGAGTTCGGAGGGAAGACTGCGTGCGAGCCGCCCGACCCAGCCACGCCCGTGCCCGTGCCCGTGCCCGTCATGATTGCCGCTCGAGTTGGCTTCTTCGGAGCGAAGTCGCCCGTATAACTCGCGCACGGCATCCGCGTGACGCATGATCCTTTTCAGGCTGGCCAGCATGGGCTGCATCCGCGCCGGCAGACGACGTTCGAAGCTTGTCAGCGCACGCAGAGAGCTGTCCAGCTTGTCCATCCATGAACCGCCGCGCTCATCCACGCGACGCAGAGACTCGCCGATATTCTTCGCGCATCGCCAGATGCCGATCGCACCCTTGAGGTTATCGGCAGTCGCGGTAATGCGCGACTGCATGCACCCGGGAAGCCACTCCGCATAGCGCGGCAGCATATCGGCCAGCTGGATCAATTGCTCGTCCCACGGTGCGGCACTCGACCAGATGGCTTCCAGATCCTCATAAGCCTGTCTGGCAGCGAGCGCATGATGAAAGGCGCTCCCCGCCACTTGCAGCACGGCGCGAACCAGTACTTGTTCGAACATCTGCTGGAGGCCGGCCTGCCCGCCTCGCGAAACCTGTTCGGACTCTTCGATCACATCCGGCCCGGCGTGCTCGACCCTCCACCCCGTACGTTGAACGCGCCGGTCGAATAATGACGCCCGGCGATTCCTCAAACCTTCATCTTCGAAATACAGATCCACCCATGCTCCCGCACTTGCAATGAAACGCGCTCAGCCGAGTGGTTCGAATCCGGATGCGGATAACTTTTCCACATGACGCGCACCGTGCATGATGAATGGGATCATCGAGATTGCTTAACGCATATAACAATGCGACGATTCAGACTTAAGCGTCTGATGGCCTTCTGTTTGCAAAGGAACGGAGGGGACTGCGCGTCAAATTTAAACTGCGGAGGGAGAGGAGGTCATGACGTTGAAGATGCGCGACGCATCAAGCCTTCGCTCGCACGCCAGGCGCAATGCTGGAAGGAATAGCTTCGAGAAAGCCGTGCCCCATCTCCTTCTCGAAGCGAGCGGGGCTGCCTTCCCAGATAATGGACGCGTGTTCGAGCACATAGACACGGTCCGCGTGCGGCAATGCAAACGTGACGTTCTGCTCGCCGAGCAGCACGGTAATCGGCGTTGTCTTCTGCAATAACTCCATCGCTTTCGACAACTGCTCGAGTATCACCGGTGCGAGGCCAAGCGTGGGTTCGTCGAGAACAAGAAGTCTGGGCTGCATCATCAGCGCGCGCGCGATGGCGAGCATCTGCTGTTCGCCACCCGACAGCGTACGCGCGGTCTGAGCCTGACGCGCCCGCAGTATGGGAAACAGTTCGAATAGCCATTCGAGCTGATCCGCGCGTACCTTGTCGGCGAGATGATAACCGCCAAGATCAAGGTTTTCGCGCACCGTCATGTCGCCGAATAACTCACGTGTTTCAGGACACTGGACAATGCCAGCACGCGCGATCGCCGCGCCGCTCATGCCTTTCAGGTCCTGCGTGCCATAGCGTATCGTTCCCTGGTACGGCACCAGTCCCGAGATGGCATTGAACAAGGTTGTCTTGCCCGCGCCGTTCAATCCAACTACTGAGACGAACTCGCCCTCGCGCACATGCAAGTTCACGCTGTCGAGGGCGCGCGCCTTGCCGTATAGCACGCCCACATTCTCCACCCGAAGAATCTCGGGCCTGCTGTTCGCCACCTGCGTGACGCGCTCGCGTGCCTCGATCTTGCCGCCGAGATAGACGCGCCGCACCGTCTCGTTGCGCATCACCTCGTCCGCCGTGCCTTCGGCCACGTATTCGCCGAGATACATCGCGAGTACCCGGTCCGCGAGCGCCGCCAGACTCTTTACGTTGTGATCGACCAGCAACACCGCGCGCCCCTCCGCGCGGAAGCCGCGAATCAGTTCAGAAAACGTTTCGGACTCGGCGGCAGTGAGACCGGCAAAGGGTTCGTCGACGAGCACGACTCGCGGATCGCGTGCGATCGCCTTCGCCATTTCCATGCGCCGCAGATCCGCGAACGGCAAGGTAGCCGGATGCCGATGCATTACGCCGCCGAGGCCCACGCGTTCAGCAATCTCGCGCGCGCATCGGTTGACATGCGGATCGGCCGCAAGCTTCACGAGCGAATCGGGCAACAGCGCCAGCTTGATATGTTCCAGCACGGTCTGGCGATGCAACGGCCGCGAATGCTGGAACACGATGCCCACGCCCGCGCGCGCAATGCGATGCGGCAGCCAGCCGGCCATCTCCACACCATTGACCTTGATGGAGCCCGCATTGGGTCGCTCGATGCCCATGATGAGCTTCATGACCGTCGACTTGCCGGAGCCGTTCGGTCCAATCAGGCCAAGAATCTCCCCCGGCCGGATTTCGAAGCTGATGTCCTTTACCGCGACCAGACCGCCGAAGCGCTTGGTCAGTCCGTGCACGGCAAGCAGAGGCGCGCGGTTCTCGTCGTCGATCATTCGCGTTCCCTCACGCGCAGGAGGTTGCCGAGCAGGCCATCGGGAAAGAACAGGATGACCGCCAGCGCCACGGCCGCGACCACGAACGTATTGATCTGGCCGAGTGGCCTCAGGAACTCGCCCGCGACGATCAGGAAGATCGAGCCCAGCACCGCGCCGAGAATGGTGCGCCTGCCGCCGAGCACGGCCGCGATGATGATCTGCACGCCAATGCCGATATCGACCACGGTGCTGACCGAAGCCGTGCCCTGATAGAACACGAGCATCGCGCCCGCGACGCCCGAGAACACCGCGCTGATGCAGAAGGCTGCGAGCTTGTGCTTGACGACGTTGAAACCGAGCGCCTGCGCGCCGACCGTGTCCTGACCGCTTGCCTGCAGGATCAGCCCGATGGCCGAGCGCGACAGTCCGAACAGGATGATCGCGCAGACGATCAGGAAGGCGAGCGCGATCCAGTAGTTAGTGCTGGCATCGACGGACATTACGTCCGGCACCATCATGCCGATCTCACCGCCTGTGATGCCCGCGAAGATCACGATGGCGTTTTGCAGCAGGAGCACCGCCACCAGAGTGACGAGACCGAAGTACGGACCGCGCAGGCGCAGCGCGGGCACGGCTAGAAGCAGACCGCCAATCAGTGCAACGAGACCGCCGGCGATCACGCAGATGGCAATGGGCGCTGCGACATGCGCGTTGAGGATCGCCGCTGAATAGGCGCCGAGGCCGATCAGGAAAGTTGGTCCGAAGTTGACTTCGCCCGCAAAGCCGAACAACAGGTCCCATGACATCGCGAAGACGCCGAAGTAGTACGCCACCGTCAGCACGCCGAGGATATAACCGGTGAGCCACCACGGCAGCGTCGCGGCGATCACCGCAAGCACAACGGCGACGACAATCAGACGCGAGCCTCCGAAAATCTTCATGATCAGCGTCGCCCGAGAAAGCCCTGCGGCCGCACGTACACGACCAGCACGAGCAACAGCAGCGCGGGCAAGGGACGCAATGTCGGCGCGATCAGATACGCGGTCACGGTCTCCAGATAACCGACGACATAAGCCGCCAGCAACGAGCCGGACACACTGCCGAGGCCGCCCAGCACGACGATGGAAAACGCGCTCGCCGTGAGTTGCCCGGCGTTGTTCGTGCTGACGCCGAGAAAGGACGCCAGCAGCACGCCGGCCACGCCCGCGAGCACGCCATACAGCGTCCAGGCCAGCAGATAGATGCGCGACAGTTCGAAGCCGAGCAGCGTGAGCCCGCGCGGATTCATCGACGCCGCGAGCAGCGCCTTGCCCCCCTTCGTGCGGTTCACGAAAAGCCACAGCAGACCGATCACGACCCAGCACACCACGGCGATCATGATCTCGTTATAGGGCACGCGCACGCCCGCCAGACTCGCGACGCCGGGAATCAGCGGGCGCATCGTGACGGGGTTGTCGGAGAACAGCCAGGCCATGCCTTGCTGAATCATGATGCCCCACAGCAGCGTGCCGGTAAGCACGAAGATTTCCTTCTCCTCGCGCGGAATCGCGCTGGAGCGCTGAATGGGCCGCACCACCATGAAGTATGTGATGTAGGCGGCAATCATCCCGCAAAGCACGCCCAGCAGCGTGCCGAGATACGTGCCGAGGCCGGCCTCGCCCGCCAGCGCCCAGCCGAGCAGCGCGGAGATGAGCATGACGCCGCCGTGCGCGAGATTCAGCACGCCCGAGACGCCGAAGATCAGCGTGAAGCCGAGCGCGCCGAGTGCATAGAGCGAACTGATCGCGAAACCGTCGATGAGGATCTGCAGCGCAAGCATAGGCGGTCCTTGTCGGATCGATGTTCAGGTGGAACCGGTCCCCGCGAAAGACCCAAAAAAGCGGACGTGCATGCTCGTGCCCGCCCGCTCGGGAGGACGTCAGTTCGCTGCTGCCTGCACCTTGACGAAGGCAGGGAACTTGACCTTGGCGTTCGCTACCGACTTCGGCCAGATCGCGACCTGCTTGCCGTTCTGCCATTGCAGGTTGATGCCGGTGATATACCCTTCGCCGTACTTCAGCGCGTGCGTGAACTGATCGTTCTTGCCATAGAACTGCCAGCGTCCGATTGTGCCCACATAGTCGGTCTTCTCAAGTGCATCGACCATCTTGTCCGGGTCCGTCGAACCTTGATTGCGGTGAATGGCATCAGCGATGATGTACACGAGGTCATAGCTCGTGAAGCCGTCATAAGCCGGCGACACGCCGCCGAAATGCTTCTGGTACGAGTCCACGAAGGGAACGGTCTTCGGCGTCATGGCGACGCCCGGCGCCGCCGCTGATGCGGTAATCACGCCTTCCGTCGCGCCATTGGTGTCCTTCCAGAAGCTCGTCGTGGTAGCTTGCGAGCTTTGTCCGGTCATCGGGATCGGCACCTGCTGGTCATGCCATTGCACGGTAGGCTGCACGCCCACGTGACTGATGCCCGTGGTGATCGTGTCGGGATGCTTCGCTTCGATCTGGTTGAAGATCGGCGTGAAGTCCGAGGTGTCCGGATTGAAGCGGATATGGTCCAGCACCTTGAGCCCGGCTTTCGGCAGGCATTCGAGGAAGCGTTCGTCGAGCGGTTTGGTCCAGGCCGCGTCTTCGCTCATCACCACCGTCGTCTTCATCTTGAACTCGCCCACCAGCACATCGTGCGAGAAATCGCAGATGGACTGCGCGATGAATGCCGACGTCATCCAGCCGTGGAAGGTGTACTTGTAATTGTTGTAATCATCGTGGACGCGTTTCGAGATCTCGTTGCTCGCGGCGCCCGGCGTGATGAAGGGCATCTTCAGGCGCGCGGACCACGGCTCCATCGCGAGCGCCACTTCGCTGATATAGCTGCCGATGATCGCCACCACTTTGTCCTGACTGGCCGCGCGCTGAAAGGCACGCACGCCGTCCGAGGCCGACGAGTGGTCATCGTAGGCAATGATCTGGATCTGCCTGCCGTCCACGCCGCCATGGGCATTGATCTCTTCCGCCGCGAGCTGCGCGGCCTTGCTGATGGAAGCGCCCGCGACCGCGGACTCCTCGCTGATGACGCCGATCCTGATCGGCTCCCCCGCTGCATGCGCGCCCGGCGACATGCCCAGGCCCGCTCCAATCAATGCGCTCATGGCAGCTGCGGCACGGGATCCCCGCCACGTCTTGATCGTGGACATCATCAGCCTCCTGTCGACCGGAATCGCGGACGATGCCGGTTGCCGCGCGAAGCGCGTTGTTTTCGATTTGTGGAGCGACGCAAGCCAGACACCTACAGCAATCAAGGATTTGCCGATGAACAGTAACACCGTGAAGTGCAGCGAATGAATCAGTGATAACGAGGAAGAGGGAAGCGCGCACAAATGAGGCGCCACGCGGGCGATCTGGTTTTGCGATGCAGCAAATCCGGATTCATGGCGGGGTCGCGACCTGTCACCAGGGCCATATAAGCGCGTTCTCCCGGCTCGGCCCATGTTCCAGAACGTAATCCAGGTCGTCCAGCAAGTTCCGGAAGTCAACGGGCCGCTTGCGGATCTTTTCAAGCCCGAGCACGACAAAGCTGTAACTATCGGGATTGTCCTTCATCGCGGGCGAAATCGAATCTCTCACGTGACGCAGGACATCTTCCACTTCAGACTTGTCGCCATAGGCCTCTTGCACCCTCGCCACGTCCAGGCGGCCGCCGGCGTCCTTGAACTTGTACGTGACCGCAAAGGGCGCGAAGCTCTCGGCGGCGTACGGAAGCATCCACCTCACCATTCCATCGTATTTCGGCAGCGTCGCCACCTGATCGAGCGGCAGGTCGACCATGTTCCCAGCGGCATCGCTGGTTCTCAGAAAGCCCGCTGCGTTGCTGACCAATCGCTCAAGATGATAACCGCGACTGCCGGTCTGAACATACATGTCAATGTGGGTATCGTTCACCATATGGAAGCTCTCATGAAGCATGGTTCGCGCAAAAGCTTGTGGATACGCTTGATGATGATGGTCCTGCAACAGCTGCACTCCGTCGGAATAGACATTCATCATATAAGGCTGACGCTCTCCGAAATCGATTGCGGAACTTGTAGTTCTTTTGCCGTACCACGAGATACGGACAACTTGCGGCGCTGTGTAGCCTTCGCCAGCCGGGACCGACATGACCGATGCGCTAACCTCTTCATCTTTGATCCTGTAAAAAACGTCCTTCGAGCTTCGCAAGCGCCTGAGCGCAGCAAGGGAGTTCTGCATTCTCGATTCCAGTTCAGTCTTCAATGCGGGCGAATGCTGTCCCATGAACATGTCCAGGAGTCTGTCCACCGAAGCGCGCTCAGCCGGGTCCCGGAGGACTTTCAGGCCAACGGTCAGCGATTCCCGTGCCGACTTTCGTCCGGCGCGCACGTTGCCTCTGAGCACGCGCGCACGCACCTGGCTCAAGCCTCGCTCCGTCAGCAGGATAGCCTTGCTTTCGGAGGCGTCACGCGCCGCGCCAAGCATCGGCGCCTGCCGCCATCCATCGGCGGTGTAGGAGACGAGAGGCCCGGGCCGGGTCCAGTCGTCTGGATAAACGAGGCGAAACTGTTTCAGCTTTTGATCGAAGACAAATCCATATTTCTTCCCACCGGATTTCATAACATACTTCCACGGAGCAACCTGATCGATTTGCTCCCTGACGATGGAAAGGCCCACGTCCGCATCTGGAGCAAGCTGGCCGCGCGACGGACCCGCCGCGAGGTCCGCCCCCAACCGGTTGCCACGCAGATCCGCTCGCAGATACTCGCCTGCTGGAACCTGCTTCAACGACAGCTGGAAAGCGTCGCTCAATGGAGTGAAAGCGAGGCTGTTTGCCGCCGCGGGAACAAGCGCACCCGGATTGCGAACGAAAGCGAGATTTCCTGGTCCTGCGACGTTGCTCCACTTCACGGGTTTGACGCGGAAGGACGAAGAAAATGTTGGAAGCGGAACGGGGCTGAAGGCTTCAATCAACATCCGGGTTAGCAGGAGAAACGAGGTCCGGAAAAATTCAGGAAGCGTCGGGGATACCTTGAGGGCGACATAGTTGTAAAGCCCCCGGCCTCTCAAACCGTATCGCAAGCCTTGCAGGACCACCTTTTCGAAGCCGACTTTCGCTCCTGCGCTGACCATCCCTGCCCCCCAGGGAATAACCGCAATGGCGACTGCCATGACGTCTGACAATACTTGTTCAACCCTGACGCTGTGCTCCGGATCAAGCGCCAAGCCATGCCCGGTGTCCCAAAAAGGCACAAGACTGGCATAAAGCTGCCACAGTTCCGGTGCGTAAAACGACGCTTTCAAACCCTGTTTCAACGTAACGAGATGTTTACGGGTAAGCCGAACCAACTCCGGCACCAGCCCCGTTTCTGCACGCAACGGCACAGCGCTCCCAGCTTCCAGCTGGTTCTCGGGTATGTCGATGCCGATGTCCCATACTGCCCAGCTTGCTGAACATCCGTACCCGTCGCCGATATACGGAAGTTCGTACCAGTATGGAAGCATCGCCATCTCTTCGTAGGTTTGAAGCTCGCAGGTGTCACGCGGATCACCCAGCCCGTCGCCATGGTAACGCGTCAGCATCCACTTGCCGCTCTTCAGCTTGATCAGGAGGTCGCTTGTGCCTTCGACGGCGTTATCAACGAAATAGGATTGCCTGATCGAATAAAAGTCGTCGATCTGCAATGGCACTTTCAGCAGCGTGAAATTCGCGATCCATGCGGCCTCGTAGTCGAGCGAACCGCTTTTCTCATATTCGACGAACTGCTGATAATAGGCGGCATCTCCGTTTGTCAATGTATTCGGCTTGATCTGCGACAGCGAGAAGAATTCTTCCGGACGCTTGGGAACGTACAGCGGATTGAACTTTCTCGATGCCGCTTCGAACTCATCGAGAATCGCTCCCACCAGCATGACATCGATGGAAGCGGGCTCGTCCCCCGTCTTCACAAGATGGTAGAGCGTCGCGGCTATGGCGCGTGTGCCTTCCGCGCGCTCTTCGTCTTCGACATCCTTCATGCAGGTATTGATCAGTTTGTCGGCCAGTTCTTGCGCGGCGACGATGTCGCGATAGTCCCCGCGCCAGGTAAAAGTGCGCTGCCCGGAAGGCACCGACGACAGCTTTCCTATCAAGGCCGCATATTCGTCCATGCTGGAGAACTGCTGCTGGAGATAGAGACGGGCAGCGTCGATGACGTGCAACTGTTCGCTCTCGCTGTTTTGCGAGAACTCAAGGATCATCTCGTACGTGAGTTCCGCTATCAGATCGCTGTACATGAGCCCATACCGCCAGTGACGGCCTGTCGGCGGCTGGGATTTCAGTGCTTCGAGCGCTACCCTTTCTCTTTCGAAGCCAAGCGCAACGCCTTCGACGAAGCGGTTCTCGGAATAAAGATCGGTCAGTGCATCCTGGTCGAGCACAAGCTTTTCGATCTCGTCGTGAAGCGCGTTGACACGCGCTTGTTCCTTCTGCCAATAAATGCGCGTGACTTTCTTCTTGTTCCAGTTGTTGACCGCGGTCGCTCTCATTATGCTGCCTATGGCCATCTCGATCCCGATGGCGGCCATCGTCTCTTCCCACTCAGCCGACCCGAATTGCGCATCCACCGTCTTTTTCTGCGCGGCCAGATCCGCCTTCGCGACGCGCAATCTCTCTGCTTGCTCACTGACTTGTTCAGGCGTCAGGCCGCGCACGGCGCAGGACTCGGTGAAATCGGGATCGGAAAGCGCATCCTGATCTGCCTGGAAGAGCGGCCAGTAGCGTTTGATGGTCTCGGCATCCCACGTCTGTTTGAGTTTGCTCATGTCGGGGGCGGGCACGGTCGTTCTCAAGCTGCCTGAGGAGTCCGAGATCGACTTGAGGTAGGCAACCTGGTATTTCAAACCGAGTGCCCGACGGAATTCGCCGCTCGCGGGCTTCAGGTAACTGCCATGGAACGCATGATCCGCCGCGTTATCGAGCAGTTCGATTGTCTGCGACCAGGTATGCGGTCCAATGCCGCCGACGGCGACTTCCAGCGATGCACTGAATCCATGGAACGTGCCGACTTCGAGAAGATCCTGCAGGCCGAGGGAAGCTACACTGCCGCCATAGAGCTGCCATTGGCCGTCCGAGATGATCACGACACAGGACGCGCGCCCCGATGAATCGCCGAAGATGATCCCCATCTGCGGCGACAGCAGCATGAACAGCCAATAGCGACCATTCACGCTGATAGAAAGCTGTCCCGACTCTGCATACACGACGCCTTCACGACCCATGCCAACGCCATCGTGATGAAGCGCATGCGCCGTATCGAACGTGTCGATGATCCGCGTCAGTTCGCCACTGACCGAAGGGAGCGCGCCAAAGCCTGAAGCGATATCTTCCTTGTCCCGAACGAGCTCAAGTTTGCCGCTGGCTCCCGTGCTGAAGAGCCCCCAGCCCCGACCCGCGACATAACCTGCAATATTGGAATCCGCGACCCGCATCACCGTCTCGGGAGCCCCATCCGCGAATGCCCTCGGATCGAGATCGACTCTCCAGCACCGATGCAGTCTGCCTCCGACACGCAGATACCGCCCCCAGTCCAGCATGGCATAGAGACCCGGAGATACCGGCGCCAATTGCGAGAGATCGGGCGTTTGCGGCGCGGCGGATGCGGCCGCCAACAGTAGCCCGAGCGCCCTTGACGCCCCGACGCGCTCTTCTGCCCAGTACCCGTCAACCCCATTGTTCAATATCGAATGCCAGGCTCCGCTTGTGTCCTGACCGGCAAGCAACGGAGCCGACGTCGCGGTCGCCAGGTCAACGTCGAGCCGCCATACGAGGGTCAGAATTTCCTCCGGGAAATAGTTGACCCGCTCGGTTCCGACTTCACTGCATCGATACAGGCTGTCGTCGATCCGCAGGTACTTTGCTTCTGAGCCTGCTTTGCGATACATGCCCGGGGGTTCGTCGGCCACCCATGCCGACGTCCACGGCTCTCCAGCGAGCGTGGCCTGCGCTCGCGCAACGAGGTCCGGAGAGAACGCAAGCTTGGCCGGCAGATGCTCCGGCTTGACGACCCTCGCAAACCTCCACAAGCTGCCCGGCTCCTCGCGCTTGAGATACAGGAACGGTCCCGCCGTCTGCTTCTCCTGCGTCACTCGAAGCAGGTTCTCGTGCAGCACCACGGCCGGCCAGAAACTGCCGTTTGCATAGAGATAGGTGCCGTCCCAGTCTGTATAGACCTGGCCCTCCCAACCGGCGGCTTGCTCGGCATATTTGAAGGATTCTTCAGCGTCCCATCGCCTGAGCGTGGCGCCAACATCTTTACCGAGACGGCTTGTGCCTGGTGGAACGACAGCGGCTTGCGCGAATGTGGCGCCAAGCGCGAGAAACCATGCGCCGCCGTCGAGCCTCCTGATGTCGAGGAATGTCTCCGGTTTGTTCACGGGATGGATCGTCGCTTCGTGATAGGCGCCTTGCTTGCCGTCATAAGTGTAGGGCCAGTAACGACCCGACACGAACAGATAGGCCCTCACTCCCGCAGCGTCCCAATACACACCGTCCATATGCATGGCGCCGAAGTCTCCTCTGCGTGGCATATAGCTGTCTTTAGCATCGAAGCGCAGCGATACTTCCGCACTCAAATCGGGATCGATCTTCGCATTCCTCGGCAGCGGCCATGGCGGGATCGAGGATTTGCCGCGCGCGGGGGGCGCGCTTCGCCGTCCGCGTCCGGCGAGTTCGACGGCCTGCATGGCGAATGGCGCATCCACGACGATCTCAAAGTCGCGCTCCGTCAGCAGACGTCCCGCATCCAGGTCGTCCGGGGCCACCAACGCCTCCGGGCGACGGCTCTGCCACGCGCTGAACGAGGCCCAGCCAATCATGCCGAGCGACGCACTGCCGAGCACCGCGAGCGCCGTCAGTTCGCCACGCGTCGGACGCCAACCCGCGTGTTCGTCGCGTACAGCATCGGGGACGGCATCCGGAATGGGTTCGGGGTCGAGCATGGGCTGTTCGATGTCCACCGCGGTCTGCTTCCCGACCCCCTCAACCCTCTCTGACGCCGGCGCGCCTTCCATCACCAGCGCTTCGCTTTCGGCCTGTCCGCTGGCGCTGCCGTCATTGGCCCGGCGTGACGGCTCAGGCACCGCGCCCCTGCGAAACGCCCTCCAGACATAGACGGAGGTCAGGAGCAGCAGGAATGCGCCCGAGAGGCCGACCGCCCAGCCCAACCTGCCGCCCGACTGCGCCCTCTCACCGGACGCGATGACGAAATCGCGCAGCCTGATCTGCCCGTCTTCAGTCCAGTATTCGAGGTTGTTGGATATGAATGCGTCGGGAGAATCGTGATGATCTGCGTTGATGTCCAGAACGGCGTCGGCCGCTTCGGTCGGCAGCGGGGCCGCTGTCGGGTTCGCTGTCAGCGTGGTCGAGAACCAGCGGGACAACAGCCCTCCGCCTGGCAGCTTGGCGAGGCGCGGCCTCACCCACCATCGGCCCATGACCCGCACCAGTGGAGGACCTGCCGCGCGATCATTGACACGCTCTCCGGACACGACCGCATAGGCACGCTCGTCGCTGTCCCAGTGCACGAGAAAAAGCCGGCCATCGTCGACGACATAACGGTGTGCCCCGCTCATCACAAAGCCGTCCTGATCCTCCTCTCCCGCGATTGCACACCGCTGTGCCAGTTGCGGAGGAATGACCGACAAACGCATGGCATCGTCATTGCCCGCGGAAGGTTCCACGAACACTTCGCCTGACAACGATGCGAGGGTCTGTTGGAGCGCATTCGCCAGCAAGGCTTCCGTGCCTTCTTCAAGCTTCTGCCTGAGCCGCCGTATCGACGGCGTGTCATCGTCGGCAAGGGCGCCGCACACGGCGGCGGCCCAATCGAACCAGTTGCGGGCCTTCGATGGTTCGACATGAATCCGTGCGCGCACGGCGCAGAGGTCGGGAACCAGCGGCAGCAGTTGCGCAAGCGAAGTCATGCCGCGCCAGCCCAGCAAACGAAGATGTTCGACGTCGCGCTGCAGACTCCGGAGGGATGCATCCCGGCCCGGCGGCTCCGAAGTCGCCAGCCGATGCAGCGACCAGGTCAGGCGTACCAGCAAGAACGCATCGAAGAGCGATCGCTGGGCGGAGTCCTTGCAATAGTCCTGCAACAGGGCCGTCCAGTCCCACTGTTCCGAATACAGCGAGAAATGCCGGACCGCCATGGCGGCATGACCCAGACCTTCGGCCGTCGCTCCGGGAAGGAGACGGAGCATCGCAAAACGGCCGCTTGACACATCCTCGTTGATATCGCTTGCGACGATCCTGATGAAGTCATCCGCGGTCGCCATCCAGTCCTCTTGCGGCCGGACCCGGTGTACCCATGAACTTACCTGCTTGATGAACGGGCCGCCCGGAACGTAACACAAGGCAACCGAAGACAGCGCGGAGCCGATGGTTCGCCAGTGCTCCCGCATTGCCGCCATCAAGCCGCCTGACCAGCGCGCTTGCGACCCTCCCTTCATGATTCGGTGCAGGATGTCGAGCCACTTCTGGAAATCTTCATCCGCGATGATCTCGCCCAACAACCCGGCCCGCAAAAATTCCGGGGCGTTCAGCAGCGCCCGGACATCCGGTCCGGAAAGCTCCGAGACAAGCCAGCTGGCGCGTTCGACCACTGAGGCTTCAGCCGGAAACGCGTTCACGCGCAGCAGCAACGCCCGGCTCAGGCTCACCACCGGCGTGAGGCGAGCGGGCAGAAGCTTCAACGCCGAATCGGTGAGCCGGTCGCTTTGAAGCGCCGTGAAAATCCAGTTCAGTTGTTCGCTCAACGGCCCCGCACGCGGGAAAGCCGGGCAGTGCGCGTCCTCGCTGGCCCGCAGCACGTCGCCAAGCTGGCGCCCGAGCGCCGACAGCGGTTCCATGAAGGGCGGCAGCCACGGCGGCGCATCGCCCTCCCGGAACGCTCGCCCCAGGTAGTCGGACAAGGTCGCGTCCCCGGGAAGCTCGGTCAGCGTCTGGATTTGTCGAGTCAACCATCCGACGGCGCGGACAATGCCGTCCACTTGCGCCATCGCGCCGTCGGGCAATGAAGATTCCAAGGCGGGCAAAAGCCGTTCGATCCGGTGCACGACGGATGCAACGCGCCCTGTCACCTCGCGTAGACCGGACGCTTGTGTGGGAGACGCAAGCTCCGCCACGACGTCCATCACTTCAGTCAGGCGCTTGAAGACTTCCTGCACCGAAACAGGACAGCCGGCCAGACCGCTGCACGCGAACTCCTCCATGAGGCAGCGCAGGGCTTGCAGTTTGCCTTGCCAGGGGAGGTCATTGCGGTAGATGGCCGAGAACGCCCGAAAAAACTCGCTCGCGGCTGCGCCTGTCCGCAACACGCCAGTCAATGCGTCGATGGCCGGATGGAACCGCTCTGCCAGGAACGCCCGCAAGACGCGGTCATCCACGCGGGCGATATAGTCGGCCAGACATATCAAACGCAACTCGAAGTTCGTCGAGTCAGACAAGATCGCGCAAACCTTGTCATAGCCCACGCGGAAGGCATCGAGTTGCTGCTTGATCGTGGTGAGCGCGTCGACGTCATCGGACGCGTTACTCTCCAGCCAGCCGCCGACCGCCGCGAAAATCTCCTGCCAGCTCCTGCTTTGACTGACCTGCTCGAAGGCGAGATACGCGCGCTCCGTCTCCGTCCGGCAGAACGTCAGCGCGTCGCTGCCCTCACGGCGCGCGTTGAGCCGACGTGCAAGGACGGGAGGCAACTGCCCGGCCAGTTCATCGCAGACCGCATCGAGTCCGAGGCGCGAGCCGCCCGCCTCGTGCAAGACCTGCTCGGGCGTCGACTGCAACAGACGGCGCAATTCACGGACGGCCTTTCCATACTGAACCACACGTCTTAACGTGCCGAGCCTGCGCTGAACAGCGGAAGGCAACCGGTGCGCATGGAGGTCGAGCACGTCGATGCAGTCTTCGGCCCTTTGCATCCAGGGGCGTCGTGGATCATCGAGCGCTTGCAGGGCGGCCAGCACCCGCCGGGAGGCTTGCCAGAGATGCACAGCATCTTCCAGGCTCTGCATCATGCCTTTCATGCGCGGCCCGATGGAAGGCGGCAGCCATTCGTCGAATGACGCCGAGAGCCGCGCGGCTTGAAGCAGCTGCTGATCCCACGGCGCGTTGCTCTTCCTGATTTCCGCCAGTTGCTCCAGCGTGCGATTGGCGACGAACGCCTGCCGGAATACCCCTCCCGCAAGTTTTATCACCGTGGGGACGAGCAAGCGTTCCAGCATGCCCGCCAGCGCAGCTTCAGGCTTCTCGCTGGCGCCCGCCGCCACGGGCTCGCATGCGTCCTCTTCCCCGTGTTCGATGATCCACGCATTCGAGGATCGGGTTTGCCCTGACGGCCTGCGATTGCGCAGTACGTTTGCTTCTGAAGCGAGCATCGGTAGCCTCCGCTGGATCCATGAACGCGACGCTCATCGCCGAACGTCCTTCTGCCGTCAGACCGCCTCGTCGAACGGCGGCTGCTGCGATTTGACTTCCGTCTCTTGCACGCTTGCGACCGTCTTCTGCTTGTCAGTCAGAACGACGGGCACCGTCACCGAGAGATTCAGCGAAAGGCGCGGCTTGTTGCCGAGCGACTGCCAGAAGTTGCCGAGACTGTTCAACTCGGCTTTGGGCGGAATCATGCGCGCATAGGCGCCGGGCATGCCGCCGATCTCCTGATTGTTGATGAGCGCGTTGACGACCTGATTCATCACCTTGAGTGACGGGTTGTCGGGCGCGCTGCCGGGACTGCCGGGGCTGATCTTCTCGGTCTGACCGATATCCCAGTAAGTGATGATGTAGTTGCAGCACACATTGACCCATCCCGGCGCGACGGTGGACTGCTTCGTCTCCGCATTGTAGGAAGTCATGCGTCCCGGCGACGTGCGCATCTGAAGGTCTTCGGAGATCTGATAGAGGAATACGCTCAGCGTGGGCTCCGACGGCGGATTGTCGGCATTCGGAAGATCGAAGATGATCGACACGCCTGAATCCAGGTCGATGGGCACATACTCGACCAGCGCATCATAGATAGCCTGATTGAGGTTGAGGATGGTTGTATCGGACGCGATGATGTCTGCCATGTGCATGCTCCTTATATCTTCAAGCGCCCTGATTTGGCGAGTTCACGCAGGCTGGCCTGCTCGATGTGATGTTTCCTGACTACCGGCGAGTCCTCGGACATCGAGAGCCATCCCGCCAGCAGGGCAATGTTGCGGATGCTTGCGCCGGTGACGTCGATGCGTCTGGCCAGATCCGCGAAATCGATGCTCTCATCCACTTTCATCTGCGCCGGCCAGATGGCGCGCCACATCACTTCCCGCAGCGCCGGGTCCGGATAGACGAAACGTGTCACAAAGGTGAAGCGCCGGATAAAGGCTTCATCCAGATGGCCGCGATTGTTGGTCGCGAGAATCACGAGACCGGGGAAGGCTTCGAGGCGTTGCAGCAGATACGACACCTCGATGTTGGCGTGGCGGTCGTGTGCGTCCTTGACCTGACTGCGCTTGCCGAACAGTGCGTCGGCTTCGTCGAAGAACAGCACGCCTGCGTCGGCCTCGGCCATATCGAAGATGCGCGAGAGATTCTTTTCCGTTTCGCCGATGTACTTGTTCACCACGCTCGACAGATCCACCTTGATGAGGTCCGTGCAAAGCTGTCCGGCGAGGATTTCCGCGGCCATCGTCTTGCCGGTTCCGGAGGGACCATGGAACAGCGCGCTGATGCCGGTGCCGTAGTGAATCTTTTCGAGGAAGCCTCGCTCGAGCAAGGCTTCACGATGCCGTACCGCCGCGACGATCTGGCCAAGCTGAAGACGCATGTCGGCTGTGACGACGAGATCAGCGGGAGTACGCTGGGGCTCGACGCGCGTCGCCAGGTTGCCGAAGTTCTGCCGCGCGCGATGGCGGAGTGCTTCGGTCCAGTCGCCCTGGCTGGTTTCTGCATCCGGCGCGCGCCGGCTTCGATAGAACGATGCTTCCCAGCCGATCTGCGCGAGTTCGTCCGGCTGGAAGGCAAAGCGGCGGCTGAGAGCCAGTGCGTCGATCGCTGCGTCGCCCACTTGCACGACGAACGCCGCGGCCCGTTCCTGTGCCGTGCGCGGCGGCATGTCGAAGGTGACGTGTGGAACGCCCGCCAGACGCAGCACGCTTGCGCGACGGTCCTCCAGACATAGAATCGGCACCACCGCGCCGCGCGCGCAGGCCGCGAGCTGCGCCAGCAGCGTGTCGCGCACCGCTGCCGCCGCGCCTTCAAGACCGCAAATGACCGCTGCACGATCATGCAGGCGCGCGTTGCGCAGGGCCTGAGCGAAGCGGAAAGACGCGGGCTCCTCTTCCGTCGGCAGGCGCTGCACATCGATGATGAGCGCGCCGCACCGGTATGCAGCGAGTGCACTGACTACCTCGCTCTCGGCGGCATCGCGCAGCGTCACCACGGCCGGCGACGAACTGTCGAAGATCGCGTTGCGCAGGACGTCGATCAGCGCGGTGATGCGTGCATCGCCGGCTTGCGCGGAGAGCGCTTGTTCCCATCGACAGAACAATTGCAGGTCCGTCGGTTGCAAACGATTGCCTTGCAGGAAGTGAAACACCTCCAGCGACGTGCAGAGCGGCGTGCGGCCCCAGCCATCGCGCGCGGCATCGCCGGGATGAACGGGTACCAGGAGTTGATGTTCATGCAGCGGCGCTTGCGGCAGAAAGCTCTGGTGCGCGGCATGGCGTTCGGCCCACGATGAACAGAACAGGTTCAGCGCGAGTTCGACGGTGGGATAGTGACGCCCCTTTCCCTGCAGCAGCGCCAGCATGGTCTGATAACGCGTGTCCAGATGCGGCAGCACGCCGAGCAGGATGATCTCGCGTTCGAACCGGTCGAGACCGAAGCGCGCCACCAGCTGGTCGAGCGGCGCGTCAGCTTCGGACGGCACGCTCGCGCCGGAGGAGCGTTCGCTTGCCAGATCTTCCGCTTCCATCCAGCACGGAATGCCGCGCGGGGCGTCGAGTCGCGCCTCGATATCCTGTCGCGAAAGACACACGTCGCCCGACCACATCCGCTCCATGCGCACGTGATATTCACGCTGCAACAACAAGTCGATGCGCTCGACTTCGTGCATCAGGCTATTCCAGGCATCGTCGGAACGCTGCCGTTCCTCAGGGTCGACTATGAGCGGTGAAGTCATCAGAACATCCTCGTATCGAGGTTCGGTATCGGCCAGTTCACTTCAATCGGCTTCGGGAGCCACGGCAGGACGACGGTGGACAAGGGCCACGGCAGATCCCGCAACAGGAGGTCGAAGGGTTGGGGTTCTATCGTCAGCACGGGCACGGGGCCTTGCGTGGACAGTTGACCTGGACGCTGCAGGAACAGCGCGCGGATGTCTTCCGGCTGAAGGGATTTCCAATTGGGCAGTTTCATCGGCAGTTGGGACAGCCAGTTTTCGAGCAGTGTCCTGGTCTGTTCTTCCGGGGGCTCGGGTGGGTCGTTGTCTTCTTCATCGGTGAGACTTGCCAGGCCGCACAGACGGCGAGCAAAGCCATGCGTGCGCAGTGCGAGTCCGGCGTCTTGCCAGATGAGCCAGTCGAGCCATGCGGCTGCCTGCTCCTGCGCTTCAGTGCTTGCGAATCGTTCGCCGTCCCAGAGGTGCAGACTGCGAAGAAGATCGGGCAGCAAAGGCCACAGGACGATCAGGCCTGCGCCGGCTACGGACTGCACTTTTGTTGTCGCGCTTTCGTTTTCGGGTCGCTGTGCGATGCGGCGTTCGGGATAGGCGCGCGCCAGGCGCTCCAGCCGTCGCGTTTCCGCTTGCGTGAGACTTTTTCGCAGGCTGGCGCGGACGGTTTCATGGCGCCATAGCTTGGCCTGCCAGCTGCGTATTTCCGCGTGTGAGGACTTTTCCATGAATGCGAGTGTTTCGCTTAAGCGCGCGCCCTTCAGTTCATGAATGTCCGGTAACTCAGGAATCTGGCTTGAATGAGCGAAGGACGGATTGTTTCCAAGCCAGATCAGAGCCTTGAGGAAGATAGCTAGCTCTGTCGCCTCCGTTTCGCCCCGCAGCACTTCCAATGCATGAGCCGCTTCAGGCATCGTCCTGGCGCGTTCCAGCAGGAACTGCCGCGATTCGCGATGCAGGCACGCTGGAGCCAGCCAGGTGAGGATGCGCTCGGACGGCTCGTCCTGGCCCAACGACGCAAGGTGTTGTTCGAGCAAAGCCAAAGTGACCGAGTGGGATTGCAACGTGCGCTTTTGCCCAAGGACATCGGGCCGTGGCGAATCGATCGCGCTTGGCTCGGCTTCGGTTAGCGAAGGCTGCTCTCCTTCGCGAGCGAAGACGTCATCCGGGGCAATGGTCATTTCGTCAAATTCCACGGACTCGGCCGCAGGAGATTGTTCCGCAATAACATGTTCCGCAAGCGCTCGCTGCAATTCCGCAAGAATCCGCTTCGGCATGACCGTGTCAATCTCGTCGCGCCGCATGGTTCCGATATCCAGATGCAACTCGGCGATCTGGATATCGGCCTCGCGATGAAAGTACTCATTCACGAGGTTGGAAATATCCTCTTTTAACGAGCCGCGAAACAGCTTCGCGCAATGGTCCGTCACCGTGGCGTGGATATCGTGGCGTGTGTCCACGATTAGCGAGACGCTCTGGATGATGGTACGCATGATGTCCCCGTTTAATCGGCCGCTGATGGCTCGTTCGCTACACCTTCATGATGTAGGCGAGTTGGTAGTACGGCGGATTGACCGTGACGGTGTGGCCGTGCTTGGGGTCGGTGACATCGAACTTGATGGGTTCACTCCATCCTGCGGTCGACATTGTGAAATCGCCTTTACTGGTGTCATAGGAGGCATAGACATAATCGTGACTCGTCGCTTCCTTGTCTCCACCCCACGCCGAGTTGGATCTGACTACGCTCATAAGCATTTTATTGCTATCAATAAACTCATGTTTATGGACAGGCATTTCATGTTGCGTGAGCAAATGATCTTTCACGCCCACGTTGCAGGCATCAGTGGTCGTTGTCGCCTGAAAGCCTGAATCCGACCAGCTTGCACCACCCTTATGCGAACCAGCGGAATCACCGAGCGTCTGGGACCCCAGCACGAAGCGCTTCCGCAGGTCCGGCAACTGAACCTGGGTGCCATCGGCGGCAGTTACCTTGGAGCCGTCGCAGAAGTGCCATCCTTCTGGCGCCGTGCTTCCACAGAACATCATGATCATGCCGCGCGGAAGCAATGCGTCGGTATCGACCCTCACGCCGGACGAACTGACCTTGATGTACTTGTCGGCCTTCACGCTCACGGAGTCGTTGACAATTTCGGCACCCACACCCACCTTGACGTTGACTTCGTTGCCTCCGAGGTAAAGCGCACTTCCAGCGCCTACTCTGATGCTGCCGGCGTCGAACTGAAGGCCTCCGCCAAGCTTCACGGACAGCTTGCCCTTGTTGGCTGCATCGCTATCCGCGGCGATCTGCAAGCCTGCTCCAATCGTATTGTTCGTCTGATCAGCACTTTTACCGATAGCCCTGCGCCCGCACTCGGCCATGTCTATCAGTGCAGCGAAATCCGTGTCCAGGGGTACCGATCCGGCTGAAAACCGGGCCTTCAGCTCGGCAGTGGTCGTCCCGTTGCTGTCGGAGACTGAATCGCCTGGCAATTGATTCGTTTCGTTTTCCATGGTGCGTTAAGCCTCAATTGAGTTGACTGCGTTTGCGGTAGACGTCGTCTGGAACAAAAAACAGCGCTTGCCTCAAGAGCACGTCCAGATTCCATTGATCCCCATCGGGTCCCAGCACAGCAGTTCTCTGCTCGGGGGTAGCAATGCGCACAGCGCCGATGCCGGTGCTCAGGCTGGCAGGCGGCCGTCCCAAGCCCAGTTTCCAGAGAAGTTGAAAAGTGGACGTACTGGCCACGGTTTTCCCGTTCTGCCACGCGGCATAGCTCAACGCGAAGCTGCCGAACGATTGCGGGTTGCTCTCGTCCGAATCGAGCCAGTGAATCATGAGTCTGATATGCGCCTGCAATTCAGCCTGGACGCAGCGCTTGATCCACGCTTCGGTCGCCTGGACATCGCCGTTCTCCGGCAGCATGTTGCGGTTGAGCACCAGGCTCACGATCATCGAGAAGCGGTCGCCGATGTCGAGCGCATGCCAGGCATAGCCCTGTTGCTTCGATACAGCCGGCAGCACTTGTTTCTCGCCTGCTGCGGGCTTGATCGACAGCGTTCGGGCAATTCGGTCCACACTCACGACCTCGGCTTTCATCGACCACGGTTCCAGACCTAACTGGGTAATCGAATCGATCGAGAACGCGCTGCCCTTTTGGAGGCAGGCAGGAAACGGGAAGTCCGGCGGGATCGTCAACTGGACTTCCTGGCCCGGAGTCTCTGGTGTCCCGGGTTCGTATTGCAGCGGATAGACGATCTCCTTCAGCCACGACGCCGCGTTTTTCCACGTTAGTTGCTGCTTGTCCTGTGCCGCCAGGACAGGCTCGAGCACGACCCGCAGATGCGGGTTATCCACAAGATCCACTGTGAAGGTATAAGCGTGCCAATCGTAGCTATCCACGATCACACCCTGCACCGTGTGTGTACCGCTCGCGTCGGGGTAGGCGAAATCGACCAGTTGTCCGACCACCATTTGATCAATAGGCTTGGCGTTGCCACAATCGACAGTCAGCTTCCGGTTGTCTGCGGAGAGCGTGAGCTTCTTCGGCTTCATGGGACTGTCGTAGATGGGCCGTGGAAGCTGCGGCATAAGCGCGCGATGCTCGACCAGATAGAACGGCAGTTCGCCCATGTCGACATCATCGTCGAACAGTGCCTGCCCCCATCCCATGCGCGCGGCGATTCGCTTCTGCAACGCGGACACCTGATCGACTCGTATGTTCGCCCGTTGATAGGCCAGCGTGGTGATCTGACTCAACGCGGACTGCTGAATCGTCAGAGACTCGCTCTCGGTCGTGTCGAGCATCCGCGATGCCGCTTCAGTGCCGAAGTAGCCAAGCAGATGATCGGTCAGCTTTCGCTCCTGGGCACCGTCCACCGCCATGGATGCGCTGTGCTCGACCAAGCCGGCCTTGTATGACGCGTGCGCCACATCGGCCGCGCTGCCCTCGGCGTAGGGCCATTGCGCACCCCACGTCGTTTCGCCTTCTCGGACAAACGAGAGCAAGTTCGGCAGCATGGCCAATAGGCGGCAACTGTCCGACATCGCTTGCTCGAAGGGCAGCAGAAACTGGTACAGCGCCTGAGGGCCGCCCAGGCCAGGCGGCAATTGCAGGTTGTAGCAGGCAGGCATCTTGTCGGTGACGGGGTGATACTGCGCGACGTCGCGCGGCTTTCCGTAGGGCAGCACCTTCGGCGGGTTGTCTTCCACCGGCGTCGGTGTCAGCTTCGCCTCGATCTCGGCTTTCGTTGCCGTCACGTATTTGCCGTCGGCGGTGATCAGCTTGATGGAACTCGTGATCTCGCTCAGCGGGTCGTCGCCCCAGAGCAGCGGATAGGATCCTGCATTAGACGTCCACCCCCAGCCGGGATCACTGTGTGCCCCCTCTCTTATCGACAGAACGCTCTTGACCCCCGCGACCTGGGTCCAGCGCGCTGCGAGACCGCTAAGGTTCACTGAAATCGGGACGGTGTAATCCGTTGCCGGAGGCAGCCGGCTCTGCCAGCCATGGGACAGAGCGGGACCGTTGTAGATTTCAGCCGCTGAAGCGCCCCGGCCTTCCAGCGTCTCGGCGGTTTCATGTGACACGCACGGCGAAATATAATCTTCACCCGTGCGGTAGAGTTCCGCGAAGACAGCCGCGTAGTCCTGCACATGTTTCTGAAGCTCTATCTCGGCTACCGGATTGATTTTCTGCCATGTTTGATCAACGGTGTGCGTAACCGCTTCGCACAAGTTCCGGTTGTCAGTCAAAAACGCGTTCAACTGGTTATTCGGTTCACTCGGATTGCGCAGCCCTTCGCGTGTCCGCTCAAAACGCAAGGAATAATTTCCGCGAAGCCAGTACCTGACGGCTGCCTTGTCTTGCGGCTGCTTGAAGCTGAACTCGAGCGTTTGCGGCGAATAGTAATAGCGATAGTCCTGCTGCCGGGCATCAGTACCATCCGAATCGAGCGGAAGCAACTGCACGTTGCGAAACAGAAAGTAGCTTCCGGTGCTGTCCGTCAGATCCAGCAGCGCGCGGCGGTAGTCTTCCGGCGTGATCGGCCCGCAGGTCAGCGCCTGGTGAGGACCAAACTCCAGCGGAAATACGCCCCCGCCCTCGGTCTGCTCGGCCAGCGGCGGCGTAAGCAGATCAACCAGCGGCAAGGTATGCCGGTAACCGAGGTCGGACGCGCCGTAGGCATAACCCTGCAGGAAGGTCACACCAGGGTCATGATCGCCCGTATCGGTCCAGACCTGACCACCGAACTGCTCGACGGTCTGCTGCGCCTGCTCCCAGAGCGCATCAAAATGAATGTCGTCCTGCACCAGTTCAAACACATCAGGCTTCGACTGCATTATTCCTCCTGCCATGGTTCGCCACCGCCGGCATGGTTTGCGTTGCGCTCTTCCAGGTCAGGATCAGCACTTCGTTGGTCGCGGCATGAATTGACGCCCAGCCGCCGTCGAGCGTCATGTTCACCACTTCCGTCACGAACGGCTGCGCCTCGATAAAGGCAACCATGCCGTAGAAGTCCAGCGTCGTGCCAAGCGTGAGGCCGGATTGACCGCCCTGCATCCACGGCATGTAACGGCGTTCGAGCTGCTCCTGGATCTGGCAATAGCCGTAGTCCGGATTGACGTTGAAAGAGATGTCGTAGGTGATCAGCACATCGCGGTAAGTCGGGTTCACGACTGCGATCCTGGCCCACGTCGAAGCCATGCCTTGCACATAGGCCTGAATCGCGTTGAGATGTGACTGACTCAGGCGCGGCCGCAAGGGATCGTCGTTATCCTTTCGCTCCGTGATGGGCACGATGAGCAGGTTCAGGGGATCGGGTGCGGGAAGGTCGGTGATGTTGTCCACTGGCGGGATTGCGACTTCGAACACGTTGTCGAACCGGGCCTTGATGAGCGAACCCATGTCGTGCCACGTCAGCGCGCGCGAGCGATGAAACAGACGTTCCGCGCTGCGCGACATGAACTGCACCGGCGTCTCCGCTGCCTTGCCGCCGCTCGAAGGCCAAGGCTGCACCACCGGCGACAGCTCAGCGACAGGCTCCACCGGCCGGGTGATCGTCGATGCCGCGAGCGGGGCAAGGAAGTGGCTCGCGGGTACGCTCTCCGGCGAATGGAGCGACGCGGTCATGCCATTTGCCAGAATGCCTTTGAGCCACACGTAGGCGTAATCGGGTTCGTGCTTCGGAGTTGAGTCGGTATCCGCGTCCGTTGAGGCTTGAACAGCAGGCTCCGTCAGGGGATCAGCATCCCCCTCGACTTTCGCCCCGCTCATATCCAGCATCGGCTTAGCCACCAGCGCACGCAGCCAGTACCGTCCCGGAGGCATCTGGGCGGCGGAATCCGACGCATCGTGCGGCAGGATCACATTCATGATGCCGCTGTCGCGCAGACCGTTCGTGCCGTCCACGAGCGTATCGGCCAGACTCACCCAGTCGTTCTGCTGATTCAGGTAATGCCATTCCGGCTCGACTGCCTGCGGACTGTCCAGTTCCCAATACAGGGTAATGGTCTCGCCGGGCGTTCCGTCCGTGAAGCCGAGATAAAGACACGCCTGCGACGCTTCCCTGGAGCCCGCGTCCGGCGAACCGTCATAGCCGAAGGGCGTCAGCACGTACTGCGCAAAGTCCGTGACGTCCATCTTCCACTCGATTGCGACGCCGTTCATCTGCGGCGTGTAAGGCGGGTTGAGCGTCTTGCTGCCCGCGAGCTTCTGATAGACCTGATGACCGAAATCGCGCCCGGTCAATTCGAAGCGGATCCAGCGCGGCCAGTCGGTGGGATTGGATGTAGCCTCACTCAGCGCGGCCAGCTCTGCCGGCACCGCGACCGTCAGCGCGGCCGCAACCGGCAATACATTGCCCGCACCGGTGAACAATGACTGCGGCGCGGTCTTGGTCGCATCGCTCGGACTCGATGAGAGCAAGACACGCTGCACGCCTGACATCAGAAGAGCCTGCACTTTGAAGTCGGTATTGCTTGCAGGCGGGGAATCGTAGCCCGTGTACCACGTAGCAAAACCCGCCGCCGGCAAACCCACCCACCGAGGCGTGACGGTGAGCGTCGCGGCCGCGGCCTGCCCGCACCAGTCCGGCGCAATAAGATTGAAACCCGCGCCCGTGACCGGCAGCGTACCGAACGGATAGCTCGCGCCATCGAGCGGAGCGGCGCCGTTGTCGGTGCCGTAAGCCAGCGCGCTGTCGCCTTCCACGACCAAACTCAGCTTCGTCACGGCCGGCACCTGGGCGCCGCTCTCATTGCCGAGCCGGAGGACCGCTGTGTCGAAGGTCAGGCCATCGAGATCTTCCGGCGCGACGATGGCCGGTTGATCGTCGCCCAGCCACCATGTCATCGTCAGCTTGTCGGACGAGAGCGAGGAAAAGCTCAAGGGCAACCATCCATTCTCGCCGCTGACCTCGGCGGACGCGACAACCTTCTCGTCCACGGCTTTCTCAAACGTAACCTTGAAGGTGCGCTTTCCCGCAGGCGCGGCCAGCGCGCCCGACGCCACGAGGCGGCCCTCGAACATCGGCGTCTGGGTGGCTTCCGGGTCGAACAGCCGCACGCCATCAGCGTTCCATTCGCCCTGCGTCTGGTCGAAGGCAATGCACGTCAACGCCGCGCTGCCGTCGCCGGGAATCTTCCAGCGCAGGTCCGTCCAGACGCCTGGATTGACCAGCAAGGAGCGATCGAGGGCATAGCTCAGCTTCACGCCATCGATCTCCCCGGCGTCGAACAGCGTGCCCGCCGACAGAAAACATTCGCGAGCCGACTTGGCGAGCGCGAAACCGAGCGCCACGCTATCGGCGCGTGCCGACGCTTCCGTCAGACCCAGCAAGTCCCGGTAGTACATCTCGCGATGCGCATAAGGCAATGCATTGAGCAGCGCGCGCGGCGTCTTGAGCATCTGCATGAACGCCAGGATAAACGCCTGCTGCGGGCCCAACTCGCCATCAGCTTTCTTTGGCTGGCTGAATATTTCAGCCAGCGATGCCGGCGTCACGCCTGCTGTGAACAGCACATCCGCCCAGCTATGCGATGCATCGAAGGGAATCAGGGACGCATAGTCCTTCAACTGCTGCAGCACACGCTCGTCGCTTCGTCCATCGAGACGGAAGCGTTCGCTTGCTCCAAATGGAACAAGCTTGTTCATCAGATGACTAATGTCCGACATGTCCTGTCCTTAGCCCGTTCACCGTCGTCTTATCCATGACATCCTCCTTGCTCTTTACCGCTTCACCCTGTTTGCATCACGCGCACGCGAACCATTGACGCGGCATGAAAACGCCACGCCCAGTGCTGGGCGCGGTCGAATCCGGCGTCCCGGGCGGCGACGAGAGAACGGCCGGCACGGTCGGCGTGAACTGCGCCGTGAATTGCATCCCTTTGAGGATGACGGGCGCGCGGCCTTTGATAAACGGCGCGCTCTGGCTGGAATCCAGCATCAGGATCCGCACCGTGCCCGTGCCGGGCGCATAGCCAGGCATGAAATACTGCGCAGTCCATTGCGCACGCGTTTCATCACCGGTTACGCAGATGCGCCGCTTGCCGATCATGGCCACGCCCGTCCCCGTAATCGAGGCCGGCGCCGACAGCACCACCTGGCGCGGGCCGAACATCGGCTCGAACATCAGCTGATCTCCATCACAAACGATTGGCGTCGTCACAGGAAGTCTCCCCGCATGGCCTGATTCAGGTCGAGCGTTCCAGACATGGTTTCATCGATCTCGCTACCGCGCAGCCGATACGTCACGCCCACTTCCACGGCGCTTCGATTGCTCTCTGCCTGCACGACAAGAATGTCCGTGAGGTTCGCGCGCGGCTCGTAACTCAGGACGGCATCCGCTACTCGCCGCTCGATCTCGCTGGTCAGCTCGCTGTCGATGTTCCTGAACATGACGTCATACAGCGCGCATCCATATTCCTCCCGCATGATCCGTTCGCCGGGTTCCGTGGCGAAAAGGATGCGCAGGCTTTGCCTGACGTCCTCGACGCCTTCCGACATGACCACGCCCTCCTCGAGCGAAAACGCCGGCGGAAACGCCCAGCCACGACCATAGATGCTGGTCAGTACAGAGTCGTCAATCATGCAAATCACCTCTGGATAACTAGGACTTCTTGGGCGGCGTCGACTTCTGGTCGAAGTTGACGGACATGCTCTCGACGGACACTGAACTCGCCCCCGAAAGCTTCAGCTGATTGCTCGTCAGTGCAAGCCCGCTTCCCGACATCAGCTTGCAACCTTTCTTGAAGACAAGCTGCTCTTGCGGAGAACTCAAGTCAACGCGTTGTTCGCCGGAATCGAAAAGCAGCTGCGACGACATGCCCTGCTTGCCGACGATAAGCGCCTTAACGTCGTTCTTCGCGTCCAGATCGATCGGCGCACGGTTCTTCGGGTTATGCATCGAGCCGATAATCACAGGGAAACTCGGATCGCCATCGAGAAAGCCAACGATCACTTCATCGCCTGGTTCCGGATAGAAGCAGAAGCCGCTCATGTCGCTTGCATAGGGTTTGGCGAGGCGCGCCCACAAGGGGTCGCTGTTGTCGCCCAGGACGGGAAGATGAACCTGCAACCGGTTCATGCCGCCCGTGTCCTTCTTGAAGCTCCTGACGACGCCAATGTGCAATCCATTGATCTGCGCGGGCGGCACGTCCTCGCTGCTCATGTCGTCGCATCCGAGCGTCAGCGTAGTGCGCCAGCCTGCCTCTCTGTCGATGTGATGCCGGACCGCGGTGACGATTCCATCGCCGTCGAAAGCTTTGCCGTATCCCTCGATTGAAACCGTATCGCCAAGGTCTACTTCAGCCGTGCCGTTGATCCTGAACTCGCCGCTCGCCCGTCCTGCTTGCAGGCTCAACATCAGGCCGTGCGAAAGCGCCGTCGTCCGTTGCAGCCCGAGCGGCGCGCTACGGCTGAACTGCCAGGGCTCGCGGTTGATGGTGTTGCCGCGCGCGCTGTCGAAGGCGCCAGTGCCGAGCGACACGTCTTTGGCGCTGACGGTGTCGAGACGCTGTTCGTGATCGTCCCAAGTGGACGTCTTCAGTTTCTCCGGTTGGGCTCGTTCACTGAAACTCCAGCTTGCGTCCTCCATCAGCACGTGATCAGAGTCGAACAAGGCATGCTGCCGGATGATGAGCGTGGGAAAGGCAATACCCGGCGCTGCGATCACGACGCGCTCCGGCGACGGAAATGCCCATACGCCGCTGGCGCTCAGACGCTCACGGATGAAGCGCCAGTCCGAGCAGCCGAACTGAACCAGTTGCTCGCACCGCAGGTCCATATCGGCGATGGTCGCGGGAATCTGCTGCGCGGCCAGCAGGCTGCCGACCACGGTAGCCTCCGACATGTTCTGGAAGACCTGCGACCGGTGGGAATTGCGCAGCTTCTCCAGGTCGTGCCGAAGCCTCAGCGTCAATTCGGTGCGCTCCCGGTCAGCCTTCATGGTCTGCTGTTCGATCACGCCCTTGAAGATCAGATGCTCGCGCTCCTGGGCGTCCAGCAACATCAGGGAGACAGGTTCACCCGCCGCGCACCGGGCAACCTCCGCCTCGACGTCCTCGAAGATGTCCCTGAGCGGATTGCCTTGTACCGTCAGCACCACGCGCGCGCTGGGCACGCTATTGATGCGATGCAGGACCTCAACGCGCTCGGGACTGAGCCCGTTGAGCGGCAGGCGCGCTGTGCCGACCAGAACGCTAACGGAAGGGCTCGCGCGCATCAGTGGCTCCCCTTGCCTGACTCGACCTTCAACTTGTCGCCGGCCTTGAAGCCATCGATGCTGTCGAGGTTGTTGTCCTTGGCGATCTTCAGATAGCCGGGACTCTTCTTCATCTTGCCCTTCAAGTTCTTCGCTATCGAGGCCAGGGAGGACGCAGCCTTCGCGATGGCGACCGCTTTCGAAGGCGACTTCTTCAGTGCCTCCGCAGCCTGATTCCTCAGGCTCTGATCCTCGGCGAGTTGCAGCGTCGCCGTGGCTCTCAGCGGCGTGCCGTCTTTTTCGAAGAGCGTGTAGCGCACCGAGAGGCTTTGCAGGCGCCCGAAGAAATAGCCGGAGCCGCTCCACTTCATCTTGCCCCAGATCACCTTGATATAGCGCGGTTCACAACGCGTCTCATCGACGTCATAGCAAAGCTTGCGCAGCTTGTGCAGTTTCCCGTCGATGTCCTGCCGGTTACCGGGCATCTTCGCGTCGAACAGCAGTTCGATGGACAGCCCGCCGGGCTTGGTCTGGACGAACCGGTTGCTTTTCCAGTTCGTGTTGATGAAGGTGTCCGTTGCAAAGTCCGTGTGATAGCCGAGGCTGACTGAATCGGGGTTGTACATCGCCTGAAACTGCAGCGGCAGACCCTGCGCGTCCCGGTTGTCGTAGGATTCGAGCTTGAGCTTGACGGGTCGTCTCGACAGAAAACTCATTGCAGCCGCTCCAATTCACGTTCCCGCATCAATTCCACGACCCGGCGCGCAATGACCTCGATCATGCGCTCGCTCGGATCGCGCCACGACTGCTCACTGCCTGGCTTGCCAGGCTCCTCGGCCGTGACCCGGGCCTGAATGATCAACTCGCGAATTTCGAGCATCAGAGTTTCACTCCCAGAGGAATCATGTCGCGGTAACGCAGCTCGAACGTATTGATGAGCACTTCGTTGCCGTGCGCGTTGAGGTCGCCAGTCTGCCAGCGCACCGGCACTGCCTTGGTCACCAGCCAGTTCGTGAGCGGCATCAGGCCGGGATGCAACAGCGTGATGACGGCGCTCAGATGCATGATCTTGCCGCTCGCGAACTGAGCGCTCAGCAAGGCGGTGAGGGGCGTCAGCGCCATGACGCCACGCTCGAGCACCAGCGAGCCGTGCGACAGCTTTTCGGTGAAATACTGGTTGCGCAGATTTTCACCGCCTTCGTTGTGCGTCATGACGTTCAGTTCGCGCGACAGGCCATGGACCTTCTGAAACCTCATGTCGAGGACGTCGGGTATCGGTATCCGGTTGAGTGCGAAAAGAACCGAGAAATGATGCGCCGTTGACGGTTCGAAATAGCGCTGTTCCATCAGTTGCTCTCCAGTGAGGAAACGAGCGACGACTGGGTATCGAGCGTGATGCTCACCTCGATGAACTCGGCCGGATAGGCGGCGGCCACGCCGATATTCATGACGATCCGCCCCTGGTCGATATCTTCCTGACTCATGGTCTCCCCAAGTCCGATCTGGATGAAGAAGGCCTCGCTCTCCTCTTCGCCATACAGTCCGCCGTCGAGCCACAACTCCCGCAACCAGATATGCACCATGCCGCGCATGCGGATCCAGGTGAGCAGGATGTTCGGTTCGAACACGAACGGTTTGACGATCTGCGCGACCTGCGCTTCGATCCATGAGAGGGTTCGCCTGATGTGAACGTACAGCCAGGCCGGGCCGGCGTCCTGGATCAGCGTGCGGCAGCCCCAGATGCGGACGCTGCCGCCGGGAAAGCTACGAATCAGGTTGATCGACGCACCGTTCGTCTGGAACAAGCCAGAGGATTGCAGCCACGGACGCGTCGGCTTCACCACACGCGACAGCGCGATGTTGGCCGGTGCACACCAGATGCCGTATTCCTGGTCCACTGCCGCCATGACTGCTGCGACAGCGGCCGAGGCCGGAACGGTGATGGCGGCGCCCGCATCGTCCACGTAGTCTGTCAGCAAGCGCGGCCAGTACGCGCCAGTCCATTGCGCCGCATCCGCCTGTTGCGTGACGAAGCGGTCGAGGCACGCACGCGCCACAGCCGGATCTTCCGGTGTGTCCAGAATGCCGAACACGCCGCGACGCACCCGGACGATCTCCGATACCGCGGACCACGCCGCTGCCCAGCCATCCGTGTCGGTTTCGGACAGGCGCATCATTTCCGGCATGCACACCAGCGTAATGCGCTTTTCCTTGAGGACACACTGGACAATGCGCTCATCCGACAATGCGTTGAGCAATGCGTCGCGACCCAAATCGGTCAGGCTGGAGTACAGACCGAGCGAGAGCGCGTAGCCCGTCCTTCCGCCATTGTCGAAGTAATGCCGGACCGCGTGACAAAGCGCAAAGCCTTCGGGCGTGGGGCCGCCGTATGCCGCCTCAAAATCGGCGAGCGAATCGATCGCCGTGAGCGACCATTGCGGGCCGCTTTCGGTGTACCCGATGAAGACGGGGACGGCGGTGTCCTCCGGCGGAGGCTCACCGGTCAGGACTTCCGCGCTGTAGCTCACGCCGGGCTGTTCGATGCCATTCATGGAAACACTCTCCTCAGATGCGCGCACGTCGTTGCAGTGGCTCAGGCCGGCATGTCCTGTGTGAACTGCAGGATGATGAATTTAGCCGGGCGGGCCGCTGCCATGCCGACGTTCACAATCATCTTGCCGGCGGCGATATCGGCGTCGCTCATCGTGACGTCCTTGCCGGTCTGTACGAAATACGCCTCCTCCGGCGCGGTGCCGGCCAGTGCGCCGCTGCTCTAGAGCGAGAACAGATAGCTGTCGATGGCGCCGCGCACCTTCTTTCAAGTCGGCGCGGTGTTCGGCTGAACATCATGGCCTGCATCGACTTTCTGATGTCCGCCTCGCCGCTGTTGAACAGGCGGCGCACGGGGATGCAGCGCCGGCTGGTGTCGTCATTCGAGTCGGCGCCGGCGAGCGTCGCGTCGGCTGTGGAGGTCAAGGCCACGTTCGTGCTGGCGTTGACCTTGGCGATGGAGCTGAAATCGAGCCACGCGCTCACGCGAACGCATTCGAATTCCTTGAAATTGGTGCCGTCAGCCTTCTTCACGTTGCCGGCAAAAACCGGCACTGCAGTAGCCGAATGATTCACGGAGATCGAAGGGAAAGAATCCTCCGATATATATACGCCTGGATAAGAGACAACTTCGGTCATTGGAATCTTTCCCTCGATGAACGTGAATCCGGCTACAGCGAATGCCCAGCGCTCAAGCCATGTTCTGCGTGAATTGCAGGATGATGAATTCCGCCGGCCTGGCCGCAGCCAGTCCTACGAGAACCTTCATTTTTCCTTGCTTGATTTCGTCCTTCGACATCGTGACGCCCTCGCCAATCTGCACCACATAGGCTTCTTCATCCGAGGCACCGGCAAGGCCGCCCTGCTGCCACAGACCATGCAGATAGCTGTTGATGGCGGAACGCACCTTCTCCCACGTGGGCGGCGTGTTGGGCTCGAAGACCATCGAGTTCATCGAGCTTCTGACGTCCCGCTCGACGCTGTTGAACAGCCGGCGCACCGACACATAGCGCCAGTAGTCCGAATCCTCCAGCGTTCGGGCGCCCCAGACGAGCGACTCCGTATCGTTGAAGGTGCGGATCATGTTGATCGCGCGGCCCGTGTTGTACATGCCTTGCAGATCATCATTCACCATGAACTTTGGCGTGTAGCCCCCTGGCAAGGCCAGATTGGCAGGCGCCTTCCACACGCCGCGGGACCGGTCGTTCTTGCAATAGAGGCCGGCCATGACCGCGCTTGGCGGAATGTCCGTCTTGCTCCATGCCACGGTCAGCCAAGGGTAGTACACGGCAGCGTATGACGTGGCCGTGTAACCGTCGGCCTGCTTTTCATCGGTGATCTCCGTCCTCGGCCCGTCCAGAACCACGAACAGCGAAGCAGCAGGATCCGTGAGACTGCCCACCGAAGTGCTGATGTCATGGCCATTGGCCACGACCAGCGTAATGGAATCCCGCCAGAGGTTCGCGGCTTGCACAACGCTCTCGAATGACACCGCATAGCAGGGGCCGCCTCCCGATTCGAAGTAAGCGCGAAGGCCCGAGACACTCACGTCCTCGAAATTCGGCTTGCCGTCGAAAAATTGCGCCATGTCGAGATAACTGCTGAAGCGGATGACGCTTGTGCCAAAGTCCTCGTTCATGCAGAAAAGCGGCACCGCAGTGGCAAGCTGACTGACCGACAGCGCCGGCGACGCGTCTTCTTGGATATAGATGCCGGGATAACTCGTAACAACTGTCATGGGAAGCTCCTTGCTCAGGACGCCATCTTCAGCGTCACGCGATCCGCCATCAGAGACAATTCCTCAACCGCGATCTCGTTGCTCGTGGCGTCCAGCGAAGGCGACGTCATCGACTTCGGGAAAGCGTTGTCGACCGTCCATGTCATGAGGGGAGTCGTGCCGCTCGTGTCGGTCAAGCTGATCGTCAGATCCATCTTTTCGAGTTTGTTCTGCGCGATCTGATTAATCCATTCGTACAGCCTCGAATCGCCGGGGAACACGCCTTTCCTTAACGTGATATCCACCGTCTGGAGCTGGCCAGGCATCCGGTACCAGTTGCCGAGACCGTCTTTGTATTCGATCGTCTCGTACGTGATGTTGAGACCGGATACGTTATTGAAGGGAATATCCTCGCTTCCGACCGACACGATGAATCGATAAGTCGGGATGGGATACGACGAAGCCATTTGTGCCGAAGTTGTCGCCATTTGCTCAAGCTCCTGTTTTCGTGACGCGCCTCACACTCTGCTGAGTGATCGTTGGTACCGGGCAAATAATGAATCCAGGCGCAGCAGGTTCTTAACGCTCATTACAATGTGACTTCCAAGGGGTAGCCAATTGAATTTCAAGGGGTTATGACATTGATTATCCGGTGCGCTCAGATAGATATAAACCGATGGAGAAAGGCATCGTTTCCTTAAAGGTTCCACTGCAAAGGAAAGTGTCACTTTCGCTCATCCCATATTGCTTCTGGCGTGCTCAGAGCACGGGAAATGAAAGAGACAAGGCTAACTTTTTGCGAGGAGACCGCGTATGAAGAATGCGATCGCCCGGTCGCTGCTGCGGGGGTGGACCGATCGTCAAAACGCCCTTTCCGCGCTGATAAAACGCCCGGAACCGAACGCAGCTAAGATAACGACACTTCTCCACTCAAAGAGATCCATCCGATGATCACACTCTGGGGCCGAGCCAATTCAGTCAACGTGCAGAAGGTCTTGTGGTGTTGCGAGGAACTGAAGATTCCGTTTGACCGCATCGACGCCGGCATGCAGTTCGGCCGCAACGACGAAGCCGCGTATCTCGCGATGAATCCGACCGGCCGCGTGCCCACGCTGGTGGACGGTGACTTCGTGCTGTGGGAATCCAACTCGATCCTGCGCTACCTGGCGATGCAATACGGGCCGGACAGCACACTCTGTCCGGCCGATCCGAAGACTCGCGCGAGCGCGGACCGCTGGCTGGACTGGACGCTCTCGACGTTGCAGCCCGCCGAACGCCCGCTCTTCTGGGGTTACATCCGCACGTCCGCCGCTGAGCGCAACGCCGCGCAACTCGCCGTCACGGCCAGCGACGTGGAGAAGCTCTGGCGGGTGATCAACACCCATCTGAAGGGTCGCGACTATCTCGAAGGCGGCACATTTACACTCGCGGACATCGTCATCGGCGCGTATGCGCGCCGCTGGTTCGGTATCGCCGAACTGGTGCGTCCGGCGCTACCCGATCTCGAACGCTGGTACATCGGCGTCACGCAGCGCGCGGGGTTCCAGCGTTACGTCGCGCCTGCCCTCAGTTGAACCTGTCCCGGGACTAACGCCATGACAATCGAACTGCATACCTGGAACACGCCGAACGGACGCAAGATCAGCGTCGCACTGGAAGAAATGGAGCTGCCGTATGTCGTCAGGCCGGTGAACATCGGCAAGGGCGAACAACATGCGCCCGACTTCCTGCGCATCAGCCCGAACAACCGCATCCCGGCGATCGTCGATCCCGACGGTCCGGAAGAGAAGCCAATCAGCGTCTTCGAATCCGGCGCCATCCTGCTCTATCTCGGCGAGAAGACCGGCAAGTTTCTTCCGTCAAGCCTGCGCCATCGCGTGCCGGTGCTCGAATGGCTGATGTGGCAGATGGGCGGCTTCGGCCCGATGCCTGGGCAAGTGCACCATTTTCGCGCCGTCGAGCCGGAAAGTGATCGTCGTTACGGGCTGAAGCGCTATTCGGATGAAACCCGCCGCCTCTATCGTGTGCTCGATACCCGTCTCGGCCAGGTGGAGTTCGTCGCGGGCGCCTTGTCCGTCGCGGATTTCGCGATCCTCGGCTGGGCCTGGCGCCATGAGCGCCATGAGGTTTCTCTCGGCGACTTTCCCAACGTGAAGCGCTGGTACGACGCCCTGTTCGCGCGCCCGGGCGTGCAGCGCGGCTTCGCCGTGAAGCTGGATGACCTCGCCTGATCAGGGCAAACCATGAGCGACCTGGTCATCAGGAAAATGCCACTCGCGGGCATGATAACAACCAGCTAATCAAGAAGGGTGACACTGACTCACCCGCACCATTGCGCACAGGGAGAAGACAATGTCCACCGGCATGTACGAAGACCATTTGCCCAAAACCGCCGCCAACTTCGCGGCGCTCACGCCGCTCTCGTTCATCGAGCGCGCTGCGTCGGTCTATCCGGCACGCCCCGCCGTTGTGCATGGCAACCTCAGGCGCACCTGGGCCGAGACCTATGCGCGCACGCGAAGGCTCGCCTCCGCGCTTGCGGCAGGTGGCATCGGCTTCGGGGATACCGTGGCCGCGCTGCTGCCGAACACGCCCGAAATGGTCGAAGCGCATTTCGGCGTGCCGATGTCGGGCGCCGTGCTTAACACACTCAATACGCGCCTTGACGCCGCCACGCTGGGCTACATGCTGACGCATGGCGAAGCAAAGGCGGTACTCGTCGACCGCGAGTTCTCCGACGTCATGCGCCGTGCGCTCGAGGACGTGCCGCAGAGCGTGCTCGTCATCGACGTCGACGATCCGCAGTACACCGGCGCGGGCGAACGCATCGGCGAAATTGAATACGAGGCGTTGCTCGATAGCGGCGATCCCGCATACGAATGGTCGCCGCCCCCGGACGAATGGAACGCCATCTGCCTGAACTACACGTCGGGCACGACCGGCAACCCCAAGGGCGTCGTGTATCACCATCGGGGCGCGTATACGAATGCCCTCAGCAACATCCTCGAATGGGACATGCCGAAACACGCCGTGTATTTGTGGACCCTGCCGATGTTCCATTGCAACGGCTGGTGCTTCCCATGGACCGTGGCCGCCCGCGCGGGCGTGAACGTGTGCCTGCGGCGCGTCGATGCGAAAGGCGTGCTCGACCTGATCCGCAGCGAAGGCGTCACGCATTACTGCGGCGCGCCGATCGTGCAGAACCTGCTCGTTAACGCGCCGGATGAATGGAAGGCCGGCATCGACCAGACCGTGCACGCGATGGTTGCGGGCGCCGCGCCGCCTGCCGCGATGATTGAAGGCATGGAGCGCATGGGCTTCGAGCTGACGCATGTGTATGGGCTCACGGAGGTCTACGGCCCCGCCACTGTATGCGCGCAGCAAGCCGAGTGGAGCGCGCTCGATGTTCACGAGCGCGCGCATCTCAATGCCCGGCAAGGCGTGCGCTATCACTTGCAGGACGCCGTGACCGTGCGCGATCCACACACGATGGAACAGGTGCCCGCTGACGGCGAGACCATCGGCGAGATCATGTTTCGCGGAAACATCGCGATGAAGGGCTATCTGAAGAACCCGGCCGCTACCGAAGAAGCGTTCCGGGGCGGCTGGTTCCACACCGGCGATCTCGCAGTCGCCTGTCCGGACGGCTATGTGCGCATCAAGGATCGCAGCAAGGACATTATCATCTCGGGCGGCGAGAACATTTCGAGCATCGAGGTGGAGGACGCGCTGTACGGGCATCCGGCCGTGCTGGCGGTGGCCGTCGTCGCGAAACCGGACGAGCGCTGGGGCGAAACGCCCTGCGCGTTCGTAGAGCTCAAGGCGGACACGCAGGTCAGTGCCGAGGAACTGATTGCGTATTGCAAGTCGAAACTTGCGAGCTTCAAGGTGCCGCGCGCGATCGAATTCTGCGAGCTGCCGAAGACTTCGACCGGCAAGATCCAGAAGTTCGAACTGCGCAAGCGCGCCGGATCAGTTGCGGCGCTCAATCTCTGAAGGAGCGGATCAATGAGCGAACTGGTGCGAATCGAACAGGACGCGTACGGCGTCAAGGGCGTCGTCACACTCACGATGAATCGGCCGGAAGCCTTCAACGCGCTGTCCGAGGCCATGCTCGAAGCGCTCGAACACGCGTTGCGGGAAGTGGCTTCGTCGGAGGCGCGCGTGCTCGTGCTGGCCGGCGAAGGCCGCGCGTTCTGCGCGGGGCATGACTTGAAGGAGATGCGTGCCGAGCCTTCGCGCGAGTATTACCGCGCCCTCTTCGCACGCTGCACCAGGATGATGCTGACTATTCAGCAGATGCCGCAGCCGGTCATCGCGCGCGTGCACGGCATTGCGACGGCAGCGGGATGTCAATTGGTCGCCATGTGCGACCTGGCGGTGGCGTCGAGCGATGCGCGTTTCGCGGTATCGGGCGTGAACCTCGGGCTGTTCTGCGCGACGCCCAGCGTGCCGCTGTCGCGCAACCTGTCGCGCAAGGCAGCGTTCGAGATGCTGGTGACCGGCGATTTCATCGATGCCGCCACGGCGCGGGAACGCGGTCTCGTGAACCGCGTGGCCCCGCCGGGCGATCTCGATGATGCCGTCCGCAAGCTGGCCGCGAACATCGCGGCGAAACCGCGTGAAGCGGTTGCGGCCGGCAAGGGCTTGTTCTACCGGCAACTCGAGAACGGCATCGAGGACGCGTATGCGCTTGCATCGGAAACGATGGTGTGCAACATGATGGAAGACGTCACCCTCGAAGGCACGCAGGCGTTCATTGAAAAGCGGCCGCCGCGTTGGGAGTGAGCGGTTGAATCACCAGGCGGGGACTCATGCGCCTTCGAGGTTCTGCGTGAATTGCAGGATGATGAATTCCGCCGGTCGTGAAGCGGCCAGTCCGATCTTCATGATCATCTTGCCTTGCGCAATGTCCGTGTCCGACATCGTCACACCTTTGCCGATCTGCACGAAAAACGCTTCTTCCTCGGAGATGCCCATCAAACCACCCTGCTGCCATATGCTCCGCAAGTAGCTCGTCACAGCGGATCTTGCTTTCTCCCACGTATGTGGGACGTTTGACTCAAACATCAGCGTGTTCATTGCTTTCCGGATGTCCCGCTCGACGCTGAGGAACAGACGCCGTACCGACACATAGCGCCAGTCGTCACTCTCATCCAGCGTCCGCGCGCCCCAGATGACCGGATTCTGATCCCGGAATGTGCGGATCATGTTGATCGCCGGTGCTGACATGTACTCGGCTTGGAGATCATCGGTAACCTGGTACTTGGGTTTGAGACTTGCAGGCAACGCGATGTTGGCGGGTGCTTTCCATACACCCCGGGTTCGATCGTTCTGACCGTAGAGTGCTGCAACGACCGCGCTTGGCGCAATATCAGCATCGGTCCATCGCGCCTTGAGCCAAGGATAGTAAGCTGCCGCCAGCGCGCTCGAGCCAAGATTGGTCGGGCGGCTTTGAATGGTGAGTTCTTCCTCTGGACCGTCCAGAATGAAAAAGAGTCCATCGGCCACATCCAGGCTAGAGAATTCCGGAATAATGTCGAAGGCATTCGCGACTACAAGACTGATTGTCGAACCCAGAGAACTTGCCTCCTGTTCCAGGTAGTCGTGTGAGACGGCATAGCAAGGTCCACCACCGGCTTCGAAATAAGCGCGAAGTCCCGCGATGGCGGGTCTTTTAACATCCAGGTCCGCTCCGAAATATCTCGCGACCTCCATATAGGATTCGAACCTGACCGCAGTGCTTGAGAAATCAGCGTTCATGCTGAATAGCGGAATCGCGGTCGGAGCGGTGCTGACCGAAAATGTCGGGGAATCGCTCTCTGCTATATAGACACCGGGAAAGCTTGTAGTGACGCTCATTGGACTCTCTCCTGCTTGGTGAATGTATGCTCAGCGCGGTACGCTGAGCACCGACGTCCCACCCGCCACCTCTCGCAGCTTGAGGTGAAAAATGAAACGGGCTCTTGCACGGAGAACACGCTCCGCAGTACTGTCATGCTTCAACTCGCCTGACGCTTATAGTGACAGCAAGCCGATATGTGCCTTCGGCCCACATCAAAATATGACTATGTTAGGAACAGAATCGAGCACGAAACGGCGGGGCGGCGTATTGTTCGCACCACCGGATCGAGCGGCACATCGAGGACGCCTCTGCGCTTGCATCGGAAACGAGGGCGTGCAACATGATGGACGACGTCACGCTCGAAGGCATGCAGGCGTTCATTGAAAAGCGGCCGCCGTGTTGGGAGTGAGTGTCAGCCGCCCGGCATGCTCTGCGTGAACTGGATAACGATGAACTCGGCGGGCCGCACGGCGGCCAGGCCGATTTTCATGATCATCTTGCCCTGCGCGATGTCGGGATCCAGCATCGTCACCTCCTTGCCGATCTGTACGAAGTAGGCTTCATCCTCCGACGCGCCAGCCAGTGCGCCTTGTTTCCACAATCCGTGCAGATAACTGACGGCTGCCGAGCGGACCTTCTCCCAGGTCAGAGGTGTGTTTGGCTCGAACAGCATCTGCTCCATTGCATTCTGCAGGTCGCGCTCGACGCTGCTGAACAGCCTGCGTACGGCCACATAGCGCCAGGCGTCCGTATCGTCGAGCGTACGCGCGCCCCAGACGAGGGGCGTCTCGTCGCCGAACGAACGAATCATGTTGATGGCCTTTCCCTGGTTGTATAGCCCCTGGATGTCGTCCGAGACTTTGAACTTTGGCGTATAGCCCCGAGGCAGAGGGAGGTTGGAAGGTGATTTCCAAATTCCTCGGGTAGCGTCGTTCCGGCAATAGAGACCAGCAACCAGCGCGCTCGCTGGAATATCGCTCGTCGTCCAGCTTGCGCGCAGATAAGGGTAGTACATCGCGGCATGGGACGTGGCTGCATAGCCGGCGTCAAAGCCTGCCGCAGTGATCTCCTCATAGGGCCCGTCAAGGATGATGAAGAGGGTGGGATCGATATCGAGGATGCTTTGAATCTGCGAAGTGAGGTCATTGGCAAGTGCAACGATCAGGGTGATTCTCCTTTTCAGTGCTTTTACTCCGTCCAGCACATGAAAAGGCTCGATCGCGTAGCAAGGGCCGCCGCCGCATTCGAAATAGCCACGAAGCGCCCATGATTTCTGATCGTTCGTCTTGATGTTTCCGCCATGGTAATTGACGACATCGAACCAGTTATCGAATCGAACTGGTTCAGTCGAGAAGTCGCTGCCCATGCAGAACAGAGGTATGGTCGATGACGAGCGAGTCACGCTGACCGTCGATGAAGCACTCTCACAGACATAGATGCCGGGATAAGTTGTCGTCTCATTCATCTTTCATTTTCCACATCGGTCAATGGCGAGCGTCATGCGTGCCAAGGGACGTCATTCCATGTACGTGCCCGCCCGCAAGCAATGAACAGCTGCTTTGTACGCAGGCCTTAAGCGCTTTGCACGTTCTGCGTAACCTCAAGGATGATGAATTCCGCAGGCCGTGTCGCTGCCATGCCGACACGGACGATCATCTTTCCCTGCTCGATTTCGTCCTGCGACATCGTGACGTTCTTGCCGATCTGCACGAAAAACGCTTCTTCCTCGGAGACGCCCGTCAAACCACCCTGCTGCCAGAGGCTGCGGAGATAACTGGTGACAGCCGATCTCACCTTCTCCCAGGTGTTAGGCATATTGGGTTCGAACATCAGGGCGTTCATCGCGGCTCTAATATCGCGCTCGGCACTGATGAACAGACGCCGTACCGGCACATATCGCCATTCGTCGGTCTCATCCAGCGTACGTGCGCCCCAGACAACCGGGTTCTGATCATGAAATGTACGAATCATGTTGATCGCCGGCGCTGACATGTACTGCCCCTGGAGATCATCGGATACTTTGTACTTCGGTGTGAAACCTGCGGGCAATGGCATATTGGCGGGCGCTTTCCATACTCCGCGGTTCTTGTCATTCTTGCAGTAAAGCGCTGCCATGACCGCACTTGGCGCTATGTCAGCCTTGGTCCACTTCGCTCTGATCCAGGGATAGTAGACGGCCGCCAGTGCATTCTTGCCATAGCGCGTCGGGCGGTCTGCGGTGGTGAGTTCGTCCTTGGGTCCATCCAGGATCAGGAAGATCCCATCGTCTGGCTTCAGATCCTGGAATTCAGGGGGAATGTCGAAACTGTTCTCGACGATCAGATTGACTGTTGAGGACAGTTTGCCAGCCTCTCTTTCGAGGTAGTCGTGTGAGACAGCATAACAAGGCCCGCCGCCTGCATCGAAGTAAGCCCGAAGTCCCGCTGTTGCGGCATCCTCAAGATCCATACCGGTTCCGAGATAATTGACGACATCGAGCCAGTATTCGAACCTTACCGCCGTGCCGGAAAACTGATAGTGCATGCTGAACAGCGGAACCGTGGTCGAAGCGGTCCCGACCGATAATGCCGGGGATTGATCTTCCGTTACATAGACACCGGGAAAGCTTGTAGTCACAGCCATGAACCCTCTCCTGTTCGGGAAATGCAGGCTCGGCGCAACACGCCCAGCCTTGACGGCACCGCCTGCGACATCTCGTTCTTTGATGTAGAAGATGAAACAGGTCTCGACCCGAGAAGAACCTCACCGGGAGCAAGTTCATGCCTGCAATGCGGAGCCTCGCACGCGAACTTCGTCACCAGAAGCGCGATGCTTCACGCGCCTGGCGGGCCTGAGTTCGCCTGACGCCCATAGTGAAGTCGGGAAGTTATATGCCGTTAGCCTGCATCAGAATATGACTTTATTGATGCAGAGCATTGAGTGCGAAGTCATCAAACAGGAAGCGATAACCCGAGCCGATAGTTTTCAATCGGACGAGGCATCGCTGGCAAGCGGAATTGTTTCGTGCGCGTTCGTTTTGTGAGGAGTCGCTTCCGGCGCTGAAGCACAAACGACGATACGCATCGTCGTGTCTATTCCACTTTTTCTACCGGATGTCTCTCGAGCCACGCATTCTCGTCATCGCTATACAAGCGCGAGCGCGTCAGAAACCGCAATCCCGAAGGCCGCTCCAGCGAGAACATCCCGCCATTCCCCGGCACGGCATCGATGATGAGCTGCGTATGCTGCCAGTACTCATACTGCGATTCGGTCATGTAAAACGGCACGCCGCCGATCGCCCCGAGCTTCACGTCGGATCCTCCGACCATGAATTCGTTGACCGGAAAGCACATCGGCGCACTGCCGTCGCAGCAGCCGCCAGATTGATGAAACAATACCTCGCCATGTTCGGCCTTGAGCCTCTCGATCAGCTCGATCGCGGCCGCTGTCGCCGTCACGCGCTGCACGTCCTGTTCGCTCATGATGTCCCCGTTCTTGAAAACGGCCGCCGCTGGAATCAGCGGCGGCCTCACAGACTGCTGGAAAGGCTTTAGAAGAAGCCGAGCGGCTTGTCGCTATAACTGACGAGCATGTTCTTCGTCTGTTGATAGTGATCGAGCATCATCTTGTGATTTTCCCGCCCGATGCCCGACTGCTTGTAACCGCCGAACGCCGCATGCGCCGGATAGGCGTGATAGCAATTGGTCCACACGCGTCCCGCCTGAATCGCACGGCCGAAGCGATAGGCCCGCGTACCGTCGCGCGTCCATACACCGGCGCCCAGTCCATAGAGCGTGTCGTTGGCAATGTCGAGCGCCTCTTCCTCGGTCTTGAAGGTCGTCACGGACAACACCGGTCCGAAGATCTCTTCCTGGAAGATGCGCATCTTGTTATGGCCTTTGAAGACGGTCGGCTTGATGTAGTAGCCGTTCTTCAGCTCGCCGTCGAAGCTCCTGCGCTCGCCGCCGGAGAGGCACTCGGCGCCTTCCTGTTTGCCGAGATCGATATACGAAAGAATCTTCTCCAGCTGCTCCTGCGAAGCCTGCGCGCCGATCATCGTCTTCGTATCGAGCGGATGGCCTTGCGAGATCGCCTCAACACGCTTCAGCGCGCGTTCCATGAAGCGCTCATAAACCGACTCCTGAATCAGCGCGCGCGACGGACACGTACACACCTCGCCCTGATTCAGCGCGAACATCGTGAAGCCCTCGAGCGCCTTGTCGAAGAAACTGTCGTCGGCGTTCAGCACGTCCTCGAAGAAGATATTCGGGCTCTTGCCGCCCAGCTCCAGCGTGACCGGAATCAGGTTCTGGCTCGCGTACTGCATGATGAGACGGCCCGTCGTGGTCTCACCGGTGAAGGCAATCTTCGCAATGCGCTTGTTCGATGCGAGCGGCTTGCCGGCCTCCAGACCGAAGCCGTTGACCACATTGAGAACGCCCGGCGGCAGCAGGTCGTGGATGGTTTCCATCAGCACGAGGATGGAAGCCGGCGTTTGCTCGGCGGGCTTGAGCACCACGCAATTGCCTGCGGCCAGCGCGGGCGCAAGTTTCCAGATCGCCATCAGGATCGGGAAGTTCCACGGAATGATCTGTCCGACGACGCCCAGCGGCTCATGAAAGTGATACGCGACCGTATCGTGATCGATCTCCGAAATGCCCCCTTCCTGCGCGCGCGCCGCCGCCGCGAAGTAACGCAAATGGTCGATGGCCAGCGGAATGTCGGCGGCCATGGTCTCGCGCAGCGGCTTGCCGTTGTCGATGGATTCCGCCACCGCGAGGCGCTGCAGGTTCTGCTCCATGCGTTCCGCGATCTTCAGCAGCACGTTCGAGCGGTCCGTGACCGACGTCCTGCCCCATGCCACCTTGGCGGCGTGCGCCGCGTCCAGCGCGGCTTCGATGTCGGCCTCGCGCGAGCGCGGGATCGACGTGAACGGCTCGCCTGTGATCGGCGAGATGTTGTCGAAGTACTCGCCACCCGCTGGCGCAACCCACTTGCCGCCGATGAAGTTGCCGTATTGCTTCTTGTACGGGTACTCCGTGCTCAGGAACTGCATCTCCGCGTGATTCATTCTGTGTGCTCCTCGCATGTCGACGTGAACGAGCCGGCACAGCCCTTGGCCGGCGCCGGTCGCTCTGGTTTGCGAGTTCCGTGCCATGAGCCCGCCGCACGCATGGCGGGTTCGCCGACCGCATCGGCATGCGGCTCAGCACGATGTGCTCAGGGTTTGTACGGGAGATCGGGCGTTGTTCACATTCAGAACAGCTGCGCCCGGCTGTAGCGATGCGCCACACCGGCCGGTGCTGATCGGCCCATGCAAAAAGTGTCCTGCGCTGAGGGCAAACGCTTATGGCACGAGTGTTCATATTGCAAAGCCTTTCACAGTTGTCTATGTTCATGCCCAGCCGTGGCAAAGCGCCGCATGCATATGTGCTCTTGCAGCATGTTTGTGACGCGAAATGGCCTTGCAGCCGCAGGATGCAAACCGCATCGCGCGCCTGCATGAACCACGGCGGGCTGCTGCACCGGCGACCCCGGCGCACGCACCTCAGTAACGATGCGCGCGCACGTGCTTGCATGACGCGCCACGGAGACCACCATGAACAGCACAATCAATCAAGGGGCCGCCCACGGCCCGACACCTTTCTTCTCCAAGGAGGCGACCATCGCCCGGCCCGGATTCTCGCGCTGGATGGTGCCGCCCGCCGCGCTCGCTGTTCACTTGTGCATCGGTCAGGCCTATGCATTCTCAGTGTTCAACGCCCCGCTCACGAAGATCATCGGCATCACCAAGTCGGCGCCGGATGACTGGACGCTGACCACGCTCGGCTGGATCTTCTCGCTCGCCATCGTGTTCCTCGGCCTCTCGGCGGCCTTCGCCGGCAAGTGGCTCGAAAAGGTCGGCCCGCGCCGCACCATGTTCACGGCGGCCTGCTGCTTTGGCGGCGGCTTCCTCGTCTCGGCGCTCGGCGTCTATCTGCATCAGATCGCGCTGCTGTATCTCGGCTATGGCGTGATTGGCGGCATCGGACTGGGGCTCGGTTATGTGTCGCCGGTCTCCACCTTGATCCGCTGGTTTCCGGACCGCCGCGGCATGGCCACGGGCATGGCGATCATGGGCTTCGGCGGCGGCGCGATGATCGCCGCCCCCGGCTCCGTCGCGCTGATGAACTACTTCAAGAGCGCCACCAGCGCGGGCGTGGCGGAAACCTTCCTCGTGCTCGGCGTGCTCTATTTCATCTCGATGACGATCGGCGCGCTCGCCATCCGCATTCCGCCGGCGGACTGGAAGCCGGCCGGCTGGACGCCGCCCGTCACCGCCAGCAAGATGATCACGAAGAACCACGTGCATATCGACCAGGCGCTCAAGACGCCGCAGTTCTATCTGCTGTGGCTCGTGCTGTTCCTCAACGTCACGGCGGGTATTGGCGTGCTCGGCCAGGCTTCGGTGATGATCCAGGAGAGCTTCAAGACGTCGATCACCGCAGGCGCGGCGGCCGGCTTCGTCGGGCTGCTGTCGCTGTTCAACATGGGCGGGCGCTTCGTGTGGGCGTCGGCGTCCGACTGGATCGGCCGCAAGAACACCTACTTCGTGTTCTTCGTGCTGGGCGCCGTGCTGTACTTCCTCGTGCCGCGGTTCGCCACCGCCGGCAACATCGCCCTGTTCGTGCTCGCCTACGGCATCATCCTGTCGATGTACGGCGGCGGCTTCGCGACCATCCCCGCTTATCTCGCGGACATGTTCGGTACAGCGTTCGTCGGCGGCATTCATGGACGTTTGCTCACTGCGTGGGCGGCGGCGGGCATCGCCGGTCCGGTGCTGGTCAACTATGTCCGTGCCTATCAGGTCGCCCACGGCGTCACCGGCGCGGATGCCTACACGATGACGCTGCACATCATGGCCGTCCTGCTCGTGATCGGTTTCGTCTGCAACCTGCTCGTGACGCGCGTGCACGAAAAGCATCACATGAACACGTCGGCGCAGACCGCGAACTGACTGAAGAAAGGAGATTCGCAATGAATTCGCGTAACGATATCCAGCAAGGCAGTTCGTCGAACACGGGACTGCTGGTGCTGTTCTGGGCTTATGTACTGATCCCGCTTGCATGGGGCGTGACGAATACCCTGACGCAGGCCGTCAAGCTGTTTCATTAAGACGCGGCAAGCTTTGAAATGGCGCGCCGGGCGATTGGCTTTCGAGCCGATCGCCCGGCGTGTTTGTTTTTGCGGCTTGTGCGGGACTATCCCTTCAGCCGTCTTGCGCCGCCTGCGCAAAGGCGGTATTCAGATAACGAACAAGCTTGGTACAGGCAAAACTGAAAGGCTGGGCGGGCTGTTCAAAGATCTCTTTTTTTGAACGCGCGCCCGCTCATTCGAACGAGGCAGCGACGTAGAGCCCCAACTGAAAACGACGCCGAACTTTGTTGATTCAGGTGCTGCTGATCTCGCATTGCTCTCCGAGTCTGCTTTCATACCGCCCGAGCAGCCAGCGTTCGCATACGCGTCAGGTTGTAGGGTGCCTGAGTCAACACAAAGCATTGGTCGACGCGCTTCAGACCTCGATACGGCCAGTCTGCTTAACGTGACGGTGGAGACCACACGCGTGCGCGGTCATCTGTCGGGAGAGCATTTCGGTGTCGATGACACACTCGTTCAGGCTTGGGTTGGGCACAAGAGCTTGGTGCCCAGGACCGGATCGGAGCGGATCGGATAACGACTCGTCGGCTGATGGTGGCGGCAGTTCTCAAGAGAACTGGTATTGCAAGAAACGTAGCAACGATACGCATGAATCAGCACCGACGCTCAGGCGAAACTGTAGAGTCGCGGCACCGGAGCGATGCTTTGCCATGAACCAGCGAAACAGCATGTCATAGAAGATTTGCTCCATCAGAATGCGTTCGCTTCGAATCGAATACAGCACTTGCAACAGCAGCGCGCGAATCAGCTTCTCTGACGCGATGCTCGGACGCGATTCGGTGTAGCCGTCCGCTCCGCGCGTCGTTTTGGTCTCAGTGTCGCTTGATTCCTCAGATCAGCCTTTGCTCCTCCTGCCCGGATGACCCGCATAGAAGGTTTTCCAACAGCATGGCCAGTGCTGAGGTAAGCGGCTCGTCTCGACCGTTGTAGGGGGTGACCTCAGTACGCAGCACAATGATGTCCATCACTTTCGATTGATGGACACCACTTTGTCAGAGTTCT
>NZ_JARUXQ010000003.1:157013-302707 GCF_031451265.1 Caballeronia sp. LZ033 | reverse complement strand
AGCGAGTTCACCACATCAAGATATCTAGCCGCTCCACCTGAGGCAATCCTGCGCCCAGGCGCGGACGCCTCTACACACGGCCTAGGCGAGCCGCTTACGTGCTGAGCCAACTCGGTAAAAGTGCAGAAAGTCCTGTGATGCCTTGAAGAGCTGGATCTTCCCTGGTACCGCATCGACGCCCGCCTCCAATACGGCCGAACAACGAGGTCAGCTATCTCGCCATGAATCCGACGGGTCGCGTGCCCACCCTGGTCGACGGTGATTCCGTATTCCGGGAATCGGACGCGATCGTGTCGACTGCGGAGCTTGGTCAGCTCTTGCGATATCGGAAGTGCGGCGATTTACCGTCGGGGTTGGGAAAGCAGCAAGGCGTGCTGGACGAATGGCGTGTGGCTGTCCGTCTCGCCGGATGCGACTTGGTGGTGAAGCTTCAACAGGTCGCTTGTCGCCTTGTGAATTCTTGCCATTCGTACGACATTGCCGATGAAGAGGTGAGTGCGATGCCAGTGGTAGTGGTGCCGTCAGCTCGCCAAGACGTCATCGCGATGAGCGGAGCTTGATTAAGTGGTCATCCACGGCCACGAACGAACCTGCGCACGGTCTACGCCGTTGCGCCGAGTTCGGCCCCGACCTGCGACACGCTCGAACTGAATTCCACAATATCACGAACCGTCTAAAGCGATGAGCGAAGGGGCGTCGGGGCGTCGCGCCGTTTCGATTGACTGGCGCACTGGGGTGAGACAGGTGCTCCAGGGACGGACTCAAAGCAGAGCCTGCATGCTCAATTCCGTCATTTGCCAATGCACTCGGCCGCTTCCCTTCACAGGATGCGACCACCGCGCTTCTGCGAGCAACGTTGAGATGCATCGCGTCGATGTTTCAAAAAACTCAACCAGCATCAACATGTGAAACGCACGGTCCCTCAAGCTTGTGCCATGTTTTGCGTGAATTGCAGCACGATGAACTCGGCTGGTCGCGCGGCGGCAAGCCCGATTTTCGCGATCATCTTCCCTTGCTTGATGTCTTCGTCAGACATCGTGACTCCCTTGCCGATTTGCACGAAGTATGCCTCATTCTCGGAAGCACCAGCCAGACCGCCCTGCTTCCACAGTCGATGCAGATAGCTCGTTGCCGCGGAGCGCACCTTCTCCCAGGTCAGTGGGCTGTTTGGTTCGAACGTCATCGTACCAAGTGCGTATCGCAAGTCGCGCTCGACACTATTGAACAAACGTCGCACCGAGACATATCTCCAGTCGTCGCTATCGTCCAGGGTGCGGGCGCCCCAGATCACCGAACCTCGTTCGTCAACTTTTCGAATCATGTTGACGGCCTTCCCGGTGCTGTAGTCGGCCTGGATCGTGTCCGTTACGGTGTACTTCGGTGTGTACCCCGACGGCAATGGAACATTGGCGGGCGACTTCCACACGCCTCGTGTTCGATCATTCTTGCAATAGAGCCCTGCGGCGACAGCACTTGCAGGCACGTCAACATCGGTCCATCCAACTTTGAGATAGGGATAGTAGACTGCGGCGGAAGCACTCGTTTGGTACGTATTGAGATCGCTCTTTTTAATGTGGACGGCGGGTCCATCGAGGATGGCAAATAGACATTTGCTGCGATCTTCGAGCAGGGTATACACCTCATCTTTGATTCCGTGGTAGTTGCCAACCACAAGCGTGATGCGATTCCCCAAGGTCTTGATGGCATCTGTGAAAGTCTTCCATCCAGTGACATAGCAAGGCCCTCCCCCACATTCGAAGTAGGCACGCAAACCAGCTAGGGCAGTGTCGTACGTTGCATATGGCGGAAATTTCTCGTAAAGATCCAGGATATTATTGAACTTCAATATTTCCGTAAGGTTGCTATCCATATTGATTAACGGAACTGCGGTGGGAAGCGTCGAAACCGACAACGTGGGTGTTGCATCTTCTTCGATATAAACGCCTGGGTAACTGTTGTCTGAACTCACGAGATATGCTCCGTCAATGAATTGGACTACTGTGGCATGCGTCAAAAGCCGTTTTGCTGATTTCCATGCCGATGTGCGCACATCGAACGTTCCAACCTGTCATATTGCTTCGAATGAAGGCATTGCAACCATCTTTCGAAATTCACAAGAAGGCGCATGCCAAGTGGATGCTTCAACCATCCTCGACAATCATGATGCACGTCGGCGAACGAATTTAGCGCGGTTCAAAATGAGACAACTCTTAGGTAAGCCCATGAAACCACCGTCAAATCTGGATCCCGAATGGGACCTCACCGATAGTTTTCAACCGAGCCCACAAGAACTGCCGGAGTCGCGGCGGCGGGCATCGCCGGTCCAGTGCTGGTCAACTATGTGCGCGCCTGTCAGGTCGTTCACGGCGTTACCGGCGCGGATGCCTGCACGATGACGCTGCACATCATGGCCGTCCTGCTCGTGATCGGTTTCGTCTGCAATCTGCTCGTGACGCGCGTGCACGAAAAGCATCACATGAACACGTCGGCGCAGACCGCGAGCTGAGACTAAAGAAAGGAGATTCGCAATGAATTCGCGTAACGATATCCAGCAAGGCAGTTCGTCGAACAAGGGACTGCTGGTGCTGTTCTGGGCTTATGTACTGATCCCGCTTGCATAGGGCGTGACAAATACCCTGACGCAGGCCGTCAAGCTGTTTCATTAAGACGCCGGAAGCAGTCGAATGACGCGCCGTGCGATGGGCTTTCGAGCCGATCGCCCGGCGTGTTTGTTTTTGGGGCTTGTGCGGGACTATCCCTTCAGCCGTCTTGCGCCGCCTGCGCAAAGGCGGTATTCAGATAACGAAGAAGCTTGATACAAGCAAACTGAAAGACTTAGTGGCCGTGTTCCTCCACCCGATTCAGGCTGCGCCGCGCCAGCGCACTCATGAACAACGTGCTGCCGACGAGTCCCGTCAGATACACGCTTGCCATCATCCAGTCCATTCCACTCACGGTTCTTCTCCTTCGAATTGATCCGCAGGCAAGCCTGCCGCGGGCATGATTCACGCAGTTGCAAACGCGTTCTGGCCTGATTACGGCAGCGGCGCGCAAAGGTTTAGCAGCACGCGGATCAAGCGACGTAGCCTGGGCGTTACATGAGAATGGCTTCAAGGCCTTCACAAAAAAACGACCGGCCGTATGATTCGCAAACGCTTGCCGCCAAGTGCTGGAAAAGACTGGAAAAACTGGCGCGCAGGAACCTCCCCACACAAACCAAGGTTCACCATGAAACCCATTAGCCGTCGTAATTTCATGATTGCCGGCGCAGGTGCATTGCCCGCGCTGTGGCTCACGCGTGTCCGGGCCGATGCCGCCCATTTGAGCGAATCCGACCCGGCCGCGGTAGCCGTCGGCTACACGGAAAACGCCGCGAAGGTCGACAAGAAGAAGTACGCGAACTACGCGGCGGACCAGACTTGCGCCAACTGCTCGCTGTTCCAGGGCAAGGCGACGGATGCATGGGGTGACTGCACGCTGTTCGGCGACAAGCTCGTGGCCGGACGCGGCTGGTGCTCGTCCTGGACCAACATGTGACGCCGGCTGCAACGCGCCCTCACACGCTTACTTGACCACGTGCCCCCCGCGCGTGACGTTCATGGCGGTGGCCGCGACATAGGTGGCCGTGACACGGTCGCCGACCTTGATCTTGTCGAGCGGCATGTCGGGCGCCACCTGCACCGTGACCGTGTGCTTCGGACCGGCCAGGGTGACTTCACGCGCGGCTGTATCGATCTTCTGGACCACCGCCACCACCTGCACGCCATGCTTCTTCACGACGACACCGCCTGAAGCCGGCGCGGTTTCGTCGGCGATCACGCGCGACTCGGCAGCCTTCGGATCCACCGGATCTGCGGAAATCAGCAGGGCGCCGCGATAGGACACGTGGACCTCGTCGCCGGCCTTGAGCTTCTTCACGTCCGCAACGGCGGGATCCACGTCGATGACCACGACGCGCCCCTTCGGACCCTTCACCTCGACGCTGCTCGTATCAGCGTGAACCTTCACGACGGTTGCCTTCATGTCGAGCGTGTGGGCTTGGGGCTCGGCTTGCGCGGCGACGTCGGCGGCAGCCGGAGTATTGGCATGAGCGGTGGACAGGACCATCAGCGCCGAGCCGGCCGTAGCGGTCACGGAAAGGATTCGAATCAGACGGGAAATGAGCTGCATGAGTTGCTCCAGACGGGAATGGAAGACCTTGCGGCCGCTTAAAGAAGTTCATCTATCAACTTCCTTTCAGCCATTCATTCTTATGCCCTTCGCAATGACGAGCAATAGCAGATTGCTTAGCATTTAAGCAGGTTTGAGACATTTCGAAAAAAACTTCTTTTCTTGTCTTTAAGCAACTTAGCGCGAGCCTTTTAAGTTTCGTCAAGCAAGGCGCTGAATGAAACCCTCAGTCACGTCCTTGAGCGTAATCTCGTTGTCATCCGTCATGACCAAGGAGAGACAATGAACGAAATCATCAACGCAGTGAAAGACAGGATCCCAAACGAGTATGCGTATGACATCGCCCGGGATATGCAGATCGACGAGTTGACGATGATGCGCGCACGCGTCGGCATGGATGCCATTGCGCTGAGCGTGCCTGACGTGAAGGCGTTTATCGCGGCGCTCGAAGCCTGCGGCGAAGTGCGCGGCATTACGAGAAACGAACATGCGATCAGCGTTCAGACGGGCGCGTTCACGAATCAGTATCTGAACGGCTATCGGCAAATGAGCGTGTCGGCCGAAGCGGGTCTGGTTCTCAATCCCGGCGGTCTTGATCTGCGAATCTTTTTCCGTCACTGGAAGCACTTCTTCTTCCTGCGCGATGAAAAGCCCAACCGCACGCTCGAGTCCATCCAGATCTTCGACGAAGCCGGCAAGGCGGTGCACAAGATCTATGCGACGCAGGATACGAACATGCAGGCGTTCAAGGCACTCGTGGAGCGGCATCGATGCACGGACGAGAGCGTCACGGCGCGCGTTGAATCAGTTTCTCCTCGCGCCATGCCGCATGGCCTTCCCAGTGCGTCCGATGAATCCATCAGCGAAGAATGGCGCGCCATGACCGATCCGCACGACTTCTATCTGCTGATGCGCAAGCACGGCAAGAGCCGGCAGGAACTATATCGCTGCGTGGAGTCCGATCTGGCGCGCGAAGTCGCCGCCGATTCACTGATGGAAGTGCTCACGGAATCGAAGCTGCGGGACGTGAGCCTCGCGATCTTCGTCAGCAATGCGGGCTGCGTGCAGATATCGACGGGCAAGGTCGAGAAGCTGATGAAGGACGCTCAGTACCTCAACGTCATGAACAAACAATATCGTCTGCACGTGGAGCATGAGCAGATAGAACGCTGCTGGATCGTGAGCAAGCCTTCCGACTGCGGCTACGTCACGAGCTTCGAAGCATTCGCCAGGGACGGCCAGTTGATCCTGCAAATCTACGGACAGCGTGCCGAACATGAGCCGGAACAGCCCGGCTGGCGCGTGATCCTGGCGGGCTGCATGTCGCTGTGACGCGCGGGGCCGCACCATAAGTGCGGCCCCAACGTAGTCAGGCCTCGCGCGACAGACCGTACAGCCCCTGCAACACCGCCGCGCGCGCCTGTCCGAGGATCTTGCCGCGCCAGACATCGTCATCGATATAAAAAGCCGCGCGAATCTGCTGGCGGATCGCGTGCTTCACGGCATCGGGTGCATCGGCATGCTGCCTCATCCATTGGTCCGCGCGCAGCATGTCGAGCATCTCGGTGAGCGGCACCGTGCCGTACTCCACCGCGATCGACGCATTGGCCGAACGCGGACACGTCTGCCGCAAGGTATCGAGCAGCGGTCCGGCAATATCCGCCGCAATCGAGGTGCCGTCCGCGGGGCTCGTCACGTCCGCGCCCCACCAGCGACGCGCGCGCGGCACATCCCCCACGCAGATCTTCGCGCCGAAACCGCTCGGCCCGAGTCCCGTATGAAAGTCGATCCAGCCGATCGATGCGCAGCCCTCGCCGTACTCCGTCAGCAGTTCGCGCATCGTGCGCGTGCTCCATGCGGTCTCCGCACCGCCATAGAACAGGCCTTGCGGATGCGTGTACTGACCCGTCGTCACTGCCTGCTGATACGCCCACTCACCGCGCTCTTCGATATAGCCACGAATGGCCTGCACGTTGGCCTCGTCAGGCGGCCAGCTTGCCGGAATCAGAAGCTCGTGCAGTTCCGCATATCCCGGGTTCTGCGGCAAGGGCGCAGCAAAGTCGATGCTGTTGCGGTTCAGATCAACATTGCCTTCCGTCGTGCGGCTCAGGAAGGAAAAGCCATAGGGATTGATCGCATGCACGAGCAGCAACGCGACATCGAGTTGCTTCATCAATGCAGCGAGTCCGTCGTCGCGCATCAGGGCGATCTGCGCGCCCGAGCCGCAGAAGCCCTCCACGCCATGCGTCGCCGAGGTCAGCACCAGCATGCGCCGCGCCGAGCGTGGCCCGATGCGCACGACATCCGTCGCCAGCAGCTCGCCTTCGAGTCCGGCGACGCCCTCCAGCACGCGGGTATCCACGGCCAGCCCGCGTTCGGCGGCCGTGTCGAGGAAGCGCTGTCGCGCCTCGCGATAGGTCGATGAAAACATGTGCGCTCTCCTGGTCAGGCACGCGCGAGAAACGCCTGCACGAGCCGCACCCAGTAGGTGGCGCCGAGCGGCAGCAGTTCGTCGTTGAAGTCGTAGCTGCTGTTGTGCAGCATGCATGGACCGATGCCGTGCCCGTGTTCGCGATGCGCGCCGACGCCATTGCCGATATACGCATAGCAGCCGGGCCGCTCCAGCAGCATGTACGAGAAGTCCTCGGCGCCCATGGTGGGATCGACGTTCGGGTTCACTTTCTCCGCTCCAACGATGTCGCGCATCACGCCCAGCGCAAACTGCGTTTCGGCTTCGGTGTTGACGGTCGGCGGATAGTTGCGCAGGAAACTGACGTCCGCCTTGCAGCGATACGCCGCCGCCGTCGCGCTGACAATCTCCTTCATGCGCGTCTCGATCAGGTCGAGCACCTCGGTCGAGAACGTGCGCACCGTGCCGGCGAGCGTCGCGGTGGTGGGTATCGCGTTGATCGCGTGACCCGCCTGCATGCGCGTGATCGAGAGCACGGCGGCATCGACCGGGCGCTTGTTGCGCGTCACGATGCTCTGCAAGCCCGTGCCGATCTGCAAGGCCGTGAATACCGGATCGACGCCGTCGTGCGGTATCGCGGCATGCGCGCCGACGCCTTCGATGCGGATCTCGAACTCGTTGCTCGACGCCTGCGTCGCGCCCACGCGCGCGCCGAATTCACCCGCAGGCATGCCGGGCCAGTTGTGCAGCGCGAACACGCCATCGACCTGGAAGCGCTCGAACAGACCATCCTCGATCATCGCCTTCGCACCGCCGCCGCCTTCTTCCGCGGGCTGGAAGATGAAGACCACCGTGCCGTCGAAGTCCCGATGCTTCGCGAGATATTGCGCGGCGCCGAGCAGCATGGCGGTGTGGCCGTCGTGACCGCACGCATGCATCTTGTTCTCATGGCGCGACGCATGCGCGAAGGTGTTCAGTTCAGGGATAGGCAACGCGTCCATGTCGGCGCGCAAGCCGATGGCGCGCTTGCCGCTGCCCTTCCTCAACACGCCGATCACGCCCGTCTTGCCCAGCCCGCGCGTCACTTCGATATCCCAGCTTTCAAGCGTGCGCGCGACGAGCTCGGCAGTGCGGGCTTCTTCGTAGCAGAGTTCAGGATGCGCGTGGATATCGCGGCGAATGGATTGAATCTCTGCGCGGCTTGCGGCGATCTCGGGAATGATCGACATGCGTTCCTCTTCAGTGATGGTTGGACATGCGACTTTGCCCGAGCATTGTCAGTGGCCGCAATTCACAGGGAAAGCTGATATTTCTTGTCCGTCACTTAAGCAAAGCTTGGGTGTCATGTCCCGTTCGCAAGCGGCATGGCGCCATGCGAACGCAGCCTGATGCGTTCCTGCACGACGCTCATCACCGCATGCCGGTCGTGGATCTTGCGCTCCAGCATGCCGACGACACGGCGCGGCGTATGCCGTGCAAGCGGCATCACGCGCAAGGCCGGGTCGCTTGCCCACGAGCCGTATTCGAGCAGCGGCACCACCGACACGCCCGCGTCCTGCCGCACGAGTTCCACGATCACTTCCAGCGAATTCAGTTCGAGGAACTCGTTCACCACGAGCCGGTTATGCCTGAGCGCCCGCTCGATCAACGCGCCGGTGCGCTGCGCGCGGTCGAAGCGCAGGAACGGCCGGCTGGCCAGCATCTCGGCGGCACTCGAAGCCGTGCCGCCTGGCGAGCCGATCACGACCAGCGGCTCCGAATAGAGCGGCGTCCAGTTGAGACTGGCCGGCGTCTTGCCCGCCATCTCGACGATCACGGCCGCATCGATCTCGCCGGCCTCCACTTGCGGCGCGAGCGCGAGCGCCTTGCCGGTGAAGAGACGCACATCGAGCTTTGGGTACTGACCTTTCAATTCCGTAACGACCGATGCCAGCGCGCCCATGGCCGAATCCACGGCGCCGATGGACACCGAGCCGGCGATCTCGTCATCGAGGCCGGTGTGCCGCATGCTGTCGTAGAGCGCGACGATGCGCTCCGCCTGCGGCAGCACCTGCTTGCCGATGCTCGTCAGGCGGTTGGTCCGTCCCACGCGATCGAACAGCGGCCGTTTGAGATCGTCTTCGAGCGACTGCATCTGCATGCTCACGGCGGCTTGGGTCAGGGCGACCTTTTCGGCGGCGGCAGCGAAGGAGCCGTAGCGCGCGACGGCAATGAAGGTGCGCAAAAAGCGGATGTTGCTCATCGTGGCTAGGGACAAACCCGATCGTTCAATCAGGTTTCCTTGAGTGTCAGTTCAGAAATTCTATATTTTCTTATTTCAGCCAGGCGTAATGTTTGAGGGTTGCAGCGGCCTGCTCGCCTACCCGGTGCAGGCCGGATACACGGCTGTCGTCGGCCAATAAAGTCTGGCATTTGATCAATCGCCCCACGCCCACGGAGTGCATTCGATGAGCACCGTACTTCCTGCAGCCCACGCGGCCGAACAGAACGCCGCGCTCAACCTGTCCGGCCGACGAGCAATCGTCGTGTCGACCATCGGCAACGCGCTCGAATGGTTCGACTTCATGGTCTACGGCTTCTTCGCCGTCATCATCTCGAAGCTCTACTTCCCCGCCACCAGCCCCACCATCTCGCTGCTCGCCACCTGGGCCACCTTCGGCGTCGGCTTCCTGACGCGGCCGCTCGGCGGCATCGTGCTGGGCGCCGTGGCGGACCGCGTCGGACGCAAGTCGGCGCTCACGCTCACCATCTCGCTGATGGCGGTCGGCATCGCGATCATCGCGTTCGCGCCGACCTATGCGGCCATCGGCATCGCCGCGCCGTTGCTGATGTTGCTGGGCCGGCTGATCCAGGGCTTCTCGGCAGGCGGCGAAGTGGGCTGCGCGACGGCCTTTCTCGTCGAATACGCGCCCGCCGACAAGCGCGGCTACTTCGGCAGCTTCCAGATGGTCGCGCAGGCGGCCGCGAGTCTCGCCGGCTCGTTCTTCGGCGCGGTGCTGACACGCACGCTGAGCCCCGAGCATCTCAATAGCTGGGGCTGGCGCGTGCCGTTCGTGGTCGGGTTGCTGATCGTGCCGGTGGGGTTGTATCTGCGTTCGAAGCTCGACGAGTCGCCCGTGTTCGTCGAGAAGGCGCAGAAGAACGAACTGAGTGCAAGCCCCATCCGCGACACGGCCACCAAGCACTGGACCTCCGTGCTCGCGGGCTTCGGCCTGACGGTGTTCGGCACCATCGGCACGTATATCTTCCTGCTCTATCTGCCGACCCACGCCACCCGCGTGCTGCACATGGCGCTCACCGACGGCCTCATCAGCTCGACCATCGGTGCGCTCGTGTATCTCGTGTGCTGCCCGTTCTTCGGGCGCCTGTCGGACCGTATCGGCCGCAAGAAGCTGATGCTGACCGCGCTGGCTCTGTCGCTGCTCACCGCGTATCCGATCTTCGCGGTGCTGACCGCGCATCCAAGCCTGCCGATGCTGATCGTCTGCCAGGCGCTGTTGATGACCTACCTCGGCATCTTCCAGGGCTGCTATCCGGCGTTCATCTCGGAGCTGCTGCCCTCCAGCGTGCGGTCGACCGGCATCTCGGTGAGCTACAACGTCGCGGTGATGATCTTCGGCGGCTTTGCACCGGCCATCGTGCAATGGCTCACGATGAGCACCGGCGACCCGCTTTCGATTTGCTACTACGTGATCTTCGGCAGCGCGGTGGCGCTGTTGACGATCATTCCGCTGCGCGATCGCTATAGCGAAGCATTGAGGTAAGTCTGCTGCATCGAGTTCGCAAAGGAAGGAGAATGGCCCGGCCCGCCCGAAATGGCAGCGCACTTAAGTCTGACTTAAGGATGCGCCGTTAGCCTGAAGTCTGACCGATCCACCCCTCCTTCCGGCCGCGCAAGCGGCCATTTTTTTGGACTGACGCCATGCAGATGACTGTGCGCCTGTTCCTCGTCCTCGTGGCGCTCGTCGCGTTCACGACGGTCGGCGTCTACCTCTTTTATCTCTTTGTTCGCGCCGTGTTCCCGCACTGAAGCGCTGCTTCGGGCATGTTTCGTGCGCCTGCGCAAGACCGGCAGCGCATGGAAGCTTGCAATGAAGAAAGTTTCGCGTCCGCTGCCTATACTGGCTTGAGCGTCTTCACACGCGTCCCTGCGGCATATGAAGTCCTGCGCGCCCTGTGCAGACTCTTCCCCGGCTGTCCGCGCTCCGCCTGACGCGCGCCGTCACGCTCTCGCTCCATCTTCGCCTTCTCACGCCTTGCCGCCTGCCCGGACCGTCTTAGCCATGCAGTGCAGCTTCCATGCACTACCCCTGGAGAATGCTCGATGCCACAACACCCTGTCCCCCAATCCAAGACCATTCACGCAGACACGCCCAATTCGGCCCGCACCGAAGCACTGGCGCCGGTCCGGACTCCCGCCGCCCCTGCCAGCGTCACCTTCACTGTGAATGGCCATAGTCACACGCTGTCGCTCGACCCGCGCACGACATTGCTTGACGCCCTGCGCGACCATCTGCATCTGACCGGCACGAAGAAAGGCTGTGACCACGGCCAGTGCGGCGCGTGCACCGTTCATGTCAACGGACGCCGCGTGAACTCATGCCTGTGCTTCGCCGCCGCATGCGATGGCGACACCGTCACGACCATCGAAGGCATTGGCGAAGTGGAAGCGCTGCATCCGCTGCAGGCCGCCTTTGTCGAATGCGACGGCTATCAGTGCGGCTACTGTACGGCGGGCCAGTTGATGTCGGCGGTCGCGCTCCTCGACGAGCCCATCGGTCCGAACGACGAGGACGTGCGCGAAGCGATGAGCGGCAACCTGTGCCGCTGCGGCGCCTATCAGAACATCGTCACGGCGATCCAGTCGGTGCGCGTCGCCAAGACCCCGGCCAAATAAGGAGAGCATCATGGAAACGTTCCAGCTCTCCCGCGCGCGCGACATGCGCGACGCGATCAATGGCGGCGCACTCGCGCATACGGCCCAGCAAGGCGCCGAAGTGCGCTTTCTCGCAGGCGGCACGACCCTGCTCGACCTGATGAAGCTCAACGTCGAGCGGCCGATGCGCGTCATCGACATCAGCCGCCTGCCGCTCGATGCCATCGAGGCAACGGACGATGGCGGCGTGCGCATCGGCGCTACGGCGCGCAATTCGGACCTCGCGCATCACGCGCTGATCCGCGAACGCTATGCGGTGCTGTCGCAGGCGGTGCTCGCGGGCGCGTCGGTGCAGCTGCGCAACATGGCGACGACCGGCGGCAACATCATGCAGCGCACGCGCTGCGTGTATTTCCGCGATACCGCCTCGCCCTGCAACAAGCGCGAACCGGGCAGCGGCTGCTCGGCCATGCAGGGCTTCAACCGGATGATGGCGATACTCGGCACGAGTGAAGCGTGCATCGCAAGCAATCCGTCGGACATGTGCGTCGCGTTGCAGGCGCTCGAAGCGACCATTCACGTGGAAGGCACGGGCGGCAAGCGCGCGATTCCCGTCGACGACTTTTTCCTGACGCCGGGCACGACGCCCGATCGCGAGAACGTCCTCGACGCCGGCGATCTCATCACGCACGTCACTGTGCCGCCGCTGCCGCAAGGCGCGCGGTCGGCGTATCTGAAGCTGCGCGATCGCGCATCGTATGAGTTCGCGCTGGCGTCGGCGGGGATTGTGGTCGCGCTGAAGGACGGGCGCATCGAACATGCGCGCGTGGGTCTCGGCGGCGTCGGCACGAAGCCGTGGCGGTCGCGCGAAGCGGAGCAGGTGTTGCAGGGCGCGGCGCCCGACGAGGCGACCTTCCGCCGCGCCGCCGATGCCGCGCTCGCCGATGCCAAGCCGCAAAGCGAGAACGGCTTCAAGGTGGAGCTCTCGAAGCGCTGCATCGTGCATACGCTCAAGCTCGTCACGCAAGCGTCCTGAACCCGACCAAGGAAACCTGACTATGTCCACTGCGCCCGACACCACGCCGTCTGTCATCGGACGGCCCCAGTCGCGCATCGACGGACCGCTGAAGGTCTGCGGCCGCGCGACTTATACCTCCGACGTCGATCTGCCCGGCATGCTGATTGCCGTGCCGGTCGGCGCCACCATTGCGAGCGGCAGGATCACGTCGCTCGAATTCGCCGCCGCGCAAGCCATGCCCGGCGTGCAGCTGATTCTTCATCGCGGCAATATCGGCCGCTTTTATCGGCTCGCGGGCGGTTCGATCGAGACCGGTATGGTTGATGAAAACCGGCCGCCGTTCGACGACGACATCATTCGCTATTACGGGCAGTATGTGGCGCTCGTCGTGGCCGATACCTTCGAGGCCGCGAGCGCCGCAGCAGCGGCGGTCAAAGTGGGTTACGACAAGACGCCGCACGACGTCAGCGCCGCGCTCGATGACGGCGGCAAGCTCGACACGCACAGCGAACGCGGCGACCCGGACATGGCGTTCGACAGCGCGCCGGTGAAGATCGACGAGACCTATGTCACGCCGGTCGAGACGCACAACCCCATTGAACTGCACGCCACCGTCGCACATTGGGACGGCGACGGCTATACGTTCTATGAGACGAGCCAGGCCGTTTCGAATCATCAGGGCGCGCTGATGCAGATGCTGGGCCTGCCGAAGGAGAAGGTGCGGGTGATCTCGCGCTATCTCGGCTCGGGCTTCGGCGGCAAGCTGTGGATGTGGCCGCATTCGCTGCTCGCGGCGGCCGCGACGCGGCAGCTCGAACGGCCCGTGAAGCTCGTGCTGTCGCGCAAGATGATGTTCCAGAACGTCGGCCATCGACCGACCACGCAGCAGCGCGTCCGGCTCGGCGCAACACAGGACGGCAAGCTCGTGTCCTTGCAGCATGACTTCGTGAATCACGCGGCGCTTGCCGACGAGTACGCGGAAGATTGCGGCGAAGCCACGCCGTCGATGTACAGCGTGCCGAACCTGCGCGTTACGGGTGGCACGGTGAAGCGCAACGTCGGCTCGCCCACGTCGATGCGCGGACCCGGCGCGGTGCCGGGTTTGTATGCGCTCGAGAGTGCAATGGACGAATTGGCTGTCGCTTTGAAGATCGATCCGGTGGAACTGCGGTTGCGCAACGAGCCCAAGGTCGATGAAAGCAGCGGCCTGCCGTTTTCATCGCGACACTTCGTGGAATGCCTGACCACCGGCGCGGAGAAGTTCGGCTGGAGCAAGCGCACGCCGGAAGTCGGCTCGATGAAGCGTGACGGCCTCACGCTCGGCTGGGGCCTGGGCGCATGCAGCTGGCCGGGCTTGCGCTTCTCGGCGGACGCGACCGTCGACCTGCGCGCCGACGGCACCGCGCGCATTGCGTGCGGCACGCAGGACATCGGCACCGGCACTTATACGATCCTCGCGCAACTGGTCGCGGAACATACGGGCATTGCGCTCGGCAAGATCGAAGTCGGTCTCGGCGATACGGCGCTGCCGCTCGGGCCGGTGTCGGGTGGATCGGCGGCGACGGCTTCGGTGATTCCGGCGGTATCGGATGCGGTGCGCGGCGCCATCAAGACGCTGCTCACGCATGCCACAAAGACCGAAGGCTCGCCGTTCAACGGCGCGAAGCCCGAGGAACTCGCGATGACGGCCGGGCACGTGCATCGCAAGGATCAGCCGCCCGGTAGCGGCGTGCCGTATGCGCAGATTCTCGACGCGGCGAAGCTGCATGCGGCGTCGGGCAGCGGCAGCGCGAAAGGCGGTTTCAACGATCCGCTCAAGAAGAAATGGTCGATCCATTCGTATGGCGCGCATTTCGCCGAAGTGACCTGGGATGCGTCGACGGCGCGGCTGCGCGTGAGCCGCGTGGTGACCGTGATCGATGGCGGCAAGATTTTGAATCCCCGCGCGGGCCGTAACCAGATCGAGGGCGCGGTGGTGATGGGCGTGGGCATGGCGCTGTTCGAGCACACGGTGTACGACGAGCGCAGCGGGGCGCCGGTGAACAGCAGTCTCGCGGATTACGTGGTCGCGACGAACGCCGACACGCCAAAGATGGACGTCACCTTTCTCGATTATCCCGATACCGTGTTCAACGAACTCGGCGCGAGGGGTATTGCGGAGATCGGACTGGCGGGCATCGCGGCAGCGATCACCGGCGCGGTGTATCACGCGACCGGCGTGCGCGTGAGGAAGCTACCGGTGATGATTGAGGATTTGTTGGGGGGATAGGGTCGGGAGGCGTTGCCGGGCGCCGTGTCGGGCGCCCGGCAAGGGCCGCTGGCGGGCAAAGGCGCTATGCTAGACTGCGCTCGAATACACAGGCGCCCGATCGCGTGGCGCTTCGTTTCATTCACGCCGGCTCGCTCCCCGGACAAGACCGCTTATGAAACCTTCGCTCGCCATTCAAGGACATCACGATGACATTCGGCGCGTCGTCGAGGCGCATCGCGCGAAAAACGCGCGTATCTTCGGCTCCGTCGCGCGCGGCGAGGACACGGAAGGAAGCGACCTAGACCTGCTGATTGATCCCACACCGAAGACATCGTTGCTGGATATCGGCGCGATACGCCATGAGTTGCGCCAGCTTCTTAGCGTAAAGGTCGACGTTCTAACACCCGGCGCACTGCCGGACCGGACGCGTGACGCAATCATCGCGGAAGCCATTCCGGTATGAGCCGGGACGCCTCGACGCCTGCGGAATACGTGGGTCATATGCTCACGACCATCGGATCGATCAGTCGATACATCAACGATCTGGACGAAACGGACTTTCTCGCGGATGAACTCGTTCAGGATGGAGTCATACGCAACATCGAAGTCGTTGGTGAAGCCTGCAGGAATATTTGCAAATACTTTCCGGCCTTCGTCACACAGCATCCCGAAGTTCCGTTCCAATCCGCGTACGAGATGCGCAATGCACTTTCGCACGGATACCATAAGGTCGACCTCGGAATCGTCTGGGTCACTGCCCGTGGTGACCTTCCCGCGCTCGGCAAGCAATTTGAGTTGCTCGCCACCGAACTCAAGCTCTAGCGGGAGACGCGTCGGGCACTCTCCTCGCGTCGAATCTTCAAAAGGGCATGCCGCCAGGCACACCCCCTCCCCCGTCACCCCGCTTCGATCCTCCCCCAAGACGCGCTACCATACACAACCAGCCCACCCCAAACCCCAGAGTCACAGCAACTCAGCCGGAGTGCCCATGAACGACATGATCCAACAACACGGTCTGCAGGTCGACGCAAGCCTGGCGAAGTTCGTCGATGAAGAAGCCATCCCTGGCACGGGTGTCGACAGCGCCGCCTTCTGGAAGGGTTTCGATGCGCTCGTTCACGACCTCGCCCCGAAAAACCGCGCGCTGCTCGCCGAGCGCGACCGTCTCCAGACCGAACTCGACAACTGGCATCGCAGCCATCCCGGCCCCGTGCAAGACCTGCGCGGTTATCGCAAGTTTCTCAAAGAAGTCGGCTACATCGTCCCCTCGCCCGCACATGTGCAGGCCAGCACCGCCAACGTGGATCGCGAGATCGGCGAGCAGGCAGGGCCGCAACTGGTCGTGCCGCTGTCGAACCTGCGCTATGCGCTGAATGCCGCCAACGCGCGCTGGGGCAGCCTGTATGACGCGCTCTACGGCACCGACGCCATCGACGACACCGACGGCGCCGAGCGCACCGCCCAGTTCAATCCGAAGCGCGGCGCGAAGGTCATCGCCTATGCACGCCGCTTTCTCGACGACAACGCGCCCCTCGCGCACGGCTCGCATGCCGATGCCACGAAGTACAGCGTCGAACAGGGCGCGCTCGTCGTGACGTTGAAGGACGGCAGCAAGAGCGGGCTCGCCAACGCCGAACAGTTCGCGGGCCATCAGGGCGATGCGAAGGCGCCGCACGCCATCCTGCTCAAGCATAACGACCTGCACTTCGAGATTCAGATCGACGCGGACCATCCGATCGGCAAGACCGATGCCGCGCACGTCAAGGACGTGCTGATGGAAGCGGCGGTGAGCACGATCATCGACTGCGAGGATTCGGTCGCGGCCGTCGATGCCGCCGACAAGACCCAGCTCTATCGCAACTGGCTCGGCCTGATGCAGGGTCATCTCGCCGAGCAGGTCACGAAGAACGGCAAGAGCTTCACGCGCAGCATGAACCCGGATCGCGAATACACCGCGCCGAACGGCTCAACGCTGAGCCTGCACGGACGTTCGCTGCTGTTCGTGCGCAACGTCGGCCATCTGATGACGAATCCCGCCGTGCTCGACCGCGACGGCAACGAGATTCCGGAAGGCATCCTCGACGGCGTGATGACGACGCTCGGCGCCATGCACGACCTGAAGAACAAGATGAACTCGCGCACGGGTTCCATCTATATCGTGAAGCCGAAGATGCACGGCCCCGCCGAAGTGGCCTTCGCCGATGAACTTTTCTCGCGCATCGAAGAGCTGCTCGGCCTGCCGCGAAACACGATCAAGATGGGCATCATGGACGAGGAGCGCCGCACCAGCGTCAACCTGAAGGCCTGCATCGCGGCAGCGGGCGCGCGCGTCGCGTTCATCAACACGGGCTTCCTGGATCGCACGGGCGACGAGATGCATTCATCGATGGAAGCCGGCCCGATGATGCGCAAGGGCGACATGAAGTCGTCGAAGTGGATCAACGCGTATGAGCGCAACAACGTGCTCGTCGGCCTGAACACCGGCTTGCGTGGCCGCGCGCAGATCGGCAAGGGCATGTGGGCGATGCCCGACCTCATGCACGCGATGCTCGAACAGAAGATCGCGCATCCGCGCGCGGGCGCGAACACCGCCTGGGTGCCGTCGCCCACGGCCGCCACGCTGCATGCGTTGCACTATCACATGGTCGATGTGCAGCAGGTGCAGCAGGAACTCGAAAGCCACGACTACGAAGGGCAGAAGAACGAACTGCTCGACGGCCTGCTGACGATTCCCGTCGTCGACAAGCCGACCTGGTCGGAACAGGACATCACGAACGAGATCGAGAACAACGCGCAGGGCATTCTCGGTTATGTGGTGCGCTGGGTGGATCAGGGCGTCGGCTGTTCGAAAGTGCCGGACATCCATGATGTCGGCCTGATGGAGGACCGCGCGACGCTGCGTATCTCGAGCCAGCACATTGCGAACTGGCTGCGTCACGGCATCGTCAGCGAAGAGCAGGTGAAGGCGACGCTGGAACGCATGGCCGCGGTCGTCGATCAGCAGAACGAGGCCGATCCGGTCTACCAACCAATGGCCCCCGCGTTCGACAGTTCCTTCGCGTTCAAGGCTGCCTGCGCACTCGTGTTCGAAGGTCGCACACAACCGAGCGGCTATACGGAACCGCTGCTGCACAAGTTCCGTCTCGCCGTGAAGGCTTCGATGTAATCGTGTCGCGCGTGCATGCGGCCTCGTGCCGCATGCGCGCCGCGTTCACTGCTCCGACCAGAGCTTGCCCGCGGTCGCCCAGTTCTCGCGTTTCACATCCGTCAGGATGATATCCACCGAACCCGGCTCGCAGCCGAGCGTCTCGCACGTGGTGCGCGTGATCGCCTCGACAAACTTGCGCTTTTCCTCCGTCGTGCGGCCTTCGAACAGCTGAATGTTGAATGTCGGCATTGCAATGTTCTCCTTTGCTGGGTTTTCAGTCGCGATATGACGCGTCGATGCGGTCCAGCCTGCGCAGCAACGCGGGCCACTCGAGCGCGCCCTCGATGGCGTCGTCATCATGCAGTTGCGCTGCCGTGCGCGTGACGACATCCGGTGTCGGCACGATCATCTTGTTGACGCCCGCCAGCGCGCGCAGCTGAATATCGCATGCCTTGACGAGCATATCCATCAGCACATAAGCCTCGGCGACGGTCCGCCCGAGCGTGAGCGGGCCGTGATTGCGCAGCAGCATCGCACGATGCGCGCCGAGGCTCGTCACCAGCCGCTCGCCTTCCGCAGGCGAGAAGGCCAGGCCTTCGTAGTCGTGATACGCGAGGTGGCCATGGAAGCGCATCGCATGCTGCGATCCCGGCAGCAAGCCATGGGGCTGAGCCGAGACGGCAATCGCCTCGCGCACGTGCAGGTGCATCACGCACACGGCATCCTCGCGCGCCGCGTGCACGGCGCCGTGCAACGCGAAGCCCGTCGCGTTCACCGGATGCACGCTCTCGCCGATCACATTGCCGTCGATATCGATCTTCACGAGATTCGATGCTGTGACTTCATCGAACGTCAGCCCGAACGGATTGATCAGGAAGCGTCCTGGCTCGCCCGGCACGCTCGCCGAGATGTGCGTGTAGACGACGTCGTCCCAGCCATTGAGCGCGACGAGCCGATAGGCCGCCGCAAGATCGACCCGCGCGGCCGTTTCGGCGGCACTGCGCGGGCCATCCTGCGCGATCCTGTGTTCAGGCGTGTGGGTGAATGACATGCGAGTCTCCTGCTTGAGTGCTACGGACCAGGCGGCGTTGCAGCGCGATCGTCAGCCACGACGCCAGCACGAAGGGCGCGGTCAGCGCGGCGATGCCGGCGCAGTCAATCAGCCGTTCGATCAACACTGCCGCGACGATCGCGAACAGCGCATAGCGCCTGCCGAGCGGCGCCGCCGCCAGCGCGGCGAGCGCGGCGTTGAAACCGCACGCGCCGGACAGCACGACGGCATCGCCCGCGCCGCCCAGTCCGTGCAACATGGCGCCGAGCGCGCTGCCAGTCAGCGCCCATCCCGCCTGCGACGGCCGCGCCGCGAGTAGTCCGGCCGCGATCAGTCCGCCCGCAATGGCGCCGGTGGCGAAGGTAATCGGCGCGAGTCCCGCGAAGGCCGCTTCGAGCATCGGCACGACGCCTGCCGCGACTTGCGGGATCGCGCCCGTGTCGCCGCGTCCGCTGAACAGCGGCAGCCAGCACCACGTCACCAGGATCGCCGGGCTCGATAGAAACGGCCAGTCGAAGCGGGCCAGGACGCGCGACAGCTTGTGGGCGAGCAGCGTTGCGCCCATCGCCGCGACGATCGCGACGGCGCCCGCCTGCGAGACATCGCCGATGAACGCGAACGCCGCCAGCGCCGCGAGCGCGCCATTGAAGCCGTGGAGATCGTCGCGGAAGACGGGCGCGTCATCGTTATCGATGATCGCGCTGATGACATTCCCGGTCAGCGTGCCGATCAGCAGGCCGCATGCAAGGCGCGGACTCGCGCTGAGCACCGCGAGGAAGAGGAGCGCGCCGGTCGCGGCGTTGCGCTGAAGGACGATCTGCCCGATCGCGCGCGCAAAGCGGCGCAGCGGGTCGGCGAGAACGACGTCGGAATGGAGAGCGGAAGACATGCTGGGCGGCGACGGCACGAGAAGCCGCCAGCATAAGGCAGCCGGCGCGCGCCGTGCGACGGCGGGCCGAATAACCGGTATGGACTTGAAGCAGTGGGCGCGACGAGAAAAGTCGCGCCGGTGGGAAGCAGCTTAGTTGAACGCCAGCGGCACGAGCGGCGTGGGTTCGCCGACACCCGGATTTGCCAGCGAGAGATCGGCGCTCAGCTTGACGATTTCGGTGACGTTTTCGCGGAAGTTGGGATGCTTTTCCCAGGTGATGTAGCTTGCATCGACGACAGCGGACAGCGTGAGCAAGGTAAAGGCGACTTTTTCGATGACTTGGTGATGGCGGCGCATGATCTGTTCCTCAAACTTTGCGACATTGTAACAGAGTTAAGGGTTTTCCCTTAAGTGTTTGTTGCAATGCCGCACCAGCGCCGTCATGCAAGGGCTCGCGCCCTGTCCCTACATCGAAGCGTCGAGGATCGCCGTATAGTCAGCTTCCGATGCTTCACGCGGATTCGTCTTGTGGCTGTGATCCTTCAACGCACCGGCAATGATTCGCGGATAAAGATCGCGCGTGACGCCGAGTTCCGCCAGACCGCGCGGCAGGCCGAGCGTCGCGGTCATCTCGCGCACGGCATCGCCGACTTGATCGCCGGAAGTCAGGCCCATCGCCTGCGCGAGGCGCTCCAGCTTGCCTTCATCCTGCATCGTCGGCGCGCTGCGGTTGAACGCAATCACGGCCGGCAGAAAGATGGCGTTGAGCGTGCCATGGTGCAGCTTCGGATTGATGCCGCCCAGCGAGTGACTCAGGCTGTGTACGCAGCCCAGACCCTTCTGGAACGCCAGCGCGCCCTGCATCGACGCGCTCATCATGTTCCAGCGCGCCACGCGGTCCGCGCCGTCACGCGTCGCCCGTTCAATGTGACGCCACGCGCGCCAGAGTCCATCGAGCGCGATGCCGTCGGCGGGTGGATTGAAGGCCGGCGCCATGAAGGTTTCGAGGCAATGCGCGATGGCGTCCATGCCGGTCGCGGCGGTCATCATCGGCGGGAGGCCGAGCGTCAGTTCGGGATCGCAGATCGCGACACGCGGCACCACGTAAGGCGAAATCACGCCGACCTTGCGGCCGTCGTCGAGAATCAGGATCGCGCCCCGGCCGACTTCACTGCCGGTGCCTGCCGTCGTCGGGATAGCGATGACGGGCGCCGTCTTCGCCGTGATGCGCGCCAGCCCGCCTTCGATCACCGCGAAGCTCTGCAACGGGCCTTCGTGCGTCGCGCAGACGGCCACGCCCTTGGCCAGATCGATCGACGAACCGCCGCCCACCGCGATCACGCCATCGCACGCCTGCTCCTTGTACATCGCGACGGCGGCGCGCACCGCGGCCTCGTTCGGATTCGGCGGCGTGGCGTCGAACACCGGCGCGGGCTGTGAAGCGCCGAGCGCGGCGAGCACCGTATCGACCAGGCCGGCGGCACGAATGCCGCGATCGGTCACGATCAGCGGCCGGCGCATGCCGATGCGCTCGCACTCGCCGGCAAGCAGGCGCACCGCGCCGAAATCGAACTGGATCTGCGTGATGTAGTTGATGAGGGCCATGTGGAGTGAGGGAAGTTGTCGTTCGGAGCCGTCAGTATAAAAGTCCGCGCGCGCGGGTGTTCCTCACTAAAGTTTGGGACTTCGACGTCCGATATCTGCGATGTGGTCCGATTTTCCGCGAGTGTCCCGCCCTCGCCGGACCACGCCGGAATCCAACATGGACCATCAGACCGAGGTATTCACATTGCCGCGCGGACGTGCGGCCACGTGGTTGCTGCACGCGGGAGCCGACATTCCCCGCGCGATCCGTGTCGCGCTCGTCGGCAGCCTGTTCGGCACCTTGCCGATTTTCGCGGGCGGCGTGCTCAACACGGTCGCGGTGGCCTGGGTGCTCGACCGCCGCCATCCGACCACCGCTTTCCACATCTGGCTCGCACTCGAAATTGCCGTCTGCCTGATCCGGCTGGTCGTGCTGGTGATCGCGCGCCGACGCGCACGCGAAGGCAAGTCCACGCTGACCGACACCTATGTCCTGCTCGCGCCGCTGTGGGGCGCGACGGTCGGCTACGGCGCGTTGGTCTCGGTGTTGTCCGGCGACTGGGTGGCCGCGACGCTCTCGTTCCTCTCGGCTGCCGCGATGGTCGGCGGCATTTGCTTCCGCAATTTCGCCGCGCCGCGTCTGGTGGCGGTGATGATCTTCCTGTCCTTGGGACCGTGCTGTCTTGGCGCCGTGCTGGCCGGCGAGCCGACGCTCTGGCTCACGCTGCTGCAGATTCCCTTCTACCTGTTCGCGATGAGCGCGGCCGCGTGGCGCCTGAACGGCATGCTCGTTTCGACGATGAAAGCCGAGCAGGAAAACGACCGCCGCGCGCGTCACGACGAGCTGACCGGTCTGCTGAACCGCGCGGGCCTGTTCCAGGCGGCGCGTTCGCGTGAGTCGGGCCGGGCGCGCAACGGTGCGCCGACCGCCCTGCTCTATCTCGATCTCGACGGCTTCAAGGCCGTCAACGACGCACACGGCCATGAGGTCGGCGACACGCTGCTCGCGCTGGTGGCGCGCCGTCTGCGGCATCTCTCGGGGGAAGGCGCGCTGGTGGCGCGACTTGGCGGCGACGAGTTCGTGATCGTCACGCCGCCGCGCGACGATTTGCTCACGCTCGCGGACACAGTCGTTCGCGAGCTGTCGAAACCGTTCCACACGGACGGCGATCTGGCCTTGCGCATCGGCGTGAGCATCGGCATTGCGATGTTCGATCATCATCACGATGAACTCGACGGCGTTCTCCGCGACGCCGACAACGCCCTCTACGAAGCCAAGCGCGCCGGCAAGAACCGCTGGGTCGCGGCCAGCCGGCGCGAGCCGAAGCCGGCGACGCGCTCGGTCGGACTGGTCGCCTGAGCGGGACGTCCGGGAATCAGCCGCTCAGTTCCGCGCTCAGGTTTTCTGCTTCCTTCGCGAAACGCCGACGCTCCTTGCCGCGCAGACGATCATCGCTCGGCAGGTCCACGGTGAGCGGATTCATCGCGATGTCATTGATGCGGACTTCATAGTGCAGATGCGGGCCCGTTGCCCAGCCCGTCTCGCCGACATAGCCGATCACCTGCCCGCGCTTCACCGTCCCGCCATTGCGGATGCCCTTCGCGAAACGCGACAGGTGCGCGTACACGGTCGAATACGGCGCGGGGTTGTCGAGCATGATGACCTTGCCATAGCCCGTCTGCCTGCCGACGAAAGTCACCGTGCCCTGCGCCGACGCATGCACTGGCGTACCGATGGGCGCGGCGAGATCCACGCCGTCATGGCTTTGCCAGCGATGCGTGACCGGATCGAGCCGGCGCAGCGAGAAGTCCGACGATACGCGCGTGAAGGCGATCGGATAACGCGAGAAGCCCGGTGTCGTGCTGTTGCCGTCTTTCGAGTAGTAGCGCGCCTCGCCTTCGGGATCGCGATAGAGGAACACATCGTGCGACGACGAGCCAGTAGTCAGCCGAACGGCCAGCGGCGCTTGCTGCGCCTGTTCATTGCCCGGCTTGCGGTCGTAAATGACGCTCAGCGTGTCACCCTTGCGGATATCGCGACGCATGTCGACCTTGCCCGCGAAGGCGTCCGTGAGGGTCGCGATGGTTGCCGCATCGATGCCCAGACTCTGCGCGGCCTGCGAGAAGGTCTGGTTGACTGTGGCGCTTTCGGTCGTGCGGACCGGTGCCGGTGGCGCGGCAGGCGCCGGAGCGGCGCTTTGCCGCACTGACACGGGCGGCATATCGTCGAGAACCGTTGATGAAGATGAACGCGCGTGTTCGAGTGAATTGCAGATCACGACGGAACAGATCGAACCGACGGCGCAAATGAAAAAGACTCGTCCTGCCTTGCCGGGCAAGGCGGTTGCGGGAGAGAAGGGCATCAGCGGAAAAGGGGACGGGCGATGCAAGGGCATCACCCGGAACGAAAAGGCGCGGTCTTGACCGCGGGCGGCGTGAACGCTTGCGCGCGTTATTCGATCTGCCGCGAAAACAGGCGGATCGTCGGGGAAAGCGCAGCGAAACGGCAAGCGGGCATGAAATGAAAGGCGATGAGTTCGGCCACGTTGCGCGGCACGTTCAGGTCGGCCGAGACTAAAAGAGCTTTCTTAAACCAAACTTAAGCTGCCCCTTAATAAACCTTTTGCACGAAGTTTGCATGAAATTGCCGGCGGATGACGCCGGATGCAGACTTTTCAATTCGACACCCGAAAGCGCGATCCCGCATAATCGCGGCATGAAACCACAAGTACGGAAGTACCTCGGGATTGCGCGGCATGACATCCAGACCACGAACCTGACACCGCCGCCGCGCTGGCGCTCGCGGGCGTTGAGCGGTGCGTTCGCCGCCTTGTTTGTGGCGCTGACGGTGCGGGCGTTCTGGGTGCAGGGCGTGGATGACGCTTTCTATCGTCGTCAGGGCGACATGCGGCAAGTGCGCGACTGGCCGATGCACGCCTCCCGTGGACGCATCCTGGACCGCAACGGCGGCCCGCTCGCCGTGAGCCTGCCGACCCGCACGCTGTTCGTCGACGCATCGAACCTGGAGGAGCATGTGTCGCAACAGCAGATCGATGCGCTGTCCCGTCTGCTCGACATCGCCCCGGCCGACATCGAGAAGATCTACGCGGCCCGTCGCGGCTTCGCGTACCTGAAGCACGAAGTCCCCGTCGATATCGCCGACCGGGCGATGCGTCTCGACGTTCCCGGTCTGTCGATGCAGGAGGATTACCGGCGTTACTACCCGGAAGGCGAAATTGCCGCGCAGATCACCGGCTTCACGGGCACGGAAGGCACCGGCCAGGAAGGTCTGGAGCGCTTCGCCGAAACGACTTTGCGCGGCGCGGACGGCCATCGCCGCGTGCTGCGCAATGCGCGCGGCCAGGTCATCGATACCCTCGACACCACGCCGCCGCAGAACGGCCGGGACCTGACACTGTCGATCGACCGGCCGATCCAGTATGCCGCTTTCAAGGCGCTGAAAAGCGCGGTCGAGCGCAGCAACGCGCGCTCGGGTTCGGCGATCGTGCTGGACGCGCATACCGGCGAAATCCTCGCGATGGCAAACTGGCCGAGTTACGACCCGAACCAGCGCACGCGCCGCACCGGCATGGCGGTCCGCAATCGCGCGGTCGCCGACATCTTCGAACCGGGCTCGGTGATGAAACCGCTCACCATCGCGCTCGCGTTGCAACAGCACCGCATCACGCCCGACACCGTCGTGCCGACCGACGGCGGCCGCCTGCGCCTGGACGGCCGCACGATCCACGACGACAAGAACTTCGGCACGTTGACGACAGCGGGCGTCATCCAGAAGTCGAGCAACGTCGGCACGACCAAGATCGCGCTGCTGATTCCGGCGCGTGACATGTACCGCAACTTCCGCGCGCTCGGACTCGGGCACGCGCCGCGTGCGGGTTTGCCGGGCGTTTCGTCGGGCCGCGTGCGGCCGTATCGCAACTGGCGGCGCATCGAGCAGGCGACGATGTCCTATGGCTACGGGCTGTCGGCGTCGCTGCTGCAACTGGCGCAGGCCTATACGAGTTTTGCCAACGATGGCCGTCTCGTGCGCGCGTCGATCCACCTTCGCGACGCGAACCAGCAACCGCCGGAAGGCCGGCGCGTGTTCACGGCGCGCGTCGCGCGCGAAGTGCGCACGATGATGGAGAGCGTCGTCAGCAAGGACGGCACCGCGCCGCAGGCGGCCGTGCCGGGCTACACGGTCGCCGGCAAGACCGGCACCGCGTACAAGTGGACGTCGAAGGGATATGACCGGCATCAGTATCGCGCGTCGTTCGTCGGCATCGTGCCGGCGAAGGCGCCGCGCGTGGTCATCGCGGTATCGATCGACCGGCCGCTGCGCGGCTCGCACTTCGGCGGCGCGGTGGCCGGGCCGCCGTTCGTCGCTATCGCCACGCAGACCATGCATCTGCTCGACGTGCGGCCGGACAAAAGTCCGGGCGTGTGAGCGACGGCGGCTCGATCCGGCCTGTCACATCGAGCGAGCCGCCCTCACCGCTTCTCCATCCCGATCGCCCCCGCATAGCCCGTCAGCTCCAGATACCCGTGCCCGTGCGGGTTGCCGTCGAGCGTCACCGCGCCTTCCCAATAAAGCGCGCCAGTCGATTCACGCGAGTCCAGTTCCTGATCGTCGAGCAGCGGATTCAGCCGCCAGTGCAGCGCACCGACACGCACGTCCATCGCGACCGGATACACGGTGCTGGTGCGCGGAGAACGCCACTGCCGCAGCGGCGTGAATTCCACGTCGCCGGGCCCGTATTGCGTCGTGCGGCCCTCGCGGTCGCGCAGCGCGGCATGCGCCCAGATCGCATGACCGTCGCGCGCGCGGACCTTGAACGCCATCAGCGCGGCGCCGTCGTCGAGATTCGCGCCGAGCCAGTCCCAGCCCGCGGCATCCGGCGACAACAGCGTGCTCGACCACTCGTGATCCAGCCACGCGCGCCCCGTCACAGCGGTCGCCGCGCGCGCGCGGCCATCGGCGGACGGCCGCACCACGCTGCCCGTCACCTTCAGTTGCGGCTCGCTGTAGTAGTCGCTCGCCTGCTCCGGCAACGGCCCCTTCTGCGAATAGCCGCGCTCGCCCTGGAGCATCGGCGGCTGTGTCGGCGTGAAGGTGAGCTTGAGCGCGAAGTTCGCGGCATCCGCGACGACCGCGTAGCTGCCGTCCGCCGCACGCGTCATGCGCCAGCCGTCGAGCTTGACGTCGGTGTTGCCCTCACGCGCATACGCCAGACCGAAGCCCTGCCGCGCGATGTTCTGGTCATGCACGAGCCGTCCGTATGCCGGATCGGACAGCGCCGCGTGCGCGATGATCAGTTGCGCCGGATCGAACGCGCTCTTGCTGTCCGTCCCGCCCTTGCCCGTATTCGAGCGGAAGAACGTGATCTGGAAGCCGAGCGGCTGATGCTCCGGCGTGTCGAGCCAGCCCGTTGCATACCACCATTCGGTGCGATACGGCGGATGCGCGCCGCTGTCGCGCGGCCAGTCGATCCCTTGCCCCGGCACGACGGGTGCGAACGCCGCTTGCCCGGCGCATACGCTCGACACGACGAGCAACCCTCCGGCGATCCACGCGCGCATCACCAGTCCTCCCGCACGGCGCGCACGGCATCGACCGACACCGCCCGTCGACCGGATAACACCGCCGTCGCGCAGGAAGACGCCAGCATCACGCACGCGATGACCGCAATCGGCGTCCACGGCACATGCAGCGACATGCTCCAGTGGAACGACTGCGGATTCACGACGAACACGAGAATCAGGCTGATCGCGAAGCCGAGCAGACAACCCAGCGCGATGCCGAGCAGTGTCAGCCAGCCGGCCTCGGAGGCGAGCAGCGCCAGGATTTGCGCGCGCGTCACGCCTACGTGGCGCAGCATGCCGAACTCGCGTGCCCGCGCGAGCGTCTGCATCGAAAAGGTTGCGCCGACGCCAAACAAGCCGATCACGATCGCCACCGCCTCGAGCAAATAGGTCACCGCGAAGCTGCGATCGAAGATGGTGAGCGTGCGCGCGCGAATCTCGCCGGGCTGGGAGAACTCGAGCGTGCCGCCGAACGGCAGCCGCTTGAGCGCGCCGATCACCTGCGCGGCGCTCGAACCGGCGTGCAGCGTGATGGCGATATCCGTCGCGGTCAGGTCGCCCGTCAGCTTGCGATAGTCGCCGATGCGCATCTGCAATGCGCCCGTCTGGCGCACGTAGTCGCGCCAGATTCCCGCGACGACAAAACGCGCGTCCTTCCCGCCGACCGGTAACGTCACACGTTCGCCGACGCGATATCCATACAGATCCACCATCGCCTCCGAGGCCCACACCGGCGTTTCGTCGGCACGCCACGCGGACGTCGGCAACACGGCGCCGGTCATTTGCAGCGTCGCGCCGGGATCGGCGGCATCGAGTTCGCGTGCGATCAACACGACCGGCGGCTTCGCGGCGTCGAGCGTCAGTTTCGACGTGCGCGTGAACGCCGCATGCGCGACGCCGTCCACCGCCGCCAGTTGTGCCTGCTGCGCGGGATCGAGGCCGCCCGTGTCGCCGCCGGAGGCCATGCGCACGTAGAGATCGGCGGAGAGCAGATGCGCGAGCCAGTCTTCCACCGACACGCGAAAACTCGTCACCATGATCGCCATTGCGACGATCAGCGTGAAGCTCGACAGCACACCGCCCATCGCGATGGACGCCTGCCCTGGCGCATTCGCGAGGCGCGCGAGCGCGAGCGTCGCGACGGCGCTGCGGGAACGCGGCGCGCGACGGAAGGCGCTGGCGGTGAGACGCGGCATCAGCGCAATGCCGCCGACGAGCAGCAGCGCGACCGCCACATAACCGGCGACGGGCGTCTCGAACAGCGGCGGCGCCTGCGTGAGCGCCGCGCCGAGCACGAGGCAGGCGAGCGCGGGCCACGGCGTGCCGAGCGGCGTCAGCGCGGCTTCCTCGCTGCCGGCCTTCAGCGCGGGCGCGGGCCGCGTGCGCGCCGCTTCGAGCGCCGGCGCGAGCGTGCCCGCCAGCGCGACGCCGATGCCGAGCGCCAGGAAAATTCCGCTCGCGACCGGTTCGAACGCGACGCGCGGCTCGACGCCCGGGAAGTATCCGCCGCCGAGATCGCTGCCGAAAAAGCGCAGCGCGAGCGCCGCGACGGTGAAGCCGAGCGCAATGCCGAGCACGCCGCCCGCAACACCGAGCAAGGCGCCTTCGACCATGATCTGCCGCACGAGCGCCGCGCGCGTCATGCCGAGCACGCGCAGCAACGCAAATTGCGCGCGACGGCGCACGACACCCGCCGCCTGGGTCGAGAAGACGAGGAATGCGCCGGTGAACAGCGCGACGAGAGCCAGCACGTTCATGTTGATGCGATACGCGCGAGAGAGCCGGTCCGTGCGGCTTTCGACATCGCTCGTTTCCGTCACGACGAAGCGCGCGCCGAGTTCGCGTTGCAGTGTCTGCCGGAATGCCTCGCGATCCACGCCGCGCGCCAGTTGCAGATCCACGCGCGAGAGCTTGCCTTCGAGCGCGAAATGCGTCTGCACGGCGGCGATGTCCATCACGGCGATGCGCTGGCCGGGCCGCGTCCGTGCGATCCCGCCCGCCATGCGCAGCGTCACGGGCGCGGTGCCGTTCTGCAATTCGACGGGCGCGCCGTTGCGTGCGCCGAGCCAGGTCTGCGCGGCGGAAGAGAGGAAGATGGCGTCGCCGGCGAGCACATCGAGCGGCGCTTGCGGCGACGGCACACCGACAAGATCAGGCGCAATGCGCCGCGCGCGAAACACGTCCGCGCCCAGCAGCTTGAGCGGCGCGCTCTTGCCGGGCACGGCGGCATCGACTTCGAGCACCGGGCTCGCGACCGCCACACCCGCATGCGTCGCCAGCCGCGGATAGATCTGCTCGTCGATGAAAGGCTGTGCGCCGCGCACCTGCAAGTCCGCCTGCCCCGAGAGACTGCGCGCGGCGGCCGAGAACTCGTTGAAGGCCGCGCCGTTGATCAGTTGCACCGCATAGCCCAGGCCGACGCCCAGCGCGATCGTCAGCACCGCGACCAGCGCGCGGCCACGATGACTGCGCCATTGCGCGGCGAGCAGCCAGCGCGCGAGCGTGTCGAAGCCGTGCTTCATCCTGGCGCCGCTCATCGCTGCAGCGTTGCAGCGTGCAATGCGCCGTCGCGCAGGATCACCACGCGGTCGGCGAAGGCCGCCGCCGCTTCCGAGTGCGTGACCATCACGGTCGCCGCGCCGGTCGATTGCGTTTCAGCACGCAACAGCCCGAGCACTTCATGCGCCGTCTGCGGATCGAGATTGCCGGTGGGTTCGTCGGCCAACAACAAACGCGGCCGATGCACCAGCGCCCGTGCAATCGCCACACGTTGCAGTTCGCCGCCGGACAGCTGACGCGGCATGTCGCCGTCGCGGCCCGCCAGACCGACCGCCGCGAGCATCGCATGCGCCGCATCGGGCGATGCGCCGTTCAGCAGCAACGGCACCGCGACGTTCTGGAACAGCGTCAAATGCGGCAACACGTGGAACGCCTGGAACACGAAGCCCAGCTTCTGCCGGCGCAGGCGCGTGGCGGCGTCGTCGGGGAGACTGGAGATCACCGAGCCGTCGATCAGCACCTCGCCGCTGTCCGCGTGATCCAGTCCTGCGATCAGGTTCAGCAAGGTCGACTTGCCCACGCCGGAATCGCCCATCACCGCGACGAATTCGCCCGCGCCGAGCGCGAAGTCGAGCGCATCGAGCACCACGCGCCCGCCTTCGTAGGTCTTGGTCAGGCGGCGGCATTCGAGGGCGGGAGAGACGTCGGGGTCGGCGGGTTTCATGCGGAGGGATCGGGCTCAATCAAAGCACAGGCTCAGAGGCAAGCATTGTGCCCAATCTTCGGCGTACGCGTGATATCGAAACGGCCGAGGCGTCAGGACTGCGGCAACGTACCGGGCCGGATATACGGGAACATGTGCGCGACGTAATCCGGCTTGCCAAGGACGACGCCGTGACTGCGCAAGATCGAATAAGCAGTCACCGCATGAAAATAGAACTGCGGGAGCGACCAGTCGCGCGCATATTCCTCGCCGGTCATGTCGAAGATGACGCCGTTCGGCAGATCCAGCGCGATCGGGCGGTTCGCGGCGTCATCGAGCGCATCCGGGGTCAGCAGCGACAGGAACGACACCGCCTCCTGAATGCGCGCCTTGGCGTCGGCGAAGGTGCCCGGCGCTTCGTTCGACTTCACGCCTTCCTCCCGCACCTGCCGCAACGCCTGCGGCACGTCTTCGCCGCGCAAGCGATACACCGGTTCCTGGGCCTGAAAGCACGCGAAACGAACCTGCGCGGCGAGCGGAAACATGTCGGGCGCGAGACGCAGCGTCATCAGCATGTCGAGGCCGGCGGCCGCTTCGCCACTCTTGTCCTTGTCGGGCCCGGCGGCCTTGTCCAGCCATGCGGACAAGTTCTTCAGCGTCTGCACGAAGGTCGGGACCAGAAGACGGGTCAATTGCATGAAGCGCTCCACAGGTGGGAAAACTGCGATCTTATATCGATGCAGCCCCCGCCTGTGTTCATCGCGCCATCATCAACGCGGGCCGAACACGGCCACGCCCGTCTTGGTGCCGACATAGACCTTGCCGTTCGCGATCATCGGCGAGATGAACTTGTTGCTGCCGAACTGATCGCGCGTACCCGACTGATTGCTGTTGTAGAGCTCCGTGGCGAGATTGCCCGCGTCATAGGCATGCAGGATGCCGATGGCCGTGCCGTTCTCCACGCCCCACACGATGCCGTTCGTATTGCCGTTCGCCGAGATCACCGGCGCGAGGCCCGGGAAGCTCCAGGTCTGCGAGCTCTGGCTCGACGCCGTGGTCGCGAACACCGCGTTGACCACCGGGATCGCCTTCAGATGATCGCCGGCCGGACCCACGTACACCGTGTTGTTGTAGAACGCGGGCGCGCTGAACATCGGGCCGAAGATGGTCGAGAACAGCTCCTGGTAGATATGGTCGCCGTTGGAGTCGAAGTTGCCCATCGAATCACGGTTGACGATGAACAGCGCGCGCGTCTTGCCGCCGCCCACCGCGAGATGCCGCACGTTGCCGTTGATGTCCTTGAGGTCCGGCAGGAGCAGCACGCCGCCCGAGCCGAGGTCGAGGTCGGCGTTCGACTGCGCCACCGTATCCGAAGGCTCGAAGTAATCCGCGACGTGCAGGGTCGGCGTCGGCGAGACCTTGAGGAAGCCATTGCCGAAGTCGCCCTTGTTGGGCATGTCCTGCGCGTTGGTGGTGGGATCGAAGGTGCCGTTGCCGTCGAGGAAATAGACCGACGTGCCATCCGATGCAAGACCGGCGCCGCTCATCCAGATGCCGCCCATTTCGCCGTTCGGCGTGACGTTCAATACTCCGGCTTGCTTCAACGTGTCCGCGTTATAGCTGATGACCCAGCCGGTGTACGGCAGCGCATCGCAATGCGAACTCCAGGCCGTGTAGACCACGCCATTGAGCAGCAACAGCGAAGCCCGCTCGATGTACTGTCCCGGCGTGAACGGCACGACGCCATTGACGCTTCCCGAACCCGTGCCCGGATAGGAAGCGGTGATTTCCGCGGGGCCGTTGAAGAGTTCGGCGCCCGTGGCGATATCGAGCGCATGGAGCCGCTGATGATATGCACCGCCCGTGTCCTTCGACATCGCGACCACATACATCGTCCCATTCGGTCCACGCGTGCGGTCGATGACCGGCGTCGACGTGATGCCGATGGTCGGCGTGGTCTGGTTGCAGCCGTGGTCGTCGCTGGGCACTTCGCCCGTCGGCAAGGTCGTCACGCGCCACAGCACGGTGCCGGTGTCGGCATCGAACGCATACACGCTGCCCGCCTCGGTGGCGACGTAGAGCACGTTGTGCGTGCCGCCTGCAAACGGCACGCAGCCGAGGAAGAGCGGTTGCGCGTCGACGGCGCCGTCCACCGTATAGAAGCCGATCTTGCCGAAGGTGTTGGCGTTGACGTTGGCGGGCGCCAGCCGGGTTTCGTTCAATTGCTGGGCAGTGCGGAGGTTGTCGTTGTGATAGGTAGTGACGTCGGCGGGGGTGGATGCTGATGGCTGCGTCGTTGTCGGCGTACTGGCGCCGGAAGGCGAACTGGCACCGGAGGGCGTGCTGGCGCCGGAAGGCGTACTCGCGCCCGAAGGCGAACTGGCGCCGGACGGAGTGGACGCACCCGCCGGGCTCGACGCGGAAGAGGGATTCGATGCCGGCGATGCACCGCCCGTGGAAGATCCCGAATCGGAACTTGAACTGCCGCCGCTACATCCGGCAAGCAACAGTGCGAAAGCGATTGCCATCACGCCAAACGTCGAGTGCCCTTTCATCTGCGAACCTCCGGTTCTTGAGAAGTCAAGCTCGATGCTTTCGCGATTATTGCCTGCGAAGGCTAAAGAATAATAAAGATGATCGGGACTCCGCTACTGTTTGTCGAAGGGATTCAAAAATGTTGTGCATGGTATGAGGAATGCCGCCTCTCGAGAGAGCGCTTTTTACCTGCCAGGTAATCGACATCGCTCAGTCTTACCGCGAACATGGACATACCCGCTTAATGGAGTGTCCATCATGTCCGCTTATGCCGTTGCGCATCTTCATGACGTCGTCATGAACGACGACATCATTCGTTATCTCGACGAGATCGATGCCACGCTCGCACCGTTCGAAGGCCGCTTCATCGTGCATGGCGCGCCGCCCGATGTGCGCGAAGGGCAGTGGCGAGGCGATCTGGTCATCATCGAGTTTCCGTCGCTGGCCGAGGCGCGCGCGTGGTACGGATCGGATGCCTATCGGGTCATCCTGCCGCTCAGGACCAACCATTCGCGCGGCGCGGTGATTCTCATAGAGGGTGTCGAGGCAGGGCATCGCACCGGCGATATCCTGCGCTAAGACGAACTTGCCTTGCTTTGACGGAATTCCAAGCGAAGCGGCTGAGCGCGGCTAAGCAAAGTTTTAGTGTTCTTGTAGTGCTTTTGCTTAAGCGGCTGCAAGCTTATCGGCTCGGGATATTCAGCCGTTGTCGCCGCCCGCCACCGGCAGCACGGCCCCGGTGATATAGCTGGCTTCATCGGACGCGAGAAACAGGATCGGAGCGATCTGTTCGTCCAGCGTGCCGTAGCGCTTGAAGAAGGTCGATTCCTTGACCTGCCGCACCGCTTCGTTCATCCAGGTCTTTTCCTGCTCGCTATCGCCGGCGGCATTGCGCGGCACGCGACGCGGCGGCGCCTCGGTTCCGCCCGGCGCGGCGGCCACCACGCGGATGTTGTGCTCGCCGTATTCCATCGCGAGCGCCTGCGTCATTGCATTCACGCCGCCCTTCGCCGCCGAATACGGCACGCGGCGAATCCCGCGCGTAGCGTTGGACGATACGTTGACGATGGTGCCGCCGCCGTTATCGAGCAGATACGGCAGGACCGCGTGGCAGGCGTAAAGCGTCGGCATCAGCGAACGGCGAATCTCCGCGTCGATCTGCGCCGGCTCGAATTCACCAAAAGGGCGCATGCGGATCGCGCCGCCCACACCGTTGATCAGAATGTCGATACGGCCGAACGCGCGCACCGCGAACGCCATCGCGGCGGCAGCGCCTTCGTAGGTTTCGAGATCCGCGACGAAGCCCGCGGTCTGCGCGCCCCGCGCCTCGGCTGCTACCTCGGCGACGAAATCCGCGCGATCGACGAACAGCACCTTCGCGCCCTCCGCCGCCGCGCGCAACGCCACACCGCGCCCGATGCCCTGCGCCGCACCCGTCACGACCATCACCTTGCCGTCGAAACGTGGCGTGCTCATGCGGTCACCGGCGCGGCGTTGGGCGTGAACTTCTCGTAGTGGAAGCTGTTCGGCTTCACGCCGTTGTCGTCGAAATGCTTGCGCACGGCATCGACCATCGGCGGCGGACCGCACAGGTACACGTCCACATCGCCGTCGTTGAACGACTCGGCCGGCATGTGCTGCGTGACCCAGCCCTTGCGCGGATGCGCCGACGCCGCGTCGGCGACCACGGTGCTGAAGGTAAAGTTCGGCAGCTTCGCGGTGAAGGCCTCGATCGCTTCGACTTGCACCAGATCCAGATCGCGCGTCACGCCGTAGATCAGATGCACTTTCTGCTGCGACTCCGCGCGCGCCAGCACTTCCAGCATCGACAGGAACGGCGCCAGCCCGGTGCCGCCCGCGAGGAACAACAGCGGCCGCTCTACCGCGCGCAAGTAGAAGCTGCCGAGCGGTCCGGTGAGTTCGACCTTGTGGCCTGCCTGCGCGGATTCGAGCCAGGTGCTCATCACGCCGCCCGGAATCTTCTTGATGAGAAAGCTGATCTTCGTTTCACCCGGCGCCGACGAGAACGAATACGAACGATGCTGGCCGCTGCCAGGCACGTCGATGTTCCCATACTGGCCCGCGAGAAACACGGGCGCTGCGGCGTCCACATCGAGTTCGAGCACGACGGCGGCGTCGTTATGCGGTTCGATCTTCGTGACCGTCGCCGCGAACGTGCTCTGTCCGGTCTTGCAGGCCGTCGACGATGCCGGCACCGCGATCACGCAATCGCTCTCCGGAATCATCTGGCAGGTGAGCACGAGACCGCTGTCCTTTTCGTCTTCGGTGAGCGCGTCGTCGATGTACTCGTCGCCGAGATCGTAGCGGCCGCTTTCGGCGCGGCATTTGCAGGTGCCGCAGACGCCGTCGGAGCAGTCCATCGGCAGGTTGATCCGGGCGCGGAATGCGGCGTCGAGCACTTTCTCGCCCGCCTTGCATTCGACAAAGCGCGTCACGCCGTCCTCGAAATTCAGTGCAATGTTGAAGCTGGTCATGTTGCCTCCTGCGTGCTGTCTCTCATCGCGGAACTCAGACGTGATACACGTCGAGCACCTGGCGAATGGTGTCGTTCTTGAGCACGATCTTCTTTCTCGCGATCAAGAGAATGTCGTCGACCTTGCGGAACGTGACGAAGATCGTGCCGAAGAAATGGTCGGTGATCTTGTAGCGGTGATTCAGCGTGTCGAAGTTATAGCGGACGTCCACTTCGTTGCCGCGCTCGGCCAGCACTTCCACGTTCGTCACGTTATGGCTCGTGCGCGGCTCGGGCAACGAGGCGCCGCTGCGTTCCGTCTTGATGCGGAACACGCGGTCTTCGAGTCCGCCCCGGTCGGGGTAGTACATCAGCGAGATCTGGCTTTCGTGATCGTCGGTGAGCTGGTCGTCGTCGTCCCACGCGGGCATCCAGTAAGTCACGTCTTCCGCATAACAGCCGAGCCATTCGTCCCACTGGCGGTCATCGAGAAAGCGCGCCTCGCGATACAGCGCGGCACAGATGGTCTGGTAATCGAAGCTCATGCCGGCACCTCCGCTTGCTCCTTCTTCAGCGCGTCGCGCATCACCTCGACCCAGTACTCGTGCTGACAGACGAACAGCCCTTCGTCCTCGCTGCGCTCGCCCGAGATGAGCGGCTTGAGGCCCATGTGCCTGGCGTTCTCGTCCGCGCCTTCAATCCACAGCGGCGCGCCGCGCGACAGGTCGTTCCACAGCGCAGTCGTGCCCGCATAACCGGCCTGGCATGCGCGGAATTCCTCGAGGTCGTCGCTCGTGCCCATGCCGGTGACGTTGAAGAAGTCCTCGTACTGACGGATGCGCAGTGCCCGCTGCTCCGCGCTTTCGCCCTTCGGCGCGAAGCAGAAGATGCTGACCTCGGTCTTGTCGACGCCGAGCGGACGCACCACGCGGATCTGCGTGCTGAACTGGTCCATCAGGAACACGTTCGGATACAGGCACAGGTTGCGGGTCTGGTTGACGATGAAGTCCGCCTTTACTTCGCCAACCCGCGCCTTGAGTTCCTCGCGATGCCGGTACACCGGCCGCACTTCCGGATTCATCGTCCGGGTCCACAGCAGGATGTGGCCGTGCTCGAAGCCGTACACGCCCGCCACCGACTTGCTCCAGCTGTTGGCATCGACGGCCTTGGTGCCTTCGACCTTGCGGCGGCCCATCGTCGCGGCATAGTTCCAGTGCACGGTGCTGACGTGATAGCCGTCGCAGCCGTTTTCCATCTGCATCTTCCAGTTGCCGTCGTAGATATAGGACGAGTTGCCGCGCAGCACTTCGAGCCCGTCCGGCGCCTGATCGACGATCTGGTCGATGATCACGCGAGTCTCGCCGAGATAGTCTTCGAGCGGCATCGAATCCGGGTTCAGGCTGCCGAACAGGAACCCGCGATAGTTCTCGAAGCGCGGCACGCGGCGCAGATCGTGCGAGCCCTGCTTGTTGAACTGCACCGGATATTCAGTGGTCTTCTCGTCCTTCACCTTCAGCAACTTGCCGGTGTTGGAGAAGGTCCAGCCGTGGAACGGGCACGTGAAGCTGCCCTTGTTGCCGTGCTTGCGGCGGCAGAGCATCGCGCCCTTGTGGGCACAGGCGTTGATGACCGCATGCAGTTCGCCGGTCTTGTCGCGCGTCACGACCACCGGCTGCCGGCCGATCCATGTCGTGTAGTAGTCGTTGTTCGCGGGAATCTGGCTTTCGTGCGCCAGATAAACCCAGTTGCTCTCGAAGATGTGCTTCATCTCGAGATCGAACAGGTCGGCGTTCGTGAAGATGTCGCGGCGGCAGCGGTAGACGCCGCTTTCCTTGTCGTCCTGAACGGCGGTTTGCAGCAGATCGTCCAGTTGCCGGGCGCGGTCGTTGATGGCGGACATGAGTGCTCTCCCTATGCGGGCTTCAGTGAACGAAGCCCTTGCATCGGTGAAGTTTGATTCGGGGTAGGAAGGCGGCCGCGCAGTCCGCGCGCCGCCGTGTCAAGACGAGGCGCTCAAGCCGCGACGCTTGCGCGCGGACGCTCCACCAGCTGGTTGTCCTTGCCCTGCACGAGCGAGGTGAGCTGGATGTCGAAGTCAATCTCGCGGTACGCATCGTCCTTCAGTCCGAGCGCCGCGCCGCCGCTCTTCTCGACCACGTGCGGCACCAGTTCTTCGCGGGTCGCGTAGGCGAAGTCGTCCCAGATCAGCGGATCGCCTTCGATGTTGATCTGCGTCGTCAGCTTGCGATGCTGGTCGCTGGAGACGAAGAAATGCACGTGCGCCGGACGGTTGCCATGACGTGCAAGGGCATCGAGCAGTTGCTGCGTCGCGCCCTGCGGCGGACAGCCGTAGCCCACCGGCATCAGCGTGCGGAACTCATAGACGCCGTCGGCGCCGGTCCTGACCGCGCCGCGCAGGTTGAAGTCGCTTTGCGCGCCGGTCGGGTCGAAGTGCGAGTAGAAGCCGTGCGAGTTCGCGTGCCAGCATTCCACTACCGCGTGCGCCACCGGCTTGCCGTCGGGACCCGTCACCTTGCCGCGGATCACGAGCGGGCCGGCGTCGGCATCGGCGTCGAGATCGATCTTCGACACGCCGTCGCGCACCGGCGCGCCGGCCACGTACAGCGGGCCTTCGATCGTGCGCGGCGTGCCGCCATGGATGTCGGCTTCGCGGTCCGCCGCATCCATGCGGATGTCGAGGAACTTCTCCAGGCCGAGGCCGGCAGCCAGCAAGGCGGCTTCGCCATCCTGGCCCAGCTTGTTGAAGTAGGTGACGCCGGCCCAGATTTCATCGGGCGTCATGTCGAGGTCGTCGATGGCCTTGAACAGGTCGCCCAGCAAGCGATGCGTAATCAGCTTCGCGCGGGCATTGCCGTCCTCACCGCCGAGATTGGAAGCGGCCTTCAGCAGGTCCTGCACTTCCTTCGTATCGAACACTTTGACGTTCATGTCTGCTCCTGTGTCTCGCTGTTTTTAGTGGGGTTAACCCCTGCTCCAGCGCCGACACAGATATGCTCGGAAGGTATGATCGGGTGCTGAAACAGAGCGTGAAGGCAGAATAGTCGACGCCAGAACGCCCGGTCCAACACTGATTTAGTATTGGGCTATATCCAGGAGGTATCGAAATGGAATTGCGGCATCTTCGTTATTTCGTCGCGGTGGCGGAAGAGCGCAACTTCACGCGCGCGGCGCAGCGGCTGCATATCGCCCAGCCGCCGTTGAGCCGGCAGATCCAGCAGCTCGAAGAAACGCTCGGCGTGCAGCTGTTCGAACGCGCGTCGCGTCCGCTCAAGCTGACCGAGACGGGAAAGTTCTTCTATTCCCACGCAGTGCAGTTGCTGGCGCAGACCTCCGAGCTGGAATCGATGACGCGGCGCGTGGGCAATATCGAACGCAGTCTTTCGGTTGGATTCGTGGGTTCGACGCTGTACGGCATGCTGCCGAAGATCATCCGCCGGTTCCGCGACGAAAACGCCACCGTCGAACTGAGTCTTCACGAGATGTCGACGATGGACCAGATCCGCGCGCTGAAGGACGGGCGCATCGACGTCGGGTTCGGCCGGATCCGGCATGAAGACGCCAACATTCGCCGCGTGATCCTGCGCGAGGAAAAGATGATCGTCGCGCTGCCGGTGGGTCATCCGCTGTCGCTGGTCAAACCGGTGCTCGCACTGCGCGACCTCATCAACGAAACGCTCATCATCTTTCCGAAGGCGCCGCGTCCCAGTTACGCGGATCAGGTGCTGTCCGCGTTTCAGGACCGCGGGCTCGCGCCGCGCAAGACCTACGAAGTGCGAGAGTTGCAGATCGCGCTGGGTCTGGTCGCGGCGGGCGAAGGCATTTCCGTGGTGCCGAGCAGCGTCTACGGTCTCAAGCGCGACGACGTCAGCTACCAGGAACTCGACGATCCGACGCTCGTCTCGCCAATCATCATGAGCATGCGCGCGCTCGACGAGTCGCGCGACATCCGCGAGATGCTCGAACTCATTTACCGGCTGTATGAGGAGGAACGCATCGACTACACCCCGCGCACCGACCGGGGTACGTGACACGCTCATACCTCGAGGGTATGAGACTAGACGTCGATGGTCTTGGACAGGCGAATATCGGGCGCGCAATACTTCAGCAACCCTCCCTTCCCGACATTTCAGGTATGAACGCCCACATCACGTCCGTCTCAGCGATCCTGGTCGATCTCCCGACTATCCGCGCGCATCAGCTCGCCATGGCGACGATGCAGCAGCAAACCCTCGTCATCGTGCGCCTGCGTTCGAGCGACGGCATCGAAGGCATCGGCGAGGCCACGACGATCGGCGGGCTGTCTTATGGCGACGAGAGTCCCGAAGGCATCAAGCTGACCATCGATACCTATCTGGCGCCGGCGCTCGTCGGTCAGGACGCGACCAACATCAACGCGGCGATGCTCCGGCTGAACAAGGTCGCGCGCGGCAACCGCTTCGCCAAGTGCGCGCTCGAAACCGCGCTGCTCGATGCACAGGGCAAGCGCCTCGGCGTGCCGCTGAACGAACTGCTCGGCGGCGCGGTGCGCAAGACGCTGCCGGTGCTCTGGACGCTCGCGAGCGGCGACACCGGGCGCGACATCGAGGAAGCCGAGATGCTGCTCGCCGAGCGCCGCCATCACACGTTCAAGCTGAAGATCGGCCGGCGCGGCGTGCGTGACGACGTGGCGCACGTGTCGAAGATCAAGGCGGCGCTCGGCGATCGCGCGAAGGTCACGGTGGATGTGAACCAGGCCTGGAACGAGACCGACGCGGCGCTCGGCATCGAAGCGCTGCAGGCGGCGGGCATCGACCTGATCGAACAGCCGACGCCGCGCGAACAGCGCGACACGCTGGCGCGGCTTGCGGCGCGCTTCATCGTGCCCATCATGGCCGACGAAGCCGTGACCGGGCCGGAAGACGCGCTCGAACTGGTACGCAACGCCTGCGCCGATGTGTTCGCGCTGAAGATCGCGAAATCGGGCGGCATCTACGGCATGTTGCGCACCGCCGCCATCGCGGACGCGGCCGGCGTCTCGCTGTACGGCGGCACGATGCTCGAAGGCAGCATCGGCTCGATTGCTTCGGCGCACGGCTTCAGCGCGTTGCCGCAGCTTGCGTGGGGCACCGAACTCTTCGGACCGCTGCTGCTGAAGGACGACATCGTCACCGCGCGCCCGCACTACCGCGACTTCGACCTGCATCTGCCGGAAGGACCGGGCCTCGGCTTGCAGATCGACGAAGACAAGCTCGCGTTCTATCGCCGCGACAAGCGCGCCTGAACACGGCTCCATCACCACGGCATCCGCGCGCGGCCCGACCGGCGGGGATGTCTTCAACCATCCGGAGAAACGACATGCTTTATCTGGTACGAATGGACGTGCACCTGCCGCACGACATGCCCGCAGCCACGGCCGATTCCATCAAGGCGCGCGAGAAGGAATACTCGCAGGAACTGCAGCGCTCCGGAAAGTGGCAGCAACTGCACCGCGTGGTGGGCGAGTACGCGAACTACAGTGTCTTCGACGTCGACTCGCACGACGAGCTGCACACCCTGCTTTCGGCGCTGCCGCTGTTTCCGTACATGACAGTCAAGGTGACCGCGCTCGCGAAACACCCTTCGTCGATTCATTGAGTGCGCGCGCCGCGGCTTCGTGCGGGCGAAACGGCGCGTGGTGGCCACCGCACCCACGAACGACAATAGGCCTTGCACCTGAATTTCAGTAAATTGGCTGGTTTCAGCAAATGTTGAAACCAGCCAAAACAGTGAAAACTGGCGGATTTTCAGTAAAGATGGTACTTTCAACAAATGCTGAAACCGGGCTATTTGATGAAAGACCCCCTTCCCACCGGAGAATCCGCTCCCAGTCTGCAGCAAGCCGAATCGGCCTTGCGGGACTTGCTCGCGCGCGTCCCCGTGCTCAGGGTTGAAGGCATCGACACGGTTTCCGAGTTCGACGACTGGAAACCGGACCTCATCTTCCGGATCACGGTGAATGACCAACGGCACTCGCTCATCTGCGTGCTCAAGCCGAGCGGTCAACCGCGCTACGCGCGCGCCGCGCTGCTGGAGTTGCGCCGTCATGTCGCGCGCCATCCGCCGGGCGCCACACCTGTGTTCATCGCCCCGTATATTTCGCCCGCAGTCAGGCAGATGTGCAGCGAGGAACACGCAGGCTATCTGGACCTGCAGGGCAACACCCGGATAGCGTTCGGCAACGTCTTCATCGAACGCATCGTGGCGGACAAGCCGCAGGCGGAACAACGCGAACTCAAGTCCCTGTTCAGGCCGAAATCCGCGCAAGTGTTGCGGGTCATGCTGCGCGAGCCGGAGCGAGCGTGGCGCGTCAGCGACCTGGCGGACCTGTCGGGCGTCAGCCTCGGGCATGTCAGCAATGTCCGCAACGGCCTGCTCGACCGCGAATGGGCGCGCACCTCGGACGACGGACTCGTGCTCTGTGCGCCGGCCGCCCTGCTGGACGCATGGCGCGACAGCTACACCGCGCCGGCCGGCGAACTGCTGCGCTTCTATACGCCGCTGCACGGCAGCGCGCTCAAAGACGCAGCCCGCAATGCACTGCGCGCCCCGGACGCTTCCGGGCATGCGGCCTTCGCCTCCTTCTCGGCGGCGCAATGGCTGGCGCCCTACGGCCGCACCGGCACCCATTATTTTTTCGCCGATGACGACGGCCTGCGCACGCTGCAAGCCGCGCTCAAGCTGGCGCCGGTCCTGAAGGGCGAAAACGTGAGCATCCTTCTGCCGAAGGATCCGGCGCTGCTGGCCGATACCATCGAGCCCGCGCCGGGCGCCATCTGCACCAGCCCGGTCCAGACCTGGCTCGACCTCTCCATTGCCGGCGAACGTGGCGCGGAGGCCGCCGACCACCTGCGCCAGGAAAAACTTCCATGGTCCCGATGACACCTCCCCACGAACCGCAATCGGCCGCCGACTACGACGACCGCACCACCGCCGCCGTCAAGTCCGTGCTGATCGAAATGGGTCAGATCCTCGGCAGCTTCAAGGGCAAGTTCGCCATCATCGGCGGCGCGGTGCCGTGGCTGTTGCTGGCCAACGAGGACATGCCGCACGTCGGCACGCTCGACGTGGATGTCGGGCTCGATGCGGAAGCGCTCGGCGACGGCGAATACGCCACGCTCGTCGGCACGCTGCAAGGTCATGGCTACAGCCAGCGCGCCGGGCTGCGGCGCTTCCAGCTGGTGCGGCAGGTTGCCGTGCGCGACGGCGGGGAAGCGATCGACGTCATCGTCGATTTTCTGATGCCGCGCGATGCCGAGATCGTCAAGAACGTGCCGCCGCTGATCAGCGACTTCGCCGTGCAGCGCGCCGACGGCGCCGACCTGGCCATGCGCTTCTATCAACTGGTGGCAGTGGCGGGACCGATGCCGAACGGCGGCACGAACCGCGTGGAGATTGCCGTCTGTTCCATCCCGGCGTTGCTGGCCATGAAAGGCCATGCGCTCGCGGGCCGCTACAAGCAGAAGGATGCGTACGACATCTACTATTGCGTGCGCAACTATGCCGGCGGCATCGAGGCGCTGGCAGCCGAGTGCCGGCCGCTGCTGGAGCATGCGAGCGGCGCGCGGGGCTTCGCTCACATCGCCGACAAATTCGCGTCCTTCGAGGCGCACGGTCCGACCTGCGTGAGGCGCTTCGTCGAAGATACGCGAGCGCTGGGCGACCGCACGCCGGACCAGTGGCAGCAGGACGCGTTCGGGCAGATCGACGCGCTGCTGCGCGCGATGGGCCTGCGCGAATGAAGCTTCAGCGCGACACCGCCAGCCCCGCCCGCGTCCGCCGGTTCCGCACGACATAGCCCACGCCGAGCGCCGCGAGCAACACGGGAATCAGATAAACCGACATGCGCAAGTCGGGAATCATGCACATCACGACGAGAATCCCGGTGAGGAACGCGAGACACAGATAATTGGTCAGCGGATAGCCGAGGCTGCGGAACGTGGTCGTTTCGCCGGCGCGCGCCTTCGCACGACGGAACCGCAGGTGAATCAGGCTGATCATCGCCCAGTTGATGATCAGCGCGGACACCACGAGGCCCATCAGCAATTCGAACGCCTTGCCCGGCATCAGGTAGTTGATCAGCACGCAGACGGCCGTCGCGAGCGCCGAGACGCCGAGCGCGGCGAGCGGAATGCCGCGCGCGTTGACCCGCAGCAGCGCGCGCGGCGCATTGCCCTGCTGCGCGAGGCCGTAGAGCATCCGGCTGTTGCAGTACACGCCGCTGTTGTAGACCGAGAGCGCCGCCGTCAGCACAACGGCATTGAGCACGTGCGCGACGAGATTGCTGTTCATCGCGTGGAAGATCAGCACGAACGGGCTGCCGCCGGTCACCACCTTCTGCCACGGATACAGCGACAGCAGCACGCCGAGTGCGCCCACGTAGAAAATGAGAATGCGGTAGATGACCTGATTGGTGGCGCGCGGAATGGTGTGCGACGGATCGTCCGCCTCCGCCGCCGTGATGCCCACGAGTTCCAGTCCGCCGAACGAGAACATGATGACGGCCATCGCCATCACGAGCCCCGAGACGCCGTTCGGGAAGAAACCGCCGTGGCGCCACAGGTTCGACACACTGGCCTCCGGGCCTGCGCTGCCGGAAAGCAGCAGATAGCCGCCGAAGCCGATCATCCCGACGATCGCGACCACCTTCACGATCGCGAACCAGAACTCCAGTTCACCATACGACTTCACGCTCGTGAGGTTGATGGCGTTGATGACGCAGAAGCAGACGAGCGCCGAGATCCACGTGGGCATGCCCGGCCACCAGTACTGGACGTAGATGCCGACGGCGGAAAGCTCGGCCATCGACACGAGAATGTAGAGCACCCAGTAGTTCCAGCCTGACAGGAAGCCTGCATACTGGCCGCAGTACTTGTCGGCGAAATGGCTGAACGAACCGGCGACGGGTTCCTCGACCACCATTTCTCCCAACTGGCGCATGATGAAAAACGCAACGATGCCGGCAATGGCATAACCGAGCAGCACCGACGGACCCGCCGTCCTGATGGTCTGCGCAATGCCGAGAAACAATCCGGTGCCGATCGCCCCGCCGAGCGCGATCAACTGAATATGACGATTTTTCAGGCCGCGTTTGAGCGTGCCGTCTTCTTGCAATGCCACGTGCCCTCTCCCTCGTTATGCGGTTGAACCTGACACGGCGATGCCGAAGCGCGCGCCGTCCGTTTCAGGGGAATCAGTGTAGATTTCCTGCCGCACAATATGATTTCCTAACGGACACAGACAAACCCTGACTCAGCGATCAGAATTTCATCCGCGGCCTGTTTCGAGAAAGGAAATTGTATCGCGCCGGATCCGGCGCGAGATTGTGCACTGGAACGCGCGTTCGGGCGAGCCCCGGCAATCGGGGCTCGCGACGCGGTCAGCGCAACGGGAAGGGATGCAAAGCCAGGAAGCAACCGCGCCGCTCAGCGGGCCGGCCCGTGCGGACGGCGCTCGGGGCGATCCGTGCGATGCGGACGGTCGTGATCTTCGCTGATGGTGGAAATGGCGTGCTTGTAGATGGATTGCGCGCCGGCTGTCGAGCTGAGATAGACCATGTAAGGATCGAACGACTGGATGTGGCCCGTCAGCTTGATCCCGTTGACAAGAAAAATAGCGACGCGCTTGCGCTCTTTGCGCAACGCGTTCAGGAAATCATTTTGCGGATTTGTAACAGCTTCTGACATGGCAAGCTCGATCGGTAATTAAACAGGAATGGCCTTGCTGGCGCTTACGGTGAAATACATGAAGCCCAGCAGTCCACATGCCTTCAGTTGGTGCGTATCGGGTGGCCGGTTCATCGGCAATACGGCATTATCGCCGCCCGGCGTGCCGCAATCAGCGGCCGTCGGCCGCAGCGCCTGCCACGGCAAGCAGATCATGCGGATGAACCATCAACTCCCGGACCTGACGCAGTATCGGGTACTGATTCAGCACGGTAGCCCAGCGGGGCGAGGACAGCAACTCCTTCCATACAGGTTCCAGTTCGGCGGGTTCCGCCAGGAAGCCTTCGTCCAGCCGCGCCGCAAAGCTCAGACTCGCCGGAGCGGTCAGGAGTTGCATGCGGCCCGCCGCGTTCAGCAGGCGCGGCGCAGGCTCCGCGGGCGCATCGCAACAATACAGGATTGAACGCCTCAATGCGGCTTCATCCGTGCGCAACGCTGCCAGCGACGCGCCGCGCAGGCGCACTTCGCCCTCCCGCGCACCAAAGGCGTACTCGATGTCCGCTTCGGCGCACGCGAGCAGCCGCACGCCGCGCAGCAGCCGCGGGAAATCGGTCGCAGCGGCATCGACGGAGGATTTCGCCTCCACCAGCAGACACACATCCCAGGCCGAAGCCGCCGCGCCCGGCGCTGCGCGCCGCAACAGCACGGCATCCCACTCGCTCTTGGCGTGCGCCGCGCTGCCGGGAATCGTGGCCGGCACGCGCAGGGAGGTCACGACGCCATACTCCGCCCTCCCCGCTTCCAGATGATTGAGCCGCCGTGCCAGCGCGCGCAGGGCGTCCGCCGCCGACGCCTCCGCGCTCGCCCCGCGCGCTCGCGATCGCGCGCCGCGTGCGGCCGCCTCGTCGCTGCCCGGCGCCGGCCCCTGGCGGTCCCACAGCGCGCGGTAGCGGCGCACGCGCTCATCCTGCTCCAGCGTTTCGAGACGGAAGAGCCGTTCGAGCGGGGCACCACGCTGGAGACGCGCCAGCGCCTCGTGCAAGGAAGCGTCGGCGGCGACGTCGGGAAGGTCCAGCAACGCCTTCACGGCGTCCTGCAATTCGGCTGGACGCGCGACTGAAGCTGCCGCATGCAGGTGCGCCAGCAAGGTTCGCCGGACACCCGCCGGCGTACGGTCCAGCTTCGCCGGATGCGCGATTGCCGCCACTTCCGTGCGGATCCGTCTGCGGTCCTGAGCGGCCTGCGCCGAAAGCGACGCGTATTCGCCCACCCAGGCCGAGCAATGGCGCAGCACCAGGGCCTGGAATGCGGCATCGCCGGAATCGGGATGCATGGCATCGCCGATCAGGCGCGCAAGCGTATGCAGGAAACGCAGACGACAGGCGGCGTCGGGCGCCTCGCCGCGTGCGCTCGCCTCACGCGCGCGCTCGATGTCGAGGGCGAGCGTCGTCGCCGGTTGCGCTGCGTCGAGCGGCCACGACGTCGGACCGATCTCCGTCAGCCGGTAGCGCCGCACGATTTCATTCAGCAGGGCATCGAGCGGCGTGGGTCCGGCGCCGGGCGGCGGCACGCTATGATTTCGCATTTGCAGCGTCGCAGCCGGTTTTCGTGCATGCACGTTTCATCGTTTGCTCCAGGGGAGAAAGAAAATTGCAGACCATCGAGATCGATCGCATCGACCTGCGCCTGCTCGCCATGCTCCAGGCGCGCGGGCGCATTTCCAATCTCGAACTGGCCGAAGCCATCAGTCTCTCACCCGCGCAGACACTCAGGCGACATCGACGCCTCGAGGAGCTGGGCGTCATCAGGGGCTATGAAACGCGTCTGGATGCCCAGATGCTCGGCTTCGGCGTGGTGGCCTTCATTCAGGTGACGATGGAGCGTGGCCACGTGCGCGATCTGGCCAAATTCAAAGGCGTGGTCAGCCGGCTGGCCGAGATCCAGGAGTGCTTCGCCGTGGCCGGCGACGTGGACTACATGCTGAAGGTGATCGCGCGGGATCTCAAGGGACTGTCGGAATTCCTGCTCGACACGTTGATGCGCATTCCCGGCGTGAGCGGCGTCAAGTCCAGCGTCTGTCTCGACGAACTCAAGTGCGTCAGTGCCGTGCCGCTCGAGTCATGAAGTGCAAAGGCATCGCGGCCATGCCGCGATGCCCGCCGCAGATCTTCAGTGATGGTCGAAGAGCGAGATCTGGTTGGATTTGATCATCGACCGCACTTTTTTCACGAACGGCGCGTTCGGATCCTTCTTGCATTCCGTGGCGACGATCTCGCCGACCGGATGCGCCGTATCGACCACGACTCTGTCCGTTTCCTTGATGCCGAGCTTGTCCACGCCCGCGACCCAGTAGACGAGCGCGGGGCGATAGGCGTCATCGAGCTGGGTGAATTGCTCGCAGGTCATCTTCATGGGCGCGACGGGTTGGTCGTCCGCAAACACCGATTGAGCGGCAAGGGCACACGTCAGGGTCATCAGAACATAGGCTGGCTTCATGGCTTTCCTTGGAAGAGGTTGTTGTGTTGAATACGCTTCTTCATGCACTTCAGGCCTGCTTGGTCATAGTAGGAAAGCTGACTCGTCAAATGCGATGCGCGCCATCGAAACAGGCTTTCGGCTTGACTGCACGATGCCGCACAGGCTGCGCGAAGGCCGCGCACTGCCCTAATTCGCCGCTCATTCACGACGCCGAGAATCATCCTCAACCGATGCGCACTCAAGCCGCACCGCGTTCTGAGGAGAACCATCATGAAGAAGACCGGTTATGTGATCGCCGCCACGGTGCTGAGCCTTGGGTGCATCAGCGCGGCTCAGGCGCATGTCTTCGTCGGGATGAGTATCGGCATGCCAGTCGCGCCTGTCGTGATGGCGCCGGCGGTCGTGCCCGTGTCTCCTTACGTTCCCTATGCGCCCTACGCTCCGGCGACCGTATATGCGCCGCCACCCGCCTATTACGCGCCGCCGCCTGTCTATGCGCCGCCTGTCGCGGTCGGGTACTGGGGACATCCGGGCTGGTGGGGACCGCGCTATGGTGTCGGCTACTGGAGATGAATGCCGGATGCCTTAGCGCGGCGCGTGCTCGTCCTCGACGGCACTCGCGAGAAGCATGTGCAATTGCCCGGTGGTCAGCCCCCGGCATGGCGTGATCGGATTCGCGCCGATCGCGATTTCGGCCGACCCGTTGCGGGCGAGCCAGTCGTGCAGCTGATGAGCGAACTCCATGATGTCCCGCGGGCCGAGCACGGCAACGAGCACGGTTGCCGTGCGCGACGGCTCGCCTGTCGCAACGCTTCGCTCGATCACGATGTGATCGACCGAACGCTGGAGCCGGTGCAAGAGACTCGCCGTGACCGATGCGGCCGCGGTTTCTTCGTCCATGTACAGCGTCAGGACGATCCGGTTCGTTTGCATGGCTGCGGTTTCTCGTTGTGCCGCAGGCGGGCCTGCCTGCGTTCACCTTTGACAGGTTCACGCATCGTAACCCGCTGACGCCCTCGAATAAAAAACCGCCACCCGCGACATCAATCGGAATACGCGCTTGTCACTCCGGAATCTGCAGCTCGACCAGTCTCGCCAGTTGCAGCAGCGATTCCTGCCAGCCGAGATAACACATCTCCACCGGGATCGCTTCCGGAATGCCCTCCTGCACGATCCTCAGTTCGGTCCCGCACGACACCTGTCGCAAGGTCACCGTGACGCGCATTTCGCCAGGCAGGTTGGCGTCGTCGAAACGGTCGGTATAGCAAAGCTTTTCGTTCGGCAGGAGTTCCAGATACTCGCCGCCGAATGAATGGCCGTTGCTCGTGCCGAATTGATGAAACGACATCTTGTGCGTCCCGCCGACACGCGCCTCCAGTTGATGAACCCGGCAGGTGAAGCCATAGGGCGGCAGCCATTTCGCGATGGCGTCGGGTTCAAGAAACGCGCGATAAACGCGTTCCGGCGGAGTGCGCAAGACGCGGTGCAATTGAACGGTTCCGGTAGCCATGGTGATTTCCTCTTCTCAGGACAGGTTGGAGATATATCGACGACGTTTCATCGAAGGGTAAATCGACAGATGGCCAGCATATTGGCCTGGCGCGATTACCTGCCAAAAGAAGTGATGGTTGTCGTCAAAGTTTCACAAGCATGTTTCTTCGGCGATACAAAACCGCCATTGCCAGATTTACCGCATTCGCTCATCCTCTTTTGTATAACCAATATAAAAGATATCGGGGACGACTCAAAAGCCGTATTGCAAGCCCCTGCGCGGCATCCAATTGCATTCATATTATGGAATGACATGCAATTTTTTCGCGTCGTCCATTTTGGTTACAAGAAGTTACTTCTTACGTCATACTCATCTTGATTCAGCTGTGTAACATTTCTTCAAGTCGCCAACAAACCGACTGAAGCGCGTTTCGCATCGCATTTCTCCCGCGAACGTCTAGCCCGATCGCCACTTTTCCGACTGCTTCGAATGGCCATTCGAAAGCAGTGGGGACGTTTTTCTCCGGCGATTCCAATCAACGATTTCCGGATCTAAAAGAAATGAAAAATCTCCGTACGAGTGCTTATGCGTACTGCTTAGGTGCGCTTATCTTGTCAGCCTGCGGTGGCGGGAGTGACAACGGTGGTCCGTCGAGCGTCGCCAACAGCGCTGATCCCGCCACGGTCATCGATATCAACCGGCATCCCGCTTCCGTGAGCGGCACCGTCATTCCGCCCGCCACGTCGCTCAATGACTCCAGCGGCGCCGTGTGGACCGTGAAAAGCGGCGTCATCTATCGCGCGAATGTGAAAGCCGGCTTCTCGCAGGACGTGATCGCGCTGCTCTGGTACGCGGGCAAGATCTATCAGCAGAACGTGAACAAGCTATGGTGGGTCTGGCAGAACAACACCTGGGTCGTGTCGGCGGACCCGCGTCCCGCCACGTCCACGGGTTCATCGACGGGCACCACGTCAGGCACCACTACGGGCTCGGCCTCGGGCTCGACCGCAGCCTCTTCGCCCGCATCGACTTCGACGCCTGCATCGTCTTCGACGGCCGCATCGGCGCCGTCGAGCGCATCGTCGACGACCGCGGCGTCCACGGGCACGTCCACGTCGGGCGCGCCGGGCATGCCCTTCTTCGGCGTCAACGAGCATTACGCTTACGGCGGCGTCTATTCGCAGACTCCGCTGAGCACCCAGGCAGCGACGATGGTCGACCTCGGTCTCACCGGCATTCGTCAGGACGTGCACGGCTACGATCAGATCGATACGCTGGCGGAGAAAGTCATCCCCGGTCTCGGTTCGAGTGTCACGGTGATGCCGCTGATCGACGCCTATCCTTGGGACGATCCGACCTTGAACGGCAAGACGCCGACGGAATCGAGCGCCTACACCTACGCCTACAACATGGCGGCCTACGCGGCGACGAAGCTGAAGGGCGTGCCGGTGGTGGAGTTCGGTAACGAATACGATCTCGACGTTCACAACAAGCGCATCGCGAACGACGGCGTCAATGTCTCCGACTACGACAACACGACCTGGCCGATCTGGCGCGGCGCGCTGCGTGGTTACTACGACGGCTGGCGTTCGGTCGATACGGCGGGACAGACGAAGGTCATCGCGACGGCATCGGCGGGTTTCCTCTATCTGGGCTGGTACAAGGGCATGCTGACGGGCGTTCAGCCGGACGGTTCAACCGGGCATCCGAAGGTGAAGACCGACATCATCCAGCTGCACTGGTATTCGGACGGCCTTGATCCGCAGAACACCTGGGGCAAGGACGGCACCAACTACAACGTGCTGAAGATCCTTCACGACGCCTATAACCTGCCGATCATGTTCACGGAAATCGGCGTGAACTTCGACTTCACGACACAGCAGGCGCAGGCCTACATCACGAAGACGATTCCTGAGCTGTACGCGGCGCGTAACACGTATGGCGTGGTGGGCTTCCAGTGGTACGAGCTCTATGACGATCCCACCGGCGACTACGGCATCCTCACCAACAGCGGCCAGAAGAAGGCCATCTACGCGACCATGAAGGCGGCTGTTCAGGCATCGCACTAAGCCTGAGCTTCATGTGAGCAGAGTCCCGGTGCACGGCGCGCAGCCGTCCACCGGGACTTGTCGTTTTTGCCGCACGCGCCACGCTTCGGTGCGATACCGAACACTGTGCGCGTATCGGGCGCTTCGATCCTCCTTCCGATCCGGACATATTGTGTGAGCGATGTCTTGCGCACGTACAGCGCCGCGCGAGACATCGTCTAATGACGGCTGTACCGGAACCATTGCGGGTCGACAGCACCATGCGTGTCATCACCAGACGACGATTCATCTCCGCGGCATTGGCCGCCTGCGCAGTGGGCGTCATCGCCCCGCGTGCGCGCGAACACGACGAAGCGGGCGGCATCCCTTATGGCGCCGCGCGCCGCCAGCGGCTCGATCTATACGCCCCGGCCGCCGATGCCGGTTCAAAGCGGCCCATCGTCGTGTACTTCTATGGCGGCGCGTGGCAGAGCGGCCATCGCTCGGACTCGCATGGCGTGGCGCAGGCGCTCGCCGCACATGGCGTCGTGACCGTCGCGGCGGACTATCGCCTGTATCCGGACACGGTCTTTCCCAGCTTCCTCGATGATCCCGCCACGGCTGTACGCTGGGCGCACGATCACGCGCATGAATTCGGCGGCGATCCGCAGCGCCTGTTCGTCATGGGACATTCGTCCGGCGCACACATGGCGTCGATGCTCGCGACCGATCCGCGCTATCTGGCGGCGCATGGGCTCTCGAATCGCTCGCTTGCCGGCATGATCGGACTGGCGGGACCGTACGCCGTCATTCCGACGACGGACCCGCACATGGACGAGATCTTCCCTGCCGCGTTGCGTTCACAGGCGCTTCCGATTGCCTTCGTCGACGGCAACGAGCCGCCGATGTTCCTCGCTGCCGGCACCGACGACAAGGATGTCGATCCGCGCAACAGCGACCGCTTCGCCGATGTCCTGCGCGCGCATCACGACAAGGTGGAGTTGAAGAAGTACCCGGGGCTCGGGCACGTGACGATCGTCGAGTCATTCTCGGCCAAACCGGGCAAGCCCTCTCCGGTGCTGGCCGATGTCGTCGCGTTCATCGACGCGCATTAGGATTCATCAGGCTTCCGGTTCGGCCCAGCGCAGCGCGAAGCCGTTGCGCGCCTCGTCGATATAGCCCGCATGCGGCGCCATGAAATGCCCGGGCAATAGCAATGCGCGATGCTCGCAGGTTGCCTGCAAGACCCGCTCGCGTGTCTGCGCCGACTGCACCGGATCGATACAGCCAAAGCAGCTCCATTGCGGATACCGGACCTGCACCGGGTGATGGATGATGTCGCCCGTCATCACGGCGCGTGCATCGTCAGACTTGACCCAGATCGCCACATGCCCCGGCGTGTGTCCCGGCGCCGGTTCGAGCGTGAGGCAACCGGCGAGCTCGGCGTAGTCGTCGACGATCATCGCCTGCCCCGCTTCGATCACCGGCAGCACGCTGTCCTGATACGCGATCAGATGCGGGCCGCCCTTGCCTGCGTCGGCTGCGCACTTCGCTTCCCAGAAGGCGTGCTCGCGCCGCGAGAACACATACTTCGCGTTCGCGAACGTAGGCACCCAGCGCCCGCCGACGAGCCGCGTGTTCCAGCCGATGTGATCGGCATGCAGATGCGTGCAGAGCACATAGTCGATCTCTTCGGGCGTCGCGCCGGCGGCAGCGAGCCGATCGAGAAACGGCGTGTCGAGTCCGCACCAGTCGGGCCGGCCGGGCCGGTCCTTGCCATTGCCGACGCAGCCGTCGATGAGGATCTTGTGCTTGCCGGTATCGAGGAGCCATGAATGCATGCTGAGCAACAGGCGCCCCGAGGCCGCGTCGTAGTGGCCCGGCGTCATCCACGAGAGATTTTCGGCGAGCGCCTCTTCGGTCGCCAGCGGAAAGAACTTCAGGAAGTTGAACGAGTGATCCACCATCTCTTCGACGAGCGTCGCCGTGATCTTGCCGATCCTGAATCGAATCATGTGGGTTGTCTCCTGATGAAGGTTGTGCTCACGCAGCGGCGGCTTCGCGTTGCACGGCGTCGTCCTCGACGGCCGCGGGTTCCGCCGCGCCCAGTTCCTGACCGGCGGCCTCGCGCAGTTGCGTGATGCCGATCACCGAGATGACGGAAGCCAGCGCGATATACGCCGCAAGCGGCCAGTAGCTGCCCGCCCAGCCCACCATCAACGCGGCGAGAATCGGCGTGGGACCGCTCCACACGACGGTGGCGAACTGATACGCCACCGACACGCCGCTATAGCGGATCGCCGCGTGGAACTGTTCGCCCATCAGGCTGGGCTGCGTGGCTTGCGTGCTGCCCTGTCCGATCAGCGCAATCGAAATGGCCGCGACGATCATCGGATAGCTGGCCGTATGAAGCATGGCATAGAAGGGAAAGATGAACAGGCCGATGAAGATCATGCCGCCCATATAAACCCGCTTGCGGCCGATGCGATCCGAGAGCGCGCCGAAGATCGGTTGCGTGACGGTTTGCAGTAACGCGCCGATCATCAGCGCGCGCAAGGCGAGCGGTCGCGGCACGTGCAGATCCTGCGTCAGATACACCAGCGAGTAGACCGCGATGGCGTAGAAACTCGTGTTCTCCGCTGCTTGCGCGGCCAGCAGGCAAAGCGTCTTGCGCTTCTCGGTGCGGAGCACGGTTGCGATGGGCAGACGATCCTTCGCATTGGCCTTCTGCAGCTTCCTGAAGCTGGGTGATTCGGAGACGCTGCGGCGGAGCACGATGCCGAACACCACCAGCACACCGCTCACGAGAAATGGAATGCGCCATCCCCACGCGGCGAATTGCTCGCTCGAGAACATCGCCGTGGTGAGGGCCATGACGCCTGTCGACAACAACAACGCGGCGGGAATGCCGCACTGAGGCCAGCTGCCGAACGCACCCCGCTTCTTCGCCGGCGCATGTTCGATCACCATCAGCGTGGCGCCGCCCCATTCGCCGCCGACGGCGAAGCCTTGCAGGAAGCGCATCACCGTCAGCAGGATCGGCGCGGCAACGCCGACTTGCGCATACGTCGGCAACAGGCCGATGAGGAAGGTCACGCCGCCCATCATCGTGAGGCTCATGACGAGCATCGCCTTGCGGCCGATGCGATCGCCGAAATGACCGAACACGATACCGCCCAGCGGACGCGCAATGAAGCCGACCGCAAAGGTCGCCAGCGAAGCGATGGTGCCCGCGACGGGGTCGAAGGCCGGGAAGAACAGCTTGTTGAAGATCAGCGCCGCCGCCGATCCGAATATGAAGAAGTCGTACCACTCGAGCGTCGCGCCGATCGCGCTCGACCATGCGACGCGCCGGATATCCTTGTTATCGACCATTCCTGTCTCCCGCCATTTCTTCGTTATTGTCTGCGCCGCGAGGCAAGCGGATTCAGCGTTGATGTCACCCGGACGGACGAACGCGACCCGGCACACGGCCGAGATGAATTCGGCCATGCCGGAGCTTTCGAGCAGGAGGGAGATCATGCTGAGCACGCCAGTTTCGATGGCGCCGCCATAGTCGATTCGCGGTTTGCGAAACGACGAATTCCGAGCTTAGTACTGGCGTGTTGGGGATGCTCGAATACCTGTTATGCGATAACCAACGACGCCGATAGCGAGAGAGGCTGGTCGCAATTTCTACCCGGTAAATTTTATTCAATAGTCCTTGCATTTCGCACGCGCGTTCGCGATCAGGGTTTCTACGGTGAACGTTTTGCATGTCACTGCAATTCTTGCTGCATCCCAAGTACGACAAAAGATTTTTTTACTGAGACAAGCGTTTACATTCATCTCATAAGAAGATAAAGTTCGTTCCGTTGATCAGGTTTTCGGCAATGCTTGCTGAACCGGGAAAGAACCTCCGAGAAATCGGCTTTTTTTACCGGACACGCGCAAACGTTGTACCAGTTCCGTCGACGTAGCCTTGAAAATGATCTGATGTTATTTCACGAGGCTTAACCGGGCGAATGACCCTTTCATTTGCTCGACTCTGCCATCCAGAGCGCTAGTCGTGTCACGCACTGGATCTTGTCGGTAAAAAATCCGTGTCGCACCCCACCGTCCGCCAGCGCAATGAGCGCGGCTGACAGGACTGGTGCGCTTATCTTCCGGATGACTAATCAATGTCATCTCAACGATGAGAACGGATGGATGCGATTCAAAGCAGTTTCGAATTGCGCACAGACAGGTCCATCAAGCGTGTATGAATTCACGATCGTTGCGCTCACCCATTAGCCCTGCTGATCGCAATGACGACTCGTAACCAAACCTCCGTTCGCCGCTTCAACGTTTTCTCCGCACGCAAGATCACGGCCGTCGCGACCGCCGTCCTCACCAGCGTTCTGCTCGCCGCATGCGGCGGCGGCGGTGATTCCGCCCTCGACGCAGCCGCCACCGCCAAGGCCAGCGACCTGCCTGAATCCACCGCAAAGGCTGCGACCAGCTCGTCCATCTTCTACGGCGTGAATGGCCGCAACACCAACGGCGGCGCCTACGACGGCACGCCGGTCGCAACCCAGCTTGCACAGCTGAAGGACCTCGGCGCGAAGATCTATCGTAACGACGTGTACAACGTGGCATCGGCCGCAGTCGTCGCGAAGATGACGCAGACGATGGCCGCCGGCGGCGTGACGGTCTATCCGGTGCTGATGCTCGGCGCCAACTACAACAACGAGCAGGACGCCTACAACGCGGGCTATACGCTGGGCCGCCAGGTCGCGCAGACCTACAACTGGCAATACTACGAAGTCGCCAACGAACTCGAAGCGCAGGCGCTCAACGGCAATGTCGACGGCACCAACTGGAAGCACTACAAGAACCAGCCGTTCGTCGTCGCGCGTGGCGTGTATCGCGGCCTGATCGCAGGTGTGAAGTCGGTGAACAGCTCGGCGAAGATCATCATCAACGGCACCTGGCTGCACTACTCGTTCTTCCAGATGCTGCTCGACGGTTCGCAGCCGGACGGCACGCACGGTCACCCGACCGTCAGCTGGGACATCACCGCGTGGCACTGGTACTCGGATCAGGGCGACATGACGCACGCATGCGGCGGTTCGGGTTGCTACGACATGCTGGCCGTGCTCAAGTCGCTTGGCCGTCCCATCTGGATCAACGAGTTCGGCGTCCGTCCGAACTACGGCTCGGATCAGCAGATCGCGAACTACATGTCGGGCAACACGATGATGGCGCAGTTCCAGAGCGTGGCGTCGAAGTACAACATCCAGTCGATCCAGCAGTTCGAACTGTATGACGACAGCGAAGGCAACTTCGGCCTGCTGCGCGGCGACGGCAAGACGCAAAAGCCGGCTTACACGGCCTACAAGAACTTCGTTGCATCCCACCCGATGTAATGCATGACGCGGGATCCGCAGATCCCGCGTAGTTCGAAACGCAACGAGCGACCCTGGCGGTCGCTCGTTGCGTTTGCGGCGCGGTGAATCCCTACAACAGCGGCCGATACGCCGGCACATAGGCAACCGCTTTCATGTGGGCCAGCAGATCGTCCGGCCGCTTCACACGCGCGAGTCCCTGCTCGAAGATGTATTCCGCCACCTTGGCGGCCACGTGCATCGACGCCTCGAAGATTCCGCTCTGCGGCGGGTAGATCAAGCCCTTGCCGAGACTTTCATCGCTGACCTGCTCGGCGACCGCCTTCGCCGCGACGATGAACATGTCTTCGGTCACGCGCGTCGCTTCGGTGGCGAAGACCGCCATGCCCATCGCGGGAAAGATGTACACGTTGTTGCCCTGTCCCGGCACGAACTGCCGTCCTTCGATCTCGACCGGTCCGAACGGGCTGCCGCTCGCGAAAATCGCCTGCCCTTTCGACCAGCGGTACGCTTCCTCGGCAGTGCACTCGGAACGCGAAGTCGGATTCGAATAGGGGAAGATGATCGGGCGTTCGTTGATCTCGCTCATTGCTTCGATAACCGGCTGGTTGAACAGTTTGGGCACCGTGCTCACGCCGATGATGCCGGTAGGTTTGAGCGCGCGCACTGCGTCGACGAAGCTGTCGAGCGGTTCGTGATCGATCGCGAAGGGCTGCTGGAACGCCGCGAGATCCGTGCGCGAGCGGACCATCAGTCCGTTGATGTCGAAGAGGCTGTTGCGCGCGCGGGCCGCGTCGATGTCCAGGCCTTCGAGCGCCATGGCTTCGCTGACGAGTTCGGCAATACCTGTCGCCGCCGATCCGCCGCCGAGGAACAGGAAGCGCTGTTCGGTCAGCTTCTGTCCGGAGATGCGCAGTGCGCCATAGATGCCGGCCAGCGCGACGGCCGCGGTGCCCTGGATGTCGTCGTTATAGGTGCAGACCCGGTCCTTGTAGCGCGCCAGCAACGGCACGGCGTTGAAGTTCGCGAAGTCCTCCCACTGGATGCAGCACTTCGGATACGCGTCCTGGACCGCGTTCACAAATTCGTCAAGAAACGCATCGTAGTCGGCGCCACGTACGCGTTCCTGCCGCAGGCCGAGATAAAGCGGGTCTTCGAGCAATGTCTGGTTGTTCGTGCCGACATCCAGCATGACGGGCAGGCAATGCATCGGCGGCACGCCTGCGCAGGCGGTGTACAGCGCCAGCTTGCCGATCGGAATGCCCATGCCGCCGACACCCAGATCGCCGAGCCCCAGGATGCGCTCGCCATCCGTCACGACGATGAACCGAACGTCCGTTTCCGGCCAGTTGCCGAGCAACCCCCTCACGCGGCCGCGCGCATGGATCGGAAGGTAGAGGCCGCGCGTGGCCCTGAAGATCTGATCGAACTTCTGGCATGCTTCGCCGACTGTCGGCGTGTAGACGATCGGCATGTAGCTGGCCGGATCGGACATCAGCAACGCATAGAAGAGTGTTTCGTTGCGGGCCTGCATGTCGGAGAGAAACAGGTAGCGCTGCAGGTCGCTATCGAGTTGCGGCAGCTCGGCATGCGTGCGCGCAATCTGCAATTCGAGCGAGCTGACTCCGGGCGGCAACAGCCCTTCGATGCGCCAGGCCTTGCGTTCTTCGAGCGTGAACGCCGTCCCGTGATTCAAGCGCGGATTGTGCAGGACGTCATAGCCATGTGTCTGAAGAGACATGATCGCTTCCCCTGGACGTGAGCCTAAGCACGTAGTGTAGGCAGACTTCACGGACCGATGAAGCGAAAACGCACGGTTTTTCGCGCTTGACCGGACGCCGCACTGGACCTCTTCGGTCAGATGAAACGCGGGGACCGCTTATCAGCATGCCTATATGACAGACATTCGGCCGAGCGCCTTGTTGCCGTCGCGGCCTGCACCTACTCTCGGTCAGAAGGCGCATTGCCGTCGATGCCGCCTCGATTCGTGGCACACCAACGAACGATTCATGGAGAAGACATGCGCGACAACCTCAGTCCCGTCATCGCCGGTCCGGCAGGCACTTCCGCAATTCCGGAGCAGCACACGCGCTCCATCCTGTTTGCGGGCGGCACGAGCACCCGGACGATAGCGGGCATTGCACGGCGGCTCGCCGTGGCCGGACAACGCTTCGAGCTGCATCATTTCCTGCAGTCCGCGGACCGCAGCGCGCAGCACGACGAGATCGACGCCCTGCGTCATCACGGCAAGGTGCATCGTCATGTGGATCTGCCTCATGCGCTCTTCGAACAAGCGTGTACGCATGCGCTCAGTCCCGCACGCGCCAACACGCAGATCTATTGCAGCGGCCCGCCCGCATTCATGGATTTCATCGCGCACCACGCGCGCGACTGGGTGTACGCCGCCAACATCCACAGAGTGGGTCCGGGCGCGCGGGCGCTTCAGTCGAAGTCCACCTGATCGCTGCGGCGCAATGCATCGAGCCGCCTGATCTGTTCGGGCAGGATGCGACCCAGCGAGAGCGGCGGCAGGGCATCGAGCGGGAAGAACCCGGTCTCGTTCGTCTCGCTGCCGATGATGTCGCCGGCCTGCGCAATCCGCCCGAGAAACACCAGCTTCCAGATATGGAACACGGACGGCGGGTGCGCATGCGCATTCATGTCCCACACGGCAAGCAGGCGCACGATATCGACGGTGAAGCCGCTCTCCTCGCGCGCTTCCTTGGCCGCGTTCGCAGCCGGCGATACACCGATATCAGCCCATCCGCCCGGCAGCGACCACCTGCCATCCGCAAGCTCGCGCACCAACAGAATGCGCCCTTCGTCATCGAATACGGCACAGCGCACGTCGAGCTTCGGATTGGCATAACCGGACTCGAAGGCGAAGAGTTGCGCGACGTGCTGCGTGTCCATCGACGCCAGCTCCGCGAGTTGCGCATGCGCGATCTGCGCGATTTCCTCATAGCGCTCGCGGTCGAAATCGCCGGTGGCATAGTGAAGTCCCGTCTGGGCAATCGCGAGCAGGCGGCGCGCCTGTTGCAGGCGCAACTGCGCCTGCGCGACGGGTGTCGTGTGCAAGGGGTTATTCATCGAGACTCACTTCGCATCCATGTCGGACTCGTAGAACATCGCAAAGAGCTCGGACTGTGAATTCACGCCGAGCTTCGCGTAGATATGCTTCTTGTGCGCCCGCACGGTTTCAAACGAGATCGCCAGTTTCTCGGAGATCGCGCGTGAGGAAAAGCCGCGCAGGATCAGCATCGCCACTTCAGTCTCGCGCGCCGTCAGCACGCTTCGCCCACTCCGGCTGCCCAGCGTGCCGAAGCGCGCGGCCATGTGCTGGTCATCGCCTTCCACGGGCGCATGCGCCTCGTGCGCCGCTTCTCGCTCGAAGCGCACGCGCTGCTGCATCAGCGCCAACACCCACGGCGCATAGAGCGTGAGCAGCGCGGTCTCGCGATCGTCATACCGGCTCGTCTTGCCCAGCGACAGACCCATCGTCTCGTTCTGCCCGATGTACACGTTGAAATGCACTTCATCGCCGACGATATTGCGCTTGAAGTAGCGCTGGTAATACTCGGTCATGCGGAAGTTGTCGGGCGCGACGTCGGCGAGCGTGTAGAAGCCCGACTGACGCATCTCGAAGGCGGCGAGATAGAACGGATCGAGCTGATACATTGCCGACAGATAGTGCTGGAACAATACGTCGATCTTGCCGTCGGGCAAGGCCTGCTCGGCCAGCACGTGCGGCGAGTCATCGCGCAGGAAGCGCAATGCGACCCAGCTGTCGAAGGCCACGTGCCGTTCCAGCACGCGTGTGAGACGCGCCCAGAATTGCGGGCCGTCGAGGGCCTCGATGGCCGAGCCGATCTCCCGGTGAAAGGCGAGATCCCGCCATTCCAACTCCATGCAGTGCTCCTGTGGGGTACCCCGGATGGGTAATTTCTCGCCAAAAATATTACCTTGATAATCGGCCGAGACGCCGGCAGTCCAGGCGCGAATCATCACATGGCGCGACGCATCCGGCGTGTTCAGCGCGTCTGAAAGGGATATGGAAGGAGACGGGCAATGCAAGTGGAGCTGGCGCAACTGCAACTGATCGACGGCGATCTCGCGCACAACACGCGCAAGGTCGTGCAGACGATCTCGAACGCCGACACCTCCGGCGGCACGAAGCTGATCGTGTTTCCCGAGACCACGCTGTCGGGCTTTCCGGTGCGCGAGAACGTGGCGCAACTGGCGCAGGCGCTCGACGGCCCCGCGTTGACCGCGGTGCGCGACGCCGCACGTCAACGCCGCGTGGCCGCAGCGGTGGGATTCACCGAGCGCGAAGGCGCGCGTTTGCACAACACGACAGTGCTCATCGACGAACGCGGCGAGATTGCACTGCGTTATCGCAAGACGCATTTGTGGGCGTCGGACATTGGCATCTACACGCCGGGCGACCGCTTCTCCACCTGCATGTGGAACGGCCTCACAGTGGGCCTGCTGATCTGCTACGACATCGAGTTTCCCGAGACCGCGCGTGCGATTGGCGCGCTGGATGCGGACCTGTTGCTCGTGACGAACGGCAACATGGATCCGTTCGGTCCGGTGCATCGCCGCGCCATCGCCGCGCGCGCGATGGAAAACCAGATGTTCGCGCTCATGGTCAATCGCTGCGGCTCGGGCGATGAAGCGTTGACGTTCCCCGGCTTGTCCGCGCTCATCGATCCTTTTGGCGAAACCGTCGTCGAACTGGGCGGCGCGGAGACCGTGACGAAGGCGGACATCGACCTGAAGCGACTCGAAGCCAGCCGCGAGCACTACAACTACCACCATGACGCGCGCGTTGCGCTTGGTCTGACAGCCGTCCAGGAAGCCGACGGCACCCGTTCGCTGTTGATCGACGCGCGCGCCCGCAAAGCAGGCTGACCGCACGACACGCTGGTCGAATCACAGAATCACAACACCACCGGCCGCCGCCGCGGCCAGGAGACACCATGCAGACTTCATCTTCCGGACCCACGCATCTGAAACGCACGCTCGGCTTGCCGTCGGTGCTGCTGTTCGGCCTGGCCTACATGGCGCCGCTGATCGTGTACGGCACCTATGGCGTGCTCGCCAAAGCCAGCGGCGACACGGCCGCCCTCGCCTATCTGCTCGCACTCATCGCGATCGTCTTCACGGCCCTGAGCTATGGCAAGCTCGCACGGCTCTTTCCGGTGGCGGGCTCGGCCTACACCTACACGCGCAAGACCTTCAACGCGCATCTCGGCTTCATGATCGGCTGGGCGACGCTGCTCGACTATTTCTTCCTGCCGATGGTGATCTGGCTGATCGGCGCGGCCTATCTCAACGCCGCGTTCCCGCATGTGCCGTCGTGGGTGTGGATCGTCGCGTTCATCATGCTGACGAGCGGACTGAACATCGTCGGCATCGAACTGGCGGCGCGCTTCAACATCGTGCTGATGATCGTGCAGCTCGTGATCGTCGCGCTGTTCGTCGCGCTCTGCTGGCATTACGCCGCAGCGGTTGCCGGGCCGGGCGGCATCGCGATGGCCGAGCCGTTCTTCAAGCCGCATGTGCCGCTCGGCGTGACGATGGCGGGCGCCGCGATTGCCGCCTATTCGTATCTCGGCTTCGACGCGGTGTCCACGCTCACGGAGGAAACCATCGAACCGAAGAAGAACATGCCGCGCGCCATCGTGCTGATTGCGTTGATCGGCGGCGCCATCTTCGTGATTGCCGCCTGGACGATGCAGCTCGCGCACCCCGGCGTCGAATTCAAGGATACGGATTCGGCGGCGTTCGAGGTCGCGAAGATGATCGGCGGCGATCTCTTCGTGAGCGTGTTCCTCGCAGGGCTGATTCTCGCGCAGTTCGCTTCGGGCATTTCGGCGCAAGCGAGCGTCGGCCGCCTGCTGTATGCGATGGGACGCGACGAGATCCTGCCACGACGCATCTTCGGCTTCGTGCATCCGCGCTTCAAGACGCCGGCGTTCAACATCGCGATTGCGGGCGTGGTCGGCTTGATCGCGTTGAAGATGGATGTCGCGACATCGACGTCGTTCATCAACTTCGGCGCGTTCCTCGCGTTCACGGCCGTCAATCTCTGCGTGATCCGCATCTGGCTGTCAGGGAATCATGGCGAACGCCGTATCGGCATGCTGGGCGGACTGGTGTTTCCGGCCATTGGCGCCATCGCCGATATCTGGCTGCTCGCGAGCCTGGAAACGCGGGCGCTCGTGCTCGGCGCAGTCTGGTTCGTGGTGGGGATCGCTTACCTGTGCTGGATCACGAAGTTCTTCCGTCAGGCGCCGCCGGAAGTGGCGCTGTAGGGTAAGCGCGCCTGCCAGCTGGGCTTCCCGAAGAAAAGCCAGGCTCGACACGGCGCGCCCTCGCAAGACCCAGGGCGCGCCGCCCATCAGAACTTCCACTGCAAATTCCCCGTCAGCGTGTGATCCTGCGCACCGCCGCCATACTGGCCGGAGTACTGCACGCCGAAGCTCAGGTTCTTCGTGATCGCGGCATCCACGCCCAGTTCCACCACAGCGGCATCCCGCGCGATCGGCACGCCAGTCACGTCGAACGCGCTGCCGCCCGCGACGAACGCCACACGCGAGACCGGCGTGGTATCGCCCATCGCATGCCGCCAGCCGGCCATCGCGCGGGCAGTCAGCATGCCGCGTGCGCCGGGATAGAAGCGCCATGCGGCCCGTGCGCCGAGCGTCGAATAGGTGATGCCCTGATTGTCGGAGTCGCCCTTGAGCGCGGCCGGCCCGCTCTCTTCGAAGCCGTCCGAAGACACGTTCACGTAAGCGAGCGCGGCGAACGGTTCCACCGCGACCGGTCCCGCCGCGATGCCATAACCCACCTCGCCGAAGACCTGTCCGATCTTGGTCGTCTGACCCGAGCTTTCCTTCGCGTTGAAGCCCGAGAAGCCGATCGTGCGATCCGTGTCCGCATGATTCCACGAGTAGCCGCCACCCATGCGCACGCCCAGCGGGCCGTACTGCGCACCGCCGTACAGCGCAAGGTGATAGCTGTCCACCGAAGCGCTGGCGTTGAGGTCGTCGCTGATCGAGCCGTGACCGAAGCCCGCCGCCGCGCCCACGCGCCAGTGATCGTCCACCGCCGTATCGACGCCGGCGAAGAAGCCGCTGGTGGTCTGCGTCACATCGGATAAGCCGCTCGGGCCGTTCAGCCGGTCATGCGCGCCATAGCCCTGCGCCCAGACCGTCGGCCGCCACGGCGCGCGCTCGGCGCAGGCCGCGCTGGAGCCGCGATGCGTCGTGCCGGCCGCGTTCGTCGAGGTGTCGTCGCACATCGCGCCTTGCGATGACGACAGCGCCGCCAGCGGTCCGTCCTCCGGCGAGAGGCCGCGGCGCAGACGGTCGGTGACGGCGTCGCGCAAGAGGCGGCTGTCGTCGACCAGCATGCTGCGCGTGCTTGCGTAGATCTCGCCCGCGAGCGTCGCGAAGCCCCAGCGGGCGCTCGGCGCATCGGACAGGAAGATGGCGTCGAACACCGGATTGCCGACGCCGAGCTGGGCGATGGCCGTGGCCGCCGCGCGCTGGTTCGGCGTCGCCGCGATCGACGGGAACAGCACGCCGTTCGGCACCAGCGACAGATACACGTTGTTGGCGTCGTAGCCGAGCGTCGGCGTGAGGAACACCAGGTTCGACGTCGCGTTGGTGAAGGTCCCGTTCACGCCGCCCTGCGAGGTGAGGATGGTGTAGTTGTTGTCGAGCCCCCACTTGCCGCCGCCGGCCTGCACGTTGACGGTGCCGCCCTGGATCGTCGTCGTGCCGCCCGCCAGGATCTTGCCGCTCTGCTGCTGCGGATTCGCGCCGACGTTGTAGTTCGAGCCGGGTTCGAAGGTGACGTTGCCGGCGACGTTGAGCGCCTGTCCGGGCGTCGTCGCGGCAGCCGTGCCGCCGTCGTGGACCACGACGCTGCCAACCGTGCCGCTGCCCGACACCGTGCCGCCCGAACCGACCGTCACGGGTGCGGCGGGCATCGCGCCGGCGACGTCGAGCGTGCCGCCGCCCACCGCCACCGGGCCAGTGCTCGTGTTGTTGCCGGTCAGCGACAGCGTGCCGTCGCCGACCTTCGTCACCGTGCCGCTGCCGCTGATGCTGCCGCCATAGGTCACGTTGCCCGAGCTGTTGAACACCAGCGAACCGTTGTTGTTGATCGGACCGGTGATGCTGCCGCTGGTGCCGCCGTTGCCCACTTGCAGCGTGCCGCTGTTGATGGTCGTGCCGCCCGTGTAGGTGTTCTCGCCGGTGAGCGTGAGCGTGCCGGGACTCGTCTTGGTCACGCCGCCCGCGCCGCCGATGGTGCCGCCGTAGTCGCCGCCGCCCACCGCGATGCCACCCGTGCCCACGTTGACCGCCGATCCGGACACGCCGTTGAGGGTCGAGATCGCTACTTGCGTGGTGCCCGTGTTGAGCGTGCCGCCGTTGAGCGTGACGGTGCCGCTGCCGAGCGCGGTGCCGGTGTTCGCGGTGATCGAGCCGCTGTTGAGCGTGGTGCCGCCGCCGTAGCTGTTGTTGCCGGCGAGGGTCAGGTTGGCGGCGCCGTCCTTGGTGATGCCGCCGCCGCCCGTCACCGGCGACGTCAGCGTGAGATCGTTGCTGCCGCCGAAGGTCGCGCCCGTGTTCAGCGTGACCGCGTTGCCGATGGTGAGCGCCGTGGAGGTATCCAACGTCGACGGGGCATCGACGCTGAGGCCGCCGGAGCCGAGCGCGCCGGTATTGCCGAGCACGAGCGTGCCGTCCGCGAGCGAGGTGCCGCCGGTGAAGGTATTGGCGCCGTCGAGCGTCTGCGAGCCCGTGCCTGTCTTCACGATGCCGCCCATGCCGCTGATGGTGCCGCCGTAGACCGAATTGCCGTTGACCGCGAGATTCAGGCTGTGCGAGCCGAGCAGCACGCTGCCGCCCGCGACGCCCGAGAGCCCGCCGAGCGTCGGATTCGTGCTGGCGCCGCTTACGTCGAGCGTTGCGCCGGGCTGGCCGATATCGACGATGCTCGCGCTGTCCAGCGAGCCGCCTGCGCCGAGTGCGAGCGTGCCGGCGTTGATCGTCGTGTTGCCGGTGAAGGTCTGCGCGCCCGTGAGCGTCTGCGTGCCGCTGCCTTGCTTGACGATGCCGCCCGTCCCGCCGATCGTGCCGCCAAAGGTGGTGTTGCCCGCATCGCCGAAGGCCAGCGTGTTGCCGCCCAGCGCGACCGAGGTGCCGCCCACGCCGCTCAGCGCGCCGATGGTTTGCGGCGTGTCCGCGCCGCTGACATCGAGCGCGGTGCCGGCGTTCGCGAGGTTGACCGCGCCGGTCGATGCCAGGCTGCCGCCCGCGCCGACCGCAATGGTGCCCGCGTTCACGGTGGTGCCGCCGGTGAAGGTGTTGCCGCCGGTGAGCGTGAGCGTGCCGCTGCCGTCCTTGGTGACGCCGCCGGTGCCGTTGATCGCGCCGCCGAAAGTGGTGCTGTTGGCGTCGCCGAGCGTCAGCGCGGTGTTGCCGAGCGTGACCGCAGTGCCGCCGACGCCGCTCAGCGCGCCGATCGTACGCGGGCCGTTCGCGGCGCTCAGGTCGAGATCGGCGCCGGTACCCGACAGATTGACCGCGCTGCCCGCGGCGAGGTCGCCCGCGCCCGCGAGCACCAGCCTGCCTGCGCCGATGTTGGCGCCGCCCGTGAAGGTCTGCGCCGCGGTGAGCGTTTCCGTGCCCGTGCCTTGCTTGACGATGCCGCCCGTCCCGCCGATCGTGCCGTTGAAGGTGGCGTCGCCGGCATCGCCGAAGGTCAGCGTATTGCCGCCGAGTGCGACCGAGGTGCCGCCGACGCCGCTCAGCGCGCCGATGGTCTGCGGCGCGCCTGCGCCGCTCACATCGAGCGCGGTGCCGGCGTTCGCGAGATTCACCGCGCCGGTCGATGCCAGGCTGCCGCCCGCGCCGACCGCGATGGTGCCGGCATTGACCGTCGTGCCGCCGGTGAAGGTGTTCGCGCCGCTCAGCGCCTGCGTGCCCGCGCCGTTCTTGACGATGCCGCCCGCGCCGTCGATTGCTCCGGCGAAGGTGCCGTCGGCGGCGGTGCCGAACGTGAGCGTGTTGTTGCCGAGGCCCACGACGGAGCCGCTCACGCCGTTCAGCGCGCCGATCGTCTGCGGTCCGCTCGCCCCGCCGATGTCGAAGCCCGCGCCGGGGCCGGTCAGCGTCACCGAGGTTGTCGGAGTGAGGCTGCCGCCCGCGCCCAGCGCGAGCGTGCCTGCATTGATCGTCGCGCCGCCGGTGAAGGTGTTGGCGCCGGTGAGGGTTTCGGTGCCCGCGCCCGTCTTGACCAGGCCGCCGGTGCCGGAGATCGTGCCGCCGAAGGTGGCGTTGTTCGCGTCGCCGAGTTGCAGCGTGTTGGCGCCGAGCGTCACGTTGGTGCCGGCCGCGCCCGCGAGCGAGCCGATTGCCGGCGCCGTGGTGGCGCCGCTCACGTCGAGCGCCGCGCCCGCGTTCACCAGATCGACGATGCCGGTCGGCGACAGGCTGCCGCCCGCGCCCAGTGCGAGCGTTCCGGCGTTGATGGTCGTGCCGCCGGTGAAGGTGTTGGCGGCGGTGAGCGTTTCGGTGCCCGCGCCGTTCTTGACGATGCCGCCCGCGCCGTTGATCGTGCCCGCGAAGGTGCCGTTGGCGACGTCGCCGAATGCGAGTGTGTTGTTGCCCAGGCCGATAGCCGAACCCGCCGCGCCGTTCAACGCGCCGACCGTCTGCGGTCCACTGGCGCCGCTGATGTCGAAGCCGGTGTTCGCGGCGAGATTCAGCGCGCCGGTCGCGGCCAGACTGCCGCCTGCGCCCAGCGCGAGTGTTCCGGCGTTGATCGTCGTGCCGCCGGTGAAGGTGTTGGCGCCGGTCAGCGTTTCGGTGCCTGTGCCGTTCTTGATCACGCCGGCCGTGCCGCTGATCGTGCCGCCGAAGGTGGCGCTGGTCGCATCGCCGAAGGTCAAGGGATTTGCGCCCAGCAGCACCGACGTCCCGCCGACACCGCTCAACGCGCCGATTGTCTGCGCACCGCCTGCGTTGCTCAGATCGAGCGATGCGCCCGTTCCCGCGAGATCGATCGCGCCCGTCGGAGCGAGACTGCCCGTGGCGCCCAACGCGATGCCGCCCGCGTTGATCGTCGTGCCGCCGGTGTAGGTATTCGCGCCTGTCAGCGTTTCGACGCCTCCACCATTCTTGACGAGGCCGCCCGTGCCGTTGATTGCACCAGCGAACGTGCCGTTGTTGCCATCGCCGAATGCGAGTGTGTTGTTGCCAAGGCCGATCGTCGATCCGGCGACGCCGTTCAGACCGCCGATCGACTGCGGCCCGCTGGCGCCACTGATATCGAGACCCGAACCCAAGCCCGTAAGCGTGACCGCACCATTCGACGCGAGACTGCCGCCCGCGCCCAACGCCAGCGTGCCAGCGTTGATCGCAGTACCGCCGGTATAGGTGTTCGCACCCGTCAGCGTCTCCGTGCCCGTACCGTTCTTGATAAGGCCGCCCGCGCCGCTGATGGCGCCGCCGAACGAGGCGTTGGTTGCGTCACCGAAGGTCAGCGGGTTCGCGCCCAGCAGCACTGAAGTACCGCCGACACCGCTCAACGCGCCGATCGTCTGTGCACTGCCTGCATTGGCGAGATCAAGCAATGCGCCCGTTCCCGCGAGGTTCACCGCGCCTGTCGAAGCGAGGCTTCCGCCCGCGCCGACTGCGATGCCGCCCGCATTGATCGTCGTGCCGCCGGTGTAGGTGTTCGCGCCGCTCAGCGTTTCGACCCCCGCGCCGTTCTTGACGATGCCGCCCGTGCCGCCGATCGCACCGGCAAACGTGCCGTTGTTGCCGTCGCCGAATGCCAGCGTGTTGGCGCCGAGACCGATCACCGAACCGGCTACGCCGTTCAGACCGCCAATGCTCTGCGGCCCGCTCGCTCCGCTGATATCGAGGCCCGCGCCGACGCCCGAGAGCGTGACCGCTCCATTCGATGCCAGACTGCCGCCTGCGCCGAGCGCCAGCGTGCCCGCGTTGATGCCCGTACCGCCGGTATAGGTGTTCGCGCCCGTGAGCGTTTCGGTCCCTGTGCCGTTCTTCACGAGACCGCCTGTGCCATTGATCGTGCCGGCGAACGTGCCGTTGGCGGCATCGCCGAATGCGAGCGTGTTCGCTCCGAGACCAACCACCGAGCCCGCTGCGCCGTTCAACGCGCCGATGGTCTGCGGTCCGCTCGCTCCGCCAATATCAAAGCCTGCGCCTGGGCCCGTGAGCGTGACCGCGCCCGTCGACGCCAGACTGCCGCCCGCGCCCAGCGCGAGCGTGCCGGCGTTGATCGTCGTGCCGCCGGTGAAGGTGTTGGCGCCGGTGAGTGTTTCGGTACCCGTACCGTTTTTAACGATGCCGGCTGTGCCACTTATCGCGCCGCCGAAGTTTGCGTTGGTCGCATCGCCGAAGGTCAAGGGATTCGCGCCCAGCAGCACCGCACTGCCGCCGACACCGCTCAATGCACCAATTGTCTGCGCGCCGCCTGCATTCGCCAGGTCCAGCGACGTTCCTGCTCCCGCGAGATTGACCGCACCCGTCGATGCCAGACTGCCACCCGCGCCGACTGCGATGCCGCCTGCATTGATCGTCGTGCCGCCGGTGTAGGTGTTCGCGCCCGTGAGCGTTTCGACGCCTCCACCATTCTTGACGATGCCACCCGTCCCGTTGATCGTGCCGGCGAACGTGCCGTTGTTGCCGTCACCGAACGCAAGCGTATTGGCGCCGAGACCGATCACCGAACCGGCTACGCCGTTCAGACCGCCGATCGACTGCGGCCCGCTGGCGCCACTGATATCGAGACCCGAACCCAAGCCCGTGAGCGTGACCGCACCATTCGACGCCAGACTGCCGCCCGCGCCCAGCGCGAGCGTGCCGGCGTTGATCGCCGTGCCGCCGGTGTAGGTGTTCGCACCCGTCAGCGTTTCCGTGCCCGTACCGTTCTTGATCAGACCGCCCGCGCCGCTGATCGCGCCGCCGAAGGTGGCGTTGGTGGCATCGCCGAAGGTCAAGGGATTCGCGCCCAGCAGCACTGACGTCCCGCCGACCCCGCTCAACGCCCCGATCGTCTGCGCGCCGCTCGCATTGGTGAGATCCAGCGATGCGCCCGTTCCCGCGAGATTCACCGCGCCCGTCGGAGCGAGACTGCCCGTGGCGCTCAACGCAATGCCGCCCGCATTGATCGTCGTGCCGCCGGTGTAGGTGTTCGCGCCGCTCAGCGTTTCGACCCCCGCGCCATTCTTGACGATGCCGCCCGTTCCATTGATCGCACCAGCGAACGTGCCGTTGTTGCCGTCGCCGAATGCCAGCGTGTTGGCGCCGAGACCGATCGTCGATCCGGCTACGCCGTTCAGACCGCCAATCGACTGCGGCCCGCTCGCGCCGCTGATGTCGAAGCCCGAACCCAGGCCCGTGAGCGTAACCGCCCCGTTCGACGCCAGACTACCGCCCGCGCCCAGCGCCAGCGTGCCGGCGCCGATCGTCGTCCCGCCGGTGTAGGTATTCGCGCCCGTCAACGTCTCGGTGCCCGTGCCCGCCTTGGTGATCCCGCCCGTTCCGCCGATCGAGCCGCCGAAGGTCGCGTTGGCGCCGTTGCCGAACGTGAGTCCGTTCCCGCCCAATGCCACCGAGGTTCCCCCGACTCCGCTCAGCGCGCCAATCGTTTGCGCGCCGGTCGCGCCGCTGAGATCGAACGATGCACCCGCGCCCCCCAGGTTCACCGCGCCCGTCGATGCCAGGCTGCCGCCCGCTCCTAGCGCGAGCGTTCCGGCGTTGATCGTCGTGCCGCCGGTGTAGGTGTTGGCCGCAGTGAGTGTTTCGGTTCCCGTACCGTTCTTGACGATGCCGCCCGTGCCGTTGATCGTGCCGGCGAACGTGCCGTTGCCGGCATCGCCGAATCCCAGCGTGTTCGCGCCGAGTCCGATCGTCGAGCCCGCCACGCCGTTCAGCGCGCCGATGGTCTGCGGCCCGCTCGCCCCGGCGATGTTGAAGCCCGAGCCTGCGCCCGCGAGCGTCACCGCGCCGGTCGAGGCCAGACTGCCGCCCGCGCCCAGAGCCAGCGTGCCGGAATTGATCGTGGTGCCGCCGGTGAAGGTGTTCGCGCCGGTCAGCGTCTCGGTGCCCGTGCCCGCCTTGGTGATGCCGCCCGCACCACTGATCGCGCCGCCGAACGTGGCGTTGCCGGCATCGCCGAAGGTGAGCCCGTTGTTGCCTAGCGCAACCGACGTCCCGCTGATCCCGCTCAACGCCCCGATGGTCTGCGGGCCGCTCGCGCCCGCGATATTGAACGCAGCGCCCGCGCCGTTGAGATTCACCGCGCCCGTCGAGGCCAGGCTGCCTCCCGCGCCCAGCGCGAGCGTGCCGCCGCTGATCGTCGTGCCGCCGGTATAAGTGTTCGCGCCGGTCAGCGTTTCGGTGCCGGTGCCGGTCTTGGTGATGCCGCCCGTGCCGCTGATCGCGCCGCCGAACGCCGCGCTGGTCGCGCCGCCGAGACTCAGCGAATTCGCCCCCAGCAGCACTGACGTTCCGCCGATACCGCTCAGCGCGCCAATGGTCTGCGCGCCCGACGCGCCGCTCAAGTCGAACGACGTGCCCGCGCCCGCGAGATTCACCGCGCCGGTCGGCGCCAGGCTGCCGCCCGCGCCCAGCGCGAGCTTGCCGGCGTTGATCGTGGTGCCGCCGGTGTAGGTGTTCGCGCCCGTCAGTGTTTCGGTGCCCGTACCACTCTTGACGATGCCGCCCGTGCCGCTGATCGTGCCGCCGAAGGCGCCGTTGCTGGCATCGCCGAACGTCAGCGTGTTCGCCCCGAGTCCGATAAGAGAACCTGCCACGCCGTTCAGCCCGCCGATGGTCTGCGGCCCGCTCGCCCCCGCGATATTGAAGCCCGCCCCCGCGCCGGTGAGCGTCACGGCGCCGGCCGGCGCCAGGCTGCCGCCCGCGCCCAGCGCCAGCGTGCCGGCGTTGATGCTGGTGCCGCCGGTGTAGGTGTCCGCGCCCGAAAGCGTCAACGTGCCTGTGCCGTTCTTCGTGAGGCCACCTGTGCCCGACATGACGCCCGAGAGCGTCGTGCCGTTCGTGCCCTGCACCGTGAGGCCGCCCGTGCCGAGCGTCACCGCATTGCCGACCGTCAGGCCCGCGGTTCCCGCCTGGATCGTGCCGCCGGTCGACGTGATCGTGCCGGTGCCGAACGCGCCGCCATCATTGAAAATGGCCGTCGAGCCGCCGAGGAGCGTCGTGTCCAGCACCGTCGAGGCGCCGTTGAGCGTCCAGGTGCCGCTGTTCAAGCCGAGATGCTGGAAGTTGATGTAGTTCGACGTATTGATGGTGCCCGTCGTCGGACCGCCCCCCGCCTGCGTCAGCAAGAGCGTGTTGTTGCCGCCCGCGCCGCCGTCCACGATGCCCGGCACCGCAAAGCCCAGCGAAAGCCCCGCGACACCCAGCACGTTCAGGCTCGCGCCGGGCGCGGTGCTCACCGACGAGCCCGTCTGCGCCGTGAACGTGTTCGTGGTTCCCGCACCCATCGACACGCTGCCGTTGATCGTGCCGCCATTGGTGAAGGTGTTGCCCGCTCCCGAGGTCGGCGCCTGAAACGCGACCCGTCCGTTGATCGTGCCGGTGTTGGTGAAGTCCGTGCGCGCGCCGCCGTAGGACGCCACCGTGGCTGCGTCGTTGGGAATCAGGGTGACGCCAAGCAGCGCCGTCGTGCCCAGCGTGCCGCTGTTGTTGATCGTCGTGGTGCCGCCCGTGCCGTTCTGCGCGACCAGCGCGAGGCCGGTCAGGTCGGCGAGATTGACGCCGAGCAGGCCCGTCGTGCCCCTGATCGTGCCGGCATTGGTGACGCTCACGTTGTTCGCCGACGCGTTGCCCACCACCGCGCCCGTCGCCAGCACGCTCAGGACGCCGAGCAGCGAAGGATCGATGGTGCCGTTGTTGACGAGCGTCGGATTGGCGCCGGACATGCTGAGCGCCGTGCCGAGTCCTGGAGTGAGCGTCGCGCCGGACTGGACGGTCACCGTCTGCTGCGGCGTCGTGCCGACAAAGGCGCCATTCGCGCCTGTGCACGACACCGAAGTCGTGCCGAGACAGAGCGCTTGCGCGTCAGTGCTCGCCAGGCTGGCGATTATCGCCAGGGAGAAAGCGATGAATAGGGGAAAGGAGTTAAACCAACCGAAGCGCGAAGATGCGACCAAATCATTTTTTCTTGCAAAGCTGTATTCGACGGCCATCGTCAGCTCCGGCTTGCGTGCATTGTCGACCGCTCCCGGTGTGGCGGGAGCGGTTTTCAGGCGCACGCAGTTCTCTCAGGTTTTGAGCCGACAAAGTGGTCCTTTTAGCACGGGTTATGGAAACGTTTGCGCTGTTCCTCAGGCTTACGGCGCTCCTGTCTCACACCCGCTTCAAAAAAAGCCAGGACTCATCCTTCGTCGAGCTTCTCTTTAACGGCTAAGCGCAAGCATAGGCCACCCTCTCTTTCGCCTCCAAGCTCAGTTGTCTCTCAACGCACGCCTTCGGCAGAAAAATTATTCTCCTGAAAGCAATGTTCATATCAATCAAACCTTATTATTGTTTCGATAAACGAAATCGCCCGACGCAATTCGCTTTCAATTATCGGGTTTCATTCTTTTTGCATCCCCGTTTTCTTCAGGCGCAAAAGGATTGAGCAAAAGACAACAGGCAGAAAAAATAACCCGCGATAATGCACGCAATCGGCAATTTATGTTGTGGAAGCAGTCCGTATTCCCAGTTAATCGAACTCGATTCAATCTTTTAATCGAAAAAGTTAAATCGATATCATTGAATCCGGAATGCCGCACTGCCGCATTCATGCCTGTCGACCTGATAAGCGGGCATTAGCTCATTGCATTACGGCTGTGCCGCGGTCCGGTTGCCAGCAGCGCAGGCTGAACATTGGGACGACGCCATAGGCGTGATCGAGCATGTCGGACTGAAGCGCTTCGTAGCGCTCCCAGCGGATTTCCGCGAGATACACGCAGATTTCCAGCGCCAGCACGGGCGCCGCCGATTGCACCTGGCGTATCACCACCGGCATGTCGCGCCGCACCGCCGGATGCGCCCTGAACCACGCGCCGAGATAGCGGCGGTACAGCCCGAGATTGGTGCGGCGTTCGTCGTCGGGCACGGCGAGCGGAAGGTCGAACGCCTCATGCAATTGCGCGAGCAAGCGATCGTCGGGATAGCGAATCGTATCGACATCGAAATGGATGGCATGCCGCAACCGGCGCGCGCCTGCTTCCGTCATCCCGCGCCAGTTCTTGACGCTGTTCGCCAGCAGCACCTGGCTGGGCAACATCACGATGGTGTTGTCGAAGTTGCGGACCTTGATGGTGTTCAACGCGATATCGATCACCGTGCCGTCGGCGACGAAACCCGGCACCTCGATCCAGTCGCCCACGCGCAGCATGTCGTACGCCGCGAGCTGGATGCTGGCGACGAAGCCCAGCAGCGAATCGCGGAAGATGATGATGAGCAGCGCGGTGATCGCGCTGAGGCCCGTCAGCAGATAGACCGGCGAGCGTTCCAGCACGATCGAGACGATCGCGATCAGCGCGACCAGATAGACCACGATGGTGGCGATCTGCAGAAAGCTCTTGATGGGCCGCTCGCTCGCGGACGGAAAGTGGCTGTAGCGTTCCTCGATGCTGTCGCGCAGCGCGAGCGCGGCGCGCACCAGCGTCACGACCATGAAGCATGCAGCGAGGATGGCGAGCGGCTGCCCGAGCGCCGGGATGATCGGAAAGGTCAGCCCGGTGAGCAGCGGCGCCGCCCAGAACACGATCGCCGCGGGCACGAGCGGCGCGAGCCGGTGAAACACGCGATGACGCTCCGCGGCGACCAGCCACTTGCGCCCTTCCTTGCGCGCGAGCCGGCTGACGATCATCAGCATGATCCAGCGCGTCAGGTAATAGCAGACGGTGCTTGCGAGCAGGATGCCCAGCAGCAGCGCGACGACCAGCAGTGTCGCGACCATCCAGCTGTCCGTGGAGACGTGGACCTGCCAGTCAGGGCCTCTTTCGATACGCAAGTTACCGAACATGGACGCTCCAGGAAGGGGGCGAACGCTGTCGCCATGCGCGGCGGGTCCGCCCGATTCCTCAGGCCATTCGAATGAGAATTGACGCGCCGGGTGCGGCGCTCATTGTAGTGGGGTTATTCAGGCGTGCGGAGCGCGCCAGGCCGCATTGAAGCAGAGAATCCGACGAACGCAGCGTGTCACGCCACCGAAGCCAGCGCGAGATCGATGCCCGATTGCCGGATGCCGGTCGCCGCGGCGGGGGCGAGGCCGTCGTCGGTGATCACCTGGTCGAAGCGCTCCAGGCTCGCGACCTTGTACAGCCCGACCGTGCCGTACTTGGAACTCGCGACCGTCAGCACGGTGCGCGATGCGGCGTCCATGGCCGCGAGTTTCACTTCCACTTTCGGCGCCGAGGGCGTGGTCACGCCGCGGCGCAGATCCCATGAACTTGCCGAGATGAAGGCCACGTCGAGCACGACCTGACGCAACGTGGCCGCCGCCAGCGTGCCGACGCTCGACAGGTTCTTGTGATCGAGCTGGCCGCCGATGTGGATGACGTTCACATGCTGCGCGCTCGCGAGTTCGCGCACGATCTCGAAGTCGTTGGTGACGACCGTCATGTTCGAGAGTTCGGCGATATGCGGCACGAACGACAGCATGGTGGTGCCGGCATCGAGATAGATGGACATGCCGGGGCGCAGACCTTCACAGGCGCGGCGCGCGATGGCCTGCTTCTGCGGCTGCTCGACGACCGCCTTCGACTGATGGCTCGGCTCGGTGTTCAGGTGACTCGCAATGCGCACGCCGCCCGGCACCGTGTAGACGAAGCCGGCTTCCTCCAGCGCGGCGATGTCGCGCCGCACCGTCATGTGCGAACAGTTGAACGATTCCATCAACTGATGCACGGAGAGCACCTTGTCCCGGCGTAGCTGACGCAGCATGGCCTCGCGCCGCTGATCGGGAATCAGCGGGACTTCGGCGGGATCGGGTTTGGCTTGGCTCGACATGAAGGGTTCTGGGTTAGGCGTCCCGCGTGACGCACTGCGCGCGCGGCGGGTCGCCTATCTTAGCCGATGAACATATTGATGAGCAGCACGCCGCCCAGTCCCACCAGCGACTGCACGCACAGCATCAGCGTCCAGGTGCGCAGCGTCTGCGCCACCGTCAGCTGGAAATACTCCTTGAAGAGCCAGAAGCCGGAGTCGTTCACGTGCGACAGCATCACCGCGCCGGACGCCGTCGCCAGCACCATCAGTTCCGGCGAGACGCCCGGATGCGACATCAGCAGCGGTGCGACGATGCCCGACGCCGCAACGGTCGCAACCGTCGCCGAGCCGACGCACACGCGCAGCAGCGCCGCGATCAGCCACGCCAGCACGAGCGGGCTCACGGCCCACGTCGCTGTATGAGAAACGATGATCGTGTCCAGATGGATCGACGTCAGCATCTGCTTGAAGCCGCCGCCCGCGCCGAGAATCAGCAGGATCGCCGACAGCGGTGCGATGCCCTTGCTGATCATCTTCTGCATGTCCGCCAGCGGGAAGCGTCCCTTGATGCCCAGCGCGAAGAACGCGAAGATCACCGCGGCGAGCAGCGACAGAATCGGGTCGTTGAGCGACTGGAAGAACACGTACTGCCCGGTGCCCTTCACGCTGTAGTCCATGCCGAGCGTGCCGATCAGCATCAAGGCCGGCGGAATCAGCAGGCACAGCACGGACAGGGCAAGCGAGACTTCGCCGGTGCTTTCCGTGTCGGTGCGCGTGCCGCCCGGACCTTTCGCGAGATCCGGCGCCGGACCAAAGAAGCGGCGCGCGAGCGTCGTGAAGAGCGGACCGGTGATGATGGCCGCCGGAATCGCGATCATCAGGCCGTACAGCAGCGTGAGGCCGGTGTTCGCGTGATACGCGTTGACGGCGAGCGTCGGCGCCGGATGCGGCGGCAGCAGACCGTGCGACACATAAAGGCCCGCAGCGAGCGGCAAGCCGATATACAGCAGATGGCTGCCGGTGCGGCGCGCGATGGTATAGACCAGCGGCGCGAGCATGATGAAGCTCACATCGAACAGATGCGGCATGCCGATCAGCAGCGCCGCCGCGCAGACCGTCCACGGCGCGAGCCACAGCGGCCGCTTGCCGACGAACGCATTGGCGATGCGGTCCGCACCGCCCGTGCCGATCATGATGCCGCCGAGCACCGCGCCCAGTCCGACCACCGGACCGGTACGCGCGAGCGCGCCGCCGAAGCCCTTCGTGAAACTGTCGATGGCATGTTCCGGCGTCACGCCTGCCGCAAGGCCGAGTCCGAGCGCCGTCAGCGTCAGCGCGATGAACGGACTCAGCTTGAACCGCGCAATCAATACGATCAGCACGATGATCGCGATCACCGCCATCGTGATCGTTCCAAATTCTCCCCGCATGGTCTCCCCTTCCTTCTGTTTCAGTGTGTGTTGTAGCCCGCTACGCCTATTCGCAGCCTTCTTCCCACGCGCGCAGCAGCGCTTCGTCCGGGTTGCGCAGGTCGGCGATGGTGATGAGTTCGCCTGCCTTCACATCGCGGGCCAGTGTCGTGTGGGCCGCGAGATAGAGCGGCGATACGTCGCCGGGCGCGCGGCTGCGATCGAGCAGCACGGCCTGCACGCCGGTCACGTCGTGATGATGGCCGCCCATGTGCAGCACCGTGCCCGCGGCGATATCGACGTTCGCGCGGCCCGCCAGCACGACGCACTGCGCCGGCTTCGCGGCGCCCGAGGGCCGGCCGTGCAGCACTGCATCGAGCAACGAGATGGGCGTTTCGACGCCCATGAAGTGATACGGCAGATACATGCACGCGTAGCGGCCGTTGCGGCTCACCACGTGGCCCTTCTGCGCGAGCAGTTCCCAGGTCGGCGCGTCGAAGGTGCGCACGACGACGAACACGCCGCCCGCGAAGCTCGCTTCGTCGGGACGGCGCAGCATGTTGAACACTTCGATGACGCCGCTGCGCGACAGCACGCCGCCGTCTTCACGCAGCGCATAGATGTCCGCAAGTTCGGTGGTGCGCGCAACCGGGTAATGCAGCAGTTCGACATCCGACACGAGATTCGTGTTGGTCGCGACCACGCTCATTTCGCAATAGTCCGCCGTCGCCGAGGTCTTGCGGCCGCGCAATGCCTCGCGGCGCGCGGCGAGCGTCGCGGCGATGTCGTCGCCGAGCGTCATCAGGCCAGCGAGTTCCGGCGCGGGGAAAGTCTGGTCGAGCTGCGTGACGTTGCCGGTGTCGGCATCGAACACGAGATCGTATTCGCTCGACTTGCCCGCCGCGACCACGTCGAGGCCCAGCACGCGCGCCCACGTCACCCAGCCGATCAGGTTCGACGGCTGGTCGCCGTCCGCCGTCGTGTACACGACGCCCTGGCGCTCCGCCAGCCGCGCGAGCGCGACGCCCGCGACCGAATCGACTTCCTTGCTGACCATCGCGACGTGGCGCTTCGCTTCGAGCGCCGCCACCGCCACGCGATAGCCCACCGACGGATTGCCGGTCGCCTCGACGAGGATGTCCCATTCCGACGACGCCAGCAGCGCGACATCCGCAACCAGCGCGATCTGGCCGGGCGCGAGCGCGGCAACGCTCGCTGCGTCCGTGCATTCGACGAGCGACGCTTCGGCGAAGCCCAGTTCGATACACATCGCGCGCAGGCCGGGAACGTCGAGATCGCACAGCGCGGCGGGCACCAGCCGCTCGATCAGCCGCGTCTGCGCCAGCAGCGTGCGGGCAAAACCGCCCTTGGCGCCGGTCAGCGCGTAGCGCACCGGCTGGACTGTCTGGGCCGGCGACGGCGAGGCGAAGAGAAGCTCGAAATTCATCTTGGGATCCGCGCAAAAAGGCGTGGCCGGCAGATTTTTCCGCCGACGACGGGGAAATAAAGGAAAAAAAGGAACGCGGACAACGTCTACGTCGAATACCGCAGACGTTAACGCTCTTTACCACTCACGTCAATTTTTTTAACACCGTTTAACACGAATCGATCATCGCGCCGTACAATCGATGCACGGAGGGAACACCATGCACACACGCACACGCCGTCCCGTACTGGGATGCATCGCAGACGACTTCACCGGCGCCACTGACCTCGCCAGCACCCTCGTGCGCGGCGGCATGCGCACGATCCAGACCATCGGCGTGCCCGCATCCGCCGTGGCCGAAGACGTGGACGCGCTGGTGGTCGCGCTGAAATCGCGCACCATCGACGCGCAGGACGCCGTCGCGCAATCGCTCGCCGCGCTCGACTGGCTGCGCGCCCAAGGCTGCCGCCAGTTCTTCTTCAAGTACTGCTCGACCTTCGATTCCACCGACGCGGGCAATATCGGCCCGGTCGCCGAAGCGCTGCTCGGCGCACTCGCGGCCCAAGGCAGCGAAGACGACTTCGCCATCGCCTGCCCGGCTTTTCCGGAGAACGGGCGCACGGTGTATCGCGGGCATCTGTTCGTCGGCGATGCGCTGCTGAACGAGTCGGGCATGGAAAACCATCCGCTCACGCCGATGCGCGATCCCAACCTCGTGCGCGTGTTGCAGCGGCAGTCGCAATCAAAAGTGGGCTTGATCGGCAGCGCCACTGTTGCGGCCGGCGCCACGGCCGTGCGTGAAGCCATCGCGCGGCTGCGTGCGGACGGCGTGCGCCTCGCCATCGCCGACGCGCTCACCGACGCCGACCTGCGTACCCTCGGCGAAGCCTGCGCCGACCTGCCGCTCGTGACGGGCGGCTCGGGCGTCGCCATCGGGCTGCCGGAGAACTTCCGCCGCGCGGGGCTGATCGAACCGAACGAACAGGCCGCCGACCTGCCGTCCGTCAGCGGCCCGGCGCTCGTGCTGGCCGGCAGCGCGTCGAAGGCGACCAATGCGCAGGTGGCCGAATGGCAAGCCGCGCGTCCCGCTTTCCGCGTCGATCCGCGTTCGCTCGCGCGCGGCGAGGCGGTGGTCGAAGCGGCACTCGCTTTCATCGACAGCCACGCCGGACAGCCGGTCCTGATCTACGCGACGGCCGCGCCCGAGGAAGTGGGCGAAGTGCAGCGCGAACTCGGCGTCGCGGCGGCAGGCAAGCTCGTGGAAGACGCGCTCGCGGCCATCGCGCGTGAAGCGAAAGCGCGCGGCGTGCGCAAGTTCGTGGTGGCGGGCGGCGAGACTTCGGGCGCGGTGGTGCAGGCGCTCGACGTCAACATGCTGCAGATCGGACCGCCGATCGATCCGGGCGTGCCCGTGACGGTCGCGTTGGGCGAGACGCCGCTGGTGCTCGCGCTCAAGTCGGGCAATTTCGGCGCACGCGATTTCTTCGCGAAGGCGCTGCGTTATGCCGAGGGAAAACGTTCATGAGCAGCGCGATGATCAACACCGGCAGCGACGCGGCGCTGCGCGAGGAAATCTGCACGGTCGGCGCGAGTCTCTATGCGCGCGGCTACACGGTGGGCAGCGCGGGCAACATCAGCGCGCGCTGCGAGGACGGCTGGCTCATCACGCCGACCGACGCCTGCCTCGGCCGCATGGACCCCGCCGAGATCGCCAAGGTCGATGCGCAAGGCCAGCACGTCTCCGGCGGCCGGCCTTCGAAGACGCTGGAACTGCATCGGCGCATCTACGCGAACAACGCGGACACGCGCGGCGTCGTGCATACCCATTCCACTTCGCTCGTCGCGCTGACGCTCGCGGGCGTGTGGAGCGATGAAGACGTGTTGCCGCCCATCACGCCGTACTACGTGATGAAGGTCGGACATGTGCCGCTGGTGCGCTATCGGCGTCCGGGCGATCCGCAGGTGGCGGCTGAAATCGCGGCGCGTGCGGCTTCGGTGCGCGCCGTGCTGCTGGAGCGCCTCGGTCCGGTGGTATGGGAACGCAGCGTCTCGCACGCGTCCTGGGCGCTGGAAGAACTGGAAGAAACCGCGCGCCTGTGGCTCATGACCACGCCGCGTCCTGAACCGCTCGAACAATCCGCTATCGACGAGCTGTGCAGCACGTTCAACGTGCGCTGGTAGCTGTTCCGCGATGATGCGCATCATCGGCCAGCAGTTGCCGGTAATGCGCCTCGGTTTCCTCGTCGGCGGGGAACATGCATTCGAGGCGCAACTCCTGCGCCGCCACGCTCTGCGGCGTGCCCACCGTCGTGACGAGCGAGAAGTAGCGCAGCACGCGCGCACCGCGTGAAAACACCATCGGAATGACCGGCATGGCCGGCGCGCCCGGCGTCGCGGATGGCTCGTGATGCGTCCGCCAGTCCTGCGGCACGCCGGGATAGCCCAGCAGTTCATCCAGCAGCCGCATGGTGCCCGCGTCCAGCACGCGGCCCACTGACTCGCGCTGCACACGCTGCAGCAGACTGCGCGCGAGTTCTTCCCACTGCATCAGGTGCGGCCGCATGCCGTGCGGATCGAACATCAGATGCAGCATGTTGCGTGGCCCCTTGCGCGCGGCCATGTCGATGAAACAGCCGAAGAAGCGCGGCGCGGCGTCATTGGTCATCAGCACGTTCCAGTGCCGGTCCATCACGATGGCCGGAAACGGTTCGTGCTGGCGCACCACGCGTTCGAGCGCGCGGATCACGCCGTGCATCTCCTGCGCGCTCCAGGGCGCTTCCGAATACATCGGCGCATAGCCCGCTGCGAGCAGCAGCGCATTGCGCTCGCGCAGCGGCACGTCGAGGGTCTGGGCGAGCGTCAGCAGCGTGTCGCGGCCCGGCACGCTGCGTCCGCTTTCGATGAAGCTGATCTGCCGCTGCGAAATGCCTGCGTCCAGCGAAAGATCGAGCTGACTCACGCCGCGCACGTCGCGCCAGTAGCGCAGCAGGTCGCCGAGACCGGAGACCGGCGCCGGGCGGTCGGACCGCGTGTCGTTCATCGGATCTCCTGTTTTTGACGCCATGCGAAGGCTTCGAACTGCGGTTCGAGCGGCGGCTGCGTGACGCTGGCCGCGTAGTTCGTGATCGTCGATGCCGCCACTACCGCAATGACCTCCAGTATCTGCTCGTCGCTGAAGCCCGCTGCGAGAAAGCGTTCCTGGTCGTGCGCCGTGATCCGGCCACGCCTTTCGATCAGCGCGCGCGCCAGCCCTGACAGGGCCGCCAGCGTGGCGTCGCCGGGCAAGGCGCCGTGGCGGATGGCGTCGACATCGGCGGGCGGCACGCCTTCCTTCAGCGCGAGCGCCGTGTGAAACGCGACCGGCCATTCGCTCGCGTTCACCACGGCGTTGGTCAGGAGAAGCGTCTGGATCTGCGGCTCGGTCAGGCTGCTCGCATGCACGCGCTCGAACAGCCCGAGAAAGCCGTTGATCAGTACCGGCGATGCCGCCATCGCTCCCGCGATATTCGGAATCAGGCCGAAGCGTTGTTGCAGTTGCTCGAGCACGGGCCGCGATTGCACCGGTGCGGATGTTGTCGTGTGAATGATGTGGCTGGACATGAATCTCTCCTGTTGGCCAGCGCAGCCGGAATGGCCGCGCGATGACCACACAGTAGTGAGGCGGGCGCGGCGTGCCAATTACATCGCGTGTAATTACGGCGCAACAGATGTTCCGCGCGCAAACGTTTTCCTCCGACTTAAATCCTTGCTCTGCAGAAATTTCGTGGCAAACCGTTTCCTCCAGTGAACGCTTAACTTACACTTGCGAACGATTCTCATTCGGAACGTTCCACGTTGCGTCGCCTTCACCCCTCCAGCCAGAAGATCCAGCACGTCATGTCTCATCGCCAAACCCAGGCGTCGAATTGCCGACGCACCGCCGTTTCCCGCGCCGTCCAGCATCTTTTCTTCGGTTTCATCGCCACCTCGGCAACAGCGGGCATCGCTCACGCGCAAAGCGCGGATGCCGCTTCGTCAGTTCAGCCGGCCTCCTTGCCCGCCGTCGTGGTGAAGGGCACGACCACCAGCGATCTGCCCGCGCCCTACGCCGGCGGCCAGGTGGCGCGAGGCGGCGGCATCGGCGTGTTGGGCACGTCGAACGTGATGGACCAGCCGTTCAACACGACCAACTACACCGAGCAATTCATCCAGGACACGCAGGCACGCACGATCGGCGATGTCGTCGTGAACAACGCGTCGGTGCGTACCGAGCAAAGCAGCGGCGGTTTCGGCGACGTGTTCGAGATTCGCGGCTTCGCGGTGCAGGCCACCGATGTCGCCTTGAACGGCCTCTACGGCATGGTCTCGGCGGCGCGCGTGCCGGTGAACCTGCTGGACCGCGTCGAAGTGCTGCAGGGTCCGGGTTCGCTGATGTACGGCATGGGACCGTCGGGCAGCGTCGGCGGCGCGATCAACATCGTCACCAAGCGTGCCGACGACACCCCGCTCACGCGTCTCACCGCGCTGTATCAATCGAAAGGACAGTTCGGTGTCGCAGCCGATGTGGGCCGGCGCTTCGGCGATGAAGGCCAGTTCGGCATTCGCGTGAACGGCCAGATCAAGGATGGCCAGACGAGCATCGCGCACGGCAATCAGCTGCAGGGCGACAGCGCCGTGGGCCTCGACTATCGCGGCAAGAACCTGCGCTGGTCGTTCGATGCCTACAACGTCTCCGAAAACACGGACGAACTCCGCTCGCAGATCGGCCTGGGCACGGCTACCGCGGTGCCGGCGGTGCCGTCGGGCTATGCGAACCTCTATCCCGGCTCGAAGCTCAAGCTGCGCGATTCGGCCGTCATGACGCGCCTCGAATACGACATCAACCCGCACGTGACCGTCTATGGCGCGGCGGGCGAACACTACGGCACGTCGGCGCAGAACTTCCCGGCGGCGAGCGGCATGACCAACGCGGGCAACTTCTCGGTTCGCAACGGCTACTACGACGCCTATAACCGCACGAAGACGATCGATGCGGGCCTGCGCTTCCACTTCGATACCTTCGGCGTGAAGCACACGCTGGTCACCGGCATCACGAGCCTGAACAAGGAAGATGGCTACTTCTACGCGCTCGGAACAGCCGCCCAGGCGGTGCCGTCGAGCCTGTACAACCCGACGCCGCTCCCGCCGATGACCACGCCGCGCGGCGACGCGCAACGCAGCGCGCAGTTGCGTCTGAACAGCCAGCAGGTCATCGACACGATGTCGTTCTTCAATGACCGTCTGCTGATCACGGGCGGCTTCCGCCGTCAGACCATCGGCCTCGACAACTACGACGTGTCGTCGGGCTCGCGCACCGGCACGATCGATCAGCAAGCGATCACGCCGCTCGCGGGTATCGTGTTCAAGCCGCTCAACAACATCTCGGTGTACGGCAACTTCACGTCGGGGCTGACCAACGGCGGCAGCGCGCCCGCCGGTGCAGTGAACGTGGGACAGGTCTTCGCGCCGTACAAGTCGAACCAGTACGAAGCGGGTGTGAAGGCGGACTGGGGACGCGTGATGACCTCGGTGTCGGTCTTTCAGATCTCGCAGCCGAATGGCGTGCTGAACCCGACGACGCTGGTCTACGGTTACGACGGCCGCACCAAGGTGCGCGGTCTCGAACTCGCGGCGTACGGCGAAGTGTTCCGCAACCTGCGCATGATGGCGAGCGCGACCTTCTACGATCCGAAGCTCGAAGGCACCGCTGGCGGCGCGAACGACGGCAACGATCCGGCCGGCGTGCCGAAGTTCGCCCTCAACCTGGGCGCCGACTATGATCTGCCGTGGGTGCCGGGCCTGAGTGTGAATGGCCGCATCATCCACACGGGTGCGCAGTACTACAACGCGACCAACACGCTGCGCCTGCCGTCGTGGACGCGCTATGACGCGGGCCTTCGCTACAGCACGCGCATTGCGAGCAAGGACGTGATCTTCCGCGCCAACATCGAGAACCTGTTCGGCAGCCGCTACTGGATCCAGCAAGGCACGTACATCACGAATGCCGCGCCGCGCACGGTGCTGTTGTCCGCCGAGTTCAACTTCTGACGCTTGTGTTGGGGCGTTTCGAGTGATGAATCAGGCCGGACCTGTACAAGGTCCGGCCTGTTCGCTTGCAAGGCCGCTTCGTTCAGAGCGATGAACGAGGCAGGTAACCGCTCGGCCTGCGCCTGAGCCTGCGGCTCATCTTGAGCGCCAGCAACACCGGCTTCGAGATATGCGGACGCAGGATCGCGTGCTTGCGCACGTACTTCGGCACATACCATTCGGAACAGGTGCCTGCATAAAACAGCGCCGCGTCTCCGGCCCGCAGTGAACGCGGCGCCTGCCCCTCCGACGTGACGATCACTTCGCCTTCGATTACATAGATCGTTTCGTCGGCATCGAAATACCATCTGAAGCGGCCGGCCGTGCAATCCCAGACCCACGACGACGTGGTCGTGTCGCGGCTGCGCGACCACTGGCCGCTGCGTGCCACCGGATGTCCTTCGATGATCCACGCGGGATCGATCGGATCGGGCTTCAGCAGGACATCGTCCAGCCGGACGGCCTCGAAAACAGGAGTGTTCATGACTTTCCTTTACCGTGGCTGATGACCGATCATCAGCAGCGCTGAAAGAAGCGCGCGCGTGCGATTCGGTGACAGGGCGAACCTGCAAAGACTTCAGGCTGCCTCGCGTTGCAGTGACATCAGCGATACTGGCTCGTCCTGATGGGCTGTCTTACAAGACACCCATGAAATGAAAACGTTCATCGCGCAGATGCGATTCACGCCGTGCGAACATTTGCAATCCTCATTCCCGCACACGCGTTTTACTAACCTCTGTCGGCAGATAGCGAGGATGTCGCACGAGTTATGTGCGCCAGCGCACATAACTCGAATTCTTCCGTCAAGTCATTGGAACAGCTCAGGCTGCAGTTCAGGCGAATGCTCGTCGTGAACCTGCACCGGCTTGCGCAGCGACAGTATTTCGTTGCGCACCACGGAGTCGGGATCGAAGCCGCCGGGATTGCGCTGGATCAGCCAGACGCGCCCGTGCGTCGCGAGCGCGGCCCTGACAATCTCGCGATCCTCAGGAATGATCCCGGGCGCGGCGACATTGCTCATGTACGGCCGCTTCAGTCCGATCGCGGGAAACGCCGAAGGCATGACGAGCACGTCCGGGAAGTCGCGATAATTTTTCGCGTAATACTGCACGGCTACGTCGACTTCATTCGGACTGACAATCAGCAGGTCGCCGCTGCGGCGATGATTCGCGACTTCCGCCACGCTTGCGCGGAAGTCTTCCTGTACGCCGCGATACAGCTGCACCGCCTGCACGCCGGACAGCAGCAACAACAGGATGAGCACGCCGAGGCGAATGCGGTTGCGCGGCAACGCCCACACGATGCCGAGCGCCGTCAGGAACATGATGGGCGCGGCCATCCACTCGAACAGGCGGTCCATGAAGATGGGCCGTACGAGCACGCTATAAGCAACGATGAACACGAAGGGCAGCAGCAGGACGATCGCCACATGCACCGCCACGGCGCGGCAGGTGCGCCACAGGATCAGCCATGCCCCGGCACAGAGCAGCAACACGGGCAGCAGCGTGAGCCGCGCGCCGGCCGCCAGCGACCATGCCTTGAGGAAGTCGACCCATTCGAGCTTGACCCAGAACGACGACTGCACATACTTCGTTGCGGCAATCAGGAAGTGGACGTAAGGCGACCAGAGCGCCAGCGCCACCACGAACGGCGCCCCGATGATCAAGGCCGCCATGAGGCGGTTGCTGCGCGCCCAGCCGAGCGTCGCGACCAGCATGCCAAGCCCGACTGCAAAGGCAACGAGCACCGCCGTGTTGTGCGACCACAAGGTCCCGCATGCGGCAAGCGCAAGCACAACCAGCGCGGGCAGCAATCGTCCTCGTTGAGGTGCAGCATTGCCTTCTTCCGGTGCGCGGCTGTCGGTGAGTTCCCTCAGCACGATCACGGAACAGAGGATGGCAACGGTTGCCGCGAAGGCTTCGAACGCGTAGGGACGCGCCAGTTCGCCATAGAGGATGCTGCCCTTGTTGGCCGCGATGAGCAGCCCCGCGATGAGCCCCGCGCGCTCGATCACCGGACCCGCGCGCATCAGCCTGCCGCTCACGGCGACGACCAGTACGGTGGCCGTGCTGATGATGACCGATGGCACACGCACCGAGAATTCGGAGTCGCCGAACCAGCCGATCCATATCTTGAGCAGCGAGTAGTACATCGGCGGATGAATCTCATACAGCGGGACGACGTGCCATAGCTCGTACCATGGCCGCGCAGCGAACCATACGCTGTAGGCCTCGTCCATTTGCAATGAGCGGCTGCCCAGCGTAATCAGACGCAAGGCAAGCGCAAGCAGCCCGATCGCGATACAGATGCCCCAGAAAGCACGGCCGGACAGCGGCCTGCTTCCACACAGTAAATCGTTTATGAACGTGCCGGCCTTGCCGGACGAAACGGGCATGGAAGCGTTCGGCGCAAGTTCAGGCGAACGCGGCGAGCTGGCGGAGGGTCTCTCCATCGAAACTCCCTGGATGACGTATTCATCAGTTCTGAGGCTGCCCACGTGTGTGTGGCGCGGCGAGACCGGAAGCAACAATCGGGCACGCGCTGAAACGTTTGCGCACCGGGTTTCATACGAAGAATTGCGATCCGCTGTTGTGCTGGCGTTGCGTGAAGCTTTGAAGACGCAGAGCGGCGGAACGGGTGCGGTCTGACTATGCGCAGACTAGCGCGCATATTGTGAAATTTACGGGCTCGATTGAAACGATGGACTGTGTCCCGCGCAGCCTCGGCGTGGATATCGAACTTTTACGGCAGACAGAAAAGCAATGCAAGGCACGTACGTTCATGTACCCCGCCACTACGCACGCCGAGGAAACGCAGTCCGCCATCCCAAACCTTCGAGTGTCGATACCTGCGGCCGATATTCACAACCGATCCAGCCATCATAGTCATGACCGCGAATGCACGCTGTCAGTTCCTTCCATGGCATGTCGCCGGAACCGGGTTCATGGCGACCCGGCACATCGGCGAACTGAACATGAGCGATATGTCGCGCGTGGAGCGCGAACTGCTCCACCACATCCTGTCCCATCATGCGGCAGTGATAGGCATCGAACAGCAGGCGCACATTCGATGCCCCGCTCTCTTCGATCATCTGGCTCGCATGATCGAGGTCACGCAGGAAGTAACCCCGCGCATCGGTCTGATTGAGGCATTCGAGCAATAGCGTGACGCCGCTGTCTTGCGCGGCATCGGACGCCCAGCGCAGGTTTTCACGAAACGTAGCGCCGGCCTGGTCGCGTGACACGTCTGCGGGAACGAGACCCGCCATCACATGAACGAGCGGACAGCGCAGTTCCGCCGCATAACGCAGCGCCCGCTGCACGCCCTCGCGAAAGCGCTCGCGTTCGCCAGGCATGCACGCGAAGCCATTGGCGCCTGGCTGGCCCGGCATGGCCGCCGGCGTATTGATGAGCACCTGTTCGAGGCCGGTCGCGGAAAGCTTCGCGCGGAGCGTGGCCGCATCGAATTCATACGGCGATGCGTACTCCACCGCGGCGAAGCCCGCCTTCGCCGCCGCCTCGAAGCGCTCGATGAAAGGCAGTTCAGTGAACAGCCACTTGAGGTTCGCGCAGAATCGCAAGGGCTCGGCTTCGCTCGCGACCGTCATCACGCCGCCTCGCGCAATGCGACGATCAGCTCGATCTCCACCGGCGCGCCATGCGGCAATTGCTGCACGCCGATCGCACTGCGCGCGTGCGCGCCGATGGTGCTGCCGAGTTCGTCGATGAACACGCGCGACGCGGCATCGATCACCTTGCCCTGCGCCGTGAACTCGCTCGTGCAGGCGACGAAGCCCGTCAGCTTGACGATGGCCGCGATGCGTTCACGCGAACCCAACGCGCGTTCGAGCGCGGCAAGACACGCTCTCGCCGAAAGCGCCGCAGCGGACTCGGCGTCTTCCAGGTTCACGGCATCGCCCACCCTGCCGCGGTACTTCAATTCGCCCTGTTCGCGCGGCAATTGCCCGCTGACGAACGCGAGCGTTCCTGCTACCCTCACCGGCGTGAGCAGCGTGCTCGGCGCCTGTGCATTCGAAGCTGTCATGGCGTCGGCCCTCAATAGACAGAGCGTGAAAGATCGATGCCGAAGTACTGCTTCCAGATCGCGTTGAGCTTGCCATTGTGCAGATTGCTCGCGACCCAGGAATCGAGCCATCCCTGCATGGCGGCGTCATCCTTCTTCAGGCCGATTGCCAGCGGATCTTCCGCCACCTGGAACTGATACTCGAAGTTGGCGTCCGGGCTGGCCTGCTTGACGGCGAGCGCATCCGCCAGCGCGGCCACAAAAATGCTCTGCTGGCCCGACGAAACCGCCGTGCGTTCCGTCGCTTCGTCGAGATAGCGCACGATGTTCACATCCTTGACGTTCTTGTCCTTGATGGCCGCGACGAGATCGAGGTCGGCGGTCGTGCCGCGCGCGGTCGCCACCGTCTTGCCGGACAGGCTCGTCACATCCTTGAGCGTGTTCTTGCCGGGCGCAACCACGAAGATCGGCTCGGTTGCGTAGGCGCGGCTGAAGCCGATGACCTTTTTGCGCTCGTCGGTCACGGAGAACGAAGCGACCACGATATCCGCCTTGCCCGTCAGCAGGAACGGAATGCGGTTGGGTCCGTTGACGGGCACGACATTGAGCTTTACGCCCAGGTCCTTGGCGATCAGGCGCGCGATATCGAGGTCGGTGCCGGTCTGCACGGCGTTCTTGTCGATCATGCCGTAGGGCGGATGCGTGAAGTCGATGCCCACGTTGATCGTGCCGCGCGACTTGATGTCCGAGAGCGTGTCCGCCCGAACCACGCCGGTCGTCACACATAAGGCCAGCGCAATCGTCAACAGGCCTTTGAGGTTGCTTTTGAAGGTCATTTCATGTGCCTCTGGAAGAGAGATAAACAGGAACTACAAGCCGTTGCCGACGAAACACTGAAGCTCGGTCGAACGGGGCGAAGCAAGCATCTCCGCGCCGCCCTGCTCCCAGATCACGCCGTCGTTCATGAAGACCACCTTGCGCGCCACCGAGCGCGCGAAGGCCATTTCGTGCGTGACGATCAGCATCGTCATGCCGTCGTGCGCCAGCCGCTCCATTACGCGCAGCACTTCGCCGGTCAGTTCCGGATCGAGGGCCGAGGTCACTTCGTCGAAAAGCATCACCGCGGGCTGCATGGCAAGCGACCGTGCAATGGCCACGCGCTGCTGCTGACCGCCCGACAGTTCATGCGGATACGCCGCCCCGCGCGCGCCGAGTCCTACCTGGTCCAGCACGTGCGCCGCCAGTTCGTTCGCTTCCGCGCGTCCGGTCCGCCTGACCTTGAGCGGTGCGAGCGTGATGTTCTGCTGCACGGTCAGATGCGGAAACAGGTTGTAGCTCTGGAACACGATGCCGACATCGAGCCGCAACGCGCGCAGATCCACCTCGGCAGCGTCGAGCCGGTGTCCGCAGACTTCGAGCGAGCCGCCGCTGATGCGCTCGAGACCGTTCACACAGCGCAGCGCCGTGCTCTTGCCTGAACCGGAGCGGCCGATCAGCGCGATCACCTCGCCGCGCTGCACGTCGAGATCGATGCCCTTCAACACTTCCGTCGAGCCGTACGCCTTGCGCACGCCGCGGAAACTGACCATGGTGTTCATTGTGTGGAGTCTCCCGTGGAGCGCGCGCCGAAGCGGCCGGCACGCTCCAGATGCACGCTGATGCGCGCGACCGGATAACAGAGCAGGAAATACACGCCGGCCGCGAGCGTGAAGATGAGGAACGGTTCGAACGTGGTGTTGTTGACCATGCGCGACGAATAAGTCAGCTCACCCATGCCGATCACCACTGCATACGACGTGTTCTTGATGAGCGATACGATGAAGCCGACCGTCGGCGGCACCGAGATGCGCAATGCCTGCGGCAGGATCACGTAGCGCATGCGCTGCAGGTACGAGAGCGCCAGCGATTCGCCCGCCTCCCATTGCGTCGCGGGCACGGCGAGAATCGCGCCTTTCCAGATCTCCGCGAGATAGGCACCGGCGTTGATGGCGAGCGCGATCGAGGCCGCGATCACCGGCAGCACATCGAAGCCGAAGAGCCCGATGCCGAAGTACGCGACGAACATCGCCACCGGCAAGGGAATGCCCTGCAGCATGTGCACGTAAGCGCGGCTCAGCGCCAGCGCCACGCCGCGCGACGACACCAGCATCAGCGCCACCGGCAGCCCGATCAACGCGCCGCCCAGCGCGCCCGCGACCGACAGTTCCAGCGTGGAGAGCGCGCCCTTCAGCATGAAGGCCAGTTGCGCATCGGTGAGATTGAAGAAGCTCATGAGCGTGCTCCCCGTGCGCCGGTCATGCGCAGGCGCGGGAACAGCGTGCCGCCTGCCGCGAGCAGCAGCCAGCGCAGTGCGCTCGCCAGCGCGAGATAGGCGACGGCGATGACGACATACGCCTCGAAGCCGCGAAAGGTGATGGACTGGATGAGATCGGCGACGCCCGTCAGTTCTTCCGCCGATATCTGCGACATGATCGACGTGGCCAGCAGCATGAGAATGAACTGGCTCACCAGCGCGGGATACATCTTCTCGATGGCCTGCGGAATCTCGACGTGCCACAGCACCTGGCGGCGCGACATCGCCAGACACGAGGCCGCTTCGATCTGCCCGTGCGGCACGGCTTCCAGTCCTGCGCGCATGATCTCGGCGGTATAGGCGCTGACGTTGACGACGAGCGCGACGATGGCCGCGCCGAACGCCGGAACATGCAGACGGATCGCGGCCAGTCCGAAGAAGATCCAGAACACCTGCAGCACGAGCGGTGTATTGCGGATGACTTCCACATAGGCGCGGATCGCGCGTGAAACGGCCGCGCTTCCGTGCAGACGCCCGACAGCCAGCACGATGCCGAGCACGAAGCCGGGCAAGGTGGCGATCAGCGTCATGCGGATCGTGAGCCAGACGCCGTAGAGCAGATCGCGCCAGTACTCGTGCAGGAAACTGAAGTCGAAGTGATAGTTCATGATGAACGCTCCGATGAAGATCGGTCGAGACATTCGAGGCCGTGGCGGACATAGGCGCTGCGGGCAAGCGGCGCATCCAGCCAGTTCAACAGGGCTTCGGCTTCCGGACGCCGCGTCGCATGAGCGAACGCTGCGATGGAGAAGCGGGTATGGGACTGGACCTCGTCGGGCAACGGACCGGCTATCCGGATGCCCTTCACGATCGCCAGTTCACTCAGCTGCTGGATGGCCAGGTCCGCTTCGCCGCGCACGATGCATTCGCCCGTCAAGCCTTTCGGGATCACGGTCGCCTTCGCATTGATGCGTTCCGCGATGCCCATGCGTTCCAGCAAGTCCGCGAAGTACACGCCGCTTGCGCCGGTGCGCGAGTACGCCACGGAACTCGCGTCGAGCAGCGCATGACGAAGATCGCCGGCCGTGGCAAGCGGCGGCAGCGGCGCGTCGTGCGCCACCGCCACGCCGATGCCCGTGCGCACGATCTGCCGCGCGCCATGCGGACTCAACACCCCTTGCGCGATCAGGTCCTCGATGCACGCGCTCACTGCGATCATCACGTCCGCGCGTTCGCCCTGCGCGATGCGCTGGATGAGGACATTCGTCGGGTCGAAGACAGGCTCCACGTTCGAGCCGAATTGCGCTTCGAACGCCGGCAGCACTTCTTCAGCCAGCGCACCCTGCACGGCCAGCGTGCTCATCAGCACGAGCGGCGTTCGAGAACGAATCGGGTTCGTCATGTCGATATCTCCCCTACAGTCCGAGACGGCTTCTGAGTCGCCGCACCGCGCTTTCCGGCGCAGCAAACACCGGCACGCGAACCGCCGCGCTGACCCGCTCCAGCGCGCGCGACGTCGAGAAATGCGCGAGCAACACGGCGTCGTAGCCTTCGAGCTTCGCGGCCTCAAGCGCCACGAGTTCGTTGTGCGCGTCCGCATCGCCGGCACGCAGACGCGTCATTGCATCAGCGACGACGAAGGTGTCCAGCGTCGCCTCCACGCCGAGCCGCGCGGCCTCCTCCGCGAACTCGGCCTGCATCGTCGGCAACGCGGGCGCGAACGTGGCGAGCATCGCGAACCGGCGTCCGCATGCGAGCGCATCCTGGAACATTGCGTCGTTCGGCTTGCAGACCGGCACCGGCAACGCGCGGTCCGCAGCCTCGATGGCCGGCCCGAACGCCGAACACGTCGCGAGGATTGCATCGGCGCCGGTAGCATGGGCGTAGCGCACCAGATCGACGAAGCGCTGCGCGAGCGCCGGCGTCAACTCCTCGGACTGCGCGCGGGCGGTGGTCAGGCCGTCGTCGAGCAGGTTCGACAGGCGCGCTTCCGGCCACATCGAAGCGAACGCCCGCACGACCGGTTCGATCGCCACCGGCGTGGCATGCAGCAGGACAATGGACGGGTCGGGTCGCATGAGCGTTGCCTCAGACCGGGACGCCCGACGCCGCGCCGCGCGCGACCAGCGCGCTGATGCCGTCGATGATCGCCACGTGATCCTCCAGCGGCAGGCGATCGATCGTCATCTGCAACTGTCCGAGCCGGTCCACACGGCTGTCGTCGATGGCCTGTCCGACCTGCACCGCGGCCTCCAGCACCTGATGTTCGAAGGTGCCGTTGAAGTGCGTCAGCAGGCGCGTAGCGAGTTCGGGCCGCAAGCCCGCGATCGCGCCCAGCAGTCCATAGGCGCCCCAGTTGGCGACGCCCGACACGATCAGATAGTCCGCCGGGGTGCGCGCGGCGATCAGCGGCCCGTTCGGAATGTCCTGCTCGACGATCTCCTTCGGCAACACGCCCATGCCGATCTCGTTGCCGCCGTCGCCGATGCCGATGGTCTTCCACGGCGCGGTCCAGCCTTCATCGGTGAAGAGATAGTCGAGCGCGGCGGTGTCGTCGGAGATGTCCCATCCGTGCTCGCGATGCGCGCGTCCGTCCGAGCCGAGCGCGCAGCGTTCGATGGCGACCAGATGCGTGAGCGGATGCTCCGCCGCTTCGAGCCGCGCGCGGAGATCACGCACGGCCGAATCGTCGACCGCCACGACTTCAAGGCCCACCTTGCCCGGCAGCACTTTCGTCACGGCCCATGCGGCTTTGGCGCAGGGCGCATCGGTGATGACCGTCACGCGAATGCCCGCTTCCACGAGACCCGCGGCCAGTTGCGCCATGCCGTTGAGCCCGTCGGTTTCCGGCGAGGGCGGCTCGGCATGGCGCACGAAGAATCCGCACACGATGCCGACATGCGGCGAGGCATGCGTCGCGATGGACTCGGCCGCGCGGGCGAGGTTGCCCCTGGCGAATGCCACGAGACGGCTGATGTCGCGCCGGACCTTTTGTCCGACGAGCGTTTCGATGCCTTCAATGGTTTCTGTCATGCGATGTCCCTGTCCTTCGAGTCGTGGAAGCGGCGTTCAAGCGCACCTCGAAGGCCGCTCCGAAGCACCGTTGGAGCAAACATAGCACGCTAATATACGTGGCGTATACTTTTCAAAATAACGTACTTCTGGCTCGCTCGAAGGCTTTCATGACGCGGATTCCGGGTCGATACGGAATTTCTATATACTTGCCGTATATGTAAATTCCGACGATTTGTCGCAGGAGAGCAGGTTCATGCCCAGAACACGTGCCGCAACGGCGAAGAGCGCGCGTAAGACCACCACGCGAAAGAAGGGTGAAGAGAAGGTGCAGGCTTTGCCGGAAGACGCCGTCGACGGCGCGGCGGGAGAAGCGTCGATGAGCCAGACCGATGCCGCGGTGAACGCCATCCGGTCCCGCATCATCGACTTGTCGATTCCGCCGGGCAGCCGTATCGACGAACCGATGCTGCTCAACGACTTCATGCTCGGCCGCACGCCCGCGCGGGAGGCGGTCAACCGGCTGGTGGCGGAAGGCTTCGTGAATATCCTGCCGAATCGCGGCGGGACCTTTGTGCGCAAGCTGGACTTCGAGGAGATCGGCGAGATTCTGGTCGCGCATCAACTGGCGGAGAACATCCTCGCGCAACTGATGCGGTTCGAACCGGGACTGGCCGACGACCTGTCAGCCATCCAGGCGCAGTATGTGAAGCAGGTGGAAGCGCGCGCGTTCCTCAACATCACCGCGCTGAACGAGCGCTTTCACATGCGGATGAATCAGGCCGTGCGCAACGGCTTCTTCTATGAGTTCGCGCAATCGACGCACCGTCATGTCAGGCGGCTGCTGGTGCATCTCTACAAGATGGAAGCCGAAGCGACGCCCGACGAACAGAACGCACAGTTCGATCTGAACCTGCGCGAACACGAGCAGATCATCGATATCGTGAAACGCAAGGATCGCGCGGCCCTGGTGCAGTATCTCCCTGCGCATGCGCGAGCGACGCAGGATCGCTTCCTGCATCTGCTTGAAAGCCGCAACGCGCCGCACTTCGAGCTGGATATGAAGACGCCCGATTAGCGATCGCCTCGTCACGCGCCGGCAGCGGACGTTACTGCGCCGCTTCCGCCTGCGCGCGTTCGAGATCCGCGTGGGCGTCATCGACCTTTCTCTGACGCTCGGCGATTTTCTTCGCGCTCTTGCCGTCCGCTTTCGCCTCGCGCAAATCGCGCTCGCGTTCGGCCAGCTTCTGCTGAGCCTGCGTCACCTTGCGTTGTGCCTGGTCTTTGAGCAAGGCATCGGTGCAATTCGCGTTCATTTGCGCGAGCGCAGTTTCCAGTCCATCGACGCGCTGCTTGTTGCCATGCGCCTGGGCATAGGCAATCTCCTGCTCCAGTGAACGGCGCTTGGCGTCGCAGCCGCCTGCCTGCGCGTGGCACACCACAGGAAGGAGGGCGATGCCGAATGCAATGGCCTTGATGGTCGTGTTCACGAAAGGGCTCCAGTCAACGGGTTCGACTGATACTACGTCGAAACGCGGTTACGAGTCTGCTGTTCCACTGCGCCCTGCCGGCTCTCGATCACGCCGCGCGTGCGCTGTGAAATCCGCGCGGCCGCCTCCTTGACCGATTCGACGATGCGCTCCAGCTTCACGAACTCCAGACGCTGCGTGGGCACGATCACCGCAAGCGCGGCGACCGCCTCGCCCGAATCGTCCGTGAACAGCGGCGAGCCCACTGCCGACACGCCGGTCTCCAGCTCGTCCCTCGACAAATAGAAGCCTGCCCGGCGAATCTTGAGCAGCGCGCCGCGAAACGCGTCGAGCGAATCGCCGAGGCCGCTTTGCGCGATGTCTTCGGCGTAGTGCTCGAACAGCGCCGCGAGCTTGGCCTTGGGAAAGGTCGACAGGATGGCCTTCGACGCCGCGCCCAGGAACAGCGGGCGCGGACGCCCGCGGCCGTAGCGGAGATCCAGCGACGCATCGTGCGTCTCGCGATGCGTGTCCACGAGTTCGTTCCCGTACCAGCGCGACATCACAATGTCGAAACCGGTGTGCTCGCTCAACTCGTGCATGACCGGCTGACCCGCCGCCAGCAGCGGATCCGACATGCGCAAGTGATAGTCGAGCTTGATGATGCGCGGACCCAGGCCATAGTCGCCTCCCGCGAACCGCACGAGCAGGCCTGCATCGACGAGCTCGCGGACATAACGGTACGCGGTTGGAATCGAGCAATCGAGTTCCGCCCCGACGTCTTCCGCCGACAGAAACGGCCTGGCTTCCGAAAACAGTTCGAGGATGGATAAGAGTCTGGTGATGCTCGACATCTGGACAAGGGACCCCGTGGACGTGAATGGATTATAGCGAGCGCTGCCTTCGTCCCTGCCCCTGCGCGCCGCGCCTTCACACCAGTCCCATGCGCTTCGCCATCTCGGCCTGCCAGACACTGCGCGGACGAAAGCCCGGCAGCGTCTGTGCGTGACGCTCGACTTCCGCCATCAGTCCGGCATCCGGCAGGCTGAAGTCGACCGGCACGCGCATGGGCTGGTCGACATACCACGGCGTGTCGATGAACAACTCCAGGCGGTTGCCTTCGGGATCGCGCGCGTAGATCGACACCGCGTTTCCGTGCGTCACCGGATGAATGTCTTCGAGCGCTTCCTCCTTGAACCGGCGATGAAACCGCCTGAGCGTGGCGAGGCTGTCCGCCTCCAGCGAAATCTGGTTGATCGGATTGAACGCGAGATGCGCAGGCCGTCCGCTCGCGAGAACGATCTGGTGATGCACCGCCGGGTCGCGGCTCAGGAACACCAGCCGCACTTCGCCGTTCGGTGTCTGCAACGTGCCGCGATCGGTCACGGTGAACTCCAGCACGCGCGCATAAAAGTCTTCGAGACGTGCCAGATCGTTCACGTAAAAGCCCATGTGGCTCAGTGAAAGTCCCGGCCGCTTCTGCTTGATCCCATCCATCTTCGTCTCCAGTAGTGATAAACCCTTAAGAAAAATCCGTTGTCTCGCTTGGTAAATCCAGTTTATTCTCAAAATACGATAACCGCACAAGTTTTTTCGACAAGCCCAGCAGCTTAGCCAACCTCTTTATCACTGGAGCATCAATGAAACTCGTCAGCTTCTCGACCTCGCAGGGTTCCTCGTTCGGCATCGTGCGGGACAAGGGCGTCTTCGATCTGGGCGCGCGTCTCGGCGGACGCTTCGCCGACCTCAAGGCGCTGCTTGCCGCCGACGCACTGAGCGAGGCGGCGCGCGCCGCGCAGGACGGTGCGCCTGACTACACGCTCTCCGACGTTAGCCTGCTGCCCGTCATTCCCAATCCGCAGCAAATCTTCTGCGTGGGCCTGAACTACGCCGAGCACGTGCGGGAAACGAATCGCGAGACCACCGAACAGCCGGTGATCTTCATGCGCCTGCCGGCCTCACAGGTTGGACACGGACAACCGATGCTGCGCCCGCCCGAGTCGCAGCAGTTCGACTACGAAGGCGAAATTGCGGTGATCATCGGACGCGGTGGACGGCGCATCGCCGCAGCGGACGCGTGGCATCACATCGCGGGCTATGCCTGCTACAACGACGGTTCGGTGCGCGACTGGCAGCGCCACACCACGCAATGGGGACCGGGCAAGAACTTCTACCGCACCGGCGCTTTCGGCCCGTGGATGGTCACGAGCGACGAGCTTGGCCCCGACACCTTGATGACGCTCGTCACCCGCCTGAACGGACAGGAAGTCCAGCGCGCGACCACCGACATGCTGATTCACGGCATCGCGAAACAGATTGCCTATCTCTCGACCTTCACGCCGCTCTTTCCCGGCGATGTGATCGTGACCGGCACGCCGGGCGGCGTCGGCGCGAAGCGGACTCCGCCGCTTTTCATGAAGCCGGGCGATGTCGTGGAAGTGGAAGTGGACCGCATCGGCGTGCTGTCCAATCCGGTCGCGGACGAAGCGTAAATGCGCCCGGCGTCTCTTCAGGCGGAGTTGAACATGGCAGATCAAATCATCCCCACGCATACGTGCGAGTACGACGTCGCGATCATCGGCCTCGGACCGACCGGCGCCACGCTGGGCAACCTGCTCGCGCTCCAGGGTTTGCGGGTGCTCGTGCTGGAGCGCGACAAGGACATCTTCGGGCTGCCTCGCGCGCTGCATTTCGACGGTGAATGCATGCGCGTCTTCCAGACCCTCGGCATCGCCGATGCGCTGCTGCCCAATCTGTTCGTCGGTCCGGGCATGAAGTTCGTGAACGCGCAGGGCCGGTTGCTGATCGACTGGCAGCGTCCGACCTGCATCGGACCGCACGGCTGGTGCGCCAGCTACAAGTTTCATCAGCCCGAACTCGAAAACGCGCTGCGCGACCGTCTGGCGCGGCAGGCGAACGTTGACGTGCGCTTGCGTCACGAGGTATTCGCGCTCGACGAAACCGCCGAAGGGATCCAGCTGCGCTTCGAGGACACGAGTTGCGGCAGGTTCGGCCGCGCCACTGCGCGTTATGTGGTGGGCTGCGACGGCGCACGTTCCATTGCGCGGCGCTTCATGGGCACCGAACTGACCGATCTGAAATCGCACGAACGCTGGGTCGTGGTGGACGTGATGCTCGACGCGCCCCGCCCCGATCTCGGCGACTACTCGATCCAGTATTGCGACCCGGCCCGCCCGTGCACCTACACGCGCGGTCCTGGCAACCGGCGTCGCTGGGAAATCATGGTGATGCCCGACGACGACCCCGCGCAGCTCTCTTCCTCCGACTGGCTGTGGGACAAACTGGCGCGCTGGGTCACGCCTGCCGATGCGCGGCTCGAACGCTCGGCGCTCTACACGTTCCATTCCGTCGTCGCTCGCGGCTGGCGGCGCGGCGCCTTGCTTCTGGCAGGCGACGCGGCGCACCAGACGCCGCCCTTCATGGGGCAGGGCATGGCCGCGGGCATTCGCGATGCATCGAATCTCGCGTGGAAACTCGGCGCCGTGCTGCGCGGCGAAGCATCCGAATCCCTGCTAGACACTTATGAATCGGAACGCTCGCCACATGTGCGCGAGTTCATCGAAACCGCCGTGCAACTCGGCGCCGTGATCCAGATGACGCATCCCGATCTGGCGAATGCCCGGGACCGCGACATGGCCGACGCCATCCGCCGTTTCGTCACGCCGCAACCGCAGCTTGGACCCGGCGCGTGGCAGGAGGACGCATCGGGCACTGCAGGGCACGTCGCGCCGCAGCCTCGCCTCGACGACGGCCGGCTGCTCGACGACACGGTCGGTTATCGCTTCGCGCTGGTCGCGCTGCCGGGCGTGCTCGCCGCCTGCCCGGATCTGCACGAACCGGCGGCGCAGGCGGACCTCGTGCTCGTCGAGAGCAACGCGGCTCCGGTGCGCGATTGGCTCGCAGCGACAGGCGCGGTCGCCGTGCTGCTGCGGCCCGACCGTTACGTGTTCGGCGTCGCACCGGACCTGCAGGCCGTGGACGGTCTGCTCGCCCGCGCTTTGCCGCGGTATCGCATGGAACACGCCTGAACGCATCGCGCATTTTGTGCACGTCGTGCATTGGACACAGAAGCCAGTCTTACGGAGAAATCATGGAGACAACCCGCAATCCCATCGGCGAGACCGGCGGCGCGCCCGCGCCGGGACTGTCGCGCGCGCAGTGGAAGATGATCCTCATCGCGAGCCTCGGCGGCTCGCTGGAGTTCTACGACTTCATCGTGTACGGATTCTTCGCCCATCACATCGCGGCGCAGTTCTTCCCGAACGCGTCCGCGCTGCTGAGCATGCTGGCCGCGTTTTCCGTGCTGGCGATCGGCTATGTGATCCGCCCGCTCGGCGGCATCGTGCTGAGCAGCTGGGGCGACCGCTTCGGCCGCCGCCCGGTGTTCATCGGCTCCATCATCGTGGTCACGACCGCGACCCTCTGCCTCGGGGTGTTGCCGAACTTCCAGAGCTGGGGCATCACGGCATCGATCGCGCTGATCGTGCTGCGCATGATCCAGGGCTTCTGCGTCGGCGGGGAAATGCCCGGCGCCATCACCTATGCGGTGGAGGCCGCGCCGCGACGGGCTGGTCTTGCGGCAGGCATCATCATCTGCGCCGTCAACGTGGGCGTGCTGCTCGCGACGATCGTCAATCTCGTCATCCAGACGGTGCTGTCGAGCGCAGATGCAGCAGCGTACGGCTGGCGCGTCGCGTTCCTGTTCGGCGGAGTGTGCGGGATCGCTTCGTGGTGGATGCGGCGCAATCTCGACGAATCACCCGAGTTCAGGAGAATGCATGGCGCCGTGAACCGGCAGCCGTTTCGCGAAACCTTGCGGCATCACGGCAAGGCGGTCACGGCCGCGGCGCTCACCATCGCGGTAATGGCCGGCGTCAACGGCATCCTGTACGGACACATGCCGGCCTATCTGGTGCAGCAGCTTCACTATGCACCGAAGACCGCGGCGCTCGCGCAGAATGCCTATCTGATCGTCAGCTCGTTCGGGCTGCTCGCCGCCGGCTGGCTGGGAGACAAGGTGCCGCGCCGCCATCTCCTGCGTGCCTCGGCCGCGCTGCTTGTGCTCTTGAGCTATCCGTTCTATCAGGCGCTCGTCGGCCACACGGTCAACCTGATGGTGCTGTTCGTGCTCGCAGGCGTGGTGTTCTCGCTCGCCAGCGGAACCTGGGCGTCCGTGCTTGCCGACCAGTTTCCCACCCAGGTACGATTCAGCGGCATCGCGCTCTCGTATAACGCGTCGGTGCTCGTGTTCAGCGGCTTCGCGCCCTTGCTGGCGACCATGCTGATTCGCGAAACCGGCTCGCTCGCCGCGCCGGCTTACTTCGTGATCGGGGCCTGCGGCATCGCCTTGATCGCAAGCTTCGCACTGCCCGCCGGCCGCACGGCATCGCCCGGCGAATTGCCGACGCATCGGCTCGAAGGCGAGCCCATGCACTGACGCGTCGTCCGTGCGGCCATCAAAGGAAAACCGCTCCATGACAAGCAAACGTCTTCCCGCGTTCGACCGGACCGCCGCCAGCGCACCACAGCGCGCCGTTCTCGACGAGATCGAGAACGGTCCGCGCGGCAATCTGGATGGCCCGTTCCTGAGCTGGATCCACAGTCCGGCGCTGGCCAGCCACGCGCAGCGGCTCGGCGCATTCTGCCGTTATGAAACGGGGTTGCCGTTGCGGCTCTCGGAGCTGGCTATTCTGGCGGTAGCGGCGCATTGGCGCTCGCAGGCCGAGTGGCACATTCACCATCCGATCGCGCTGAAGGCCGGCCTGCCCGCCCACGTAGCCGAAGCGCTTCGCCAGGGAACGGCTCCGGCCTTCGACGATGACGACGATCGCCTGATCCACACCTTCGCAAGGGAATTGAACGAGACGCGCCGGGTGTCCGATGAGACCTACGAGCGGACCGTCGCGCGGTTCGGCCATGTGACCGTGGTCAACCTGACCGGCTTGCTCGGTTACTACACGCTGGTCGCGATGACCTTGAACGTCTTTGAAAATCGCGCGCAAGGGCAGGTCGAACTGCCCTTTCCGGAATGAGCCCGTGCCGGGATCGTTCGGCAGCGGGCGGGCTACCCGTCAGGCGATCACTTCCTTCGACCACCCCGCGAACCACTTGCGGAACAGCTCATACTGCGTCTCGGCATAGCGGCGCTGGGCTTCGCTGAGCACATCGGTTTCGTTGAAGTGCAGCGTGTATTCCTTGTCGCCGTTGAGCACCATCAGATACTTGTAGTACAGCACCAGATCGGTTCCTTCGTCGAACGACGACAGCACGGCGAGCGCCGCCTCGAGTTCGCGCGCCTGGCGACGCGCGGTGACATCGCCCTTCGCCGCCTTGCCGCACAGGTCCACCAGCAGCAGCACTTCACGCGGCAGCGCGTTGCCGATACCGGTGATCGCGCCCGTGGCGCCGCAGTTGACGAAGCCATGGAAGACCTGCGTATCGACGCCTGCCATCAGCGTGACGGTGTCGTCCTGGCTGGTGATGTGCTCGGCGGCATAACGCATGTCCGCGGCGCCGCCGAATTCCTTGAAGCCGATCAGATTCGGGTACTTCGCGCGCAGTTCGAAGAACAGGTCAGCGCGCGTGGCGAAACCGTAGTACGGGCTGTTGTAGATCACGGCCGGAAGCGCGGGAGCTGCTTCGAGGATCGCGGAGAAATGCGCCTTCTGCGCAGCCGCCGATGCGCCGCGCGACAGCACGCGCGGAATGACCATCAGCCCGTGTGCGCCGACCTTGGCTGCGTGAGCCGCATGCGACACCGCTTCCTTCGAGTTCACCGCGCCCGTGCCGACGATGGTCGGCACACCGGCGGCCACGAGGCGCGCCACGCCTTCCTGGCGCTGCGCTTCGGTCAGGAGCGGCCAGTCGCCCATCGAGCCGCAGTAGACGACGGCATTCATGCCCAGGCCGACGAGCTCGCGCCCTTTAGCGACGAGTGCGTCGTAGTCGGGCGTGCGCTCGGCCGTGCACGGCGTCATGAGCGCCGGAATGGCACCCGTGAAAATGTTCTTGCTCATGTGCTTCCTCTGGACGTTGAATGATTCTGCATGGAGGGCGTGCCTGCGTGACGTTTCGGCGGCGGCTTCATGCCCTCGGCCATGATCTGAAGTATCGCCAATCAAAAGGCCTGCGGCTTGCGTGCATTCGCGCCACGAAAAGACGAAATCGGCACAGTGGCGCGTGGCCTTCGTGGCCCCTGGCGACGCTCGGCGGTGCGCAGCAGCGCGCGGTACTGACTCGGCGTGATGCCCACCGTCGCCTTGAACTGACGCGTGAAGGCGCTGTGGTCGTTATAGCCGCACTGCGTGGCGACGCCGGTGATGCTGTCGTCGCTGGCAAGCAGTCGCGACGCGGCATCGAGCCGGGTCTTCAGCAGCATCTGGCGCGGCGATTATGCCTTCGGTCATCGCACGCATCATGCTTCGAGCAAGGTCTCGATGCGCGCGGGCGAGAACGGCGGACGCTGTCCTTCCGGTCCCCAGCCGAAGCAGAACGCAGCGGCCTCGCCGCAGATCCGGCCTTGGCACGGACCCATGCCGCAGCGTGTCTGCAACTTCGCGTCCCGCCACGTCCGATACTGCGCCGCCTCGCCGAAGCGGACGTCCTCGCAACGGCACAGGATCGTGTCGGGAGCCGCGAGTGCGCGCAGTGACGGATCGAGCGCGAAGGCTTCGTGCAGGCGTCGAGCGAAACGCCGGTAGCGTGCGCGCTGACCGAACAGTGCTTGCGCGTGGTCGCGCTGATCGAGCGCCGCATGCGCCGCGATCCGGCCTTCGAGCGCGGCGAGTTCCATGCCGCCCACGCCCGTGCATTCGCCTGCCGCAAGGACATGCGGCACCGAGCTCGCCTGCCATTCGTCGACCTGCAAGGCAGTCGTGCCGTCCATCGTGGTCATCAGTTCGCAACCGAGCGCCAGTCCGGTCTGCGTGTTCGGCACCAGACCGTATGCGCACGCAAGCCGGTCGCATGCGATTCTTATGTCTTCATTGCCACGCCGAATGCGCGCGTGCGTGATGTGTGACTGGCCTTCCGCTTCAGCAACGTGAGCGCCGCAGTAATAAGGTGTCGCGCGCAGATCGAAGCGCATGCGCAACGCCTGGACGAGCTTCGCAGGCGTGCCTGCCAGCCCCATGGCGAAGCGTCTCACGTCACCCGGAGCGGCTTGCTCGACAATGGCCGCCACCTGCGCGCCCTGCTCCCGCGCGGTCACTGCCGCTGCCCAGAGCAACGGTCCGGTTCCGGCAATCACGATCCGCTCGCCCTGCACCGGCACGCCGCCCTTGATGAGCGCCTGCAATCCGCCCGCGCCCGTCACGCCCGGCAGCGTCCAGCCGGGATACGGCAGAAAGCGCTCGCGTGCGCCGGTAGCCACGATCAGCTTTTCATAGCCGATCCGGTAGCCGCTCGATGCATCCTCGACGAGAAGCTGTCGCTCGGGCAATCCCTGCACCACGCGAGTCCCGCCGAGATGCGTGACGTTGCCGGAGCGCGTGAGCGTATCGATGGCCGTTCGCGCCGCGCCCTTCGCGGGATGGTTCGGTCCCTGCCGCCAGATCTGGCCGCCGGGCAACGCATTGTCATCGACGAGCGCGATCTTCGCGCCCGCCTCGGCCGCTACACGTGCCGCCTGCAATCCCGCCGGCCCCGCGCCGACGATCAGAATGTCGTACTTCATCCCAGTCAGTGTCCCGTCTCGATCGACATGTCCTGTGCGCACACCGTCTGGCAGGCGAGTCTGTGCCGCACGCCGTCGATCGTGACCCGGCATTCCTGGCATACGCCCATGCCGCACAGCGGACCCCGCGCCGCGCCGCTCACCGAGCGTCGCGTGACCGCATTCGCGCCGCCGGCCGCAAGCGCCACCGCCGCCGCGACCGAACTGCCGCGCGCGACGCTGACACGATGTCCGTCGATGAGCACCGTCAACTGCGTTTCAGACATGCGCGACCCCCTCGCTGACCCCTTGCACGGAACGCGTATCGCCGAAGCGCGACGGCAGGAAAGGCGTCGCATCGATCGCCACGTCTGCCTGCGCGCCCGTCATCTGCGCGGCAATCAGCTTCGCGGTCCCGAGCGCGGTCGTCACGCCGAGCCCTTCATGACCCGTCGCGAGCCACAGCGGCACGGTCTGCGCACCATCCGCCGGACCGATCAGCGGCAGACCGTCGCTTGTGGCGGGCCGGCAACCGGTCCACGCGCGGATCGCGTTGAGCGTCGCCAGTTGCGGCAGATACTCGCTTGCGCGCCGCAGCATGCGCGCCAGAATGGCCGGCTCGATGGCCGGATCGACGCTGTCGAACTGTCGCGACGAACCGATCAGCAACTGCCCGGTCGGACGCGGCTGCACATTGAACGCCACTGAGGTGCCCGTCGTGTTGTGCGCGCTCTTGATGTAGCCCAGTTCGAGAATCTGATGGCGGATGGTGCCTGGATAGCGGTCGGTGATGAGCAGATGCCCTTTCTTGGCCTGCATCGGCAGATCGGGCAGCAGTTCCGTGGCCTGCAGGCCGTTGGCAAGCAGCACTGCGCCCGCGCGAAGCTGTTCGCCATCGGCGAGCATCACGCCTTCGCCAGTAAGCCGCGCGACCTGCGCGCCAGTCCGGCAAGCAATGCTTCCATGCCCCGACGACGCGCCCATGTCCGATACATTGCCAAGCAGCCACGCGGCCGCCGAGGGCGCGTAGACCACGGCATCGTCGGGGACGATCATGCCGCCGCGCAAGCCGTCCCGCAAAAACGGCTCCGCGTCGCGCAACTGCCGTGCGTCGAGCATCTCGCACGCGATACCCTGACGCATCAACGCATCCCGGCGTTCCGCGGCGAGGTCGTATTCCTCGTCGTCGGCGGCCACCCAGACAGTGCCGCAACGCACGAACGCCTGACGCGCATCGAGGCGCGGCGCGAGATCGAGCCACAAGCGCCGCGACCACGAAGAGAGCGCAAACTCGGCCGGCGTATCGTCCATGACCACGACGTGGCCCATACCCGCCGCCGTCACGCCGCCGCCGATGCCCGCGCGATCCAGCACCAGCACATTCGCGCCCTGCAGCGCGAGTTCATGCGCGCACGCCGCCCCGACAATGCCCGCGCCCACCACGATCACATCCGGATGCCGAAGCCCCGACCCGGCACTCATGGTCATGTGCGGATGCCCCATGCGAACGGATCGTCGTTCGAGAAAATCAGCCGCGCTTCGGCGTTCACGTGCGCGGTGCCGCGAATGCTGGGCCGGATGAAGCCCGGCGCGAGCGTGTCGTCGCGCTCATGACTTGCCTCGAACACGCTGCCGACAATGCTCTCCTGCCGCCACGACACGCCCGGCGCGAGCAGCCCGTCCGCCGCGAGGCACGCGATCTTGGCGCTCGTGCCCGTGCCGCAGGGCGAACGGTCGTAGGCCTTGCCGGGACAGAGCACGAAATTGCGGCTGTCGATGCCGGGCGTGGGCGAATCCGCGAACAGTTCGATGTGGTCGATGACCGCTCCGTCTGCGCCCGTCACGCCGTTCGCTTCGAGCGCGGCACGGATGGCCCACGTGACGTCGGTGAGCGCTTCCACGCGTGCGTAATCGAGCGCCTGGCCATGATCGGCGACGAGGAAGAACCAGTTGCCGCCCCACGCGATGTCGCCATGCACGCGCCCGACGCCCGGCACATCGAGCGCCACGTCGGCCCGATAGCGATACGCGGGCACGTTGCGCACGGTCACGCTGGCGTCGTCGTGCAGTTCGGCTTCGACCACGCCCACCGGCGTCTCGATCCGGTGCATGCCCGGCGCGATCCTGCCGAGATGCGCGAGCGAGGCAATCAGGCCGATGGTCCCGTGACCGCACATGCCGAGATAGCCGACGTTGTTGAAGAAGATCACGCCCGCCGAACACGAGGGATCGTGCGGTTCGCACAGCAGCGCGCCGACCATCACGTCCGAGCCGCGCGGCTCGTTGACGACCGCTTCGCGCACGCGGTCGAAGTCGCGCTGGAAGATCGCGAGCCGTTCTGCGAGCGGCCCCCGGCCGAGATCGGGACCGCCGGAGAGCACGAGGCGCGTGGGTTCGCCGCCGGTATGCGAATCGACGATGTCGATATGAGAGAGTGTTTTCATGGCGAAAATCATAAGCAAGGGCCACTGCGCGGTCTTGGTCGAACACACCCGCGCCGATAACGATTTCGGCACAGCGGCGGCGGACCAGCGACGTCCTGGTCCCGATCTGCATGCGGCATGGACCAGCACATCGTCCTGCCGGCACCGCCAAGCGCGTGTACCATGCTTTGAGCTTCGGGATAACTCGCACGTGTGAACGGGAGACGATGCGATGCGCGTATTGCTCATCGACGATCACGCACTCTTCAGAGCCGGGCTCGCATTGCTCGTCACGGAGCGCTTTCCCGATGTGGAGCTGCTGCATGCCAGCACCCTGGCGCAAGGCATGCAGCTCGCGACGCAGGATCATCCGGACATCGTCTTCCTCGATCTCGAACTGCCTGACGGCCACGGCTGCGAGGGCCTCGTCCGCCTGAAGGACGCGCGGCCTGCCTTGCCCGTGGTCGTGATCTCCGCCGATGAACGCGTGGAGACGGTCAGCCGCTGCATCGAACTGCGCGCGATGGGTTATGTGCCGAAGTCGTCCTCGCCTTCGGCGCTGCATGCCGCGATCGGCGCCGTGCTCTCAGGGGGCGTGTTCCTGCCGGCCGTGAGCATCGCCGGCATGAGACGCGCGTTCGAAGCCGGTCAGGAGCCGGAGCCGCCAGTGCAGGAAGCACACGCGCCGTGGGACGCGCCAGGTTTCGGACTCACGCCCAGGGAATTCGAAACGCTTGCATGGCTCGTACGCGGTCTGCCGTCGAAGGCCATTGCCGCGAAGATGGGACTCGAAGACATCACGGTGCGAAAGTACATCAGCCACCTGCTGGCGCACTTCGACGTGCGGCGACGGACCGAACTCATCGTCATGATGGCCGACAAGGGCATCACGCTCGGCGTGCCGCCGGTCACGCATCCTTCGCCAGATCGACATTGACCCGCCGCCGGGCCGTGACGTATTCGCTGATCGACGCCAGCAGAGCCGCAGGCGCGGACGACTTGCGCAACAGCAGGAACGGTTGCGGGAAGTCCTGGAGGACGTGATCGGACAGCAACTCACCGGTGATGAAGGCAACGGGGATCTTTCCCGTCCATGCGAAGTGCCGACGGATCCGCTGCGCCACGTCCGTGCCGGTGACGCCGTCGCGCAGGCGGATATCGGTCACGATGAGATCGGGGATGCGGGAGTCATCGGCGAGGATGGCTTCGAAGCCCGCCATCGATTCAGCCGCATCCACGCGTGCGCCCGCGCTCGACAGCAGACGCCGCAGACCTTCGAGCACGGCGGGTTCGTCGTCGCACAGCAGCACGTAGAGGCCGTCGAGATCGGGCGCGTTGGCTGGGATGGCCGTCTCGCTCGCGCACGCCGCGGGCTTCGCTTCGGATATTTTTGCGTAGAGCGAGAAGCGCGACCCGCGCCCTTCCACCGAGGCGAAGCTCATCTCATGTCCCGGCAGGATGCGGATTACACGCTGCACGATCGACAACCCCAGCCCCAGTCCCTTCGAGCGGTCGCGACCCGGATTGTTGATCTGGAAATACTCGGCAAAGATCGCCTCGCGATGCACCTGCGCGATGCCGATTCCCGTGTCGCGCACATCGATGCGCAGCCGGTCGCCGAGCCGTACCCAGCCGAGCACGACGCCGCCTGACTTCGTGTTCTTGATTGCGTTCGACACCAGATTCGACAGGGCGCGCTTGAACAGCAGGCGGTCGGTTTCGATGAAGGGCGGATGCTGCCGGCGCGCGCTGATTGCAAGGCCGATTCCCTGCAAACGCGCCGCCTCGCGGAATTGTTCGACCACTTCGGTCAGCAGGTCGTGCGTGCTGACAGGCGTCAGTCGCGGCACATACATCCCCAGCTCGCTGTAGTCCTGGATGTCCTTGAACATGCCGAGAATGTCGGAAGCTGTTTCCTCCACCACCGCGAGATCCCGCTCTGCCGCCTCTCCGTCCTTGATCCGGGCTCGCGCACTGCGTATGAAGAGATTGATTGCGGCGAGCGGCTGCTGGATGTCGTGATAGGCCGCTGAGAAGAACCGCTCCTTTTCCTTGAGCAACGCCTGCATGCGCTGATTCTGCTCGTTGACCGCGCGCGAGGCCGCTTCGACACGCGCCCGGGCCGCGCGCAGGTTACGCCGATAGATGAATTCGCGCCGTGCCGCGCGTTCGAGCGGAATGCTCACGATCACGCCGATCACATAAGTCATGACGATGACCACGCCGTGACCCAGCGCTGCCTCGGGATGCCAGCCGGGCTTCTCGTCGGGAGGCGCGAAAAGCAGCATCAGCAGATAGGCCGCGACACAGGTTCCTATGAGCCACGCCGCCGTGATCGCGCGAAGCCTGAAAGCCGTGAAGACCATGAACAGCGTAAGCGTCAGGATCGAATAGGCTTCACGCCACGGAAAGTTGCCGACATAGATCTCCAGCAAGCGCACGACGGAAAACCAGCTGCTGAATGTCCAGAGACTCAGCAAGCCGACAGCCCAGCGTTCGTCGAGTGCGCGCGGCGTCCAGAGCACGACGGGAATCAGCATGCCGATTGCGCCGCCTGTCCTCAACAGCAGGATTTCGGCATGGTGCAGATGCGCGGGATCGAGCACGTCGAGGCGTCGCGAATCGATGACGGAAAACAGAATCCACAACGCGGTAAAGATGGCAATGGCCAACAGGCGCTGCGCAGAGAAACGGCGCGCATAGTCTTTCCTGAACGCCCGTTCCTGAGCCGCCGATCTGAACTTGCGCACCCCGAAACCTGACGATTTCATGACGATGCCCGGTCAGAAATTCCACTGTCCGCGAATGCTGCTGCATGCCGATCAAATCAGAATAGCAGCATGCGATTCGAAGGGACATATACACATGTAGCGATCCGAACGAGCTTTCCTGATTGCGGATATCTACATCTTTCTTTCCCGGAAACTCGATACGCCTACCTGTGTGTCTTTAAAGCATGAAGGCATCGACCGACACTTCACAGCACCTGATCGGCACGGGCCAATCAGGCTGACGAAGCAAACGTCCCGGGAGAACATCATGCAATGCAATCGAATCATCGCCGCCGGTATCGCACTGGTGGCAACGGTCACGGCAGGGTCGTGCCTGGCCCAGTCCGCGACGGATCAGCCCGCCCCCTCGACGGCAACATCCATGCAATCCGACACGCCCGCTCCCCTCACGCGCGAGCAGGTCATGCGCGAACAGGCCGACTTCCAGAACAGCGCCCAGGCTGCGGAGATGCGCGAGATTTACCGGGGTGGTAGTTGAGAAGCTTGATGAGGACAACGCACGCGCAAGGAAGATGGCACTAAAAAAGTGAAAACATGGCCACGTTCCGGTGCCTGAAAATGCTATGTGCGTTACCCCACGTTAGAGAATCGATAGCCGCGCGACCGATTTTGTAATTACCTAATCTCCCTTTGCGCGGATGAGCGATCGCAATGAATCGCAACGAGGAGAGAAGGTTATGAAAGCCATTCCATCGATGGTCAAGGCATGCCACGCTCTGATCTTCGCGCTTGCGGTGATGCCTGGGTTATGTTTCGCCCAGGCCAACCTGAACGCACGTTCATTCACCGATGTCGACGATACCGCCGACAGCACGGCCGACAACACGGTCGTATCCACTTCGAACGGACTCGCTTCGATTATCCAGCGTCTGCAATGCGCAGCGGGCTGAATCCATCCGGCAACACCGCAAGCGTTTCCCTGACGGCGCAAATGGCGACGTATCAGCTTTACAACCCGTCCACGAACGCATTCGATACGGTGAACATGCGCTCGTACAACGGCTGTCCGGTGGGACCGACCATCAGCATCAAGACCGGGTCGACGCTCACGCTCAACTTCACGAACAACCTTCCGAAAAATCCGACCGATACCTGCCCGGCGAGCACCATTCCGGGCATCGAGCACATCACGCCGCATTGCTTCAACGACACGAACATCCACACGCACGGCCTGCATGTCTCGCCGATGGACCCCGCCGACAACGTGCTGCTCACGGTCCATCCGAAAGCCGATGTCCAGGCCAACCCTGCGCTGGGCGCGTATCAGCACAAGTACGTGTACAAGATTCCTTCCGATCATCCGTCGGGGACGTTCTGGTATCACGCGCACCTGCATGGCTCGACGGCAATCGACGTATCGAGCGGCATGGCCGGCGTGCTGATCGTGCGCGGCTCGCGGCAGGCGCGCAGCACCCAGGCGGGCAGCGCGGATATCGACACGATACTCAAGCGCCGTCTGCTCCCGCTGCCGCTGCGTGAACATGTCTTGCTGTTCCAGCAGATCGAGTACGCGTGCTTCTCCGATGCCACCTCCACCACGCCCCTGCTCGATCCCACGACCGGCGAGTGGACCTGCCCGGCGGGCAAGATCGGGCAGATTCGCGGCTATAACAATCAACTCGGCTTTATCTTCGATACACGCGTGGGCCAGCCGCCCGGCGCCAATTCATCGTGGATCGTCTCGGGGCATTACACGCAGATCAACGGCGTGGTGCAGCCGGTCTTTCCGAGTGCGCTGACCTTCGTGCCGGCGGGTGAGGTGCGCCGCTTCCGCATGGTGCATGGCGGCAATCGCGACACGATCAACGTGAAGATCGTGCGTGCGAACCTCGCGGTGCTCGGTGTGGCGGACTCGACTTCGCTGAGCGCGGCACAAGTCAACGCCGCCACCAACACGGCCGCCAACGCACTCTCCAACTCGCGCACCAAGGCATCGCAAACCATCACGCTCGATCAGGTGTGCAGCGGTGAGGTCGTCAAGCAGCTGGAATTCGCGGAAGACGGCATCACGATGACGAACATGCTGGAAAAAGACGTCAACGCGATGAATCCCGGCTATCGCAGCGACGTGCTCGTGGCGTTTCCATCGCCGGGACTTTATTGCGTTCTCGATGAAGCCGCGCCCAGTTCGCAGACCATCAACTTCCGCCCGACCGCGACCAAGGTCAAGGATCGGCGCTTGTTGTCGCTCGCGCGGGTCGGTCCCGGCGTGAATATCCCGAACACGACGGAAGGCAGTCACTCGAAGTACTGGGTCTATATCCGCAATCAGCTTGTCGCGGCCAATCCGCTCCTGCCGTCCACGGTCAAGAGCCAGTTGAATTCGCTGCAATTGACCGCCTTTGCGCCGACCGCCGAAGTGGATGGTCCGATCGAACAGGTGAACAATGCGACGTTCGACATCACGCTTCCGACGGGCTTCACCATCAATGGCGCAGGCTATGATCCCGCCAGCATTCCCGTAACGGGTACACTCGGCACGACCGATGAATGGAACATCACGGCGTCGCCTTTTGCTCCGCACATGTTCCACATCCATATCAACAAGTTCAAGATCATGGACATCAAGAACGGCACGACGTCCATCTTCGATGCGAACGGCGACTGCAACTCCGGAGATGGCACCGATACCGAGTATTGCCATCTCAAGGGCGTGGTGCGTGACACGCTGTTCATCAAGGCGGGCTATACGCTCACCATGCGCACCGTCTACGAGGATTACACGGGCGAGTTCGTCATGCATTGCCATATCCTCGATCATGAAGACCGCGGCATGATGGAAAACGTGCAGGTGGTCACCAAAGGGCAAGCCATGCTGCAACGTCTGACGAGCCCCATCACGGCGATGTCGAAGGACGCGAACCGCTGGCTCGCGCGTCTTCGTGGCGAGGATGAAACGAAGCTCGCCCTCGCCTCATCGTTGTGTTCCGCAAGGGATTACGCACGGCGTTGACCGGCGAAGCGCCCCGGCCGTGAGGCATAGAATGAGCAGGCGTTCACGCTTTTCATTCAACCCTCACCCGGGAGCAGCGACATGAATGAACTCTATCGCCTCAAAGGTTTGTCGAGCGCGGTGTCCTACCGCGATCCGAAACTCGGCTTTCGCTTTCTCGAAGCGGCATTCGGATTCGAGCCGCTCTTCGTGATCCTCGACGCCAGTGACGACTTCGTGCACGGCGAGCTGACCTTCGGCGACTCGGTTGTCATGATCGGCCGGGAATGGAGCGACGATCATCGCAGCCCGCGTTCCATCGACGGCAAGAACACGCAGTCGGTCCATGTGCAACTCGCGGAGGGCGAGGACGTGGACGCGCATTGCGAACACGCCCGTTCAGCAGGCGCCCTTATCGTTGCGAAGCCGGAGACGCAGTTCTACGGCGAGCGGACCTATCGTGCCAAAGATCCGGAAGGGCATATCTGGACGATCGGCGTGCTGGTGAAGAGGATGACGCCGAAAGAGTGGGATGCGGCGAGCGGGCTGGTTACGCGGGAACGGCTGGACTGAGCACGAGAGTGCGTGTCAGCGGGTGAAGAGCAAACGCTCCGTTTGCCGGATGCTGCCCTCTTGATAGTACGAGGCATACCATCTTTCGCTGTTCTTCTTCAGGCACAAGGGCGCAGGGGCTTTTCCACCCGCCTCGGCGCGCTTGAGCGCCGCCGCGAACGCATAGTGATCCACCAGACGCAAACCTTCGATGGCGAAAACGGTGGCAATCGCTTTGTCATGAATCGCGAACAGGTTGTCGCCGTTCAGCTCTTCTCCAAGCTCGGCCAAATTCGATGAACCGCCAAACACAACGGGATGAGCGCCGTTGAAGTCGACCACCACGAACTTATGATGAACAATGTGGGCCACGGCGTTGCGCACCTCAAGCTCGGCGTTGAACGGCGGCGGAAACTTCTCGGGGTTCTCCTTCGAATAGACAAGCTCGCCACCCCGATCAGGCGTATAGACTGTCGTTCCATTCACCGTATTGTCGGCGGCTTCGACGTTATCGGAGATGCCGTACGAGAAAACGGTGTGCGAGTTGTGTAGCTCACGCAGTGTTTCCAGCACCTTGCTCGTTCCGCCGAGTTCCATCACGGCGAAGATAACGGAACTCTCGGCGTCCTTCAAGGCAGACAGAAGCGACTCCAATGAAGACGTCGGATGCGCGTGTGGCGCGAAGGACAGCGCGATCGCAGGTAAGCTGGCGTCATCGATATTGGACTCGCTGCGCGCGATGTCGGCTTTCTGGAACGCGGAGGCGTCCATTCCGGTGTCGAATGCTGCCTGAAACGCCGCTGCGTATTTCGCGGCTACCGCCCTGGCGTCAAACACGACAACATGATTTGCGTTGACATACAGTCCGGTGACCGAGAAATTCGTCGACCCGCTCAGCACTCGTATCGCCTGCCCGGACGCATCCCGTTTGATCAACACCTTGTTATGTTGAAAGCGCCCGAACTTGCCACGCTTGAAATTGGCTTGATGCTCCGCTTCCGCTGAGTTGCGAATGAATTCGAACGCCTGCCCGTGTGCGGACTTTGGACCGTGAAGTCTGGCATCGTCGGCGAGCAGGCGTAAGCGTCCGGCTTGCGCTAGCGACGCGAACGCATTGATCATGTCAGGCTCGTTCAGGTCATAGACGCACGCATCGAGCGTGCATGTCGTGTCGGTATGACAGTCGTTCAGAAAGTCGATAATCGCCTGACGTGCATGTCCGCCAAGCCAGGTCCACTGTTCGATGAACGGGCCGGTGGCAAAATTCCATTTTCCCTTGCTCTGCCGGCGCTGAAAGGCCGCATTGTGAAACTTGTCCGCGTAGGCCTGGGATGACAGATAACCGCGCGTGAAAGCCACTTCGATCAGACCGCTTCGGAACGGAGCCACTTCTATTTCGAGCTTGACGCGCTGATCATCGACCAGTTCGATCGACGTGTCATCATTGCCGTCCTTGAAACGTCTGACGATGACCTCATAACGCAGACTTCCTTTCGAGTCTTCCGGCGGAAAGTCGATCCACCAGAACTTCTGAAACGGCGCCGTATTGGAAGGGAAGAATTTGTGATCGTGCGATACGTCCGGATCGGTATAGGCGCCTGCAAAATTCAGACGGTTGCCGAGCCATGTCCAATGTTCATTCGCCGAAGATGAGCGTTGAATGGCGAATCCCGCCAGGCGTTCAGTCAGGTCATCGGCCAGACTGAATGCGAGCAGAACGCAATGGTCGCCCGAGTAAGCCTTGACACTCAGCCCGCTATCCGCGGCTGACGCATTGAAGACTTTGGTCATGTCGACAGGTGTGTTGGGTTGGTTCCGGTGACATCCGGCGTCCATCTCATCGGCGACATCCATCTGCAGAACGCGCCCTATCGTTCTCACAGCCACGCATTCCGGAACGATATCTCTGTATAGGCGCTGCATGGGTTTGATGCAAGTCTCCACCGCAGTGCATTGGATGACTTCGTTGGCATCGGCGCACAAGTCATCCTGTTCGCGGCACGCGCCTTCGCGATAACCCAAGGGACACGCCTGCAACGCTCTCCTCGAGAGGATCCGCAACGGTCGCTCGCAACTCGATTTACTTGACATCTAAACTATTCGACTCTAAATTATCTCCACGAGCAAACGCGAACTGGAGAACCCGGCATGCGCATTGTCTGCATCGGCGGCGGCCCGGCTGGGCTTTACTTCGGCTTGTTGATGAAGCGCCGGCATCCCGCCAGCGAGGTCATCGTGGTCGAGCGCAACCGCCCTTACGACACCTTCGGCTGGGGCGTCGTCTTCTCCGATCAAACCTTGGGCAATCTGCGCGCCGCCGACGCTCCCAGCGCCGAAGCCATTCTCGGTGCCTTCAATCACTGGGACGACATCGAAGTCCATATCAACGGCAGCACGGTCCGTTCGTCGGGTCACGGCTTTTGCGGCATCGGAAGGAAACGTCTGCTCAATATCCTGCAGACGCGTTGTGAAGCACTCGGCGTCAAGCTCGTCTTCGAAACGCACGTCGTGAACGACGAAGACTACGAAGCCGATCTCATCATTGCCTGCGACGGCGCCAACAGCGCGATCCGGCAGAAATACGCCGCCACGTATCAGCCGGATATCGACCTGCGCGACTGCCGATTCGTCTGGCTCGGCACGAACAAATGCTTCGACGCCTTCACGTTCGCGTTCGAAAAGACCGAATGGGGCTGGTTCCAGGCGCATGCGTACCGCTTCGACGACAACACCTCGACCTTCATCGTCGAAGCGCCAGAACGCGTCTGGCGCGCGGCAGGCCTTGCCGACATGAGCAAGGAGGAAGGCATCGCGTTCTGCGAGAAGCTCTTTGCCCGGTATCTCGACGGCCATCCGCTGATTTCCAACGCATCGCATCGGCGCGGTTCCGCGCAGTGGATACGCTTCCCGCGCGTCGTGAATCGCGAGTGGGTTCACTGGCGAGAGGACGCGAACGGCAAGCGCACACCCGTCGTCCTGATGGGCGATGCCGCGCACACCGCGCATTTTTCCATCGGCTCGGGCACGAAGCTCGCGCTGGAAGATGCAATCGAACTGGCGAACAGCATCGACACCGCGTTCGCCAGGCGTGACGGCGATCTCGAAGGCGCGCTCGATCACTACACCCGAGTCCGCAGCGTAGATGTCCTGCGCATCCAGAACGCCGCGCGTAATTCGACTGAATGGTTCGAAAACGTGGACCGCTACGCGTCGTTCGAGCCGGAGCAATTCGCTTACTCGCTGCTGACCCGCTCGCAACGCATCTCGCACGAAAACCTGCGCGAACGCGACGCGCGCTATCTCGCGTCGTTCGAACACTGGCTCGCGGAACGCTCGGGCATCGTGCGCGACACGAACCAGCGCGCCGTCCCGCCGATGTTCACGCCCTTCACGCTGCGCGGCGTCACGCTGAAGAACCGCATTGTCGTATCGCCGATGGCGCAGTATTCCGCCGTCGATGGCATCGCGGGCGACTATCACCTGATGCATCTCGGCGCGCGCGCCATGGGCGGCGCCGCGCTCGTGATGACGGAGATGACTTGCGTGTCAGCGGAGGCTCGCATCACGCCGGGATGCCCCGGCATGTACACGTCCGGGCAGCTTGCGGCGTGGCGGCGCATCGTCGCGTTCGTGCATGCGCAGTCGGACGCGAAGATCGGCATGCAGCTCGGTCATGCGGGCGCGAAGGCATCGACGCGATTGGCCTGGGAAGGCATCGATCAACCGCTTCCGGACGGCAACTGGCCGCTCGTCTCTGCATCGCCGCAGCAGTATCTGCGCGACGTGAGCCAGTGGTCGCGCGAAGCCTCGCACGACGACCTGCGCGAGATCGAGGCGCAATTCGTGCGCGCCACCCGCATGGCCGATGAAGCGGGCTTCGACTGGCTCGAACTGCATTGCGCGCATGGCTATTTCCTGTCGAGCTTTCTGTCGCCGCTCACGAACCGTCGCACCGATGAATACGGCGGCTCGCTCGAGAACCGCTTGCGCTACCCGTTGCAGGTCTTCAGCGCGATGCGCGCCGTCTGGCCGCAGGACAAGCCGATGTCAGTCCGCATTTCGGCGCACGACTGGGTCGATGGCGGCACGACTCCCGACGATGCTGTGCAGATCGCACGCGCATTCAAGGCGGCGGGCGCCGACATGATCGACGTCTCGTCGGGCCAGGTCAGCAAGGACGAAAAGCCGGTGTACGGGCGCATGTTCCAGACGCCCTTCGCCGACCGCATCCGCAACGAGGCAGGCATCGCCACGATGGCCGTGGGCGCGATCTCCGAGGCGGATCACGTCAACAGCATCATCGCTGCCGGACGCGCCGACCTGTGCGCGGTGGCGCGCCCGCATCTCGCCAATCCATCGTGGACGCTGACCGAAGCCGCGAAGATCGGCTATTTCGATATCGCGTGGCCTCGCCAATATGCCGCCGCGAAATCGCAACTCGAGCGCAATCTGGAGCGCGAGCGTGCCAGCGCCGCCGAGCATGCGAGTCTCAGTCCGCAAGAACGCGCACAACGCGCCGAAGGAAGCGTCTGATCATGTTCTCTCTGAACGGCAAACATGCGGTGATAACCGGTGGCGGCAGCGGCATCGGCGCTGCATGCGCGGAAGCGCTGGCGCAAGCCGGTGCGCGCATCACGTTGATGGGCCGCGACCTTGCGCGCCTGGAAGCGCAACGCCATGCAATGCGCAGTGACGCGGACGCAGCCTGCGTGCCGGTAGACGTGACCGATGAAGCCGCAGTCGCCGCTGCCTTCGCGCGTGCCGTGGAACGCCATGGCCCGGTCGATGTGCTCGTCAACAACGCGGGCCATGCCCAGGCCGCACCCTTCGCGCAAACCGATGCTGCATTGTGGCAACGCATGCTCGACGTGAACCTCACAGGCGTGTTTCTCTGTACCCGCGCCGTGCTGCCATCGATGCTCGAACGCGGCTTCGGCCGCATCGTCAACGTCGCGAGCACGGCCGGGCAGACCGGCTATGCCTACGTCGCCGCCTATTGCGCCGCGAAGCACGGCGTCATCGGCCTGACGCGCGCGCTGGCCGCCGAAGTCGCGACAAAGGGCGTCACGGTCAACGCCGTCTGTCCCGGCTATACGGAGACAGAGTTGCTGCGTTCATCGCTCGACCAGATCATGTCGAAGACCTCGCGCAGCGAGCAGGACGCACGCGAAGCGCTCATGCGCAACAATCCGCAACGCCGTTTCATCCAGCCCGAGGAAGTCGCCAGTGCCGTGCTGTGGCTCTGCGCGCCCGCATCGGCTTCGATGAACGGCCAGTCCATTTCCGTTTCCGGTGGAGAAGTCACGTGACGCAAGCCGCACGCAACCGAAAAGCGCCCGCCGCCGGCGACGCAAAAGCCCCGCGCAAGGGCGTCGAAAAGCCGGCGGACAATGTCGTCGATCTCGAAATGAGCACTGGCGCGGACAGCCACATGGGCCTGCGTCTGTGGCTGCGCATGCTGACCACGACCAACCTCGTCCAGGCCGAACTGCGCAAGCGCCTGCGCGCCGAGTTCGACACCACGCTGCCGCGCTTCGATCTGATGGCGCAGCTCGAACGGCATCCGCAAGGGCTCAGGATGACCGAGTTGTCGCGCCGCATGATGGTCACGGGTGGCAACGTGACGGGCATCACGGATCAGCTCGAAAAGGAAGGGCTCGTGTCGCGCTACGCCGATCCCGACGACCGCCGTTCGATCAGCGTTCGCCTCACGCCGCAAGGCCGCGCATCGTTCGACAAGATGGCTGCCGCTCACGAGCAATGGGTCGTCGAGATGTTTGGCGGGCTCGAACTGAACGAGAAGTCGCAGACGCATCAGCGCCTCGGCAAACTCAAGCAGCATCTGTTGAAGACATTCAAGGAATGAAGGAGCGATCGATGACCTCATCCGCCGCCGCCGCGCTTCTCGCCGGCAACCGCATCGAACTCGCGGGGTATCGCGCGCAACATGTCCTGTGGTGCGTGGCGGGCGGTGTCGGGACGATCACGCTGAACCGGCCCGAACGCAAGAATCCGTTGACCTTCGAATCGTATGCCGAGCTGCGCGACCTGTTTCGCCAGTTGGCGTATGCGACGGACGTGCATGCCGTCGTGATCCAGGGCGCGGGCGAGAACTTCTGCTCCGGCGGCGACGTGCATGACATCATCGCGCCGCTGATCGATCTGCCGATGCCCGAGCTGCTGCTCTTCACGCGCATGACCGGTGATCTCGTCAAGGCCATGCGCCATTGCCCGCAACCGGTGATCGCAGCGGTGGACGGCGTTTGCGCGGGCGCGGGCGCCATTCTCGCGATGGCATCGGATCTGCGGCTCGGCACCGCGCGCAGCAAGCTTGCGTTTCTGTTCACGCGCGTCGGGCTTGCGGGCTGCGACATGGGCGCGTGTTCGATCCTGCCGCGCATCATCGGGCAGGGGCGCGCGTCGGAACTGCTGTTCACAGGCCGCTCGGCGTCGGGCGAGGAAGCGCATGCCTGGGGGTTCTACAACCGCCTGTGCGAACCGGATTCCCTGCGCGATGAAGCGGCACGCCTCGCCGCGGATCTCGTCGCAGGACCGACCTTCGCTCACGGCATCACGAAGAAGATGCTGCATCAGGAATGGAACATGGGCATCGACGAAGCGATCGAAGCCGAAGCACAGGCACAGGCCATCTGCATGAGCACGCGCGACTTCGAGCGCGCCTACCGCGCCTTCGCCGCCAAGTCCCGCCCCGTGTTCGAAGGAGACTGAATTGACCGTCGATCCGCACAGCGCGCTCGCGTGGCCGTTTTTCGAGGACCGTCATCGTAAGCTGGCTTGCGAGGCCGATGCATGGGCATCGGCGCATCTGAAGCACATCGATCACGCCGATCCTGACACCGCCTGCAAGCAGCTTGCGCGCATGCTCGGCGAGGCGGGCTGGTTGAGGCACTGCATCGGCGGCACCGCTTACGGCGCGTCGGGCGATGCCATCGATACGCGCGCCGTCTGTCTGCTGCGCGAAACGCTCGCGAAGCACGACGGCCTGGCGGATTTCGCGTTCGCGATGCAAGGGCTCGGCTCGGGCGCCATCACGCTCGCCGGCACCGATGCACAGAAGCAGCGCTACTTGCCGCGCGTCGCAGCCGGCACGGCGCTGGCGGCGTTCGCGCTGTCGGAGCCCGAAGCCGGCTCGGACGTAGCCGCGATGTCGCTGCAAGCTCACGCCGATGGCGACACCTACGTGCTGAACGGCGAGAAGACCTGGATTTCGAACGGCGGTATCGCGGATTTCTATGTGGTGTTCGCGCGTACAGGCGAAGCGCCGGGTGCGCGAGGCATCAGCGCGTTCATCGTCGATGCAGACACCGACGGGCTCGAGATTGCCGAGCGCATCGACGTGATCGCGCCGCATCCGCTCGCGCGGCTGCGTTTCAACGCGCTGAACGTGCCGCGCAACCAGATGCTCGGCGCGCCTGGCGAAGGCTTCAAGCTGGCGATGCGCACGCTCGACATCTTCCGCACCTCGGTCGCGGCGGCGTCGCTGGGTTTTGCGAGGCGTGCGCTGCAAGAAGGTCTGGCGCGCGCAACATCACGCCAGATGTTCGGCCAGACCCTCGGCGACTTCCAGTTGACGCAGGCGAAGCTCGCGCAGATGGCGCTGACCATCGATACCAGCGCGCTGCTCGTCTATCGCGCGGCCTGGCTGCGCGATCAGGGCGAACGCGTCACGCGCGAAGCCGCCATGGCGAAATGGCATGCGACAGAAGGCGCGCAGCAGGTCATCGACGCAGCCGTGCAACTGTGGGGCGGGCTCGGCGTGAAGCGCGGCATGGCAGTGGAGTCGCTGTATCGCGAGATTCGCGCGCTGCGCATCTATGAGGGCGCCACCGAGGTCCAGCAACTGATTGTCGGGCGCGATCTGCTGAAGGCGCAGGGAGACAGCACGCGATGACACCCACCTTCGAGATGCCGGTACGCATCCGCTTCGCGCACTGCGATCCGGCCGGCATCGTCTACTTTCCGCAATACCTCGTGATGACGAATGCGCTGGTCGAAGACTGGTTCGACGACGCGCTCGGCATCGAGTATGCGCACATGATTTCGGTGCGCCGCGTCGGGCTGCCGATCGTCAAGCTCAACTGCGAATTCTCGCGTCCCAGCCGTCTCGGCGAAACCGTGACGCTCTCGCTGAGTGTCGATTCGGTGGGGCAGCGTTCGGTGCGCATCGGGATCGTGTGCCAGTGCAACGGCGAAGTGCGCTTCCGCTCCAGACAGGTTCTCGTGACGACCTCGCTCGACGATGGCCGTTCAATCGACATTCCCGGCGACATCGCCCGCGCCATCGAACAGTTCGCGCCGGGCACGAGCCGCGCCTTGCAGGAGGAATCGGACACATGAAGAAAACGCTTCTGCCTCCGGGCTGGATCAAGCCGCGCGGCTATGCGAACGGCGTCGCGGTGCGTGGCACGCAGGTGTACATCGCCGGCCAGATTGGCTGGGACGAACAGGCGCGCTTCGTCAGCCGCGAGTTCGGCGCGCAGGCCGCGCAGGCGCTGCGCAACGTGGCGGCCGTGCTGCGCGAGGCAGGCGGCAAGCCGGACCACATCGTGCGCATGACCTGGTACGTGACCGACAAGCGCGCGTATCTCGCGGCGGCGAAGGAGATCGGTGCGGCGTTTCGCGAGCATATCGGCGACTACGACATCGCGATGAGCGCCGTGCAGGTCGTCGCGCTGATCGAAGACGATGCGCTGGTGGAAATCGAAGCAACGGCTGTCATTCCCGACTGAACGGAGCGCGCCATGGAACCGTCCGCACACGTCGATACCTTCGCGCGCGATTCATTGCCGCCTCAGGATCAATGGCCCGTGCTTCTGCTGGACCATGCCGACACTGCTTATCCGCCGCGCCTGAATTGCGCGACCGAACTGCTGGACCGGGCCATCGATGCCGGTCATGGCGAGCGTCCCGCCATCTGGTCGGACGTAGACGGCGCGCCGCACGCGACGACTTATCGGGAACTGAATGCGCTCGTGAATCGCAGCGCTCATGTGCTCGTCGATGAAATGGGCCTGCGTCCCGGTAACCGGCTGTTGCTGCGCGGACCGAATACCTTGCAGATGGCGGTGGCGTTCCTCGCGGCGTTGAAAGCGGGGCTGGTCGTCGTGCCGACCATGCCGCTGCTGCGCGCGAAGGAACTGAAGCAGATCATCGACAAGGCGCGCATCTCGGCGGCGCTCTGCGACGTGCGGCTCACCGAAGAACTCGCGCGCTGTCGCGAGGCGGGCGAGCATCATTGCGCCACGCTCGCGCAAGTCTTCACCTTCCACGACGATGCCCCGGACGCGCTGGAGGTGCTGGCGGCATCGAAGCCCGATCATTTCGACGCCTGCGACACCGCCGCCGACGATGTCTGCCTCATCGCGTTCACGAGCGGCACGACGGGCGCGCCGAAGGGCTGCATGCACTTTCATCGCGACGTGCTCGCGATGTGCGACCTGTTCCCGCGCCATATCCTCAAGCCCACGCCCGACGATGTGTTCTGCGGCACGCCGCCGCTCGCGTTTACGTTCGGGCTCGGCGGGCTGCTGTGCTTTCCGTTGCGCGCCGGGGCATCCACGGTGCTGCTGGAAAAGCTCACGCCCGAGTCCTTGCTGCACACCATCGAGCGCTTCAAGGCCAGCATCGTGTTCACCGCGCCGACCTTCTATCGGCAGATGGCGCCGCTGATCGGCCGCTTCGATGTATCGAGCCTGAAAAAAACCGTCTCCGCCGGCGAAGCCTTGCCTGCCTCCACGCGCGCTCTGTGGCGTGACGCGAGCGGGATCGAGATGATCGATGGTATTGGCGGCACGGAGATGATCCATATCTTCATCTCGTCGGCGGGCGCGGAGGTGCGCGATCAGGCCATCGGCCGCGCGGTGCCTGGCTATGTCGTGCAGGCCGTCGACGACGCCATGCAGCCCGTGCCGCCCGGCACCCTCGGCAAGCTCGCGGTGCGCGGTCCGACCGGTTGCCGCTATCTGTCGGACCCGCGTCAGCAGAACTTCGTGCGCGACGGCTGGAACCTGCCCGGCGATGCTGTCGTGATCGATGAAGACGGCTATGTGTTCTATCAGGCGCGCGCCGACGACATGATCGTCTCGGCGGGCTACAACATCTCCGGGCCCGAAGTGGAAAGCGTGCTGATGAAGCACGAAGCCGTGGCGGAGTGCGGCGTGATCGGCGTGCCGGACGAGACGCGCGGCCAGATCGTGAAGGCTTTCGTCGTGCTCAATCCCGGTTTTATCGGCGATGATGCGCTTACCGCCGAGTTGCAGGCCTTCGTGAAGCGCAACGTCGCGCCCTACAAGTATCCGCGTCTGGTGACCTTCCTCGCGGCCTTGCCGCGCACGGAGACCGGCAAGCTCAAGCGTTTCGCATTGCGGGCGCTGTAGAACCGCGTCGCGAGAAAAAAAGTCGGCTCGGGTAGAGTAGGGTTCGCGTCCGCCGCAGGGCGGCCAGCCAACTCTTCCGGGCAACAAGAACAATGATCAACAGACGACGCACTCTCGCCGTATCCCTCCTTGCCGCGCTCGCCCTGTCTTCACAGGCTGCATCGGCTGCGAGCAAGACGCTCGTGTTCTGTTCCGAAGGCAGCCCCGCCGGTTTCGATTCCGCGCAGTACACCACCAGCACCGACTTCGACGCGGGCGCTCACGCCGTCTACGACACGCTGGTCGAATTCAAGCGCGGCACGCTGGATCTCACGCCCGGACTCGCCGAGAAATGGGACGAGTCGCCGGATGCGAAGACCTTCACCTTCCATCTGCGACGCGGCGTGAAGTTCCAGTCGACACCCTGGTTCAAACCGACGCGCGACTTCAACGCCGACGACGTGGTGTTCACGTTCAAGCGCATGATCGACCCGAACGAGCCGTTCCAGAAGGCGCATCCGGTCAGCTTTCCCTATCTGACCGATCTCGGCTACGACAAGAACATCGCCTCGGTGGAGAAGCTCGACGACAACACGGTCCGCTTCACGCTGAAGACGCCGGACGTGGTGTTCGTGCGCAACGTCGCGATGGAATTCGCGTCGATCGTCTCGGCCGAGTATGCGGCGCAATTGCTCAAGCAGGGCAAGCCGGAAGATATCAACCAGAAGCCGGTGGGCACCGGCGCGTTCGTGTTCCGCGACTACCAGAAGGACTCGACCATCCGCTACGAAGTGAATCCGACTTATTGGAACCGCAAGGACGTGCATATCGACAAGCTCGTCTTCTCGATCACGCCCGACGCGGCCGTGCGTCAGCAGAAGCTCGCGAGCGGCGAATGCCAGGTGACGTCGTTCCCGCGTCCCGCCGACATCGCCACATCGAAACAGGACTCGAAACTCACGGTGCTGTCGGGCGTCGGTTTCAACGTGGCCTATGTCGGCTACAACACGACCCACAAGCCGCTCGACAACGTGAAGGTGCGCCGCGCGCTGGACATGGCAATCGACAAGCAGGCGATCATCAAGACCGTCTACGAAGGCGCGGCCACGGTGGCGACCAATCCGATGCCGCCCTCGCAATGGTCCTATAACAAGGCGCTGAAGGACGCGCCGCGCGACCCCGCGAAGGCGAAGGCGCTGCTGAAGGAAGCGGGCTTTCCGGACGGCTTCACGATCACGCTGTGGGCCATGCCGGTGCAGCGCGGCTATAACCCGAACGCGCGTCTGATGGCGCAGCTGATCCAGTCCGACTGGGCGAAGATCGGCGTGAAGGCGAACATCGTGACGTACGAATGGGCCGAGTACAACAAGCGCGCGAAGACCGACGGCGAACACGACGCCATTCTTTACGGCTGGCTCGGCGACAACGGCGATCCGGACAACTGGCTCGGCACCACGCTGGGCTGCGACGCGGTGCATGGCAGCAACATGGCGAAGTGGTGCAACAAGCAGTTCGACGACCTGCTTGCGAAGGCCCGGCTCATCACGGATCAGAACGCGCGCACGAAGCTGTACGAGGAAGCGCAGGTGGTGTTCAAGGATCAGGTGCCGTACACGCCGCTCGCGCACGCCAACATCTTCCAGCCGATCTCGAAGCGCGTTCACGGCTATCTGATCAGCCCGCTTGGCGGACACCGCTTCGACGGCATCACGCTCGATTGAGCGCCGCGCGGGGAGTTCAGCCTCCGCGATACCAGGCGTCGATGCTGTCGCGCTGCTCGTGCTTTCCGGGCTGCGTGCGACGGGCGTCGACGCCGCGCACCGGGTGCGGCGACGCCTTGGCACCGGCGAATCGGTCCGCATGCGAAACCCGGCAGACGCGTTTCGACATGCTGCAATCGCCGGCTAACGCAGGCACGGCGGACCATGCCACGCTCGCGGCGAGAAGAATGATGATGAACTGGGGTTTCATGGCGGCTTCCTTCGCGGATCGATAACGTCCCGCGCCCCGAAGTGCATGGCCCATGCCAGTGTGCGCGGCAGATGCCCGCAAAGCCCGTCATGAAAGGGCGAGCGCGTCAGCGCACGCGGCCGCGCATGCTCCATGTGTCGGCGGCACGACGACGCTCTGAAGCCGCCCTGTTCGCGCGTCTCCGACACCGCCATGCAGCCGTGTCGTTTTCCGCCAGTTTCCAGACGCGTGGGCGAAGGCAGTCAGGCGCGATGATCCGCACACTCCCTAGCCTGCACTACAGGAGTGAGACAAGTGAGCCCCACGCACGCGCGTCATGCCGCCTCGCAGCCGTCACCGCCCGTCACGCTGGACGACATCACCGTCGTCGATCACGCTTTGCTCAAACGCGCGGTCGGCGCAATGGCGCTGGGCAATGCCATGGAGTGGTTCGATTTCGGCGTCTACAGCTATATCGCCGTGGTGCTGGGCCAGGTGTTCTTTCCGTCGAGCATTCCGTCCGCGCAGCTGATCGCAACCTTCGGCACCTTCGCGGCAGCCTTTCTCGTGCGGCCCATTGGCGGCATGGTGTTCGGCCCGCTCGGCGACCGCATCGGCCGCCAGCGCGTGCTCGCGATGACGATGATCATGATGGCCGCCGGCACCTTCTGCATCGGCCTCCTTCCGGCCTATACGTCGATCGGCATCTTCGCGCCCGTCCTGCTGCTGCTCGCGCGGCTCGTGCAGGGCTTCTCCACCGGCGGCGAATATGGCGGCGCGGCGACCTTCATCGCCGAGTTCTCCACCGATGCGCGGCGCGGCTTCTTCGGCAGCTTCCTCGAAGTGGGCACGCTGGTGGGCTACATCCTCGGCGCGGGCACCGTCGCCCTGCTGACCGCCTTGCTGCCGCATGATGCGCTGCTCTCGTGGGGCTGGCGCGTGCCGTTCATGATCGCCGGGCCGCTGGGTCTGGTCGGCCTGTACATCCGCATGAAGCTGGAGGAAACGCCTGCGTTCAAGAAGGAGGCGCAGGCGCGCGAGAAGGACGAGCGCTCGCGGCCGAAGGAATCGTTCGTGCAGTTGCTGTCGCATCAGGGCAAGCCGATGCTGCAATGCGTCGGCCTCGTGCTGATCTTCAACGTCACCGACTACATGGCGCTTTCGTATCTGCCGAGCTATCTGTCGGCGACGCTGCATTTCGCCGAGACGCGAGGCCTGCTGCTCGTGCTGCTCGTCATGCTGCTGATGATCCCGATGACGCTGTGCGCCGGCCATCTCTCCGATCGTCTCGGCCGCCGGCCCGTGATGATGACTGGGTGTATCGGCCTGTTCGCGCTCTCGATTCCGGCGCTGCTGCTCGTGCGCACCGGTGCGCCTTCTCTCGTGTTTCTCGGCCTGCTGATGTTCGGCGCGCTGCTGTCCACGTTTACCGGCGTCATGCCTTCTTCCCTGCCCGCCCTCTTCCCGACGCGCATCCGCTATGGCGCGCTGGCCATCGGCTTCAATGTTTCGGTATCGCTGTTCGGCGGCACGACGCCGCTGGTCACGGCATGGCTCGTCGATGCAACCGGCAACCTGATGATGCCCGCCTACTATCTGATGGCGGCCTCGGTGATCGGCATGATGTCGGTGTTCGCGCTGCAAGAAAGCGCGCGCAAGCCGTTGCCTGGCTCGGGTCCGTGTGTCGGCACGAAGGGAGAAGCGCTCGCCCTCGCCCGCACGAAACTCAAGGTCGTGCATTCGGGCAAGGGCGAAGTCGTGTTGAAGAAGAAGCGCGCTTAGGTTTGCCCGTGCTCAGGCTGAAAGTGTCTGTTGCAAGGCCTGGAGAAAGCGGAGATACGCGGTCGCGCCAGGGTCGGCATGACCGACACTGCGCTCCTGCACCCACGCCGCACGGCCTTTCCTCGACTGCATCGCGGCCGTTGCGTTGACCTGCTCGTCGGCCTTCGCGATCATCGCATCGAGCGCGTCACTGGTGCTGCCCTGCGACGCGGCCAGCACGTCGAGGCTCGGCACGAGCGCATCGAGCACGGTCTTGTCGCCGACCTGACTCTTGCCGCGCTCGATGATGCGACCGGCCACCGCCTGACCGATCGCGAGCACATCATCGCGGTTCAACGCGTCCTTGCCGTTCACCGTCTTCGCCGCCGCGAGCAGTCCGCCGCCGATCAGCGCCGCGAACGTCGATGGATTCGCCGTCGAAAACGCCTTTGCGGCCGCCAGCAGCGTTTCGTTCAGCGTCGCTTCGGCGGGCAGCGCGGCCAGCGCCTTCACCACGGCCACCGATCCCGACTGCACCGTAATGCCGAGATCGCCGTCGCCGAGCGCTGCGTCGAGATCACGCAGCTCATCGGCATGGGCAGGCAGCGCGTTCAGCGTGCGCGTGAGGATGTCGCGAAGCTCCTGGCTCGTCACACTCATGGATCGCTCCTTCAGGATTCGGTGCCGTCGCGGAAGAAAGGCGAGCGCGCGGGGGCGTCGAGCAGCGCTTCGAGTTCGCCGTCGAGCAGCATGAGGGTGATCGACGCACCTGCCATTTCCAGGCTCGTCACGTATTCGCCAACATACGAACGCGCGATCTTCAGCCCTTGATCCGCGATCAGCTTCGCCGAGCGCCGGTACAGCAGATACAGTTCTTCGAGCGGCGTCGCGCCCAGCCCGTTCACCAGCAGCGCGACGCGCGAGCCCTTCGGAGCGGCGAGATCGCTGGTGATCTGCGTGGTGATGCGCTCGGCGATCGCATCGGCGGATTCCAGCTTGCCGCGATGCGTGCCCGGTTCGCCATGAATGCCGATGCCGATCTCCATTTCCCCTTCGGGCAGCGTGAAGGTGGGCTTTCCGGCGGCGGGGAGAATGGTGGGCGAGAGGCCGACGCCCATCGTGCGGCAGTTGGCATTGGCCTTCGCGCAGATGCGCGTCACGTCGTCGAGCGAATCGCCGCGCTCCGCCGCCGCGCCGGCGCACTTGAACGCGAACACCATGCCAGCGACGCCGCGCCGGTCGGCTGCGCGGTCTTTCGGTGCGGAGGCGACGTCATCGGTGAGCACGACCGTCTTCACGTCGATGCCTTCAGCCTCCGCCAGATCCGCCGCGAGATCGAAGTTGAGCACGTCGCCACCGTAGTTGCCGTACACATACAGCACGCCCGCGCCGCCGCTCACGGCCTTGGTCGCTTCGAAAATCTGCTCGGACGACGGCGACGAGAACACGTTGCCCACCGCGACGCCGCTGCACAAGCCCTCGCCTACGTAACCCAGAAAGCCCGGCAGATGGCCCGAGCCGCCGCCCGTCACGATGCCGACACGGCCCTTGCCCGGCGCATCGGCGCGAACCAGTGCGCGCTGATCGGCGGTGGCGGCGCGGATCCAGTGCGGATGGGCGAGCAGCAGCGCCTCGATGATCTCGTCGACGAATTCGTCCGGCTGGTTGATGATTTTCTTCATGGTGGGCGTCTCCAATGTGTTCAGGGCTTGCGCCGTTGGCTCAGGGCATCGAGCAGCACGGCGGCGAAGATGACGCCGCCTTGAATGAACTGTGTCCAGAACGGATTCACGCCGAGCAGCGACAAGCCGACATTGATCACGCCGATCAGCACCACGCCGATGAACGTGCCGACAATGGACCCGCGCCCGCCCGCGAGCGAAGTCCCGCCGATCACGATGGCCGCAATGACCTGCAACTCGAGTCCGTTCGCAGCGGAAGGCAACGCGGAATTGAGCCGCCCGGCCAGCACGATGCCCGCGATCGCCGCCGTGACGCCGGCCAGCATGTAGGTGAAGAACACCACGCGCCGCACCGGGATGCCCGCGAGCCGCGCCGCTTCCTGATTGCCGCCGACGGCGAACACCTGATGTCCGAAGGTGGTCTTGCGCAGCAATACGTGGCCGATGACGAAGACCACGAGCATGACGACCATCGGCATGGGCAGGCCGGCGACCGTCTTCGCGCCGAACAGCGTGAACGCGCTCGGAAAATCGAACTTGGTGCGGCCATCGGAAATGGCGAGCGTGAGACCGCGCGCCATGGCCATTGCCGCGAGCGTGACGATGAACGGCACGAGCCGCAGCCACGAGACCGCGAGGCCGTTGAGCGCGCCCGCGCCCGCGCCGACGGCGAGCGTCACGCACAGTCCTGCAACGCCGAGCCCCACCGCGCCCGGACTGGAGCCGGCCATCACGGTGGCGGCGACCATGCCGCTCAGCGCCACGAGCGAGCCGACCGACAGATCGATCCCCGACGTGATGATGACGAAGGTGCCGCCCACCGCCGCGATGCCCACGACGGACACCTGCACCATGATGTTGGTCAGCGTGCTGGTGGTGAGAAATTCCGGCGATGCAATGGAAAGCGCCACGCATATGATGACGAGCGCCGCGAACAACGGCCCGATGCCGCTGCGCAACTGGCGGATCACGCGGCGCGAGAGCGCCTCGGAATCCGCACGATCGGCTGCTGTGGAGGTCATGCGCCTGCTCCTGTCGTTGCCCACTGAATGACGGTTTCCGAGTTCGCCTGAGCGCGCGGAATCTCGGTCACGATAGTGCCGCGATACATCACCAGCACGCGATCCGACATGCCGAGCAGTTCCGGCAGCTCCGAACTCACCATGACGACCGCCGCGCCCGCGCGCGCCATCGTCACCATGTGCGCGTAGATCTCCGACTTCGCGCCCACGTCGATGCCGCGCGTCGGTTCATCGAGCATGATGACGGACGGGCTGGTTGCCGTCGCGCGGCCGAGAATCACTTTCTGCTGGTTGCCGCCGGAGAGCGTGCCGGTGATCTGCAACACGGACGAAGCTCGCACGCTGAAACGCGCGCTGGCTTCGTGCGCGAGCTTGCGCTTCTTCGCGCGGCTGACGAAGCCGCCGCTCGCCAGCGCCTTCAGGCTCGACAGCGCGATGTTCTCCTCGATGTTCGCCTCCAGCACCAGCCCTTCGAGCTTGCGGTCCTCCGACGTGTAGACGAGGCCATGCCGCACGCCTTGCGTCGGCGAGTGATTGCTCACTTTCTTGCCGCGCACGTGGATTTCGCCGCCTGTCACCGGCAGCGCGCCAAAGATGGTCTTCAGCAACTCCGTGCGCCCCGCACCTGCGATCCCCGCAATGCCGACGATTTCCCCCGCGCGCACCGCAAAGCTCGCGTTGCGCAGCAGCGGCGCGCTGGCGAGATCGCGGACTTCGAGCACCACGGGACCGTATTCACGCGGCTCCCACGGATAGAACGATTCGAGATCGCGCGCGACCATGGCCTGCACGAGATCGGCCTCGGTCCATTTGGACATCGGGCGCGCGCCGACCGTCGCGCCGTCGCGCATCACGACCGCCGAGTCCGCGAGTTCGAACACCTCTTCCAGATGGTGCGAAATGAAGATGATCCCCATGCCTTCCGCGCGCAGCCGCCGCACCACGGCGTACAGATTCGCGATGTCGTGGCTTTGCAGCGCGGCGGTGGGTTCGTCCATCACGAGGATGCGTGCGTCGCGTGCAATCGCCTTCGCGACTTCTACCAGCTGACGCTTGTTCAGCGGCAGATCGCCGAGGCGCATCCAGGGCGGCACGTTGTCCAGCCCGACGCGCGCGAGCGCTTCACGCGCCATCTGGTTCGCTTCGCGCATCCTCATGAAACCGTTGCGCGCGGGCATGCGGCCGAGGAACAGATTCTCCGCGACCGTCATGTCGTTGATGAGCGAAAGCTCCTGATAGATCACGGCCACGCCCGCGTCGATGGCGGCGTTCGTGCCGCGCGCAAGCGGCATGCCGTCGATCTCGATCGTGCCCTCATCGGGTTCGTAGGCGCCTGAAAGCGTCTTCACCAGCGACGACTTGCCCGCGCCGTTCTCGCCGACGATCGCCATCACGTGCCCTGCGTGCAGCTCGAGGCTGACGCCGCGCAACGCCTTCACGCCGGGAAAGCTCTTCACGATGCCCTGCATGCGCAGCAACGGTTTGGCCGATGTGGCGGGGGTACGTGCGTGAGCGTGTGTTTCGACTGTCATGATCCGCATTCCGTGTGCGGGCCGCCTGTCCTGGAGGACACGCGGCCGCCGGTTGCCCTTACTGCTTCACTTCCTCCGACCACAGCCCGTATTTCTTCACTTCATCCGAGTCGATGTTGGATTTGTCGATCAGCATCGTCGGCCACGCGTAGTTCGCGGGCACGTCCTTCTTCGCGTTGTAATCCGCGATGAATTGCAGCGACTTAGCCGCCATCATGATCGGATTCTGCGAGATGGTGGCGTCCTGCTTGCCCGCGCGGATCGCGGAGAGCGCCTGCGCGGTGCCGTCGGCGCCGATCACGAGGATATGCTCCTTGTCGCCGAGCGGCTTGTAGCGCCCGGCATTGTCGATGGCCTTTTCCGCGCCCACGGTGTTGTCGTCGTTGGCGCCGAAGACGGCATCGATCTGCGGGAATTTCTGCAGGATATTGGTCATCGCGTTGAGCGACTTCTCCTGGTCGAACGCGCCTTCCTGGCGTGCGACGACCTTGATGTTCGGATACTTGGCGATCTCCTCGCTGAAGCCCTTCTCACGGTCCGTCGCCGCTGTCGTGCCGACCAACCCGATCAGGTCCACCACGTTGCCCTTCTCCTCGCCGTAGCGCTTCTTCAGTTGCTCGGCGATCCATTTCGCGCCGGTCTGGCCGAGCGCCACGTTGTCCGACGCGACAAACGAGGTCACCTTGCCGCCATCCGAACCGCGGTCCAGCGTGAACACCGGAACGTTCATTTCATTCGCCTTCTGCACGGCGGGGATGATCGCTTTCGAGTCGATCGGATTCAGCACGATGGCCGTCACGCCCTGGCTCAGCAGGTTGAGGGCGTCGTTGACCTGCTGCTGGGCGTCGCCGTTCGCGTTGGTCTGCACGAGCTCGAAGCCCTGCTCCTTCGAACCGCGTTCGACGCCCGCCTTCAGGCCGACGAAGAACGCGTTGTTGAGCGTCGCGATCGAGAAGCCGATCTTCGGCTTGCCGCCCGCCGAACTCGTCGCCGCCGCGCTCGCGGGTGCGCTGGCGGGCGCGCTCGCGCTCGCCGCTGAACTGGTGCTGCTCGTGGACGATGAGTTGTCGCTCTTCGAGCATCCGGTCAGCGCGGCGGCCGCGCACAGCACGACGGCGCCCGTGGATTTGCCGAACGTGCCCCAACTGTCGAATCTTGCTGAACTCCAGGCCATGGTTGTCTCCGTTGTACGAGTGGTTCAATGCGATGACGTTGCGGTGAGCGCTGCGCTGGCTTTTTTGCTCCGTGCTGCCGTCAGCGAGCTTCGTTGCTGCGCCTGCCATAAGTCTTGAACTTCTCCAGCACTTCTTCCATCTGCTGATCCGACAGCACGGGCGGTGCACCAATCTGCAACGCCAGCAGATACTGCCGCGCGAGCACTTCGATTTCGTGCGCGAGCCAGACCGCGCGCGCCAGGTCCGTTCCCAACGCGATCACGCCGTGATGCGCCAGCAAACACGCGCGGCGGTCCTGCAACGCCGCCAGCGCGTGATCCGACAGTTGCTGGCTGCCGAACACCGCATAGGGCGCGCAACGCACGGAGTTGCCGCCTGCTGCCGCCACCATGTAGTGCAGCGCGGGAATCTCGCGGCCGTGAATGGCAAGCGCGGTGGCCGCGATCGAATGCGTGTGGACGACGGCATGCATGTCGCCGCGCGCGCGCAGGATGTCGCGATGAATGCGCCATTCCGAAGACGGCCGCGCGGTGCGCAACACGTCGGCGTCGTCGGCGATGTCGAGCGGCAAGCGGACGATCTGTCCTGCGTCCAGCTCGCGCGCGGCGACGCCGCTTGGTGTAATCAGGAAGCCGTCGCCATGCCGCGCGCTCACGTTGCCCGAGGTGCCTTGATTGATGCCCAGCCGTTCCATCTCGAGCGCTGTCTCGACGATCCCTTGCCGCAGCGCGACTTCCTGCATCGCGCTCATGCGGCATTCCCCTCGGCCGCGAACAGACTGCGCAGCGCGTGCTCGAACGGCGGCTTCACGATGCCGCGCTCCGTGATGAAGCCGGTCACGAGCGCATGCGGCGTGACATCGAAAGCCGGATTGCGCGCCTGGATGGCGTCGGGCGCGACGCGCCGCCCGGCCAGATGCGTGACTTCCTCCGCCGCGCGTTCCTCGATTTCGATACGCGCGCCGCCAGCGGTGTGCAGGTCCAGCGTCGACGACGGACACGCGACATAGAACGGAATGCCGTAGTGATGCGCCGCGATGGCGACGCCGAGCGTGCCGATCTTGTTGGCGAAGTCGCCGTTCGCCGCGACGCGATCCGTCCCGACGATCACCAGATCGACGAGTCCTTGCGACATGATCGACGCCGCCGCGCTGTCCATGATGAGCGTCACGTCGACGCCCGCCTGCTGCAATTCGAATGCCGTGAGCCGCGCGCCCTGCAACAGCGGGCGCGTTTCGTCGGCATAGACTTTGAAGGCGCGGCCCGCGCGATGCGCCGCGTAGATCGGCGCCGTTGCCGTGCCGGTGCCGGTGGTCGCAAGCGCACCGGCATTGCAGTGCGTGAGCACGCCGCTGCCTTCGCGAATGAGCGCCATGCCATGCATGCCGATGCCTTCGCACAGCGCCACATCTTCCTCGTGGATGCGCCGCGCCTCTTCGACCAAAGCCTGATACAGCATGGCGGCATCGTGTGCGTCGGTCGCGCGGGCGCGGTCCAGCATGCGCCGCAAGCCCCAGCTCAGATTGACCGCCGTGGGCCGCGCGGATTCGAGCCACACCGCCTGACGTTCGAGCGCCGCACGAAACTCCGCGATGGGCAACGCGGTCGAGTCGCGCATCGCGATGCACAGCCCGTATGCCGCCGCCACGCCGATGGCCGGCGCACCGCGCACGCGCAACTCGCGAATGGCGCGCCAGACGGACTGCACGTCCGCCACGTTCTCCACCACGATCTCATGCGGCAGACGCGTCTGGTCGAGCAGCAGCAGATCGCCGTCGCGCCATTCGATCGTCGGGGGAAGCGTGCTGAACAAGCGCTGCGAATCCATGAAGTCTCCCTGTGCGAAACCTGTGCGAAACGAGCCGCCGTTACATTGACACCGCATCGCGCTGGAGCTCGCGCGCCAGCGTCGCGACCTGTTCGATGTCGCCCAGCGCCGCGCGCTGCACGAGCAAGGTCTCCGCGCAACGCAGACAGCGCATCTCGATGCGGGCCCGCGCTTCGGCATCGGCGATGCGCGTGATCTCCGCGACCTTCGCCATGCCGACGATACGCCGGATCATCTTGCAGCCCGCGAAGCCGAGCGACTCGGCGAGCAGCCGGCGCATGAAGTGCGCTCGATAGGCCGCGACCGCGCGGTTCTCTGCGCCGCCGCCGATGAACGGCCGCTTGCTGCGGTTTTCGTGATCGCGCCACAGCGCCACGAATTGCGCGCTGAAGCCGTTCCAGATGCGCGTCATCTGGTCGAGCAGCCATTCCTGGTATTCGAGCGGATCGCGCCCGTCGAGACGTCCGTGCCAGTCGCGCGAGAAGTACGCGAGCAGCAGGTTCGCAAGCAGCGCACCGACGTCGAAGCCCATCGGGCCATAGAACGCGAACTCGGGATCGATCACGAAGGTGTCTTCCGCGTTCACCATGATCGAGCCGGTATGCAGGTCGCCGTGCAGCAGCGTTTCCGCGTGGTTCATGAAGGCCCACTTCATGTCGGCGGCGGCGGCGCGCAGCGGTTCGTGGGTCCTGAGCCTTTCGATGGCCGCCTGCGGCAGCGCGGGACTGTAGACGTTCGAAGGATGCGCCTCGAACGGAAAGGTAAAAACCAGATCCTCGGTGATCTTGCACAGCTCCGGATTGATGGCCGCGCCGGCTGCCTGCTTCTTGATGTCGGCCGAGAGAAAGAGATCGGAGCCGAAGAAGAGCGTATGGGCGAGATACGCCGACAGATGCTGCGCAAGCAACGGATAGACCGTGCCGTCCATCAGGCCTTGCCGCAGGATGCGATGCGACGCGAGATGCTGCATCACCATCAGGAAGCGCGTGCTGTCCGCGTGATAGACCTTCGGCACATGTTGCGGACAGAGCGCGCCGAAGCGCCGCAACGCGGCGACTTCATGCTCCATGCGCTGACACGACAGCGGCCAGGTCTTGCCGACCAGACGCAGGAACGGCGGCGCCTGCTTCACGACGACACTGCGCTGCGGCGTTTTCGTGTTGGTCACGAAATACACATAGTTCAGATTGCCGTCGCCGACTTCCGCGACATCCAGATCCGCAGGATCGCCCAGCAGCGCGCGCACGTCGGGCACGCCGCCCAGATACGCGGCCAGTTCCTGCGCCGTGAAAGCTTCAAACTCCATCGGTGCCTCCTCCGATGTGCTCCGGCACGCGCGCTCAACGACGCTTGCGCACCAGATCGAACTTGAAGATGCTCGTGTTGTAGTAGTCGTTGCTGTAGCAGAGCGGCTCGCCGCTCTGATCGAAATCCACTTCGTCCAGCAGCAGGAACAGGCCGAAACCATCGCCGAGTTCCGGCAGGTCGCGCGGCGTCAGGATGGTCGGCTGGATCGACGTGTGGGTGTGCGACAGCCGGCGTCCGGTGCGCTCCAGCATGCCGAACAGCGATTCGCCCAACTCGCCCTCCGCGCCGTCGAAGACGTGCTTCGGGATGGTATCGATGCAGTACGCGGCGATGGCGTCATCCGCGCGGCGCACGCGCTCGATGCGCACGCACGGATCGCCGGGCCGGATGCCGAGCTTCTCCGCCAGACTCTCCGATGCCGCCACATGCTCCATCTGCTTGCGGCTCGTCGACGGCACAGCGCCCACGCTGCGGATCATGTCCGTCACCGACATCAGATCATCGAGCCCGCCGTGCAGCTTCAGCGAAATTTGTCTGATGAAGGTGCCCTTGCCCTGCAGACGCGACAGCAGCCCGTGCGAGATCATCTGCGCCACGGCCTCGCGCAGACTGGACCGGCCGACGCCGAGCAGCTCGCAAAGCTCTATTTCAGTGGGAATCTGATCGCCGGGCTTGAGCTTGCGCTCATGGATCATGTCGAGAAGCGACGCCTGGATCTTGTCGCTCATCGAACGCTCGACGCTCAGGCGCATGAAGGTCTCTCGGTTGGCAGTCACTGAAATGTACATCAGACGTCTGATGTTTCTCTCGGGACTTTCCCGGACGGTTCTGCGCCTCGATGGAGATTTGCTTCATGCGCGGATGCAGCATGAAAATGCCCGTCGCGCGCATGGCGACGGGCTTTGCAGTGCACGAATTCCGCTGCGTCACACGGGCGCGGCAGCGTCCACGAACGGCAGGATATTTTTCATGGCGCGTTCGACGTATTCGTCTTTTTCGCCGACCGGCGCGACATAATCCAACGCGGCGCATGCCGCATCGACACCTTCCAGACGCGCGATCACCCAGGCTGCCAGATACTGGGATGCAAGACATCCGCCCGCCGTCGCCACATTGCCGTTCGCGACGAAAGGCTGATCGAGCGTGCGCACGCCGGCTTCCTGAACCCACGGCTTCGTGGTGAGGTCGGTGCAGGCGGGTACATCGTTCAGCAGGCCGAGTTTCGCGAGGATCAGCGTTCCCGAGCACTGGGCCGCAAGCAACTGGCGGCTGGGGTCGAGGCGGATGCGCGCCATCAATGCGGCATCGGCCACGACGTCGCGCGTTTGCCTGCCGCTGCCGACGATCACCGCATCCGCCGCGCTCGCCTCCTCCAGCGTGGCCTGCGCCCGGATGACGACGCCGTTCATCGACGTCACTTCCGCCAACGGACACGCAAGCGAAACCCTCCAGTCCGGCTTCCTGATGCGATTCAGAATGCCGAGCGCGATCAGCGAGTCGAGTTCGTTGAACCCATCGAACGTGAGAATGGCGATGTGCATGGCGACAACCTTTCATGGCGGGGAGAGTTCAGGCATGCTACGGTCAGCCATGAATACAATCAAATGATTGTCATGGATACATCCTGTTCCGGACGCGTCTCATGCCACAGCCTGCACGTTACAAACAGATCGTCGACCGCATCGCTGAAGATATCGCATCGGGCCAACTTAAGCCGGGCACGCGTCTGCCGACGCATCGTGAACTGGCCGCGCGCGAAGGACTCGGCATCGTCACGGCCACGCGCGTGTACGCCGAGCTCGACGCCATGGGACTCGTCAGCGGCGAGACCGGGCGCGGTACTTTCGTGAAGGAAGCCGGCCTGCCGAACGGGCTGGGCATCGATCAGGTCGCCATCGCCTTGGACATGGTCGATCTGAACTTCAACTATCCCGCGCTTGCGGGGCAGACGGAATTGCTGCGCACAGCGTTGCGGCAACTGGCATCTGCGGGGAATCTGGAGGCCTTGCTGCGCTATCAGCCGCATGCCGGACGGCTTCACGAACGCGCGTGCGTCGCGCGCCATCTCGAACGCCGCGGACTTTCGATCGACGCAGAGCAGGTCTTGCTCGTCGATGGCGCGCAGCATGGTCTGGCGACCACCGTCATGGGCTTGCTCAAGCCCGGCGATGTGGTAGCGGTGGACGCGCTCACTTATACCGGCTTCAAGTTGCTGGCGCAGTCGCAGCGGCTGGAACTCGCACCGCTCGCCGCGTCCGGCGCCGGACCCGATCCCGATGCGCTCGAAGCGCTCTGCAAGCGGCGTCGCGTCCGCGCCATCTACACGATGCCCACGCTGCACAATCCGCTCGGCTGGGTGATGACGGCGAGCAGACGCAGGCAACTCGTGTCGATCGCGCGCAAGCATGGGCTGTTCATCATCGAGGACGCCGCCTATGCCTTTCTCGCCGATGACGCGCCGCCCCCACTCGCGGCCCTCGCGCCGGATATCACGGTGTATGTGTCGGGCTTCTCGAAGAGCGTGGCAACGGGATTGCGTGTCGGCTATGTCGTGGCCCCGCGCGAGCGGGTGTCGAAGATCGAACGCGCGATCCGGGTGACGACGTGGAACACGCCTGGCGTAATGACAGCATTGGCCTGTGGCTGGCTCGAAGACGGAACGGTCGAACGACTCGAAGCGGAAAAGCGCGCCGATGCCACGATGCGCCAGACAGTGGCGGCCCGCGCGTTGAGCCGCTTGAAACGGCTGGCGCATCCCGCGTCCTATTTCATCTGGCTGCCGATGCCGGAAGACGTCCGCGCGGACCGCATCGCGAAGGCGCTGATACAGGAACGGATCTCGGTATCGACGGCCGAGCCTTTCTGCACGACGGCGCACGTGCCGCATGCGTTGCGGCTGGCGCTGGGATCGGTGGATGTGGAGACGTTACGGCTTGCGCTGGAACGGGTGCAGGAGGTGGTGAGCCTTCACATCGACGCGTGAAGCCGAGGTTCACGCCCGCATGCGTGCGTGCGCGCCGTCGGCCCCGCGCGCCAGGTCGACGAATGCCGCCAGATAGTCGATGCCCTGGTCCGACTCGCGCATGCCGAGATAGATCTTCTTCGCGATGCCCTTCCGGCCCAGCTTGAGCGGCGCAATGGGCATCCGGTCCGCATACTCTTCCGCGAGCCAGCGTGGCAGCGCGGCGACGCCCCGGCCGCTCGCTACCATCTGCATCATGATGTCCGTCGTCTCGATCACCTTGTGCCGCCGCGGCACGACGTTGGCCGGCGTCAGAAACTGCGTGTAGATGTCGAGCCTGTCGGTTTCGACCGGATAGGTGATGAGCACTTCGGACCCGATCTGTTCCGGCGTGACGTAGTCCGCCGATGCCAGCGCATGGTCCTCCGGGACCACGAGAACCTGTTCGTAGTCGAACACCGGCACGAAGCGCAAACCCTCCTTTTTCAAGGGGTCCGGCGTCACGAGGATGTCGATGTCGAAGCCGAACAGCGCGCCGATTCCGCCGAACTGGAAACGCTGCTTCACATCCACATCGACGTCGGGCCAGCTCGCAAGATACGGCGAGACCACGCGAAGCAGCCATTGATAGCAGGGATGACACTCCATGCCGATGCGCAAGGTGCCGCGCTCGCCCTGTGCGTACTGCTTCATGCGCGCTTCGGCATGCTCGAACTGCGGCAACAGCCGATTCGCCAGACCAAGCAGGTAGTGCCCCGCCTGCGTCAACCGCATGGAACGGCCTTCACGCGTCCAGACCGCCGTGCCCAATTGCTGTTCGAGCTTCCTGACCGTGTGGCTCAGCGCCGACTGGGTGAGATTCAGGACCTCCGCTGCGGCAGTCAGCGAACCTTGCCTCTCGACCTCACGCACGACGAGCAAATGACTGCGTTCCAGCATGACGTGCTCCATGAAAGAATTTGATCATTGTATGAAAACTTACCATTTTTATTCATACATCGGAAATTCTATCATCGTCGCTACCGCCACTTTCATGGACGACACGCGCGATGGTCACGACACACAACCCGGGTTTTCCGCGCATCGGCGCCGGACGCGAATTGAAGTTCGCGCTCGAGAAATACTGGAAGGACGAGTCGTCGCTCGATGAACTCAAAACGGTCGGCGCGCAGCTGCGTGAACGTCACTGGAAGCAACAGGCGCGTCTGGACTATGTACCCGTCGGCGAATTCGCGTTCTACGATCAAGTGCTCGACATGAGCTTCACGCTTGGCAATCTGCCCGAACGCGTGCGCGACTTCCACGGCGACACGCTGGACAACACCTTCCGCGTTGCGCGCGGCCGCTCGGCGGCGGGTGCTGAAGCGCGCGCCGCCTGCTGCGCGGGCGTCGCCGCCGGCGAGATGACCAAGTGGTTCGATACCAACTATCACTACATCGTCCCCGAGTTCGATGCGAACACGCACTTCAAACTCGATACGTCACGTCTGGTCGAACAGGTTTCGCAGGCGCGTGCGCTGGGCGTGAATGTGAAGCCAGTCATCATCGGGCCGGTGACGTATCTGTGGCTCGGCAAGGCGAAAGACGACAGCGACAAGCTCGCACTGCTGCCGCGCATCCTGCCGGTCTACGCCGCGTTGCTCGATCATTTCGCGGCGCAAGGTGTGGACTGGGTGCAGATCGACGAACCGGCGCTCGTCACCGAACTGGACGAAGCATGGCGCGCTGCGTTCGTCACTGCTTACGATGCGCTGTCCGCCCGACGCGTGCGAGTGCTCCTCACCACCTACTTCGGCCAGTTGCAGGAGAACCTTTCGCTCGCGTGCCGATTGCCGATCGACGGGCTGCATATCGATGCGATCAACGCACGTAAAGAAATCGATGCCGCCGCCGCTGAGCTGCCGGACACGGCGGTGGTGTCCGTCGGCGCGATCGACGGACGCAATATCTGGAAAAGCAACCTGAACGCGATTCTCGAATGGCTCGAACCGCTGCACCGGCAACTTGGTGATCGGTTGTGGATCGCACCGTCCTGCTCGCTGCTTCATGTGCCGGTCGACCTCGACACGGAAGTTCAACTCGATGCCGAGATCAAGTCGTGGCTCGCTTTTGCGCTGCAGAAACTCGGGGAACTGGAAGTGCTGGCCGGCGCGTTGAATCATGGCCGAAAATCCGTCGCCGATGAACTTGGCGCGAACGCAACCGCCATCGAAAGCCGGCGTCGGTCTCCGCGCGTCAATAACCCGGCGGTGAAGGCAGCCATTGCAGGCATCGACGCGACGCTCGGCAAGCGTCAACACGGCTACGAAGAACGGGCGAAGAAGCAGGCCGCGATTCTCGGCCTGCCCGCATTCCCGACGACAACTATCGGATCGTTCCCGCAGACCGGCGAGATTCGTCAGGCGCGCAGCCGGTTCAAGCGCGGCGAACTCGACGACGCGAGCTATCGCACGGCGATGGAGCAGGAAATCGCCCGTGCGGTGCGCGAACAGGAGGCGCTCGGGCTCGATGTGCTCGTGCATGGCGAAGCCGAACGCAACGACATGGTCGAATACTTCGGCGAGCAGCTGGACGGCTATGCGTTCAGTCGGTTCGGCTGGGTGCAGTCGTATGGATCGCGCTGCGTCAAGCCGCCGATCCTGTTCGGCGATATCAGCCGCCCGAAGGCCATGACGGTGGAATGGACGCGGTACGCGGCCTCACAGACCAGCAAGCCGATGAAAGGCATGCTGACCGGCCCGGTCACGATCCTTAACTGGTCTTTCGTACGTGACGATCAACCTCGCTCGGTGTCATGCCAGCAGTTGGCGCTCGCGATCCGTCAGGAAGTCCTGGATCTCGAGAGGGCCGGCGTCCGTGTGATTCAGATCGACGAAGCGGCGCTTCGCGAAGGTTTGCCGTTGCGGCGCGCGCAGTGGGACGCGTATCTGCGCTGGGCGGTGGAATCGTTCCGCATCACGGCCAATGGCGTACAGGATGAAACGCAGATTCACACGCACATGTGCTATTCGGAATTCAACGACATCATCGCCTCGATCGCTGACATGGATGCGGATGTGATTACCATCGAGACGTCACGTTCGGATATGGAACTGCTCGATGCCTTCGATGACTTCAAGTATCCGAATCAGATTGGGCCGGGTGTGTATGACATCCATTCGCCGAACATTCCGAGCCAGGAACATATCGTCAATCTGATGAGGAAGGCGGCAGAGCGGATTCCGGCGGAACGCCTGTGGGTGAATCCGGATTGCGGGCTGAAGACGCGTCAGTGGGATGAGGTAATTCCGGCGCTCAGGAATATGGTCGCGGCGGCGGAGACGTTGCGTGCTTCTTTGAAGTGAGTCCGCAGTTGCCGTCAGGACGCGCGCCCCGCCTATGCGGGGCGCTATCCCTAGTTGGCTCGCCTCTCAAACCAACACGCGCTCTGCCTTCAAAGCTTTTCTTATATGCGTAATTTTATGAAGCGGTTGGAGCAGGGAATACACGATTAATCTGAACTGCCGGGATCGTTAACCCTTAGGCGAATGTATCTGAAGCGTCGGAAGTTGCGGAGAAGGGACTGATTTGTCAGAAAACGGGTATCGTGCCTGTCCTCTCCGCGATGCGACTCACGATCCGTCCCAACGGATCGCAACGGATGTTCAACACGCGCCCGAGCGGATCGACTGTGCGTGATTGGAAACGCAAAGAACCGCCGATTTATCCGTGGCTCAGGCTCGCCGGGCACTGGATCGAGCAGGCCGGGTGTTCAGCCCAGGGCAGCGCGTGAGAATCAACGTCGAACACGGCGGATTGTAATTAGTCGATCCTTAAAAATCTCGAAGTCCCTTACTGATGGGCTGTTAATGGCGAAACTAGATTACCGGAATTGCAGGATACGGGCATATTAGAGCGTGCAAGCCTGCAAAATTCGATGAGGTTCGAATGAAAGCGCGTGTGACACAGCGAGATTTCTTCCGCCAGCCGATGCTTGAGCAGATCAATTTGAAGCATCCACTGGTGCGCCTGGCCGGGTTGATCGACTGGGCGCATCTCGGCACGACGATGAGTGCAAGCTTCGTGTCTGTTGCTGGACGCTCCGCGACATCCCCGCGCTTTTGCTGGTTTGTTCTATCTTCAACACACGTTTGACCTGTCCGATGAAGAGGTTGTGTGGCAGTGGGTCGAAAACCCTTATTGGCAAGTCTTCACGGGCGAAGTGTTCTGCAGACCGAGCCACCCATCGATCCGTCGAGCCTAACGCGCTGGCGCAAACGACTCGGTGAGGCGGGAATCGAAGCGTTGTTGGCGCAGACCATCGAGGCTGCCAAACGCGCCGGCGTTATCAAGGCGTCAAGCGCGTGATCGTCGACACGACCGTCATGCCCAAGACAATCGCCCATCCCACTGACTCTCGCTTGCTTGAGCGGTGTCGCGAGCATCTGGTCAAGGCTGCAGAGCGCCACGGTCTGAAGCTTCGGCAGAACTACAACCGCGAAGCGCCCCGCCTGGCGCTGCAGATTGGCCGCTACGCGCACGCCAAGCAATTCAAGCGGATGAGAAAGGCATTGCGAACGCTGCGCTCGCGTGTGGGCAGGGTGATGCGCGATGTCGAACGGCAAGTCGAGCGGGTATCGGAGTCGGGCCGCATCGCATTGCTCGAACTGATTGCTCAAACGAAGCGCATCCTGTCGCAAAAGCCGAGGGACAAGAACAAGCTCTACGCACTACACGCTCCCGAAGTCGAGTGTCTAGCCAAAGGCAAGGCTCGCATGCCTTATGAATTTGGGGTGAAAGTGTCGATCACGACGACGCATAAGGAAGGGTTGGTCGTCGGGGCTCGCTTGATGCCGGGAAATCCGTACGATGGTCACACGCTGGCAGAGGCGTTGGAGCAGGCCGCAATTCTGAGTGATGTAAGTCCTGAAGTGGCGATTGTGGATCGCGGATACAAGGGCGTTGCGATTGAAGGCGCAAAGATCTATCACCCGGGTATGCGTCGCGGCATCACGCGTGGACTGCGCGCGATGATCCGCCGGCGAAGCGCAATCGAGCCCGCCATCGGCCACATGAAGACAGACGGCAGGCTTGATCGGAATTGGCTCAAAGGTGCATTAGGCGATGCGATTCACGCAGTGTTGTGCGGCGCGGGTTACAACCTGAGGATGATCCTCAGGAGGCTGACGCTTTTTTACGTCTTAATGCTGAGCTTGTTCTTCAGCATGCCTCCTCGAATGTTCCTCTCGTAACTCAACTCGTGCAGGGCTCGGCGCATTGTTCAGGGTCGACTCTTTATGGCTGAAGCAGCATTGTCTTAAGCTCAGAACCACATCTATTCACGAAATAAATCCAAATCTCGTCCTCCTCGCTAACAACCGCCAAATAGGTATCTTTAGATTTACTTGAAACAATAAACTCAGGACTCTCTCTATTTACCGCGAATACCTCAAGAATGGGAGTTTCCAACGGGAATTGAACCATCGCCCAAGGAAGTAAGCCCAACCCTCCGATTGAAATCAAACAAGAAACGTCTGATGTCGTGGCCGATATTAGCTCAGCCGATTGTGCAAGCTTCCACCAGCTTTTCGACGCATCTTCCATGCAACGGTCAGAGAAGACGACTGACGGTTGCGACCCAATGCGTACCACATGCGTCCAAACCTGTTGCGGCGTAAAGGTTTGGATCTCATTCGCAAAACCGGAGAAGATAACCTCGGGATGTTTCCCTAAGAAAAATTCTAATTGGGACTTTGCATCAATTTTCATTTCCCCCCCGGATAGTAATAGTGATGTCCGCCATCGATCTGCGAGTAGCGTTCTGCCACATTTACGTTACCACCCCAGCCAAAATCAACGAAATCGCGCGTCGGATCGATTTTTGGCTGCCCTGCATGGAAATGCGGATCTCCATCTTTCAAATGTTCCGAGATCACTCTCGACCCTTGATCTGTCTCAAACTGCATATATCGGCCATGAGATTGAGTGTGATTAGAGAACAAATAGCCAGGCATGCCTCGTCTTGTCGCATCGTTTCCAACTTCCCAAACTGCATCTGGCCTTGTGCCTCTGGGAATTCCGGCCCTATCGAATATTGCGTCCAACGCTTCCTGGCGGGTATCAAATTTTTTATCGCATGATCTGAGTCCTAGGGGATCGATCCACCCAAACATGTTGAGTGCGAACTCATATGGATTTTCACCGCCTTCAAGTCCAATCGGATCCTGCGAGATGAACTGCCCCGTGTAGGGATCGAAATATCTATACCGGTTGTAATGCAGCCCCGACTCGTCATCGAAGTACTGCCCCTGCAACCTACCTCACAAACTGCGAACAAACCTCTCTAAATCTTCCTTCCATTTACTCGATGTGATCTTGCTAAAATAAAGTCTTTTTCGTCGATTGTTGTCTTCGACGTACAGAATGTCCGCCAATTTTTGAGTTCTTCTACCAAGATCGTCGAATAAATAAAAAATCAGATCGAGTGACTTCCCGGATTGAATCTTCTCTATCTTCCAAACCACTCTCTCATCGTCAACAATGAATAAATCGCTATCCTCGTCGAAAATCATCCAACCGGCGTTCTCCAAAGCCTGCTTTAATTCGACCATTCGCGCCGTGGTCATCACAGACTCTCCCAAAAATGCTTCGGTGGTGTAATGCCGCTATTTCTAAATCCGACACTAAGTTTTTCCTGATTTATAGTTGCACCTTCTTTTGACCAAGTATCTATCGAAAGAATTTGTCCTTTCTTGTCTGTGATGGTAAGACTGTAACTATCTTCTCCAACTTTCCGAACATAATACCCTGCGTCGGGGTATTTTCCACCTTTAAGCTGTACTCCGTCCGTGACGTTTTGCCTACCGCGATCAAGATACTCTGCTGGCGACAGATTGGAATGTCGGTGCGCGTGATCCCTTGAGTCCTGAATCACCCGCACTGAATCTCCTTCTGCTCTTCCACCTTGGCGACGCACATTTCTTCTTTTTCTTTAGGCCAAGGGGATCAATCCATCCAAATGTATTCGGTCCAAACTCAAAAACATTCAAGCCGCCAAGCAGCCCAATGGGGTCCTGAGAGATGAAATGTCCAGTGTAGGGATCGAAATATCTGTACCGGTTGTAATGCAGGTTAGATTCAGCGTCGTAATACTGCCCCTGCAACCGAATGGCCTGCTCGACCTTCCGCGTCTCAACCCAATCGATCCCACCCGCAACACTGTAGTGCGTTTCCCAAACTATGTCACCGTCCGCGCTGCTTAGCCTGACCGGCGCACCATTCGGATCATTCTGATAGAAGTAAATCCGCTTGCAGGCCCCGTCATCCACCTGCATCGCCAAGGGCTCGAAGCCATCCTGCCGATACACATAAAACCGCGCTTCGCTCTCGATAAACGCCGTTCGCCGCACCTCGCCGGCCATCGCATCGCCGTCCCACAGGAACCACGTCCACGCCCCTTCATCGCGATGCCTGTGCCCCACCTCCGGCCTGACATCCGCCGCCTGCTTGCCAATACGCCGACCGAGCGCATCATATCGATACACCCATCGCTCATTAGCGGTGTTCTCGAACCCCACCATCCGCCCGAACTCGTCCCACGTGAACTGCTCCACGCCTCGCGCAGGATGCGTACGCTCGGCTAGCTGCCCCGCCGCATCCAGCCACCAGCGCGCGCCGTCCGGATGCTGCCACTCACGGCCTCGCTCGGTCGCCCGC
>NZ_JARUXQ010000003.1:0-156913 GCF_031451265.1 Caballeronia sp. LZ033 | reverse complement strand
CGGCGCGCCCCCGCCGCCCGACCCGACGTGGCCACCCAAGGCATCGCTCACCTTGCGCTGCAGCGCGTTCGCCGCTTTCAGCGCGTCCATGCCGCCTTTAACGACGTCATTGTTCATGACGGCATCGACGGCGCCCAGGCCCGACTGGACCAGATCGCTTTGCATCACATTGGAGACCTGCTCCTCGACGAAGCTGAACACGATGCTGCCCATGACCGCCAGCGCCGCATTCGCGTATTCGCGCAAATCCAGCACCATGCCCACGTGAGGATGCGGCAGCGGAACAGGCGCGGGCGACGGCGGGAGATTGACCCAATGCACGTCGATGCCGACCACCGGCGTCAGGTGGTTCACTGCCAGCATCGTCATCTCGCTTGCGTCCCCGTGCCTGCGTTATTGTTGTCGGCGTCGTGCGCAGTCAGGCGGGCCGAGACCTCAGCGGGCGCCAGCGGCTGGACTGCCTGTTTCCAGTCAATGCCATAGAGCGATCGCAGTGCGCCTTCCAGTTGACTGCGCTGCGCGTGCAGCCAGTCGATCCGCGCCAGCATCCACGCGACCGCGAGTTGCAGGTTGCTGTTCGCGCGCAACGCCGGATCGATGCCCATGCCGGCGTTCAGCGCGTTGAAGCCCGCTTCGAGCGCGGCCGCGCGTTCGCGCTTGCGATCCAGACACCACGCCTGCATCCGAAAAGCCTCGACGAGCATGATGGCGTCGTTCTCCGCCTGCGCATACGGCGCCGCACCGGCGTAGCAGCGCGCTGCGTCGAGATAGCGCTCGCCCATGACATGCACGCTCGCTTCGCCGAACAAGCCGTTGAGAACGAGCTTGTTGCCAGCGGGCGCCGCTGCGGCGCGCGCCTGCTGCCCGGAAGCGGCCGCTTCGCGATAGGCATGCAACGCACGGTCGGTGTCGCCCCACTTGAGATACGCCGCGCCCGCCAGCAGATGCACGGTCGCACTCTGATCGAACCATTGACGGCCGTTGCTCACCGCAAGCGCGGCGACACGCAAGCGTTCGAGGCGAGCGGCATCCCCGTGCGACACGCTTTCCGAGAGTTCGACGAACAGCCGCCTGAACTGCCCCGACGTCCCACGCTCGCCCGATTGCGCAGCGAGTTCCCGAGGCAGCGCATCCATTTGATAGCGTCCATGGATCAGGCGCACGGCGTGAGCTTGCCGTTGCGCGAGTCGGTCGAGCAACGTCGGCTCGGTTCCGTAGAGCGTCAGCCTGAGCCGCCGGGAAAGTTCCGCAATAGTGCTTTCAAGCAAGAGCAACAGGCTCTCGAGACACGCCTCGAACGCCTTGGGCTTCTTGATGCTTTCAGGAACGAGCACCAGCACCACGCCCGGAAATACCTCCGGGTGATGCCGCATCAGACTGGCAAGCATCGCGAGAAAATAAGCCGCTGCCGGCTCACGATTTCTCACTGGAGGCTGCCAGTCCGCGACGATGCCCGCCCTTGCAGACCCCTCGCGACGCGCGTCATAGAACCGGATGACCTCGTCGGTCAAAGCATTGACGTATTGATCCGCGTCTTCAAAAGGCGCGCTCAACTCCAGCACGGCATTCGACAGTTCCCGTTGCCCCTGAAAGAACGTCTTCAGCAGTTCGACGTCGGTTGGATTGGCGTGCCAATAGAGCAAACGCGCGGCGGGGTCGTGGGCGAAGCGAAGCCAGTCTTCATGCGCGGCCATCAGCCGGCGCTCTACCGGATTGGTGGGTTTCCAGTCTTGCATGAGGACGGCATCAAGGATTGAGCTTCAGCTTGGCGCCCTGAACCGTGTGTTCGCCCGTTGCGCTACTGGTGATGGTCGAGCCTTCGAAGGTGACGGTCGAGCCGTTGATCGCATGACTGTCCGTGCCTGTCGATGTGATCTTGACGCCCGATATCGTGATGGTGCCGTCCTGCATCATCGTGATGCTGGACGCGCCGCACTGAAGCTTGATCTGCGTCGTCGACGTAAGCACCACGTTATCCGTTACGTGAACTTCCTGACCGGCCCCGACAACGAACTTCTGATGACCCGTGACGTTCACCGTGTGGCTGTTCAGGAAGTCCGAAGTCTTGGCCAGGTGAACCGTTTCGTGCTCCGCGCCGATAACCTCGGCCTCGCGATCCTTGTGAACCGTAAAGGTGTCCTTCCCCACCACAGTCGATGTGCGATCCTTGCCGACGGTATGCGTCTGCGTGCCGGTGATGTCGGTCTTCTGATCCCCGCCAATGGTCAACGTATCGTTCGCCGTCACCTCGCGCTTGCGGTTGGCCTTGAGGGTGATGGTCTCGTCCTTCGTCACGGTCTCGGTGCGGGTGCCGGTGACCGTTGTGACTTCGTTCCCTCCCACGGACTTGGTGCGATCCGCCGCAACCTTGTGCGTCTCGTTGTTCTTGACCGTCGTGTTCATGTCCTTCTGGGCCTGCACCCAGAGTTCCTCACCGCCCTGCTTGTCCTCCATGCGGATACCGTTCGCCGTCTCGACGCCCCCTTTCATCGAACGTGACAACATTCCGCTCTGCGTCGCGTTGGCCGGCAGCGGCCAGGGCGGCATCGACTCCGCGTTATAGACGCGTCCCACGACGATCGGCCTGTCCGGATCGCCGTTCTCGAAGTCGACGATCACCTCGCTGCCAATGCGCGGAATATTCACGCCGCCATAGCCGCCGCCGGCCCACGGATACGACACGCGCACCCAGCACGACGAGTTCTGGTCCTTCACGCCCGAGCGGTCCCAATGAAAGCTCAGCTTCACCCGGCCGTATTGATCCGTCCAGATTTCCTGGCCGGCCGGTCCCGTGACGATGGCGGTTTGCGGCCCGCTGGTGCGCGGCTTGGGATAGTCCTTGCGCGAGGGCCGAAACGCGACCGTAGCCGGCTGCACCACAAACGAGGCCACGAACAGATAGTGGCCCGAGTTGCTGGTCTGATCCGGTTCGGACGCGGTGATCCGCGATTCGATGACCAGATATTCCCGGTTCGCCGCTTCGTGCGGATAGCCTTCGAGCTTGAAGGTCGTGCCGCAGACGATATCGCGCACATTGCCCGAACCGGAAGCGCGTTCACCCTGCGCGCGCCACTCCTCCATGCGCATCCGCGCGAACTGTTCACCGTGTGAGGGATCGGTGTAGTCGCCTGGCCACTCGTAGCGCTCCAGACGGTTGTGATCGGTTTCCAGCGGCAGTTCGTTTTGCTTGATCAGCGTGGCGCGCGGCTTCTTGAAATCGAAGTCGTTGGTGGTGATACGCCCCGGCTGGAGACTGCCGTTGACCTCGAACTTGCTGATGTGTTCGGCGTCGGTCTTGTGCCCCGGAGGAAAGTACCCCAGCGTCTGATACGCCGCACTCTGTACAGGCCGATGCGCGCCGACCTGATCCACCAGCACCATGCGATGGAAAGACTGGCTGTGCTCGAAGAACCAGTAGATGCCGTGCTCCGCCATCAACCGCTGGATGAACTCGAAATCCGTTTCGCCATATTGAACCTGGTAGTCCAGCACCGGGTAGGATTCCGACAGACGCATTTCATACGAGTACAGGTAGTTCTCGAACACCTCCTCGATGATTTCCACCACCGTCTTGCGCTGGAATATCCGGTAATCGGAGCGCTGCGCGAGCAGCACCAGCCAGGGTTGCAGCACGAGCCGGTAGAGGCTTTGACGGTCGGACTGGCCTATGTAGTCCGCATGCGTGACGAGGCCGCTGATCTCGCGCACGCCCGCGCCGATATTGCCAACGCCGCCGAATCCCATGCCCTCCAGTTCGATGGACACGGTCAGTTCCTTGCCGATCATCGCGTTCCGGTCGAGGTTCGCCGCCGCCTGACCGGGCATCACGGAATCGAGCGGCGTGGCGCACTTGATGGTGTACGCATACAGCCGGGACAGCACTTCCTCGCCCTCGATCGACCGCAAGCGCAACGCAGGTTCGCCTATGGCCGCGACGGGCAGCGCTGCCCCGCTCAGGGTAATCGTGCTGCGTTTCGAGCCGAGCACGCTCCCGGCGATGTCCGCCGCGCTGCGCTCGAGCATTCCACTATTCTGCATCCCGGCATTCGACACGATGAAACCTCGACAATCGATCTGAAGCGGAACACGCGAGATTGCGTATTCGACCGACTGCCAATGTATCCCCGCGAGCGCATGCGACTGAACGCGACGATTCTTAATTCTTCAAAGTACGCATGCAGTCAAGAACAGGCATCCGAATTAATCAATGCCAATGAGCATCATTAATCGAGATCAACCTGTTTTCAGGAGATTCAAAGCCCGACACTACTGCTGACAGGATGCAAATCAAGCGTCGTAATCCGCATTCAACATGTCGATGAACGCGCGGACTTTCGCACTCAACAGACGCCGCGAACTATAGAGCGCCCAAAGCTCCACGGGCGGCCCGGCTTCGTATCCGAGCAGTTCGAGGCGGCCCGCCGCCACATCGGCTTCGACCAGCATGCCCGGCAGCAACGCCGCGCCCGCGCCTTGCAGCACGGCCTCGCGCGCCATCAGCAAGGACGACAGCCGCAACACCGGTTCAGGCGTGAGCGCGCGCGTGCCGCCATCCGGATCCTCGATCCGCCACACTTCGTTCGCCATGCGCGCCAGCACGACCGCAGGCAGTGTCGGCGCGTCCGCTTCCGCCTTGAAGCCGCGCGGCCCCACGAGCGTGCGCCGGTCAGTCGCGACACAACGTCCGACGAGCAATTCATCGGCGTCCGGATTGACGCGGATCACGAGGTCATAGCCATCCTGCACGGGGTCCGCCACGCGATCCTCGGCAACGATTTCCAGCTCGACCTGCGGATAGTGCCGCGCATAACGCGACGCAATGCCCGGCAACATCACGTGCGCGAACACGATCGGCGCGCTCACGCGCAGGCGTCCGCGCGGCACAGGGGCGCGCGCGGCGAGCGCTTCTCCGGCGTCATCGATCTCGGCAAGCAGGCCGCGCGTGCGTTCATGCAGCGCGCGGCCCTCTTCGGTGAGGCGCAGCGTGCGTGCACCGCGCTCGATCAGCCGCACGCCCAGGCTCTGCTCCAGTTCGGCGACATGCCGCGACAGCGTCGCCTTGGGCCGTCCGGTCTGGCGCGCCGCAGGCCCGAAACCGCCATGCAACGCGACGGCATTGAAATCGACGAGTGCAACCAGGTCCATTTTCGTTCCATCCACGAGACGATGCGTCTCGAACCGAGGTCTATCGACGCCCAATCGGAACGATTATCGTAGCAGCATCCCAACCCGATCAGTAAGGAGCTTTGAAATGACCATTCTCGTGACGGGCAGCACCGGCGTAATCGGCAATCAGGTTCTCGGCCATCTTCAAGGCAGCGGCGCGAGCGTGCGCGCCCTGACGCGCTCGCCGGAGCGCGCGCAATTCCCCGCCGGGGTGGAAGCCATCAAGGGCGAACTCGGCGACATCGGCGGGCTGCGCGACGCATTGAAGGACGTCGACACGCTGTTCCTCCTCGCGCCCAACGCGGCGGACGAACTCACGCAGGCATTGCAGGCGCTGAGCATCGCGCGCGAGTCCGGTGTGCGAGGCATCGTGTATCTGTCGGTGTTCAAGGGCGAAGCGTATGCGGACGTGCCGCATTTCACCAGCAAGCATGCAGTGGAACGCATGATCGAGCAGGCCGGCCTGCCCGCGACCGTCCTGCGCCCCGCGTACTTCATGCAGAACGACGCACGCATGAAGGAGGCGCTCCTGAAGCACGGCGTCTACGGCATGCCGATCGGCGCGAAAGGCATCTCGATGGTCGACGTGCGCGATATCGGCGAGGTCGCCGCTCGCGAACTGCTGCGGCGCGAACGCAGCGCGGAACCGCTGCCGGGCGTCACTTACGAGCTCGTCGGACCGGATGCGCTGACGGCGGACAGCATCGCAGCGATCTGGAGCGCCGCGCTGAATCGCGAGATCCACTACGGCGGCGACGATCTCGACATGCTCGAAGCGCGAATGAAAGGCGCAGGACCCGATTGGCTCGCCTACGACATCCGCCTCATGATGCAGCGTTACCAGCAGGATGGCGCCGTGGCGAACGCGCATGAAATCGAGCGTCTGTCCGGACTGCTCGGACGTGCGCCGCGTACATACCGCGATTTCGCTGCCGAATGTGCGCAGCAATGGGCAACCGAATAAAAGGAGCCTCGAATCGGGCATTCGCAAAGGGGTCAGCCATGCGCTCCGAGGATTTTGGCGAACGCCCGGTTCCGAATCTGTTTTAATAAAAACCCTCACAGAGCAAACGTTTGGTCGCTGTTTTGTGTTCCAATTGATCTGATTATCTGTTTAAACCCCGCGATTACTTTCGCGATTACCATCGCGAATCATCGATTGGATATTCGGCTCATGCGGACTCAATCCGAGGCATCGACTTCAGAAAAGCGCAACAATGCGGAAGACGGGCGTCAGGCGCATTTCCAGCGCTGGTTCGCCACCTTCGCCAGTCTCGCGCATTCGCGGCTGCCGCTGCCCGCCTATCTGCAAAAAGTCACCGAAACCTTGAGGGAAGTCGCAGGCGTCGCATCGGCGGTGGTGGAATGGATCGAGGGCGACGAACTCGTCTATCAGGCGGCGAGCGGCGCGGCGGCCGCGCATATCGGCGTGCGTCTGCCTACCGCCGGCAGCCTGTCGGGACTGTGCATCACGCGGCAGCAGGCCCTCATCTGCCGTGATACAGCCACGGATCATCGCGTGGACCGCGCCGCGTGCAAGGCGGTCGGCGCGGTGTCGATGGTGGTGGCTCCGGTCATCTATGAAAGCCGTTCGGTCGCTGTCCTGAAACTGATTTCCGGGCAAACCGATTTCTTCGGTCCGTCCGACATCAGCATTCTCAACGCGTTTTGCGCCTGCATCGCGGAAACCATCGCGCGCGAGGAGTTCGCGCAGGAAAACCGCAAGCTGCTCAAGGAAAACGCGAGCGTCGCGGCGGATCTCACGGTGGAGTCGTCGCTGCGGCTCGAGTACGAGAAGAAGCTCGCCGACGCCATGCGCCGCCGCCAGACCGTGCTCGACAACGCGCATGTCGCGTTCGTGTCGATGGACGAAGCGGGCATGATCGTCGACTGGAACGAGGCCGCCGCGCTGCTGTTCGGCTGGAAAGCGCCGGAAGCGGCGGGCCGCGAACTGGCGGCGCTGATCGTGCCGGAACGTCTGCGCGACGCGCACCGCGCCGGGCTCACGCGCTATCTCGCCACCGGCGAGGCGCGCATGATCAACCGGCGCGTCGAGTTGCCCGCGCTGCGCCGCGACGGCAGCGAATTCGCCGCGGAACTGACCATCAGCGAAGTCTGGTACGAAGGCCAGCGCCAGTTCGCCTGCTTCGTGCACGACATCACCGACCGGCGGCGCGCGAGCGAGGCGAACGAACGCCTGCGTCTGCTGATCGATTCGGTCAGCGACTACGCCATCTGCATGCTCGACCAGAACGGCTACGTGCGCTCGTGGAACGAGGGCGCGCGCGCCATCTATGGCTTCACGGCCAGCGAGGCGATCGGCCGGCATTTCGCATTGTTCTACCCGTCGGACGAACACGGCCGCGACCGTCCCATGGACGACCTGATGCTGGCCGCCGAACGCGGCCGGGTGGAACACGAAGACTGGCACATGCGTCGCGACGGCTCGGAATTCTGGGCGCACGTGATGCTGAGCGCGCTGCCGAACGGTTCCGACGGCGAGCGCAGTTTCGTCAAGATCACGCGCGACATGACCGCGCGGCGGCGTCTGGAGGAACTGGAGGCGTCGAGCCGGCGCATGAACGAATTTCTCGCGCTGCTGGGCCACGAATTGCGCAATCCGCTCGCGCCCATCCGCAACGCGGTCAGCATCCTGAAGCTCAAGGCCACCAGCGACGAAGAAGTGATCCGCAGCCGTCAGATCGTCGACCGGCAGCTTGCGCACCTGACGCGGCTCGTCGACGATCTCCTCGAAGCCGGCCGCGTGAGCTCGGGCAAGATCCGCCTCAGTACCGACCTCATCGACATCGCCACGGTCGTGCATCTGAGCGTCGAGGCCAGCCAGCCGCTGATCGACGCACGCGGCCAGCGCATCGTCGTGAAGGACAGCGGCCAGCCGCTGTACGTCAACGGCGATCCCACGCGCCTCGTGCAGGCGCTCAACAACCTGCTCAACAACGCATCGAAGTTCAGTCCGCCCGCCTCGACCATCACGCTCGAAGTGGGTCCGCGCGGCTCGTCGGTGATGGTGCGCGTGATCGACCAGGGGCGCGGCATCTCACCGGAAGCGCTCGCCATCGTGTTCGACCTGTTCGTGCAGGAACATCCGCCGGGCGCGCATCCGGATGAAGGCGGGCTGGGCATCGGCCTGACGCTCGTGCGGGCAATCACGGAACTGCACGGCGGCCATGTGGAAGCCAGGAGCAGCGGTGCGGGCCAGGGCAGCGCGTTCTCGCTGTGGCTGCCGCTCGCGGAACCGCCGGCCACGGGCGCGCCCGCGAGCACGACGTCCGGCACGGCCGCGACCCGTCAGCTCGACGTGCTCGTGGTCGACGACAACCGCGATTCCGCCGACAGCATGACCTTGCTCGTGGACATGCTGGGCCATCGCACGCGCCCGGCCTATGACGGTTCTGAAGCGCTCGCCTTGTTCGAGGCGGAGCGGCCGCAGGTCGTGCTGCTCGATCTCTCGATGCCCGGCCTGACCGGTTTCGATGTCATCCGCCGCATGCGCGATGATGGCGCGCGCGTGGTCGTCGCGGCGATGACCGGGCTCGGCTCGGATGAAGACCGCGCGCGCACCCGCGCCGCGGGCTTCGATGCGCATCTCGTCAAGCCGGTCGATCTTCCGGAACTGGAACGCGTGCTGGCGCTGGCGGGACGGGGCTGAACTCACTGACACGTCGCGGCGCGCCCGGAATGCCACGCACGCAGGCAGGCGTCTTCGCCAGCCGATAGGGCGGCTTCAGCACGGGCCAGAACCCACCATGTTCATCGCGTGCGGCGGAGAGCACGTCGGCGAGAAAATTGCCGTCGTGCAGCAATTCGTCCACGCGGACCACGGGCACGGCTGACGCCATCTGTTGCGCGGCCCGCGCCTTCGGCAATCCGGCGCACCGCTCACGCTCGGCGTCCGAGGTTTCGCGTTCGATCCATACATGACCGTCCAGACAGGCGAGCACTTCGCCGCGCACGGGCGATCGGCCTGCCGCGAACAACGCGCACCACGCGGCGACGTCCTGCATCGAGATCTCGATGAACGCGCCCGTGCCCGATGCACGCCTCGCACGCCCCGCAAGCCGCGCCAGGATCGCGAACAGCGCGGTCTGCCCGCCCAGGATGTCTGCGCCCGACGCGCCGATCTTGACCGGTATGCCATCGCTGCGGGTCAGGTCCATGAGGCCGCTCATCGCCTGTATGACCGTGTCGAAGGCTGGCCGCGACGGATACGCCGACGCCATCCCGAATCCCGAGATCGAGCAATAGATCAAAGTCGGGTTAATGGCGCCGAGCGTCTCGCGTGTGAAGCCGAGTTTGGCAAGCGCGCCGGGACGCAGGTTTTCGACGAGCACGTCGGCGTCCGCGAGCAGTTCGCGCAAGTGAGCGCGGTCGGCTTCCTGTTTGAGATCGAGCGCGAGGGTCTGCTTGTCCGTGTTGTTCAGCGCGAAGAAATAGCTGGTCCCGCCTTGCCCGGGCGCCCACGCGCGGGCCGCTTCGCCATCGGGCGGCTCGATCTTCACGACCTCTGCACCAAGCGCCGCCAGATGCTTGCCGACGAGCGGCGCCGTCGTGTACTGGCCGATCTCGATCACCTTCACGCCCGCGAGCGGCGCCGGATTGCCGCTTGCGTGCAGGTCCGGCCGAGCGACGCCATGCACCTCGCTCAACGGCGACTCCGTGAAAATCGGCACCTGCCGATACGTCTGCGCACCGACGCCCGCCGTATCGATAGCATGTGCCGCCGCCGCATGACGCAGGCGGAAATTCGGTTCGGCCGCCAGCTCGTGCATGCCGACAATCGGTCCCGCGGCCACGCCGATACGCTCGCACACGCGCACGCATTCTTCGGTACCGAGCGTCATGGTCCAGCTCTCGAGCAGCGCATCGAGTTCGTCGACGTGACGCACGCGGCCTGCGAGCGTCGCGAAACGCGCGTCGTCGAGCGGCGGCATGTCCGCGGCCAACTTCAGCTTGCGCCATTGCTCGTCGGTGCTGGTGCAGATGAGGATCCAGCCGTCGCGCGTGCGATACGCATTCCACGGCGCGCTCGCCGGATGGCGGTTGCCCACGCGCCCCGCCATGCGGCGCGCAAAGACGGCGGGCAAAAAGGTAGTGAGCGCGTTCGCCGCACAACCGCTCAGCGTGACGTCGATGTTCTGCACCCCGCCGCCCAGGCGCTTCACGCGCACCGCCGCAGCAATCGCCGCCGCCGCGTACAGCGCCGCCGAGATCTCCGTCAGTGGAATGCCGATCCGCACCGGCGCGCCCTGCGTGAAACCGGTGGTGTCCATCAGGCCGCTCATCGCCTGGATTTGCGCGTCCGTCCATGCCGTGCCGGCGCGCGAATCCTGCGGCCCGGTCGCGGTGATATCGCACACGATATGCGTGCCTCCCGCCTTCCATCCCGCGATGCCGCCCGTCTCGCCGCTATCCGACGACACCACGATGACGTCGTAACCCGTCGCATCGGCGCCGTCGAACCCGACGCACGCGCCCGCCTGTTCGAGCAGCACCGCGCACAAGCGCACCGCATCGCGCGCTCCGCACGCGAGAACCCGCACACCGTCCAGCATGATCGTCTCCTTCTCCGTGTCTTCACGGCTGGCGCGCCCGCGCGCGCATTGCTACCATTTTTCGATGCGAACCCTTCCGTCACTCAATGCCCTGCGCGCCTTCGAAGTCTGCGGCAGGCTGCTCAGCATCCAGCTCGCCGCCGACGAGCTGAATGTCACGCCCGCCGCCGTCAGCCGGCAGATCAAGCTGCTGGAAGACCAGCTCGGCGTGCTGCTGTTCGAGCGGGGCCATCGCGCGATCACGCTGACGCCCATGGGTTCGCGCTATCTCGCCGACGTCATCCGCAGCTTCGAGACGCTGCGCGCCGCGACCGTGAATCTCACCGAGGCGCGACGCCGCCGCACGCTCAAGATCCGCGCCTACACCACTTTCTCGATGAACTGGCTGTTGCCGCGCCTGTCGACGTTTCATCGCGACCATCCGGATATCGAAGTGAGCCTGACCACCTCGTTGCAGCCGGTGGACTTCAACACCGAGGACGTCGATGGCGCGATCCGCCTGTCGCACGCGCCGTCCTCCGAGTTCGGCTTCGACCGGCTCGTGCCGAACGAACTGGTGCCGGTATGCAGCCCGGATTTCCTGCGCGCCCATCCCGGACTCGACGACGCCACGCCCGAAGCGCTGCGTCACGTTCCGCTGCTGCATTCGCTTGCGCGTCCCGAGGACTGGGCCAAGTGGCTCGACGCAGCCGGCGTGCGCGGCGTGAATCCGCTGGGCGGGCTCTCCTACGAAAGCTCGATCCTTGCGTACTTCGCGGCGACGCAGGGGCATGGCATCGCGATCGCGCAGCGCGTGCTGGTCGCCGATCAACTGCGCGCGGGCACGCTCGTCATGCCGTTTTCGTTCGTGCTGGATCTCGGCGCGTTCACCTACTACCTGATCTATCCGCCTGCCCATCTTGCGAGTCCGGAGTTCGCCGCGTTCCGCACCTGGCTGCTGTCCAGCGGCGACGACGCGCAACGCTGACGCATCAGCGCCCGGCATAGCGCGGCGCGCGCTTTTCCGCGAATGCCTTGCGCCCCTCGATGCGGTCTTCGGAATCGCGCAGCGCGCCCCACGCCATCTCCGTGAATTCGAGCGCCTGCGCGAGTGGTACGTTGGCGCTGGTCTCGATGACCTTCTTGATCATCTGCACGGCGAGCGGTCCGTTCGCGGCGATCGTGCGCGCGAGTTGCAGGCTTTCTTCCAGCAGCGCTTGGGGTTCCGTCAGATCGGATACGAGACCGACTCGATGCGCATAGGCTGCGTCGATCCTGCCGCCGGTGAGCAGCATCTTCATCGCGATGGCCGACGGCACGGCGCGTTGCAGCGCCTGAATCCCGCACACGCCCGGAATGCTCGCAACCACCGCTTCCGGCAAGCCGAACACCGCGCTCTTCGACGCGATGCGCAGATCGCATTGCAGCGCCAGTTCGAGGCCGCCGCCGAGGCAATAGCCGTTGATCGCGGCGATCAGCGGCTTGAAGATGCGCAGCGAGCCGAGTTCCATGAGACGCACGTAGATGCCCTCCGCGCCGGCGCGTTCGAGCGGCTTCACGAAGGACGCGCCGAACGAGGTCGAAGGCGGCAAGCTGCGCTTGAGATCCGCGCCGACACAGAACGACTTGGTCCCCGCGCCGGTGATCACGATCACGCGCACGTCATCGTCGTCGCGGGCATCGGCGAGACGCGCGCGCAGTTCAATCAGCGTATCGAGATCGAGCGCATTGAGCGCTTCGGGCCGGTCGAGTGTCAGCGTGGCGACGTGCGCGGACACGGCATAGCGAATCGTCATGATGGCCTCCGTGTCTCAAACGCTCGGCGACGCAAGCGAGCGCCCGCCGCACACATAAAGCGTCTGGCCGGTGATGTACGACGCCTCGCGCCGCGCGAAGAAACGCACGGCCTCGGCGATGTCCTCCGGCGTGCCGATGCGCTGCACCGGCACCGACTGCTTCAGCTTCTCCTGAAGCGCGGTATCGAAGGCCTGGAACAGCGGCGTATCGACGATGCCCGGCGCGACCGCATTGACCGTCACGCCATCGCGTGCCCATTCGAGCGCGAGGCTGCGCGTGAGACTCACGACGCCGCCCTTCGCCGCCGAATAGTTCACCTGGCCCACGCCGCCGAGCCACGCACGCGACGAGATGTTCACGATGCGCCCATGACGCGCCGCGCTCATGTGTCCGAGCACCGCGCGGCAACACAGGAACTGCGACTTGAGATTGACGTCGATCACGGCGTCCCAGTCGTCGTCGCTCATGCGGGTGATGCGCTTGTCGCGCACGATGCCCGCGTTGTTCACCAGCACGTCGATGCGTCCATGGCGTTCCATCACGCTTTCCACGGCTTGGCTGACCGATGCGCTGTCGGTTACATCGACGGCCAGCGCCATGACGTCGACGCCGGCTGCGGCGAGCGTCGTGGCGGCCTCGTCGAGCGCCGCACGATCGCGATCGAACAGCGCGATGTGCCGGCCGTCGCGCGCCAGGCCCTGTGCGATGCCGAAGCCGATTCCCTTCGCGCCGCCCGTGACGATGGCGACCTCGCTTGCTGAAGCATTCATTGCTGTCTCCGTGAACGAATGCCCTGATCGTAGGCCGCACCCTGTCATGCGCTCAAACGACATTTTTTGCGCGCTTGATTGAGTTTTCGTGATGGCGTTTTCGATTGAGAAGAAGTCAATCGAGCACGCAAAAAATGTCGTTTGAGCGCGCGGCGGGCCGAACCTAGGATGCGTCCAGCACATACCCACACGGAGACGCCGCCATGCACACCACCTTGCCCCACGTCGCGGAACCCGCCGCGACGCCGCTCAGCCGAACGCAAAAGAAAGCGATCGTCGCGGCCACGCTCGGCACCATCGTCGAGTTCACGGACTGGATCATCTACGCGACCTTCGCTTCTTTGTTCTCGCGGCAGTTCTTTCCCGCGCACAACCCCGGCATCGCGCTGCTCGCGGCCTTCGCCGTGTTCGCCGTGGGCTTCGTGATGCGGCCGATCGGCGGCGCGCTGCTCGGCGCCTATGCCGACCGGCACGGCCGCAAGAACGGCCTCGCACTCTCGGTCGCGCTGATGGCGGGCAGCTCGCTCGTGATCGCCGTGTGTCCGGGCCATGCGTCGATCGGCGTCGCGGCGCCGCTCGTGCTGGTCGCCGCGCGGCTCGTGCAGGGCTTCGCGGCCGGCGGCGAGTTCGGCTCGGCATCGACCTTCCTGATGGAATCGGCGGCGCCCGCGCGACGCGGCTTCGCGGGCTCGTGGCAGCACTTCGCGGTCAACGCGGGCGTGCTCGTGGCGGCCTCCATCGGCGCGCTGCTGACGTCGGTCATCGATGCCCCCGCGATGGCCGCGTGGGGCTGGCGCATCGGCTTCGCGATCGCGGGCCTGATGGGCTTCGTCGCGCTATGGGTGCGGCTCGCCGTCGCCGAAACGGATGCCTTCAGGAAGACCGCGTCCGCCCGGCAACACACGCGGCATCCGTTCGTCACGATCATCCGCGAGCATCGACGCGCGGCGCTCCGCGTGATCGGCATCGCCATGGCGGGCAATCTCTGCATCTATCTCTGGCTCGTGCTGTTCCCGACCCTCGCCCACATGCGCGGCCTGCCGCTGCGCGATGCCTTCAGTGCCAGCGTGGTGTCCATCGTGGTGTCGCTCGTCGCGATTCCGCTGCTCGGCATGCTGTCGGACCGCATCGGCCGCAAGCCCGTGCTGCTCGCGTTCGCCGCCGGTTCCGCGCTGTTCGCGTGGCCGGCGCTGCACTTCCTCTCGAACGACTACTGGAGCGCGACCGTCATCGTCACCCTCGGCATGCTGCTTTCGTCCGGATTCGCCGCGACCTGCGCCACCGTGATGGCCGAACAGTTCCCGGCGCACGTCCGCGCCACCGGCGTCGCGCTGCCCTATGCGCTCTCGGCCGCGCTCTTCGGCGGCACGCTGCCCACCATCGTCACCGCGATGGCGAACGCCGGCATCGTCGATTACCTGTGGATCTATGTGGCCGCCGTCTGCGTGCTCGGCTGCATCGTCTATGCGCGCATGCCGGAAACGCGCGGCAAGACGCTCGACTAAGACCCGCTTGACCGATCTCCTTATCCCAATGCAATGGAGGCAATGATGCGCAACGTGGTGATTGGCGGCGTCGGCATGACGTCATTCGGCAAGTTTCTCGAACGCAATCTCAAGTCGCTTTCGGAAGAGGCGGTGTCGCTCGCGCTGAAGGACGCGCATGTGCACGTCGATGACGTGGATCGCGTGTTCTTCGGCAATGCAGCGGCGGGCGTCGTCACGGGACAGGAGATGATCCGGGCGCAATCGTCGCTGCGCCATACCGGACTCGACGGCAAGCCGATGTTCAACGTCGAGAACGCCTGTGCGTCCGGCAGTTCGGCGCTGCATCTCGCGTGGCTTTCGGTGGCGTCGGGTCAATCGGAAACGGCGCTGGTCGTCGGCGTGGAAAAGCTCTCGCACGAAGACAAGGCGGTGTCGTTCGGCGCGTTCGCCAAGGCCGTCGATCTCGAAGAGCCGCTGCCCGAAGGCGTGACGGCCGGCACCGGCTCGCTGTTCATGGATCTGTACGCGGCGAAGGCACGCAAGTGGATGGCCAAGACCGGCGCCGAGGCCAGCGACTTCGCGCGAGTCGTCGTGAAAAGCCGTCATGCGGGCTCGCTCAATCCGCACGCGCAGTTTCGCAAGGAGACGAGCGTCGAGGAAGTGCTGTCGAGCCGCATGGTGAGCGATCCGCTGACGCTGTTCATGTGCTCATCCATCGGCGACGGTGGCGCGGCCGTGTTCATCTGCTCCGAGACCTTCGCGGCGCGGCACGACATCCGCCCGGTGTTCATTCGCGCGAGTTCGATCGTATCGGCGAAAGCGGACGGCACGGGCGAACTGGTCGCGGTGCGCGCCGCGCGCGAGGCGTATGAACAGGCCGGCATCGGTCCGGAGGACGTGCATGTGGTCGAGTTGCACGATGCCTCGGCGCCCGCCGAGCTGATCCACTACGAGAACCTCGGCCTGTGCGCGCCCGGCGATGCACCGAAGCTGATCCGTTCGGGCGATACCGGCATCGGCGGCAGGATTTCGGTGAATCCGAGCGGCGGTCTGCTGTCGCGTGGCCATCCGGTCGGGGCGACGGGTGTGGCGCAGATCGTCGAGCTGACGCAGCAGTTGCGCGGCCAGGCCGGCGCGCGGCAGCGGCCGGGCGCGAAGGTCGCGCTCGCGGAAAACAACGGCGGTCAGCTCGCGGGCGACTCGGCGGTCGCGCTGGTCACGCTTCTTTCGACGTAAGCGGCCCCGCTTCCACCGTCACATTGCCGCGCTCGCTGAAACGGGCGAGCAGCGGCGCTTCGGCCAGCGCATCGGTGACGAGCGTCCAGTTGCGGTCCAGCGGCGTCCAGTGCTGCTGGCTCGCGCGTTCGAGCTTGTTCGACGTGACCAGCACGAACACGCCCGCCGCCTGCGCAACGATGCATTCCTTCAGATACGCCTGCTCCGCCGTCGCCTCGCACAGCCCGCGGCCCGCGACGACGCCGTCCGCGCCGAGGAACGCCTTGTCGAAGGTGACGCGCGTCAGCCCCACCTGCGCGATGGGTCCGAGCGTGCTCATGCTGGACGGCCGCACATCGCCGCCGATCAGCGTCACGCGCACATCCGCCGCCGCGAGCGCGCCCACGGCGAGCAGATTGTTGGTCACCACATGAATCGCCGTGCGCCCGGCAAGCAGGCGTGCCAGTGCGGCGGTCGTGGTGCCGCCGTCGAGGAAAATGGTGTCGCCGTCCTGCACGTGACGCACCGCCGCGCGGGCGATCGCTTCCTTCTGTTCCCGGAAACTCTCGCGGCGCGTGTCCAGCGATTCCTCCGGTTCATGCATGCCCACCGACGCCGCGCCGCCGTAGGTGCGCACGAGCCGCCGCTCGCCGGCGAGCGCGCTCAGGTCGCGGCGCACCGTCGCTTCCGACATGCCGAAGTGCTCGCACAGCGCGGCGACGTCGTTCATGCCGGACAGCACGGCCTTGAGCATCGCTTCGCGGCGTTTCTCTACTTTCATCCTGTTTCCTGATTCGATGGCTTCCCGGCGGGACGCACAGTGTAGCGAACCCGGCGGGCTCGCCGCATGCTTGCCGTTTGATCGTTTCGCTCATCTTCCGATACACCAAATGATCGAAACGATCAGTAGAAACCCGCACACTGCGCAAATTGCGCGAATCGGGCGATAGCGCTACACTCCAAATTGATCGAATCAATCATATTCTGCGTGATTCGGCCAGAAACCACTTGGAGACATGCATGGCTCAGATTCACATCAAGCGCGCCGTCGAGCGCGTGCCCGGCGGGATGATGATCGTCCCCCTGCTGATCGGCTCGCTGATCGCGACTTTCGCGCCGGGCATGCCGAAGTTCTTCGGCTCGTTCACGAACGCGCTGTTCACCGGTTCGCTGCCGATTCTCGCGGTGTTCTATGTCTGCATGGGCGCGGGCATCGACGTGAAGGCGACGCCTTACCTGCTGCGCAAGGGCGGCGCGCTGTTCGCGACCAAGGTCGGGACGGCGATTGTCGCGGGCATCGTGCTCGGGCATTTCCTCGGCGAGCAGCCGGTCAGCTCGGGCTTGTTCGCGGGCATCTCGACGCTGGCCGTCGTCGCCGCGATGAACGACACCAACGGCGGTCTCTACATGGCGCTGATGGGCCAGTACGGCCGCTCGGAGGACGTGGGCGCGTACACGATCATGTCGCTCGAATCCGGTCCGTTCCTGACCATGGTCACTCGGGGTGTCGCGGGCCGTTCGGCGTGTCCGTGGCCGACGCTCGTCGGCAGCAGCCTGCCGCTCGCAGTCGGCATGCTGCTCGGCAATCTCGACCGCGAGATGCGCGCGTTCCTCGGCCGTGCCGTGCCGGTGATGATTCCGTTCTTTGCGCTGGCGCTCGGCGCAAGCCTCGATCTCCACAAGGTCTGGCAGGCGGGACTGCTCGGCATTGGTCTGGGTTTCGCGGTCGTGATCGTGACGGGCATTCCGCTGTATTTCGCCGACCGTCTCAGTGGTGGCACGGGTGTCGCCGGTGCGGCGGCCGCGAATACCGCGGGCAATGCAGCGGCGGTGCCGGCGCTGATCGCGGCGGCCAATCCGGTCTATAACGAAGCGGCCAAATCGGCGACGCTGCTGGTGGCCGCCTGCGTGGTGGTGACGGCCATCGTCTCGCCGATCCTGACAGCGTCGATCGCGAAACGCGCCAACGCCCGGGATCAGGCGCGCGCCACCGCGAAGACACGCGAGGCCACGCAATGAACAGCTTGCTGATCGTCGCCGACGATCTCTCGGGCGCCGCCGACTGCGCCATCGCGTTTGCGGCGGCGGGCCGCAGGACGGTGGTGTCGCTCGACGCGCACAAGCCGCCTCAGGACGCAGCCGTGATCGCCGCCGATACCGACACGCGCCGCCTCGCGCCCGCCGAAGCCGCGCAGCGCGTGGCTGCTGCGTGGCAGGCACTGCGCGCGCCGGGCCGGCGGCTCTACAAGAAGATCGATTCGACCTTGCGCGGCAACTGGACCGCCGAAGTCGCGGCGCTCGCGCGGCTCGCGGGACCAGCCATCGTCGCGCCCGCCTTTCCGGCCACCGGCCGCGCGGTGCGCGATGGCCGCGTGATCGTGCGCGGCGTGCCGCTCGAAGAAACCGAGACCTGGCAGCTGGAACACGCCGGCCAGAACCCCGAACTGCGCGCGATGCTCGACATGGTGGGACTGCGCGTCGCGCATGTATCGCTCGAAGCGTTCCGCGCCGCGCCGCAGGATGTCGCGGCGATGGTGATGGCGGCGGCGGCTTCAACGGACGGCGTCGATGCCATCATCGTCGATGCCGAGAACAGCGAGGATCTCGCCTCGCTCGCCCGCGTGACGGCGGCGCTCGATGCGTCGTTCTTCTGGGTCGGCTCGGGCGGGCTTGCGCGCGAACTCGCCGCGTTGCCCGATCTCTTCGCCACCGAAGCCGATACCCACGGCGCCCGTCCGTTCGACGGCACGCAAGGCCCGATCCTCGCGCTGGTCGGCAGTCTCTCGGCGATCTCGGAGCGCCAGTGCGCGCTGCTCGGCGCGGAAGCCGGCGTCCGCGAGATGATCGTGCCGCCCGCCGTCCTGCGCGACGGCGCGCGTCATCCGGAGTGGCAAGCGTGGCATGAGCGCATTGGCCGAACGGTGCGGGATCGCGAGGACGCGATCGTGCGCATCGGCCGCGACGATGCCTTCGATCCGGCCGAAGGCGCGCGCCTGTCGAACGCTCTTGCCGCGCTCGTCGCGCCTCATTTCAACGAGTTGGGCGGCCTGATCGCGACCGGCGGCGAAACCGCGCGCGCGATGCTCGCTGCCGCCCGTGTCGGCAGTCTCGAGCTGTTGCGCGAGGTGGAAGCCGGCGTCGCGCTCGGCAGGCCCGCGAACGGCGCGGGGCCGGCCATCGTCACCAAGGCGGGCGCGTTCGGCAGCGAGCATGCGCTGCTTGGCGCCTACCTGCACTTGCGCGGCGCGGACCTTCCCGTCGCGCGCCAGTAACCGAATTCACCCCGAATCCAGACGAAACATCATGAGCAACTACCTCCCCGTAATCGGCATCACGATGGGCGACGCAAGCGGCGTCGGTCCGGAAGTCGTCGTCAAGAGCCTCGCGCACGATGCGGTCTACCAGCAGTGCCGTCCGCTCGTGATCGGCGATGCGCGCCGCCTCGAACGCGCGATCGAACTCACCGGCGTCAGCGCCAGCGTGCGACGCATCCAGGGCGCGCCGGAAGCGCGTTATGAGCGCGGCACGATCGATTGCATCGACCTCGGCCTGATTCCCGATGATCTGCCGTTCGGCCAGCTGTCCGCCGTCGCGGGCGATGCCGCGTATCAATACATCGCGCGCGCAGTCGAACTCGCGCAGGCCGGCCAGATCGACGCGATCTGCACCGCGCCGCTGAACAAGGAAGCGCTGCATGCGGGCGGCCACAAGTATCCGGGCCACACGGAAATGCTGGCGCACCTGACGGGCGTCGACGAAGTCTCGATGATGCTGGTCGCTCCGCAACTGCGCGTGATCCACGTGACGACGCATATCGGCATCATCGACGCCATCCGCAAGATCGAGCCGGGTCTGGTCCAGCGCACGATCGAACGCGGCAACGCGACGCTCATCAAGGCGGGGATCAGCAAGCCGCGCATCGGCGTATGCGGGATCAATCCGCATGCGGGCGAGAACGGTCTGTTCGGCTATGGCGAGGAAGAAGAGAAGATCATTCCGGCGGTGAAGGTGCTGCAGGAACGCGGCCTCGACGTGACCGGCCCGCTGCCCGCCGATACGCTGTTCTATCGCGCCGGACGCGGCGATTTCGATCTCGTCGTCGCGATGTATCACGACCAGGGGCACGGTCCCGTGAAGGTGCTGGGTCTCGAAGCGGGCGTCAACGTGACGGTCGGGCTGGAGGTGATCCGCACGTCGGTGGATCATGGCACGGCATTCGATATCGCCGGCAAGGGCATCGCCGATGAAGGCAGCATGCTCGAAGCGCTGCGGCAAGGCGCGGAACTGGCGACGCGGCGTCACTGAGCTAGGTCACCGAGCTACGTCACTGAGCTACGTCACTGAGCGGCGGGTCGAGCGCGAGCGCGCGGTCAGCGCGACAATGGGGGCTTCTTCCTCACGAAGCACGCGCGCCCATCCATCATGTCCGCTCAAACGTCCGCTTCAGCTTCCGATACGCTTCACGCGCTCTGGCGCATCGCCGGCTTGCCCGACGATGCGCTTTCTTTCATCGACCTCCCGGGCCGCGAGCCGGTCTTTCCATCGAGCTTCGCCATTGGCACGGCGGCGCAGGCGAGCGTCGCCGCAGCGGCGCTTGCCGCGTGCGAACTGGCGCATGCGCGGGGCGTCGAGCGGCAGCGCGTGTCAGTGGACATGACGCACGCGGCCGTGGAATGCACGGGCGCCTTCACCGTCGATGGGCAAGCACCCGAGACATGGGGACGCTTCTCCGGCCTGTATCGCTGCGCCGACGGCTACGTGCGCATTCACGCGAACTTCGAACATCATCAGGATGGCGCGCTGCGCCTGCTCGGTCTCGATCCGAAGACGGCGACGCGCGCGGACGCAGAGCACGCAATGCTGGCCTGGCGCGGCCGCGAATTCGAAGACGCTGCGGCGGCGCAAGGGCTGGTCGTCACGATGCTGCGCACCTTCGACGAATGGGACGCGACGCCTCAGGCGCGTGCGATCGCCGCGCAGCCGTTGATGACGCTGACCCGTATCGGCGATGCGCCGCCGCGCGCGCTGCCTGCGTTGGCAGAAGCCGCCCGGCCGCTCGACGGCATTCGCGTGCTCGACTTCACGCGCATTCTTGCGGGACCGGTCGGCGGGCGCGCGCTGGCTGCGTTCGGCGCGGACGTCATGCTGGTGAACGCGCCGCATCTGCCGAACATTCCGGCGATCGCGGACACGAGTCGCGGCAAGCGTTCGGCGCTGCTCGACTTGCGCACGGAGCGGGATCGTGCGGCGCTCGGGCAACTGATCGACGAGGCGCATGTGTTCTCGCAGGGCTATCGGCCGGGCGGGCTGGCGGCGCTCGGTTTCGGGCCGGATGCGCTGGCGGCGCGGCGGCCGGGCATCGCTTATGTCTCGCTGACGGCGTACGGCACGGAAGGACCGTGGGCGCAACGGCGCGGGTTCGATTCGCTCGTGCAGACGGCGATGGGCTTCAACGCAGCCGAAGGCGAAGCGGCCGGCGACGGCAAGCCGCGTGCATTGCCCATGCAGATGCTCGACATGGCGAGCGGCTTCCTGATGGCGTTCGGCGCGGCGGCGGCGCTGTGGCGGCAACAGCGCGAAGGCGGGAGCTGGCATGTGCAGGTCTCGCTCGCGCAGACGGGGCAGTGGTTGCGCGGACTGGGGCGCGTGGAAGGCGGAATCGCCGCACCGACGCCGGAGGTCGCGCCGTTCATGACGCGGTATGCGTCGGGCTTTGGCGAGCTGGTGGCGGTGACGCCGAGCGCGCAACTGGCGCGGACGCCGGCGGGGTATGCGCGGGAATCGGTCAGGCCGGGGGCGGGGGAGGCGCGGTGGTGAGGAATGTCCCGCCAATCAATGCCACAGCGTGCCGATCAGGAATGGCATAGCGGCCTGAATACAAACCTCATCTCAAGTTTCGTCCGAACGTTCCGATAACGCGTGGCAGGCGCGCCTTCCCGCGCGCCCACCACGCTCATCGACAAGAACAACCTCCAACGTTCCCATGAAACTGCTCCCGAAAGTGATGCTGCTCGCCCTGCCCGTTCTCGCCGCCTGCGGAGGCGGAGGAAGCGACGAAACATGTGTCACGAACGGAGACCTCACGAAGACCTGCGTCGCCAGGACGTCGCATGCGATTCCCGAAGGCATCTGGTTCGGCGCGACGGACACGGGCCTTGCCGCGCAGACCATCGTGCTCGAGACCGGGCAGTACTTCAGCATCTATACGTTGAATCAGGATCTGGTCTGGATGACCGAAGGCTTCGTCACCGCCACCAACGGCGCATTCACCGATCCGGCGGTCGTCGCGCTGCACTACACCGGCGAGATCATCGCGGGCACGCTCAGCGGCACCTTCACGGCGAAGAGCGCGTTCTCGGCGACGAGTTCGATCAACACCAAGCCGAACACCACCGCGCTGAACTTCAACGGCAACTACAACGCCACCTACGACGCGCCGCTCGCCATCGGCGATGTGCTGGGCACGTGGACCAACCCGGGCAGCATCACGACCGTCTCGACGATCACCTTCGCCGCAAACGGCGCAGTTACCGGTTCGCAGGGCGCCTGCACGTTCACCGGCAACTTCAAGCCGCGCGCGACCGGCAAGCACATTCTCGACGGCTCGCTCAACTTCACCAGCGCCGCGTGCGCCACCGGCGGCGGCGTGACGATGCCGGTCGAGGCGACCGTCGTGAACAATCAGATGAGCATCGTGGGCGTGACGCCGCAGCGTTCCACGGCGTTCTTCATGGCGGCGACGCGCTGATTCTTCGCGCAGCGGCACGTCACCCGGGTCACTCGTAGACGATCGCCGCTGCCCCTTCAGCCACCTCGCACCGCACCGGCACCCGACGCGCCAACGCGCACAGCAACTCGTAGCCGATCGTACCGGACGGCTCCGCCACTTCATCGACGCTGACATGCGCGCCCCACAGCTCGACCGGCGCGCCGATACCCGCCGCCGGGCAGGGCGTGAGATCGACCGTGAGCATGTCCATCGACACGCGCCCGACGATCCGCGTCCGCACGCCCGCCACCATGACCGGCGTGCCGGCCGGCGCGTGCCGCGGATAGCCATCCGCGTAACCGCACGCCACCACGCCGACGCGCATCGGTCGATCCGTCGTGAAGGTTCGGCCATAGCCGGTCGTCTCGCCGGGCTGCATCGTCTGCACGCCGATGATGCGGCTTTCCAGCGTCATCGCCGCGCGCAGCGGGTTGCCCGCGATATGACGCGCGCACCCGCTCGGCGACGCGCCATAGAGGATCGTCCCGGGCCGCACCCAGTCGCGATGCGCCCGCGGGTGCCACAGCACCGCCGCCGAGTTCGACAGTGACCGCGTGCCCGGCAGGTTGCGCGTGACGGCGTCGAAGGCGTCGACTTGCCAGTCGATCGCGCCATCATCGGCGTTGGCGAAATGGGTCATCAGCCCGATCGAACCGATCGACCCGATCCGCGACGCACGCAGCCACGCACGCTCATAGTCCGCCGGACGGAAGCCCAGCCGGTTCATCCCCGAGTTCATCTTCAACTGGATGTCGATGCGCTCACGCGGGCGGGCGGCTTCGAGCATGTCGAGCTGTTCGTCGCAGTGCACGGTGACATGCAGGCGATACCGGTCCGCCACCAGCACGTCAGCCGGTTCGAAAACGCCTTCCAGCAGCAGCACCGGCTTGTGCCAGCCGAGCTCGCGCACGCGCACGGCTTCGTCGAGATCGAGCAGCGCGATGCCGTCGGCCTCGGCAAGCGCCGGATAAATGCGCTCGATGCCGTGACCATACGCGTTCGCCTTGATCACGGCCCACACGCGCGATGTCGGCACCGTGTCCCGGACGAATTGCAGGTTGTGACGGATGGCGTCGAGAAGAATGCGTGCGGAAATCGGACGTGGCATGCGTGCTCCCCGGCATGGGCCGCCTGATCGGACGCGCCATGCTGCTTTTGTGAAAGAAGGCAGTGGAAGCACGAATCGTATCGGCCGGAAGGCAGTTTTTGTTATCGTATTCGCGCCGAATTTTGGTGGAAGACGCTGCCCGCCAAACACGCAGCCCAAGCTTCGCGACGCGTGCTTTCCGGCGTATCGTGAGGCTCACGCCGCATGGGGCGAAGGAGATCGCCATGACCGACGCCCGTCGTCTTGCCTGCCTGCGCATCGTGCTCGTGATCGTTGGGCTGATCGCGCTGTTCGCCGTCTATCCCCTGATGCTGCTCTGGCCTTCCGGCTGGGCCTGGGAAGGCACGCACGAAGGCCGCTCGGAGTACGCGCTGATGATCGTCGGCCTCTACGCGACGCTCGGCGTGTTCCTGCTGATCGCCTCGCGCGATCCGCTGCGGCACCTGAGTCTCATCTGGTTCACGGTGTGGTCGAGCATCGTGCACGGCGCCATCATGGCCGTGCAGTCATTCGGCGGCACGCAGTCTCATGCGCATATCGGCCATCTGGCCGGCGATGTGCCGGCGCTGTTCATCGTCGCCGCCGCGCTCGCGTACTTCACGCCGCGCCGCGGGCAGGCAGGCAAGCTCAGTTGAGATAGCCGAGGTGCTCGGCCAGGATCACGCAGCCGACGCCCATCAGGATCACCCCGCCGACAATCTCCGCCCGCTTGCCGATGGTCGCGCCCACGAGCCGCCCGACCATCACGCCGATGGTCACCATCAGCATGGTCGCGAAGCCGATGGTCGCGGCCGTGGAGAAGATATCGACATCGATGAACGCGAGGCCCGCGCCGACCGCCATGGCATCGATGCTGGTGGCGAAGCCGGTGAGCGCGAGCACCCAGAACGAGTGGGAGTTGGGCTTTTCTTCCTCATGCTCCACGGCGCGCAGGCCTTCGCGAATCATGCGCGCGCCGAGCAGACCCAGCAGCGCGAACGCAATCCAGTGGTCCCACGCGGTGACGTACTGCGCGGCCGCCTTGCCAAGCGCCCAGCCGACGAGCGGCGTCAGCGCCTCGATCACACCGAAGATCACGCCGGTCTTCAGGGCCTCGGCAATGCGCGGCTTGTGCAACGTGGCGCCTTTGCCGACGGCGGCCGCGAAGGCGTCGGTGGACATGGCGAAGGCGAGGAATAGTGTGGAGGCGAGGTTCATCGAGTAGCGCTCTGGTCGGGCAAGATGGAACGACAGAACGCGCGCCCGACCGGTCGCGGATCTGTCGATGGTCTTGCCAACCCTTGACGGTTGCCCATGCCACGGTCCGAACGACCGAGCGTGTTGACATGGACGCTTTCCCGAACGGAAAGCCGGCTACTCCCCAGCGAAGAGCCGTGAGCTTAACATGACTCCTGGGCCGTTCCTGCGCGTTCACGACAGGTTGCGGTACAGTGGGTACGTTATGCCGCAGTTTCCACCGCATGCCAACCCGCTCATGACGGAGGCGCCATGCAGGCAGGCCAGCTTACCCACGCGGCTGCGAAAGACGCAGTCGAACGGCTCTATCGCGCATTTGCCACGCACGATCTCATGCTGCTGCGCGAGGCCGTCACACCGGACTGGGCGTATCTTCCCGAACCGCCCGGAGAGCGTCCAGGTCCCGACCAGATGATTCCCATCTTCGCCGATCTCGCCATTGCGCTGCCCGACATGCGCATCGAGATCCTGGACATGCTGGTGCAGGATGATCGCGTGGGCGTACGCGCCGAAGTGAGCGGCACACAGGCCGGGCCGCTGATGGGCATCGCCGCCACCCGCAAGCCGCTTCGTTTCGCGATTCACTCCTTCCACGAGATACGCGGCGACCGCGTCTCGAAAACCTGGCATCTTGAAGACTGGCTCAGCGTATTCCGCCAGCTCGACGCCGTGCCGTCCGGGATCAGGCCATCGCCCTGAACGTACTTCCGGATTGATGCTCAGGCGCGCCGCGCCTTGCCTTTCGCGCCGCGCGAGGCGGTCTGCCGCACCACATGTTCGACACACAAGCCGACGAGCGTCGCGTCCAGGCGCTCCAGCGCGCGAGCGGCTTCGCGGAGCGCGGCGGCATCGGTGCCGAAGGAATCGGAGAACAGCCACTCGCGCTGCCGGGCGGCTTCGCGCGTCGCCTGCACGGCTTCGCTCAATTCCGGCATGCGCGCAAAGCCCGCCGCGCGCGCCTTCTTTTCCAGACAGGCCACCAGTTGGTCCAGCGGCGCGGGCTCCACGCTCTCCACGAATAACGAGAGAAAGCGCAACACGCTGCCCTGCAAGCGCCGATGCGCATCGACGAGATCCCGAAGCGGCTCGGCGCGTTCGCGATCGCGCGCGGCCTGCACGGTAATGATGCTGGCGCCCAGGCTGGAATCGGCCGGGGCGGACGTGGCGGGTGATCGTGATCGTGTGCGGGTCAACATGGTAGCCAGTGACAGGTTCTTTGCGTCGAATGCAATGCGCTATGTATTTTGAAATATAACGCATCCGTCTTCGACACGGCATTCCGACCGTTCGGCCCAATCAAAAGCAGGGCTTCCGGAGGTCTACCGTTTCGTGCGTTTGCCTGGCGACGCCACGCCTTGATTTCGCGCGCAACCAGCGTCTATAGTTTTCTACGCACGCTCCCACACGTTCCCGCAGCTTCGCCAAACAAGGCCTTCGCGGCCTCTTCCTGTCCCTTCCGCAGAACGTGCGTGCACCGGCCAGACGCCCGCCGCCGACGCGCATTCCCATCGAACCATCACAACGCCGCGTCCCTCCGGTTCGCATCCGCCCAACTAATTCGATATCGGCAACGGTTCGGGGTATCGCTTCGATATTTCTCGCGTCCTTCCTCATCATGAAACTCGTCCACAAGTTCGGCGCGCTCACGCTGCCCCTGTTGCTCGCGGCGTGCGGCGGCGGCTCGGACAGCGCCGGCCCCGCCGCGGTCAGCGATGCCGCGCGCCCGGTCATTCCCGCGCCGCTCACGTACCCGAGTGCCCGCGACATCGCCTACGGCATCAACGGCCACAACAACACCGGCGCGTACGCCCTTTCGAGCCCGGCGCTGCAACGGTCGCAATTGCGCGATCTCAACGTGAAGATGTACCGCATCGAGGTGCGCGATGCGCCAGGCGCCCGAACCCTCGCCAACGTCGCCAGGACGATGGCCGCCAGCGGCATCACCGTGTATCCGGTCATCCTGCTCGAACTCAATTTCGCCGGCGAGAGCGATGCCTACAGCGCCGCGTATTCCATCGCCCGGCAGATCGTCGCGGTGCAGCGCTACGCGTACTACGAAGTGACCAACGAACTCGCGGCGCAATGTCTCGTCGGCTGGGTGGACGGCGTGCGCAGCACCGACTTCGACAACACGCGCTTCCAGATTGCACGCGGCGTGGTGCGCGGGTTGATCGCGGGGATCAAGTCGCTGGATCCGCTGGGCAAGATCGTGATCGGCGGCAACACCTGGATGCACTATGGCTTCGATGTCATGCTCGCGAACGGCACGCAGCCCGACGGCACGACCGGTCATCCGAAAGTCACCTGGGACGTGACGGCCTGGCACTGGTATTCCGAGCAAGGCGATATCACCCACGCGTGCGGCGGCACGGGCTGCTACAACGTGATCGGCACCTTGAAGAGTTTCGGCAAGCCGGTGTGGATCAACGAAGTCGGTATCCGGCCGAGCTTTCCGGGCACCCAGCAACAGGCCGCCGATTACCTGTCGGTCAACATGCTGGGCGCGCTCAAGTCGATCTCCACGCAATACGGCATCACGTCACTGCAGGTCTACGAACTCTACGACGACCCCAGCGGCGGCGAAGGCCCGTACGGCATCATGCTGAACGACGGCAAGACGCCCAAGCCGGCCTACAGCGCGTTCAAGTCGTTCGTCGCGGCGCATCCGGCGCCGTGAGATCGCGCGCTCACTTCGCCAGCAGCCCGAACACGCCGACGCCGCTCTTCGTGCCCACATAGACCTTGCCGTTCGCGACGGTCGGCGTGATGAATTTGTTGCCCTGACCAAACTGGTCGCGTCCACTGGTGTCGCCGCTGTTGTAGAGCTGGGTCGCCAGGTTGCTTGCGTCGTAGGCGCGCAGCCCGGCGATGGTGCCGTTCTCCGCAGCCCACAGGATGCCGTTCGTGGCGCCATTGGCGGAAATGCTCGGCGTCGCGCCCGGCGCGCCGAAGGTGTTCGCGGTCTTGCTGGTGGGCGTCGCGGACAACGCAGCGTTCGATACCGCGAACGCCTTGATGCTGTCGCCGATCGAACCGAAGTACACCGTGTTGTTGAAGTAGGCCGGCCCGGCGAACATCGGCCCCGTGATCTGCCCGACGAGTTCCTGATAGATGTGGTCGGCGTTCGAATCGAACTTGCCCATCGACAGGCGGTTGACCACGTAGATGGTCGAGTTCTTGCCCGCGCCCACCGCAAGATGCTGGACGGTGCCGTTTGCATCGGTGAAATCGGGCAACACCATCGCGCCGCCCGAGCCGAGATCCTCGTCTTCGTTCGACTCCTGCACCGTGTTCGACGCCTGGAAGTAATCCTGCACCCGCAGCGGATTTGGGTCGATGCGCAGGAAGCCATTGCCATAGTTGCCGTTGATCGGCATTTCCTGGGCGTTTTGCGTCGGGTCGAAGGTGCCGTTGGCATCGAGCAGATAGATGCCCTGCCCGTCCGATGCCGGCCCCGCGCCGCTCATCCAGATCGCGCCCATCTGGCCGTTCGGCGTCAGGTTGAGCACGCTTGCCTGCTGGAGCGTGTCGGCGTTGTAGCCGATGACCCAGCCGGTGTACGGCATGAAATCGCAGTGCGAAGTCCAGGACGTGTACACGACGCCGTTCAACAGCAGCAACGCGGCCCGTTCGGCGTACTGGCCCGGCGTGAACGGCACCTGGCCGTTCTGGCTGCCCGCGCCGTTGCCCGGATAGCTCGCGGTGATTTCGGTCGGACCGTTGAAGAGCTCGGCGCCCGTGGTGACGTCGAGCGCGTGGATGCGCTGGTGATAGCCGCCCGACCCGTCCTTCGACATGCCGATCAAGTACATCACGCCATGCGGGCCGCGCGAACGGTCGATGACCGGCGTCGCCGTGACGCCGATGTTCGGCGTGATCTGAGCGCAGCCGTGGTCGTCGCTGGGCGACTCGCCGTTGCCGAGCGTCGAGACTTTCCAGAGCACGGCGCCGCTGTCGGCATCGAAGGCATAGACGTTCGCGTTCTCGGTCGCGACGTACAGCACATTGCGCGTGCCGCCCGCGATCGGCACGCCGGCCAGAAAGAGCGGCTGGGCATCGACGGCGCCGTCCACGTTGAACACGCCCACCTTGCCGAACGTCACCGTATTGACGTTCGACGGCGTCAGGACGGTTTCGGCCAGTTGCTGGCCGGTTCGGGCGATGTCGTTGTGCCAGGTGGTGACGTCCATCGGATGACTGACGGCGGTGGTCGAGCCGTTGCCGTTGCCGTTGCTGCCGGAAGGACTGGAAGCGCCCGAGGCGCCTGATGCACCTGATGCACTCGATGCCCCCGCTGGGCTCGATGCCCCCGAAGCCGCTCCGCCGCCCGCCGCGGATGAGGAGGCGTCCCCGCCGGAGCCGCCCCCGCTGCATGCGCCGATGATGATCGCGAGCAGCGTGACGCCGATAGCAGCGGCACAGGCAGGAACGAGCGCTTTCATGTGCAACTCCTCGACGGAGAGACGGGACGACCTGGAACCATCGCGCCGACACTTCAACGCGACGGCGATCCGTCTAATCAGCTTACGAAATGCCCACACGGATGCGGTTTTATGAAAGCGTTTTATTGCACCGCATCAAAGTATGCTAACCTAGGGTTATTACCTAGTTAGTTACCCCTAGTATGGAGTCCGCCATGGGAATCATCGCCGCCACCCCGATCGCCCTCGTTTCCTTCCTCGCCGCCAAGCTTCGCGCAGCCACGCGCGACGCGCTTCATACCCGCGCCAAGGTCAGCGCGCTGATGGCCGAAGCCTACCGGCGCGCGCAGTAATCTCGCGCCCCAACCGTCATTGCAGCGTGTAGGCAATGACGTAATCGCCGGCCTTGGTGCCGAGCGAGCCATGTCCGCCTGCGGTCACGAGCAAATACTGCTTGCCGCTGGCGTCTGCATAGCTCATCGGCGTCGACTGTCCGCCCGCCGGCAAGCGCGCTTCCCACAGCTTCCGGCCGTCGTGGACGTCGTAGGCGCGCACGTATTGATCGAGCGTGCCGGTCAGGAACGCAACGCCGCCCGCCGTCACGATCGTTCCGCCCAGACTCGGCACGCCGAGCGGCATCGGAATGGGCAAGGGCGCGCTGTCGACAATCGTGCCGTTCTTGTGCTGCCACGCAATCTTGTTCGTGCGCAGATCGACGCCCGCCATGTAACCCCACGGCGGCGCCTGGCAGGGAATGCCGAGCGGCGAAAGAAACGGGTTGATCTCGAAGCCGAACGGCGTACCGCGCGCCAGCTTGATGCCGCTGGTCTCGCTGACCACGCCGTCGCTCTTGCCTTCCGGGATCTTCTCGCGCGGAATCAGCTTCGACACGAACGCCATATAGTCCGGATTCGCGATCAGGATCTGCCGCACCGGATCGACTGAGATGCCGCCCCAGTCGAACACGCCGAAGTTGCCGGGGAACACCAGCGTGCCCTGCTCCGACGGCGGCGTGAACGGCCCGTCATAGCGCAGGCTCTTGAACTTGATACGGCACCAGAGCTGATCGAACGGCGTCGTGCCCCACATGTCCGCCTCCCGGATGCGCGGCGGATTGAAGTTGAGCGCGGAAACCGCCTGCGTCGGCGATGTATGGTCGCCCTTGGCCGCGCCCTGCGGCACGGGCACTTCATTGATCGGCACGATCGGCTGGCCGGTCTCGCGATTCAGCACGTAGATGCTGCCCTGCTTCGTCGACGCGATGATCGCCGGCTGCGTGCCCTGCGCCGTCTGCAGGTCGACGAGCGTCGGCTGCCCGCCCACGTCCATGTCCCACAGGTCGTGATGCGTGAACTGATAGTTCCAGCGCAGCTTGCCGGTCGCGCCGTCCAGCGCGACGAGTCCCGCACCGAACTTCTCCGCCTGCGGCGTGCGTTGGCCGCCCCATTGATCCGGCGTCTGGTTGCCCATTGGCAGGTAGATCATGCCGCGCTTCTCGTCGACGCTGAACATCGACCACATGTTCGGCGAATTGCGGACGTAGGTGCCGCCCGCGGCGATCGGCTCGGTGGCGTCCGGATTGCCCGGATCCCAGTTCCAGACGAGATGGCCGTCGTTCACGTCGAACGCGCGGATCACGCCGGAAGGTTCGTTGTTCGATTCGTTGTCGGTCACGTGGCCGCCGACGATCACGAGGTTGTGGAACAGCGCCGGCGGCGAAGTCGAGTAATAGCCGCCCGGCGTGAACGGGCCGACGTTGGCGCGCAGATCGATCGCGCCGTCCTTGCCGAAGCTCGCGCAGGGCTTGCCGGTGTCGGCGTCGAGGGCGATCAGGCGGGCGTCGGCGGTGGGCAGGAACAGGCGGCGCGGGCACTCGGCAAGCGCGGTGGTTTGTGCGGGCGTTGTTACGGGTGCGGGTGCGGCGGGTACTGATGCTGCGGCGGCATCGGCTGGAGCGGAAGCGGCCACATCCAAAGGAGCTGATGCGGCGGCGTCTGAAGGCGCGGAAGCGGCCGCATCGGAAGGAGCAGCAGCCGCATGCATTGCCGGATCGTAATAAGCGACGCCCCGGCAAGTCATATGCTCCCAATGCTTGAAGCCGACCGGGCTCTGGATCTGCGGATCGAAGCGCCATTTTTCCTTGCCCGACGTGGCATCCAGCGCGATCACCTTGCTATGCGGCGTACACAGGAAAATCGTGTCGCCTACCTTGATCGGCGTGTTCTCGTCGGTGGTCTCGGTGGGATCGCCGGAACCGGGCATGTCGCCGGTGCGATAGGTCCAGGCCACTTTCAGCTGATGCGCGTTCTCCGGCGTGATCTGCGTCAGCGGCACATAACGCTGCGCGAGCGGCGAGCCGCCGTAATCGGTCCAGTCGCCCGGCTTGCGTCCGGTGCCGGCGTTCGTGTCGGGTTGATTGGCATCGGCGGCGGCTTCCACGTCGATGCGTCCGGACAGGTCGTGCGGATCGCGGAAATACGTGCCGGCGCCGAGCAGCGACGTGAGAATGATCGCCGCCGCCAGCGGCGTACGCGCGGCCCGCGCGGTGGAAGGCGGCCCAAACATGGCCCCGCGATGCACGAACGGAATCAGCAGCCAGATAGCGAGCACGAGCCAGACCCACAGGCGCGGCATCAGTTGCCAGAAATCGAAATGCACTTCGAAGACGGCCCACAGCGTCGAGCCGAACAGCACGAGCGCGAACAGCAGGAGCGCCGAGCGGCGCCGGATCAGCAGCAGCAATCCGGTCAGGACGATGGCCACGCCCGTGACCACGTAGTACCACGAGCCTTTCACCGCCACGAGGTAAGCGCCGCCGATCCCCAGCAGCACGCCGATGACGACGAACACGATGGCCGTGAAGAACGTGAGCGAATGAAGTCTTCCGTTGCCAGCCATGCTGGACTCCCTCAGTGACGATGAATGGCGAGACACGGCCGGCGGGCGGTCGTGGTTCGGACGCTGTCGCGTCGTCGTCAGGAGCAATCAACGTGCCGTTTCGGCGGATGAAAGCGCGCCATGGATAAAGCTTTACAGGTGACTTACGATAAAAGTCAGCGTGGTCGCGGCCAGAGTCCGCCGGGCGGCAACGCCGCGACCGCACCGGCGGCAAACGCCGCCTTCAGGTCGGCGCGTTCGGTGAAGCGCGGCGCTTCCAGCCACATCAGGAACTCTTCGCCCCAGTTGCCCCAGGCGTTTTCGTCGAAGTCGAAGTCCTCGTCGAGGCGGCCGTGGTCGCGCAGATAGGCGCCCACCACCTGGGTCCCGTTCCAGTACGCGACGGCGACGTCGGTCAGATCGGCGGTCACGCCGCGCGGCAGATCGCGCAGCATCATCGCGACATGCGCCTTGAACGACTTGAATTCGATGGGTCTCATCGCCTGCTCCGCGTCAAAAAGATGCGTGATGGAAGACTGCTTCAGCTCACTTCCTTCAGGCGTGCTGCTCAACGGAACACGCCCTTGTTCAGATCCTTCTCGAACGCAGCGGTCCAGTTCGTGCCGTGTCCGATGCGATATTCGCGCTCCTTGAGCGTGGAGCGCCGCGTGATGGTGACGAGCCCTTGTAACGGATACACGTCATCGACGACATCGTTCTGACCGCCCTCCTGCACGAGGAAATCCTGCTCGTCGAGCCGATGGCGCGTCAGGATGGCCAGAAACTCCGCTCTTTCGTCCGGTGCGATCACTGACATGAGGGCCTCCATGATCGAACGCCGCCTGCCGGGCCGGCCGCCTTCGCATGCAGGCATCCGGGCCGGCCTGCTTCATTCAAAGTAGCACACGGGAAAAAGAACGGCGGCGCGTATCTTGCAACCAGCGCGGCACGGCGCACGCGCGCCGGTGTTCTTGAAAGGAGACGCATGACGATGAAACGCTCATCCCTGACGATCTGCGCCGGCGCGCTGATGGCGCTTACGGTCAGCCTGTCCGCCCGCGCCGACGACGCCGTCTGTGGCACGCTCGAAAGCGCGACCGGCGGACAGGACGCACCGATCACCCTGCGCGAGGGCGAAAGCGTGAACTTCTGGCGCAGCGGCGCGGTGCGGCATGGCGCGCTGCATGTCTACAAGGAAGGGGAGGTGTATCGCGTGTACTGGCAGCCGGAGGGAAGCGGCGACGTCTACGTACTCGCGAACGAAGGCACGAACAGCGTGCGGCTCATCCTGACGCCGACACGCGGGACGAAAGTGGACACGGGACCGGGCAGCCTGCCGCCGCAGAAAGTACTGTCCTGTCCCGCGATGTAGCGCCGGGGAGGAGACTTACTTGGCCGCCAGCACCTTGCCGATCGCATCGGCGACGATCTGCACGTTGCTGTCGTTCAGGCCCGCGACGCACATGCGACCCGAACGCAGGATATACACGCCGAATTCCTCCTTGAGGCGGTCCGCCTGTTCCGCCACGAGTCCGGTGTAGGTGAACATGCCGCGCTGCTTGATGTAACGCGTCAGCATTTCGCCTCGAACGTGGTCCTTGAGGCCGTCATGGATAGCCTGACGCATGCGCGCGATGCGCTGGCACATCGACGCCAGCTCGTCCTGCCACGACTGCCTGAGTTCCGGCGTGTTCAACACCTGCGTCACGATCTTCGCGCCGTGCGTCGGCGGATTGCTGTAGTTCGAACGCACCGCGCTCGTCAGCTGGCCGAGCACGCGGTCGGCGGCGGCGGAGTCGTCGCAGATCACGTGCAGGCCGCCGCAGCGCTCGCCGTACAGCGAGAAGTTCTTCGAGAACGAATTGGCGACGAAGCCCGGAACGCCACGGCGCGCGAGTTCGCGCACGGCAAAGGCGTCTTCATCCAGGCCGGAACCGAAGCCCTGATAGGCCATGTCGACGAAGGGCAGCAGATCGCGCTTCTGCAATACGTCGATGATCCTGAGCCACTGGCTGTCGTCGAGGTCGACGCCCGTCGGGTTGTGGCAGCACGCGTGCAGCAGCACGACGCTTTTTGCCGGCAGCTTGTCGATGGCGGCGAGCATGGCGTCGAACAGCAGGCCGCCGCTGGCCTCGTCGTAGTACGGGTAGGTGTTCACTTCGAAGCCCGCGCGCTCGAAGATGAAGCGGTGGTTTTCCCACGTCGGGTCGCTCACCCAGACCTTCGACTGCGGGAAATAGCGCTTGATGAAGTCCGCGCCCACTTTCAGCGCGCCCGAGCCGCCAAGCGTCTGCACGCTGGCGATGCGGCCGGCGGCGCGCGCCGGGTTGTCGTTGCCGAACACGAGCGCCTGCACGGCGTCGCGGTAATGGGCAAAACCGGCCATCGGCAGGTAGGGCTTGGGACCGAGATCCTTCAGGATCGACAGTTCCGCCTCGCGCACCGCCTTCATGACGGGCAGACGGCCTTCGTCGTCGAAGTAGATGCCGATGCTCAGGTTGACCTTGCTGGTGCGCGGGTCCTTCTGGAAGTTTTCGTTCAGCGACAGGATGGGGTCGCCGGGATAGGCATCGATGTGTTCGAACATGGTGAGCGTGTCAGGACGAGAGATCAGCGAGGGTTGGGACGATTGACGCGCAGTGCGTGACCGCCTGATGAGTCTTTATGGTTCCGAGATAGTAGCCGATTCCGCCCGTTATCCGCCTCGCGGATTCCCCCAAAGCGCGCGCCACGCCGCAATATTTACCGCACGCCTCTTGCGACCCCAAAAATTTGGGTCATTTCGCCCACCTGCCGCCGCGCCCTTTCGTGTAAAAAGTGTTGTTTTTTTGAGCGGCCCACCCTTTCCGTCCAGCACGCTCGTGCTGTCAGTCTGAAAAAGAAGCCACGAAAAATTCGCGATGTTTTTGCCCGATGGCCGCAAAGCCTTGCTGGGCGGACCTGCTGCAACTTCAGCGAGGCATCGGTTACGGGCCACAAAATGATTTGAGGCCGGAATCAGGTGTTGTTCGGAGGATTGCTTTTCGAGCAGCGGCGGGAGAATCGCATCATCCACTCACGGGGGTCGACATGTTTCAGACGATGGAAGGTAACGCAAGGCCGCATCGCACGGCTGAAGTGCTTGCAGGGAACAGTCAGCAGAACGTGTCGGCGACGCAAGCCGAGTTGTTGAAAGAGCTGCAGTCGGTGTCGGACAACATCATGCGCCTGGCGGGCACGCTGCGCGCCGCGCCGGACGCCGCAAGCGACGACGCCATCACCCTCACCGAGCAACACGCGATCGCGGAACAGCTGATCGGCCGTCTTCTGACGATGCCGGCCTCGCAGGCTTGAGTTTGAGACAAGACGGCTAAAGCGCGCGGGACGGACTGGACCTCAGGACCGCCGCCCGCGTCGACGGACCGCACAGGCAGCACGAAGAAGCATCAGGAAGAACGACATGAACTACTTGACGATCATTGCAGCTGTCTGGGCCATCAGCGCACTCTGTGCGGTGCTGTTCATCCGGGGCGCCACCCGGCGCGATCAACAACCGGTGCGCGTGCGTGCGGCGGAACGCAAATCCGGCGCCAAGCCCAAGGATTTCGGCCACACGGTCTGACCCACCCGACCGCAACGCCTTTGCCCGACACCGGCGCGGCCTGATTGACCGCCACGCCGGACACGTTTCAGAAGCCATTCTTCCCGAGCCTCACTTCCCCGCGCCGATCGCGGAAACAGCGGCTCGCAATCCCAGCAGATAGCTGTCCACGCCGAAGCCGGAGATCTGCCCCTTCGCGATCTCCGCGAACACCGACTTGTGGCGAAACTCCTCGCGCGCATGCACGTGCGACATGTGCACCTCGATGACCGGCACCGTCAGAATGGCGAGCGCATCGCGGATCGCATAGCTGTAATGCGTCCACGCGCCCGCGTTGATGACGATGGCATCGACCTTTTCCTCGAAGGCTCGATGAATGCGCGAACACATCTCGCCTTCGATGTTCGTCTGATAGCCCTCCACGTCCACACCCAGTTCCTTGCCAAGCGCGCTCATTTCGGAATCGATCTGCGCGAGCGTCGCCGTGCCGTACTGCTTCGGGTCGCGCTTGCCGAACATGTTGAGATTGACGCCGTGCAGCGTCAGGATTTTTGCCATGACTTGTCCTCGATGGGATGGGAAATTCAGACGGTCTCGACGATTCTGCCGCTGCGCGCGGCCTCGACGATGGCCTCGGTGATCCGCAGATTCTGCAGTCCGTCGCGCGCGCTGACAATAGGCTCAGCTTCGCCGCGCACCACTCGCCCGAAATGTTCCATCTGCAATGCGAGCGGATCGGCGCGCTGCATCGTCACGATTTCCTCGTCGAAGGGCTTCCACCAAGAGCGGTCGGCGGGGGTGGCGTAGGACTTGAGGCGCATCGTCGGGACCGAAAGCGAGCCGAACGTGCCGGCGATCACGTAGCAGTCTTCGTCGGGATAAGTCGAGTAGGCCGGATTCTCCTGCGACGTCTGCTCCCAGCTGCGCGGGCACGCGGCCGTGTCAGACAGCATGAAGGTGCCGAGTGCGCCGCTGGCGAAGCGCAGGTTGATCGCGACAGTATCCTCGACGGCAAAACCGCGGGTCGCGTGCGAAGCGAACGCCTGTACCGCGACGATATCGCCGCACAGCATCCGCAGGTTGTGGATCTCGTGGATCATGTTGAGCAGGATCGGACCGCCGCCCGGCTCGCGCCGCCATGGCGCGCCGGCGTAGTACTCGTCGGGCTTGAAGAACACGGCGCTGCCCATCACCGCGACCAGCGGCCCGAGCCGCCCTTCCTCGATCACCTGCTTCGCGCGCGCCATGATCGGACTATGCGCGCGATGATGCCCGATCAGCATCCTCGCGCCCGAGCGCTCCACGTCATCGACGAGCGCCTGCGCCTCGGCGACCGTCGGCGCGATGGGCTTTTCCAGCAAAACCGGCACGCCCGCCGCCAGGCATGTGCGCGCCTGCTCCACATGAAGCTGATTGGGCGTCGCGAGCACGATGCCATCGGGACGGTCTTCAACGAGCAGTTGATCGAGCGTCGCGTAGAGCGGCACCTGCGCCTGCGCCGCGATGGCCTCGGCGGCGGGCGCCGGATCGACGATCGCGGCGAGCGTGCAGGTCGCACTGTGCTGCGCCACGCCCATGTGCGCCTGACCGATATACCCCGCGCCCGCCACGGCAATGCGCGTCTTGCCTGCTGCTGGAATCACCGGCGTTCACCTGTGTAATGACAAAGAAAACTCACGAAGCGCGCGCATTCGCCACCGACTCCGCGCGCAGCCGCTCGTATTCGGACTTCTCGACTTCCCGCGCATCGGCCTCGCCGAGCTGGCTGAGCGGAATGCGGTAGGTTTCCCGCGCGCTCCATGCGGCGATGGCCGAGATGATCGTGACGGCCAGCGTGATCGAGCCGATGGTCAGCGGGATGTTGGTCGATCCCGGCGGCGCGACGGTGGCGAACAGCGCGGGCAGCAGCGCCGTGATGGTCGTGCCGACATTCTGCGCAATGGCCATGGCGGACACGCGCGTGCGAGTGGGAAAGAGCTCCGGATAGAAACTCGGGAAGATCGCGTTATAGCCTTGATACACGACGCCCCACATCAGCAGCGACGCGATGATCGCCATGCCGACGCTATGAATGCTGATGGCATACAGATACAGGTACGACAGCAGCCCTGAGGCAATCGCTCCGACGATGATCGGCGGCTTGCGCCCGATCTTGTCGGAAAGATTGCCGACCAGCGGAATGACGATCACGGCGAGGATGTTGCCGACCACCGGAATCCACAGGTACACGCTCTTGTGAAAGCCGACGCCGTACGCCGCCTGCACCGCATACGCCGCGCCGAAGATGGTCGCAACCACCGGAATCACGTTCATCAGCGCCATGCAGACCACGCGGATCATGTCGGCGAGGTTGTAGCGGAAGGCATCGACGATCGGGGAACGCGGCACCGCGCCCCGCTCGCCTTCCTTCTCGAAGGCCGGTGTTTCGTGCACTTCACGCCGGATGATGTAGCCCGCGATCAGCACGACCGCCGAGAGCAGGAACGGGATGCGCCAGCCCCATGAATTGAAGGCGTCCTCCGGCATGTAGTACGCGAGCGGCAGGAACACGGCGGCGGCGAGAATCTGGCCGGCCTGCACGCCCTGCAACGTGAAGCTCGCGAAATAGCCGCGCCGGCCGAACGGCGAGTGTTCGAGAATCATCGAGCTCGCGCCGGAAATCTCGCCCGCCACCGCGAAGCCCTGCACCAGACGCAGGATCACGAGCAGCGCGGGCGCGAGCATGCCGACACTGTGATACGTCGGCAACAGGCCGACGGCCATCGTCGAGAAGCCCATCATGAACATGCACAGCACGAGTACGGTCTTGCGGCCGTGGGTATCGCCGAAATGGCCGAGCACGAAGGCGCCGATGGGCCGCGCGACATAGCCGACGCCATAAGTGGCGAGCGACGCGACGATCGCCACCTTCGGATTCCCGGACGGAAAGAACAGTTGCGGGAAGATCAGCGCCGCAGCCTGCGCATAGATGAAGAAGTCGTAGTATTCGAGCGCCGAGCCGATCCAGCCGCTCGCCGTGGCCTTCCTGGTCTGCTTGCGGTGTTCGGCGTGCGACCCGTCCGGTGCGCCGGATGAGCGTGAATTCGTGTTCATGACGTCTCCTTGTTATCGATCGCCTGACGGCTCTCGGGCCTTCTTCACGACGTTGTCTCTACATCGATATCACAATGCGCCCGGCGCAACCGACCGGCGCGCCGCCGGCCGTCATCCATCATCGTCCGTGAACCGGAAGCTTTCGATGAGGCAAAACCCGCGTCGCGCGTGTTTTGCAGCGCGCGGTCGTCAAACGATCATGCGGAACGGGCACAATGCGCCAGCGACGGCTGAACGGCGGCCGTCGCTCAAGATTTCTGCAGGCACTGCCGTAATTACGTGCACCGGCGGTACTCTCACCGCCGGTGCTGTCATTTCCTCTTCCCGGCGCGCCGGTCCTTTGTATGCAACGTACCCCGTCCCTGATCGATTCGATTCTCGCCACCCCGGCGACAGAGGACGGCACGATCACGCCCGCCATGCGCGCGGCACTGCTGTCGACGCTCGTCGTCGATGTGCGTCCGCTGCTGCTGTCCGGGCTGTCGGGCGCGTTCGTCGCGGTCATCGCCTGCGTGCGGCTCCATGCGCCCTGGACCGTCGCCTGGCTGGCCACCGATGTCCTGCTGCTCGCCGTGCGCCTGGGGATCGTGTGCCGGTATCGCGCCTTGCGCGCCACCGCGCTGGCGCATCCCGCTCCGTGGGCCCGGCGCTATGCGCCGTTCGCGCTCGCGGCATGCTTCGCGCCGGGTCTCGGCACGATGGCGTGCGTCGCGTCCGGCGACGCCGTATTGACCGCCCTCGCGATCATGGTGACAGCCGGCTCGCTCGGCGGCATCGGCTCCCGCAATGCGGGCACGCCGCACCTGGCGCTCGCCCAGGTCAGCTTGGGCGCGGCGCCGATCGGCATCGGCGCGCTGCTGGCGCCAGCCGGCTACGGCATTCTGGTGCCGCCGCTCTTTCTCTATCTCGCTGCAATGTCCGCGGTCGTGCGCCGCCACTATCGCGGTCTCGTCGCGATGATGACCGCCGAACATCGCCATGCCGAGATCGCCGCGCGCTTCGACGCCGCGCTCGCCCACATGCCGCACGGCCTGTGCACGGTGGATCAGGCGGGCAAGGTGATCATCGCGAATCGCCGGGCGGCCGACCTGTTCGGCGTGAGCGACGACACGCTGCGCCTGAACGTGTCGTTGCCGGATTTCATCGGCCAAGTGGGCATTGCGAGGTTCGGCGAGACCTTGCGCCGCGAGTTCGCCACGCGATCTGCGCAATGGCTGAAGGACGGCCACGCACCGCTCGACTTGCCGCTCGGCGATGGCCGCCAGCTCCAGCTGATCCGCAATCCGGTGCCGGACGGCAGCACGGTGATCATCATCGAGGACGTGACGGAGCGCCGCAGGACCGAGGCGAAGATCCTGCACTGGGCGCATCACGATTCGCTGACGGGCCTGCCGAACCGCCGCTATCTGTCCGATCACGCCGAACGCCTGATGACGGGCGGCGCGGGACGCGAGAAAGTCTTCGTCATGTACGTGGATCTGGACGGCTTCAAGCGCATCAACGATGCCTACGGCCACAACGCCGGCGACGAACTGCTGCGCCAGGTCGCCGACCGCCTGCGCAATGCGATGCGGCGCGGCGAACTGGCCGCGCGGCTGGGCGGCGACGAATTCGCGATCGTCGCGACCTTTATCGCGAGCAGCTCCGGCGAGGCCTTCGTGCAGAAGATCTTGCGCGAACTCTCGGAGCCGTATGACCTGACGGACGGGATCGCCGAGCAAGTGGGCGTGAGCGCCGGCATGGCGCTCGCCGGACCGGGCGAGCTGTTCGAAAGCGCCTTGAAGCGCGCCGACGCCGCGCTCTTCGAAGCGAAGACGTGTGCGCGAGGCACGTACCGAATCGCATCGCAGGACGGCGTGCAGGCCGTCACGGGGCTCGAGGAACGCGACCGCTCGCTGTGACGCCGCGGACTGGCCGCACTGCTCGGAGGGCGTGATCCTGAACCGTGCAGATGAGATCGGCGGGCACTGGACCGGCCTCAGGCTCGATGAAGTCCCTCTTTCGCAGCGGCCGGGCAGCGGCAAATCATATGTAGAGGAAGCCGGTACGCGAGTTCAGGTCGTGTCCGGAGCGGCAAGGCGCGCCTCAAGGAAACGCACGAGCGCCCGGACCTTGCTCGACTGCCGCCGGTTCGGCAGATACGCCGCATGGATCACCACGGCCTTCTCGTGCGGACTCGCTTCGTGGCTATCGAACAGCCGCACGAGCCGTCCGGCGCGCACGTCGGCATCCACGAGCCAGGCGGGCAACAGTGCGATGCCGCGTCCGGCGAGCGCGGCTTGAAGCAGCATGTCCAGATTGTTCGACAGCAGGTGCCCCTGCACTTCCACGCGCGTCTCACCGCCTTTCGCACGAAAGGTCCATTCCTGCCGCGCGCGAGGGCCGCCGCCATAGGCGAAACGCAGACATTCATGCTCGGCAAGGTGCGCGGGTGACGCTGGCGTGCCACGCTGCCGGAGATAGCCGCCGCTCGCGACGACGACGCGCGGATTGTCCGCAAGCTTGCGCACGATCAGCGTGCCGTCTCGGTCCGGCACGCCGATGCGCACCGCGACGTCGATACGCTCGGTCACGAGGTCGGCGTAGTGATCCGCGACGACGAGGTCGAGCACCACGCGCGGATGCTCCGCCATGAACGCCGCCAGATGCCCGGCCAGCCGCAGCCGCCCGAAGGTGGACGGCACCGCGACGCGCAACACGCCGACCGGCGCAGCGCCGCTGTCGAAGACGCTTTCGTCGGCTTCGGCGAGATCGTCGAGCAGACGGCCGACCTGGTCCACATAGGCGACGCCGGCGTCGGTCAGGCTCACCTTGCGCGGCGTGCGCGTGAGCAAGGCGGCGCCGAGCGATGCTTCGAGCGCGTCCATCAGCCGCGTCACCGACGACGTGGCGACCCCAAGACGCCGCGCGGCCTTGGCAAACCCGCCTTCGCGGGCCACTTCGAGAAGCGTATTGAGTGCCTGGAGCTTGTCCATTCAGTGCCTTTTTTTCGTTGCATCGCACGCAACGCAAGCTTGCATTCTAGAGTGATTCCGTCACCCGGACGCAACGATTACGCTTCCCATCAAGCTGCGGGCGTCCCAAGCAGGCTGCGCCGCAACACCGTATAGTCGCTCTCTGCCATTCAAGGAATTCTCATGTCGACACCCACATCGACCACGCTCGACGGCACCAAACACATCGAACTCACGCGCGGCCTGATCGCGCTGTTCGCGTTCTGCTGCGGCGCCATCGTCGCGAATCTGTATTACGCGCAGCCCATCACCGAACTCATCGCGCCCGAACTGCACATGGCGGGCGGCACGGCGAGCCTGATCGTCTCGCTCACGCAGATCGGCTATGCGCTCGGCCTCTTCTTCATCGTGCCGCTCGGCGATCTGCTCGAAAACCGCAAGCTGATGATCGCGACCGCGCTCGTCTCCATCGCGAGCCTGACGGCCGCCGTGTTCACCCACACGCCCGGCTGGTTCCTGGTGATTTCGCTGCTGATCGGCTTTTCGTCAGTCGCGGTGCAGATCCTGATTCCGCTCGCGGCGCACCTCGCGCCGGACGAATCGCGCGGCAAGGTGGTCGGCACCATCATGAGCGGACTGCTGCTCGGCATCCTGCTGTCGCGGCCGGTGTCGAGCATCGTCGCGGGCCACTTCGGCTGGCGCGCCATGTTCGCCGGAGCCGCCGTGCTGATGGTCGTCATCACGACCGTCCTGGCGCTCACGATCCCGCGCCGCCAGCCGAATCACCAGGCAACCTACTTCCAGTTGATCGGCTCACTCGGCCATCTCGTCCGCACGATGCCGGTGCTGCGTCATCGCTCGCTGTATCAGGCGCTGATGTTCGCCTCGTTCAGCCTGTTCTGGACCGCGATTCCCATCGAACTCACGCGGCATTACGGGCTTTCGCAGACCGCTATCGGCATCTTCGCGCTGATCGGCGCAATGGGCGCGACCTCGGCGCCGATCGCCGGACGTCTCGCCGATGCCGGCCACACCGTGCGCGCCACCTTCGCCGCGCTGATCCTGGCCGCGCTCGCGTACTTGCCGGTTCTGATTCACCCTGCGTGGGGCGTGGGCGCGCTGGTCGTGACGGGCGTCCTGCTCGACTTCGCGGTGCAGATGAACATGGTGCTCGGCCAGCGCGAGATCTATGCGCTGCATGCCGCGAGCCGCAACCGGCTGAACGCGGTTTACATGACAAGTATCTTCGTGGGCGGGGCATTCGGCTCGGCGTTCGCCAGCCAGATCTACGAGCATGGCGGCTGGCCGCTCGTCGCAGTCTGCGCGACGGTGTTTCCGCTGCTCGCGCTCGTGCATTTCCTGCTGGTCGGGCGGCATCACGCGTCGCACCACTGACGCAGCCCGTCGGGCGTTTAGGGCTTGGGGATGCGGATGCGGCTGATCATCAGCGAACCGGAGATGGCGTAGACCAGCACGAGCGGATGGAGCACGAACCCGCCGATGCGCGCCGAGCCGAACCACATGTTCTCGCCGATCGCGCCCAGCGCCGCTCCGACTGTCAGCAACAGCACGATCAGGAAGGACGTGGGAATGGGCGTGCCTTCGAAATGCGTGACCTTGCCGGCGGCGCCCGACATCTCTTCCGTCGTCACGTTGTAGCGCGCGAGACGTGACACGCCGCACGCCACGAAATACGCCAGGATCACGCGGTCATACAGGCCGCGCATGCCGAAGCCATACGCGATGATCGCCGGCGCGACGCCGAACGAGATCACGTCCGCGAGCGAATCCAGTTCCTTGCCGAGCAGCGACGCCTTCTGACGCCACCGCGCGATGCGTCCGTCGAGCACGTCGAAGACGAGCGCCGCGAACACCAGTGCGCAGGCGAGATAGATGTGCAGGACATCGGAATCGTCGAGATAGGACATCGCCGAGAACAGCGCACCCGTACCGCATACCGCGTTGCCCAGCGTGAACCAGTCGGCCAGGTGGAAATCGCGGATCATCGAGAATCGTTTCATTCGTATTGTTTGTTCGTGGCGTTCGTGGCGTGCGGGACGTTCAGGCAGTGTCCGATGCAGGCGCCGCGTGGCCCGGTGAAAGGCCGTTGGAGTCTATCACTGCGTTCCCGTTCACAGATTGATCGAAGGCGAGCATGCCCCATGCCCGGCAAACCTGTACGTGAACGTACAGGTTTGCGTTATACTGCGAGGCATCGTTTCCTGTCATTCGTCATGTCCACGCCCTCCGCGCTCCTCACCATCCGCGACGCCGCCGAACGCCTGCAAGTCACCCCGCGCACGCTCAAGTACTACGAGGAACGCGGGCTCGTCACGCCGAGCCGCAGTGAAGGACGTTACCGGCTGTACAGCGAAGAGGATCTGGAACGCTTCGCGCGCATCCTGCGGCTGCGTTCACTCGGCTTCTCGTTGCAGGGCATCGTCGAGATGCTCAAGCGGCCGATGGAAACGCTCGGCGAAGGCCGTACCGGTTATTCGAGCGCATCGCTGCGCGAGATCGAGCAGGCGCTGTCGCAGCAGATCGAAGCGGTGGACGCGCGCATCGCGGGCGTGCGGCGCGAGTTGAAGGAAGCGCAGGCGGTGCGCAAGGATCTCGCCGACGACCTCGACTACCTGCGGCGGCGCATCGCGGGCGAAAGCAAGGAAGCGCTGTTGCAGGAGCGGCTGGCCGCGCGCAAGCCGCGCAAACCCGCGAGCGCGGGAGACGATGACGCATGAGCTCGGCATCGTTCGGCTTGCCGGGAAGGATCGCGGAGAGGCTGCGGACGGATTCCTTCGCGTGGGCCATTGCGCTGGCAACGGGCCTCGACTACTTTGACAACGCCGTCTTCTCGTTCTTCACGAGCACCATCGCGGGCGGCATCAACGCTTCGTCCGATGAACTCGTCTGGGCCTCCAGCGCGTATGCGGTCGCGTCGGTGCTCGGCATCCTGCAGCAGCAATGGTGGATCGAACGGATCGGCAACCGTCGATACATCGCCGGCTGTCTGCTGCTGTTCGCAGCGGGCGCGGTCGCGGCCACGTTCGCCGAGTCCGCGCTCGAACTGGCGCTCGTGCGCGGCTTCCAGGGTTATTTCATCGGCCCGATGATGAGCGCCGCGCGCATCCTGATCCAGACGCGCTTCACGCCGCAACTGCGCCCGCCCGCGACGCGCCGTTTCCTCAACATGATCCTGCTCGGCACCGCGCTCGCGCCGCTGTGCGGCGGCTATCTCGTCGCGTGGCTCGGCTGGCGCGCGCTGTTCACCTGCATGGCAATCGGCGGCGCCACGCTCGCGCTGCTCGCTTTCCTCGCCGTGCCTTCGACCGGCCGCGTACAGCCCGAAGAACGCGGCGACACCCATTTCTGGCCTTACATCATCTTCGCGTTCGCGCAGGGCGCGTTGCAGATCGTCATGCAGCAAGTGCGCTTCGAGTTGTTCAGCGGCTCGCCCGAACTCATCGTGCTGACGGCCTCCGGCGTGCTCGCGCTCGGCTGGTTCGTCTGGCATCAGTGGCATCATCCGCGTCCGCTGCTGCGCCTTCAGGCCTTGCGCGAGAAGACGTTTCAAGTGGGCATCGTGCTGTACATCGGGTTCTACTACATCAACAACGCGATGAGCTTCCTCGTCTCGCGTCTGCTGGAAGGCGGGCTGCGTTATCCGGTGGAGAACGCGGGGCGGCTAGTCGGACTGACCTCGATGGTGTCGCTCGGCATGGCCGTAATCTACTTTCGCTATTCCGCGCGCATCAAGCACAAGAAGTGGCTCATCATGACCGGCTTCCTGATGGCCGCGTTCATCGGCGCGTGGATGGTCAGCCTGCCGCCCGACGTCAGCATGGGCTGGCTCATCGCCCCGATGATCCTGCGCGGCATGCTGCTGCTCTTCATCGCGCTGCCGGTCGCGAATCTCACCTTCCGCGTCTTCGCGATCGAGGAATACAGCCACAGCTATCGCTTCAAGAACATTGTCAAGCAGCTGACCTACTCGTTCTCCACCGCGACCATCATCATTCTCGAACAACATCGCGTGGCGCTGCATCAGACGCGGCTTGTCGAAACGATCAATCCGTACAACCCGGTCTTCGAGAATGCCTATCGAAGCCTGCTCGGCGGCTTCCTGAACAGCGGGCACAGTGCGTCCGAGGCCAGCAGTCTCGCGCTGGGCGAGATCAGCCGCCTCGTTGCGCAGCAAGCCAACTTCCTGAGTTCGCTCGATGGCTTCTACTATCTGATCGGCGTCGCGCTCGTCGCCGGGGCGGTGGCGGCCTGGCAGAAACGTATCGACTGAACCGGTTGCCGCGCAGGGCACCGAAGTATGATGTCCGCACGATCAACTTCCTGCCCTCGCCCCATGCTCCCGTCTGGTGACTCGTACGAAGCCGTCGCAGCGCAGTTCGAATGGCGCATCCCCGCGCGCTACAACATCGCGCAGGACGTCTGCGACAAATGGGCGGACGGCTCCGGCCGCCTGGCGCTGATCGTCGAAGCCGCTGATCACTCGCAGCAGCGCTATAGCTTCGATGACCTCAAGCGTCTTTCCAACCGCTTCGCCAACGCGATGAAGGCGCGGGGCGTCGAACGCGGCGACCGCGTCGCCATCTTCGTGCGGCAGTCGGTGGAAGCCGCCATTGCGCATGTCGCGGCGTACCGGATGGGCTGCATCGCCGTGCCGCTGTTCGCGCTGTTCGGCATGGACGCCATTGAATTCCGCCTCGGGCATTCGGGCGCGAAGGCCGTCATCACGGATGCCGAAGGCGCCGCGAAGATTGCGCAGATCCGCGCCGCCTTGCCTGATCTGCATCATGTGTTCTGTGCCGAATCGGACTTCTGGCCGGCGATCGAGGCCGCATCCGATGAACCGGCTTTAGTCGATACCGCCGCCGACGATCCCGCCGTCATCATCTATACCTCCGGCACGACCGGCAAGCCGAAGGGCGCGCTGCACGGGCATCGCATCTTGCCGGGCCATCTGCCGGGCGTGGAGATGTCGCAGCAATGCTTTCCCCTCGACGCCACGTTGTTCTGGACGCCCGCCGACTGGGCATGGATCGGCGGTCTGTTCGACGTGCTGATGCCTTCGTGGCATCACGGCGTGCCGGTACTGGCGCGCCGCTTCGACAAGTTCGACGGCGCCGCCGCGTATGACCTGCTCACGCGGCATCAGGTGAGCCACACCTTCCTGCCGCCTACCGCGCTGAAGATGATGCGCGCGACGCCCGGTGCGAAGCCTGACGGTCTGGCGCTGCGTTCGGTGGCGAGCGGCGGGGAATCGCTTGGCGAGGAACTGCTGTCGTGGGGACGCGCGATGCTCGGCGTCACCATCAACGAGTTCTATGGACAGACCGAATGCAACATGGTGCTGTCATCGTGCGCGCGCTGGTTCGAGCCGCGCAGCGGCGCGATTGGCCGGGCGGTGCCGGGGCATCGCGTGGCCGTGGTCGATGATCACGGCGTACCGGTGCCCGACGGCACGCCGGGTCATATCGCCATTGAGAGGCCGGATCCGGTGATGTTCCTCGGCTACTGGCAGGACGAAGCCGCGACCGCGCAGAAGTTTCGCGGCGAGTTCCTGCTGACCGGCGATCTCGGCACCCTCGAAGACGGCTTCTTCCGCTTCCTCGGCCGCGACGACGACGTCATCACGAGCGCCGGTTACCGCATCGGGCCGGGACCGATCGAGGATTGTCTGATCCGGCATCCGGCGGTGCGCTTTGCGGCGGTCATCGGCGTGCCGGATGCGCGGCGCACGGAGATCGTGTGCGCGGTGGTCGTGCTCAACGAGGGCTTCGAACCCGGCGAAGCACTCGTGCGCGAATTGCAGGACCACGTGCGCACGCGGCTCGCCGCGCATGAATATCCGCGTGAAGTGCGCTTCGCCGCCGAACTGCCGATGACCGCGACAGGAAAGATCATCCGCAAGTCGTTGCGGGCGCAGTTCACGGCGGGCGAAGGCTAAGCGGCTTCCCGCAACATCTCCGCAACCGCCCTTAACGCAAGCAGATACCCCTGCGGCCCCAACCCGCAGATCACCCCGCGCGCCGCCAGCGAAACAAGCGAATGCCGATACTGCTCGTCGCGCTGATGGATATTCGTGATGTGCACTTCGATCACGGGCTTGCGGATGAGCTTGATGGCATCGAGCACGGGAATCGACGAGAAGGAGAAGCCGGCCGGATTGATGATCACGGCGGCGTCCTTCTCGAAGGCTTCCTGCAGCCAGTCCACCATGACGCCTTCGTGATTGGTCTGGCGAAACTCGCAGACAAGACCGAGTTCACCCGCGAGCGCTTCGGTGCGCGCCTGCACTTGCGCGAGCGTCGTGGTGCCGTAGAGATGCGGCTCGCGCTTGCCGAGCATGTTCAGGTTCGAGCCGTTCAGGACATGGACAGTGGGATTCATCAGCTTCGTCAGTTCAGTGTGATTGCAGGGAAGAAGGCGAGGACGCACCCGCGACTTCCGCCGCGGAGTCGGTACGGTTCATGTCGATGCCCAGCGTTTCCGGCGCGGTCAGGATCATCGCGAGCGAAATCAGGTTGAACACGACGCACACCGCCACCACGCCCCAGGGCGAGCCGTTGCAGACCGCGAAGAGCCACACCGCGAGCACGGGCATCGGGCCGCCGGCAACGAGATTCGCGCCCGTGTAAGCCAGCGCGGAGCCCGAATAACGCACGTTGGTCGGAAAGGCTTCGGCGAAGGCCACCGGCTGGATGCCGCTCTGGAACTGCGTGAAGCCGAGGAAGAAGCCCATGGCGAGCAGCATCGGCAGGAAGCTCTTCGTGTCGAGAATCTGGAAGTACACGAACAGCATCAGCAGCGTGGCCGTCGAGCCGATGGCCAGCGCACGCCGCCTGCCGATCCGGTCGCTCAGCATGCCGCCCGCGAGCGCTCCGACGATCGCGCAGACGTTCGCGCCCATCAGCAGCAGGAAGCCGGTCTGCTTCGGCACGCCGAGCGTCTTGGTCACATAGCTCAGCGAGAACACGACGATCAGATAGAAGATCGCCGCCGGCCCGCAGAAGAACAGCATCCAGCGCAACACGGTGCGCCAGTGCAGGCGCAAGGCATCGCGCAACGGGCTGCCGACGTCCGCCACGTCGGTCTTCGAGAGCGCCACGAACGCAGGCGTCTCCGCCACGCGCAGCCGGATATACACGCCGACCACCACCAGCACGAAGCTCAGGATGAACGGAATGCGCCAGCCGTAGCTGTCGAAGGCCTCCGCCGACATCGTCGATGACAGGCCGAGCAGCACGCCGTTCGCCATGATCTGACTCAGCGGCGAGCACAGGCCGAGCAGGCCCGAGTACTTGCCGCGTGCATCCGGACTGGCGTGTTCGATCGCCATCAGTTGCGCGCCAGTCGATTCGCCGCCGAGCGCGAAGCCTTGCAAAATACGCAGAATCACCAGCAACAGCGGCGCCCATACGCCGATGCTCGCGTAGGTCGGCAGGAAGCCCATCAGCATCGACGCAAGGCCCATCACCGTAACAGTGCCGAGCATCAGATTGCGGCGGCCGAGCTTGTCGCCCAGGTGTCCGCAGATGATCGCGCCGAGCGGACGCGCCGCGAGCCCGACGCCGAACGTCGCGAGCGAGGCGAGCAGCGCGGAGGTCGCGTCCATCGACGGAAAGAACAGCTTCGGCAGGACGGTCGCGGCCAGTGCGCCGTACAGTGTGAAGTCGAACCATTCGAGCGCCGTGCCGATGGCGGCGGCCGTGACGGCGCGTGTACGCATCGACTGATGCGCTGGTGTTGGCGGTTGAGTCGCGGCTTGCATAGGTGTGTGTCCCCTCTCCATTTATCGCCGTGAAATCCGGCATGGCGCACAGATTATCAGCAGCGCTGGGACATCGTTCCAGGGTGGAATTTCATCCCGCCATATGCAATCATGCGGCTCTTCAAAGCCCGACCCAGCAAGAGGAAGCAATGCCCGGCGTCACCGAAAGAACCATGGCGGTCCTCGAATTTCTCGCGACGCAAATGGAAGGCACACCGCTCGCGATGATCTCCGACCAGCTCGAGATTCCGCGCAGCGCGTGTCATCGGCTGCTGGTGGATCTGAAGCAATGCGGCTATGTCCGCCAGCTGCGCGAGCACGGCGACTACGTGCTCACCACGCGGCTCGTCGGTCTCGGGCTGAGCTATCTGGCGACGTCCGGCATCGTCGATATCGCGCAGAGCATGCTCGATCGCCTCGCCGAACAATCGGGTGAACTGGTGCGGCTGGCCATCGTGGACGGCGACCGCCTCACGTGGGTCGCGAAGGCGCAAGGCGCGCTCAAGGGCCTGCGCTACGACCCGGACATGGGCATGGACACCATCCTCTCGTGCAGCGCGACCGGCCACGCCTGGATGATGACGATGAGCGACGAACGCGCGCTCGAACTCGTGTCGCGCCAGGGCTTCGGCACGCCGAAGCAGTACGGGCCGCGCGCCCCGACCACCGTGACCGGCCTGCTCGAATTCGTGCATGCGGCCCGCACGCGCGGCTACGCGACCATCAACGAGGTCTTCGCGCCGGGCATGACGGCAATGGCCGCGCCGGTGCAGCGGCGCGGCCATCGGGCGATCGGCGTCATCAGCATCGCGGGGCCGCTGATCCGGCTCACCGAGAAACGCATGGCCACGCTCGGCCCCACCTTGCTCGCCGCAGCGAACGAACTGGCGGCGGCCAGTCTCGCCTCGCCGCTGTTCAGCAACACGCGCTGAAGGACATGCGATGAACCTGCGCCGTGTCCTCGTTCTAGCGAGCCTGATGGGCTTCAGTGCCGCATCGTGGGCGGCGAGCCTGGCGATCAACGTCGGCGGTGAGCGCTCGCTCACGACCGAGCAGTTGCTCGCGCGTCCCGACGCCGCCACCATCCACGTTCCGAACGACGTCGTCTTTCATCGCACGATGACCTATCGGGCCGTGCCCTTGCGCGCGCTGCTCGGCATCAACGCGCTGCCTGCGGAACAGGAACTCCAGATCACCGCCAGCGACGGTTTCGTCACGCATCTTTCTCCGCAACTGCTGTTCGGCCAGCCCGGCAAGCGCGCGGAACCGTGGCTCGCCATCGAGACGCCGGACGCGCCCTGGCCGCGCCTGGCCGAAGGCGGCGACATCGGTCCGTTCTATGTCGTGTGGCTGGATCCGGCGTTGTCGGGTGTGTCGAGCGAGCAATGGCCCTACAAGGTCGATTCGATCCGCGTCGCGCCGACGCTCGCCGCGCGTTGGCCGCAACTCGCGGTCGATCGAAGCGTGCCGGCAAATTCGCCCATCCGGCGCGGCCAGGCCGTGTTCGTGACGCAATGCATCGTGTGCCACAAGATGAACGGCGCCGGCGATGCCTCGATGGGCCCCGATCTCAATCTCCCGCACAACCCCACCGAATATTTCCAGCCGTGGGTGTTGCAATCCTTCATCCGCAATCCGAAGTCGATCCGCGCGTGGCAGGACATGAAAATGCCCGCCTTCGACCAGAACGCCATCGGCGACAGCGATCTCGACGCCCTCGTTGCCTATCTCGGCTACATGGCAAAACACCGGAAGTAAGCAGGCACTGCGGGAAATCCCCCACGGTTCAACCGGCTCACTTTGCATACAATGATCCCGTAGAACGCGTGAAAAAGGTGTCATGTGGCCGAATCTCAGCAAGTTTTGCATACAACTTGGCCGGAACCCGCGCGCTCGGCCGACGACGTCTATCTCGCGATCAAGGAGGCGCTCGCCGGCGGCCAGTACGGCGCGGGCCAGTATCTGCGCGAGGAGCAACTTGCCCGCAGCCTCGGCGTGAGCCGCACACCGGTGCGCGAGGCGCTGCGCCGCCTCGACGCCGAAGGCTGGGTCGAAACCCGCCCGAACTACGGCGTACGGGTCAAGGCGTGGACGCTGCAGGATGCGCGCGAGATCTTTGAAGCGCGCCTGCTGGTCGAGCCGTATCTCACGGGCCGCGCGGCGCTTGGGATCGGTGCGCCGGACATCGCGCATCTGAAAACGCTGGCCGACGCGATGTTCGCCATCACGCAGCATCCATCCACGCCCGAATCCTGCGAGGCCTGGTTCGCCGCCAACGGCGAGTTCCACGCCATCATCACGGCGGCCGCCAACAATGCGCGGCTCGACCGCTCGCTCAAGTCGATGAAGGAAACGCCGCTCATCAAGTGGACCTTCGACACCTATAGCGACGCGGACCGCGAACGCAGCGCGCGCCAGCATTTCGAAATCGTCATGGCGCTCGAACAACGCAACGTCTCGTGGGCGGAAGCCATCACGCGCTGCCATATTCTTGCCGCCGAAAAGGCGGTGCTCGACCGTTACGACAGGGAGCATGCGGCATCCGCATGACGCGTCGCGCATGACCGTCGAGCAGCAACAGCATTGATGAACCGTCGTTGAAAAAGTCGCTTGGACGACAGAGGAGACACGACATGCCGGGCACCGAAGGCACCACCACCGCTGACACCACCGTCAGCACCGTCAATGCCGGTCCGCGTCTGGACCGGCTGCCGATTTCCGGCTTTCACAAGCGCGTGCTATGGCTGATCGGCGCGGGCATGTTTCTCGATTCGTTCGACGTCTATCTCGCAGGCGGCGTGCTCGGCGCGCTCACCAAGACGGGCTGGTCGAACCTGCAGCTGAACGCCGCGTTTCTCTCGTCGACCTTCATCGGCATGCTGCTCGGCGCCTTCGCGGCCGGCGTGCTCGGCGACGCGAAGGGCCGCAAGTTCACGTATCAGTTCAATCTCGCGGTCTTCGGGCTGGCCTCGATCGCGGGCGCCTTCGCGCCGAACATGACGTGGCTCATCGTGTGCCGCTTCTTCATGGGGCTCGGGCTGGGCGCGGAGATCGTGGTCGGCTATGGCTCGATCGGCGAATTCATGCCGCCCGCCGTGCGCGGCAAGTGGTCGGCGATGCTGTCGCTGATGACGAATTCCGCGCTGTTCTTCTCGACCTTCCTCGGCTACCTGATCATTCCGTCGATTGGCTGGCGCGCGATGTTCGCCATGGTCGGCGTTGGCGCGATGATCGTGTGGGTGATCCGCAAGAAAATGCCGGAATCGCCGCGCTGGCTCGAATCGAAAGGCCGCTACGAAGAAGCCGAAGCGATCCTGCGCGCCGCCGAGGAAGAGTCGTCGCGCGCCGCGCCGCTGCCGCCCATCGCCGACGTGCCCCGCACCGTCACGCGCAAGACCACGCTGCTCGAACTCTTCGGGCCGGCGCAGATTCGCCGCACCTTCGTGTCCATCGTCGTACAGGTGGCGGTCAACATGGTCATCTACGGCTTCATCGTCTGGGTGCCGACCTTCCTGATGAAACAGGGCATCGGCATGGCGTCGTCGCTGGGCTATTCGTCGCTGATGGCGCTCGGCGGACCGGCGGGCGCGCTGCTCGGCGTGTTCCTCGCCGACCGCATCGGCCGCAGGAACGGGCTCATCGTGGTCTCGGCGCTGGCGGCGGTGGTCGGCTGGCTGTACGGACATTCGACCGGCGTCGAGATGGCGACGCTGCTCGGCTTCCTGCTGTTCACGCTCACCTATCTGCTCGTTGCGCTCGGCATCGCCACGTATATTCCCGAACTGTTCGCGACCGAGAACCGCATGCGCGCCAACGGCATCGCGGGCTGCGCGGGACGCATCACGGGCATCTTCGCGCCGCAGCTCGTCGTCGTGATGTACACGGCGGGCGGCGTCAAGGACGTGCTGTCGATGATCATCGGCACGCTGGTCGTGATGACCGTCGTGCTGGCGGTATTCGGCATCGAGACGAACCGGCGCTCGCTGGAAGACATCGCGCCGTCGCTCGAACCTGGCGACCCGCTCGCCCGCTCGCCGCTTTCGCACGAATCGCAGCGCTGATCCTTACTTCACATCGTCACGAAAGGAAGACCTCATGAGCGTCACACACGAAAGCAAGCGCCAGGCGCTGAAAGCGCGTTTCGCGCGCAAGGACCTCGTCACCGCGCCGGGCATCTTCGACATGATCTCCGCGAAGATGGCCGATTCCATGGGCTTCGAATGCCTGTACATGACCGGCTTCGGCACGGTGGCGTCGTACCTCGGCCTGCCGGACGCGGGCCTCGCCACCTACACCGACATGGTCAACCGCGTCGCGGCCTTCTGCGGCGGCACGAATACGCCGATGATCTGCGACGGCGACACCGGCTACGGCGGCCTGCTCAACGTCGCGCATACGGTGCGCGGCTATGAGCAGGCGGGCGCGGCGGGCATTCAGTTGGAAGACCAGGAGTTCCCGAAGAAGTGCGGCCACACGCCGGGCCGTCGCGTGATTCCGCTGGAAGACATGGTGCGCAAGATCAAGGTCGCCGCGGAAAGCCGCAGCGACAGCAACTTCCAGATCATCGCGCGTACCGATGCGCGCACCTCGCTCGGTCTCGATGAAGCGCTGCGCCGCGCCGAAGCATTCGCGAAGGCGGGCGCGGACGTGCTGTTCATCGAATCGCCGGAGAGCGTCGAGGAACTGGAGAAGATTGGCCGCAGCTTCGACCAGCCGCTGCTGGTGAACGTGGTGGAAGGCGGACGCACGCCGCAGCTTGCGCCCGACGAGTTCCAGAAGCTCGGCTTCACACTGGCGATCTATCCGGCGACGGGCTTCCTGACCGCCGCGAAGGCGCTCAAGGACGCGTACGGACAGATCCTCGCCCGCAAGAACACGGAGAGCGCAGCGGACGCGATGTATCCGTTCTCCGCGATGTGCGAACTGATGGGCTTCCCGGATGTCTGGGCTTTCGATCGCGCACACGCGGATTGAAGTTCAGACGCGCCGCTTGAGATCGGCGAGCAGCGTGACCAGCTGGTCCGCGTGCTCGTCGGTCGTGCGCCACGACGACACGCTGATCCGGAACGCGGGCCGCCCCTGCCACACGGTGGCGCCGAACCAGGTATCGCCGGAGGCCTGCGCCGCCTGACGGATCGCGACGGTCTGCTCGTCGGTCGCGGCGCGCGCCAGCACTTGATTGATCACCACACGATTGAGCACCTCGTAGCCCGCCTCGCGCAAGCCCTCGGCGATTCGTGACGCCTGCGCGCAATGCCGCTCGATCATCGTCGCGACACCCGCGCGCCCGAGCGAGCGCAACGCCGCCCAGACCGGAATGCCGCGCGGCCTGCGCGAGAACTCCAGCGTCAGGTTCTTCTGCGCGTCCGGCGCGCCGGTCAGGTAGACGGCATCGCTGTTCATCGCGGACGCGAGCGCGGCGGCGTCGCGGCAGATCACCATGGCGCCGTCATAAGGCGTGTTCAGCCACTTGTGGCCGTCCGTGGTCCAGCTGTCCGCGCCGTCGATGCCGTCCGTCAGAAACGCCTTCGACGACGCCCGCGCCCACAAGCCAAATGCGCCATCCACGTGTACCCACGCGCCCGCCGCTTTTGCGTGCGGCACGAGCATGGCGAACGGATCGAACTCGCCGGTGTTCACTTCGCCGGCCTGCATGCAGAAGATGGTCATGTCGTCGAGCGGCGGCACGCGTTCGGGATCGATGCGCCCGTATTCGTCCGCCGGCGCGACGATCACGCGCTTCATGCCGAAGCCCAGGATGCGCAGCGCCTTCCTGACGGTGATGTGCGCCATCTCCGAGATCACCACTTTCACTTCGGGCGCGCCGATCAGCCCGTCCGCGTCGAAGTCCCAGCCTTTGCGCGCCAGCAACGCCCGGCGCGCCGCGGCGATGGCCGCCATCGTGCAGGCGGTCGCGCTGGTGCCGAAGCCGACCGCGCTGCCCTCCGGCAGCCTGAGTACATCCACGACCCAGCGCGCGGCAATGCGTTCGATGGTCGCCGAGACCGGCGAGTTGTCGAACGACGACGCGCATTGGTCCCACGCCAGCATCAGCCGTTCGGCCGCAGCAGCGGCAGGCAGCGTCGCGCCGACGACAAAGCCGAAGTATCGCGGGCCGTTGGATACCGCCGTGGCGGGAGAGCCTTTTTCGTCGAGCAGCCGAAGGCCATCGGACGGCGGGTGGCCGTGATCGGGCAAGGGCTCGTCGAAGGCTTCGAGGCCGGCGAGTGCCGCGGCATCGGGAAACACGCGGCGCGTGGCGGCGGATTCGAGATAGCGGCGGGCGCGGTCGTTGGCGTCGGCAAGCAGCGTGAGTTCGTCCATGCGAATCCTGGCTATGTCGGAAAGAAGTTCATTGTCACCTGCGCGCGCCGATCGTGCGCGCATCGCCAGATTGCAGCCTGAAGTCAGCTAATAGTTGATGGTTGTCTATGAACAGATTACTTCTGGATTACTCTCAAAATAACTCCGGCCTATATTTTCAATTCATATTTACCCTTGATTCGATTCATTCCTTTTGATGCCAGTCATCCCATTGAATCTCTCGAAAAAGCACACTTCGAGGAGGAGCATGAATTTCACTTTATATCCGTCGGTCGATGTCGTTGATTCGAATGCATTGACTTCCCGAACCGCGATTGCCGCCACGCTCGGTCACGACATGAAAGCAGAGCAGCTGGGCAGTCCCGTCGATCTGGCGCTTGCCTTTCAGGACGCGGGCGCGCGCTGGATTCACGTGGTCGACCTGGATGCCGCCGCGGGCAAGGGAAACAACCGGCATCTGATCATCGAACTATTGAAGCGGGTTAAAGCCAACGTGCAGGTCTGTGGCGGAATCAGGACTGAAACTGACGTTGCCCAATTAATCGACGCGGGATGCGCCCGGATCAATATCGGTACGGCGGCGCTCGAAAATCCGCATTGGTGCGAAAGTCTTTTCAGGCGATATGGCGAAAAGATTGCCATTGCATTGGACGTCCGCGAGTCGGATTCCGGTTATACGCTGACCAGCCGCGGCTGGAATGACGAATCGGGAGACTTGTGGCCGAAACTGGCGACACTGGATGAACTCGGATGCCCGCGCTACGTGGTGACTGACGTGAACCGGGGCGGAACCATGAATCACCCCAATCTTCGCCTGCTCGAAGCCATGAAGAAAAGAACCTGCAAGCCCGTCGTTTCCGGCGGAGGCGTGTCGAGCATCGAGGATATCGTCGCGCTCGAGGCTATTGGCGTGGAAGGAACGGTGCTGGGGCAGGCGCTGCATTGCGGCAGTCTGTCGTACGGCGAGATCGAAGCACAGCTAGGGCAGATTGCGACCGTATGACCCGTTCATGGCTGAGCCGTTTCCCGAGCCTGTCCACGTTCGGCCTCCTCGGTGACATGAGAGGAGGCTTGCACGAGCTCGATCTGATTCACCGCGATGTGCGAGATTTTCCAGCGCTGATCGGCACGCACGACAGCGGCATGGCATCGCGCTCGAAAAACTATTATCGAACGGCGAGCGGCCGCGACCTGCTGGAAGAAATCCTCGTCCTTTCTGCAATCAACGAGAACCTCGAATGCGATAACAACCTGTGCTCCCGCCCCGCCCGCTACATTCTCGCCGATCACCTTCTGAACAAGTTGCTGAGAATGCTTGATGCGTGTCTGACAAAGCGGATCAGCAATGACGCGATCATTCCACTCATCGATGCAATCAAGGAATACGCCGGACAACTGGTGGCGCTGCTTCTCGGTTCGTCGCATGTGCCGCCCACCGCGCGCTTTTCCAGAGATGCCATGCCGCGCGAAGTACTGGATTCGGTGCCTCGGGTGTTTCTCGAAGGCGACAATCACGCACTGTCGATCTCGGCCGGCATGTTTTCACGGGAGGCGGAGTGGGATTGCTGCATCGGCATTTTGCTGGGCGGCGGTGCGCCGGCTGCGTTGCTTGCGGCCATTCATGACGCGCAACTGAACTTCCTGAAACTCTCTGCTTACGATGACTCCGAAAACAATTCGGACATGATCTGGGGAAGCAGTACTGCCCATTGCAAGAGAATTCGTCTCATCGACGATAACTGCGGCACGGGCAATACATTGAACCGGGCCGAAGAGATCCTGAATGCGGCGCCTGACGCGGTAGTCGGGCCCTGGGCTGCGGAACTGCACTGGGAAAAGATGCTTCGCGTCACGGGCTATCAGCATGACGAAGCCATTTTCGATGCGCAGCGGCTCGAAACGCTCTCTCCCTGGAGTTTCAGACATCACCGCTTGCTCAGGAAATTTCCTGTCGCTGAGGATTCGAATCTCTACCACACGACGCTCGACCAATGGGCCGATTTCTCGACATCGCTGCTGTCGCTCGTCGACGATATCGGTGCGATGCCGGTCTCCATGGAACAGTCGAGACACGATATGGCGACGTTGAAAAACCGCCCGTGCGCGCCGGCCGGGTTCTTCGCACTCGTCCAGTCGTGTTCCTGCACACATAGCAAGATGCAATGAATAACGAAGCACATATTGTCTGGGACTGGAACGGTACGTTATTGAACGATGTGAGCATTGCCCTGGAAGCCACCAATCGCGCACTGCGACACTTCAAGCTTGGCGAGTTATCGCTCGAAGACTACCGCGCTCTCTACTGCGTCCCGGTACATGATTTCTACAGCAGCATTCTCGGAAGAGAAATTCTGGATGCCGAACTCGATGCCATCGGCGTGATCTTCAACGATTACTATCGGGATGCGATTCATCTCGCGCCATTGGCTCACGATGCACGCGAAGTTATCGCGAGCCGGACGAGTCAATCCATCTGCTCGCTGCTCAAACACCCCGTGCTTGCCGGCATGATCCGCCGTTTCGAAATCGATGCGTACTTTTGCTACGTTCACGGACGAGATCTTCCGCTTACGCGCAATGGCAAGCTCGATCACCTGGTCGCGCACATCGATTTGCTGAAAGAAACGCATGGCGTCGAGGCCGGTGCAATTGTCGTGATCGGCGACTCGATCGATGACGCACTGGCCGCGCGCGCTGCCGGTGTTCACGCTGTTCTGTATTCATCGGGGACCCATAGCCATGAACGCCTTTCACAAGTTGGCGTACCTGTCTCTCATTCCCTGATGCAAGCCGCGACGTTCGCCGACGCGATCGCGCTGGATCAATCTCTTTAGGAAGTCATTCATGTTTCATGCTGTAATGGGCCTGCAATTCGGGGATGAAGGCAAGGGCAAGTTCGTCGATTATCTTTCGCGGCGCTACAAGCATATCGCCCGTTTCAACGGCGGCGCGAATGCCGGACACACGGTGAATGTCGGTGAAACCAAGGCCGCGTTCTCGCAGATTCCCGCCACGCTCGAAGGCGCGAAGGAACTTTATGTATGCCAGGGTTCGCTGCTCAGTCTCGAAACCCTGGAACGCGAAATCGCCTATATCGAGTCCGTCCACCCCGACAACAAGATTCATATCGACCCCCGCTGTCATATCGTGTTGCCGATTCACGCCCGGTTGAACCGGGCGTCTGAGAACTTCAAGGGCGCGAAGAAGATTGGTTCGGTCGGCGTCGGCGTGGGCGCGTGTTTCGAGGACAAGTCGAACCGGCACGGCATCCGGCTGATCGACACGCGGAATCCCGACACGCTGCGGCAGCGGCTTTCATTGCTGTGGGATATCCGGAAGAAACAGATCGAACAGGTATTCGGGGGCACGCTGGACCTCGAATTCGATTGCGAGTTCGACAAGCTTCTCGAACTCGGCAAGTCCGTCAGACACTACGAGTGTTTCACCGACGAAAAAATCAGCGCAGCACTGGCGGCTAACGAAGGCGTGTTGCTCGAAACATCGCAGGCGGCCTTTCTGGACTGCGCATTCGGCACGTATCCCTATACGGTGGCCTATCAGACCTTGCCGCAGAACTGCTTCGGCATGATGGGCATCCCTGCGCACAAGATGCATGTGCTAGGCGTCATGAAGGCTTATATGATCCGGGTGGGCAACGGGCCGTTTCCCACGGAACTCGACGATGAGCGCGCGAATTACATTCGCGAGCGAGGCCACGAATACGGCACGGTGTCGAAGCGGCCCAGACGATGCGGCTGGCTGGATCTGCCGCTGGTCGATCATGCGGTCAGGCTGGCAGGCGTGACGGAAATCGCCATCACCAATGTGGACGTGCTGGCCGGCATGAAGGAGATAACGGTTTGCACCGGCTATAGCCTGAATGGACGCGCGGTGTCGGCGAATGAGGCGCTGGTGCAATTCGAGGACGTCGAACCGGTCTATGAGCGTTTGCCTGGCTGGCCGCCATTGACCGGCCGATATGATTCAGTCGATGACTTTCCCGCCGAACTCAGGCATTACCTTGGTTTCATCCAGTCGCACCTGTCCGCGAAGATCCGCTTCGTTTCCTACGGCGCCGACCGCAGCGAAACCATCAGGATCGGCAGCCATCATCCATTGGCAATTGCCGAGCTGAGCGCATGATCGAGTACGTCACCGGATTCATGTTCTCCGAGTGCAAGCGCCACGTCGTGCTGGTGTCCAAGCTGAAGCCCGAATGGCAGCGCGGCAAGGTGAATGGCGTGGGCGGCAAGGTCGAGCCGGGCGAAACCGCCGCCGACGCCATGGCGCGCGAGTTCATGGAAGAAGCAATGGTCGCCTCGACGCCTGACGACTGGATCAACTACGTGCGACTTGTCAGGCCCGGTTCATACAGGATCGACTTCTTCTTCACGAGCAGCGCCGAGGCGTTTTCCGCGCGGCGCGGCGAATCCGAGGAGATCGGCATCTTCCCGGTCGACGCGCTGCCGGACAGCGTCATTCCCAACCTGCGCTGGCTGATCCCGCTCGCGCTGGAACCCGGCCTTCGCTTCGATGCGCCGCTCGACATCGTCGAAGCGGCGCACCCTTTGCACGCGCACCGCGTCCTGTTGGCGCTCAGCGAAAGATCGCGTTGAGATCGTTGCCCGCGGCGGCGTCCTTGAATCCGTCGAAACGGCCGTCGACGAGACCTTGCGCCGCGCGCATGAAACCGCCCCACGCGGCGCGCGCCAGTCCGCCGCCCACGCTGACGCGCCGCACGCCGAGCGCCGCGACCTGATCCAGCGTGAAGTCGGACACGCCGCCGATCAGGAGATTCACCGGCTTCGGCGCGACGGCCCGCACCACGGCCTCGATCTGCTCGCGCGTCTTGATGCCGGGCGCGTAGAGACAATCGGCGCCCGCTGCGGAATAAGCCTTGAGACGCGCGATGGCGTCGTCGATATCGGGCTTGCCGGCGAAGAAATTCTCCGCGCGCCCGACGAGCAGCGTATCGCCGCCCGTTTCATCGATCGCGCGCCGCGCCGCCTGCATGCGTTCCACCGCGACTTCGATGGCAAACAACGGCGCGGCTTCATCGCCAGTCGAATCCTCGATCGACAAACCCGCGACGCCCGTCGCCACCGCCAGCCTGACGCTTTCCGCGACCTCGGCCGGCGTCGCGCCGAAACCGCTTTCGAAGTCGGCGTTCACGGGCAGGTCCGTCGCGGCGACGATCTCGCGCAGGTGCGCCAGCACGTCATCGCGCGAGACGTGATTGTCCGCGTACCCGCACGACCAGGCGAAGCCGGAACTCGTCGTCGCGAGCGCCTTGAAACCAAGCGTTTCGAGATAGCGCGCGGAACCTGTATCCCAGGGATTGGGCAGCATGAAGCAGCCCGATTCGTGCAGCGCGCGAAAGGCCGCGCGCTTCTCGGCGGTGGTGCGGGGCATGACGTGTCTCCTATCGATGTGCGAGCGTGAGCGTGAGCGTAGACAATACCCTCTCCGGCATCAACGCGCCCGCCATGAAAAACGGCGACCTGGGAAGGTCGCCGTTCGTCACGCCGGATGCCGGCCTGCGCTTACTTCCTCAACTCGTCTTCAACTCTTCTTCAGATCGTAGCGGTCGAGATCCATCACCTTGCTCCACGCGGCAACGAAGTCATTGACGAACTTCGCCTGGCCGTCCGCGCTGGCATACACCTCCGACAACGCCCGCAGCACCGAATGCGCGCCGAAGATCAGATCGACGCGGCTGCCGGTCCACTTGCGCTGCCCCGACTTGCGATCGCGGCCTTCGAACACATCGCGGCGGGACGACATCTGTTGCCACTCCGTGTTCATGTCGAGCAGGTTGACGAAGAAGTCGTTGGTCAGCGCTTCGGGCTTGTCGGTGAAGACGCCGTGCGCGCCGTTCCCCGATGACACCTTCAACGCCCGCAGTCCGCCCACGAGCGCGGTCATCTCCGGCGCGCTCAGCGTCAGCAGTTGCGCCTTGTCGATCAGCAGCGCCTCGACCGGCACGCGGATGCCGTCCTTGACGTAGTTGCGGAAGCCGTCGGCGACCGGTTCCATCGCCGACATCGAGAGGACGTCGGTCTGCTCCTGCGACGCATCCATGCGGCCCGGCGTGAACGGCACGTTCACCTTGTGCCCGGCCTGCTCCGCCGCTTTCTCGATGGCTGCGCCGCCCGCCAGCACGATCAGGTCGGCCATCGAGATGCGCTTGCCATCGGATTGCGCGCCGTTGAATTCGCCCTGAATGCCTTCGAGCGACTTCAGCACCTTCGCCAGCTGCTCGGGCTCGTTGACCTGCCAGTCCTTCTGCGGCGCAAGCCGGATGCGCGCGCCGTTCGCGCCGCCGCGCTTGTCCGAGCCCCGGAACGTGGACGCCGACGCCCATGCCGTCGACACCAGTTCCGCCACCGACAGCCCCGACGCCAGCACCTTCTGCTTGAGCGCCGCGACTTCCTGATCGGTCACGAGCGGATGATCGACGGCCGGAATCGGGTCTTGCCACAGCAGTTCTTCCTGCGGCACTTCCGGTCCGAGATAGCGGGCCTTCGGTCCCATGTCGCGATGCGTCAGCTTGAACCATGCGCGCGCGAAGGCATCGGCGAACTGGTCGGGGTTCTCCCAGAAGCGCTTTGAAATCTTCGCGTATTCCGGATCGAAGCGCAGTGACAGGTCGGTGGTCAGCATCGTCGGCTTCAGCTTCTTCGACGCGTCGTACGCATGCGGAACGGTTTCGCCCGCGTCCTTCGCCACCCATTGATTCGCGCCGGCCGGGCTCTTGGTCAGCTCCCATTCGTAGCCGAAGAGGTTTTCCCAGAAACCGCTGCCCCATTTCGTCGGAGTCGTGGTCCAGGTCACTTCGAGACCGCTCGTGATGGTGTCCGCGCCCTTGCCGCTGCCGAAGCTGTTCTTCCAGCCGAGGCCCATGTTTTCGAGATCGGCGGACTCCGGCTCGGGACCGACGTTGTCGGCCGGACCCGCGCCGTGCGTCTTGCCAAAGGTATGTCCGCCCGCGATCAGCGCGACGGTTTCCTCATCGTTCATCGCCATGCGCGCGAAGGTCTCGCGAATGTCGTGCGCGGCGGCGAGCGGATCCGGATTGCCGTCCGGGCCTTCCGGATTGACGTAGATCAGGCCCATCTGCACCGCGCCGAGCGGATTTTCGAGATTGCGGCCGCCGTCGGTCCGGCTTTCTTCCTCGCCGTGCTTCTGTACGTCGGCGGTGATGACGCCCTGGTCGTCGTCATTGCCGGCTGCTCCCTTGCCGTAGCGCACATCGCCGCCGAGCCAGGTCTTTTCATTGCCCCAATAGACGTCCTGATCCGGCTCCCACGTGTCCTCGCGACCGCCGGCGAAGCCGAAGGTCTTGAAGCCCATGGTTTCCAGCGCGACATTGCCGGTCAGGATGATGAGGTCGGCCCAGGAAAGCTTCTGTCCGTATTTCTGCTTGATCGGCCAGAGCAGGCGACGGGCCTTGTCGAGACTGACGTTGTCGGGCCAGCTGTTGAGCGGCGCGAAACGTTGCTGGCCGCGGCCACCGCCTCCCCGGCCATCGCCGATGCGGTAGGTACCCGCGCTATGCCACGCCATGCGAATGAAGAGCGGACCGTAGTGGCCGAAGTCGGCGGGCCACCACTCCTGCGAGTCGGTCATCAATGCGGCAAGGTCTTTCTTGACCGCGGCGAGATCGAGACTCTTGAAGGCTTCGGCATAGTTGAAGCCGGTATCGAGTGGATTGGAATTGCCGGAGTGCTGATTCAACAGATCTACGCGTAGCTGCCTGGGCCACCAGTCACGGTTCGTCGTGCCGGTACCGGCGGCATGAGTAAACGGACACTTCGATTCGTTTGACATGCGCTATCTCCTTGCGAGGACGGTCCCACTAATTGTTCTGCTGTGCTCCTGCCTTGACGTCGGGTCCGGGGAATCCGCCCCGCACCCGTGAATGAAATCGATGCGTGCGGCAATGCGGAGTTCGCATGACCGCCGGTCCTGCCGTATTTCAGAAAATACGTGACAGCCACCATCAATAGAATGCGATTTTCGCAATGCGGCCGATAGGGGCCGGCTATAGGCTCGCCACCCGTTCACGGCTTGCTGATGCTGCGCTGCGGGATGCGTGAGCGCCTCCGCAACGAGCTTTTCAGTCTAGCAGCGTATGACGGCCCCGGCATGACGAACCGTGCGAGCCTCGATCCTCATGCTTCGTCAAGTCCGCCGTCCGGCAAATGGTGCGCAGCCGGCAAACGTTGGAAGTTTTGACAACACAACAAGGTGTTGTCACAATGTCCAACAGCAAAGGCAAAGCCATTCTGATCCTTGGCGAGCGCCATGAGCTCTCGCCAGACTCGCTCGTTGAAATGAAGATCTGGCAAGTTCCTGTGCCGGTTCCGGGATGCTCGCATTCGTGGAAGTACAGGCTTGCGTTCGTCGCGCGGAACGTGTGCGTGCTGCGCTACGACAACGAGCGTCGCAAGGGTGACCACCGTCATTTCACGAATACCGGGTCGCCTTATGAATTTTCCTCACTGAATCAGCTGCTGGCCGATTTCAGGACGGATATGGAAATCTTGCAGAGATGGAGGTCAAGACCATGAAGACCGTCACGATAAGCGTGTCGTCCCTCGACGACGTCATGAAACGCGCACAGGCCACAGCCGCCGGCAAGGCTCAGGGCGCGCACTTCTCCTATGCCACCCCCGAACTGCTGTTCCGCACGTTCACCACGTCGCGCTGGCAGATCATCCGCGCCATGACCGGCGCGGGCGCCATGTCCATCCGCGAACTGTCGCGGCGTATCGAACGCGACGTGAAAGGCGTTCACGGCGACGTCAAGGCGCTGCTCGAAACCGGCTTGCTTGAACATGACGAGAGCGGCGGCATCGTGTTTCCCTATGACACGGTGCATGTCAATTTCACCTTGAAAACAGCGGATCTCACCCAGCCCGCCGCTTCCGCGGCTCAGACACTCGCTGCGGCGCTGCCGGCGGAGGCCGTGAACGCGTCGCCCGGTCCGCGCAAGGAAGCCGCTCTGCGCAAGAAGGAAACACGCGCGGCAGGAGGCCGCTGAGCCGCTGCATGACGAGCGCCGCGCGATGGCTTCGGACTAACTCCAGTCGTCCATGTCGTGCTTGATGCTGTGGCGGTTCGCAATGAGCTCGTCGACGCTCGGCTCGTTGTTCATCGCGCGCTGGATAGCCAGTTTGGTGGCTTCGTAGTTCGTGCGGTACATGTCCTTCTTGTCGAGGTTCGCGTCCGTTGCGCAACGCGGGTCGATCCACACCAGACTGATGATGCACAGGTCGTTGGCCTGGTCCTTAGGCAAGATGCCTTCGATCAGGCAATCGACCACGGCATCCGCCGTCGCGGACTGCACCACACCGCCGAACAGGTCGATGTTCGCCATGTCCTTCAGCGTCACTTTCGGCACGATCATGGTCGCGGGGCGGACCATCTGATTGCACGCGCGAATGGCGAACATGGCCGTGTGTCCCTTCGACTGCGCCATCATGTTCGCAAAGGCGTGACCCACGGGACCGTCCACCCGGCCAATCAATATTTCCGGCATCGCATCGGTGGTTTGTCCGGGAGCGGCAAGCACGGTGGCCTCGCCGGCGCGGAAGGTCAGATCCGGATTCATGAAGACTTCTCCTTTCAGGACGGAGTAAAGATTCGGTCGATCAAGGGGCCACCCTCATGCAAGTACGGTGCCATTGCGCCCGGACAAGGCGCGGCGCTGTGTTCGGTCTGTCCGCAGGGACACACTGTCCGCGCGGCGTGACAGATTGACTGAGATTCAGCCGATCGCGCTGATCGATGCTCGTCCCGCATGACCCATGCTAGAGTGCTTCAAGTGGTCGGACCAGTGAGACATGCCATGCATCCATCCCATCCGGAAGACGCGTCGCAGATCGCGGACGTCGTGGCGGAACGTATCGAAAGCCTGATCGTCGATGGCGTCCTGAAGCCGGGTCAGGCGCTGCCGTCCGAACGGCGGCTGACGGTGAAGCTTGGCGCGTCGCGCTCAGCGGTGCGCGAAGGGCTGAAAGTGCTGCGCACGCGGGGCATCATCGAGACCTCGCACGGACGCGGCTCGTTCGTCGCCGCGCTCACGACGCAGCCCGCGCTCACGCCGATGATGCATCTGCTCGGCTCGCAGCCCCGCACGCTCTACGACATCTTCGAGGTGCGCGCGATGCTCGAAGCCGAATCGGCCCGACTCGCCGCATTGCGCGGCACCCAGGCGGATTTCGCGCTCATCACGCGCCGTTACGAAGAGATGCTTGCCGCCAACGAGAGCGAGATCGGCGAGTCGAAGCGCGCCCAGCTCGACTACAACTTTCACCTCGCCATTTGCGAGGCTTCGCACAATCCCGTGCTGGTCCACACGCTCAGCTCCCTGACCGACCTGCTGTTGAGCTCGGTCTTCGCGTCGGTCAACAACCTCTATCACCGCGCGGCCGAGAAGCGGGTCATCGACAAGCAGCACGCCCGCCTCTACAAGACCGTGCTCGGCAAGCAGCCCGAACTCGCGCGCAAGGCCGCGAGCACGCATATCGATACCACCACGGCCTGCCTGCGCGAGATCGAGGCGGAGGAACAGCGCCTCGTGCGGGCGACGCTGCGGCTGAAAGGCTGGCAGTAGCCCGGCAGCACGCGCGCCGCATTGCCGTGCGGAAATTCGCTCAGCCGCGTCCTGATTGAACACGGCGATCCAGCCCCTCTGGCACGCCAACAATAACTGGTCGGACCACTGGTCCGGTGTCTCGACAGCCTCGTGCGGTCGCGGAACAATGCGCGTCAGCCACTCAGTTGCGGCGCAAGTCCGCACACGTCGCACACGCACCAGGAGACACGCGATGACGCCACAATCTACCCCCACCTTCGAAAACGCCACGTACGCCAGAGTGACCTGGCGTCTGCTGCCGTTCCTCTTCATCTGCTATGTCGCCGCCTATCTGGATCGCGTCAATGTCGGCTTTGCGAAGCTGCAGATGCTCAACGACCTGAAGTTCAGCGAATCGGTCTATGGACTCGGCGCGGGCATTTTCTTCATCGGCTATTTCGTGTTCGAGGTGCCGAGCAATGTGCTTCTGCATCGCGTCGGCGCGCGCGTGTGGATCAGCCGCATCATGATCACCTGGGCGCTGGTATCGGCGGCCTCGCTGTTCGTCAGGACGCCAACCATGTTCTACACGCTGCGCTTCCTGCTGGGCGTCGCCGAGGCCGGCTTCTTTCCCGGCATCGTCTTGTATCTGACGTACTGGTATCCCTCCACGCGACGCGGCCGCATGAACGCGCTCTTCATGATGGGCATTCCGGTCGCCGGCGTGCTCGGCGGCCCGCTGTCCGGCTGGATCATGGCGGCGTTCAACGGCGTCCACGGGCTCGCCAACTGGCAATGGCTCTTCCTGCTCGAAGCCATTCCTTCGTTGCTGCTCGGCGTGCTGACCCTGTTCATGCTGCCCAACGGGATCCGCGCGGCCTCGTGGCTCGACGAGCATCAAAAGCTGCTTCTCGAAGACAACATCTCGCGCGACACCCCCGAACACGCCGATCACTCGCTGAAAAGCGTGCTGACCAACGGCCGCGTGTGGCATCTGGCGGCGATCTACTTCTGCTGCATGATGGGCCTGTACGGCGTGAGCTTCTACCTGCCGACGCTCATCAAGGCCGCCGGCGTCAAGGATGCCTTCGATGTCGGCCTGCTCACCGCCATTCCCTACGCGGTCGCGATCGTCGTGATGACGCTCGTGGCCCGCAGTTCGGACCGTCGCAACGAACGGCGCCGGCATCTTGCCGTCGCTGCACTCGCCGCCGCCGTGGGCTTCTATGCGAGCACGCTGCACACCGGCAACCTGATGCTCGCGATGCTCACGCTTTCGCTCGGCACGGCCGGTGTGCTCTCGATGATGCCGGTCTTCTGGACCTATCCGAGCAGCGTGCTGACGGGCACCGCTGCCGCAGCCGGTATCGCGATGATCAATTCCATCGGCAATCTGGCCGGTTTCGTCAGCCCGTCGATCATCGGCTGGATGAAGGACGTCACGCACAGCACGAACGCCGGCCTTGCCGTGGTTGCCGCGGCGCTGTTGCTGGGCGCGCTGTTGACGCTCACGCAGCGTGCAACGGCCGGTTCCCCTGCCGCCGCCCCCGGCCCGAAAGAGGCTTGAGACCGCCATGTCCGATACGGCCCAGACCTCCGTCCCGTTCGCGCACGCCGGCAAGAGTTTGCTGGCTTCGCTCGGCGAGATCGTCGGCGCGCGCAACGTGCTCACCGGCGATGCGCAAACCCGCCGCTACCGCACCGGCTATCGCTTCGGCGCCGGTCGCGTGCTGGCCGTGGTGCGCCCCGGCACGCTGCTGGAACAATGGCACGCTCTCGCCGCATGCTGCGCGGCGCGCGCCATCGTCATCACGCAGGCGTCGAATACCGGGCTGACCGGCGGCTCGACGCCCGACGGCGACGGCTATGACCGCGACATCGTGATCGTCAGCACGACGCGCATCCGGCGCGTGCATCTGCTCAAGGGCGGCAGCCAGGTGGTGTGCATCGGCGGCACGACGCTCGATCAGCTCGAAACCACGCTCAAGCCGCTCGGACGCGAACCGCATTCGGTAATCGGCTCATCGTGCATCGGGGCGTCGGTGCTGGGCGGCATCAGCAATAACTCGGGCGGCTCGCTCGTGCATCGCGGACCGGCCTACACGGAAATGGCGCTGTTCGCCGTCGTCGATGCCTCGGGCCTGCCGCGCCTCGTCAATCACCTCGGCATCGAACTCGGCGGCGCGCCGGAAGAGATCCTGGCGCGTATCGAGAGCGGTGCGTTCAGCGACGCCGATGTCCACGCAGGCGCCGCGGCCTCGGATCACGACTATGCGACGCACGTCCGCGACGTCGATGCGCCCACGCCCGCGCGCTTCAACGCTGACCCGCGACGGCTGTTCGAAGCGTCGGGTTCGGCGGGCAAGGTGATGACCTTCGCGGTGCGGCTTGACACCTTCGCGGCCGAACGCGGCGCGCAGGTCTTCTACATCGGCACCGACGATACCGCCGTGCTGACCCGCCTGCGGCGGCACGTGCTGGCGAATTTCAAACATCTGCCGGTGGCAGGCGAATATCTGCACCGCGATGCGTTCGATGTCGCGCGCCGCTACGGCAAGGATCTGTTCGTCATCATCGACCGGTTCGGCACGGGCCGTCTGCCGCTGTTCTTCAATCTCAAGACGCGCGCGGATGCCTGGTTCGAGCGCTTCGGCTTCATGCCGAAGCACCTGACGGACCGTCTGCTCCAATGGTTCAGCGAGCGTCTGCCGGAGCATCTGCCCGCGCGTCTGCTGGACTTTCGCGAGCGTTATGCGCATCACCTGATGCTGAAGGTTCCGGCGGCCGGCGTCGCGGAGGCGCGCGCGTATCTGGAGCAGCACTTCGCGAGCGACGAGCGTACCGGCGCGTACTTCGAATGTACCGACGACGAAGGCCGCCGCGCCTTCCTGCATCGCTTCGCGGCGGCGAGTGCGGCGGTGCGCTATCGCGCGGTGCATCATCGGGAGGTGGAGGATATCGTTGCGCTCGACATCGCCCTGCGCCGCGACGATCGCGCGTGGTTCGAACAGTTGCCGCGGCCGATCGAGCAGCCGATCCTGCGGAAGCTGTATTACGGACATTTCCTGTGTCACGTGTTCCATCAGGACTATATCGTCGCGAAGGGCCACGACTGCATGGCGCTCGAACACGAGATGCTCGCCTTGCTCGATGAACGCGGCGCCGAATATCCGGCCGAGCACAATGTCGGGCATCTGTACGAAGCGAAGCCGCAGCTCGCCGAGTTTTATCGCAAGCTCGATCCGTGCAACTGCCTGAATCCGGGCATCGGCAAGACTTCGAAGTTCGCGGCATATCGGGAGTAAAGGTCGCGGACTTGCTTTGAGAACGGGGCGCAAATCCGCTATCCTGACGCGGACCCTCTTCACTTCGTTTCGCTCGATGCTCACTCTCAGTCCGCGCGACCGCGCGATGCTCAACGGCGATTTCGGCGCAGGCGTGGCGCTCGCAATGCGCATCGTCGCCGCGACGGCTCGCGTCATGGACGCCCGCGCGTTGATCGACATCACGTCGGCGCACATCGACGGCTGTCTCTATCACGGCGCGGCCAGTCTCGACTTCGTGGAACGCTTCGTCGCGAGCGGCGCGAAAGTGTCCGTGCCGACTACGCTCAACGTCGGCTCGCTCGATCTGATTCATCCCGAACTGTTTCGCGGCGACGCCGAACTCGCCCGCGCGGGCACGCGGCTGATGCAGGCGCATGTCGAACTCGGCTGCGAGGCGAGCTTCACGTGCGCGCCGTATCAACTGCGGCATCGGCCGAAACTCGGCGATCAGATTGCCTGGGCCGAATCCAATGCCATCGTGTTCGCCAATTCGGTGCTCGGCGCGCGCACGAGCCGCTATGGCGACTTCCTCGATCTCGCCGCCGCCATCACCGGCCGCGTGCCACATGCGGGACTGCATGTGACGGAGAATCGCGCGGCGCGCGTCGTGATCGAGGCGCCGGACGTGAGCGCATCGCCGCATCGCGACGCGCACTTCGCCGCGCTCGGCTTCGTGCTCGGCGGCGAAGTGGGTGCGACGGTCGCCGCGATCACCGGCCTTCCCGCCGACACCACCGAAGACGAACTGAAGGCGCTCGGCGCAGCGGCGGCATCGAGCGGTTCGGTGGCGCTGTTCCATGCGGTCGGCATCACGCCGGAAGCCGCGACGCTCGACGCCGCACTGCAAGGCCGCGCGCCCGAGCGCACGCTGCGTGTGAGCGCGGCGGATCTCGCGGCGGTGCGCGCACGCTGGAGCCGCGCACGGCCCGGCGATGCGCTGGCCGCCGTGAGTCTCGGTACGCCGCACTTTTCCGTCGAAGAATTCCGTACGCTCGCCGCATTGTTCGACCGTCACGAAGGCAAGCCGCGCAGCGATTTCTACGTCAATACGAGCCGTTTCGTGCTGTGGCAACTCGAGCAGGACGGCATCGCGCAGACGCTCGGCGAGCGCGGCGTGCAGATCGTCGTGGATACCTGCACGTACATCACGCCGGTCATGAAGCAGGTGACGGGGCTCGTGATGACCAATTCCGGCAAATGGGCGCACTACGCGCCCGCGAACATCGGCGTGACGGTGGCGTTCGGCAGCATGAGCGAATGCGTGCGCTCGGCCTTCGAAGGACAGGTGTGGTTCGATGAAAGCATTTGAAGCAATCGCCCTGGTTCCGGGCCACGCGCGCGCGGCAAGCATTGCGTTGCCGCCGCTGAGTTTCTGGGGCGGCTATGACGCGGCGCGCGGCGTGATCGTCGATGCCACGCACGCAGGTCACGGCACGAGCCTCGCGGCGCGCATCCTCGTGATGCCGCGTGCACGCGGGTCGAGTTCGAGCAGCAGCGTGCTGGCGGAAGCCGTGCGCAACGGCACCGGACCGGTCGGCATCGTGCTGACCGAGCGCGACCTGATCCTGTCGATCGGCGCCATCGTCGCGAACGAGCTCTATGCGAAGCACGTCCCCGTCGTGATGGTCGATGAAGCCGCGTTCGCGCAGATCGCGGCAGCGCCCGATCACATGGAGATCGACATCGACGCCCGCGACGCCGCACTGCCCGCGCGCGTCCGCCTCATCGCGCCATGATGGTTTCGACCACCGCGATGATCTGCTGCGCGGCCGTCTTCACGTGCTGTTCGAGCAGCTTCGCGCCGAGCTTGGCATCGCGCTTCCGGCATGCTTCGACGAGATTCATGTGTTCGTCGTGCGACTGCTCGCGGATCGGCACCTGCACGACCTGAAAACGAAAATAGCGGTCGCTGCGGTCGTGCAGCCCGCGCAGCATCTGCAAGGTGATGTCGCGCCCGGCGGGCAGATAGAGCGTCTCGTGCAGACGCCAGTTCAACTGGCCCCACATGCCCGATTCGGCCTGATCCATCTCGTTCACGAGCTTTTCGGCCCGCGCGATCTCGGCGTCGCTGATATGCGGAATGGCCTGAGAAAACAGCCACGGCTCCAGCCTCAGCCGGATCTCGAACGTCTCCTGCACTTCCCCGATCGACAACTCCGCCACATACGCGCCCTTGTGCGGAACCTTGGTCAGCAAGCCTTCGCCGACCAACCGCGTGATGGCCTCGCGCACCGGCACGCGGCTCACGCCGAGTTCGTCGGCGAGCGCTTCCTGACGCAGCACTTCGCCGGGCGCGAGATCGCCGGACAGGATGCGCTGCCGCAGCGCCGTGGTGACGAGTTCGACCGTCGTCGTGCGCACGATCCTGCGCGTGGTGTCGCCGGAATCGGGCACTTCGGCGCGGCGGCGGAGTGGAGTCACGGCTGAAGACATGTGTTTCCGCTATGCGATGTCGATTAAAGGTGGCATTTTGGCACGCGGCCTCAGCGCAAGGTCTCCCGCACCCACACGCCCTGCTTCATCACGCCCGCGATGCGCTCGCCCTGCCCCGTCAGCACGCGAATGTCCTTCAACGGATCGCCGTCCACGACCAGCAAGTCCGCGAACGCACCCGCCGCCACGACGCCCAGCTTGCCCTTCATGTTGACGATCTCCGCGCCGATGGCCGTCGCCTGGCGAATCGCCTCGAACGCGCCAACGATCTCCGCGCGAATCGACAGCTCATCGCTCTGGAACTGATGCATGTCGCCGAGCAGGTCCGAGCCGAGGCCCATCTTCACGCCACGCTTGTGCAGCATCGCGACGGCTTCGAGACCACGCTTGCGCACCGACTCGTTCTTCGCGAGCGTATCCTCGCCGAGACCCATTTGCGCGCCGACGCGGGCCATCGCGTCATACGTGACGAGCGTGGGCACGGCATAGGCGCCGTGTTCGAGCATGGCGTCGGCGGCTTCCTCGTCGATCAGATTGCCGTGCTCGATGGTCCGCACACCGAGCCGCACGACCCGCGCAATCGCCTTGGGCGTATAGGCATGCGCCATCACATAGGTCTGATGCGACTCCGCTTCCTCGACGGCGGCCTTCACTTCATCGACGGAGAATTGCAGGTTGCCGATCGGATCGGTGGGCGACGCCACGCCGCCCGACGCCATGATCTTGATGTGATTCGCGCCCGCGCGCATTTCTTCGCGCACGGCCTTGCGCATTTCATCGACGCCGTCCACCACGCGCCCGATCGCCCCCATGTTGCGATTGCAGCCGCACGGATCGGGGTCCGAGTTGTCGAAGCGTTCGCGGAAGTCGCCGTGTCCGCCGGTCTGCGAGAGCGCCTTGCCCGCGACGAACAGGCGCGGCCCCGCGATCACGCCTTCCTCCACGGCGCGCGACAGTGCATAGTCCGCGCCGCCCGCATCGCGCACGGTGGTAAAGCCGCGGTTCAGCATGCCGGCGAGAATCGGTACCGCGCGCAGCACGGCGAAGGTGTTCGGCAGACGGCTGTTGTTGCCGAGATGCGCGACCGACGCGATCACATGCACATGGCAATCGATCATGCCGGGCATCACCGTCTTGCCGCCGACATCGATCACTTCCGCGCCGCCCGCGTCCACCGGCTCGCGTGTGACTTCACGAATCGTGCCGCCGTCGATGACGATGGAATAGCGGCCGTCGTCGCGTTCGTGATCGGCGTCGAGCACGCGGGCATTCTTCAGGATCAGCATGAATCTCTCCGGTTACTTGAGCAGGAAGCCGTGCGCGAGCGGATCGCGGTCATCGACGAAAATCGTGTTGTGGCCCGTCACGCGCGCCCAGCCTTCGATGGCCGGCACGATGGCGTCGTATTCGCCGACGCGCGCCGCTTGCATCGGCACGCCTTCGAACAGCGTGCCGATGATGCTCTCGTGCACGAAGCGTTCGCCGATCTTCAACTGGCCCTTCGCGACCCGCTGCGCCATGCGCGCCGACGTGCCGGTGCCGCACGGCGAACGGTCGATGGCCTTGTCGCCGTAGAACACCGCGTTGCGCGCGCTGGCGCCGGTCACGGTGGGCTCGCCGGTCCACATCACGTGACTGAGGCCGTTGATTGCTTCGTTTTCAGGATGCACGAAGCGGTACTTCTCGTTGGCGCGCTGCCGCAGCACCGGGCTCAAACGCTGGATATCCGAAGGCTTCAGCGTGTGCAAGCCTTCGTAGTGACGCTGCGGTTCGACGATTGCGTAGAAGTTGCCGCCGTAGGCCACGTCGAAGCAAATCTCGCCGAGACCGTCCACGTCCACCGAAAGATCCTGCGAATGCAGGAAGGACGGCACATTGACGAGCTGCACCGAATCCACATGCTCGCCGTTCATCCGATAACGCGCGATGACCACGCCGGCGGGCGTGTCGAGCCGCAGCACGCCCGGTTCGCGCGGCCGCACGAGTCCGTTCTCGATTGCCGTCGTGACCGTGCCGATGGTGCCGTGTCCGCACATCGGCAGGCAGCCGCTCACCTCGATAAAGAGAATCGCGAGATCGCAATCGGGGCGCGTCGGCGGATAGAGAATGCTGCCGGACATCACTTCGTGGCCGCGCGGCTCGAACATCAGCGCGGTGCGGATCCAGTCGAACTCACGCAGGAAATGCGCGCGCCGTTCGATCATGCTCGCGCCTTCGAGCGGCGGCGCGCCGCCCGCGACCACGCGCACCGGATTGCCGCAAGTGTGTCCGTCGATGCAGAAGAACGTGGACTTCATTGCTCGAGCGCCCGCACGCTGGCGATCGCCTTCTCCACGATCTCGATGGTCCGCTGGCGTTCCTCGCCTTCCAGCATCAGGCGTGGCGCCTTCACGTATTCCGGATAGCCGGCTGTAATGTTCTCCGCGAGCTTGATGTACTGCACGAGCTTGACGTGCGTATCGAGATGGAACAGGTCGATCAGCGCGCGGTACAGCGCGCGCGCCTTGTCGTACTCGCCGTTGACGGCGTGATTCAGCAGCGCGACGGATTCCTTCGGCATCGCGTTCGCCATGCCCGACACCCAGCCGGTGACGCCGAGCGCGACCGATTCCACGATCAGGTCATCCACGCCGCAGAACACGACGAACCGATCACCGAAGCGCGCATAGAGATCGGTCACGCGGGTCGTGTCGTAGGTCTCTTCCTTGATCGCGACGACGTTCGCTTCGTCGGCGAGCTGGGCGAGCAGGTCCGGACGCATGTCGACGCCATAGCCGCGCGGATTGTTGTAGATCATCAGGCCGAGGCGCGTCGAACGCGCGATCGAGCGGTAATACTCCACGGTCTCGCGATCGTCCGAGCGATACGTCAGGCCGGGAAACACCATGAGGCCCTGCACGCCGATCGCTTCCGCATCCTTCGCGAACTGCATGGCGTTCGCCGTGTTCAGTTCCGCGAGGCCCGAGATGACCGGCACGCGCCCTTTCACCGTCTCGACCGCGATCTTCAGCACCGTGCGCTTTTCGTCCGGCGTGAGCTGGGCGTTCTCGCCGACCATGCCCATCATCACCACCCCGCCGACACCGCTCTCGATCAGCCGGTTCAGCCCGCTGACGATAGCCTCCTGATCCAGCGAACCGTCCTGCTTCAGCTTGGTCGTGACAGCGGGGAAGACACCTTTCCAGTTCACTTGCATGTTTGCTCCTCCAGTGGATGTGAATGCTCAGAAGCGGGCAATCGAATAAGGCGCGAGCGGCACGCGCGGCGTGCGGCCCGCCAGGACGTCGGCGACGAGCGCGGCGGTGGTCGCCGACTGCGTCAGCCCGAGATGGCCGTGGCCAAATGCGTAGACGACCGAAGGCACGCGCGGCGACGTGCCGATCACCGGCAGCGAATCAGGCGTCGCGGGACGATGACCCATCCATCGCGCCGCGCCGGTATCGTCGATGCCCGGCAGGAAACGCTTGCCGAGCGTGAGCAGCGCGTCGCTGCGACGGTAGTTCGGCGGCGCGTCGAGGCCCGCGAACTCCGCCGCGCCGCCGATGCGCATGCCGACGTCGAGCGGCGTCGCGACGAACTTGCGTTCCGCGAAGATCACCTCGCGATTCAGCGCAATGCCGTGCCGGGGCAGCGTAGCGTTGTAGCCGCGCTCGCTTTCCAGCAGCACCCGGTCGCCGATGGAGCGCGCCAGCGCCGCCGACCACGCGCCCGCCGCCACGACGATGCGGCGTCCGCTCACGCGGGTGCCGTCATCGAGCGCGACACTGCCAGGCGCCTCGATCGCGCGCGCCACGCCGGTCACGAACCGCGCGCCGAGCGCTCGCACGCGTTCGCGCAGCAGCGTGACGATGCGGCGCGGATCGCCGATGTGCGACCAGTCGTCGAGGAACACGCCGTGTCTGAAGACCGGCGCGAGCGCCGGCTCGCATTCGCGCACCTGCTGCGCGTTCAGCGCATGCCAGCGCACGCCCAGTTCACGTTTGAAGGCCCATTCGTCCTGATCGGCATTGAAGGCTTCATCGGTTTCATAGACGGTCAGCGCGCCACGGCGATAGTGCATGCCCGTGGCGCCGATGTCGTCGAACAGCGGCAGGATGTCGTCGTAGACGCGGTTGTTCAGCAGCGCGAGCGCATGCGACACGGCCTGATACCGCTCCGGCTCGGCGACGCGCCGGAACGCCATGAACCACGGCAGCGCCTTCGGCAGATGCTTCCAGTCCACGGCCAGCGGCCCGAGCGGGTCCATCAGCCACTTCAGCGCCTTCGAGACCATGCCATGAACGGCGATCGGCGTGCTCTCGCTCACCGCGATGCCGCCCGCGTTGCCGTGCGACGCGCGGTCGCCTTCGAAATCGCGCTCCACGAGCGTCACGCGGGCGCCGTCGCGCAGGGCCGCCCACGCGCACGCAAGGCCAATCACACCGGCGCCGACTACCACGACATCATTTGTTTCTTCGTTCATTGCAAGGGAGCGTGCGCCGTTTCGCGGATGGTCATGACGGTGAGCGTGGAAAGGAGCGCGGCCAGCATCACGAAGTACGCGGGCGACAGCGGCGAACCGGTGGCCTTGATGAGCGCAATCGAGATCATCGGGGCAAAGCCGCCGAATACCGCGTTGGCGATGCCGTAGCCGATCGACATCCAGGTCGTGCGGATCTTCGTCGGGAACAGTTCGGAGAGCACGGCCGGCCCGACACCCGAGAAGATGCCGATGATCACGCCGCCCACCACCTGCACCGCGCCGACGACAGCCGCCGACTTGTAGGCGAGCATCAGATGGAAGATCGGATAGGGCAGCACGAGGAACGCCACGCAGCCGATCGCGTAGATGGGCTTGCGTCCGAAGCGGTCGGACGCCGCGCCCCAGAACGGGATCGACGCCGTCATGACGATCAGACCCGCCGTGTTCAGCCAGAGCGCCGTCGAAGCATTCATGCCGACGTACTTCGTCGTGAACGACGGCAGATAGTTGAGCAGCACGTACAGCGAAACCGTCCAGACGATCACGAGGCCGCACGCCTGCAAGCCGAGCAGCGCGGGGGCGCGGGCCGGGGCCTTGGGCGCGTCGTCGCTGGCGCTTTGATAGACAGGCGTCTCCTCGCTGCGCTTGCGGATGATCCAGCCGATCGGCCCGATCACGATCGCCCCGATGATGAACGGCACGCGCCAGCCCCAGTCGAGCAGGGCCTGCGGCGAGAGCAGCGTGGTCACCAGCGCGGCCGCGCCGGAGCCGAGCAGCATGCCGCCGAGCGTGCTGCATTGCTGGAAGCTGCCGTAGAGACCGCGCTTCTTCGGCGGCGCCCATTCCACCAGGAACGCCACCGCATTGCCCAGTTCGCCGCCGACGGAAATGCCCTGCAGCATGCGCGCCGCCACGAGCAGGACCGGCGCCATGATGCCGATGGACGCGTAGGTGGGCAGCAAGGCCATGAACAGCGTGGCGGCGGCCATCAGCGGCATGACGAAGGTCAGCGTCCACTTGCGGCCCTTTTTGTCGCCGAGCCAGCCGAAGATGATCGCGCCGAGCGGCCGCGCGGCAAAGCCCAGGCCGAACGCGCCGAAGGTGCCGAGCATGGCGGCGAAGTCGTCGCCGGTGGGGAACATCACTTTCGCGATCACGGTAGCGAGAAACGCGTAGGTTCCGAAGTCGAACCATTCGAGGATATTGCCGACCACCGCCGCCGTCACTGCGCGGCTGGTCTGCGTGGACATGCGTGGACTTTCGCTTGCGGCGTAAGGGCTTGCAACGGCTTGGGCTCGATCGGTCATGACAGCTCCGGAGAGGATGCAGCATCTGGACAAGGCGATTCGGTTCCGGGCGATTGTGCGCCGATCTTTTTCCTGAATCAAGGATTTTGGATCCAAAATGAGCGGATGAGATCGAATGCGGGATTACCGCATGACCCGTTCCGATGCTCCGTAGAGTGCCTTGGTATGCCTTTATGGAGTCGTCATGCAGATCCCGGAATCTTCCGCCAGCCTGCTTTCACCGGCAGATGAATTACCCGCCGCGTCGCCCGCCGACGAAACGCTCGCCGCGCTTCCTGCGAATGTCGATCAGGACATGGCCCGGGAATACAGCGGCTATCTCGACCAGACCAGCTTCACCGACTACTCGACGCCGCCTGACGCGCTGTTGACGAGTTCGGACACGCTGCCGCGCGGAGGCGCGCGAATCACAAGCTGGACCGGACCTCAGGCTCAGGAAGCGGCGCGGCAGTGGAGCGACACGATGGACCTGGTTCATCGCGGTGAAGCGGACGAAAGGCCGGAAGTTCGCCAGTCCGCCGCGGACCTCGCGCGCGACACGGTTGCCCAGCAAGAGGCGTTTCTGGTTGAGGCAGTGCATGACCACACGCGCCGCTCGATGCCGCCCATCGGCTGGCAGGACATTTCCGACGATGCCACGAAGCTCGCGCGTTTCGGCCTGACGCCGGACGATCTCGAGCTGCCGGGCTCGGGACTCGGCGCCCGTCTCTTCGAACCCGATCCGGCGATCTTCGGTCACGACCTGAAACCCACGCTGGCGTTCGAACGCACTGATCTTCCCAGCGTCAGGGACTGGAGCACCAACCTCGCGCAGGCATTCAACCTGCCGATGAAATCGGCTCAATATGAGCGGGCGGTGCAGATCGGCAACGAGATCCGCCAGCATGGCGCCGCCGGCGATCTCTATCTGGCCGGCCATTCGCTGGGCGGCGGCCTCGCGGCGGCGGCGGCGACAGCCAGCGGCGCGACCGCCTTCACGTTCGGCTCCGCGGGCCTTCATCCGGCTACGGTGACGCGCTACGGCGGAGCGCCCCAGCCGAGACAGATCTATTCATATCGCGTCGATGGCGACGCGCTGATCCGCATGCAGGACAAGCAAGCCGGTCTTCCGAAGGACGTCGGCACGCGCTTCGACCTGCCCGCGACGAGCGCCAGCCTGTTCCTGCGACACTTCATCGACGACTACTGGTCCGGGTTGGCGCGCGTGGTCGGACAGGCGCGCATGAATCTCGATGTCGCGTTGCGCCACCCGTTGCGCGTCTGAATCACGGAATCGGCATGCGACGCCGCGCCAGTTCCGCGACGCCGATGCACAACGCCAGCCACGCGCCGCCCGCCGCGAAGCCGCCGATCACATCGCCCGGAAAATGCACGCCGATCACGATGCGGCTCACCCCGATGATCAGCACGAACAGGCACGCCAGCGCGACGATGAGCGCGTCCCAGCGGGTCGGCGCGATGCGCATCAGCATGTACGCGCACATGCCGTAACAAACGATGGAGCCGAACGTATGCCCGCTCGGAAACGCGAAGCTCTCGGGCAAAGGCACGAGCGCGCCGGACGGGCGGGCGCGGCCCATGAGCGACTTGAGCGCGTGATTGATCAGCGCGCCCACGCCGGTGGCGGCCGCGAGATAGACCGCGAGCCCGGCGCGGCGCGCCAACAGAAGCGCGACACAGGCGCACGCGCACAACAGCGTGAGAAGCCAGGGATCGCCGAGATGCGTGACGCGCCCGAACCAGCGCGCGGCAGCCGCCGGCACGCCGTCCCGCACGGCATCAAGCACCCGCTGATCCGCCGATGCAAACGCGCTGCCGTGCGCGATACGCGTCGCGATGGCGATGAAGACCGCCGCGCCGCAGGCCGCCGGCAGGAACGCGGCGATGGCGACGCCCGGCGCGGACATGCGCGGCCGGCGCGCGGCATGCGTCCATGCGAGCCAGGCCGCGGCTGGCACGACGAGCAGCAGCGACACGATGATCGTCAGGGCGTGGCGTTGGGCGAGCGCCAGGTAATCCATGGGGTGTCGGTTCCTCGCACGATGAAGGTTTGCTTGAGCGGAGTCATGTTAGCCGACGCGACATCCAGCCTCGCGCGTCGAGTAACTAAATCGGACAAATCGCGTTCTGAAAAGCGCCCGGCATTGATAGCCTTGGATCGAATCGACAGGCCATTGCCGCAGCATGGCTCGTTCAACCTTCGCTATCCCGTCCGGACCCATGAGCTACGTCAGCCGAAACTACAAGAACGCCGCCCACGCGCCCTCAGGCATGTGGGTGTGCGCGCCGGGTTCCACGAACGGCCCGTATCAGGATCCGTTTCCCGCCGCACTCGAAGGCCCGCCGCATTACTGCGGCGGATGCGTGTCGTACGTCAGGCAAGTCTGCCCTTCGCTTCCGGAGACGTCCGTCTGGCGAAAGGGAGCGCCGGTGAAGGGGAACGGACATATCGTCGAAGGAACGGTCATCGCCACCTTCGACCATCACGGTCACTTTCACGGGCATGCAGCCATTTATGCGAGCCAGGGGCCGGCGGGCGTCACCGTGTATGACCAGTACGCGCATCCGCGCAAGCCAATTGGCCCACGGGTATTGCGCTGGGGCCATGCATCGGACGTGAACAACGGGGACAGGTTTCATGTCGTCGAGTAAGGCTGCGCTTTGGGCAATGTGCGCCTGCGCCGCCGCCGTGAGTCCGGCCAGCGCGGCGCAGCTGAGTTGTCCGGTGCTGCCCGCTACCCAGGAACGCTACGTCCAGTTGTTCGACGGCGCGCCCAGCGAACAGGTTTCCCTCATCGCCGACCAGGGCGACGCCCGTCGCGGCAGCTGGAAAATCGGCTACGTGTACGACCAGGGCCGCGCGCTCACCCTGCAATGCGTCTACGCCAATCAGGCCACGCGCGACATCGCCATTCCCGGGCGCGTCGACGTGTGCCGTTACCAGACCAACGGCGCCGGCCTGACGAAGCTCGACTGCGAGTGACGCACCCGCGCACCCATGCGCGAGACGGTCCGCCCGATACACGGCCAGCGTGCTATCGTCATTGCACCCCGTATCGCCTGCCGCGCGCCGCCCTCATGAGCCACGTCCGCTATCCTCTCGGACCCGATGACCGGGTGCATCTGCTGTGCTGGCTCACGTGCGGATTCCTCGGCGCGTTCTATCTCGACGGCGACTGGCCCGATCCCTCCTTCCAGGTGCGCGCGGCGCATCGCTGGCTCGACCGGCATCATCGCGCCGCCGACTGGATCGAAACCGCACGGCTCTCCGTCACGGCGCAGGCGCTCGCTTCCCGTCTGTCGAACCTGCTGGACAACGACACCGCACGCGGCGACGTCGAACGCATTCTGGACAGCGAGGAGCTCGACTACGAGAACGCGCTGGTTCAACGCGTCTATCACGAGTGCCGGGCCACGCTGGCCAGCAAGGGCAAACCGCCGCATTGAATCGTTTGCGACCGCGCACGGCGATCAAATTTCATGCCGCGTCGGGCGCGCGTCTTGATGCGCCAAAGGTTGCGGCAGCGACTTTTTTTTCGCTCTGAAGAATGTGCGGCACCCCACATTGGCGGCATGCAGCGCATTGCTACCATCGGCGCGCCTGCTCGCACGTCGATGTTCGCGCCTCGCGATCCTCATTGATCCCGAAGCGAATTGGCACCACCGTCAGCGGCCACCCGATCGAAAACAACCGAAAACAAATGGACACTGAACGGAGGTCGCCATGCCCCGCTGCATTCATTCGCCTGTTTCACCATCCTCGACGCGCCTGCGACCGCTCGCCGCGCTCGTGCCTCTGATCGCAAGCCTCGCTTACGCCACCGTAGCGCACGCCGCGCCGCCATTGCCAAGCGGCGGGCAGTTCGTCGCGGGCAGCGGTTCGATCGGCGGCGGCGGTCAGTCGCTCACCATCAATCAGACGACGTCGCGCGGCGTGATCGACTGGAACAGCTTTTCGATCGGCAGCGGCCGGCAGGTCACGTTCAACAACGGCAGCGGCGCGACGCTCAATCGCGTGACGGGCGGCGACGCGTCGGTGCTGCTCGGCCAGCTGAGCGCGAGCGGCAGCGTCTATCTCGTCAATCCACAAGGCGTGCTTGTCGGCCCCGGCGGCGTGGTCGCGACGGGCGGGCGCTTCGTCGCCTCCGCGCTGAATGTCGGCGACGCCGCGTTCATGCAGGGCGGCCCGCTGACGCTCGCGGGCGGCGGCAACGGCATGGTCATCAACCTGGGCAAGATCGGTTCGAGCGGCGGCGATGTGTTCCTCGTGTCGCGCACGGCCGTCATCAACGCCGGGACCATCAGCGCGCCGCAAGGCACCGCCGAACTCGCGAGCGGCAGCCAGGTGTTGCTGCAGGATGCGTCGGGCGGCCAGCAGGTCTTCGTGCAGGCCGGCAGCGGCGGCTCCGTGATGAACGCCGGCGCGATCCAGGCGGCGCAAGCCAGCCTGCAAGCCGCCGACGGCAACGTTTACGCGCTCGCCGGCAACAGCGCGGCGATCCGCGCGACCGGCACCGCGACGCGCGACGGCCACGTCTGGCTCGTCGCCGATCAGGGCGCGGTCCACGCCAACGGCTTGATCGCGGCAGCCAATGCGGACGGCAGCGGCGGCTCCGTGGAGACGCACGCCAACGCGCTCGATGTCGCGGGCGCGGACGTGCATGCGGGCAACTGGACGCTCGGCGCGCCCGCGCTCACCGTCGATCAGCCGACCGGCACCGCGCTCGCGCGCAGTCTCGCCAACGGCACGTCGGTCGTGGCCCAGAGCAGCAGCGGCGATCTCGCGGTGAACGGCTCGGTCCAGTGGACCGGCAACGGCTCGCTGACGCTCAACGCGGCGCACAGCGTGTCGATCGGCGCCGGTTCGACGCTGGCCAACAGCGGCAACGGCAATCTCACCCTGCGCGCCGATTCGGCCGGCGCCGACAACGGCGGCAGCGTGACGAACGGCGGCACCATCGACTGGTCGAAGAGCGGCGGTATCGTGAGCGCGCTCTACGACATGAACGGCAGCTACGCGCCGGGCACCGTGCTCACGAACAGCGGCTGGACGGCGGCGCAATACAGCGGCCTCGTCACGCAGGCGACCGGCTACAAGCTCGTCAACACGCTCGCCGACCTGAAGAACGTCTCGCAGGACCTGGCGGGCAACTACGCGCTCGGCAAGGACATCGACGCGAGCGCAACCGCGTATCCCAACTACTTCACGCCGATCGGCCAGACCACTACCGCGCCCTTCACCGGCCAGTTCGATGGCTTCGGCCACACGATCGACCAGCTCGCCACCACCGCCGACCTCGACAACGACTACTTCGGCATGTTCGGCGTCATCGGCACGAAGGGCGTCGTGCGCGACCTGAACCTCACGAACGGCAACACGGGCGGCAATACGTCAGGCGGGCTGGGCCTGCTGGTCGGGCAGAACAACGGCTATGTCACCTACGTCAACACCACCGGCAGCGTCTCGCAGAACGGCTTCGGCGGCTTCGGCGCGGGCGGCGTCGCGGGCGTCAACAACGGCACCATCGCGCGCTCGTCGAGCACGGCGGACGTCGGCTACCAGACGGCGGCGGGCGGGCTCGTCGGGGTGAACAACGGCACCATCGCGCAGTCGTACGCGACCGGCTTCACGCGCGGCGGCACGCACGGCAACACCGGCGGACTTGTCGCGTTCAACTCGGGGCTCATCACGCAGTCGTATGCGACGGGCGGCGTCGGCGGCTTCGGCGGCGGCGGACTCGTGTACAGCAACGGCACGACCGGCGTCATCAACGAATCCTTCGCCACCGGCCAGGTGGGCGGCGGCGGGCCTCCGGGCGATCCGGAAGGCGGCATCGCGGGCTACAACACGGGCGCCATCCACAACAACGTCTACTGGAATCGCGACACCACCATCCGCACCACCGCCGCCGCGTCGAACTCGGGCACCGCGCCGCCCGACTCCAACGGGCTCAGCACCGCGCAGATGAGCAACGCGTCGAACTATCTGGACTGGAACATTCCGGCAGGCGGCGTATGGGCGATGCCCGCCGGCGCGACGCATCCGATACTCCAGTGGCAGCAGGCGCATTGAGGCGTTGAACGAAGGCGTCCCTAGCTTCCGATCACAAGGAAGATCTCGCCCAGGGGCGCCTTCGATCCGCTGGGCACCACGGCGCGCAGCGGAAAACCATAGGTGCCGCGCACGCTGACGAAGCGTCCCATCTGCACGCGAATGCCGGCGCCGACGCTCGCCAGCGACGCATTGTTGACCTCGCCGAACTCCGGGATGCGGTTCCATACGTGCCCGGCATCGAAGAACACGAAGGGCTGAACCGCCGCAATGCCCGCCGTGAGCGCCGGCGCGCGCAGTTCCGTCTGCACGTTCCAGCCGCGGTCGCCCTGCGCCGCGTAGGGTTCGTAACCGCGCACGGTGGCATCGCCTCCAAGGCCGAGTTCTTCGCTCGGCAACAGCGTGCTGCCGGTCCACTGCGCCAGTCCGCGCGCCGATACCGAAAACCCTGTGGCCGCAATGGCCAGATCCCGCGATGCCGCCAACTGCACATACTGGTAGCGCGGCTTCGCGCCGAGGCGCGCGGTGTCGTAGGCCACGTCGTTGCTGCTGCCGTCGAAATAACCGGGGCTGGCGTACAGCGCGGCGTTCAGATGCGTGTCGCCGCTCGCGTCGCTGTTCGACAGATCGTAGGCCAGCACGAACTGGTGAATGTGCGTGTTGGCGTTGAACACCTGGAAGCCGCCGAACTCCAGGTCATTGTTCGAGCGCTTGAAGTCGTAGCCGATCTGCACCTGCTGTTGCCACGCGCCCGCGTGATCGAGCGGCGGCAGGCGCCAGTCGTAGCGCAGGCTGAGCTGGGCGCTGAGGCCGGTTTGCCCGTAGCTGTCCGGCAAGCGCGGGGTGCTCTGTGCAAACACGCCGAACAACTCGATGCGGTCGCCGTCATGCAGCGGCGCGACGAAGTTGAACGCATGCGCGATGAAGCGCGCACGATCCGGCCGCCCTTCGATATCGGGATTGCCGCTCACAAGATCATTGCTCGCGGTCATCTGATAGCTGAAGCGCGCGTCGATGCCGAACAGGTTGCCGTAGTCGAAGCCCGCGAGAAGCCGGTCGCGGCCCAGCGCGCGGACGCCGTCGTTGTTGTAGCCGCCGTAGACCCGGAACGGGAAGCGATCTTCGGTTTGCAGGATGACGTCGGTCGTGTTGAGCGCCGCGCCCGGCGCGTAGACCACATCGACACGGCGGTAAGGATTTGCATTGAGCAGTGCCAGGCCGGACGCGACATCCGCCTCGCGAATCGGCGCGCCGCTCGTCAGAGGCATCTCGCGTTCGAGCAACGCGTCGGAAAACCAGCGGTTGCCCTTCGGCACGACGCGGCCCGTCCGGTATTCGGCCACGACGATCTTCACGACGCCGCCGCTCACATCCTGTTCGGGCACGTACACATCGACGAGCGGCTGGCCCGCCTCGCGATAACGCGCCACCACCGCGCGGCGAATCTCGGCGAGGCGCGCGAAGGTGAGCGGCCGGTGCAGGTCGTCGGAGAAGCGGTCGAGAAAGTCAGGCGTCAGCAGCGGCAGATTCGCCGCCGTGATCGCGCCGCCGGCGCCCGCCTGCGGAGCAGATGCCATCGCCGGGTCCGCACTCGTGAAAGCCAGACCACGCAGATCCTGAATGGCGACGCGCTGCGAGTCGTCGCCGGGCTGGGGCGGCCGGGGCGCCTCGCGCGGACGCTCGGAAGACGGCGGCGCAAGCGGCGCGACGTCGCGCCAGGACTGCGCGCAGGCGTCGTGAATCGGCGCGATACACAGCAATGTCGTGGACAACGTCGCGGCAAGAAGGCGCGAACCCCGTATGATGCGGTTTCCGGCAAGCTGAGCCATGCATGCGGCGCCGCGCTCCGGCGATCGTCATTGGGCTTCGCATGGTATCAGCCGCGTCTGCGCCGCAGATGTGTCCGATCGTACGATGACGCGGTCATAACGCACCCTTCGCGGAACAATTCCTGCGCTTGCCGCGTCATGGCTCGAAGACTCGTTGGCCATTGAGTAGAAATGACGCGCGGCATTATCGCAGCGTCTGTAGAAAACGCCGAAATGCCGTGCGCGGCATGCCGCCCGACAACCGAATCCCGCTTTTCGCAACCGGCGCGATCAACAAGCCAGACCGCATTCAGGACGATGATGGACAAAACCTCCACCGCCGGCACGGCCCGCCCCGACCCGCGTGACGCTCTCGCCGTCGACGACTGCGCACGCGAGCCGATCCACATTCCTGGTGGAATCCAGCCGCATGGCGTGTTCTTCAGCGTGGACGCGCACGGCCACATCCTGCAGGTGAGCGGCAATGTCGCCGCGTTCGCGCACCTCGCGCCCGAGGCCTGCCTGGGACGCGCGCTGTCCGACGTGCTCGGCCCGGCCGCCAGCGAGCGCGCGGTCGCGAGCCTGAAACACCTGTCGCGCGACGGCATGGCCCTGCACGTAGGCAACGTGATGATCGATGGCTGGACGTCGCACGGTCCGATGGCGATCATCGTGCATCGGCATGACGGGCTGCTGTTCGTCGAAGCCGAGCCGGCACAGGACACCGCCGATGTCTTCTCGACCATCTATCCGCTCGTGCGCTCGTTCGTCACCGAAGTCCAGACGATGCGCACCGTTGAACAGCTGTGCCAGTTCGCCGCGACGGAAATCTCGCGCATCACCGGCTTCGGTCGCACGCTGGTCTACAAGTTCGACGAAGAAGGCCACGGCAATGTGCTGGCCGAAGCCGTCGATCCCGGCTATCCGTCCTATCTGCGCCAGCATTTCCCGGCCTCCGACATTCCGGCGCAGGCGCGCGAGCTGTATCGCAGGAACCGCATCCGCCTGATTTCGAACGCCAATTACGAGGCCGCGCCGCTCGTTCCCGTGCTGCATCCGCAGACAAAGCGGCCCACCGATCTCACGTATGCATCGCTGCGCAGCGTGTCGCCGGTTCACCTGCAGTACATGCGCAACATGGGCACGCTGGCTTCGATGTCGATGTCGATCCTCGTCAACGACACGCTCTGGGGCCTGATCTCCTGTCACCACGCGATACCGCGTCTGCCGCCCTTCGAAGTGCGCACCGCGTGCGAGCACGTCGCGCAGATCGTATCGCTGCAGATCGAGGCGCGCGAGACGCAGGACGAGGCGCACTACCGGCTCGAACTGCGGCGCATGTTGTCCAAGCTGCTTTCGTCGATGGCGAATACCGACAGCTTCGTCGAGGCGCTCGTCAACGACCCTTCGGACCTGCTCGGCTTCACGCGCTCGTCGGGGGCCGCGGTGATCTTCGAAGGACGCACGTCGCTGGTCGGCGTGACGCCCGGCGAGCATGCGGTGACCGCGCTGGTCGACTGGCTCGATGACCAGAGCGAGGACGTGGTGATGTCGGACCACGCATCGCAGGACTGTCCGGCGCTGGCCGGCTCGCCGGACGTCGCGGGTTTCCTGGCGGTGTCGATCTCGAAGATCTATCGCAATTACGTCGTCTGGTTCCGCCAGGAAGTGGTACAGACCATCGAATGGGCCGGCGATCCGCGCGCCAAGCTCACCGGGCTGGCCGAATCGCTCTCGCCGCGCCTGAGCTTCGAAACATGGACCGACGTGGTGCGCAACCGCTCGCTGCCGTGGCGGTCCGCTGAACGTGAGATCGCGCTCGAGTTTCGCGCGGCGGTGCTCGGCATCGTGTTGCGGCGCGCGGAGGAAATCGCCCAGCTCGCGACCGAACTCGGCCGCGCCAATCACGAGCTGGAAGGGTTCTCCTACACGGTCTCGCACGATCTGCGCGCGCCGCTGCGGCATATCGTGAGTTTCGCCGACCTGCTCAAGCAGATCGACGGCGACAAGCTCTCCGAGCGCGGACGCGGCTATCTGGAGCGCGTGGTGACGTCGGCGCGTTTCGGCGGCCGTCTGGTCGACGACCTGCTCTCGTTCGCGCAACTGGGCCGCGCGGCATTGAGGCCGCATCCCGTTGATGTGCGCGCGCTCGTCCACACCGTGATCCAGAACGACATCGACGAACAATGGTCCGCGCGCGTGCGCTGGATGGTGGACGCGTTGCCGTCCATCGAAGCGGACCATGTCTTCCTGCATGTGGCGTTGACGAACGTCCTGTCCAACGCGGTGAAGTTCAGCGCGCAGCGTCCGCAGCCGGAGATTCATGTCGGCGCACAGGATGGCAGCGGTGAACTGGCCGGGTATGTCGTGTATTTCGTGCGCGACAACGGCATCGGCTTCGACATGCGCTACGTGGACAAGCTGTTCGGCGTGTTCCAGCGCCTGCACGTCAACGATGCCTTCGACGGCACCGGCATCGGACTCGCGAATGTCCGGCGCATCATCGAGCGGCATGGCGGCAAGGTCTGGGCGGAAGGCGCGCCCGACGCCGGCGCCACCTTCTATCTGGCGCTGCCGAAGCAGTATCGGCCGGAGAGCGGCGTGCGGCGCGACACGGCTGCCACAGCGCTGGCGCGGCTCGTGGCGGGCACGGGGGGTACGGCGTATGACGTCGGCCAGATCATCGGGGGCCCGGAGCCGAAGAAGGAATAGCCTTCCTTCAAGCGCACCATGACAAAGCGGCCGCGATCTTTCGAGCGCGGCCGCTTTTGCTTGATACCGCCAGATTTCCGCTTAGAAACGGTGGCGCAGGCCGACCGTTGCAGCAACCTGGTTGCCGGTCGACGACGGCGACAGCGTGTTGATCATCGCCACGTTCGCGCCGGCATCGCCGAGCTGACCCGAAGCATGCTGGTACACACCTTCGAGATAGACGTCGGTGCGCTTCGACAGCATGTAGTCGGCTTGCAGCGAGACGGTTTGCCACTTCGGATCGCCCGAGCCGTGCGCGCCCGACACCTTGCCGTCGGTGTAGGTGTAGGCGGCATTGAGGCTCAGCGCCGGCGTCAGCATGTAGCGGCCGTTCAGCTCGAAGTTGTTCAGGTGAAGGTTCGCGTCGTCAGGTATTGCGACTGACGTGCCGCCCTGCGCCCCGGCGATCAGGTTGTCGAAGTGCGTGTTGGTCCACACGAAGCCGACGGTGGCTGGGCCGTAGGTGTAGTTCACTGCGGCGCCGAAGGTGCGCTGCAGTTCCGCCGTCAGGTTGGCGTTGTTGCCCTGACCTGCCGACACCGCGCCGGCCGCGTTCAGATTGTTGGGCGAGTTGTTCACTTGCAGGTACGCGGCGGCGGCGTTCAGCGGACCGTTGCCGTAAGATGCGCCCGCACTCCACGCGCGGTTGTTCGAGAACTGGCCCGCGTCATTCGAGAAGCCATACAGGCCGCCGAACTTGAAGCCCGCGTAGTTGACGCTCTGATACTTCACCGAGTTCTTGATCGAGAACGAATGGTCGAGATTGTCGTTGTCGAACGGATGGGCGCTCAAGTTGTTGCCGAAGCCGGCGCCGGCCTCCGAAAACGGCCCAAGGTAATCGACCACTGAATCGTACTGGCGGCCCAAGGTCAACGTACCGAACTGGTCATGTTGCAGGCCGACATAGGCCTGGCGATTGAACATCGTGTTGCTTTCGGTGTAGCGGCCGTTGTTGATGTTGAAGCCGCTCTCCAACTTGAAGAGCGCATGCAGGCCGCCGCCGAGATCCTCAACGCCCTTGAGGCCGAAGTAGGTGTCCGAAAGCGAGCCGCTGCCTTCTCCCCAGTTGCTGTGTCCGTGCTCGTTGTTCGCGTAGACGAGGCCCGCGTCCAGCGTGCCATACAGGGTGACGCTGCTTTGCGCCTGCGCCGACGCTGCGAATGCGCCCAGCACACCCGCGATGATGAGAGTTTTTTTCATGATTGTGCGAAGTCCTTTTAAAGCGAAAGCTTTCCGGGGGTTGGCCGGCTGAATTACTGGCCACTCGACCTTGTGAAACTGGGACTCACTTTATTCGACGGTTGCCGGAATGTGGCAAGAGTGTGGACGCAATAATATTTTGCAGATTTTAATAATGGACAGCGAATCGGTTTCAGAGCTCTTCAAGAAAAGGCACCGCGCGTTTCAGATTCTGAATTGTCCCGTCACCCTTGTCGCGCATGGACGACGCCATTGCTGCGCATCCGGAAGAAGTTAATTGCGGCAGGCGAACTTCCAGCCGGCATCAAGCGTTGATAAGCTGGCGCATGCCTGCAGAACTCCGAGAGATCATCTACTGCGGCAAGGAGCGGCTTCGCGAGAGGGGGCCGCTCCTTTTTTTATTTTCAATATCCTTGCATATTCAATTCATTCGATTTCGATTATCTTGATTTCCTGAATGACCGACGCATTCCGGGTAAAGTCCGGATGAAGAAATAATGCTGGCTCATTATAAAAATAATCGCAACAGCGACAATCCCAGACGGTCGCATTAGCACAAGTTAGCCCGTCCGGGACACCCTCCTGCCTCGACATTGCCGGGCGCAGGTAGGCATTTCAAATCCGCTCGTTCCGATTGAAGAATTTCCGCATGGCGCGGAGCCGTATCGGGAGGTGCAAGCACCGCAACTTAACTGAAGGCCAAGATTAGAGCAATTGCTCGGACAATTTGTAACTGCCCGACAGCCCTTTGCCACGGCGGCATGCCCGAGATCGCTCACCCGACATTTTCATTTGGAAACATCTTGAAGCCGCGCAAAACGTCAATGGGGTACATCCCTTGCTCAAGTTGTAGCCTCTGAGCACCAAGCTGGAACATCAACATGAAAACAGGCATCAACGCAGTTTCCGTCCCCGCATTCCGACAGCGTCGACCGGCACAGTTCGCCGAGCGCGAGCTACAGCATCTCGAGATGGTCCTGGCGAACTTCGTCGAGCGCAATACCTCGACCGACCGGCTTCCCTCCCGCTACTGGGACATGCGCGTCGCACAGCTCGATTCCGAGTACGATCTCGTCCCGTCGCAAAGTCAGCGCGTCGCCTCGCTGCAACGCAAGCTGGCATTGCTCGATTCGGCGCTCGACTCCGCCGCGGACGTCCAGGAAGGTCAGCAAAACCGGCGCGTGGCCGCCTGACGCCAATCAGCATCCGCTCGGGCGATTGCGTAATCGCCTAGCCCGAAGCTTCAGTCCACTCGTCGATCATGGCGCGCGCCGCGGTGTGCCCGCTCATCAGTGCGTCTTCCGCGGAAGCAAAGGTCTGAAAGCGTTCGCTCTCGACGCGCAGCGGCGAGAACGCCGTGACGGGCCGTCCCGAACGACTGATCGTCACAATGGCAAGATAATGCGCGGTTACCGGAACAGGCACGATCCGGCCGTTCGCTTGCACCGCGACTTCGAGCACGAAGCCCTTGTGGTTGTACGACCGTATCATTGCGCCACCCCGCCGCTTGTGGACCACGCCCAAGGAAGCGTCGTGATCGGCAGCGAATTGCGCTGTGCATGACGCCTGCCCTTGCAGCAAGCATCGCGTGTGCCTGTGGAGGTTTAAGCCTAACGAGAGCTAACGTGCGCGGCGAAGCACCATTTGCGCGACATCCGACGCAAGGTCGGCGCGCAGTTCGGCCCATTTCCCGAGCAGTGAAGCATCGTCGGTAAAGAAGTAAGGCGTGTGCGACCACTGTTCGACCTGATCGCCTGCGGTGGCGAGTTCGAAGATGCGAAGATCCTGATCTTCACTCACTCCGGTGCGCACCAGCTCCCTGAAAGACTGGATGCCGTGCAGTTCGACATTCTGGATGCCGACACCATGCACCACCGCCATGACCGTCTTGCCGATACGCCACGCCGCCTCACGACTGTCCGCGAGGACAAACGCAACGCTTTTGACCGGACGTTCGAACTTCATGCGGAACAGGCGGGACTTGCATTGCTCACTGAGTTGCGTATTCATGGCGCTCGAACTTGCATGCTCCACTGGGCGGGCCTCAGGCATCGATGCACCAGCATGGGCCTTGCCGTGGAAGCGAAGAAGAAGGAAGTGCGCGAGCGTCGGTTGACCGCATCGCATCGCTTAGAGCAGACGATGCAGAAGTTGTTCCCGCTTTGACGCCTCGATGTGAGCGTTGGTGTCCAGCCGATTGCATCGGCGTTCGAATGAAATCTAGCGCAGGGTTGCGGAAAGCTTTTCAACTCACTGCGCATCGAAAAGATATTGAAAGTGCGTGTGCACGTGCGTTCAGTGATTCAGTTCTTCGAGCCGCAAGCCGTTGGTTCGCGGACCGAACACGCCGATCGCCAGCGCCACCAGCAGCATGCACACCGTGATGCCGGCGAACACGCCCGGCACGCCGGACTCCTTCAACAGGAACGCGATGATGAAGCCCGACATCATCGCGCCGGCGCGGCTCGCCGAATACACGATGCCGCTTGCCCGGCAGCGCACGGCAGTGGGAAAGAGCTCGGTCTGGTAGGCGTGATAGCACACGGAGATGGTCTGGCCCGCAAGCGAGATCAGCACGCCGAGTGCGATCAGCGCGACCGGAGACTTCATCTGTCCGAACGCCAGACCGCTCGCGATCACGACGAGCGCCCCGCCGACGATCAACCACTTGCGCTGGATGCGGTCGGCATAAAACATCGCGAGCAGCGGGCCGAGCGGCAATGCGAAGGCGATGACGAACGAATACAGCAGACTCTTCGTGACGGTCACGCCCTGTCCGATGAGCAGCGTCGGCACCCAGTTGGCGAAACCGTAATAGCCGATCGCCTGGCAGAAGTTGAAGGCAATCAGCATGATGAGGCGCGCCCGATACGGCGCCTTGAACAGCTCGCCGAGCGCCGCACGCCGATGCGACGGCTGTTCGACGAAGGCCGCGGGCGGCGGCAACGGCTCGCCTGATTGCCGCGCGACGACGCGCTCGATGTTGCCGACCACGCGTTCGCATGCTTCCGTACGCCCGTGCATTGCGAGCCAGCGCGGGCTTTCCGGCACCGCGCGCCGGATGAACCAGACGATGACCGCGCCCACCGATCCCGCCAGCACCACGATGCGCCAGCCATCGAGGCCGAACACGGTCTCGGGCACGAGCCAGTACGAGAGCAGCGCGGCGACGGGCGCGGCGGCGAACATCACGGTCTGGTTGAACGCCATCGCGCGGCCGCGCATGTGTTGCGGCACGAGTTCGGTGACGTAACTGTCGATAGTGATGATCTCCACGCCTACGCCGATGCCCGTCACGAAGCGCCAGAAGATCACGCCTTCGGGCGTGGTCTGGAACGCCATGATGGCGGAGCCGATCGAGTACCACAGCAGCGAAACCGTGAACACGCTGCGGCGTCCATAGCGGTCGGGCAGCCAGCCGAAACAGAAGGTGCCGATGAACAGTCCCGCAAAGGTCGCCGCGATGAATCCGGCGATGCCGGTGAAGCCGAAGAACGCATGCGTGGTGGTCTGCAACAGACCGCTGCGCGCCATGCCCGGCGCGATATAGCCGGTGAAGATGAGATCGTAGATTTCGAAGAAGCCGCCGAGCGAGATGAGGAACACGAGCATCCACAAATGCCGCGTGATCGGCAGGCGGTCCATGCGCGCGGAGATCTGCGCGCTGGGCGTCATGTCGACGCGGATGTCGGGAGAAGCGAGCGGCTCTGCGACCGCGCTGAAGGTGGGCTGCATTGTCTTTGTCTCCTTGGTGCGTCCGTGACTGCCTCGTTGTTGCGGCCGGCAACGGACCCATGCCACTCTGTAAGCGACGGCGCGGTTTGTTATATGCGCCTGTCGCGATGCATCACGCCGTAACGGTTTTCGTCATTTTGGTCAGCTGTCCCAGCACTTCTTCGGTATGCTCGCCCACCGCCGCAAGCGGTTGCCGCACGCCGGGCCGGCGTCCGCCCATCGTGAGCGGCAGCAGGACGACATCGGTCGAGCCGCCGTCGTCGGTCTGCATCGGCACGAGGCCGCCGCTCGCTTTCAGATGCGGATCGTCGAGCAGCTGCTCGGGACGCACGATGGGCGCATACGGAATGCCGGCGGCTTCGAGCTTCGGCGCGAGTTTGTCCACGCGATGCAACGCGAGAATCTCGCCGAGCCGCGCGAGCAACGCCGGGCGCACCGCGACGCGCATCGCGTTGGTGGCAAACGCCGGGTCGCGCGCGAGGTCGGGCCGTTCGAGCACGTCGCACAGCGTGACGAACTGCTTGTCGCTCACCGCGCCGATGAACAACTGCTCGTTGTCGGCGAGCGTGAACACGTCGTACACACTCCAGGCCGACACGCGCGACGGCATCGGCGGCGGCGCTTCGCCGGTCATCGCGTATTGCTGCATGTGTTGCGCCGACAGGAACACGCAGTTCTCGAACAGCGCGCTCTGCACTTCCTGACCGCGGCCGTCGCGTTCGCGTTCGCGCAACGCGGCCAGCACGCCGATAGCGCCGAACATGCCGCCCATGATGTCGTTCACCGACGTTCCCGCGCGCAGCGGACGGCCCGCCGGACCGGTCATGAAGGCGAGTCCGCCCATCATCTGGACGACTTCGTCGAGCGCGAGACGCTTCTCGTACGGGCCTGGCAGAAAGCCTTTGTGCGACACGTAGATCAGCTTCGGGTACGACTTCGACAGCGTGTCGTAGTCGAGCCCGAGCTTCGTCATCAGGCCGGGACGGAAGTTTTCGAGCAGCACGTCGCAGCCGCCGATCAGTTCCAGCGCGGCTTCGCGCCCCTCGTCCGTGTGCAGGTCGAGCACGACGCTCTTCTTGTTGCGATTGAACGAGCGAAAGAATCCCACGCCGAGGCCTGGCAGGTTGCGCGTCTTGTCGCCGCCGGGCGGTTCGATCTTGATGACCTCGGCGCCGAGATCCGCGAGGATCATGCCGCAGGTCGGTCCCATCACCATGTGCGTGAATTCGATCACGCGAATGCCGTCGAGCGGCAGGGCTGAATGAGTCATGAGGTCCTCAGGCTTCGATTGCGGAGGGTTGTGCGAATGTGACCGGCAGGCCCGCGCGTGCGAGCGCGCCGTGCAGCGTTTCGCCTTCGAGCCAGTGCGCGAGTTGCGCACGCAGCGACAGCAGGGCGGGAAGATCGATGCCGGTCTCGATGCCCATTTCGGCGAGCATGAACGCGAGGTCCTCGCTCGCCGCGTTGCCGCTCGCGCCCGGCGCATGCGGACAGCCGCCGATGCCGGCGAGCGTCGCGTCGAAGCGCGCGACGCCGGTGTCGAGCGCGGCATGGACGTTGGCGAGCGCGAGGCCGCGGGTGTCGTGGAAATGGCCGCACCAGAAGCGCTCGCCCGCGATGCGCCGCGCCTGTTCGAACAGCCGGCGCACGGCGGCAGGACCTGCATAACCCACGGTATCGGCGATGCTCACGCGATCCGCGCCCGCATCGAGCAGCGCCTGCATGAGGCGCAACACCTCGGCGGGATCGACGCGGCCCTGAATCGTGCAGCCGAACGCCGTGCCGATGCCGCCCTCGATCAGCGTCTTGGCCCCCGACGCATCGCGTGCCGCCCGCATCCGCGCCACTTCGTCGATCACTTCCTGCGGCGTCTTGCGCAGGTTCGCGAGGCTGTGCGCGTGGCTGGCGGAAAGCGGCACGAGCATGAGATCGGCCTGTGTGTCGAGCGCGCGTTCCGCGCCCTTCAGGTTCGGCACCAGCACGGACACGAACAGTCCGGGCAGACGCTTCGCGAAGGCGACGAGTTCGGCCGTGTCGGCGAGTTGCGGCAGGAGGCGCGCCGGCACGAACGAGCCGACTTCGATTTCGCGCTGGCCGGCCGCGTGAGCCGCGGCGATCCATTCGATCTTGTGCGCCGTCGGCAGAATCGCGGGGATGCTTTGCAGACCGTCGCGCAGACCGACTTCGCGGATCACGGCGCGTGGGGGGAACGCGGACATGAGCTTTCGTCTCCAGGTGTTCTTTGTATGTGTTCCACTCTAGACATTCCGCAATTGCCAAGAAAGCGGTAATTTGGAAGCTTCACGATTCCGGTTCGGAATGTCTCCGGAACGCCCGGAACCTCATTGGAGCCTCCGCCCGCCATGCGCGACATCGATCTGAAGACCCTCCGCCTGTTCGTGACGGTCTGCGAACACCAGAACATCGCGCGCGCGGCGCAGGAGGCGCATATCGAGCCGTCGGCGATCAGCAAGCGCATCGCGCAGCTGGAGACGGCGCTCGGCGTGCCGCTGCTGACGCGCTCGCGACGCGGCGTCGAACCCACGCCGGCCGGCGGCGCGCTGCTGGAACACGCGCGCAGCGTGCTGTTCACCATGGAGCGCATCGCCAACGACGTCGCCGCGTTCGGCAGCGGTCTGGTCGGACGCGTGAGCATTTGCGCGTCGGCATCGGCGATCGCGGAAGCGCTGCTCGACGATATCGCGTCGTTCATGCGCGAGCCGGCCAACCAGAACATCAAGGTGGACGTGGAAGAACGGCTGTCGCACGAACTCGTGCGGCAGTTGCGCGAAGGCGTGGCGTCGGTGGGCGTGTGCTGGGACAGCGTCGATCTGCGCGGGCTGCAACACCGCACCTACCGGCACGACCGGCTGGCGCTCGCGGTGCCGCCGGATCATCCGCTGGCGCGGCGGCGCTCGGTCAGCTTCGAGGAATCGCTCGCGTTCGAGCATGTCGGCCTGCCGCCCGCCACCGCCGTTCACACGATGCTCCAGCGCGCGGCGGCGCAGGCGGGCAAGTCGATGTCGTATCGCGTGATCGTGTCGAGCTTCGACGCGGCGTTTCGTGTCGTCGCGGCCGGGCTGGGCATCAGCGTCGTGCCGATGGAAGTGGCCGGCACCTACCGGGAGGCGCTCGGCATCGCGGCGGTCCCGCTGTCCGACGACTTCGCCGCGCGCCGTTTTGTGATCTGCTTCAGGGATTTCGACACGTTGCAGCCTGCGGCGCAACGTCTCGTCGAACATCTGGAAACCCGGGCGCGGCGCTAGCCGGGCGCTTCGCAGAACACGGTTTGGGCGTCTTTCTTTTCGACCGTCAGATTGACGGAGCGCGCGCCGCCGGGACGCGTGCAATGGATCTTGCCGGCCGGCACCGTCAGCAACTCGCCGGCGTGCAACTCGACCGCGCCTTCCTCGAACTCGATGACCAGCGTGCCCTCCACGCCGATGAACGTCTCGTCAGAATCCGGATGGAGATGCCAGCGGTAAGGCGCGTCCATCACGCTCAGGTGGACGGCGTGATCGTTGACGTTCGCGATCACGCGGTTCAGGTAGCCGTCGCGGGCGGCATCGGCGAGGGCGGCGTAGTCGATGGAATCGGTCATGTGCGGACGCAATCGATCAGCTGGAACGCTTCAGCCTAACGCCGCACGCAACGCGGCACAAACGAATGTTTCTGACGCGTATGTGAGCTTCATTCACGCATGCCGGTTTCAGATACCGCCCTGAACGTTGGCATTGTTCGCATGGCCCATGATGGCCGCAAAGTTGCCGATGACCGGCGATGCATACGTGACAGGAGGCGCATAGAGCGGCAGCGGCGCGGGGCCGGAATCCGTCGCACGGGGATAGACGGGCAGCGGCGGCGCGCTCTGGGCGCTGGACGCGACCGGAAACACCGGTCCGCCGAGAATGCCCACGCCGATGAACGGATGCGCGTACGCCACCGTCGCGATGCCGAAGGTCAGCTTGGCCGCGAGGATGACTTTCTTGAGCATTTTCATTTTTTCTGCGCTGATCGTTTTCATGGTCCTCTCCTCACTGCTTGTTTGTTTGTCGATGAAAGGAGTCTGCTCCGCGAGAATGAGAGAAAAATGAGCGTGCGCAGGGAGTCGCGCTCGCGACGATGCGTTCTACACTGAACCTTTGTCGAATCCCCGGCCGCCTCGCCATGCCCAGCCGCTTCACCGCCATCGTGATCGCCCTCGGCGCCGCCGCGCTGTTCGGCGCCGCCATGCCCGTCGCCAAGATCCTGCTCGGCGGCGTGCCGCCGTTCATGGTCGCGGGATTGTTCTATCTGGGCAGCGGCATCGGCCTGGGCGGCGTCATCCTGTTGCGTTCAGGGGCCAATCATTCGAACGGATTGCGCGCCGGCGAGCTTCCCTGGCTCGCGGAAGCGATCGTCGCGGGCGGCGTCGCGGGTCCCGCGCTGCTGATGCTCGGGCTCACCAGCACGCCCGCCTCGACGAGCGCGCTGTTGCTCAATCTCGAAGGCGTGCTGACCGCCGCCATCGCGTGGCTCGTGTTCCGCGAAAACGTCGACCGGCAAGTGTTCCTCGGCATGGCGGCGATCGTCGCGGGCGGCGTCGTGCTCGCCTGGCAACCGGATGCAACGAGCGGCAGCGGCCTGCCGGGCGGCGCGTTGCTGATCGTGCTGGCGTGCGCGTGCTGGGCCATCGACAACAATCTGACGCGCAAGATCTCGGCTGCGGACGCCACGCTCATCGCGTGCGCGAAAGGGCTCGTCGCGGGCGTGACGAATCTCTGCATCGCATTCGCGCTGGGCGCGCGTCTGCCCGCGCCGGCGCCGCTGTTCGCCGCCATGGCGACCGGTTTCGCCGGCTATGGCGTGAGCCTCGTGATGTTCGTGATCGCGCTGCGGCACCTGGGCACGGCGCGCACGGGCGCGTACCTCTCCGTTGCGCCGGTGTTCGGCGTCGCGATTTCACTGGCCATCTGGCCGCATGCGCCGGGCGCGTTGTTCTGGATCGCCGCCGTGCTGATGGCGTTCGGCGTCTGGCTGCACGTGCGCGAACGTCACGAGCACGAACACACGCACGAGCCGCTCGCGCACACGCATCGTCACACACACGACGCGCATCATCGGCACGAGCACGACTTGCCCTACGACGGTGACGAGCCGCATACGCATCGGCACGCGCATCTGCCAATCACCCATACGCACGCACATTTTCCGGACGTGCATCACCGGCATGCACACGGCTAGCGCACCATTCACCACGAAGCAAGGAGACGCAGATGGAACGTCCGGTCTACGCACAGGCCATCGCGCAATTGACTGGCGCGGCGGAATTGATCGCGGCAGACGCGCCCGCGGAGCAACGCGCGGAAGCGTTCGAAACGCTGGCGTATTTTCGCTTGCTGAAAACGCGCGTGAATGACACCAAGGCGCCCGCCGTGTCGAACGACGAGCTCTTCAAGGACACCGCGACCGCCGCGCTCACCCTCGCGGGCCGCAAGGAGTTTCTCGCGGCGGCTGCATTGCTCGAACAGGCGCGCGGCCTGTTGCGCGGCTAGCGGTGAACGCTTCAGAACAGTTCCATTTCGAGCGGCATCAAGTTGATCCACTTGACGGCCGTGCGCCGCTCCACGCCGTCGTCATGAATCGACCGTATCATCACGCGCTGGCCGCGTGCCTCCCCGAGCACTTCGACGATCCTGTTCCGATAACGCGCAAGCATGCCGCGTGACGGCTTGCGCTTTGTGCTCTTGCGGAGGGAAACTGCGGGCATGGCAGATGACAGCGATTTATGACGGCCACATCATAACGACGCGAACGTCATCCCTCAATTACTCATCGTCCCCAAACGCGAACCGCCACACCATGCGCCGAATCACTGTCCGGACTTCGCCCGTTCATGGCCGGGGCGTCTTCGCCCTCGCCGATCTGTCGCCAGGCACTCTGCTGCTCGAATACAAAGGCCTGCGTGTTTCATGGAAGGAAGCGCAACGCGTGCATGCACGCTCGAGTCCCGAGGACGGCCACACGTTCCTGTTCGGTCTCGACGACGGCAGCGTGATCGACGGCGCACGCGGCGGCAACTCGGCGCGCTGGCTCAATCACAGCTGCGCGCCGAACTGCGAGGCGGAGCAGGACGGCGAACGCGTGTTCATCCGCGCCATCTCGCCAATCGAGCGTGGTCAGGAATTGTTCATCGACTATCGTCTGACCGTCGATGGCCGCCGCACCGCAGCCGTCAAGCAACTCTATGCGTGCCGCTGTCTCGCGAGCGCTTGCCGCGGCACGATGCTGTCGCGCCCACGCTAGTCTCCGGCCGTCGGCGAAAGCTCCGGCGCATCCTGCTTGCCGCGTCATCCGTATGGAGTGAAGGCGAGCGGCGGAGCGCAAAGCGAAATGGAGACAGGGACTGAACGGCGGGCAGCAATGCTATATTGCGCGACATACCCAGCCTGGAGCGCAGCGCGGCCCTTTCTGCCCATGACGGACCCCTTTGCAGGCAGCACCGAACCTTCCGCCGATGCCGACCGCGAGCGCCGCGAACGCGCGAACCGGTTGCTCGTGAGCGTTGCCAGCGGCGACGAGCAGGCTTTCGCCGCGCTCTACCGGGACACGTCGGCGCGTGTGTTCGGCGTCATCGTGCGCATGGTGCATGATCGCGCCGAAGCGGAAGACATCCTGCAGGACGTCTATGCCAGCGCCTGGCGCCGCGCGGAAACGTTCGATCCCGCGCGCGGCAGCGCCATCACGTGGCTCATCACGCTCGGACGCAATCGCACGATCGACCGGCTGCGTCAGCATCGCGAAGAACTGCTCGGCGACGATGAAACCCCTGAACTCGCCGACGAAGCGCCCACGCCCGCTGCCGCCGCGGAATGGAACGAAGAACGGCGTCGCCTCGAACTCTGTCTGGACCGGCTGGAAGCGCAACAGAAAAGCGCGATCCGTGAAGCCTTTTTCACCGGCGCAACCTATAGCGAACTCGCGCAGCGTCTCGCCGTGCCGCTCGGCACGATGAAGAGCTGGATCCGCCGCAGCCTGATGCAGCTCAAGACCTGCCTCGAACAATGAACACGCCCCTTCGCGACGACGACGATCTGCGCTGCGCCGAGTACGCACTCGGCGTGCTGGACGCGAACGAGCGCGCGGCGTTCGAAGCCGACGTGACGCGCGACGCCGCCCTGCAACGCCTGCTCGACGCATGGCAGCAACGGCTCGCGCCGCTCGCGCAGGATATCGGCCCGATTGAGCCGCCCGCGCGCGTCTGGACGCGCATCCGCCGCGACCTGGGCTTCCTGTCGCCGCAAGCGGACGTTGCCCAGGCGCCCGGCCAACGCTGGTGGGACAGCCTGAGCCTGTGGCGCTGGCTGACCATCGGCGCGAGCGTCGCCGCGCTCGTGCTGCTCGGCGTGAACTTCAACTGGACGCGCCAGACGACGCAGGCGCCGGCCACCACGGCCGCGTCGAGCGAGTACATGGTCGCGTCGATCGCGCCCAAGGACGGCGTCCCGCACTGGACGGCAACCGTCGACGTGCGGCGCGCACGCATGGTCGTGATACCCGCTGCGCGCGTCTCCCTGCCGGCGGGGCGCACGACGGAACTGTGGCTGATCCCGCCGAACGCCAAGCCGATCCCGCTCGGCGTGTTTCCGTCCGACCAGCCCGCGACCATGTCCTTGCCGCCCGAGATCATGGCGCAGCTGAATGCGCAGGCCGTGCTCGCCGTGTCCGACGAACCGTCGGGCGGTTCGCCCACGGGCGCGCCGACCGGTCCGGTGCTCGGCACTGGCGCCATGCATACAACCTGACGCGCTTTATTGCAGGGCGGGCGTGAGCGCAGCCGCGCTCCGCCGCGCGTCACGGCGTCACTGCGAAAGTCCCTTGCACGGGAGACGTCGACGTTTCGTTCGCCGGCGGCGAACCGCATCCAGACACGCGCGGCATCCGTATTGCTCAATGAGAGCATCGATACGGATCCGCCCATGCCCTTCATCGTCACACTCGTCATCGTGGTCGCCGGACTCGTGCTGGTCTTCGCGGCCGCATGGCTCCAGCAACTCCGCACCGAAAACGCCGGCATGGTCGATCCGGTGTGGGCCGCCACGCTCGGCATCGTCGCGCTGTTCATCGCCGCGAGCGCAACAGGTGCGCCACTCAATCGCGCGTGCGTCGCCGTGGGCGGCCTGCTGTGGGGCGGCCGCCTCGCGCTGCACCTGTGGCGCCGCAATCACGGCAAGCCTGAAGACCCGCGCTACCACGCATTCCGCGAACGCTGGGGCAAGCGCGCCGCACGCAACATGTTCTGGTTCTTCCAGTTGCAGGCCGTCATCTCGATGCTGCTCGCGGCCGCGTTCTTCGTGCCCGCCTATGCCGTCGAGCCGGCGAACGCGGGGAACATCGTCGCGGCCATCGCGATCTGGATCGTCGCGGTCACGGGCGAAGCAGTTGCCGACAGGCAGCTAAAGCGTTTCGCCGCCGATCCGGCCCATCGCGGCAAGGTGTGCCAGGAAGGCTTGTGGCGTTACTCGCGTCATCCGAACTACTTCTTCGAATGCGTGCACTGGCTGGCGTACACGGCGCTTTCCATCGGGCTGCCGTGGGCGTGGGTCACGCTCGCTCCGCCTGTGCTGATGGCGTGGCTGCTGCTGAAGGTTTCGGGTATTCCGATTCTCGAAGCACGCCTGGCCGCGACGCGCGACGGCTATCGCGACTACATGCGCACCACGAGCGTGCTGGTGCCGTGGCCGCCGAAACGCGCCTGAAACGCGCCTGACAGAGCCTGACAAGGAGACCCCGACACGATGACCTCCACCGTCCCGGAATCGCGCACGCTTGCCAACGCCATGCCGGCGCTGGATGAAAACTGGATCCTCCGCGCCTGCGAGCGTGGCTGGGTTCCCGATGTGCTGATGCGCGCCGGCATGCGCGCGCTGATGCGCCGCCGTCTCGCCGACGAGCACGCCGACGATGCCGCCCTGCGCGAGCAGGCCTTCGAGCGCTTCGTGGGCGAACTGCGCGCGAGTCCGATCGCCATCGAAACGCAGGCGGCCAACGCACAGCACTACGAGTTGCCGGACGCCTTCTTCGAGGCGCATCTTGGCGCGCGCCTGAAGTACTCGTGCAGCTACTATCCGTGCGGCGATGAAACGCTGCCGCAGGCCGAACAGGCGATGCTCGAGCTCTACGCGGAGCGCGCCCGTCTCGCCGATGGTCAGCGCATTCTCGATCTCGGCTGCGGCTGGGGCGCGCTTGCGCTGTGGATCGCCGAACGCTATCCGCGCGCACAGGTGGTGGCGCTCTCGAACTCGCACGGCCAGCGCGCGTTCATCGAAGCGCGGGCGCGCGAGCGCGGCGTCGGCAACCTGCGGGTGGTGACGGGCAATATCGTCGATTTCGAATTCGACTTCACACGCGGCGCGGACGCACCGTTCGACCGCATCCTGTCGATCGAGATGTTCGAGCACATGAAGAACTACGGGCGCCTGCTCGCCAAGATAGCAGGCTGGCTCAACGCCGACGGGCTGCTGTTCGTCCATCTGTTCGCGCATCGGACGCTTGCCTATCACTTCACGTCGCGCGACGGCAGCGACTGGATGTCGCGCTACTTCTTCACCGGCGGCACGATGCCGTCCGCGTCCCTGCTGCGGCATTTCGACGAGGATCTGCGCGTCACGCAGCAATGGTGGCTGGACGGCACGCACTATGAGCGCACCGCCAACCAGTGGCTCGCCGCCCTCGACGCCGCCCGTTCCCGCATCATGCCGATCCTGCGCGACGCCTATGGCGACGCCGCCGCCGTCTGGTTCCAGCGCTGGCGCATGTTCTACATGGCGGTCGCGGAACTGTTCGGCTACGCGCGCGGCGGCGAATGGGGCGTCGCGCACTATCTGCTCGAAAAACCTGTCGCGGAGGTCAGATCATGAAGCGTGCGCTCATTGTGGCGTTGATCGGAGTGGGCGTCGTCGCGGCCGTGGCCGCGTGCTCCAGTCCGCCGAATCCGAATCCGCGCGCGGATCAGCCGCTCCGCACCGTGCCTGTCGATTTGCCGCGCTACATGGGGCGCTGGTATGTCATCGCGAACATTCCCTACTTCGCCGAGCGCGATTACGTGGGCACGCATGTGGAGTGGTCGCTGCGGCCGGACGGCAAGATCGACGACGTCTTTCATGGTCGAAAGAATGGCTTCGAGGAAAAGGAAACGACGCACCATTTCGTCGACACGGTGAAGCCCGGCAGCAACGGCGGCGAATGGAGCGTGCAGCCGTTCTGGCCGGTGCACGTGACGCAGATGACGCTGTACGTGGACCCGGACTATCGCTACACGATTCTCGGCTATCCGAACAAGAAGCTCGGCTGGATCTTCTCCCGCGAGCCGACCATGAGCGACGACGTCTACCGTTCGCTGCTCGCCCGCCTCGACTCGATGGGCTACGACACCGCGCGCTTCCGGCGCGTGCCGCAATCGCCCGAGCAGATCGGGCAGCCAGGGTTTCAGAGCCCCGGCCAGCGCGACTAGCGCCGGATGCATCCGGACACGAAGCTGCTGCGTATCTTCCGCAAGAGCATTGCGCGCGAGGAGACCCGCAGCATGAAGCCATCGACAGAAGCAGGACAGCGCATCGCGGTGATCGGCGCGGGGATCGCCGGTCTCGCGAGCGCGTACCTGCTGGCGCGTGCGCATCGTGTGACGCTCTTTGAGTCCGCCGACTATCTCGGCGGCCATTCGCATACCGTGGACGTGACGCTCGACGGCGAGCGGCATCCCGTCGATACGGGCTTTCTGGTGTTCAACGACCGCACCTATCCGAATCTCATCGCGCTGTTCGACGAACTGGGGGTCGCCGCGCACCGCACCGAGATGTCGTTTTCCGTGTCGCTCGATGGCGGACGCTTCGAATGGGCCGGCACGAACCTGAACACCGTCTTCGCGCAGCGACGCAATCTGTTCTCGCCGTCGTTCATCGGCATGTTGCGCGACATCCTGCGCTTCAACGCGTCCGCGCCGCGGCATCTGGAGCACGCCAGCGCCAACCGCTGCTCGGTTGGCGAACTGCTCGCCGAACACGGTTACGGCGCGCCGTTCCAGCGCCGCTATCTGTTGCCGATGGCCGCTGCCATCTGGTCGAGCGCCGCCGGCGACGTCCTGCGCTTTCCCGCCGCCACCTTTTTGCGGTTTTGCCTCAATCACGCGCTGTTGCAGGTCAACGACCGGCCGCCATGGAAAACCGTGGCGGGCGGCGCGCGCGACTATGTGCGCCGCATCGCGGCCACGCTCGACGACGTGCGGACGAACACGCCGGTGCGCGGCGTGCGGCGCGATGACGAGGGCGTTGTGGTGATGACAAATGAAGGCGGTCCGGAGCGTTTCGATGCCGTCGTGCTCGCCACGCACGCGCCGACGAGCCTGCGCCTGCTCGACGACGCCTCTGCCGCCGAACGCGCGCTGCTCGGGGCAGTGCGCTACCGGCGCAATGTGGCGATGCTGCATACGGATCCGGCGCTGCTGCCGCGCCGCCGCCGGGTGTGGTCGGCGTGGAATTATCTTGGCGGCGCACGCGCGCAAGACGCCGACGAACACGCCGCGCCGGTCTGCGTCAGCTATCTGCTCAACCAGCTGCAGCCGCTGCCTTTCAAGACGCCGTTGGTCGTCACGCTCAATCCCGTCGATGAACCCGCGCCCGGCACGATGCTCGGCTGCTACGACTACGAACATCCGCTGCTCGACCTCGCGGCCATCGACGCGCAAGCGCATCTCCCGACGCTGCAAGGCACGCGCCGCACGTGGTATGCGGGCGCCTGGACCGGCTATGGCTTCCACGAAGATGGGCTGAAGTCGGCGTTGCGCGTGGCCCGCGACTTCGGCGTGACGCCGGCCTGGGCGCAGCCATGACGACGGCTCGCCTGCTGACAGGCCGCGTGATGCACGAACGGCTGCGCCCCGCGCACCATCGTTTTGACTATCCGGTGTGTTACGTGGAATGCGACGTCGCCGGGCTCGACGCGCTGCAAAGCAGCTGGTTCGGCATCGACCGGACGCGGCTCTTTGCGCTGTTCACACGCGACCATGGTCCGCGCGACGGCAGCAATCTCGAACACTGGATGCGCGCGCGTCTGGCCGACGCCAACATTCCCGCCGATGGCGTCATCCGGCTGCTGACCATTCCGCGCGTGTTGGGCCGTGGCTTCAATCCGGTGAGCTTCTGGTTCTGCCATGATCGGGCGGGCGCGTTGCGCGCGCTCTACGCCGACGTGCGCAATACCTTCGGCGAGCATCGCGGTTATCTGCTGAGCGCGCCGGATCATGCCGTCATCACGGCGGGCACCGAGCTGACGTGCCGCAAGACCCTGCATGTCTCGCCCTTCTGCGACGTCACCGGCGACTACACGTTCCGGGTGCGCCGGCGCGGCGCGCATCTTTCGCTGGCCATCGACTATCGCGACCCGGACGGTCTGCTGATCCGGACCGCACTGGGTCTCGATGCGCGGCCGCTCACCGCCGCGCTGGCGTGGCGCACGCTGTTGCGTCAGCCGTTGCTCGCCGCCGGGGTCATCGTGCGGATTCATTGGCAGGCGCTCAGGCTCTGGCTCAAGCGCGTGCCTTTCCATGGCCGGCATCCGCCGAGTCAAGCCGATCCAAACCATACGAACGAATCCAACAACAAGGTCCGATCATGAATTTGCTGCGGTCATTCTCCGCGCAAACGGCCATGCCGTTCGCCGCACGGTGCTTTATGGGTCTGCTGCGGCGCATTCGCGTCGGTCATCTGGTGCTCGTGACGCCGGACGGCGACCGGTGCGTCTTCGGCGACCCGTTGATGCAGCCTGCCGCGCGACTCTACATTCATGACTGGCGCGCCTGCCGGGCGATCCTGCGCGCGGGCGACATCGGCTTTGCGCAGGCGTATCGCGATGGCTGGCTCGACACGCCGGACCCGTGCGCCGTGCTGCGCCTCGCGCTCCGCAACGAGGCGGCGCTGCAACGCACAGTGGTGGGCGGCGTGCTGGCGCAAGGGTGGAACACGCTGCGGCACCGCCTGCGGCTGAACACGCGCGCCGGCAGCCGGCGCAACATCCACGCGCATTACGATCTCGGCAACGACTTCTACGCGCTCTGGCTCGACCCGACGATGACCTATTCGAGCGCCTGCTTCGAAGGCGACGCGCATCGTTCCCTCGCATCGGCGCAGGAGCGGAAGTATCAGCGCATTATCGAGACACTCGGCTTGCGCGCCGGGATGCAGGTGCTCGAAAGCGGTTGCGGCTGGGGCGGTTTCGCGCGGCACGCGGCGCGCCAGGGCATTCACGTGCATGGCGTAACGATTTCGCCCGCGCAACATGCCTGGGCGCTCGAACAGACCCAGCGCGAGGGTCTGACCGGTCTCGTCGAGTTCGAACTGCGCGACTACCGCGACCTGCACGGCCGCTATGACGCGATTGTCTCCATCGAGATGTTCGAGGCCGTGGGCGAAGCGTATTGGCCGGCCTACTTCCGCATGCTGCGACGCTGCCTGAAACCGGGCGCGCAGGCGCTGGTGCAGTCCATCACCATTGGCGATGCGCACTTTCCCGCGTACCGCGCCTCCAGCGATTTCATCCGCGAGAGCATCTTTCCCGGCGGCATGCTGCCCAGCCCGGAACGCTTCGTTCGCGCCGCGCGACGCGCGAAACTCCACGCACACGCCACACTCTCCTTCGGCCCGGACTACGCGCGCACGTTGCGCCACTGGCGCCGCGCGTTCGAAGCGCGCGCGGACGCGGTGCGCGCGCTGGGCTTCGACGAGGCGTTCATGCGCACCTGGCGCCTCTATCTTGCCTATTGCGAAGCGGGCTTCGACGAAGCCCGCACGGACGTCATGCACTTCGTGGTCTCGCACGGCACGTGACACGCCGCAGCGAGTCTGCTCGAGAGAAAAAACGGGCCCCGCGTGAGCAGGGGCCCAAACTCGAGACCACCTTTGTGTAGCGTGAGCTACGTGAAGTAGCATAAGCAGACCCGCGCCAAGTGCACATTGGCAAATTCCGAAAGCGAGGCTGCCGATGGCGGAAACTTCAGAACGCCGCCGCCCGTGCCGATAAGACACAGAACAAAAATAACCGGCTTCGACGCCGACCGACACGATGACTTCCGATTCCTCCCAAGGCCCGCTCCAGGCCGCTTTCCTGCGTCACGAAGATTCCCTTGCGCCATCCGGACACGCGCTCGGCGAGGACGATCACGCGGTGTACCGCACGCTGCTGGAATCGACCAAGGCGATTCCCTGGAAGATCGACTGGGCGACCATGGCGTTCACCTATATCGGCCCGCAAATCGAGACGCTGCTCGGCTGGGCGCCGTCGACGTGGAAGACGGTCACCGACTGGGCCGAGCGCATGCATCCGGACGACCGTGAAGCCGTCGTCAACTTCTGCGTTGCGCAGTCTCAGGCGGGCACGGATCACGAAGCCGACTACCGCGCGCTCACTCGCGACGGCGGCTATGTCTGGCTGCGCGACGTCGTGCATGTCGTGCGCAAGGAGAATGGCGAGGTGGAAGCGCTGATCGGCTTCATGTTCGACATCAGCGAACGCAAGCGCACCGAGGAAAAGCTTGCGCAGATGCAGGCGGAACTGGAGCGTCTCTCGTTCAGCGACAGTCTCACGGGCGTCGGCAACCGCCGCCGCTTCGACGACGTGATGGCGCGCGAATGGCAAGCGGCCGGGGCGTCGGGCAAGCCGCTGTCGCTGGTGATGATCGACATCGACTTCTTCAAGTCATACAACGATTATTACGGCCACCTGCAAGGCGACGCGTGTCTGCAACGCATCGCGCGCGTGCTCGGCGAGGCGGCGGGTCCGCAGCATTTTCTTGGACGCTTCGGCGGCGAGGAGTTCGCGCTGATTCTCGCGGACACCGACGCCGAAACCGCGATGCGCATCGCCGAGCGCTGCCGCACGATGATCGCCGACGCAGCCATCCCGCACGTGCGCTCGCCGCACAACCAGCAGGTGACGGCGAGCTTTGGCGTTGGCACGGTGCTGCCGGGCGAACGTATCGACGTGCCCACGTTCATCAATCTGACCGACGCGCAGCTGTATCAGGCGAAGGACAATGGTCGCAATCGCATCGCGGCGGTGGATCGCGCCGGCATGCAGGGCGAGGGCTTCAAGGCGCAGTCGCGCTGATTAAGCCGGGTTTCAAACGCGCCCGGCTACCGGAATCGCCGCGCCCGTGATGCATTGCGCATCGCGCGACAACAGGAACGCAATCACCGCGCCGAGTTCGTCGGGCTTCACCCAGCGCGTGAAGTCGGCGTCGGGCATGTCGCGGCGATTGGGCGCGGTATCGATGATCGACGGCAGCAAAGCATTCACCGTGATGCCGCGATCCTTGAGTTCTTCCGAAAGCGCTTCGGTCAGGCGGATCAGCGCCGCCTTCGACGCCGCATACGCGCCCATCCCCGCCCCCGCCTTCAGCGCCGCGAGCGCGCCGATATTGACGATGCGCCCGTGCTCCTGCGCGCTCAGGGCATCGAGCGCGGCCTTCGACGCGTTCAGCGCCGTCTTCACGTTGACATCGAACAGGGTTTGCCAGGTGTCGACGCTGCCGTCCGCGACGGTTTCCCAGCGGAACGCGCCGGCCACGTTCACGAGCGCATGCAGCGCGCCGGTCTGCTGCACGATGCGCTCGATGGCCTCGCGTGCCGACTGCGCATCCGCGAGGTCAATGCCGGTGATGCTGCATGCGTCGGCGAGTTCAGCCGGCAACGGCTGCGCGCTCGCGCTCTTGCCTATCAGCGCGATGCGCGCGCCGCGCCCGGCGAGCACGCGCGCCGTCGCGAGACCGAGGCTGCCGAAGCCGCCCGTGATGGCGACCGTCTTTCCTGCGAGGCTGTCCATGGCGAGTTCGCTCCGTTACACGTGATGAAACGTCACGAGCGGGCTTGCTGCGTCGCCCGCTGGACGGAGAATACCGCCGCCGCCGTGATCACGCCCATGACAAGCACGCCGAACATGCCGATCAGCACGGCCAGCGCGCGTCCGGGACCGGTGGTCGCGACCACGTCGCCATAGCCGATGGTCAACGCCGTCACGCCGCAGAAATACACCGTCTCCCCGAACGACGTTTTCAGGTGCGTGAGGGTATCGATGGGTGCGCCGAGGTAATGCATCGCGACGCAAAGCGCGACGAAGATCAGCAGGAAGGTCGTGAACAGCGAACGCAGATGCCAGAGCGCGCGCATGAATTCGATCGTCACGCGATGCGAATTGATCGTCTCTGACTTCAGAAGTTTCGTTATGCCGTTCATGGGGAGACCTGCACGATATGCGCGCGAGGCTCCCATCCTACTCGTGGACCGCATGTGTCCGTAAGACCCGTGCCTGCTTATTCAGACATAGCTGATTGAGTCTCTCCGGCAGCTTTCGCTTGCGTGTCGCTTCGCGTGATGCCGGCAAGCAACCACACCGCTGCCGCAACAATCAGCGCGCAGGCGCCGGCCACGCCGAGCGCAGCGGAGAACCCGCTCGCGAAACTCTCGCGCGCAATATGCACGACCATGGCCCCGGCCGTGCCGCCCAGGCTCGCGCCCGCGTGCGCAAGATCGCCCGCCAGCAGACGCGAGAGGAACGTGTCGTCGAGAACGGTGCGGGCATCGGCGAGCGCGAACGCGTGGGCATCGAGCGCGGCGTGCGTGCGCGTCGCCAGCACGGCGCCCAGCACGCCCACCGAGGTGACGATGGCGGTAAAGCGCGTCGTCGTGCTGATGCCCGACGCCATGCCGGTCCGGTTCGGCGGCACGCACGCCATGATCGCCTTCTGGGTATCGCCGTTGAGCACGCCCGCGCCGAGGCCGGTCACGATCATGCCGACCGCGATCAGCGCATAACTCGACAGGCCGGCGAACAGCGCTGTCAGCAGGTTGCCTGCGCCGATGGTCGCGAGGCCGAGCGACAGCAGCGTCATCGAGGGCACACGCCGGCTGAGCGCCGCGCCGATGTGCGGCCCGATCACCATGGCAATCGCAAACGGCAGCATGCCGATGCCCGCGCGCACCGCCGGCAGCCCGAACGCGTTTTGCAGATAGAGCGGCAGGAAGGTCATCATCACCTGCGCGCAGGCGGCGTAACCCGCCATCGCGAGCACGGCGGCGACGAAGCGCGGCTGGCGGAACAGCGTCAGGTCGATCATCGCGTGAGCGCGGGTGCGCTGCACGCGGACGAAGAGGACGAACAGCACCGCGCAGGCGGCGAGGCGGGATTCGGTGCGCCAGTCGGCCCAGCCGTCCGCTTGCGCGTCGATCAGCGCCCAGATGCCGAGCGCCAGCGCGGCGGCGAACAGCGCGCTTCCCGCCAGATCGAGCGGCCCGGCGTGCGGGTTGCGCGACTCGCGGATACCGCGCCACGCGCAGGCCGCCAGCACCGCGCAGATCGGCAGGTTCATCAGGAAAATCCAGCGCCACCCCGCCCATTGCGTGATGCCGCCGCCGACGAGCGGTGCAATCGTCGGCGACACGCCCATGCAGGTGCCCCACACGGCCCAGGCGCGGGCGCGCGCCGCGCCTTCGTGGAACGTGTTGGCGATGATCGCGAGCGCCGAGGTCAGCAGCATCGCGGCGCCCACGCCCTTCGCCGCGCGGGCGAGATTCAGCGCCGCCGCCGAGGGCGCGAGCCCGCAGCCAAGCGACGCGAGCATGAAGACGCCCAGCCCGGCAATCAGCATGGTCTTGCGGCCGACGCGGTCGGCCAGCGCGCCGGCCGGCAGCAGGCAGGCGGCGAACGCGACCATATAGGCGCTCACGACCCATTCGATGTCGGCGAAACCGGCGTGGAAATCGCGCGCAATGGAAGGCAGCGCCACCGCGACGACGTTGGTATCGAGCGTAATGAGCGCACAGGTCGCCGATGCGGTCAGCAGGACGAAACGGGGATCACGGATCGTGTCGGACATGGACGGTGCAGTGAGGCCAGATTCCCGACGATGCTAAAGGCGGCAGTGTTTCCTGTCATTGACATAGAATCTCGACTTAATTACTGAATTGTTGAATAGAAACATGGCTGTCGAATTGCGTCACGTGCGCTGTTTCCTGAGTGTTGCCCGGCATCTGCACTTTGCGCGCGCCGCCGAGGAACTCGGCATCGCGCCGCCCGCGCTCACCAAGCAGATCCAGGAAGCCGAGCGCCTGCTCGGCGCGAGGCTGTTTCACCGCACCAAGCGTTCGGTCGCGCTGACGGCCGCCGGCGAGGCTTATCTCGGCGAAGCCGAGAGTGCGCTGGCGCATCTCGCGCGCGGCGCCGAACGGGCCGCGCTCGCGGAACGCGGCGAACTGGGGCGGATCGTCGTCGGGTACGTGGGCTCGGCCGTCTACGCAGGCGTGCTGCCCGCCGCCGTGCGCGGGTTTCGCGAGCGCTTTCCGCTCGTGGAGATCGGCATCGAGGAGATCGTCATGCGCGAGGCGGGCGCGCTGCTGCTCGAAGGACGCATCGACGTCGCCTATGTGCGCCCGCCCGTGCCCTGGCCCGAAGGCGTGGATCTGCGCACGGTGCATCGCGATACCTTCCTCGTCGCCCTGCCCGCCGATTCACCGCTCGCCGCCTTTTCCGTCATTGCGCCCGCGCAGCTGAAGGATCAGTCGTTCGTCGTGCCGGAACAGGAGTCCGGCACGCTCGACGTGGCGCGGCGCGGACGCTTCACGGCACGCGTCGTCGCCCAGCCGGGTACGCTCGCGGCCGTGCTCGCGCACGTGTCGCTCGGCGGCGACGTCGCGGTCGTGCCGCGCTCGCTGGCGCAATGCATGGTGGTGCCGGGTGTCGAGTATCGGGAGATCGCGGGCAAGCCGGTACCTTCCGAAGTCGCGATGATGTACAGGCGCTTTGAACGGGCGCCCGCCGTCAAGGCGTATCTGGACTTCACCGCTCAGCCGTAGCGGCTTGCTTCAGATGCGCGGCATGAGGTCGTCGAACGCCTGTTGGTAGGCTCGCGCGAGGGTCGCCGCGTGTTGGGCGAGGGCCTCGCGGTCGGACTTCAGGGCTTCCAGCATCGCGTCGCACAGGTCTTCGACAGGCTCGACGCCCACGTTGGCTTCGTCCCACGCGGACGCGTACGCGCGCTGCTTTTCGGCTTCTCCGTGACGGATGTTCATGCGCGGCAAGCCATACGCCATCGCGATGATGCGGCCATGCAGGCTGCTGCCCGCGTAGCCTTCGCTCAGCGCGATCAGCGCGCAGATATCCCACACATCCAGCGACGCGAAGATTTTCACCGTCCGGTAGTTCATATGGCGCACGGTCCGCTCATAGACCGCGAGATCGTCGTGCCAAGGCGCCGCGCCCGCGCGGAACAACACGATGCCCCTGCCGCACGCCTCGGCCAGCCGGTCCAGTTGCCGGGCGATGCGGGCCAGCGTGGCGTCGTCGCCGAAATCCGCGCTGAACTGCGCGGTGAGATAACCCTGCGGCAACGCGCCCCGCAGCGCGGCCACCTCGCCGCGCTTCGCGTGCGCCTGAATGCGCTCGTCAAACAGCGCCGCGAGCAACGAAACCGGATCCGGAATGAGGCGCGCCTCGATGCCCGCCTGGCGCAAGGCGGCTTGCGTCTGCGCGTCGCGCACGGCGAGCGCATCGGCGCTGCGGAGCTTGTCGAGCACTTCAACGCGCAGGGCGGGCGCGAGCGCATCGAGCTTCACGCCGCCGACTGCATTGCAGACGATCGACGCGGCGTGCGGAAACGTCTCGCGCCCGACCACGTAGGGCGCGCAAGCGTCGATGCCGAGCATGGAGCGCACCCACGCGCGACGCTCGTCGTCCCGCGCTTCGAAGCGCGCGATGCAGCGCTGCGTGTCGCCCGCCTCCGTCAGCATGACGGCGGCCTGCCAGGCGTCGCAGGTGAGCAGCTCGCCGCCGGCGTGAATCACGGTCACGGGCTCGTCGCGCCAGCGCGCGGCTACCTCGGCGAGCGCCGTCACGCTGTGACCGCCGCAGTCACGCAGATCGCGCTGTGCGAGTCCGGCGAACACGAGTTCCATCGCGGGCATGCGCTGCGTCAGCAGCCGCGCGACGACATGGGCGAACAGCATGTCGCCGGCGTTGTGACGATCGAAGGCGCCGAACAGAATGGCTCGTTTCATGGTCCTGTCGATGGGAGCATCCCGGATGCCAGGCGCTCACGTACGCCTAACTCTCGACACGCACACTGCCCTCACACGTTGCATGACAGAGGGAATCATGAAGATCGAACCGACAGCCGTCGCCGCGGGATCCTTGCTCGCCGAACCGTCGAATCGCGAAGTCCAGCCCGATGAAACGACGCGCGACACTTTCCCTCCGGCGGATGCGATGCGCTACGAAGACCTGCTGCCCTGGCTGCTCCTGCCGATGGCCGGTGCATACTGAAGCGCTCGCTTCATACACGATGGCGCTGCCTGCCGACTCCCCCACGAACACCGTCGCGCACGAATGACGCAAAAAGCCAGGCGGAGCGTCTCACCGACGCCCCGCCTGGCTTTTCTCATTCGCCCGCTCCAGCCGGCGTCAGCTCGTCACGCGCGTGATCCCGCCGCTCGACAACAGCCGGACCCGTTCTCCGGCATAGAACGTCTGGCCATCGGCCGCCTGCGTGATCGCGCGCAGCTCGCCGTTATCCAGACGCACGGTGATTTCCAGCCCCTTCTCCTGTTGCACGCGGTTCTCGACCTTGTCGCCCGCGACCGCGCCCGCAATGCCGCCGATCACGCCCGCCAGCAGCGACCCGTGCCCTTCGCCGATCGCGCTGCCCGCCACCGCGCCGAGCGCGCCGCCGCCGAGCGCGCCGAGCAAGCCCGTGTGGCCATCGTTATTGTCGATGGTCACGCCGCGCACGCTTTCCACGGTCGCCATCCGCACTGTCTGTTCGCGCTGGGTCTGCATGCTGTCGTAGATATCGGCGGAACTGCCCATCGAGGCGCAACCGCTCATCCCCACGGTGCACACCAGCGCCATTGCACACACTGCGATAGTCGACTTGTTCATTTCTCACTCCTCACTCAGGCAATGTCTTGTTGGGATCGGCCCGTGTCGTGAAGCCCCGGTGCCATGGAAGATATCCTAAGGACGCTGAATGAGTTGCAAATGAGGCCACGCGCCGCGCTTGACCTGCTTGATTGAAGCGCTTATACAGGACACTCATTGCCCGCGACCGGAGTCTTTAATGAAAAGAACCGCGATTCCCCTCGTGCTTTGCGCAGCGGCCCTCGCCGCCTGCTCCACCGACAGCGCCGCGCCGCCGCCGCCCGGCACCGTCACCACCACCTTCTCCTCCGGCGGCGTCTACAAGGGCTCGCTGGCGGGCAGCACCGCCGAGGCCACGCTCCTGATGCTCTTCGACGGCACCGCGTATCTTTTCTACGGCGGCGCGGGCGGCACGGGTCTCGCCGGCGTCGCGGTGGCCGCGCACGGCACCCAGACCAGCGACGGACGTTTCACCAGTTCCTCCGCGTTCGACTATCGGCTGGGCACGCAGGCGGCGTCGCCCGTCACTTTCAACGCGGATTTCGCGCATGCGCCCTCGGTCAACGGCAACGTAGTGAACCGTGACGGCAGCGCAAGCCTTGTCTACGCGGCACGCGCCATACCGATCCTCGATGTCGCCCCGACCCGCGCCAACGCGGGCGGCCTCTACAGCGGACGCGGCATGTCGCTCGGCGGAGCGACGCAGACCCGCATCACCGTCGCCGGCGACGGCTATCTCGCCGGCACGACCACCAGCGGCTGCATCTTCCGAGGCACGACCGCACCCCATGAGGGCGCGAATGCCTATGACGTCTCGGTGACCTTCGGCCCCGCGCCCTGCCCGTTGCCGGACGCCACCGTGACCGGCAATGCGATTCTCGACGGCGCGCGGCTGCTGGTCGCGTTGCCGAGCCCGGACCGCTCGGACGTGTTTCTCTTCGACGGCCGGAAATAGAGGCCGCAGGCGTCGCTCACCGTTCGAACGAGCGATGGGTTTCAGCAGTGAGTTTCACCGCAGGCAGCGTCGTGGCGTTCGCGTCCAGTTGCTTCCAGGCTGCGCGCTCCGGCGAGAGTAGTCGTGATGTTCAAGGCACCATCCAAAAGCTGTTTTCGCTTTGCATGGATCCGGCCGATGGCGCAGGACGCCGAAGCCGGTCGACAACATCCAGGAGACAACCCGATGAACGCAACGCTCAAGCTCGTGCCGTCCGCCGTCGCCGCCCTGTTCGCCTGCCTGCCGCTCGCGCACGCGGCGCAGGACAACGTCAATGCGCTGTCCAATTTCCGTCAGACCGGCACGTCGGCGCCGGCGGAAACCATTCCCCAGTCCGGCCAGACCGCCGACGCGCTGCGCAAGAACCTCGAACAGATCAAGCTGCCGCCCGGCTTCAAGATCGAGCTGTACGCGGTGGTGCCGGAAGCGCGCGCGATGGCGATCGAGCCGTCGACGGGCGTTGTGTTCGTCGGCACGCGCAAGAACCGCGTGTGGCAGGTCACTGACCGGACGCATCAGCGCGTGGCCAGCGATGTCGCCCAGTTCGCGTCATCGGTGACGTTCAAGGTGCCCAACGGCGTGTGTTTCTCGCCCGACGGCGTGCTTTACGTGGTCGAGCAGAACCGGGTGCTTGGCTTTCCCGCGGCGCAGTTCTTCGGCGAAGGCGGACCGGACGTCGCGGCGGCGGTGGTCGTCCCGCAAGGCAAGCTCATCCCGACGCAGTTCGAAAGCTTCAATCACGGCGCCCGCTACTGCCGCGTGGGCCCTGACAAGAAGCTGTACATCGCGCTCGGCCAGCCGTGGAACGTGCCGCCGAAGGACAAGCTCGCCGACCTCGACCGCAACGGACTGGCCGGCATCATCCGCCTGGATCAGGACGGCAAGAACCGCGAAACCTATGCGCATGGCGTGCGGAATTCGGTCGGTCTCGACTTCAACCCGAAGGACAAGACGCTCTGGTTCACGGACAACCAGGTCGATGGCATGGGCGACGACATTCCGCCCGGCGAACTCAATCACGCGACCAAGGCGGGCGAAACCTTCGGTTTCCCGTGGTATGGCGGCGGCAAGGTCCGCACGGTGGAGTACAAGGATCAGAATCCGCCGGCGGGCGTCGTGTTTCCGCAGGTCGAGTTCGCGGCGCATGCCGCCGACCTCGGCATGTCGTTCTACAACGGCAAGATGTTCCCGCAGAAGTACCAGGGCGGCATCTTCGATGCCGAGCACGGTTCGTGGAACCGCACCAAGCCGATCGGCGCGCGCATCATGTTCGTTCCGATCAAGGACGACGGCACGGCGGGCGAGGCGGAAGTCTTCGCGGAAGGCTGGCTCACGCCGAGCGGCGAGTACATGGGCCGTCCGGTCGACGTGCAAACGCTGCAGGACGGCTCGCTGCTCGTGTCGGACGACTATGCGGGCGCGATCTACCGCATCTCCTACACGGGTGCGAAGTGAACCGGGCGCCGAGGGCCGCGTTGCTGGCAGGCGTACTGATGGCGCTTTCGCATCCGTCGTTCGCCGCCGGCGACATCAAGGCGGGACGCGCGAAGGCGGCGCAGTGCGCGGCGTGCCATGGGATCGACGGCATGTCGAAGCTTCCCGAGGCGCCGAACCTCGCGGGCCAGACCGAGGAATATCTCGTGAAGGCGCTCAATGACTTTCGGTCAGGCGAGCGCAAGAACGAGATGATGACGATGATGGCCAAGCCCTTGTCCGACGCGGACGTGGCCAATCTCGCGGCCTATTACCACAGTCTCGGAAAGCCCTGACGGCCGCTTCCGCCGAAATTTTTCTCGCTTGGGGGTTGACGTGAGTACTTAAGGGTTTATACTTACCCCTGTCTCCTCCATGTCTCAACCGATGTGGATTCAAGCCCGCTCACTGAAGCGGGCTTTTTTTTCGCCTGCTTTGGCCTGCGCGTCGGGGGCCTCGTACATCGCCTCGGCGCTGTGATCCAGTTCCACGCGATCCCCTCGCGAAACACTCATTCCGCAAAATCGAACGATTTGACATATTGAGATAGTTAAGCATTTCATGGTTTCAGGGATGAGATGTACGCCGGACGGTCAAGAGCAATGATATCGATCGTTCGGTAATTCGAAAATCGAGTCTCGTATTTCCCGATCGAACTCCACATTTGCGCATACGCCGTTCAACGCACGCTGAAACTCCGCTTGCGGAAGAAAAAGTTCCGTCTTTATGCTTGTCATGCGCGTGACAGACACTTCTGCTTGCGCAAAACGTCTTGCCGCATAAGCCGTAAATACGGTGACCACAAGTCATGTCGGCATGTAATTCACTCTCGGCATTGCTCTGGAGTTTTGGAAACCAATGAAGAACCTGCTTCCTCAAATCATAAAAGCTGCATCGCTATTCGGTCTGATTACGCTCAATCTGACTGCCAGTGGCAGCGTACCCGTGTTGAATGTCGAGAACGATCCCTGGTTTTACGGCGGCGGGGCATTCGATAATCTGTCTGCTTATAGTGGCGTGCCCGCTGTCACCAATAATTATTCGTGGACGTCCGCGGACAATTCGAAAACCATCAGCTACGCGATGACGACCGGTCATCAGCTTGTTACGGTGGCAGGCAAGACCAACAACATTTCAGCGGCCATGGCGTATCGCGCCTATACGCAGTCCGGCCCAAGCATTCCCGCCAATCGCCCAGTGACGTTTGTTTATAATGGCGGCCCCGGCAGTGCCTTTGCTTATCTTCAGTCAGCGTATGCGCCTCAAGCACCGGTTCTGACCATGCCGAATCAGAGCACCGGTCCTTTTTCGGTGGCAAATAACTGGTACGACAACAACCCGAACAGCATCATCAATGACACGGATCTGGTATTCATCGACCCAGTAGGAACCACCTATTCGACAGCCATTGCGCCTGCACAAAATCAGAATTTCTGGAATTCCGATGTCGACGGCAGATCCATCGCGGCATTTATCAGCTCTTATCTGACTGCGACCGGCAGAACGAATGCACCGGTTTATCTGATGGGGGAATCATACGGAACAGCTCGCTCCGCGATTACCGCGAACATTCTCGTGAATCAGTACCCTCAGATCGATCTGAAAGGTGTTGTACTTCTCAGTGCCATTCTGAGTGGAACGAACGCTCTCTTCTCCATGACCGGCATGCTTCCGACCCTCGCGGCCGACGCCTATGCCAATAACAGGGTCAACTGGTCGGCACTCGGGGTCAATCCCGCATCGCCACCCTCGCTTACGGATTATCTCGCTCAAGTCGAGGCCTATGCGAATTCAACGATTCTGCCATTCGAAACGGCGACTCGTCTGCCGCAGGTTCTCTCGTACTTTTATTCTCTGCTTGGCGTCGATCTGGGCGTGATTAATTGGGTAAACCTTACCACCGCCCAGCAATCCCTGCTCGCCAACATGACTTCCGGCGCTTTTTCGACGAACGGCGTTCTGAATACGGCGGAGCTTGCGAATCAGATCGTCGCATTGCAAAACAAGGCGCCAGTCAATGTGGCTGGAGCCATCTCTGACTATCAAAATCTGATTGCCCAGCTCAACCTCGCTCATTCGACGCGTACGAATCTCACGTATCCCGATAACATCAAGTCCAGTGTCGCAGCGTATGCGGGAATCGACCCGTCGATGGTCTCATCAACATCCAGCGCCAGGAGCGCTGTGACGGGTTCCGCGTATCACAATAGTCTCGGTCAGGTCGTGTATCTCGGCCAGTACGATGGCCGCGTCACGTCGACAACGGCACCTGATCAGACCCAATTTGGCAACGACGATCCGACCATTCGGATGATCGACCCAATCGTCAGCTGGAGTTGGTCCAACCTCAATACGCTGGGCGGATACAACCCGAACGCGCTTAATACCACAAGCCTTTCGAACAGCGCCATCTTTCCTCTGTGGGATTGGACCCATGTACAGCCTGATAGTCAGATCACCTATTCCGAGGAGACTTCCGATGCCATCAAGGATCTCCGCTCCGCAATGACGATCAAGCCGAATCTCCGTGTGTATCAGGGGAATGGCTATTTCGATTCAGTCACGCCCTTTTACTCCACCACGCTGACGTATGCGCAGAACTTCGCCGATGCCCAAGGTCAGGCGCTTCTGCAACGAGTAACGTTCCACAATTTCGCTTCCGGACACATGCTTTATTCGACGCCTTCCGTTGGAACCGCGATGAAGGCGCAACTCGACGCGTTCTATTCCGCAAACTGATTTCCATGAAATCCGTGGCCTCGATCAACACTCGTTGTCGAGGCCGCTTTCTCGAAGAAGGTTTTCGATGCGCTACAGACTTTTCGCTCTTGTTTCAATCGCCTGTTTATTGGCGGTTGCTGTCTTTGTGATCAGGAACGCCCATCAATCGGCGCCGAGCCAGGCTGCGGTCCCGATCCAGCCGCAAACCTCGACAGGCCAGGTCAGGGAAGCCGTCATCCCGAACCCGTCCGCAGAAGAGCGTTCCGAAGAGGCCAAGTCCAGACTCGCCGATCAGGCCGCCACCGATTTCAAAAGCGCGCTGGTAGCCAAGTACGGCAGTTCGGTGCTTCAGCGCTGATCGCAAAAAGCGCCTGCCTCGGCACCCAACAGGCTGCCGAGGCGGCTTGGAAACTCCCAGGCTCTTCGGCCTCGATTCTTGATAGTTGCTTGTTGGTCTCCCCAGCGCGTCCTTCACGGCGGTTTTGGGGTTCCTGCACCGCGACTGGCCCCGGTCGCGGCTTATCCACAGATCGGGTGGACAACTCGTTGGATATCGTTGTTATTACTTCCTCAACCCGTTGATTCCAAACTACTTACAAGCGACGCCCGGCAAACGCGCCCCGTGCACGCGCCGGACTCAGTCAGCGGCAGGCAGACACGACGCAAGCATCGCGTCGATCCGCTTCGCCTCCATGCTGAAAAGCGATTGCGGCGTAAAGGCGTTCAATTCGTCGGAGGCGGAGCGCGGCAATGCCGTCGCGATGGTGGCCGTCGCGACGAGCGCGACGATCATCGACAGTAACCAGAAGAAAGCGGCCATTGCGCACCTCGTCAGATGAGTCTCTTCGAATCCGCGCTTGCAGGTCAGCGCGTGATGTGAAGAGTACGGTCATGGGGCGCGGCGCACGACCCCACGGACGAGGGGACTTGAAGGAGGGTTTACGGGCGAAGCTTCGGCGAGGCGACCGTTGAAACGTCCTGAGCCTGCGCGGCGGCTTCCTGCGCGCGCAGCGCGCGGACAAAGCCTTCGCGTTCGCTCAAACGCTTCCAGTAGTCCGCGATGGGCGGCGCACAGCGCTCGCTCAAGCCGATGAGCTCGGCCAGCATCAGCGCGTAACCCACGGAGATATCGGCGGCCGTGAAACGCCCGGCGCACAGCCAGGGCTGCTTTTCCAGCAACGGCGCCAGCGTGCGAAGGCGCGCGTGGAACCAGCGCGCGTAATCCTCGACGATCTGCGGCTGCCTGCGCTCCGGCGGCTCCAGATGCGTATAGCGCAAGACGAGCGTCTGGGGAAACGTCAGCGTGGCCTCACCGAAATGCAGGAAGTTGAGATAGCGGCCGAAGTCGCGCTCATGCGAAGCGACATCCAGCACGCCAGGCGAATGACGCGCGGCCAGATACTGGCAGATCGCCGCCGACTCGGTCATGAAAACGCCCTCGTCTTCGAGCGCCGGAATCGTGCCGAGCGGATTCACTTCCATAAATGCGCGCGCCAGCACGCGCGGCGGAAACGGCAACATCTTCAGTTCGTAGGGCACGCCGATTTCTTCCAGCGCCCACAGCGGCCGGAACGACCGCGCGCTCACGCAATGATGCAGCTTGATCATGTGCGCTCCATCGGTTCAGCCGAGCCACGACGGCTTGCGTTTCTCCAGGAAGCTGCGCACGCCTTCGCGTCCTTCGTCGGATGCGCGGATGCGCGCGATGCTTTCGGCCGTCTCGCCGATCAGCGCGTCGTCGATCTCGGTGCCCGCGAGATCGGTGACGAGTTGCTTGCATTCGCGCACGGCGTTCGGGCTGTTGGCGACGATGGCTGACGCAACCGCCTCGACGCGAGCATCGAGTTGTTCGGCTTCGACCGCTTCATGCACGAACCCGAGCCGCAGTGCTTCGGCGGCGTCGAAGCGCTCCGCCGTCACGAAGTAGCGATGCGCCGCGCGCGCGCCCATCGCACGGATCACGTACGGCGCGATGGTCGCGGGCATCAGCCCGAGTCTGGCTTCCGAAAGGCAGAACTGCGCCGTGCTCGCCGCAATCGCGATATCGCACACCGCGACGAGTCCCATGCCGCCGGCGTAGGCATCGCCCTGTACGCGCGCGATGACCGGCTTTGGGCACGCGTAGACCGTGTTGAGCATGGTGGCGAGGCCCAGTGCATCGGCGCGATTTTCCGCCTCCGAATAGCCTGCCATGCGCTTCATCCAGTTGAGATCGGCGCCCGCGCAGAAGGCCGGACCATTCGCCGCGAGCACGATGACGCGCACGTTCGGATCGTCGCCGAGCGCGCGGAAGGCCGCCGTCAGTTCGACGATGGTGGCGTCATCGAAGGCATTGCGCACGTCCGGGCGATCCAGTGTCACACGCGCCACGTGTCCTTCGACTCCCAGCTTCAGACGCTGAAGATTCGCTGCATCGGTCATATCTCGTCTCCCTGCTTCGCTTGAATTGAGCTTTGCTCAATTTTTACCGGGTTGCTTTCGTTGCACCTGATTCAGTGTCGGCCAAAACAGTTGAAACGGTCAACTCATATCTTTGAGCGACACTCACAAAGCGGCGCGACATCGGGCATGCGCCGGCACCCATGCGCGTCATGTCATGAAGCCAACATGCGCCTACGCAATATAGTCGTATATATTACGGTGCTCGCCGAACCACGCGGCCACACGCTTCGCGGCCTTGCACGCGCCGTCCACAGTCGATCCATAACCAGAATTTCAACTCGATTCAAGGAGTCTCACGTGAAGATTCGAATTCTCCGCGCCCTCATTGGTGCGTTCGTTCCGCTCGCTGCCGGTATCGCTGCTACGTCAGCGCTGGCGGGTGAAGTGAAGGTCGCGGTCGCGGCCAACTTCACGGCGCCGGTGCAGGCCATCGCCGCGGACTTCGAAAAGGATACGGGCAACAAGGTGGTGGCGTCGTTCGGCGCGACGGGTCAGTTCTATGCGCAGATCAAGAACGGCGCGCCCTTCGAAGTGTTCCTCGCCGCCGACGACTCCACGCCCGCCAAGCTCGAAACCGAAGGCGCGACTGTGCCCGGCAGCCGTTTCACCTATGCGACGGGCGCGCTCGCGCTGTGGTCCGCGAAAGACGGCTACGTGGACGACAAGGGCGACGTGCTGAAGAAGAACGCCTTCACGCACATCGCGATTGCCAATCCGAAGGCCGCGCCCTACGGCCTCGCTGCCTATCAGACGCTCGACAAGCTCGGCCTGACGGCCGAACTCAAGCCGAAGGTCGTCGAAGGTCAGAACATTTCGCAGACGCAGCAGTTCGTTGCGAGCGGCAACGCGGAACTGGGTTTCGTCGCGCTGTCGCAGATCTACAAGAACGGCAAGATCACCAGCGGCTCGGCGTGGATCGTGCCCGCGAATCTGCATGAGCCGATCAAGCAGGACGCCGTGATCCTCGAGAAGGGCAAGGACAATCCGGTCGCGAAGCAGTTCATCGAATACCTGAAGGGACGGAAGGCCGCTGAAGTGATCAAGTCCTTCGGCTACCAGCTGTAATTCCGCCGATGCCGCTCGACAGCAGCGACCTCCAGGCCATCACGCTGACGCTCGAACTGGCGTCGCTGACGACGGCGCTGCTGCTCGTCGTCGGCACGCCGATCGCGTGGTGGCTCACTCGAACGCGCTCGCGGCTGAAGGGCATCGTGGCCGCCGTGGTGGCGCTGCCGCTGGTGTTGCCGCCGACGGTCATCGGCTTCTATCTGCTGCTGGTGATGGGCCCGCACGGCACGGTCGGCAAGCTGACGCAGGCGCTCGGCATCGGCTTGCTGCCGTTCACCTTCGCGGGGCTGGTGGTCGGCTCGGTGATCTATTCGCTGCCCTTCGTCGTGCAGCCGCTGCAGAACGCGTTCGAAGCCATGGGCCGCCGTCCGCTCGAAGCCGCCGCGACCCTGCGCGCCGGCCCGTGGGACAGCTTCTTCACGGTGGCGTTGCCGCTCGCGCGTCCAGGCATCGTCACGGCGACGATCCTCGGCTTCGCGCATACGGTCGGCGAATTCGGCGTCGTGCTGATGATCGGCGGCAACATTCCGGGGCAGACGCGCGTGGTGTCCGTGCAGATCTTCGACCACGTCGAAGCGCTCGAGTACGCCCAGGCGAACTGGCTGGCGGGCGGCATGGTGGTATTCTCGTTCGTCGTTCTTCTGCTGCTCTATTTCGGCCGACGGTCCTTCGCGGCGCATGTCTGAACTCACTTCCGCCATCGAGGCGCGCTTTCTCGTTGAACAGAGCGGCTTCACGCTCGACCTCGATCTCGCACTGCCCGGCCGCGGCGTCACCGCGATCTTCGGCCATTCCGGCTCCGGCAAGACCACCTTGCTGCGCTGTCTCGCGGGACTGGCGCGTCCGCGCACGGGCAAGCTGGTCGTCAACGGCGAAGTCTGGCTCGACACCGATCGCAATGTTTTCCTGCCCACCCACAAGCGTCCGCTTGGCTACGTGTTCCAGGAAGCGAGCCTCTTTCCGCATCTGAGCGTAACCAAGAATCTGCGTTATGGACTTGATCGGGTGAAACCGGCCGAACGGCGCGTCGATCTCGCGCAGGCCGCCGAACTGCTGGGCATCGGGCATTTGCTGGAACGGATGCCGTCGGGATTGTCGGGCGGCGAACGCCAGCGCGTGGGCATCGCGCGCGCGTTGCTGACGAGTCCGCGCCTGCTGCTGCTCGACGAACCGCTCGCGTCGCTCGACCAGAAGCGCAAGCTCGAAATCCTGCCGTATCTCGAACGTCTGCACGACGAGCTCGATATCCCGATGCTCTACGTCAGTCACGCGCCGGAAGAAGTGGCGCGGCTCGCCGATCATCTCGTGCTGCTGGAAGCGGGACGCGCCGTGGCGAGCGGACCGATTGCGCAAACGCTCGCGCGCCTGGACTTGCCGCTCGCGCTCGCCGATGACGCATCGGTCGTGCTCGAAGGCGTCGTCGCCGGTCATGACAGCGCATATGGCCTGCTGACGATCGCGCTGCCGGCTTCAACCGCGAAGCTGACCGTGGTGCATGCGCCGCTGCCCGACGGCAAGCCGATGCGCATCACCGTAAAGGCGCGCGACGTAAGCCTCGTCACCGGCCCGCATGACGAGTCGCGCAGCAGCGTGCTGAACGTGCTGCCCGCGACGGTCTTCGGCATCGCGGACGACGCGCATCCCTCGCAGGCCGTCGTGCGTCTCGATGTGGACGGCTCGCCGCTGCTCGCGCGCGTGACGCGCTATTCGCTGGACCGGCTGGGTATCGTCACGGGCATGCGCGTGTGGGCGCAGGTGAAGGCGGTATCGCTACTTGCCTGAACGCGCGTTCAGCGCCGCGTATTGCACCAGCATGATGGTCTTGCCATCCATGATTTCGCCGCTCGCGATCATCTCCAGCGCCTGCGCCAACGGCACCTCGATCGTCTCGATTTCCTCGCCCTCTTCCTCGACGCCGCCGCCCGCCGACACGCGCATCGAACTGTCGTAGTCGCCGAGATAGAAGTACAGCTTCTCGGTCACCGATCCCGGGCTCATGAACGCCTCGAAGACCTTTTCGACGTGCCGCACGCGATAGCCCGTCTCCTCCTCCACTTCGGCGCGGATGCGCTCTTCCGGCGATGCATCGTCGAGCAGCCCGCCCGGCGTCTCGATCAGCATGCCGTCGTGTCCGTTGACGAACGCGGGCATGCGGAACTGGCGCGTCAGCAGCACGTTGCCGGTCTGGGGGTCGTGCAGAAGAATGGTGGCGCCGTTGCCGCGATCGTAGGTTTCGCGGTTCTGGCGCTGCCACGTGCCGTCGCGGCGCAGGAAATCGAAGGTGACTTTCCTGAGCACATACCAGTCGTCCGACAGCACAGCGGTATTCACGATGCGGACGCGGTCTTTCGTTTCGATTGCTTCCATTCGGCTCTCCCATTCGACGATTGAGTCAGCGCATGGTATCGTGCAGTTTCGTGCAATATCAAGAAAATTCACGCAACCGATGTTGACCAGCCAACGCAAGAAAGCCATTCTCGACGCCCTGAAACGCGACGGCCAGGTGCTCGCCACCGAACTGAGCGCGAGCTTCGGCGTCTCCGAAGACACCGTGCGGCGCGACTTGCGCGAACTCGCCACGGAAGGACTGCTGCAGCGCGTACACGGCGGCGCGCTGCCGGCGTCGCCGGCCGTTGCGTCGTTCGCACGGCGGGAGAACATGGAGTCCGATGCCAAACGGCGCATCGCGCGCCGGGCCGCGGAGATGATCGCGCCGGGACAGGTCGTCATCATCGACGGCGGCACGACCTCCGCGCTGCTCGTGCGCCAGCTTCCGGACACGCTCAACGCAACCATCGTCACGCATAGCCCGAGCGTCGCGGTGGCGCTCGCCGAACATCCGGCGGTGGAAGTCGTGTTGATCGGCGGCAGGCTTTACAAGCATTCCATCGTCACCGTCGGCGCGGCGGCTGTCGAAGCCATGTCGCATATTCACGCCGACCTCTACTTCATGGGCGTCACCGGCGTCCATCCCACGGCCGGCCTCACGACCGGAGATTTCGAGGAAGCCCACATCAAGCGCGCGCTCGCGGCGCGAGCGGCGGAAACGGTGGTGCTGGCGTCGGCGGCGAAATTGAACGCGGCATCGGCTTACCGGATCGGCGGCATCGAGCTTGCACAGACCCTCATCGTGGAAAGCGCGGCTGAAGCGAAGCTGACGGAACCCATCGAACAGGCCGGCGTCACCGTGCTGCGCGCCTGATATCGCAGGGCATTGTTTCTCGGCCGCGTTACAGCGTAACAAGCCGAAAAATACGTTCGTGGCCGTGTAATTGAGTTTTCGCGATAAAGGGAATAGCGTAGAAAGATGCGCTGCACGCGGTCAACAGCCAGACGTCGATATCCGTTGTACCTGGCAGATCAGCGAACATTTTTCCTGGAGAAGGTCGTGAATCGCCTCAAGGCTTTTATCGCGTTGTCGCTCGTGGCGAGTGCCGGCGTTGCCGCCAATGCTCATGCGTGGGGCCGCGTCGGCGTGTGGATTGGCGGTCCCGCTTATTACCCGTACCCGGTGGCGCCCGCGCCGTATTACTACTATCCGCCTCCGCCCGTCTACGTTGCGCCGGTCGCGCCTCCCGCACCGGTGCAGTATGTCGAACAGGGCCAGCCCGCCGCCGATCCGGGCGCGCCCGCCCAGCAGCCCGGCATGTGGTACTACTGCGACCCGGCGAAGGCGTACTACCCCTACGTCAAGCGCTGCTCCGCACCGTGGCATCCGGTTCCGGCCACGCCGTCATCTGCGAACTGATGCGGCGCGCGTGCTGCTGACATCGTCAATCTCAGGAATCTGCAAGCATCCATGAACATCACCAGGCTCGCCCTGCTCTCCGCGGCACTCGGCCTTTCGGCCTGCACCGTGATGCCCACCGGTCCCAGCGTGATGGCGCTGCCGGGCAGCAACAAGACCTTCGACCAGTTCCGCGCCGATGACGCCTCGTGCCGTCAGTTCGCGCTCCAGCAAACCGGCGGCGTGGACGCCAATCAGGCGGCGACCACCAGCGCGATAGGCAGCGCAGTTGTCGGCACCGCGATCGGCGCGGCGGCGGGCGCGGCGTTCGGCGGCGGCGGGGGCGCGGCCATCGGCGCCGGTGCGGGTCTGCTGACGGGCAGCGCCTTCGGCCTGGGAGCATCGCAGACATCCGGCTACAACGTGCAGCAACGCTACGACTATTCCTATCTGCAATGCATGTATGCAGCGGGCGACCGGGTTCCCGTGCGCGGCGCCATCAGCACGATCCAGCAACAGCAGCCTGCGGGCGCGGCCTACACCACGCCACCTCCGCCGCCGCCCCCGCCGGGATGGCAGCCGCCGCCGGGGTCTTACTAGACTGTCGGCCATCCCGTTTCACCGCCGCCAGCGCCAGCCCTTGCCGCCGGCACTGAGCGGCGTGTCGGGCACAAAACCCGGCGCGACCAGCAGCCCCGTCACCCAGCCAACGTAGAACCGCGCGTCGCTCCAGAACTCCAGCCAGTCGTAGACCCGCAACGCCTGCACGTGCGCAAGCCACAGCACGAGTTGCAGCACGCCGCTCAACACGAGCCAGGTGACGGCGATCACGCCGGTCGCCCGCGCGCAGCGTCGGAAGGTGGTCGCGTCCCATTGCTCCCGCACGATGACGCACCCTGCGATCAACACGAAGATCGCCGGGATGAGGCTCGTCACGAGCACGTGCATATCCCATCCGCACACCACGCCCACGATCCCGCTGACCACCACCGCGATCGCCGCCACCGGCCACGCGAACCACGACGGCTCGCGCCCGACCAGCCACGCGACGGTGATGAAGAACGGCGTGACCGCCCATTGCACGGCCTGCGCGACGGCCTTGGCCAGGTTCTCCCCCGCCTGCGCGTTGCCGTGACTCGCCGCGACGTACACGGTGATCGCCTCGTGCACGCACACCGCGACGACGGCAAAGCCGAGCGCCTCGCACGCGGCGAATGCCGGCGATTTCTCCGCGTGCTTCGGCTCGTCGCCGAGACTGCGCAGCCTCTCCAGCACGGGCTCGACGAAAAAGGCCAGGATTGCGCCGATCAGCAGCGCGGCGGCGGCATCGGTCAGCGAAAAATGGCCGAAGAGCGAGAACAACCCTTGCCACAGGAATTCGGGCGCGGCGGCGCAGACGGCGACCCATAGCGCGAAGAAGAACCCGTTCGAAACACGTCTGAGCGGCATGGCCACCTCGATGCGTCTTACTGCGCTGGCGGGGAAGCGTCCTTCACGCGCTGGATCAGCGCGGCGCTCACACGCTGGCGCAGATCCACGGGAATCGAAAAACATTCGTAAGCGAGCGCCTGCGCCACGGTCACGATCTTCATGTCTTCGTAATGCCGCCGGCTCTCGATCATCGCCTCGAACGCGTTGGCGCGCGCGTTGATCTCGATCGGATCGGCGTCGACCAGCAGGACGGCGTGAGCCAGCACGGCATAGAGCGGCGTGTCGTGACTGCTGTGCGGCACGCGGCGCCAGTATTGCGCGGTGCCGGCGATCTTGCGCGCATCGTCGCCGGGGCCCCACGCGAGATTGAAGCGGCCGTCGCAGAACGACCCTTCCACGGCCTGCCAGTGCGTCAGCACGCCGAGCGGCGTGAGCGCGTCGGCGAGCAGGCGGCACAGGTGTTCGTATATGCCTTCGGAGAGCGCACCCATCGGCAAGCGCACCGGATACGCGAGACTCAGGTTGAGAATGCCCGGTCCCTGCGGCACCAGTCCGCCGCCCGACAGGCGCAGCCACACGGGACAGCCGCGCCGGGCAAAAGCCTCGCGCGCATCGGCGAGCGCCGGATAGCGCTGATAACTGCGCGGCACGATCAGCGAAACGGGCGCCTCCCACACATGCGCGACGGCGTCGCCCGCGGCCGCGCGCGCGAGCAGCGCTTCTTCGGCGTGCAGCGGATCGTCGGAAGAAGCAGCGCCGGTGGAATCGATCAGTTCGAAGGACATGGAATCGATCTCGGAATGCGCCGCGAGCGACGCCATCCCGGCATGGTAGCCAATAACCGCGCGACACGGCGCCGCCCCGCCGGCAGCCTGCTCCGGCGGGGCGGGCGCGTCAGCCGCGCTTGCCGACATGCTCCTTCAACAACGCGTTCACTTCGTTGGCCTTCTCCATCTGGCTCATGTGTCCGGCGTCCTCGAACACGCGGACGGTCGCGCCTTCCGGTGCGTTCTTCGCGTGCGCGGCGGGAATGATCTGGTCCCGCTCGCCCCAGATCACCAGCACCGGCTTGCCCGCCGACGCCAGCTTGCCGCCGGGCTGCGCCGCCTGCCTGCCGTTCGCGAACAAGCCGGCATTGAGCGACGTCAGCGCTTCGCTGACGCCATCGAGTCGCTTGTATTTCAGCAGGTCGTCGAGCATCTGGCGGCTCACCAGTTCCGGATTCGCGAACAGCAACTCGACCACCGGTTTCAGTTCGCGCCGCGACTCGGCCGTGACGAAGCCTTCGGTGTAGGCGTTGTTGATCTCATCGCCGAAACCGGACGACGAAATCAGCGCCACCGATTCCACCCGCTCCGGCTGATCCACCGCCATCTGCGCCGCGATGCCGCCGCCCATCGAATGGCCGACGAGATGCGCGCGGTCGAGTTGCACCGCGTCCATGAACTTGCCGACGAACCCCGCGAGGTCCGCGAGCGTCGTGCCCGGCACCTTCGGCGTCGATTGCCCGTGGCCCGGCAGATCGAGCGCGAACACGCGGTTCTTGTCGGCGAGCGCATCGAGATTGAAGAGCCAGTTGTCGAGATCGCCGCCGAAGCCGTGGATGAACAGCACCGCCGGCCGGCTCGCATCGTCGCCGCCACGCGAGGCATAGCGCACGCGGATGCCGTCGACATCGACGAAATGATAGGCCGACACTTCCTCGCCCTCTTCCTCGTCGTCGGCGGGCGTCACGTACGAGGACACATACGCGTCGATATCGGCGTCGCTGACGTCGGCGGGCGCGAGCACGCCGAGCAGCGCCTTCACCGGCAGCGTATCGCCCGCCGACGCCACCCGCCGCCGCAGCAAACCGGCGTCCGGGGCCTCGACCGCGTTGGCGATCTTGTCGGTTTCGACATCAAGAATCGGCATGCCGACGGTGATCTCCGTGCCCTCCTCCACGAGCCATTCGTTGACCGTGCCTTCCTTCATCGACAAGCCCCACTTGGGCATGACGATCGGTGTGATTGCGGCCATCAGTGCTTTCCTCCCTTCATGGTTTTTCGGGCGGCGTCGGCGATCTGCGCGGCGTTCGGAATGTAGAGATCCTCGAGCGTCGGCGAGAACGGCACCGGCGTATGCGGCGCGCACACCATCTCGATGCCCGCCCTCAATGCGCCGAACGCCTGCTGCGCGACCTGCGCGGAAATATCCGTGGCAATGTTGCAGCGCGGATTCGCTTCATCGACGACGACCAGCCGCCCGGTGTTCTCCACCGTTTCCAGCACGGTGTCGATATCGAGCGGCGACAGCGTGCGCAGATCCACCACTTCCGCTTCGATGCCTTCCTTCGCGAGCGTCGCGGCGGCTTCGAGCGCGCGATGCACCATCAGTCCGTAGGTGACGATGGACACGTCCTTGCCGTCGCGCACCACGTTGGCTTCGCCGAACGGAATCGCGTACGAGTTCTCGGGCACTTCGCCTTCGAAGCCGTAGAGATTCTTGTGCTCGCAGAAGATGACCGGATCGTTGTCGCGGATGGCCTGGATCAGCAGTCCCTTGGTGTCATAAGGCGTCGACGGGCACACGACCTTGAGCCCCGGAATATGCGTGAACAGCGATGTCAGCATCTGGCTGTGCTGGGCCGCCGCACGGAATCCCGCGCCGACCATCGCGCGAATCACGACAGGCGTTTCCGCCTTGCCGCCGAACATGTAGCGGAACTTGGCGGCCTGATTGAAGATCTGGTCGAAGCACACGCCCATGAAGTCGATGAACATCAGTTCGGCGACCGGACGCATGCCGCACGCCGCCGCGCCGATCGCCGCGCCCACGTAAGCGGACTCGGACAGCGGCGTGTCGAGCAGGCGGTCGCCGTGTTTCGCATAGAGTCCCTTCGTCACGCCGAGCACGCCGCCCCACGCGTCCTTCTCGCCATCCGCGCCGGCGCCGCCGACGATATCCTCACCCAGCACGATCACACTCGGATCGCGCTGCATTTCCTGATCGAGCGCTTCGTTGATCGCCATCTTCATGCTCAGTTTGCGGGCCATGATTGTCGTCTCCAGGAATCAATATTTGACGTAGACATCGGTGAGCAGATCGGCGGCGGTCGGCAACGGCGCGTCCTTCGCTTCCTGCACCGCGCGGTCGATCAGCGCAGCGACTTCCTTGTCGATCGCGTCGAGTTCCGCCGGCTGGATCACATCGGCCTGCGTCACGGCCTGCGCGAACTTCTTCAGGCAGTCGCGGTTCGAGCGGATCTCGTCGAGCTCGCCCGGCGCGCGATAGGTCTGCGCATCGCCTTCGAAATGGCCATAGAAGCGGATCATCTTGCATTCGAGCAACGCCGGTCCGCCGCCTTCGCGCGCGCGCCGGATCACTTCGCCCGCCGCTTCATGGACCGCGAAGAAATCGGTGCCGTCCACCGTCACGCCGGGAATGCCGAAGCCCGCCGCGCGGTCCACGTAGCTGTCCACGGCCGTGCCGTAGTCGCGCGCCGTCGATTCCGCATAGCCGTTGTTCTCGATCACGAAGATAACCGGCAGATTCCACACGGCCGCGAGATTCAGGCTTTCGAGGAAGGTGCCCTGGTTCGACGCGCCGTCGCCCGCGAAGGTGATGCCGACCTCACCCTTGCCGCGGAACTTCGCCGCGAGCGCCGCGCCGCAGATCAGCGGCGCGCCCGCGCCGAGAATGCCGTTCGCGCCCATCATCCCCTTCGACAGATCCGCGATGTGCATCGAGCCGCCCTTGCCGTTGCACGAACCGCCCTTCTTGCCGTAGATCTCCTTCATCATCGCGACCGGGTCCACGCCCTTCGCAATGCAGTGCCCGTGTCCGCGATGCGTGCTGGCGATGCGGTCGCCGTCGTTCAGATGGCTCATGATGCCGACGCCTGCGGCTTCCTCGCCCGCATACAGATGCACGAAGCCGGGAATGTCGCCGCGGCCGAAATCGACGTGCAGACGCTCCTCGAAATCGCGGATCGTGCGCATCTTGCGATAGACGCTCAACAGTTCGTCCTTCGAGAGCGGCAAGCCGCCCGCATGCTGCGTTGCTGTCATCTCTGTCTCCTTGGGGTGGGTCTAGCGAATCGTGCCGGTGCTGCGCATGGGCTGGCGCATCAGCCCGGACGCCGCCGCGTAACGCATGCACGCGGCCACGTCGATACTGCGAAAAGCGTTCTCCCTGAGCGTGACGGTTACTTCGTCATCGGGACCGAAGGCCAGCTCGCGTTCGCCGTCGAGCGCGACGATGCCGGTGCGCTGTCGCACGCGATGCGGCACGCCATCGGCGAGACGCGTCCAGCTTGCAATCGGCACGGACTCCATCAGCCCGGGCGCGATCGGCGCGCACAGATCGAACTCGCCTTCGCCGGGCGCGGCGAGTTGCACCGCGAGGCCGCCGCGATCGTGACGGCCGAGCGGTTCGAGCAGGCCCGCGATAGCCGACATGCCGATCGCCTGCGGATCGGCATAGGACACATAGACGGCGGCGAGCGTCTCGATCTTCCACAGCGCCCGCGCGCCGATGAAGTGCTCGTGCGAGATCACGGCGTCGACCAGCGCGATGTCGTGGCGCACGCTGCCGTCGCGAGCGCGAATCTCGATGTCGAGCCGTTTGTTCGACGCCAGCGCTTCGTTGGCGGGCACGCGCGCGCTGGCATAAAGGCCGGTCGCGAGACCGGAGATGGTGGGCTCGCGCATTTCCGGATAGGCGTTGTTCGTCCCGGTCGACAACCCGGCGAGCGGCACTTCTCCGCACTCGCGCACGACCGCGCGATGGGTGCCGTCGCCGCCGAGCACGAGCAGCGCATCGACGCCCGCTTCGCGCATCATGCGCGCGGCGCGGAAGGTGTCGTCGACGCGCGCGGTGACGGGCATGTCGAGGAACTCGACAGCCGCGAGTCCGGCATCCGGACCTTGCTTGCGCGCGAGATGCCGTTGGAGCATGACCTTGAGGCCTTCGCGGTCGGGCATCATCAGCACGCGCGGCACGCCGCTCGCCGCCAGCGAGGAGAGCAGCCGCAACACGATGTTCACGCGGTCGGCGAGTTGCAGACTATTGGCGTTGGCGATGACGCGCCGGATGTCCCGCGCCGAAACCGGATTGGCGATGATGCCGACGAGCGGCGTTGCGTTTGCACGCATGCCTGTGTCTCCGTTCTGTGTTTTGTGCGGCGATAAAGGCAAGCGTTATGCCAATCGAACGGAGCCGTTCAGCGGGGAAAAAGCGCGGGAATACCCGCGGAAATCGCGGGTGTAACGGGCGCCGCCGTGACAGGTGTCACAGCGGCAGGTGTCTCACGGTGGACAGGCGTATCGCGCGTTCAGTGGCCGTCGCGCTGATTGGGCGACTGGATGCCATAGCGCGCCATGCGCCGGTACAGCGTCATGCGGCTCACGCCGATCTGTCGCGCAACCGCGCTCAGATTCCAGCTCGCCGCGCGCAGGTACTGCATCAGCAGCATGCCTTCGGGCGGCAGGCGATGCGGATCGAACGCCTCGACGGCGCGCGGCGCGTCATCCGGCAGCGCGACGTGGCTCAGGCCTTCCGGCAGGTCGTCGATCTCGATCACGCCGTTCGAACACACCGCCCGCGCATAGCGCAGCGCATTGCACAATTCGCGCAGATTCCCCGGCCAGTCATGCCGATGCAGCCGCTCACGCGCGCCGGCTGAGAGCGTCACCGTGGGGCGCGCGGTGTCGTCGCCTTCTTCGAGAAACCTGCGGATCAGCCAGTCGAGGTCGGTGCGCTCGCGCAGCGGCGGCAACGTGAAGCGCGCGCCGTTCAACCGGTAGTACAGGTCTTCGCGGAAACGTCCGTCCTGCATGAGCGCGTCGAGCGACTGATGTGTCGCCGAGATCACGCGCACATCGACGGACACGGGCCGCGATGCGCCGATCGCCAGCACCTCGCCCTCCGCCAGCACGCGCAACAGACGCGATTGCAGTTCGCGCGGCATGTCGCCGATTTCATCGAGGAACAGCGTGCCGCCATCGGCTTCCTGGATCAGCCCGCGCTTCGCCTTCGCGCCCGCTCCGGAAAAGCTGTTCGGCAGATGGCCGAACAGTTCGCTTTCGATCAGCGTCTCCGGAATCGCCGCGCAATTCACCGCGACGAACGGACCCGCGCGGCGCGCGCTCGCACGATGCAGCGCCTTCGCGAAGAACTCCTTGCCGCTGCCGGTTTCGCCGTTGACGAGCAGGTTGATCGGCGCATCGGCGAGTTTGGCCGCGCGTTCCAGCTGACGCGTCAAGGCGGCATCGCCGCCGCATAGCGCCGCAAGCGGCGCGGGCACGTCCACCGTGCGCGGCCGGTTGGCGCTCGTCGCCGGCGCGATGCACGGCGCGGGCGGCATCACGCTCAGGTAAAGGAACGCGCCGGATTTCGCGAGCGGCACCGCGCGCAGTTCGCTCGGCCGTGAATAGACGAAGCGGCCGAGCTCTTCGAGACGCGCGTCGAAGAGCGTGTCGAACGGCACGCCGATGAGCGACGCCGCCGGTTCGCCCGGCGCGACCGGCCGGCCGATTTCCGCCGCCAGCATCGTATGCGCGCGCCGGTTATGGCCGACGATGCGTCCGCCCGCATCGAGCGCAATCAGGTATTCAGGATCGACGTCGACGAATTCCGGCGACGCGTTCAGCTTCAGGATCCAGTCCTGCCGATGCGTGCGCAGGAAGTTGGCGTTCTCGATATGCCCCGCGTAGATGCGCACGAGTTGCAGCGCAAGGTTCTGACTGTCGCGCGCCTGCGGCGAAACGAGCGCGGAGATATCGAGGATCGCGGAAAGCGCGCCGCGCGAATCGTAGAGCGGCGCCGCCGTGCAGGTGAGCGGAATGTGCGTGGCGTCGAAATGATCGAGCTGATGGACGGTCAGCGCCTGGCCGGTGGTCAGCGCGGTGCCCACCGCACAGGTGCCCGCGCCCGCTTCGCTCCACTCCGCGCCGAGATAGAGGCCCGCGCGGCGCAATGCGGCATCGGTATTGGCGTCGCCGATGTAATCGACGGTCACGCCCAGCGCATCCGTCAGCAAGACGACGTAGCCCATGCCGGCGACTTGCTCGTACAGCGTCTCGAGACCGTGACGGGCGATGCGCGCGAAGTCGTCGATGCGCTGCTGATGCTCGCGCAGCCGCGTCTGCGGCAGGATGCGCGCCTCCTGCATGCGCGACGGGTCCAGTCCGTATTGATGCACGCAACGCCGCCAGGACGATTCGATGATGCTTTCGTGCAGGCGCTGTGGCGCAAGCGATTGCGTCCGCGTGGTGGCCGCGACGACTGCCTCGATGTGCTCGCGTTGCCGCATGTCCATGCGTGCTCTCCTTGGTGTCTCCAGCGTCGGGCATTGGTGGGCGCACGCGGCGCGCTTTCGTTTTGATCGCCTCGGGTCAGTCGTGTTGTGGTGTGCTGTGCTGTGTGTCGTGCTGGGCCGCTCGTACGCGGATTTCACCGATTCGCACGAGCGTGTCTCAGGCCATATGATGCTCGAATCGGCAGGACGCGTCATGCGGCAGGAGCGCTGCGCCGCAGCATGACGTCGAAACAAGCCGGACCACTACGGAGACTCAGGATGACGAAGATCGCCTACGAAGATTTCGAGCGACAGGTCGTGCAGCATCACCTCATCAAGGGCAACGTGTACGAGAACGGCGCGGCGCTCGTCGAGCGCGCGAATCAGTGGATTGCGGAAAACGCGGTGGATGTATTGAACGTCGAGAGCCTCTCGACGTTCGGCGCCGGCGACGATACCAGCGTGAGCCACTGGTATTCAGGCATTCGCGTCTGGTATCGGGTCGGGTAACGGTCAGCCGCGGCCGACGAACGGCATCTTCGTCGCCATCACCGTGTGGAACAGGACGTTGGCCTCGAGCGGCAGGTCCGCCATGTAAAGCACCGACTGGCCGACGATCTTCACGTCCATCATCGCCTCCACCGCGATCTCGCCGTTCGCCTGCGGCACGCCTTTCGACATGCGCTCCGAAAGCTCCGTCATCGCATTGCCGACGTCGATCTGACCCACCGCGATGTCGTACTTGCGGCCATCGAGCGAGGCGGTTTTCGTCAGGCCTTGAACCGCGTGCTTCGTCGCGGTGTATGCGGCCGAGTTCGGGCGCGGGGCGCTGGCGGAAATCGAACCGTTGTTGATGATGCGGCCGCCCATCGGCGTTTGCGCCTTCATCGTGCGGAACGCCTGCTGGAGGCAATAGAACATGCCGTTCAGATTGATGTCGACGACATTCCGCCATTGCTCCGGTGTCCAGTCCTCGAACGGCCCGGGCGGGTTCGTCACGCCGGCGTTATTGAACAGCAGGTCGACGCGGCCGAAATGTTCGACCGCGGTCCTGAAGCACTGCGCCACGGATTCCGGATCCGACACGTCCGTCGGCACGGCGAGCGCGCGACCGGCTGCGTCGGCTTCGTCGATGACCGCTTGCAGCGGCGCCGGCCGACGTCCCGCCAGTACGACCGACCAGCCGTCGCCGAGGAGCGCCAACGCCGCCGCCCGGCCAATTCCGCTACCCGCTCCGGTGACGATGGCAATTCGTTGAGACTGATTGGCTGCGTCGGACATATCGGCGTTCTCCTGTTGTTGGGCGCGCAACAGCTGCGCGCTGAATTCGGGAGAACATTATCGCCGTGTTCGTGCGGTTCCTGCGACTTCAGCGATTACGCGAGGCTTCCGTCGTGACCGGGCCGGCCGTCGTCGTGTTGCGCGCGTCGCGTCCGTCGCAGAAGACCGCGGTCATCAGCATCGGCACGACCTGCTTCACCACGGCCGTGCTGCCGGACTCCCGCACTTTCGCTTCGACCGTTTCCGCAGCCGCAAGGACCACGACGCCATAGGAGGATTCGCTGATCGGCTGGCCGCTGCCGCGCTTGAACATGTCGTCGCCCTGCTCGTAGCCCAGCACCGCATAGACGCGGAAACCGTAAGCCGTGAGCTGACTGCCTTGCATCGGCTTGAAGGCGTTGACGGAGTTGGATTCGACGCGCATCGGCCGGGCGTCAATGGATTTGTCGGCGACCAGCGGCGCAATGAAGCGGTGCGCGCTGGACTTGCAGTCGAGCTGACTTTCGAGCGGGGTGGCTTCGCACAGGCTGGGCAGCAGTCCCCCGACCACGGCAGCGAATGCGGTGAGCATTGCGAGAGGAGCGGTTTTCATGGCAGCGATAAAACCTGTCGGTTTGTAGGCCAACACAGATGCACGGGCATCCGCATCGATGCAATAAGCGAGCCAGTGAATCGGTTCGCACGTTGCGCAGCGCTGCATGCTTCCCGCAAGGGGCATGGCTTCTTGTAGGTGGTTTGAATTCTTTGTCGGGCGCTTCGCTTAATCCTCGTGCTCGTGTAGTGAATCCTACAATCGTTTTTGTAGTCGAGGTAAGGACAGAATCTGCGTTTCGACCGAGCCAGTCTGTTCGAGATCCCTCAATTTTCCCGCGGAGCGATGTCGTTTCGATGACCCTGCGCGCGACAGTGGTGCGAAACGGAAATTCGGCGACTTGGTTATATTCTGCGATTCGACCCTCAGAGGACTTCCAATGACCGCGCTCACCGACTTCCCGATCACCCAAAAATGGCCCGCCCAGCATCCGGAGCGCATTCAGCTCTACTCGCTGCCGACGCCGAATGGCGTCAAGGTTTCCATCATGCTCGAGGAAACCGGCCTGTCGTACGAACCCCATCTGGTGCGTTTCGATGCGAACGACCAGATGTCGCCGGAATTCGTTTCGCTGAATCCGAACAACAAGATTCCCGCGATCATCGATCCGAACGGACCGAATGGCGCGCCCCTTCCGCTGTTCGAATCCGGCGCGATCCTGGTTTATCTGGCGGCGAAGAGCGGGCAGCTGATGCCCGAGGACATCGCGAAGCGTTATGAGACGCTGCAATGGCTGATGTTCCAGATGGGCGGCATCGGGCCGATGTTCGGGCAGGTGGGATTCTTCAACAAGTTTGCTGGCAAGGAATTCGAGGACAAGCGGCCGCGCGCGCGGTATGTCGCGGAGTCGAAGCGGCTGCTTACGGTGCTCGATCGGCAACTCGACGAGCGCGAGTGGATCATCGGCGACGAATACACGATCGCCGATATTTCCATCTTCCCGTGGGTGCGCAATCTGGTCGGATTCTACGAGGCTCGCGAGCTCGTTGACTTTCACGAGTTCAAGAACGTCGAGCGCGCCCTCGACGCATTCCTGCAGCGGCCGGCCGTGATACGCGGTCTCGACATTCCGAAGCGGGGGTAATCGGATTTCGAGCGTGCGGGGCTGTGTCGAAAGCGGCGCTTTTCGATCGGATGACACGGTTCGGGCAATGGGTTCACAATCGGCAGACGTCAGCTGCGCGAATTTCAAACGTCGCAAGAATAGTGTTGCGCGTCAACGTCTTGCGCGACGGATGCCCAGGATATCCACACCCTTGTGCTCCGGTTCTGGGGATAAGTCTTCTCGCTCGCTGCAAGTCGTTGATCCTGTTCCGAAGTCGAGGTGGAGACCTCCATGAATGCTACGTTTTCGCCCCTACGCCGTTTGCGCCGATTCATGCTGCTATCGGCCATCGGATTGATTGGTGTCGCTGCGCATGCGGAGGCGCCCTGTCCGGGCTATGTCGAAACGGATTCCGGCAGCGCCTTCGATCTCGCTTCGATCATCCGGGACGCCGGCTCTCCGCAATCCGCGCTGGGCAAGTTGCGCGACGCGGTGGCCAAGGTCGATGCGGGCGGCGGCTGTTCGAAGTTCCGCGACCAGCACGCGTGTGAAGAGACGCTGACTCTGGCGCACAAGGCGATCGTCGCGCTCGAAGCATGCTCGCCGCCGGGCGGTGCGAAAGGCTCGGCGCACGGCTGATGAGTTGCGCGCGTATAAAAAAACGCGTGCCGCCCGATAAGGCGGCACGCGTTCAGTCTCGGCTTGCCCGGACCGAAGTCCGGGCGGCTTGAGCGCTTAGCGGTCCAGGAAAGGACGCAGCTTGTCAGCGCGGCTCGGATGCATGAGCTTGCGCATGGCCTTGCTCTCGATCTGGCGAATACGCTCGCGCGTGACATCGAACTGCTTGCCCAGTTCTTCGAGCGTATAGTCCGACGCCGTATCGATACCGAAACGCATACGCAGCACCTTCGCTTCACGCGGCGAGAGTGCGTTCAACGCGTCGTCGATGGCAGCGCGCATGTTCGCATGCACTGCGGCCTCGGCCGGCGACGTCGCGCCCTGATCTTCGATCATGTCGCCCAGCGTTGCATCGGCATCTTCGCCGACCGGCGTTTCGAGCGACACCGGCTGCTTCGCGATCTTGAGAATGCCGCGGATCTTTTCTTCCGGCATTTCCATGCGCTCGGCGAGCACCGACGGATGCGCTTCCTGACCGGTCTGCTGCAGGATCTCGCGCGAGATGCGGTTCAGCTTGTTGATCGTTTCGATCATGTGAACCGGCACGCGGATCGTGCGCGCCTGATCGGCCAGCGAACGCGTCACGGCCTGACGCACCCACCACGTTGCGTAGGTCGAGAACTTCCAGCCACGGCGATATTCGAACTTGTCCACCGCCTTCATCAGACCGATGTTGCCTTCCTGGATCAGATCCAGGAACTGCATGCCGCGATTGACGTACTTCTTGGCAATCGAGATCACGAGACGCAGGTTGGCTTCGATCATCTCGCGCTTGGCCTGACGCATCTTCAGCTCGGCAGCCGTCATCTGACGGTTGATCTGCTTCAGTTGCTTGAGCGGCATTTGCACGACGCCTTCAATGTCGATGAGCTTTTGCTGTTCAGCCTGAATGGCCGGCAAGCTGCGCTCGAGCGATGCGCCATAGTGCTTCGACGACGCCGCCGTACGCGCGGTCCACTCGAGGTCGGTCTCGTGGCCCGGGAACGACTCGACGAACTTCTCGCGCGGCATGCCGCAACGGTCGACCGCGATAGCCAGGACACGACGTTCGATCTCACGCACTTGCGCGACCTGCTGATGCACGTCGGCACAGAGGCGGTCGATGGTCTTGGCCGTGAAGCGGATGGAACCGAGCTCGCGCTGGATTTCGGCACGCGCCTTTTCCACACCCTTCGACGCGATCACGCCCGAACCCTTCGGATGACTTGCCTGTTCGGCGAGTTCGCTGACGCGTGCGAAGATGGCGAGGCAATCGGCCTTCAACTGCTTCAGGCGCGCTTCGTTCGATGCGCCGGCATCGTCGCCGTCGAGATCATCTTCGTCATCCGAATCTTCGTCGGATTCATCGGTATCCGTATCGATATCGGCTGAATCGGCGGTGTCGGATGCGGACATGTCCGCGTCTTCCGTGTCTTCTTCCTTCAGGCCGTCGACGAGGTCGTCGATCTTTAGCTCACCGGCTTCGACCTGGGCCGCGTCCGCGAGAATGCTTGCGACCGTCGACGGACAGGCGGCGATGGCCTGAATCATTTCATGCAGACCGTCTTCGATGCGCTTCGCGATGGCGATTTCGCCCGCGCGCGTGAGCAGCTCGGTGGCGCCCATTTCGCGCATGTACATGCGGACGGGGTCGGTGGTGCGGCCGAATTCGGAATCGACGGTGGAAAGCGCGTTTTCCGCTTCTTCGTCCGATTGCTCGTCAGTAACGACGCTCGGCGCGGTGTCGTTCAGCAACAGCGTTTCGGCGTCCGGAGCCTGCTCGTAAACCGCGACGCCCATGTCATTGAACGTGCTGACGATGGTTTCCATCGCTGCGGTTTCAGCGAAGTTGTCCGGCAGGTGGTCGCTGATTTCAGCGTGCGTGAGATAACCGCGTTCCTTGCCCAACTGGATGAGCGCGCGCATCTGGCGCTGACGCTCTTCATTCTGCTCTGCGGTCATTGCGACATCGGGCTGCGTCGTGCCGGCCTGGCCCTTGCCTTTGTTCGACCGCCGTCCCGGCGACTTGCGCGCCGGTGCGACGATGTCCAGCTCCGAATCTTCCCGATCAAAACTTGCCATACTTTCTCCTCGACAGGTTTGCTCGGCGACGACAGATCCCCGGTAGCGAGCGTAACGGCTCGCAATGATTTCGATGACAGCTTCGACCACGGACGGCTTGCTGAAAATCGCATCGAGCAAAACACGCAGACCGCATTCACGCGCGGCCGCGCTTTTCAAACGCCCTCTCAGACGCAACCTTAGAGTTTATCAGGTCCTGCTGCGTCGCAGCACATATTCTGAAAACTTTTGTTGGCGGCGCTCGGCTGGTCTCTCGGCACAACCTTGCAAGCGAGTGGCTATAGATCAGCAGGAGTCAACCCCATGGGCGTTCAAAATGGGGTTGGATCGAGTTGTACTGCGACACTGGATAACTTTCGCAAAAACTCGCCCAACGGCTTGCGAGCGACTTCGGGCAATGCAGGCGATGCAACGGGTGCCTCGACTGCCCTCGCAGACCTAGTTGGGGTGATTCCGGCTTGCTTCAAGCGGAGGAATTGTCTGAGTTCGCGCATACGTTGCTCCGATCCAGACGAGGCTGCCTTCGACTCCGGAGTGGTCAGTGTCCGCGGCTGAGCGCCGAGTGAACGAGCCGCGTCTATCCCGACGATCTGTCCTGCTTCCATCGCAGCCACGAAATCCTGGGCCCAATTCCCGGCGTGGACACGGGGACGAGCTTCGTCACGATGATGGATCGTGACCGAGGTTGCGTCGGTCGAGACATGGTACGTACGCAATCCATCGCGACTGGCGAAGGCCTGTCCGGCGAGATGAACGACTGTGCGTTCGACGTGCGTCTCGCGCTCCTGCTGCTGTCGGTCGGCTTCAACGGCGATGCGCTGAACGCGCAGCCGATACGCGAAATCAACGGGAGCACGCAGCAGAGTGCGCAGGTAGCTGATCGGGTGCGTCGCGCGGCGGAGGTGCTGCCAGCTGGCTTCGACGACATCCGAGAGCAGCTTCCCGGCGCGCTTCGCCTCGCTCATGAGTTTGAAAATCAGAAATTCACGAAATCCCAGTGGCAGGAGGCGTTGAAGGTCCGCGGGGAGGCGTCCTGGTTGTCTCTTTTGACGAGTAGGGTTTAGATCCTTATATATAGCGCCGTCTGCCAGCGTGGCACACGGCCGCGCCAAAGAAAGCTCAGGTGCGGTGCCGGCAGACGGCGTCCGCGCTTCGGCCGACGTCGATTCGGAGCAGACATCAGACTCCACCAGGCCGAGCAGGGTCGCTGCCTTGGACGTCAGGTGCAGATAAGCCCTGCCGAAGAGCCCGGCGGAACCGTAGCGCATCTGGGGCGGCCTGGTGATGAAACCAGCTGTTTCGAGATCGTCGAGACTGCGATAGAACGTCCGCATGGATTGCATCGCGCGGCCAGTCAGCAGTTCGCGACGGGCAAAGATCGCCGCGTAGGGCTTCCTGGCATCGACGGTGCGAGCGAGGGCGGCGAACAGCGCACGCGCACGAGCCGGGAGCGCAGACGTATGCGTGGCCCGATGTGCTGCACGAAAAATCACCCAAGGAAGGTTGGAGCGATCGCACGCGTACTCGTCGAGAGCCCGCTGATCTTGCTCCAAGGTAGGCAGTTCGGAATTCTGCGGGCGAACATCCACCTCGCCTGCAACGGAATGTTGCGCGATACGCATATCAAGAACGTCCATTTCGAAAAATGGAAGACAAACGCTTGACTGCTTATCGCGTTCCGCTAAACTTCGAGGTGCGTACTCGTGACCCGATTGGCGTCGGGAAGCGGACCGGGCGACTTGCAGTAAAGCCCAATATTCAAAAGCCTTCGGTTGGCGCCGAAGGCTTTTGTCTTTCTAGCGTGTGCTATTTACATAGCGACCTCTTGTTTCTGAAGTTTCAAGCTGTTGATTTCTAAGGAGTTTCTACTAGAGTCATCTGCCTTGAATCTTTGTGAATCAGCTAAGCGATTGATTTCAAAAGAAAACCTATTAGAGCTCAATCTTGTTCTGATTCACGCAGCGTCTGGTTGATGAATTCCGCGATACGCTGCCCCCACTGTTCCGCCTCCGTCGCATCCTTTTCGAAGAATCGGACGCCCACAACACCATTGCGCGTCGACACCTCACATACCTTTCTTCTTCCCGTGCGAACTACAGTCGCGCTAGGTGTCGCAACGCGCGGCTTTTCAGCCACGAACGACACGGCTTTGTCTTGCGTGAACGCTTCGTCGTCAACCAGACGGCGTACTGCTTCGATTACCTTTTCCGCTTTGCCCGCTTCTGTCAGTGCTGCCAGTTTCTGAGCAGCATTGCTTCCGAGTCGTTCAGGCCGCTCGGCGAGCGCCACCTTGGCTGCATCCGGAAGGGCGTCGAAAGAAAAGATCCGTGTGACGTGACTCTTGCTCAGTCCGGCGCTCTCTGAAATCTCAGTGCGCGTCAGCCCGCTCAATTCCTGCAGCCGTTTGAAGTTCCAATACTTCTCAAAGTCGGTAAGCGACGGCGACAGCAAGTTCGAAAAGAACGCAGCGAACTCGATCTCACCTTCTTCAATCGACGCCACGTTCGCCCGGATCGTCGCGCGGCCCAGTTCGCGGTAAGCGGCGACCCGATTGTGACCCGCAACAATCTCGTAGCGTGCGTCAGGCAGGGCCCGCACCAGAATGGGCGTCGCGAGCGCATGTTGCGCCAGGTTGCTTTTCAGCTCCTGAAACTGCTCGGCCGTCAGCTTGCGCCGTCTGCCGTCGATCTCCACAAGCGAGTCGAGCGGCACTTCCAGCGCCGCTCGTTCCTCGAGTTGAGTTTCGAGTTCCTTGATTCGCGCCTGCGCCGAATTGATGCGATTCTGCGCGTCCATCAATCTGCCGGGCGACGTGCGCGCCTCCGCGCTGACTGGCCGCTGCTGATGCGAAGTCTCCGCCGGTTTGCTGCCGATATTTGCGGTCTTCGCGAGGAGTCTGTCCCCGATACCCATTTAAACCTCCGTCTGATTCCAGGCGCGAACGAACTGCGCGTCGAGGTGTTCCGCGAGTCTGTCGAGCGGTTCCTTGAACCGGTTGTAGGCAGCCGTGCTGCCATCCGGTTTCGACAGGTCATACACCGTGGACAATTGAGCCGATGCACCCTTCGGAACGGTCGACTCGGGGATCTCGAACGGCAATACGCGGTCGCCATACGCTTTTTGCAGCCAGCCACGCACGACGCGCGAAACGTCGTCCGACTTTGCCTTGGTCAGGATCACATTGACGAAGTCGAAACGCTTCTGCTCGAGCACGCCCGGCAGCTTCTTCGCGATGTCCGCGAAGAGATGCCAGAACTGGGTCGAACTGGCGAAATCGAGGGCTTCGGGCGGGCAGGGCAGCAGGATCGCATCCGACGCCAGCAGCGCGTTGATCGTGAGATAACTGAGCGCAGGCGGCGTGTCGATGATGACCGCGTCGTACTCCTCGGTCAGCGGCATCAGGCCCTTGTGCACGATCTCCCAAAATTCGAACGTGCTGTCGTTCAGCACCTTTGCCGGGATCTCGAACTCGGCGTCGAACAATGACGAAGAAGCCGGGATCAGATCCAGGTTGTGCCAATACGTCTCCTGCACCGCGTAGTGCAGCGTCTGCTGATCGCCATAAATGAGCGGCAGCAGCGTCTGGTCATCGGAAATTTCGGCGTCGGGCGCCCAGCCGCACAATTGTGTGGTGGTCCCCTGCGGATCGCAGTCGATGACCAGCACCTTGCGCCCGAGCAGCGTCAGCGCCTGCGCTGCCGATACCGCGGTCGTGGTCTTGGCAACGCCGCCCTTGAAATTCGCCACCGTCACGATGCGCCCGCGCTTCCCTTCAGGCCGCCGGACGCGTTCCCGCGTCGACCGGATCCAGGTGAGGGCTTCCTCGAGCGTGAACTCCTTGCTTCGTCCGGCGCCCTTCGACGTACCCGCGGGCAAGTCGCCTTTGGTCGTCAGGTACTGGAAGCGTTGCTTGTCGATACCGCACAGCGACGCAACCTGCGAGCTGGTGAATGTCGGCGCGCTCTTGCGCGGATACGGCTCCAACATTGCATCGCGGATCTGATTGAGGATGTCAGTGGCTTGGGCGGCCACTCCCAAGAGCGTTTCGATCGAAACGGATTGATCGACTTCGGGAAGCCGAGCGCTTAGCATGGAATTCGCAGTCACTGGCGGGCTTGGGTAGGCAAGTAATTCTTCGGTTTGTGGAAAACAAGCTGCAAACCGAAGAATAAACGGCGAACCGGTAAACCTCAAGTAAACTCTGAGGTGTTTGACTGCCCGCAGCGGACATTTTTACAACGTCTGTCGCCCAAGTAAACACGAAATCGCCGCAGCGTCCCGGTTTACCGGTCGCTGGACAGGCTTCGGATCAGGGTTTCCAGGCCCAGAAGGCGGCGAGGATCGTCGTTTTCCAGATAGAGCGCCGTGGTCGAACGGCTTGCGTGGCCAAGTCCGGCGCCGACTTCGTGCAGATCGACGCCGTGACTGAGCGCGTGCGTCGAGTGAGTGTGGCGAAGCCAATGCGTGCTCGCGCGCTGCAGGGCGTGGCCGCTGCCGGGGGCCTCGGAATCAGCCTGAGCGGCCGCGCGGGAAAAGATTCCCTTGAGAAGCTTACCGACGCCGTCCGGCGTGATGGGCAAACCGCTGCGCGCCTGGGCAAGCAAGGGCGTGTCCGCCGCGCACGCCAGCGGCTCGGGCAAGCCGCGAAGCGCCAGATTCTCCCGCAGCGTCTCGATGACGACCGCCGGCAGCAACACGCTCCGACGTGTCCCGCGCCCCGACTCGACGTTCAATCGCCACACCGGATCATCCACGCCGTCGAGGCTCCCGACACTCAGCGCGCCGGTGCTCGCATCAGCCAGTTCGGCGCGCCGCAAGCCAGTCGAGTAGGCCAGCAGCAGGGCGAGCCGATCGCGATGTTCCGCGAAGCTGTATTCCGTTCGCGTGACGGATTGGAGCAGCGCGCCCCACTGTGCCTGGCTGAACGTGCGCGACGAGGCGTCGAAGGCAGCCGGCTTCATCACCCGCGGCACGCCGGTAAAGGGATTGACGGCCAGATAACGCTCGCCGACCAGCCACTCGCACATCGCGGTGAGAATGGAGCGCGCGGTTTCCCGGCTCCGATCGGAAAGCGGCCCGGCGAACGGGCGCCAGCCCGAGAACGCGCGTTCGCCGCGACGCGCGGAAATCCAGCGCCCCGCCGGCTGCGGGTCTGAGAGAAATCGGTCGATATAGTCCGCGCACGCGTGCGCGTCCAGTGATGAAAGCGCCTTTTCCTGCTCCAGAACGGCCCAGAGCAGGAGCCGCTCGGCCTCGCGCCGGTACGCGCGGCGCGTGTGTTCGCTGGCGGACCGGGCGTCGAGCCACGCGAAAATCGCCCGGATGTCCGTGTTGAAACGCGCGACTGATGCGGCCCGATTCGTCCCCTTGGACCCGTCGAGCGCCGCCGGCACCCGCAGCGCTTCGAGTGGCGCGACCGTGAGCGGAGCGTGCTCTCCGTGGCTCGCGGCCACGGGCTGCCACTGCCGACGTGGCAACAGCGCGCGTGGAGAAATCGAGCACTGAAGCGCCTGCTCGTGAAGCCGCAGCCAGTCGACGACCCTCTGTGCGCCCTTCGGCCCGAGCCGCGGCACGGACGCATACCACCGATGCCCGCGCTGCTCGACACGTTCGATGACATCCCCGACGGTCATCAACCCGGCCGCCGCCAGCCGCGCGCTGACTGCCGGTTCGAACCAGCCGTCGACGGGATGATCGGGGCGCGGTTCCTGAACCAGGCTCGCTTCCATGCGCGCGAGCGCTTCCGCCTGCCGCCGCCGCAGCCGGGCGTTGCGGGCCGCGCGACGATCGAGCGCGGGCGAACTGCCCGGCGGATAGGCCTCCTCGAACAGCGCGAGCAATTCGGATTCGCCGTACACGCCATCCGGATCGATCCGTTCGCGGAATTCGTCGAGCGATGGGGCCGCCGAGTCGGGCGTTGCCTCGAACAGCGGGATGCTGCCCGGGCGCAGCCGCAGAAGATGCGCCGCCTCGGTGTCCCGCGCCCGGCGTGCCAGTACGGAAAGCGTGTCGCGCAGAACGTCGATGAGTCGCCGCGTCACGCGCACATCGGTTCCCGCGTCGCCATAGGACGCATGGAGCTGTGCCTCGGCGACGCCATCGAGATAACCGCGATACAGCGCGAAGTGCTGACGGGTCAGCCGACTGGGTCCGTCGATACGCCCCGCTTGAGCGCCATGAACCAAGGAGGAGGGCGTGTCGCTAGCCATTTATCCTTTCTTTTCAGTCATTTGCGGCGAGGTTATCAACCAGCTTCGAATTTGACAAGGAAAATCGCTACATCTGATAAGTGTGATTATCAGGCTGCCGATGTCGATGACCGCCAAAGCCCCTCGCTTGCCAGCGCCCCAAGCCTCGGCGCATATTTCGAGCAGGTCCAACCCGCCATGCCCGGAGGAAGCGAGCCGATGCTTGATCCCGTCCGCCATACACCGAAGCCGTCGGAGCAGGAAGCCGAGTCGCGCCCCAGCCTGCCCGAAGTGTACGCATCCGTGCATGTGCCGACGGGCGGCCGATGGATCCGCCGCTTCCTCGCCTTCGCCGGTCCCGGCTACATGATTTCGGTCGGCTATATGGATCCGGGCAACTGGGCCACGGATCTCGCCGGCGGCTCGCGCTTCGGCTACACGCTGCTCAGCGTCATCCTCCTGTCGAACCTGATGGCGATCCTGTTGCAGGCGCTCGCCGTCCGTCTGGGCGTCGCGACCGGACGCGATCTCGCGCAGGCGTGCCGCGAACACTATCCGAAGCCCGTGAACATCGCGCTGTGGATCGCGTGCGAGGCCGCGATCATCGCCTGCGATCTGGCCGAGGTGATCGGCACGGCAATCGCGCTGCAATTGCTGTTCGGCATTCCGCTGATCGCGGGCGCGCTGCTCACCGCGCTCGACGCCTTCCTGCTGCTCCTGCTGATCAACCGCGGTTTCCGGCTGCTCGAAGCATTCGTGATCGCGTTGCTGGTTGTGATCGCAGGGTGTTTCGCGTTGCAGATCGCGGCCGCCGCGCCGCCGTTCAGTGAAGTGCTGCGCGGTTTCGTGCCGACGCCGCGCATCGTCGCCGATCGGGAGATGCTGTACGTGGCGATCGGCATCCTCGGCGCGACGGTGATGCCGCACAACCTCTACCTGCATTCGTCGATCGTGCAGACACGCGCCTACGGCAAATCCGTGAAGGCGCGGCGCGAGGCGATCCGCTGGGCGACCCTCGACAGCACGATCGCCCTGACGCTCGCCCTGTTCATCAACGCGGCGATCCTGATCGTGGCGGCGGCCGTGTTTCACGCGAACGGTCACGAGGACGTCGCGGAAATCGGCGACGCGTTCCGCTTGCTGTCGCCGCTGCTCGGCCTGGGCATTGCATCGACGCTCTTCGCGGTCGCGCTGCTTGCCTCCGGCCTGAATTCGACCGTGACCGCGACGCTTGCCGGACAGATCGTGATGGAAGGTTTCCTGCGCCTGCGCATCCCGAACTGGGCGCGACGCCTGATTACGCGCGCGCTCGCCATCGTGCCGGTGATCGTGGTGACCGCCATTTATGGAGAGAAGGGCACCGGCCAATTGCTGGTGCTGAGCCAGGTGATCCTGTCGATGCAACTGCCGTTCGCGGTGATTCCGCTCGTGCGTTTCGTCTCCGACCGCCGCAAAATGGGCGTCTTCGTCATTTCGCGCTGGACCGGGGCGCTGGCGTGGCTCGTCGCGGGCGTGATCGTCGTGCTGAATGTGAAGCTGCTCGCCGATACGATCCTGCGCTAAACCTATTCCATATAGAGGGAAACGCAGATCATGAGCGGCACGTTCATTGACATCACGCTTCGCGACGGTACTTCCTTGCCCGCCTACTTCACGCATCCCGCGACGGGATCGGGGCCGGGTATCGTTCTGCTGCACGATGCTTCCGGCGTGGACGACTTCATCCGCCATACCGCCGATCTCTACGCCGAGGAAGGCTACGTCGTGCTCGCGCCGCGCCTGCCCGCGCACGAACCGCTGCCGGGCGGCGTGGAGGCGGATAACGTGGCGGCGTTCGTCGAGAGACTGCGCGCGTTGCCGCAGCACGCGGGCAAGGTCGCGGTCATCGGCTTCGGGCGCGGCGGGCGGCTCGCGACGCGCATTGCCGCGCAAGCCGACGTGGATTGCGCCGCCTGCTACTACCCTGACGACCTCCCGGCGTGCCTGGCCGAAATCCCGACGATCCGCTGTCCCATCGTTTTCCACTTCGCCGAGCGGGCCGCATACGACCCGCGCGAGAGCGAGGCCGCGCTGGCGGGCAAGCCGTCGATCGAACGCTATGTGTATCCCGGCTGCGCGCCGGGTTTCGTCGATACCGGTAATCCGGCCTACGACAAGCCCGCTGCCCTGATGGCCTATTCGCGCACGCTCTCGATGCTGCGCAAGGTGCTCGGTCCGGTATTCGATCTGAACCAGTTGTGGGAGCAGCATTGCCATTTCGAGTTCGCCACGCGCGACGTCGAGTCCGTCATGACGACGATGGTCGCCGAACCCTACGTCAATCATGTTCCGACGATGACGGGCGGCGTCGGACACGACGAGCTCAAGCGCTTCTACACGCATCACTTCGTGCACTCGAATCCTGCCGACACGAAGCTGATCCCGGTGTCGCGCACGATCGGTTCGGATCGTGTCGTCGATGAGTTCGTGTTCTGCGCAACGCATGATCGCGAGATCGACTGGCTGCTGCCGGGCCTCGCGCCCACCGGAAAGTACTTCGAAGTCCCGATGCTCGCCGTGATCCGCTTTCGCGGCGACAAGCTCTATAACGAACACATCTACTGGGATCAGGCGTCGGTGCTGGTGCAGATCGGCGTACTCGATCCGGAAGGCTTGCCGGTGGCGGGGCGGCAGACGGCGCAAAAGCTCATCGACGAAACCTTGACGAGCAATGCGCTCATGCCGAACTGGGCAACGAGCGAAGGCAAGCCTGTCTGAACGTTCGACCCAAAGTCTTCAGCAGGCGTTGCACATGCGCGTGACGTGGCCTACCCTGAGTGGAGCGTTGCGGTCCGCGCACCAATCACTCTGCATCATGGTTCGAAGTGAAACTATGGCGCGATCCGCACGACCGGAGGACGTATGCCTCGTGCGTCGCCATCAATGCGCTCGACATCGATCGAGCGTGCGCTCTGTCTTGCTTTCGGTGCGTCATGCGTGCTGAGGGCCGCGTCGGCCTACGGCGCCTGTGACAACACCGCTCCGCTCGCGGGCCAGACCGCGACGTGCGACACGCGCGCGCCGAATCCATCGACGCAGCCCATCGCCACGGCGCCCGCCAGCGCCAATGTGACGATCAACGTGTCGCCCGGCGCGGTGCTCAATGTCACGTCAGGCAGCGCCATCAGCGTGCGCAACACGAGCACGCTCAACAATGCCGGCACGATCCAGGGCGCGACCGGCGTCTCCATCGCGGGCGGCGCGGCCACGACCGACAACAGCGGGACGATTCGCGGAACGAGCGGCGCGGGCATTGTCGCGAACGGGCGGATCAACGTGTCGATCGTCAATACCGGCACGATTGCAGGCGGCGCGGGCGTCGCCGTGAGCACCGACACCGGCAACGATACGTTCGTCATGAACGGCGGCGTCGTGTCGGGACAAATCCGCCAGGGCAACGGCTTTGACACCTTCACGATGACGGCGGGCCAGGTCGACTCGCTCGATCAGGGCGACACGCGCGACGATTTCACGATGACCGGCGGACGCATCGTCGGCGTCTTCGTGAACGGCGACATCGCGCGGATGACGGGCGGGCGCATCGGCACCGTGGACCTGAATGTCGGCAACAACGTCTTCGACATGTCGGGCGGACAAGTCGATGGCAACGTCACCGCCGCGCAGAACAACGACACCTTCACGCTGTCGGGCGGCACGATCGGCGGCCGGGTCGATCTCGGCAGCGGCACGAATGCGCTGACCATCACGGGCGGAAGCATCGGGATGGGCGTCACGACGACCTTCGGCCCGGATACGCTCACATGGAGCGGCGGAATGATTTCGGGACCAGTGTCGCTCGGCGCCGGCGCGGATGCCGCGATCATCCGCAATCTGAACGACACGACGCTCGGCGCGCTCACGCGTTTCGACGGCGGTCACGGAACCGACGCACTCACATTCGACAACGTGCAGGCGAGCGGTCTTGCGCGCTTTACCGGCTGGGAGAGCATCGACGCGCGCAACGGCACGCAACTGACCTTCGATGCGAACGGCCTCACGCTCGGCGACGCCGTGACCGGCACGGGCACACTCGATCTCGACACGACGAGCACGCTGTTCGCGGGCGGTATCGGCGCCACGGCGCTGCTACCGGCGGTCGCCGGGCAACGCGTCACGTTGAACAACGCGGGCGTGATCGACCTGACCAACGGCGGCGCGAGCACCCGCGACACGTTCACGGTGAACGGCAACTACATCGGCGCGAACGGCCGCTTGCTGGTGCAGAGCGCGCTCGGCGCGGACGGCGCGCCCAGCGACCGACTCGTGATCGCGCAGGGTGCGGGAAGCGGCGCGACGTCGATCGGCGTGACGAATGTCGGCGGGAAGGGCGGCTCGACGGTCAACAACGGCATTCTCGTCGTGCAGGCGACCGGCGGGGGAACGACGTCGGCCGGTGCGTTCTCGCTGGCGCGTCCGCTGGAGGCGGGAGCGTTCACTTACTATCTGTTCAAGGGTGGAGCGAGCGCGGGAACGTCGGAGAACTGGTATCTGCGATCGAGTGTTGCAGCCGTGCCGTCGATTCCTGCTGCGCCGGTGACGCCACAGACGCCGGGCACACCGACAACGCCCACGACACCGGAAAACCCCGGCACTACAACGCCACCCGCCACACCCATTCCCGCGCCTCAAGCGGCGCCCGGTACGCCTGCGCTTCCACCGGCGCCGCCGCCCGGCGCGGCGCCGACACCGCTGTATCGGATGGAAGTGCCGGTCTATGCGGAGGTTCCGCCGCTCGCGCGCGAACTCGCCATCCAGCAGGTGGGCACGTTCCACGAGCGCCAGGGCGATCAGGCCTTGCTGACGGAGAACGGCGCGCTGCCCGCGGCGTGGGCGCGCGCATGGGGCGGCCATGCGACGCTTCACAACAGCGGCGCCGCCGATCCCGAGTTCAGCGGCGGCATCGGCGGCGTGCAGATCGGCCATGACCTCTACGCCGACACAACCACCGGCGGTCATCGCAACCATTACGGCTTTTTCCTGGGCTTCGCGCGCGCGAGCGGCGACATCAGCGGGCTCGCGCTCGGCTTTCCCAACGCGGATGCCGGGCACCTGTCGATGAACGCCTACAGCGCGGGCCTTTACTGGACGCACATCGGTCCAGGCGGCTGGTACACGGATACCGTTGTGCTCGGCAGCGCGCTGACCGTCGATCCGCAGTCGGACCGCGGCGTCGGCGCGACGACGCACGGCAACGCGTTCGCCGCCTCGTTCGAAGCGGGCCTGCCGATTCCGCTGCCCGCCGGACTGGGCATCGAGCCGCAGGCGCAGCTCATCTGGCAGCACGTCAATCTGAACGATATCGACGACGGCATCTCCACCGTCTCTTTCAGCGAAGCCGGCGGCCTGACCGGCCGTCTCGGCGTGCGCTTCTATGGCCGCTTCGATGCCGCCGGCACTGCGTTCGAACCTTATCTGCGCGCCAACCTCTGGCGCTATTTCGGCGCGACCGACACCGCGACCTTCGCCGGCACGACGGTCATTCCCACTGAAGTCTCGGCGACCATCGCGCAGTTCGGCGCGGGCGTCACGGCCAAGGTCAGCGCGCGCGGCAGCCTGTTCGCGAACCTCGCTTATTCGATGAACGTGGGCGGCGGGCATCGCAGCGCCATCGAGGGCGGAGCGGGAATGCGCTGGAAGTGGTGAGCCGTTGCATACTACGGTCACACATAAAAAATCCAGGAGACAGGCATGACCGACGTGGCCGGCGCGGATCGCGCGCCCCGCTGTCCTTATCACGACAAAACGCACGACAAGGCGCACGACAAGGCGCACGATGACATCCATGCGCCGAACGGCTGTCCGGTGAGCCCGCAAGCGGCCGAGTTCGATCCCTTCGGCGACGGCTACAACCAGGACCCGCCGGAATACGTGCGCTGGGCTCGCGAGCAGGAGCCGGTGTTCTGGAGTCCGCGGCTCGGCTACTGGATCGTCACACGCTACGACGACATCAAGGCCATCTTCCGCGACAACCGGACCTTCAGTCCGTCGATTGCGCTGGAAAAGATCACGCCGACCGGCCCTGAAGCCAACGCGGTGCTCGCCTCGTATGGCTTCGCGCTCAGCCGCACGCTCGTGAACGAAGACGAGCCGGCGCACATGCCGCGCCGTCGCGCGCTGATGGATCCGTTCACGCCCGAAGCGCTCGCGCATCACGAACCGATGGTGCGCGCGCTCGCCCGCGAGTACGTGGACCGTTTCATCGACGACGGCCGCGCCGATCTCGTCGACCAGATGCTCTGGGAAGTGCCGCTCACGGTCGCGCTGCATTTCCTCGGCGTGCCCGAGGAAGACATGGACACGCTGCGCCATTATTCGATTGCGCACACCGTCAACACATGGGGACGGCCGAAGCCCGAAGAGCAGGTCGAGGTGGCGCACGCGGTCGGCAAGTTCTGGCAGTTCGCCGGCAAGGTGCTGGACAAGATGCGCGAGGATCCGTCCGGTCCCGGCTGGATGCAGTACGGCATTCGCAAGCAGAAGGAACTGCCGGACGTCGTCACCGACTCGTATCTCCACTCGATGATGATGGCCGGCATTGTCGCCGCGCACGAGACCACGGCCAATGCCGCCGCGAACGCGCTCAAGCTGCTGCTGCAACATCCGGATGCCTGGCGCGACATCTGCGAGGATCCCACGCTGATCCCGAATGCCGTCGAAGAGTGCTTGCGCCACAACGGTTCGGTCGCGGCATGGCGGCGTCTCGCGACGAAGGACGTGACGATCGGCGGCGTCGCGATTGCGGCGGGATCGAAGCTGTTGATCGTGACGTCTTCGGCGAATCACGATCAACACCAGTTCGCCGATGCCGATCTCTTCGATATCCGCCGCGAAAACGCCAGCGATCAACTGACGTTCGGCTATGGCGCGCATCAATGCATGGGCAAGAATCTCGCGCGCATGGAGATGCAGATCTTCCTCGACGAACTCACGCGCCGCCTGCCGCACATGCGTTTGAGCGAGCAGCGCTTCACCTATGTGCCGAACACGTCGTTTCGCGGGCCGGAGCATCTGCATGTGGAATGGGAGCCGGCGCTCAACCCCGAACGCATCAATCGCGCCGTGCGCGAACCGCGCGCGGCGGTGCGCATCGGCGAGCCGTCGTCGCATGCGGTCAGCCGGACGGTGATCGTCCAGTCGGCCGATGCCTGCGCCGACGGCATCGTGCGCGTGCGGCTGGCATCGGCGGACGGACGCGCCTTGCCGCGCTGGACGGCGGGCTCGCACATCGACGTGCTTTGCGGCGACACCGGCCTTTCGCGCCAGTATTCGCTGTGCGGCGACCCCGCCGATGCGCTTACTTTCGAGATCGCGGTGCTGCGCGAAAGCGCGGGACGCGGCGGCTCAGCATGGGTCCATGAGAACGTCAGGCGCGGCGCGCGTTGGCGCATTCGCGGCCCGCGCAATCACTTTCGTCTCGACGAAACCGCGCGGCGGCTCGTGTTGATTGCGGGCGGCATCGGCGTGACGCCGATCAGCGCGATGGCGCGGCGCGCGCACACGCTCGGGCTCGACTACGAGGTCCATTACAGCGGTCGTTCACGTGCTTCGATGGCGCTCCTCGACGAGATGCAGGCGCTGCATGGCGGACGGTTGCGCGTGTATGTGTCGGACGAGGGCACGCGCGTCGATCCGGCGAAGCTCGTGGTCGGCGAAGGCACTCAGGTCTATGCATGCGGTCCCGCGCGCCTGCTCGATGCGCTGGGAGAAGCGAGCGGATCATGGCCCGAGGATGCGCTGAGGATCGAGCACTTCACGTCGACGCTCGGCACGCTCGATCCTTCGAAGGAACGAGCGTTCCAGGTGGAATTGAAGGATTCCGGGCTGGTGCTCGACGTGCCCGCCGACCAGACGCTGCTCACGACCCTGCGGCGCGCGAATATCGATGTGCAGAGCGACTGTGAGGAAGGCCTGTGCGGATCGTGCGAAGTGCGCGTGCTGGAAGGCGAGATCGACCATCGCGACGTGGTGCTGACCAAAGGCGAGCGGCAGTCGAATCAGCGAATGATGGCGTGCTGTTCGCGCGCCCGATGCGGGAAGCTGGTATTGGCGCTTTGAACGATTCCAGATGCCGGTGGCATTTTGCCGCGGATTACCGGCGTCGATTTAAATCATCGTCCCTTCATAACGGCGTCATCTTCGGAGAATAACAGAAAGATTATTTCTCAAATAATGATTGGTTATACCCGGTGGTTACTTTCAAAATATAGAGACAGTGTTTTTGCCATCTGTGATCACAAACTGCATGGTGGGAAGTTCGTGGGCCTGCCATGTTGATTGAACGAATCAACGCTTTCGGGCGGGACGAAACGGTCCCGATATCCCTTTCATCAGGCTGAACGCGCAATTTTCGTCGTCATATGGGATGATTATTGAACGTCCGTTCGAGCAAAGCTGCGCTTTCTTGCATCTTCAATAGCACCTTTTTTACCAAAATCAGGGTTATTACCTACTAATATGAGATTTTTCACGCATGTTTTGCGTTTAAAATCAGTCCTAATTGGTGCGACGCACAAGCCGTACCTGATCAAATAACTTCCACAAGTCCTGATGTCCGCACGCGCGAGTCTCGCGCGGCCGAAACACGCATGCGTGCTGTTTCACGGTGTCGGTTGTAGAGAAGGTCGTTGCTGAACCTGAGAGATTATCCAATAGGCCCATATAAATGGACCACGCTGCTCACTTCGAGATCGACGCATCTCGCCACCTGTCAGTCTTTCGAAACTGGCAACGGTTGCAACAGTCCCCATGCCGGGATCGAGTCATAAGCCGAATCACGCCGTGTCATCGGCGCAGTGCATGTCGAACACGTAATCATTCGACGAAACGTCAGTTGATTGCTTTGCACTAAACACGGCTTATCAACCTGACGCGTCCGGGCCGAACCCGCTTCATTCATCTGGCTCGACCGCCTGACGCTTATTCCGCTCGTTTCACCACGGGCCGGCGAAGCACCCACGCTTTTACTGTTTGACGAGGATAAAAAATGACTGACGTAGTGATCGTATCGGCCGCGCGTACGGCGGTGGGCAAATTCGGCGGCTCGCTCGCGAAGATCGCGGCGCCGGAACTGGGCGCAACGGTCATCAAGGCCGTGCTCGAACGCGCAGGCGTGAAGCCGGATCAGGTGAGCGAAGTCATTCTCGGCCAGGTGCTGGCCGCGGGCTCGGGA
>NZ_JARUXQ010000002.1:857159-1222748 GCF_031451265.1 Caballeronia sp. LZ033 | reverse complement strand
CAGCAGCGTGGTCTTGCCCGAGCCGCTCGGGCCCAGCAGCGTCAGGAACTCGCCCTGTGCGACGTCAAGATCGGTCGGCGCGAGCGCGACGAAGTCGCCATAACGCTTGCACAGACCGCTGATCTGGAGATTGATGGTTGCCATGCGGATCTCTTCCTTGATGAACGATGCCAGGCCTTAAGTGAGAATCCAGCGGTTGAAGCGCTCGAGCGCCACGCTTTGATTCTCCTGCCAGTACTTTGCATCGATATGCACGCCGGTCTTCATGTTGTCCGGGAACGTCGGGCAGTTCTTCGCCTGTTCCGGCTTCACGTAGTTAAAGGATTCCGGTTGCGTGAGACCCGCCGGGAAGTACTCGACGAGCGCGGCCTGACGCTTCGGGTCGCTGGCGAACTTGATGAACTCGCGGCAGGCATCGGCGTTCGGCGTGCCCTTCAGGATCGCCCAGTTGTCGCAGCCCCAGATGTTCTGGTTCCACACGATGCCCACCGGCGCGCCCGAGGCCATCGCCGATTGCGCACGCGAGGCCCACGTCGCGACCATCGCGACTTCGCCCGAGTTGAGCATCTGCTCGACTTGCGCGCCCGTCGTCCACCACACATCCACTTGCTTCGAGATCTTGTCGAGACTTGCAAACGCGCGATCGAAGTTGATCGGATAGACCTGGCTCGTCGATGCGCCATCGGCCATCATCGCTTCTTCCAGCGTATCGAACGGATACTTGCGGATCGAGCGGCGGCCCGGGAAGTCCTTCACGTTCCAGAGATCGGCCCACGAACTCGGCGCCTTGCGGCCCTTGAACGCATCGGTGCGATACGCGAGCACGGTCGAATAGACATTGGTGCCCACGCCATATGCCGACATGTATTGCTTGGGAATCTTGGCGATGGTCGGATCGGATTCGAGGCCGTGCTTCTCGAGATATTCCTTGCCACCCGAGGTCAGCAGAAGAATCGCGGGCTGGCTGATCTTCGCCATGTCCCACGCGTAGCTGCCTGCTTCGACCATGCTCTTGATCTGCGCGGTCGGCTCGGCATTCGCCTGCACGCCCACCACTTCGATGCCGGTCTTCTCGAAGAACGGCTTGTAGTACACCGCGCCGTACGCCTTGGTGTAGATACCACCGTCGTCACGCACGACGATGCGCTTGCTGGCCGCGCGCGAAGGCGTCCAGACAAACGGGAACGCGCCGGCCACGATGCCTGCGCCTACGGTCTTGATCGCCGAGCGGCGGGCGGGGTTGAGGATCGTTTTGTCGTTATCGTGCTTGGGCTTCATATAAGTCTCCTGCGGTAAGCGAGGGGCGGTGGTGGCTTGATGAGGGGTGGATCAGAGCGGCGCGGCGGGAAAGAGACGCCCCGGGTTCATGAGGTTCGCGGGATCGAGCGCGCTTTTCACGGCACGCATGATCGACAGTTCGGCGGCGGACTTGTAGTGCGCCATTTCCGGCAAGCCCGTCTGGCCGACGCCATGTTCCGCGCTGAACGTGCCGCCGAGCGCATGCGCGGCATCGTTCACTGCACGGCGCACGGCAGCGCCCGCGGCGGCCTGGTCGGGCAGCGCGCGCCAGGCATCGAAGGTGTACATCGGCACCAGATGGATATTGCCGTCGCCCATATGGCCGACGATCACGATGCCGATCCCGGCGTCGAGCGCGAGCACCGCTTGCGTAGCCTGCTCGATGAACGCGGGCACCGCCGACAACGGCACCGCGCAATCCGTGGTCAGCCCGATGCCGGCCTTCTTGTTGGCTTCCGTCACGCTGTGCCGCACTTCCCACAGTGCAGCGCGCTGACGGTCGCTGCTCGCGATGATCGCGTCTTCGAGCAAGCCCGCTTCGGCCGCTTCTTCCAGCGTGGCCTGCAACACGCTTTCCATGTCGGATGCGCCCTGCGTGTCGCCCAGCTCGACCAGCACGTGCCAGTCGTGCGCGCCTTCGAGCGGTGCGCGGCGATCCATCACGTGCTCGACGACCAACTGCAATTGCCGTGCGTTCATCAGTTCGAACGCCGAGAGGCGCGAGCCGCAGTTGGCCTGGAACATCCCGAGAATCGTCAGCGCGGCTTGCGGGTCGGTCGGCGCAAACCAGGCGAGCGCGTGATGCGTCGGCAGCGGATGCAGCTTGAGGGTCGCCGCCGTGATGATGCCGAGCGCGCCTTCCGCGCCAATGAAAAGATGCTTGAGATCGAGGCCGGTATTGTCCTTGCGCAGCCCGCGCAGGCCGTTCCAGATGGTGCCGTCGGCCATGACCACTTCGAGGCCGAGGACGTTCTCGCGCGTATTGCCATAGCGCAGCACGCTGGTGCCGCCGGCGTTCGTCGAGAGCGTGCCGCCGATCTGGCACGATCCCTCCGCGCCGAGACTCACGGGATAGAGTCGCGCGACATCGGCGGCTGCATCCTGCACGGTCTTGAGCACGCAGCCCGCTTCCACTTCCATCGAACCGTTCGCGGCATCGATGCTGCGAATGCGGCGCATGCGCGCCAGGCTGACGATGACAGGCGGTACGCCGTGCGTCGCCGGCACCGAGCCGCCGCACAGGCTGGTGTTGCCGCCTTGTGCGAGCAAGGGCACGCCCGCCGCTGCGCACAGGCGCACGACACCCGCGACCTGCTCCGTCGATGACGGCTGCACCACGCACAGCGCCGCACCGCGAAAACGCCCGCGGAAGTCCTCGACGAAACCGCTCATGTCCTCCGCCACGGCGATGACCGCATCATCACCCAGCAGACTGCGCAAACGGCCGATCAACTCAGATTCATCAAACAAGGCAAGCTCCATTGGGGCAAGGGTTCCACCCGTCGTTTGAGGCAAGAATAGGAGCACCAAAATTGAAATAAAATCACAGTGATCGAATAGCGATTACTTTGGTCATGCTGCAACGCATTTTTGCTTAAGTTCAAGGACTTGCGAACTTAAAAACTTATTGCAAAGCCTTAGGCCGGAAAGCGCCGGGGCATTGGGTCCGGTCCGCGTTTCGTCGTACACTCGCGCATCCGCCATCACTACCAGCTCGCGCCCGTGCGCATCGCGATGACCTTCGACCCAGCACTCAACGGCAGACAGCGCGCACTGCTCGATCGTGTCGCGCGAGATGGCTTCGCGACCATCGAAGACCTCGCCGCGCATTTCCAGGTGACGCCGCAAACCATTCGGCGCGACGTCAACTGGCTTTCGGAACAGAACCTCCTGCGCCGCTATCACGGTGGCGCGAGCACGCTGACCAGTTCGGAGAACACGGCCTACACCGCGCGCCAGCAGATGTATCTGGAGGAGAAGCAGCGCATCGCGCGACGCGTGGCTGCGGAGATCCCGAATCAGGCGACGCTCTTCATCAACCTCGGCACGACCACCGAAGAAGTGGCGCGCGCGTTGTGCCAGCACACGGGTCTGCGCGTCATCACGAACAACCTGAACGTCGCGAACATCCTCGCGGACGGGTCGGACGCCGAGGTGCTGGTGGCGGGCGGCCAGGTGCGCGCGCGCGACAAGGGCGTGGTGGGCGAGCAGGCGGTCGACTTCATTCGCATGTTCAAGGTCGACTTCGGGATCATCGGCATTTCGAGCATCGAGGAAGACGGCACGCTGCGCGACTTCGATATCGCCGAGGTGCGCGTGGCGCAGGCGATCATCGAGCAGTCACGCACCGTATTCCTCGCCGCCGATCATTCGAAGTTCGGGCGCGCCGCACTGGTCAAGCTCGGGCATCTGTCGCAGATCGACGCGCTCTTCACCGACGCCCCGCCACCCGACTGGATAGCCGACACGCTGGCCGCCGCGGACATCGCCGTGCGCGTGGCGCACTGAATCCCGGTCGTTCAGACGTCCTGTATCGGCGAGCCGTCCTTGTGCACGAAGCGGCCGTCCGCGTTGGCGCTCATCATGTCGATGTCGGAACAGGTCGTGAGATCTTCATGGACGCGGCTGCCGACTTCCAGATACACCGCTACCGCGTTTGAGCGGTTGATCAGGTGATGACCGTTTCCGGTGCCCTTCGGAAAGGCCGCGCACTCACCCGCGCGCAACACGGTTTCGCCTTCGTCTTCGATCAGCACGAGTTCGCCTTCGAGCACCTGCACGAACTCGTCCTCGTGCGAATGCCAGTGCCGCTGGCTCGACCATCCGCCCGGCGGCAGGTGCATCAGGTTCACGCCGAAGTCGCGCAGGCCGCCTGCGTCGCCGAGACGCTGACGCGTGCGCGTGGCGCACGGCGCGGCGAAGGGCTTCGGATAACCCGATCCCGCGATCTTCGGAACAGCGGCGATATCGACCTTGGGCATGCTGGCTCCTTGCTTGCGCACAGGTTGAAGAGCATCGCTCAAAGAGCGGCGCATGTGCAACCACGGCTTGCCATCGGCGGCATGCTGGGTTGCAATGACGGGCCCGGCTTCAACCCTCCACCAACAAGGACGCGAACATGATGCAGGATCAACGGCGCTGGCTCACTATCGGCGGTCCGGTCGTGTTCCTGCTGCTCTGGTCGGCGGGCTTTCCGATTGCCAGGACCGGCCTGCACTACGCCTCGCCGCTGACGTTCCTCTCCATTCGCTTCGCACTGAGCGTAGGCGTGCTGCTCGCGGTCTGCGCGATCAAGCGTCCGCGCTGGCCCGCCGATGCGCGCGGCTGGCGGCATCTCATCATCGTCGGCTTTCTCGTGCAGGTGATGTACTTCGGCCTCAGCTATCTCTCGATGACCGCGGGCATCGCCACCTCGGTGCTCGCGCTGATCGTCTCGTTGCAGCCGATCCTCGTCGGCGTGCTCGCTCCGAAGCTGGTCGGCGAACGCATCGGCGCGCGCCGCTGGGTGGGCCTGCTGCTGGGTCTCGCTGGCGCGACCGGCGTGATCCTCGCGCGCGGGCCCTTGCAGGCATCGTCGCTCGGGCCGGTACTGCTGGCAGTGGGCGCGCTGATCGGCATCACGGGCGCGATGCTCTACGAGAAGCGGCTCGGCACCGCGCAGGATCCGCTCACGTCGAATCTCGTGCAGTACAGCGTCGGCTTCGTGTTCTGCGCGCCCATGGCGCTGTGCTTCGAGCACACGCAAGTTCACTGGACGCCCACGCTCATGGCGACGCTCGCGTATCTCGTGATCGGCAACTCGCTGATCGCCATCACGCTGCTGCTTGCGATGACGCGCGCGGGCAAGGTCTCGCAAGTGGCGTCGCTGTTCTTCTTCGTGCCGCCCGCCGCCGCCGTGATGTCGTATCTGATGCTCGGCGAAGTGCTGCCGGTGAGCGCATGGTGGGCGATGGGCATCGCGGTGCTGGGCGTGGCGATCGCTACATGGCGACCGCGCGCATAGCGTCTTGCGCATGAAATCGAGGCGTTGCCCACTCTGTGAGAATGCCCGATGAATAGCATGACTATATGCCTTCAATGGCCGGGAAAACGCTAATCGCACGCGTCGAAAGTGCTGCATATAGTTTGTCTATTGAAGCCGACGCGCGGCATTTCGCTTTTCCCAATTACTAGTTCAAACACGCCGCGTTTTCGCACAATCCTCTCGCGCACTGCCTGCCACGTCATGGTCTCTGGCGGCATCTTTCATCCGTGAAAGATGCCCGCTCATGACGTGCCGCTGAAACCCTGTATCTGAAAGCGATCGACGATCAGTCGACTCATCGACTCACGAAGAACAGACCGGAGGAAGACATGGCGCAGAATCGGGACGACGACACGAAAGACGGCAGCGGCTTCATCAATTCGAGCCGGCGCGGGCTCATGCAAGGCGCGGGGCTCGGCGCCGCGCTCTCGCTGCTCGGCGGCGTGGCAGGCACCGGCGCGCTGATCTCCAGCGCGCAGGCCGCCGAAGCCGCGTTTCCGCAGCACAAGAAATGGAAGATCGTGTTCGTCAATCACGTGACGACCAACCCGTTCTTCGTGCCGACGCAATACGGCATTCAGGACGCATGCTCGATGTTCGGCATGGACTATCAGTGGACCGGCTCCGCCACGTCCGATGCCGGTGAAATGGTGCGTGCAGTGAACTCCGCCATCGCCGCGAAAGCTGACGCGATCGCCGTGCCCATCGTCGATCCGAACGCCTTCGACAAGCCCATCCAGGCCGCGCTCGACGCCGGCATTCCTGTCTTCGCCTATAACGCGGATGCACCACGCGGCAAGGTCAATCCGCGTCTCGCGTATATCGGCCAGGACCTGTATCAGTCGGGCTATCAGATGGGCGAGCGCATCGCGGGCATGATCGACAGCGGCATGGTCGCGCTGTTCATCGCGACGCCGGGTCAGCTCAACATTCAGCCGCGTCTCGACGGCGCCAGCGACGCCATCAAGAAGTCCGGCAAGAAGATCGACATCCAGACCGTGGCCACGGGCGCGACCGTCAACGAGGAACTCTCGAAGATCAAGGCGTTCTATCTCGGCCACCAGGACCTGAAAGGCATGTTCGCCGTCGATGCAGGCAGCACCCAGGGCGTCGCCCAGGTAATGAAGGAATCGAACCTGCCATCGAAGGGCGTGCATGGCGGCGGCTTCGATCTGTTGCCGCAGACCATCCAGCTCATTCACGAAGGCTTCCTCGATTTCACCATCGACCAGCAGCCTTATGTGCAGGGTTTCTATACGGTCATGGAAGCGTTCCTGTTCCTCGCTTCGGGCGGGCTGGTCGGGCCGGCGAACATCAATACGGGTCTCAAGTTCGTGACGAAGGACACCGTCGAGCCGTACCTCAATACGTCGACGCGTTATGAAGGCAAGACCACCAAGCCGGAAATCGTGCCGATGAAAGGCGCAATCAAGTCCTGATGAACACGATGAACCAACCTGGCAACGCAGCGACACCCGCGCGGATTGCAGCCCCGCGCGGGGCATGGATGTCGCACTGGGCGCCCGAGCTGCGCATCCTGCTGGTGGCCGTGCTGCTCTCGGCTTACTTTCAGTTCGTCAATCACGACTTCCTGCTCAGCGGTCCGAGTCTCGTCAACCTGTCGCAGTTCATCGCGCCGGTGGCGATCATCGCGTTCGGCGAAATCATGCTGATGATCGGCGGCGACATCGATCTGTCAGCGGGCATGGTGTTCGCCTTCGCGCCCTTCATGATGGTGTTCGCCAACGACGCCGGCGCGCCGATGTGGCTCGCGGTGATCGCGGGACTCGTCGCGGCGGCGATCATCGGCTTCGTCAACGGCGCCGTGACGGTGTTCCTGCGCCTGCCTTCGTTCGTGACCACGCTCGGCACGCTGTTCCTCATCAACGGCATCACGCTCACCGTGTCGCGTGGCACGCCGGTCGCGACACCGGGCACGCCCACGTTCGCCAACGTAATGGGCGCCTGGGGCTACAGCGAGATCATCTGGACCGTGGCGATCGCCGTCGTCATGCATACGCTGCTGCGCCACACGCGCTGGGGCCTGCATACGCAGGCGTCGGGCGCGAATGCGCTGGGCGCGAGCGAGGCCGGCATTCATGTGAACAGGCTGCGGCTCGGTAACTTCGTGCTCGCCGCCGTGCTCGCGGGCTTCACCGGTATCCTCGAAGGCTTTCGCATCACCTCCATCGATCCGCAAGCCGGCGGCAACCAGATCATGTTCCTCGCGGTGGCGGCGGCGGTGATCGGCGGCACGCCGCTGACGGGCGGTTCGGGCACGATCGTGGGCGGCCTGCTCGGCGCCGCGGTGCTCGGCATCCTGAGCGACGGCTTCACGCTGATCGGCATCAACGCGTTCACCTTCAACATCATTCTCGGCGCCGCGATCCTCGCCGCGATGATCTTCAATATTCACGTCGGGCGCATTCGCCGCAAGGGAGCGCGATGATGTCGGAAGTGCAAGCGGCTCCCACTGATCTCGCGTTGCGTGGCGATCGTATCGTCAAGCGTTTCGGTGCAGTGACGGCGCTCGACGGCGTGTCGCTCACACTCGGCAAGGGCGAGATTCTCGGCATTCTCGGCGACAACGGCGCGGGCAAGTCCACGCTCGTCAAGATCCTCACGGGCTTTCATCAGCAGACCGAGGGCGCGCTGCACGTGCATGGCGAGGAGACGCTGCTCAAGTCCGTCGATCATGCGCGTTCGCTCGGCATCGAATGCGTGTATCAGGATCTCGCGCTGGCGAACTCGCTGTCCATCTATCACAACATGTTCCTCAACCGAGAGATCGTGCGGCGCGGACCCTTCCGTCTCGTCGATCACAAGCAGATGCGCGAACGCGCGGCGCAACTGCTCGACGATATCGGCGTGCATGTGCCTTCTGTTGACCTGCCGGTGGAGCGGCTCTCGGGCGGACAGCGCCAGGCCATCGCGGTGGCGCGCGCCGTGAATTCGAACGCGAGGATCCTGCTGCTCGACGAACCGCTCGCCGCGATGGGCGCACGCGAGGCCGCGCTCATCATCGACCTGGTGATGCGTTTGAAGGAGAAAGGCGGCCTCTCGATCATCATGATCATGCACAACTATGCGCAGACGCTCGACATCGCGGATCGCATCATGTTGATGCAGCGCGGACGCGTGACCTACGAGCAGCGCAGCGCGAACACGTCGGTGGCGGAGCTGATGGATATCGTGAGACGGGAATACCGGGCGATGCGCGCGACCACCGCGCATTGAGCGTCATCGACGTTTGAGCCAGTCGCGGTGAGCTGGCGGGACCAACATGGATTACCGCAATCCCAAGCAACGCAAGAGCATGCACGGACGCATCGTGCAGGAACTCGGCATGCAGATCGTGAGCGGGGTCTTTGCGCCCGGCCAGCGTCTGCCCGCCGAGCCCGCGCTCTGCGAAAGCTATGGCGTGAGCCGCCCCGTGCTGCGCGAGGCGACACGCGTGCTGGTCGCCAAGGGACTGGTGGTGTCGAAGCCGCGGGTGGGCAGCGTCGTGCGGCCTCGCGACGAGTGGCACATGCTCGATCCCGACGTGCTCGTGTGGACCATCAGCCGTCTTCCCGAAGGCGAGTTCTTCCGCTCGCTGATGACCGTGCGGCAGGTCATCGAGCCTGCCGCCGCCGCGCTCGCGGCGATCTCCGCTTCCGAGGAGGACATTGCGCGCATCAGCGCGGCCTTCGATCGCATGGAACGCGCACAAACCGCCGATGAACTGCTGGTGCCCGACCTCGAGTTTCATCGCGCGATCATGACGGCGACGCACAACGACATGCTCGCCTATATCGGCAACATGCTGTCGCTCGCGCTCAGCGAGTCGATCAAGCTGACGAGCCGCCATCCGAACACGCACGCGCTGTCATTGCCGCGACACAAGGCAATCTTTACGGCCATCGCCAACCGCGATGCGCTCGGTGCGCGGCAGGCCAGCGTCGTCCAGCTCGACAATGCCCGCGCCGACGCCAACTCGATCCTCGGCGGCGCCGCACTCGAATCCGCAGGGCCTTTCACACGTTAGGCGCTCGCGGGTTCATCGCGTGTCATTCCACGTGATACGCGTCTCAAGTTCATTTCCCTCTCGCCGTAAACCCTGACTAAGACCGGCCGCTGCTGCACGGTCTCCATCCTGCCCCTCCCTTCCCGCACTTTCTCTCGTGGAACGGCCATTGGGGTCTTGCGACGAGCACTCCACACCGTCGAGCGCCACCTCTCCGGCGCGAGATGAAGGTCCATCATCGGTCCGTCCGTTTTTACGGACGACTCGCGGAACGCGCACCTGGTTCGTGGAAATAAAAAACTGACCATCGGGTAGTGCGTTTCACATGACGAACTTTGAATCTCTTCGTTCCTCGGGCTTCCGCTTTTCGCGCGTGCGCGGAGTTGCAATGTCCGCCGCTACGCTCGCGATGAGCGTGATGCTCGCCGCATGCGGCGGCGGCGGTGGCGGCGGTGGCGGTGGCGACAATGCAGGCACGGCATCCGCCGCGAGTCCGACAGCGAGTGCCGCAGCGAGCGGCACGTCGACGTCGGCCCAGGCTTCGACTGCGAACGCATCGGCGACTGGCGGTACGTCCGGCGCGAGCACGTCCACCAGCGGCGCCGCCGTGGCTCCCACGAATGCGGCCGCCGCGACCAGTCCGGTCGTCACCACGCCGGTGCCCGTCACCAGCAACGACACGTCGACCAGCCCGGCCTCACCGTCGAGCCCTGCATCGACGGCGACGCCTGCGTCATCCCCCCCCGGCGAGGTCACGTCGCCTACCAATCCCGTGTCCACTCCGAGGCGCTTCTATGGCGTGAACGGACACAACAACGAAGGCGGCGCCTACGACATCTCCAGCCCCGCCGTGCAACTGGCGCAGTTGCAGGATCTGGGCGTCAAGTACTATCGCAACGAGGTGTACAGCCCGGGCACCGCGAGCAAGCTCGCGAACATCGCCGCGATGATGGACGCGGGCGGCGTGACCGTCTATCCCGTCCTGCTGATGGACTACAGACTCTTCGCCAACGAGACGCAGGCCTATAACGCCGGCTTTGCACTCGGCCAGCAGACCGCGACCTCGCGCCGCTATCCCTATTACGAAGTGACCAACGAGATCGAAGCCGAAGCGCTGAACGGCAATGTCGACGGCGTCTATCCGCAGCAATACGACACCGGCACGTTCAGGATCGTGCGCGGCATCATCCGCGGCATGATTGCGGGCATCAAGTCGGTGGATACGTCGGGCAAGATCATCCTGGGCGGCGGCACGTGGCTGCACTACGGCTTCGCGCAGATGCTCGCGGCCGGCATGGAACCCGATGGCAGCATCAGTCATCCGACGGTCGACTGGGACATCACCGCGTGGCACTGGTACTCGGAGCAAGGCGACATCACGAACGCATGCGGCGGCACCGGATGCCATAACGTATTGCAGGCCCTCAAGGCCTTCGGCAAGCCCATCTGGCTCAACGAGATCGGCGTGCGTCCGAACTACGGTTCCGATCAGGCGATTGCCGCCTACCTGACCGGCAACACGATGATGGCGCAGTTCGTGGCGCTTGCATCGACGTACGATATTGAATCGATCCAGACTTACGAGCTCTACGACGACCCCGTCGGCGGCGAAGGCAACTACGGCCTGCTCAAGAACGACGGCGTCACGCCGAAAGCCGCTTACTCGGCCTACAAGAACTTCGTCGCCACGCATCCGATGTGAGTCGTCTGCATGTCCGGATGCGCTAGAGGACGGCGATCCAGGCGAGCAGCGTGACGATCGAGAACAGCGTGGTCATCGAGATGACCGCGCCCACGACATGCTTTTCGATGTCGTATTCCACCGCGAGCACATATGCACTCTTCGCGGTAGGCACGGCCGCGCACACCACGGCCGCGACGGTCGCGGTGTGACCGAGGCCGGCCGCGAGACAAAGCGCATAGACGACCAGCGGCACGACCGCGAGCTTCAGGGCCGTGAGACAAGCGTAGCAGCCGAGCCGCTCGCGCAGTTCGCCGATGGTCAGATCCAGTCCGATGGCGAACAGCGCGCAAGGCGTCAGCGCTTCGCCGAGAATCGTCAGGAAGGCATCGACCGGCGCGGGCAACCGGACGCCGATGATCGACCAGAGCAAGCCGACGAGCGTCGCGAGGATCACGGGGTTGGTCGCGATCTGGCGGATCAGTGGAGCCGCGCGCAGAGTGTGTGAGCTATCGCGACGGCCCAGTTCGAGCAGCACGACCAGCATCGGAAACATGATGGCGCCGACGAACACGGTGGCCACCGCCGCTGCGAGCACGCCCGGCTGTCCATAGAGGGTCTTGAGTATCGGCAGCGCGACGAAACCCGTGTTGGTCATGGCCACCGCGGCGGCGAGCATGGCGCTCGTGCTCAGGTTCATGCGCGCGGGCCACGCGATGCGCGCGCCCGACATCATGGCCGCGAAGCAGAGCATCGAGCCGCCGCCGAATGCCGCGAGGAAGCGCCATTCGAGCAGCGAGTGCAGCGGCTCTTTCGCGATCGTCACGAAGACCAGTGCGGGCATCGCCACGTAATACGCGAAGCGCATCAGCGCGGCCGCCAGCGTGCGCGGCATGTAGCCGGAAGCGCCTGCCAGCCATCCCGTGACGATGATCGCGAAGATCGGAAGAATCATTCCGGCGAGATGCATGGCGGCTCCGACAAGGAAGGCGGACCTGCCCGCAGGCGCATGATGCCTTGCGGTGATTCGCCGCCATTATCGAAAAAAAGCCGCCTGCACCTTGCCGTGTTGCGCAATCACCGGTTTCCAGGCTTCACTGACCGCTGTAGATGTTGCAGCTCAGTCCGACGACGCATGCCTGATTCGTGCTCGGCGTCCACGCATCGCGCGAGGCGCCGCTGGCCTTGCTCGTCGACATCGTTCCGCCATAGCTCATATCGGACATGCTATTGCTTTGCGTGGTCTGCTGTTGCGCGGCGCCAGAATCCGGCGCCATCTGCATGTCCTGCGCGAAAACCGCAGCGCTCATCGCGAGTGCGCCCGCCGCCGCAGCGGCGTAGAGGAAGCTTGCTTTCATTGCCGTCACCTCATTGATCAAATCATCACATTCGGAGCCGCAAGCTTGCGACGGGCTTGCAGCCTGACCTTGCACGGCCGCGTCGAGCGGACTTCTTGTTTCATGCGTATGAGAGAACGCATTCATACGCTATACCGTCGGACGGTGAATTCAATTCCCGATCCGCCCGATTCATGACTGGCATGCACGACGTCGGGGGTGGGCGAGGGCTCGTTTAAGCAGACGATGAGTCGCACACGAAGCGCTGTCCGGCCGGCGCGCTTACGAAGCTTGCGACCGACTTTGCTATATTGGATTTCCCGCTCTGGAGTTGCTTGCAATGCGCGTCGGCAGACCTGTCAAACCGCTTCCTCACCCGGACTGCGACTATTGCGGCGCGCCCGCGACGCTCGCTCGCATGGGCGACGAGCCGTATCCCTATCGCGACGATCACGGACCGCTCTGGATCTGCGTGCCGTGCCAGGCATGGATCGGCATTTTCGCGCGCAGCACGCGCCATGTTCCGCTGGGCAGGCTCGCGGATGCGCAGCTGCGCGATCTGAAGACGAAGCTGCATGCGGCGCTTGAACCGCTCGTGCAGGCGAAGGTGCGACGCGATGGCTGCAACGTGTTCGAGGCGCGTTCGAAGGGCATGAAGTGGCTCGCGCAGGCGATCGATGTCGAGCCGGACAAGTGCAGCATCCATACGCTCGATGCGGAACAGTGCGAACGTGCTATTGCCATCGTCGAGGCATTCGAAAAAGAGCGCGGCAACCACCCTTCAGATTCTGCGGACGACGATCGTTAACCTGAAAACGATCAACCATCGGTCTTCGCATGTCACGCACCCTTCCCTTCCAGCGCTCGCCGCAAGCGACGCGCGCACGTCTCGGCAAAGCTCAGTTGCTTCCTATCCCGCGCGCCGTCGCCGACGAGCTCGCGCTCGGCGCACACATGGCGCTGGCTGCCTTGCGCTCGGGATCGCAAGATATCGCGCCCGCGCAGAGCATCACCGAGGCCATGCTTCTGGCGAAGTTTCTCGCGGAAGCGGGACATGGAGATTTCTCGCAGGAAGAGTTGATCCTTGCTGATCAGACTATGGCCTCTGTTTTCGATGATGGGCGTAAGTCGGGGCATTGGACGTTGCCCGCTGAGGGATTCGAGCGTCTTGCCGCGATCGTGTCTCTCTATGATCACCAGTTGCGTCGCGCCACACTGGGTGCGCTTTCGGTTGCTAGCGAGCGGCTGGAGCGGTGCAAGGCGGGGGAGCCATATCAGGTGGTTCAGCCTGCGCAGGCGCGCGGGGCAGTGGGGGTTTGAGGTTTTTTGGATCTGTTTAGCGGGTTCGATGCGCTTGAACGGAGTCAGGCCGGTCACTCTTTGTGCAGCTTGTCAGCCGTTGTGGGATTGCTGCCGGTTGAGTTGGCTCCTTTCGGTTTCCGTGCGCGATGAGTCGATCAGGTATCTATTGGTTCGACTTCGCGGTGGGTCGCATGTTGGGCGTGATCCAATGCGGCTCGGTGTGGGCGGTTGGCGAGTGTGAGCTTTGCCGCGATGCGGTCGGTGCGGTCGGTGCGCGGAGAGCTAGTTGGCCACTCGGCCGATCGTTTATGGTTTGGGCTCAAGTGTCTGGTTGAGCCTGGCCAGGTTGCTGGGACGCGCCACGTGTTCGCGTGTTACAGCGTGACGCTGAGAATCTACATACCAGACGCTCTTCTTGTCTTTCAGCAAAGGTCGCATAGCGTCGACGTTTTGCGTAGATACATTTCCAGTCATCCAAACCTCCGGCGCTGGACCACCATCATTACACTGGTTGTATCGTTTGATACGCTTCAGGTCAGTACCAGGCGCTCAACTACGCTTCTTGCCGCCATTAAGCGTTGTCCTCGGTCACTAGCTTGACACTCACGTGTTTTTCCGTGAAACAAGTTCAGGAATACTTTGTATCCTATTGATTTATATAGCTTTAATTGGATTCTAGTTTCTTCTTGAATGTTTCACGCGCGAACCGGTTGAATTGGATTAAGCCGGCCTTGCGGATCAGCGCGGAATGCGGATGGATTGGCTCGTTTCGTCGATTCCGGCCCGCAATACCTAGAGTCTTCTTTTTTGCCGCATCAAGCTCGGCACGAGCGATTGGGCTGCGTCGGCATTCTTGCGAATTCGGTTGAGCGACTAGCGCTCTCCTGCTGTTTGGCGTAAGGGCGTAGACTTGCTGGATTGGACCCGGACGTATGCTGCGCGTTGACTTTGAACATGGCCTGTCGTGCCAGTCCCGAGAGCGCGGACCGCTCGAATTCAGGACGCGTAATCCAAATCAGGTGCAGCATTTCAATGCGATGCTTGGTACGGAACTATAGGGCCTGACTATTTACCCCTTGGTCGGTGTCACGTCCGCGCATCAGCGGGCGAGAATAGGGTGCGTCAGATTGCGCCTGTACCGAGCCGCAGACATACTGATTTGCGTGTGGTTCTCACGCAACCCATCCGATAGGCAGATTCATAGCTAAGGCAACGCACCCCAGCCGCTTATCCGCTCCAAGGTGCTCAGACAAATGGGCGCTATCGCTGCAACTCAAAGTGAATCACCGCGCAACGCTTTTCAGCGGTTGATCAAAGCGTGAAGTATCGTTTCCGCAGCACGCTTGCTTATCGATTCAAACTTGGCAACCTTCAGGTCTTCTTTAACTCCTCGAGCGCCCTCGTCCGCGAGTCCTACGTATCTCGCTGCTGGTAAAAGTTTGGCGCCTTCATATCCCTGGACGCGCCGTTTCGCAGAATTTGGCTCTGCTGAATCCATTCGGATCTAATACAGGACGCTCCGAGCATCCGAATTCGGACACTGTTGGTTGGCGACTATGGCCTCGCATAGAGATCCAGCAGCCTTCCTCTTCGCCTTGTCCATCTAGGTCTTTTGCTGGTGTCCGAATTCGGACACTGGCACCCGCTCGCATCGGATGCGTTTCTCGCTTTTTGCAACTTGTGAACCGCGATCGTCCTCGGCCATGAAATAGAGCTAGCTCGCGCTATCTGTTCACGGTATCGTCTGTTCGCAGCGGTCGATTGCACACATCTGTCCGTCAAACCTAAGCGCCATCCAGACTTAGAAGGCTACGAGGCTCGGGACCTTTCCCCCCTAACAACCACTGATCGACAACCATCTGACGTTGTCCGAATTCGGACACTCGGTCGTGAAGCGTCTCGAAGGCGAATAACAAACCCGCCGAAGCGGGCTTTGATCATTCGAGCCGGGGCAGAGCTTTGGAGCGTCGTGGCCAATGTGTTGGCCCAATAGCGACTGCACACCCGCACTGTCCGAATTCGGACACTTAATCCTCAAACCTCTCTTGAAGACCGCCGCATCACCACTCCCTAAGACCGTCCGAATTCGGACACGCCACCGCAAAGCGTCTCGCATCCCCAATAAAAAACCCGCCGAAGCGGGTTTTGATCATTCCGATTGGATGGAAAACATCTTCCCTATGTGTTCCCTCAGCTGATTTTCCTGCTCCTCCGTAACCACACCCGCTTTGAACTTAAAAGTAAGGCCCTTGACGTCCTTCGTAATACTGCCCGCCTGAACCTTACCTGCGAAAATCTTGAGGATGCTTCTGCCGCCGGCGTCGCTTGTCGGATTTCCCCGCGTAGCTTGAGCATTCATGCTCGCTGCAACCTTCGTCTGTACCAGATCTCCAGACACAACCTGCGGCCACAGTTCCTGAAGTGCCTTCAACCCCTGCTCACCAGTCTTCTTGAGCGCGTTCGCGATATCCTGCGCCGACGACGCGCCCAGCACCGATGGCTTGAGATCCAGATCACGCTTCACGAAATCGGGCAAGGCGTCATACGCAAGGAAGCGATACAAGTCGCTCCTCGAGATTCCCATCGCCTCCGCAAGCCTTGTTCGATTGGGGAATTCCGACTCCGCTCGACGAATCGCAATCGCAATTTCATAGTCGGAGAGATCGTCACGAGTGACATTCTCCATGAGCGCCAACGCAGCCATGTCCTGATCCGTGCACTCGATTACCACCGCACGAACCGTTTCGCGATTGATCAGCTTGTGCGCTCGCCAGCGTCGTTCGCCTGCTACCAGCTGGAACGAGTCACCAACGCGACGAACCGTAACAGCCTGCAGCAGTCCCACTTCGCTAATCGAGCGAGCGAGTTCCGAAAGCTTTGCTTCACTGAACTGGCGTCGGGGTTGCCACGGGTTGGGCACAATCTCATCGACGCGAATTTCTGTTTCAACGCCTCGAGCTTCCAGCTCCTGAATCCGCAACTGTGCCGCAGCCAATGCGCTCGTAATCCCAGGCATCGTCTGCGGACCACGATTCGTCTTATCCTTTTTAGCCTCTCCCTTGAAGTCCGCAGGCTTCGGCAGATTGGCCGTCTTGGCCATGAGTTGTTCGCGTATGTTATTGCTCATGCCGACTCCTTCCAGGATTTCACAAACATGTCGTCCAGCCACTTGGCGTACTGCATCATCGGTTGCCGGACACGCTGAAGCGACTTTGCCGTCGAGTGTGTGCTGACCACGTCCAGTGCCGTCGAAAAAGACAATGCGCCGCCGCTCATGACGGAACTCGAGGGAATCTCGAACGGATCGAGCCATCGGCCATATGCGCTTTGCGCCCACTGTCGAACCACTGGCGCCGACGACGTCTTCCCATAATCCACCTTCGACAACAGGATGGAGATAAAGTCATAGACCTTGTCTTCCTCGTAGGGAAGGAAGTCCTCAGCGACATCCGAGAAGAGACGCCAGAACGCCAATGAGCTGATGAAGTCGAGGTTCTCGGGAATCATCGGCATGAGCAACGCGTCGGCGGCCAAAAGCGCGTTCAAGTTCATATATGACAGCGACGGCGACGTGTCGATCAAAATATAGTCGTACTGCGATCGAAGCGGTTCGAGGCCTTCGCGAAGCACAGCCCAGAAGCGATACCCTTGAATCGTCTTCTGCCGCGCAGGCAACAGGAACTCAGCTCCGTAGAGGAAAGTGTGGCCCGGTATGATGTCGAGTCCGTCCCAGTACGTCGATTGAACGCTGGCGCCGAGACCGCCTTCCACGTTCTGGTCATATATATAGGGCAGCACGGTGTCGTCGCCCGAAATCTCTTTCTCAGCGTAGAGTCCGCACAATTCCGAAGCCGATGCCTGCGGATCAAGATCGACGAGCAGCACCTTGCGTCCGAGCAGCGTCAGCGCCTGTGCGAGGCAAACGGTCGTCGTCGTCTTCGCCGATCCGCCTTTCAACTGAGCGGTCGTCAACACCTTGCCCCGGAATGCGCCATCGCCTTCGTCGAGACGCGTCTGATAGATATCAGAGGCCATCTTCACCCACATACGAACTTCCGGCAGCGTAAACGTTCGGCTCCGGCCCGTCCCATTCAATGTGCCCGCGGGCAACCCGCCTTCTCCCTTCGTCACGAGATATTGAATCTGCTGCCGCGTCAGATTGCACATCTCGGCCAGTTCGCTGATCGTGTAGTAGGGCGCCACTTTCCTCGGCCGGGGCGCCAGGATTTGCTCTCGCAGGTTGTCCGAGAAGGGTTCCAGGTTGTCTGCGAACTCCGCGACTTCGCGGAGTGTGACCTTGCGGTCTTCCATCGGTAGCGTGCCAACGTTAGCCATTCTGCGCTTTCTCCATGTATTGACGTCGAAGCGCAGAATACACGAATATGCGTAAACGAGGTTGTAGCGCCGCGAGATTTCAGGATTTTCCAATCCCGAACCGCCTTAAACCCTTGATTTCACTGGTGCTGCGCGTCCGATCCGGCCGCATTCAGCACCCGGAAACGGCCCTCCGTACGTATCAAATTCGCCGCATTAAGCAACCCGAAACAGTATCCGCACAAAAACCACCCCGGGGGCGGTTTTTGTGCACGGCTGTCCGAAGCTCAAATAATGATCAATTTCATAGGCTTAGCACACGTACCTCACATCAAACCTGATGATCGCCGCCTGTGTTCGTTCGGTTATTTTGTAAACCTTAAACTCGCAAACCTACAAACAGAGGGCAGTAAACCCTTTCAAATCAAGCGACCGCCCTGTGGATAGGGACGGTTTTTGTGATCAGCAGGGCGGTTTTTGTGCTGGTGTAAACGCATTTTGGGCAACCCTGGGCGATTTTTGTGTCGACCGGGGCGGAAATTGTGCGCAACGGATGCTCGCCGGGGTGTTTTTTGTGTCGCTCCGAACGAATCCGGGTTGGACCGCCACGGGGCGGTTTTTGTGTTGACACCTCTTGCTCGCCTGATAGAGTGCCCGTGGACCGCAGTCGACAAACGCATGGAAAACCGAGAACTCACCGTTACCCCTCAGCAACTGGCGCTGGACATCTACGAAGACATGTCCGCCCAAGGCTCGGCTATCTCCGAGTCGACGAGGGACATCGGTTTCCTGCGCAACAACATCTTCACGCGTGTCGGCGGGCTCGGCATCGCCGCGCGCCGCGTGCTGGACGCCGCTTACTTCATCGTCGCGACCAAGGCGCCGGAAGAGTTGATCGACGACAAGGTCTACACCTTTTCGGCCGACATCAACTACTTCAAGTGGCTGATGCGCTACGACAGCCGCAATCACAGCCACCTCATCACACAGATGCGCGCTGCGGCCCGGGCTCGCGTCGAAATCATGACGGCCCCGTCGATCGAGGAAATCACCGAAAAGGATTCGTGGGGCACCATCAGTCTGCTGGGCGATTGCTACATCGAACGCAACGTCGTGTGCATTCTGCTGGCCGGACGCGTCATCAAGTACCTCATCAGCCCCTACAAGGCTCATTGGCTCAGCTTGCGGGCCTCGACGGCCTTCTCGCTGTCGCTGTCCCGCGCCATTTACGACCGCCTGATTCCCTGCGAGGGTCACGGCGTGACCGAATGGTTCGCCTACGAAGAGGTACTCGAATGGCCGGGCAAAGTCGGCGAATCGCGCAAAGAGGTGAAGGAGTTCAAGAAGCGCTTCCTGGAACCCGCCATCGACCAGCTGAACGAGGTGTCGGATTTCGATGTCAGCTGGGAGCCCAACGCCGAGCGCGTACCGCCGGAGAAGCTCAAGATCCGTTTTCGCTTCACGAAGAAGCAGGGCGCGGATGCCGCGCGCGCCGGCATCCAGGACTCGATGTACCTCCTGCTGCACAACGAATTCGCCTTCGATACCCCTGACTTCGAGCGTCTCGCCAAGCAGCGCGACCTCTGGACCGACGAGCGCCTCGAGCAGGCGATCGAATACACGCGCTACAAGCTCAACGAAGGCAAGGTGACGGTGAGTCCGCGCGGCTACCTGTTCAAGGCGCTGGAGGGGAATTACCGGATCGGCGAAGCGGATCGCAAGATGGCGGCCGTCAAGGCTCGTCAGCTCGAGGACGATCGCAAGGATCGCCGTTCGCGCGATGCCGCGCAGGCCAAGCTCGAAGCCAGCATCCAGGTGCAGAACGACACGGCGAAAGCCAAGATGAGCGAGGAGGTCCGCGCGGGCCGCGAATACTTCGAGTCCGCCGATACCCCGTTGCGCCGCGATCTGTGCCACGCGTTCCTGAGCCAGCTGATTCCGCAGCGCCTGATCGAGAAGCAGGGGCTGTCGCGCGATGCGCTGAATGCCGACAACATCCTCACCGTGAACCGCGTGGTGTGCGATGCATTCTGCTCGCACGTGTTCGCGAAGATGAAGAAGGCGCGTCCGAGCCGTTGAAACGCGCCGGGCCGTGCGTCCCCACTACCGGCCATCCAATGGCTTCTGAAGCGCCGCCAGCACCGCGCCGACCACGAGCACCAGCGCCGAATACACCAGTCCTCGCGTGAGCCCTGCGCTGTCCGAGATCTTGCCGATCACCACCGGCCCGACGATCTGCCCGAACGCGAACACGATGGTAAAGGCGTTGATGCCGCGCGCCCACTGGGCGGACGGGAGGTTGTGCCGCACGAATGCCGTCGTCGACGCCACGGCGGACAGGAAGGTCGCGCCGAACAGGGCGCCCGAGACGAAAGCCGCGAGCGGATGCACGATCATCGCGGGAACGAGCGTCGCGACGGCGAGCAGCGCGTTGAGGATCGCGAGCGCCTGGCCGCCGCGCATGCGATCGAGCAGCGTGGACCACATGCGCGCCGAGAAAACCGTCGCCACGCCGAGCAGCACATAGAAGCTGCTCACGACCGGCGCACTCATGCCTGCATTGCGCAGCAACGCGACGATGAAGGTCATGTAGCCGATATAGCCGATGCCGAAGCACGCATACCCCGACAGCGCGAGCGCGAAACGGCGCCGCTGCACGGGAGCGCTTTGCGCCGCGTGCGTCGCATGGCGTGCCGTCGACGCGGACTGCGCGCTATCTATCCGCCGCGCGGCCGACGCCGCCACCACTGAAAACACCGCGCAGCCGACGGCCAGCGCGAACCACGCGTAGCGCCAGCCGTGCAGGGTGGGCAGGACGGTGAACGGCACGAGGATCGACGAGATGACGATGCCCCAGCCGGTGCCGCCGTAGTAGATCCCGATGACGAGTCCGGCGTCGCGCGGCGAGAGCGAGGCGAGCCGGGCCGCCAGTATACCGCCGCTCACGAAGATGAGTGCGCTGCCGATGCCGGTCGCCACGCGCAGCGCGAGCAGCGCGCGGGTGCCGGTCACGGCGCCGCTCGCCGCCATCAGCACGACCGTGGCGATGCAGCCCGCGACGAACAGCGAGCGCGAGGTGAAGCGCGTCGACCATCGGGAGAAGGCGAGTGCCCCGAGCAGGTAGCCGAACGCGTTCGCGGTGTTCATCGCGCCGGCCTGGGCGAAATTCCACGCCAGATCCTGGCGCATCGGCGGCAGCAGCAAGGCGTAGGAGAAGCGCGCGAGGCCAAGCGCGATCGCGCTGCCGAGCGATAACGCGATCGCGAGCTTCAATGCCTGCACGCGTTCCACTTCGCGCTCTTCATCGCGCGCGTCATTACGCTGGCTCACCCTCTGTCGTCCTCTTGTCGTTTTGCGCCCGCCGTATGGTATCGCGTCGAATGGTCACACTGCTTACACGAGCGATGGCTAAGCTTCGCGACGCTGCGTCGATCGGCGCGCCTCTGCCGGAGAACCCGATGTCGTTCGTGCCAGGCCGCTGCATGGCGGCGGGAGTCGTCGTATTACTGTGCGCAATCGTTTGCGGATGCAGCCGTCCGGACGCGGATGCCGCGCGTCCGGCGCCGTCGTCCACTTCCACTGCGCTCGACAATCCGGCGCCCGCCCCGACCGACACCAGCGAGCTTCAGGACTGGGCCAGACAGGCTACCGGCAGCACCTCCGTCCGCCCGGCGCAGGCAGGCAGCGCGCAGGCATCGTCGGACGCGCTTGCGACCCCCGTGATTCATACGGTGGATTGACCTTTCTCCTCACCCTCCCCGCCTACCGATGAAAAACAAGAACCGTCGTGACTTCCTGCGCGCGTCCGCCGAAGCGGCCGGCGCGGCCGCCGCGCTGAACGTGATGCCGCTCGGCATCCGCCAGGCCCTGGCGATCCCCGCCAACAACCGCCATGGCTCGATCGAGGATATCGAGCACATCGTCGTCCTGATGCAGGAGAACCGCTCGTTCGATCATTACTTCGGCACGCTGCGCGGCGTGCGTGGCTATGGCGACAAGAGCGCGGTCACCTTGCCGAACGGCAAGCCCGTCTTCCATCAGCCGACGACAGCGGGCGCGGGCGAGCTGCTGCCGTTCCATCCGGCCGCGGCCAACCTCGGGCTGCAGTTCCTGCAGGGCTTGCCGCACGACTGGGTGACCGGACACGCCGCTTTCAATGGCGGCCTGTACGACCAGTGGGTGCCCGCCAAGGGCACGACGACCATGGCGTACCTGCAACGCAACGACATCCCGTTCCACTACCAGCTCGCGGACGCCTTCACGATCTGCGACGCCTATCACTGCTCGATCAACTCATCGACGGATCCGAACCGCTACTACATGTGGACCGGCTACGTCGGCAACGACGGCACCGGTGGCGGCCCCGTCGTCGATAACGCGGAAGCGGGCTACGGCTGGTCGACGTTCCCCGAAGTGCTGGAACGCGCGGGCATCTCGTGGAAGGTCTATCAGGACATCGGCACCGGTCTCGACGCGAAGAACAGCTGGGGCTGGACCGACGACGCCTACATCGGCAACTACGGCGACAACTCGCTGCTTTACTTCACGCAGTATCAGAACGCGCAGCCGGGCAGCCCGCTGTACGAAAAGGCCCGGCGCGGCACGAACGCCGCCGCCGGCGACGACTACTTCACGCTGCTGAAGCGCGACGTCGCGAACGGCACGCTGCCGCAGGTCTCGTGGATCGTCGCGCCGGAGGCGTTCTCCGAGCATCCCGAATGGCCGGCGAACTATGGCGCGTGGTACGTCGATCAGGTCCTGCAGGCGCTGACGTCGAATCCGGAGATCTGGAGCAAGACGGCGCTGCTCATCAATTACGATGAAAACGACGGTTTCTTCGATCACGTCGTGCCGCCGTTTCCGCCGGCGTCGAGCGCCAATGGCCTTTCCACCGTCGATACCACCAACGAGATCTTTCCCGGCAGCTCGAGCTACGCGACCGGACCGTACGGACTCGGCGCGCGGGTGCCGATGCTGGTCGTGTCGCCGTGGTCGCGCGGCGGCTGGGTGTGCTCGGAGACCTTCGACCACACGTCGGTGATCCGCTTCATCCAGAAGCGCTTCGGGCGCGCGCACGGTCTCGCCGAACCGAACATCTCGCCGTGGCGCCGCGCGATCTGCGGCGATCTCACGTCCGCCTTCGACTTCCGCCGCCCGAACGCCAATCTGCCGACACTGCCCGCCACGACCGCCTACGCGCCGCCCGACAAGCTGCGTCACACGCCGTATCAGCCGGTGCCGCCCGATGCCCAGACCGTTCCGCAGCAGGAGCCGGGCGTGCGTCCGGCGCGCGCGCTGCCGTACGAGCTGTTTGTGCGCGCGAAGACGCACGCGTCGAAAGATGCCGTTTCGTTCGATTTCATCAATACCGGCAGCGCGGGCGCCGTCTTCCTGCTCTACCAGAACGCCAGCACGACGGCCCCGCGCTCGTACACCGTGGAAGCGCGCAAGCGCCTCGCGGACCGCGTCGCGGCGGAGACGGACGGCAGCTTCGATTTCGTCGTGCATGGCCCGAACGGCTTTGTGCGCCGCATTGCGGGCACGGTCGGGAAAGCGCATTCATGGTGGTCGGGCGAGCAGGCCCAACCGGATGTCGCTGAAGCTTACGACGTCGCCAACGGCAACCTGCAACTGCGGCTCGAGAACCGCGGAACGGCTGCGTGCACGTTCAGCGTCAGCAACGCCTACGCGCCGACGAAGACCGTCACGCGGCGCGTACGCGGCGGCGATACGGCGCAGGTCTACCTCGATCTGCGCGACGCGCACGGCTGGTACGACGTCGAAATCAAGGTCGATACCGACGCCAAGTTCCTCCGCCGACTGGCCGGCCACGTCGAAACAGGCCAGGACAGCATGAGCGATCCCGCGCTCGGCACGTGACCTCCGCCGCGGCGCATCCGCCGCGGTGACTCCCGGATCGTGCGTCCGTCGCCGGGCGCGCGACCGTCTCCATTTCCCCGTTTTCCGGAACTCTTCCGCTCCAATCCGTTCGGAACCACCTGGTTGCGCGCGCCGTCCGCGCTTGTCTGTCCCGCTGCGACGCGCTGGAACGCACGTCGCCGGGCGGGGGATGCCCGGATGGCCGAATGCCCGGCGGACGAAGAAAATCGATTTCGCGCCACCGCTCGAAGCTGAGAATCGTTTCGACGGCGAGGTAGGTAACGGAAAGCCGGCGCGTCGGGCCGCACCATCATGCCAACAATGAATGCAGGTGCAAACGGAGACGGGGATGAGAGTACGAGCAACTGTGCTGCTGGTTCGACACCAGGCGGTGCTTCTGGTCCGGGAACACGGCGGCCCGTGGCTGCTGCCGGGCGGGCCGGTGGGATTGAACGAGCTGGCGCTGGTCGCGGCGGTGCGGGCGCTGCATGAGGATACGGGGGTCGAGGCGAGCGCGGCCGCGTTCCTGTTCCAGCAAGTGTCCGCGCATCACCTGCATCATGTTTTCCGCGTCGCGATTCCGGACGACATGCATCCGCGCGCCGCGATGGGCGGCGGCATCGACGACGTGCTGTGGGTCGCGCCCGCCCAGCTCAACCAGGTCGCCATGACGCCCGGTACGCGGGCGATCCTGAGCCGGGCGACGGGAATCGGCATCGATCCCGCCGAAGCGCTGCACGGCCACGACGATCCGGGCGCGCGCATCGACAGGCGGCGGCGCTAACGGCGCGCGCCGCCTTATTGTGGCGCCGACGCGGCCGCTGGCTCCGGCAGGATCGGCGGCATGGTGGTGAAGACGGGCGGCTGCGTCTGCGGCTGCGGCGGCGCTTCGGTCACTTCGGCCTCCGGCTCGGCTGGCGCGCGCTTCACGCGGACGGATTTCTGCGGCGCAGTCTGTTTCGTCGCGCTCGGCTTCGGCTCTTTCGTGAAGGTCTGCGCTATCCACGCGCGCAGGCGCGTCACCGTGGTTTCCCACAGCCCCGGCGTTTCCTGCGTGTCGAAGCGGGCGCGCGCGTCGATCAGACGCGCGCGCAGCGCGCGCTGCATGAAATCGCCGACGATTGGCAACGCACTGTGCGCGCCTTGCCCCCAGTAGTCGCTGCGCAGCGTGACGCGGCTGTCGTTGAAGCCGACCCACGCGCCCGCCACCAGTTGCGGCTGCATCAGGATGAACCAGCCGTCGGCGTTGTCCTGCGTCGTGCCGGTCTTGCCCGCGACATCGCCGCGAATCCCGAAGCGCGTGCGGATGGTCGTGCCCGTGCCGCGATTGATGACGTCGCGCATCACGTCGACGAGCTTGCGGGTCGCATCGACCGAGAGCGCGCGCTCGGGTGCGTTCTCGAACTGCGCGAGCACCTCGCCGTCCTTGTTCTCGATGCGCGTGACGAGCAGCGGCTCGATATAACTGCCGTCGTTCGCGATCGTGCCGTACGCCGACACCATCTCCTTGAGCGTGACCGGACTTGTGCCGAGCGCAAGCGACGGCACGACGTCCAGATGACTCTCGCGCACGCCCATGTCGCGCGCGAGCCCCGCGACGCGTCCCGGCCCGACCGATTCCATCAGCTGCGCGGTGATGCGGTTCTTCGAATATGCGATGCCGTCGCGCAGGCTGACCGCCTTGCCGCTCGGCGGGGCATCGTCGGTCGGACGCCAGGTTTCGTTGCTGTTGACCGGAATCTCGACGGCCTGATCGACGATAGTGTCGGTCGGCTTCGCGCCGTGTTCGAACGCCGCGCCATAGACGAAGGGCTTGAAGGTCGAGCCGGGCTGGCGGCGGGCCTGCGCGACGTGATCGAACGGATCCTGCGCGAGAGCGCGGCTGCCGACCCAGGCCTTGATCTGGCCATTGCGCGGATCGAGCGCGACAAAGCCGGCCTGCACGCGCGTCTTGCTCTCGCACAGCGACTGCATGAAGCCGCGGTCCGCGCCGAGCTTCGCGAGGGCGTCGGCGTCGTTCATGCCGCCGTCACGCGCCGCGCGGTACTCGCCCGTTTCGCGGATGAACGCGTGCGCGAGATCCGCGTTCGCCTTCGCGCAGCCGCCGCGCGTGCCCCACGCCGCGTTGGCGATCGACTGCAACTGGTTGCCCTGCAACACGAGCGCGCTGGTCGCCATGGTCTGGAGACGCGAGTCGATGGTCGTGCGCACGACGAGGCCGTCGGAATAGATGTTGTAGTCGTTGTCGTCGGCCCACGCGATCAGCCACTTGCGCAGCTGTTGCGCGAAATGCGGCGCGCGGCCGGGCTCTTCGGTCTGGCGTTCGAAGTCGATGCGCAACGGCCGCTTGACGAGCGTGTCGAGCTTCGCGGCCGGCAGATGGCCGAACTTCACCATCTGGCCGAGCACGATGTTGCGCCGGTCGAGCGCGCGCTCGGGATTGATCACCGGGTTGTAATAGCTGTTGCCCTTCAGCATGCCGATGAGCGTCGCGCTCTGGAGGGCGTCGAGTTCGCCCGCCGACTTGCCGAAATACGTGCGCGCGGCCATCTCGATCCCGTACGCGTTGTAGAGGAACGGCACGGTGTTGAGATAGGTTTCGAGGATTTCGTCCTTCGAATAGACGGCTTCGATCTTGAACGCGGTGATGGCTTCCTTCAGCTTGCGCGTGAGCGTCTGCGAGCGGCCGATCTCCTCCGGAAACAGATTGCGCGCGAGCTGCTGCGTGAGCGTCGAGCCGCCTTGCCGGTCGCCCTTCAGCGTATGCAGCGCGGCGGATGCCGTGCGCTTGAAGTCGATGCCGTGATGCGTGTAGAAGCGCCGGTCTTCGGTCGCGATGAGCGCGTCGACGACCTGCGGCGAAACGGACTTGAGGCTCACCCATTCGCGATGCGTGGGCTTGAATTCGGCGAGCAGCTTGCCATCGGCGGAATAGACCTGCGCAGGCTGATCCACCTTGGCGCGGCGCAGGTCGCGGATGCCGGGCGTGAACGGAATCAGCACCAGGACGTACAGCACGAATAGCGCGGGCAGAAGCAGCAATGTACGCGGCCGCAGATGCGGACGCAGCCGAGGCAGCAGGCGGGCCTGCAACTGGCCGACAAGCTGGCCGAGAAGCGCCCGGGCCAGGGCTTTGAGATCAGACGCGGTCACGACGAAACGGGTTGCTCAGACAAGAAAACCCTGAATCCTAGCGTAATTTTTCAGCAGGCTGACCGTCGGGCGCGTGGTCGGCTCATGCCGGCCTCGTGCCGGCGGTCTCACCGATGGGAAATGCCGTGGTCGAAAGAATCTCGCGCAACACGACGAAAGTGCGAATCTGCCGCACGCCCGGCAGATAAAGCAGCTTCTCGGCATGCAGGCGGTTGAAGCTGTCGCTGTCGCGCGTGCGGATCAGCATGAAGAAGTCGAACTCTCCGGTCACGACGTGACACTCCATGCAGCCGGGCACCTTCTGCGCGGCTTTCTCGAAGGCATCGAAGGAGTCGGGCGTGGAGCGGTCGAGGATCACGCCGATCACCACCAGCATGCCGGCGTCCAGCGCCTTCGGATCGAGCAGCGCGACCGTGGCGCGGATCAGCCCCGCTTCGCGCAGCCGTTCGACGCGCCGCAAACATGCGGGCGGACTCAGATTGACCTTTTCAGCCAGGGCGACATTCGAGATCGATGCGTCGCGCTGCAATTGCCGCAGGATGGCGCGATCGACCCGGTCGGTCTGATGCGCCGTCAGAAGGGCGTTTGCGGGGGGCGGGATTTTTTTCATTGCGTTTGAAGTCGCTTAAACACCGTAAAAGTTTGCCATGACGGAAATTGGTGAATGAACGTTAGGAAAAAGCGAATTCTTTTGCAACCCATCCACTGCGAGGATTCTCTAGCATTGTTTCAAGGCAACGCTTCACGCGCGTCGGCCAGAATTCCATCATCAGGAGGATGCTCACCATGAACCTGCAACGTTTTCCCCGCTATCCGCTCACCTTCGGACCGTCGCCCATCCAGCCGCTCAAGCGCCTCTCCGCGCATCTGGGCGGCAAGGTCGAGCTCTACGCCAAGCGCGAAGACTGCAACAGCGGACTGGCGTTCGGCGGCAACAAGACCCGCAAGCTCGAATACCTGATTCCGGAAGCGCTCGCCGAGGGCTGCGACACGCTGGTGTCGATCGGCGGCGTGCAGTCCAACCAGACACGTCAGGTGGCGGCGGTCGCGGCGCATCTCGGCATGAAGTGCGTGCTCGTGCAGGAAAACTGGGTCAACTACTCGGATGCGGTCTACGACCGCGTCGGCAATATCCAGATGTCGCGGATGATGGGCGCGGACGTGCGTCTCGTCGCCGATGGTTTCGACATCGGCATCCGCAAAAGCTGGCAGGAGGCGATGGAAAGCGTGCGCGCCGCCGGCGGCAAACCGTTCCCGGTGCCGGCGGGCTGCTCGGAGCATCCGCTGGGCGGACTGGGTTTCGTCGGCTTCGCGGAAGAAGTGCGCGCGCAGGAAGCGGAACTCGGCTTCAAGTTCGACTACATCGTCGTGTGTTCGGTCACGGGCAGCACGCAGGCCGGCATGGTCGTCGGCTTCGCGGCGGACGGTCGGGCGCGGCGCGTGATCGGCATCGATGCGTCGGCGAAACCCGAACAGACGCACGAGCAGATCCTGCGCATCGCGAAGCACACCGCCGAACTCGTCGACCTGGGCCAGGATCTCACGCGCGAGGACGTCATCCTCGATACGCGCTTCGGCGGCCCCGAATACGGCTTGCCGAACGACGGCACACTCGAAGCCATCCGCCTGTGCGCGCGGCTCGAAGGCGTGCTGACCGATCCCGTCTACGAAGGAAAGTCAATGGACGGCATGATCCAGATGGTGCGCAACGGCGAATTCCCCGAGGGCTCGAAGGTGCTGTACGCGCACCTCGGCGGCGTGCCGGCGCTCAACGCTTACAGCTATCTGTTCCGCAACGGCTGAGTCGCGCTACGGCGCGGTTTCGCTGAAGGCATGGCGGAAGGCGTCGAAGAGGGCGGCGATGCGTTCGCTGGTATCGGCGTCGAAGACCGGAATGCGCGAGCCGAGCATGTGGTCGAGCAGCGGCGGCGCGGGGTCGTCCACGCGCAGGATGGCGAGCAGTTGCGCTCGCACATCGCCGGTCGCGAGCGCCGCCGTATCGCGGCCCAGCAGCGCCGCGCCGGCGATGTCGGGATCGTGGCCGTGACGCTCGACGAGATCGAAGGCATCGGAGTAAAGACGGTCGAGCTGGGCGGCCTGGGCGTAGCGCGCCATCAGGAACAACAGGTCGATGGCGTCCTTGCGGTCGGACGCGTGCCGGTCCTGCCAGGCGACGATCTTCAGCATCGCCTGCGCGGGCAGCGACGCCACCGGCACGATCAGATCCGCGGCAATGCGCACGGGCAGCGCGGCTTCGAGCGCCTGCCGGAAGCCCGCGACATTCATTCGCACCGACTGATCCGGCGGCCACGCAATCTCGCCGTGTTCGTCCTGCACGCCGCCGAAGGGCACGATGTCGAGCCAGGTGCGCTCGCCGGTATGCGGCGCGCTGAAGTCGAGTCGATGCGCCGAGCGTTTCGGCGCGTGAAAATGACCCGAGGCGATCAGCGTGCTGCGCAGCGCGTCGTGGCTGGTCCAGCTCTGGATCGAGATGCCGATGTCCACGTCAGCAGTGGCGCGGATGGCTTCGATGTCGTGCACATGCGTCAGCAACAGGTCTCGCGCGCTCGCGCCGCCGACGAACCACGCAATGCCCGTGGCCCGCGACGCCGCGACGACTTCGCGCAGCATCGCCGCGACCGGTGCGGCGAGCGGACGATGCGGCAGCAGTTCAAGCGGCAAGGTAGCGTTCACGCAGCATCCTGGCGGTTTCGAGATTGCGCGGATCGCCGCTCGCCATCAGATCGGCATAGACGAGCAGCGGGGCGACCACGTTCGGCGGCAGTCCCTCCACAGGTGCAAGCTTGACCGGCGCGCGCAGGAACTCGACGTTGCCGGCGGGATCCGGACGCAGCCGCGCCTTCATGAGCCACTCGCGCGGCACGGTCTCCGCGCAGTATGCCGTGACGCTTGCCGGCTTCAGATACTCGGTCAGGATGGCGGCCGCGGGTTCACCGCCGAACTGGCATTGGCCGGGGAGTTCGGGGACATCGCGCCACCAGTCGTTCGAATCGGCACGATAGCGTCCCAGCACGAGCGATTCGCGCAATTGCCGCGGATAGAGTGTGACCCATTCGTCGATCAGCCGTTCGCGATCCGCGAAACGCAGGCCGCCGCCGTCCGGACGTTCGATCAGATCGCGATGTTCGAGCAGCGCACGCACCGCGTTCTGCACGGTGCCGTGACTGACGCCCGCGGTCTGCGCGATATCGCGATAGGCGCGCTCCAGCAGGGAAGGATCGACGAGCAAGGCGAGCGTGACGCGCAGGGTGGATCGGGTCCAGGTTCTGGCGCGGCGCGTCCGGCTTTCGGCGACACGCGGGCGCCCCGAAACGATCACGACGCAATTGCCTTCGATGAGACTGGCGTTGCCGGCGAGATCGAGCGCATCGATATCGAGTTCCCGGCATGCCTGGATCATGTTCGGCGAAAGATGGGTGGTGACGAGCGTCAGCCTTTCAGTGTGCGCCGCGGCGGCGACCGTAAGGGCGCTGAACCGGTCGACGGTTTCGCGCACGACCACAAGTCGCCTGAAGCGCATGGCGCCGGCGCGAAATTCGATGGCGGCATCCTGCGGGCTGCCCCTGGGCGTTTTCACGCGGCGCGCCACCAGCCCGGTGGCGTTGCTGAACGCCGCCGCCGCTGCATCCGCCATGTGCTCGAGATGTTCTCGTCGAGGCTCGACACGCGCTGCCATGGAAGGTCCATTTGTCCAATTTTCAGCAGTGTACACGAAACGTGGACAGACGAAAAAATTGGACAGAGGCACTGCAGCGCGTACGGGAGACGTCAGAGATAACTACAGATGTAGTCGAGCGTTTCAGTGACGTCGATGTCGAAGCGGCTCTTGCCCGGCACCGAGAACGACTCGCCCGCGCCATAGGTTTGCCAATCCTCGCTGCCGTCCAGGCGAATGCGGCAGGAGCCGGCTTGAACTTCCATCAGTTCCGGGGCGTCGGTGCCGAAGTTGAGCTGGCCCGGGAGAATCACGCCGAGCGTCTTTTTCGTGCCGTCCGCGAAGAGGACGGTGTGCGATACGCACTTGCCGTCGAAGTAGACGTTGGCGCGTTTGATAACGGAAACCTGGTCGAATTGCGTTGCAGCCGTCATGGCGAAAATCCTCGAAGTCCAACGGGATAAGAATGAAGCACGCAGCATGCATTCGTGCGGTCCGCCATCTTACAGGCTTGCGCCATGTCGGCAGCAATCCTCCGATGAGACTCCTTGATTCGATCTTTGCGGAATGAATGTCCGCTTTGTCGGGCTGGGCAGGAACGCGATCTTCGAATGGAAATCCGCCTTCCCCGTTGTCCGGCTTCATTACGAATGGGCGTGATCGGCTAATAAAGAAAACTCGAAAAACCTCTGACAAAACATGCCTGCCCAAGAATGTGCGCGCTCGCACATTGTTAAGCTTCTTGTCCGAATAGCATTCTTTCCGACGGATAAAAGCGAGAGGGTAATTACATACCGAACGTGCGGTTCAAAAGGTTAGTAAACCGTAACAACGATTGTTCGGACGTAATAATCGCACGATGGAATCGACTGAAGTTTGATCGTCGGTGCGGCTTGCGACGATTCGAGTCAGCGCTTCCATCGAATCAAGAAATCCGATCTTCAGATCAATAACTCAGGATTCCGAACGTGAGAGAGAGGGCCATAAAACCATCGCCACTGCCCGGCGGCGCAAGCGTCGGGAAAGAGTCGCGAACCCTGCCCGCGGTGGCAGGATCGAGCCATTGCGTATCGTCGCCATGCGTTGCGACGATACATCCCGAAAGCCATGCGTCGCACGCCTCCAATCTGTTCGTTGCTGCCGGGCGGCGTTCAAACTGTCGCCGAAAACTGGGTGTCAGGAAGAAGCGCATTCACGGTGTGATCAGCAGGCTATCAATGCCTGGATAAGCTTCACCCACGGAAAGAAAAAGCTTTATTTCCAGACGTCGCTTACAGCTTCGTCGCGGACATATCGATCGTCTTTCCATCCAGAAACAGTGTTTGCCCAATCCGTATCCGGAGATGAGCTTCTTCGGCCTGGCCGATAACGCTCACTCAAAGAGATTCAGTTTTCCTATGGAATGGCAAGTCAGCAATCAGTCAGCTTGATGTCAATTTATCGATCTCAACAATAGACAGATGAATAGTGGAAAACCCAATGTCTTCACTAACGAATATGCAGGAAAACGAAATTCTTCCAACTCAGACAAATGAAAGAAATATCTGTGTGCGCTATCCCACAGTCCAGTATGGGGCGCGCCATGCAGTATCGAATAAAGGCTCCTCCGGAACCGTGATCCTCTATTCGCGTGATTTTACGTTTGCCAGTCGCCCGTGTGGTCCAAAGGGCTCGCGGGCATTATGTGCATCGAAAGCCGTACGTGTTCCGCGGGACGTGTAGCTCGTCGCCGAAAACCGAAACACGTTCTTAATTATTAATTCGGAACCCGAACTGGAAGGTTGGAGGGAAACAGATACAGGCCGTTCAGCAACCCCGCGATTTCTGAAAATAAGTTTTCACCGAATGCGAGGAACGCATGAAAGTTGCCATCGTTCATGATTGGCTCGTCGTTTCCGGCGGTGCCGAAAAAGTGCTGGAGCAGATTGTCAATTGCTTTCCCAAGGCCGATATCTTTACGATCGTCGACTTTCTGAAGGATAGAACCTGTCTGAACGGACGTCCGGTTCGTGCGTCATTCATCCAGAAACTGCCTTTTGCGCGCCGGCAGTACCGCAACTACCTGCCGCTCATGCCGATTGCAATCGAACAGCTGGACCTATCCAGCTATGATCTGGTGATATCGAGTTCTTATGCGGTTGCCAAAGGCGTGATCACCGGACCGAATCAGCTTCATGTGAGTTACGTCCATTCGCCAATACGTTACGCATGGGATCTCCAGCACCAGTATCTGAAAGAAGCCGGCATCAGCAAAGGATTGAAATCCGCGGTCGCGCGCGTATTGCTGCATTACGTTCGCGGTTGGGATGCCCGCACGGCTAATGCAATCGATCACGTCATTGCCAATTCAGGATTTGTCGCGAGGCGAATTCGAAAATTCTATGGACGCGATGCGACGGTGATTTATCCACCGGTCGATGTAAGTCATCTTCCGATGCGGCAAGACAAGGAAGATTTCTACGTCACGGCGTCGCGCTTCGTGCCTTACAAGCGTATCGATCTCATCGTCAAGGCGTTTTCCGAAACACCTGAACGGCGCCTGATTGTCATTGGCGACGGGCCTGAAATGCGCAAAGTGAAAGCGCTTGCGGGTCCCAATGTGCAATTGCTTGGCTACCAGCCTTTCGAGGTCTTGAAAGATCATCTTCAGCGAGCGCGGGCGTTCGTGTTTGCTGCTGAAGAAGATTTCGGCATTTCCGTGGTGGAAGCGCAGGCGTGTGGCACGCCCGTCATCGCGTATGGCAAGGGCGGCGCGCTGGAATCGGTGATTCCGTTGCCGGAGGATCGGCCAACGGGGGTGTTCTTCCCTGAGCAGACGTGGGAGTCGTTGCGCGGTGCCGTGGATTTCTTCGAATGCAATTCGCATTTGTTCAAGCCGGCAAATTGCCGGCACAACGCCGAGCGATTCAGCGCGGAGCAATTCAGGGCGCTGTTCCAGGCGTTCGTGACGACGCGTCTTGCACAGTTTCAGGCGGACCTGCAGGGATGCCGCCGTAACAACCGCACTCTGCTGAACGAACCGATTGTGCTTTCGGAACCGGAAATTACACCGCAAGTGTCACATCTGATCGGGTAAAACCATCGGAGCAGGGCAGGTGCAGGAGACCAAGTGCAGCGCCAGCGCAGACTCATTCAAATCGAGCGCATAAAAAACGGTTGGATCGAAACAATCGAACCCAGCCGCTTCGGTAGTGCAGTTCCCTCCTTTGTCAGTTCAAACCCAAGACGGCCAGACCTGGCCGAACAGTCGGACGTTCCTTTCTCGCGCCCTCCGCGATTCAGTTTTCTCTCCCCGCAGTGCGGATCTCTCCGAACGATCGGATTAAATTGCATTTTTTTCAGCTATTTCTTCATTCCCAAGGCCGGGTATGAATTACCTCTTAATGCTGAAACAATAAAAGCTGATCGGTATAAAAAGGTTATGTCTTTACATAGTACAAAAAGCAAAAAGCACAAAGTTCGGAAGCGGTCTCGGCCTGAAAACCTGAAATCAACTGCTGATATGAGAAATAAAGATAACTAAGTAGTGAAGGGTACGAAGCGCTAAGCGGAAGGCTACGGACGTCGTCCAGAGCCTTGCCGGGAGCGCTTCAGAAGGGTTTCAACCAAGCCGGAACGAACCTTCCGGCGGCATGTGATAACATCTGAAGAATACCTATGGAGGCCTAATAAAGGGGCCGGGTCGCCCTAAATAGCACGGGCTAACCACTACTTATAATATTATTACAGGTCTTATCATAAGTTACAGCCGGATACATCTCGGTTACGGACTGTAACGGCCAATGGTCAGTATTATTCGGACACCTGCCGTTGTCTTGGCGACTGTATTCGAACGTGTTGGGCACGTTGAACGCCCCGATGCGACATGGGACACGACTAACGCAGTCCCTGATCGTCGCGCCGAATCCTTCTCCATAGCGGATGGCATCGCAAACGTTTGCGCTGCCGGCTTCCCGCCAGGTTCGTAGGCCGGTCGCCGCGCGAACGGTCTTCCTTCGCAGGTCATGCGGTTCTTGATCTTTATCGGGGCACGACTCCCGAGGGTCTCGTTCGCGCGCTGTTTTCAATCCGATAATTGGTCATACGTAATCTCATGAGAAAGCCCGCACTACTCCTCTCATCGCTTGCCATTTCCTCCGTTGTCCTGACCTTGGCCGCATGTGGCGGCGGTTCCGATACCACCGGCCCCGACGCAGTCGCCAACGCCGCCGATTCGCCGGCAGCCGTGCAGAATCGCGCCCGCAACCACAGCACGACCAAGAGCACCCAGGCAACCGGAACCAATGCCACGCCTTCGGCCGTCACCTGCTCGACGGGCACCCGATCGACGTTCTACGGCATCAACGGCCACCTGAACATGGGCGGCGCTTATTCGAAAAGCAGCTTCGCCACCCAGATTGCGCAAGTGCAGGATCTCGGTTTTGCACTTTACCGTAACGACGTCATCGATCAATGGGGCGCCAACAACGTCGCTGCGTTTGCAAAGCAGGCCAAAGCCACTTCCGGCCCTTGCGTGACGATTTACCCGACGATCGGACCGAATAACTCGGACTGGGGCAGCAACGAAACCGATGCCTATAACCGCGCCTATGCACTCGGCAAGGCGAGCGCAACCGCGATGAAGGGCTCGGTACCCGTCTATGAAGTCGGTAATGAAATGGAAAACGCGGCGCTGGTCGGCAATGGCGACGGCAACAAGCCTTCCGACTACGACAACACGTGGTTTTCCAAGGGCCGTGGCGTGATTAACGGCACGATCGACGGCATTCGCTCGGTCGATACCACTACGCCGATTATCCTCAGCTCGATCAGCTGGCTGCACTTTGGCTTCGACGACATGCTTCTCGGCGGCACGGGTCCGGATGGCTCGAGCGGCCACCAGATTCCGAAGGTCGACGCAGTCGCGTTCCACTGGTATTCGGACATGGGCGATATTGAAAATGCCTGCGGCGGCACGGGTTGCTATAACGCCCTGCAGAAAATGGCTTCGTATGGAAAGCCGATCTGGCTGACGGAATACGGCGCACGTCCGGAAATGGGTTCGCAGAGCACGATTGCTTCGTATATCGTCGGCAACAAGATGCTGGGCGATTTCGCCACGCTGGCCGCGAAATACAACATCCAGAGCACGGAGTTGTATCAGCTGTATGACGACGCATCGAATGGCGGCGACGGCAATTACGGCGTGATCCAGGACGACGGCAAGACCCAGAAGACCAGCTACGCCAAGGTCAAGGCGTTCATCGCCGCGAACCCGAAGTAAGTTCTAATCGCGCACCGTTCCCTGAGAAAATGCGGCGTGCCCATGCGCGCCGCAGAGAATGATAAAAAGGGAACGGCTGCTTGTCTGCGCAGCCAGGCCACTACCTCCGAACCACCGGATTTTCAATCAGTACATCAACTGAATGAAAAGCTCATCCTCATTGACGGTTCAATCAAAAATCCGGTAATCGTTTCGTCGTAAGTTATGGCGCCGACGGGGTCCGTGCGTTTCGCAACATACGGACTCCATAAGTTGCGCGATGCTTTCGGATGCAATCGTTTGACGAATCGTCTCATGCGTATCGCCCGGCTCATCGAACGATACGTTCAATCTGTTCCCATTCCGGCATGACATTGCATTAAGGCAGTTTCGATGTCATCGGCCGGTGCTTCGATTGCGGCATTCCCGTGCCGCGCGCATGTTGGTTTCGCAAGCTTCGCTCATCCGCAGGCGACTCGCCGAGCGGGATAACTGTTTCGAAAGGCCGTGTGAACAGGAAAAGACGAACATGGAACAGCGAAGAATCGACGTTGGGCCCGCCTTGATGCGCGCAGGAGATGAAACATGGGCGGCCGCCGCCGAGTTGTCGCGGCTGATTACGGATAACCTCAAAGTCGTCATTCTCATCATTGCCACGGCGGTCGCAGGCGCGGCAATTTACGCCTTCCTCGCCACGCCGACGTATTCCGCGGATGCCGTCCTGCAAGTGGATATGCCCAATCCCAACGGGCTCGGCGTCACGCCGCAATCGCAACAGCAGGCACAGGTGCTCCAGGGAACCCTGCCGACCGACGCCGAGATGCAGATCATCCAGAGCCGCAAGGTGCTCGGCCCGGTGCTGGATGAATACAGGCTGTTCGTTTCGGTGACGCCGAAGAAGATGCCGGTGTTGGGCACCATCACGGAGAAATTCGCGACGCCCGGTACACCCTTGCCCGCTTTCTTCGGTCTGGACTCGTATGCGTGGGGCGGGGAGCACGTGGCGATCGATACGCTCGACGTGCCACCCAAGCTCGAAGACAAGCCGATGATGTTCGCGGCGCTCGAGCACAATCGCTATCGCCTGCAGGATGCGGCGGGCCGTGTGCTGGTGGAAGGCGAGGTGGGCAAGCAGGCCACCGGCAACGGCGTCACGATGCTGGTGACGAGCCTTGATGCGCGGCCCGACACGCGGTTCACGGTCGTGCGCTACAACGAGCTCAACGCCATCGAGCGTTTCTCGCGCCAGTTGCGCGTGACTGAACTGGGCAAGGCTACGGGCGTGGTGCAGATTTCGTATGAGACGAGCGATCCGACGCTGGCCGCTGAAGTCACGAATGCCATCGCGCAGACCTATATCACCTTGCATATCGCGCAGCGTCGGGAGGAAGCCAGCCGGATGCGCGCGTTCGTCGACAGCGAACTGCCGCGCATGCGCGATGAACTGAAGAATGCCGAAGCGGAGCTGAGTCAGTACAAGATCACCGCCGGGTCGATGCAGCCCAGCACCGAATACGCTTCTTATCTTCAGGCATCGATCGACCTGGACCGGCAGATTGCCACGCTCGGCGTCCAGCGTGCGGAACTGCTGAACCACTATGTGCCGGACGCGCGTGAAGTCCGCACCGTCGACAAGCAGATCGAGTTGCTCAAGGCCGCGAAGCAGAAGTTCGAAGCGCGCTTCACCAACCTGCCGACCTCGGAACGCAGGTCCGCGGACCTGACGCGCTCCATGAAGGTTGCCGAAGAGATCTACGTCGCGATGTTGAACAAGTCGAACGAGCTGGCCGTGACGCAGGCCGGCACGATCGGCAACGTGCATATCATCGACAGTGCGCTGCGGCCTTCCGTGCCCATCAAGCCGAAGCGTGCGTTGATCATCCTGATGGCCGCGGTGCTCGGCACGGTTGTCGCGCTGATCTTCCTGTTCGTGCGCCGGCAGGTCTCGTCGGGTGTCGAAGATCCGGATCTCGTCGAACGGCGCCTGCATCTGCCGGTATTCGGCACGGTGCTGTTCAGCAACGAGCAGGCGCGCGTGAACAAGGGCGGCAGCCCGGTTCCGCTGCTTGCGTCGAATGTCATGCCGCGCAGCCACGACGTTCAGACCATGGCCAGCGAGCTCTTCGCGAGACTCAAGTCCACGCCTCGCGAGCCCGTGACCGAGGACGCGGCTGCCGCTTCCGATGCGCGCGAAGCCGCGAAGCGTTTCGTGCTGGCGATGCAGTGGCCCGATGACCTCTCGCTGGAAGGCTTGCGCAATGTGCGCACCGCGCTGCAATTCGACATCAGCGATGCGCCCAACAACATCCTCATCATGACGGGCGCGACGCCCGGCACGGGGAAGAGCTTTGTATCGGCGAATCTCGCAGTGCTCCAGGCCGAGACCGGCAAGCGCGTGTTGCTGATCGACGCCGATCTGCGGCGCGGCCATCTTGCCGCGCGCTTCGGTCAGGAGAAGACCAGCGGCATGGCGGAATTGCTGGCGGGAAAGATAGAGTGGGATGAGGCGATCCGCCCGGTCGGCGTGAACAACCTGTCCTTCATTCCGGCCGGCGAGTATCCGTGCAATCCGTCGGAGTTGCTGTCGACGCCGCGCATGCTGGAGTTGCTCAAGCTCTTCAGCTCGACCTACGACCTCGTCATCGTCGATACGCCGCCCATTCTCGCGGCCACCGATGCGAGCATCATTGCCGCTCACGCCGGTTCGACCGTGCTCGTGATTCGTCCGTCCGTGCAGACCCAGCGCGAGTTGCAGGAGACGCTCAAGCGCCTGGACCGTACGGGTGCGCGGGTGGTCGGTGCGATCTTCAATGCGATGCCGCGCCGTCGCAGCGAGAAGCGCAGTTATGACTATGTGAGCTCGTACGCGGCGGCCACGCCGGGGCGCGCGAAGTAACGCCAGGCAAGGGAGCCCGCATCGTGGCTCCCTGCAATGCAAGCGGCGAGAACGTCTTCAGCGCCTGACGGCGGCGATTGCGCTCGTCATCTGAGTCACATATCGATCGAGGGAGAAGTGCCGCTGTGCGTCGTCGCGCGCGCGCTCGGCGAGCCGTTGCCCGAACTCCGGCGCGGCGCGAATCACGCGGATGGCTTCGACCAGCGCTGCGGGATCGCCGGGCTTGACCAGCCAGCCGTTCTCCAGATGCCGGATGATTTCCACGACACCGCCCGCCGCCGACGCAACCACGGGCCGTCCCGCCGCCATGCCTTCCACTATGACGCGGCCGAACGGCTCCGGTTCGGTCGATGTATGGAGGATCACATCCATGGCCTGCATCCAAGAAGGCATGTCGTGCTGGAAGTTCGCGAAGTGCACTCGATTCGCGACGCCCAAACGTTGCGCGAGTTGCTTGAGACGCGCTTCATACGCGTCTTCGCCGAACAGCGCCGCGCCCACCAGCACGAGATTGACTTCGGGCAGACGCGGAAGCGCTTCGATGGCTATGTGCTGACCTTTCCAGGGCGCGAGGCGTCCGAACAAGCCTGCAAGCCACGCATCGCGCGGCAGTCCGAGCCGCTCGCGCAGCGCGCCGATATCGCCGGCATCGGTTTGCGCGAAAGCCGAGGTATCGATGCCGTTGTGCACGATGGTGATGTCATCGGCGCGCAGTCCCGTCAGCGCCACGAGCGCGTCCGCGCTGGCGCGTGAATTGGCGATGATGCTGTCGACGGCATGACGCGCGATCCACTTGACGAGCATCCGCTGCACGCGCCCGAAGTGATCCGCCGACACGATGTCATGCAGATACCAGACCACCGGCCGCCGATGCAGGCGCGCCCCGAGCGCACCGAGCACGAGCGCTTTCTGCGTATTGAGAAACAGCACGTCGTGACGGCGCGCCACCTGCGCGATCGAGCGGATCTGCGCGAGGATGGCCGGCAGCGCGCGGATCCAGCCGAGGCGCATGGCTTCCCGGTCGATGCCCGAGACACGTTCGTTGCAGAGCGTCTGCACGCGCACGCCGGCCGCTTCCAGCCGGTTGCGAAACGGCCCCTCGGCAAGCAGCACGACCTCGCCACGCGAAGCACAGGCGGCGGCCAGTGGCAACAAGGCGAACTCCGCGCCGCCCAGTTCGCCGGCCTGATCCACGAACAGCACGGTCCGCGTGCGAGTGTCTTCCGGTGCGGCATCCCGTGCCGTGGGCACAAGGGGAAGGGCTAGTCGATCGAGTTCGGGCGTGTTCATGTTCGTGGCTCGAAGGGTCGGGAGGGCGCGTGCAATACGGCTTCTAAGAAGGTCATCGGCCGGGCATGTCGTGGCCATCGGCGAAGTGCGCGGCTTCCTTCATCGATGGCGTCCGGTGCAGCGCCGCTGCCCCCGCATAGATCTGCATGTATTCGTTGCATACGCGCTGAGCGGAGAAGGCATCGAGGTTCTGCGCTGCGCGCAGTTGCCATGTGCGGCGGCTCTCGTCGTCCAGCAACAGCCGCTCGACGGCGCCCGCCAAGCCGATGCGATCCGAGACCGGAACCATGATGCCGGCCGCGCCTTGATCGAGCGTTTCGGGTATGCCGCCGACGTTCGTCGCCACGATCGCGCAACCGGCCTCGCGCGCTTCCATGATGGCAAGCGACGAAGTCTCGCTGTGCGAAGGCAGCACGAACACGTCGGCCTGGGCGAGATAAGGCCGGGGATCCGCGATATAGCCGAGGAAATGCGCGCTGTCCTTCACGCCGAGTTCCAGCGCGAGCGCTTCGAGCTTCGCGCGGTCCGGCCCATCGCCAACGATATAGAGCTGTGCTTGCTCGACACGCGACTTCAGATGCCGGAACGCGTGCAACAAGTCATGAATGCCCTTGCGTTCATACAATCCCGACACGGTGACGAGGTTCGGCCGATGCAAGGCTGGCACCGGCACGGTCGCGCCTTCACGCTCGAAGCGCGGCGCACCGATGATGCCGTTGCGCACCACGCACAGCCGCGCTTCGGGAATGCCGCGCTGTGCCATCGAGCGGGCCACGGCCTCGCTCACGGCAACCACGCGATCGCCCAGTCCCATCAGGTTCGACGCGCGCTGGAATTCGTTGTGGATCGTCGTGACGAAGGTGTACGGCGTGCGCCCCCGGCCGATGCGCGCCAGTACCGCGCCCGTCATCATGTGCGCGTGGACCACGTCGGGACTCTTCTCCGCTCTCACCCTGCTTCAGCCCCTCAGCATGGCCGGCCCGCGCCTCGGCCGCGGACTTTGCGGCAGCGTCAGATGTCGCACGCCGTGTCGTTCGAGAAGCGCCTCGAAGCTCCCGCCGGAAGACGCCACGGCAACCTGATGCCCCGCCTTCGACTGGAGGCAGGCAAGGTCCACCATCACGTTCACGATGCCGTTGCCGATCTTCTCGGCATGATTCGCCAGGTGCACGATCTTCATTGCATTCGACCTCACGTTTGCGGAATGACCGCTCAGGCACTGCGCTTCATGCTCAGCTTCATGAGTACGCCGAGCACCATGTCGCGCAGCGTGGACGACTTGTAGAGCGAGAAGCCGGCGTTGGCCGCGAGCATGAGCAGGCCCGTTGCGGCGAGCAGCGCAAGGCTGCCCACGGTGTTGGCGAGAACCAGGCTCAGGACGAGGAAGACGAGTTGCGAAAGCATGTCGGGCACGACGCGTTTCGCGCCGACACGCGAGAGGAAAATCAGAATCCCGTAATCGACGAAGCCGCGTATGACCACGGTCACGCACGCGCCGATAAGACCGAAGCTCGATATGGCGATCCACAGGCAACCGACGAAGAACGGCACTTCGATCAGCCCGAGCCGCACGAGGGTCGCGGCGTTCGCCTGCGCCTGCACGAGCACGCGAAGCACGTTGGATTGCCCGACGATCCACGCCGCGAGCACCAGTGTGCGTCCGGCGGGCGACGACACGGCCGACAGGTCATGGCCGATCCACACGTCGAGAAACGGCCCGAGAGCGAAGATCGCGACGATGCCGATCGGCGTGAACAGCGCAGTGAGGAAGCTGAGCGAGTTCTGCACGATCTCGTCGGCGTGTGCGCGCTCGCAGGCGACGAGGCGGGGAAACAGCGTGCGCGTCAGCGAAAGCGGCAGCAGGCTGAGCCGTGAGACCAGGTTCTGCGGCACGGAATAGTAGGTGACGTAGCGCGCGCCCATCACCATGCCGAGGATCACCGTGTCGAGCGTTTCCATGATCGTCGCGATCACGGTGGTGAGCATGATCCAGCCGCCATAGCCGAACAGGTTGCGGATCGTCGACAGGCGCGGGCCCAGCACGCGTTTGATGTGCAGCACGCGCACGGCGGCCACGCCCAGCGCTACGAGCGTGCAGAGCCTGACCAGCGTGATGGTGGCGAGCACGGCGGGCAGGCTGGGACGCGTCAGCAGGACCACGGCAATGGGCAACAACTGCTCGACGAAGGTGCCGACCGTCTGGCTCGTGTTGAGAATCCCGAAGCGCTGCGCGCCTGAAATGGAGGCGACGAATACCGCCGAGAGATTGGCGACCGGAATGCAGAGCGCGAGCCACGGCAACGAATCGTGAAGTTCGCCCTGCAAGGCCGGCGGCAGCGACGTCATGTGATGCACATACAGCAGGGCGGCGCCGTAGATGATCGCGGCGCCCGCGATCCCCGTGCAGAGATTGGTCCACACCGCGCTCCAGAAGACGCGGTCGATGGGAAGCTCGTTATTCGACAGATGCGCGCGGGAGATGCGGTTTTCCGTCGCGATGCCCATGCCGAGATCGAGCATGGCGAAATAGGCGATATACACGCCGACGAGCGCAATGATGCCGTAGCGCTCGAGCCCCAGCAGCCTGATGTAAGTCGGAACCGTGACCAGCGAAACGAAGGTCGGCAGAATCAGTCCCGTGAAATTGATGGCGAAGTTACGAAAGATGGCTTTGTCCATCGCGTCTCCGTGGTACTTCGTCGTAGCCCGAATGCCCGCAATCAGCGTCGGGACGAGCCGCTCTGGCAGCCGGTCGAAAAGACAGCGTAGATAAAGTGATTCGTCAGCGCATTCGCTTCGCATAAAAATACTTGGCAATGCTACGTGAGCGACTTTTGGGCTTATGTGCGAGTTCGTACGAAGCGCCGGGAATAGAAAAACAACGTGCAAAGCATGCCGGTTTATTTCTTATGCATTTAATTGCGGAATGGCTTTGTCTGAATAATATGAATGCATTCAAGGCTTATCGAAAATTACTGAAACCAGATGGATTCCTGAGCAACGCGCCGTCTTTACATGTCCGCGTGAAACGGGAAATGAGTCGGTGCGAAAACGTACATAGAACCTCTGCTGAATCGCTGTACCCTTAGCCCGCGCAGCCCCGTTCATCGACACGACTCGACTTCACATTCGCTCGCCGGAACGAGGACATGAACCCTACGATCAATCGCTATTTCACCGTCTGGGCGCTGTTCATCCCGATATCGTCGGTGCTGGTGATTCCGTCCATTCAGGGAACCGTTCCAGGTTTCCTGTTCAGCTTTCTTTCTCCGCTCGTCGTGATGCTGGCGGGAGCAAACCTGCGCGCGCGCTATATCACGACGCTGGCCATGGCCTTTCTGTTATGGCTGTTCTTCTTCTCGGGCAGCCAGCTCGCCGACATGATGGTGGATTACACCATTCGCTTCAAAGGTGTGGTGCTGGTCAATCCGCTCGATCGATCGTTCGTGTTGCGCAATTCGCTCTTCACGCAATCGCTCTATCTGATGGTGATCGTGTTGTTCGGTGTTTTCGTCTCTCTCTTCTACGACAGAAGCTGGGATAAACCCTTTATCGCCGGCGGCGTGGTGATGGCCTTGTTCGGCCTGTATGAATTCGTGTACTTCCTTATCTTCGGCGTGTCCGGCGACGTCATCAGCAACCGGGGCTTCGGCTCCGATCTCGGCACCAACGACGTGATGTCGATCGCCTTCCAGACCGTGGACCTCGCGGGACACACGTTCGCCCGCATCAAGAGCCTGACCGGCGAACCGTCCATGTACGTGTTCTCGATCTTTCCCTATTGGGTGTATGCGCGCACCGTGTCCCGCTCGCCGTGGCCCGCCCGCATCATCGGGCTGTCGCTGGTCCTGACCGTGTCGACGACGGCGCTCGTCGGTCTCCTGTGCTTCGCGGCGGTCAAGGCATCGCGCATGAGGATCGATGTCCTGCGCGTCCTGCTTTCGCTGCTGATTCTCGTGCTGCTGTGCTACGTGTTCCGCAACTACATCGGCGACTTCTTCGAGCACGGCATCATCGACAAGGTGAATGGCCGCAACGACTCCGGCGCCGAACGCTTCGGCAACTTCATGGCGAGCATCGAGTTCTGGGCGTCACTTCCGCTTGCCAATCAGATTGTCGGCGTGGGCTTCGGCTATATCCGCTCCACCGACATGGCGTCCACGCTGCTGGTCAACAATGGCATTCTTGGCGTCGCGCTCTTCAGCTGGCTGTTCCTTTATCCCGCCTTCAGGCTCGACAGCTCCGAACGGTCGCAGGCGCTGCGCATCTCGCTGATTGCCGTCTTCGTGATGATGATGATGTCGGTTCCCGAGTTCGCTTACCTCGCGCCCTGGGCGTTCGTCGGCATGGCGTATCACAGGCTGCGCGAATACCGGATCGCGGGAACGTCCTTCGACAAGAGCCCGCCTCAGGCCGCGCCGCCCGTCGTGGCCCGGCACGCCGGGCAGGGATCGCGCTCATGAGGAGGGCGGTGGCAGGCTGGCGGAACGTGGTGCTGCGCGTGATCGCGGCATGGATGTGCGCGCTCGTCGCCCTGAGCGCGCAGGCGGCGGACGCCGATATCAGCTTCACCGTGCAGAACCCCGTCCAGGGCTTGCTCAGCCAGGGGGCGGGCAAGAAGAGCATCCGGTTGGCCATCGACGGCAATCAGGCGCTGACCGGCACGCACCTGGCGCTGAGCCTGCGTGGCTATCAGGAAGATGGCGTGCCGGTGCTGACGCCCATTGCATCGTGGCGGCAGATGGTGGGAAGCGTGCTGCTGTCCGCCGTGGTGACCGTGCAGGCCGATCTGCCCGCGGTGGGCTTCTATCAGCTGGACGTGCAACTGCTTTCACCGAATGGCGCCACGCTCGCGCGTCGGCAGATCAATCTCGCCGCGCTGCCGCACCGGACCACGCTGGGTCCGGCGGACTTCGGCGTGGGCGCGAACTTCGACCAGGGCGACAACGCGCCGGCCACGCTGCTGTCCATCATCAAGTCGGCCGGCTTCTCGTGGATTCGCGGCGAGCTGACGTGGGACACCATCGAGAAAAAGCCCGGTGTGTTCATGTTTCCTGCGCAATTCGATGAGTCGATGAAACTCGCGCATGAAATGGGGCTGACCACGCTCGTGCTGCTGGACTACGGCAATCCGGTCGCTTACCCCGAGCTGTTCAAGGAGAAGCTCAGCTTCCCGATGACCGCCGCCGCACGCGATGCGTTTGCCCGTTATGCCGATGCCATGGTCAAGCGCTACAAGGGGAAGGTCAATTACTGGGAAGTCTGGAACGAGCCGCGCCTGATCCTGATCGGCTACTCGCCTTATGTGGAGTTGCTGAAGCGCGTCTATCCGGTCATCAAGCAGGCGGATCGGCAGGCGGGCGTGATTGCCTGCGGAGGCGAATGGGGCGGCGTTCCCGTCGATGCCTGCTTCAACGCGATCCGCGCAGCCGGCGCCATCGACTACAACGACGGCTTCAGCATTCATCCTTATATGTATCCGGCCGCGCCCGAGGTGGGCTTCGACGGGGACAAGTCGCCGGTCAAGCCCGTCAGCATGATGACCATCTGGCCTTATCTGAGCGGTCTGACGGCGAAGAACCGTCCCAGCGACGGCCGGCGCCTGCAGGTGTGGGTGACGGAAATCGGCTGGCCGAGCGCGCCGGTGTCGAAGCAGCAGAACGAGACGAAGCAGGCCGCGTACTTTCTCCGCACCTATCTTCTGACGCGCCGCTTCAACACGGCGCGAGGGGTCTGCTGGTACGACCTGGTGGACGACGGCACCGACCCCGACGACCGGGAAAACAACTTCGGCCTGGTGCGCGCCGATCTCTCGCCGAAGCCGGCGTTCGCCGCTGCCGCCGTGTGGTCTGCGACGCTGGGCGATCGCGCCTGGAGCAAGGCATGGGTCGATAGCGCCGACATCAAGGTCTATCAATATGGTGGCGGCACCGGCAACGACAGCCCGGTGATCAGCGGATGGTCGGTGGCGAAGCGCGACTCGGTGCATCTGGCGCTGCCGGCGGGCGATTACGTGCAACGCAACTGGGACGGCCGCGAGACGGCGGTCACGGTCGCGGACAAAGGCCTCGACTGGCCGGTCGGGCCCTTGCCGCGCTATCTGTTGCCGAAGCAGCCGCAACAGCCAGGACATCAGGACCAGGAACAGAAGCATCGACCCGCATTGATGAGCGAGGAGAACAGGCGATGAACCCGAAGAGGATGGTGCGCGAGCTGATGGCGCGTTCGCTGTTATGGAGCGGCGCGTGCGCGATGGTGCGGAGGACGTTCTGGCGCGACAAGGTCGCGATCCTGCTGTATCACGACCCGAGTCCGGAATCGCTGGACCGGCATCTCAGCTATCTCGCGACGATCTGCGAGATCATCCCGCTGGCGGAGATCGACCGGCCGTCGAACGGCAGGCCGCGCGCGGTCATCACCATCGACGACGGCAATGCGGGCAACGCGAAGCTGCTGCCCGTGTTCAGGAAACACAACGTGCGCCCGACGATCTTCGTGTGCAGCGGCGTGGTGGCGAATCAGCGGCAATTCTGGTGGCAGCACGAGGGCGCGGCGCGCGAGGGCGTCGCGCGGCTCAGGCGGCTGTCGAATGCGGAACGCCTGTCGCGGCTGCGCGCACATGGCTTCTCGCCGCTCGCGGAAGGCCATGCAAGCGCATTGACGGCGGAAGACATCGCCGCGATGAAACCGTGGGTGGACTTCCAGTCGCATACGCGCTTTCACCCGGTGCTGCCGTGCTGCGACGACGCCGAATGCGAGGTCGAGATCAGCGCGGCCCGTCAGGAAGTCGAACGCCTGGTGGGCGCGGACTGCCTGCACTTCGCGTATCCGAACGGACGCTACGGCAAGCGCGAGATCGCGTATTTGCGGGCGGCGGGGTATCGGACGGCGCGAACCTGCGATGTCGGCTGGAACGATCAGCGGACCGACCGCTTTTCGCTGAAGGCCATCCCGGTGGACGACGAAGCGTCGATTCCATGGTTCGCCGCCAAGCTCTCGGGCATCCCGCTGTTCCTGCGCTACATGGCGAGCGGCAGCTTCAACGGCAAGATGCCGCAGATGTGACGGGTGAAGTGAAGGCGCGCGTCACTCGCGCGCCTTCCAGACAGCACTCAGCGCGTTGATTTGCACAGCGCCATCATCGAGACGCCGCCCAGGACGTCGGCGACCAGCGCCGCGCTGATCATCGAGAGCGCGAGCCGGGGCGCCACGGCGAGCGCTGAACGCACCGTCACGCCCGTCTTGAGCCGCTGCATGAAGGCCAGGGGCAATTGATCGTCGATGATCCCAAAGCCGCTGTCTTCGAGCGTGGCCCGCGCGCTGCGCGTCGAGAAGTAGTGCAGGTGGCCCACGGACTTGCGCAGGTCCAGGTAACCGCGCGTCAGCAACGAGGCGACGTTCATGTCCAGCGGGATATTGAACAGCCAGTAGTTCGCCTTGGGACGCGCCGTGCGCAGGAAGCCAAGATAGTCGTCGACGTGCTCGAAGACATCGAACATGATGCCCAGGTCGACGTGCTGATCGATGTCCTGGAGCTCGGTCACGCGAAACTCCAGATTGGGGTGGCGGAATTCGTTCTTCGCGTCGGCGATCGACTGCGGCGAGATGTCGATGCCCAGCGTCGGCACCTTGTATTCCTGCGCCAGCAGGGCGGTTCCTTTGCCGCCGCCACATCCTACGTCCAGGATGGACTCCGGCTTGATGCCGTTCTTGCTCAGGATCCGCACGGCATTGCTGAACTTGTACTCCGCGTCCTGATCGTGCGAGGACTTGTTGCCGGTCCAATACTCTCCGCTTTCATAGAAGTTCGCATTCGACATTCCAGTCTCCAGACGTTCCGCTTGCGCGGGAAGCTGTTTGATCGAGGGACAGCGATCGACGCACGGTCGACCGGCGCGGGGAGGATGAATGAAAGTGCCGGTCGAGCATGCCTCCCGCTTTCGACGCCGTCCGTGCGCCATCGAACGGAGTTCTGGTCGGAGGATATGCGTGGCGGTAAATCTGCCGGAAAGCGCGTCCAGCAAGGCGCTGCGGGCCATCGGTGCAAGTGTCGGTCCGCCTGAAACACGCAATCGTGTACGCAATGCAACATTTTTTGACGAACCTTGCGTTCGGTGTGAGCGGCCGGTGGCTCCGTGCACGAAACGAAATGAAATCCGCCCGGGCCCCGCCGCACAAGGCTCCCGGAACTCAGTGCGGCGACGCAGTCGGAATCTCCCCTCCAAACGGTATCCACGAATGCAACGTTTTTCGCAAAACGCTTGTTACGTCGTGAAAGGGGCTCCGGCATTCGCAATCGAGCCCGGCGGCAATTCTTGCCGGTGCCTTGATCCACCGCCTGACGGGCCATTCAGCAGACGAAAACGTTAGCGCGTTGCGGGGGTCTGTGCGCTTACGGTATGAACGTCACTGTTCACGTCTGAATCATTTTTGTTCGGCCCCTGTTCGCGCATTCGGGCGTCGGGACGCAAACACACACAGACCCCATACAGAACGTGGCCTGGCACACCTCTCGCTAATGTATGACCAAGCACGAAGGCCGCCGCGATCCAAAACCACAAGAAGCAGCGGCGGCCAAGTGCAACGGGGCTGGTCACAGCGGCTTCGACGATCGACACAGAATTGATCGCGAAGCCGCTGGGGGCCAGAAAAAAATCAGGCGCAAAGAAGCGCACAGAGAAAAGAGCATAAGAACATGTTGACACTTCAATCGGATCTGCACGGCAATCACCTGTTGGGCGCGCTTCCGGCGCAAGAATGGCAGGCCATCGCGCCGCATCTCGAACTCGTCCAGTTGCGCACCGAGCAACTCCTCTGCGACTCGGGCCAGCGCATTCATCACGTGTATTTCCCGACGACGGCAATCATCTCGCTGCTCCACACGATGGAAGACGGCGGTTCGGTCGAAGTCGCGGCAGTCGGACGCGAAGGCATGTCCGGCGTGCCGGTCCTGACCGGCGGCGACACGATGCCGACGCGCGTGCAGGTCCAGTGCTCCGGCTTCGCGTATCGCATGAGCGCGGGCGCACTGCGCGAGCACTTCGGCCGCTCCGACTTCCTGCGCCGCGTGATGCTGCTGTATATGCAAGCCCTCCTGACGCAAGTCGCACAGACGGCTGCGTGCAATCGTCACCACTCGCTGTCGAAGCAACTGTGCCGCTGGCTCCTGATCCAGACGGACCGCACCCCGTCGGACCAGCTGCGCGTGACGCAACAGATGATCGCGGACATGCTCGGCGTGCGTCGCGAAGGCGTGACCGAAGCCGCCGGCAAGCTGCATGACGCGGGCCTGATTCATCACAGCCGCGGCTGCATCAAGGTGCTGGACCGCGCGGGCCTGGAAGAGCGTGCGTGCGAATGCTACGGCATCGTCAAGCGCGAATTCGACCGGATGCTGCCGCGTCGTCAGGTCGAAGCGCTGGTGTAAGCATGAGAGACCGTGACGGAGCGGCGCAGGCCGCTCGCGTCATCGGTGGATGAAGCGGATCCGTCCGTCGTAGGGCATTGAAGCCGGCAAAGAAGCAAGCGCGCCCCGCTCAGTTCACTTCCCAAGATTCTCCATCGTCGCCGTGCCGTCGGGCCCTTCGCCTGCGCGTGCCGTCGCGCCGCGCGTAGCGGGCATGCCGCCCTTGAGCCACAGGTACAGTTCGCGCAGCGCTCGCACGATGCCGTGGCCGATCACGCCCCACGCCGAGTTGCCGATCTGCATCGACCACGCATAGCTGCGGTTGCCACGGCCCCAGTAGGTCTTGAAGCGCTCCGAGCCGACGCCGAAGTCGATGTCGTAGTGCTGCTCCAGCGCCCACTTCACCGCGTGTTCCCACGCCACCGCGCCGGCGCCGAACTTGCCGTAGGCCGGATCGAAACTGGCGATCACCGCGTTGGCGAGCGGATTGCCGTGACTCATGATGGATACGGCAATCGGCTGGTCGCCGAGCATGACGGCAATCAGACGCGCAGGCGGTTCGCCCGTGGGAAAGCCGCCGGGCTTGGTCAGCGTCGCCATCAGGTAGGTCTGGTAATGCGACGAGAACAGCCACACGCCCTGCTTGCCGGTGCGCTCGCCCCACTGGCGCTTCCACGCGAGCATCGCGCGCACGCATTGATCGATCGTGCTTACATCGGACGGCTCGATCATCCGCACGCGCAAGTCACCTTCCTTCGCGAGACGCCGTTCCAGCTGCCCGGGCTTCTTGCCGTTCATGGTGCCGAGCGATCGGCAGTACGTGGCCCAGTCGGTTTCGTCGCGCAGCTGCGCGACCCATGACTCGTGGCGCGAACGTCCCAGCACGTGCCGTTCGCGCAGCGCGATGCGATGCAGCTCGGAACCTTCGTTCACATACGGCAGATGCACGAAGTCCGCCTTGCATTTCGCGCAGGCGAGGCGCCACGCCGCTTCGATCATGCCCGCTGCGCGCGGTCCGTCCTCGACGAGCACGCTGGTGTAGTCGGCGGCATCCGGGCTGAGCGGCAGCAAATAGGTCCAGAGAAAGCGCCGCCACGAAACGAGCGGCCAGACGAGCCGCAGTTCGCCGTTCTCGCGCAGCACGATGCAATGCAACTTCCTTCCCTGAGCAGCGGCGACGTGCCGCCAGGCGAGCAGGCAGATGTCGAAGCGCTGGAAATACCGTCCGTTTGCCTTGAGCCAGAGCGCATTCCATTCGCGTTCGAGCGCGAGGAAACCCTGTTCGTCGCAAACCACTTCAAGTCGTGTTTGGTCGTGATGGTCGTTCATTGAATCCCCGAGACCCGATGCGCGGGCGCGACTGCGCCCGTCACGGATGCTCCGGCGGCGGACGTCTCGCTCGCGTCCTTTCCGCCAGTTCATGCCTTTTACGAATTTACTCGGGGTGACGGCGACTTGTCGGCCAACTATCAGTGCTTTTCACGCAGAAAGCGAAAGATAATGGCATTTTGTCTTCGGAATAAACGAATTTACGCAATTATTCGTAAGCTTTTGTTTTTCTCTGCGTAATGCGTTGGTAAAGAGCGATGTCGCATGCCGTCAGGCGCCGGCATGCGCACCGCGCAGATGAATGCCGAGCGCGCGCCGTGCGCTCAATGCGAGCAACACACAGGACAGCGCGTTGAAGAGGAACAGCCCGCTCGGGCCGACGACCGTCATCAGCGACGACGCCAGCGCCGGGCCCGCCATGCCGCCGAACGAGAACAGCGCGAGCAGCGTCGCGGAAATGGCCACCCGATGATGCGGCTCGGTCCGGTCCTGCACGTGCGACACGATCAGGCCGTACTGCGTGAAAGTGACCGCTACATAGGCGAGTGTCGCGCACCAGGTGACCACGCGCACGTCGATGCAGAACAGCACGAGGCTCAGCGTCGCCGAGATCGATGCGGTGATGTACACCAGGCGACGCCGGTCGAAGCGATCGGAGAGGCGGCCCATCGGCCATTGCGGCACGAGTGCGCCAATCAATGCAACGCCCATGAAGGTCGCGAGCTCGCTCGTCGAGAAGCCGGCGCGTTGGAGGTAGACCGGCATCATCGCGTAGAAGGCGCTGTAGATGAAACCCGCGAGCACGCAGCCCGGCACGGCGAGCGGCGCGGCGGCCATCATGTCGCGCACGCTTTCCCGCCAGGTTCGCGCCGGTACGCGGTGCAGGGATTCGTCGGCAACCTTGACGGGCCAGCCTTCGAGCAGCGTCACCGGCATCACGGCCGCCGCGAACAGCGCGGCCGCGATCGAGAATTGCTGGCCGCCCATGCCCGCGCCGAAGTTCAGCAGGAACTGCCCGCTGCCCACCGCGAGATAGTTGATGGCCGCATACGTGCCGAAGACCTGTCCGCGCTTCTCGTTCTCGACCGTACCGTTGAGCCAGCTTTCGATCGACACATACAGGCCCATGAAGGCGAAGCCGGTCAGCAGGCGCACGAGCGCGAGCGTCCACGGCGATTGCGCGGCGCCGAACGCGAGCGCGAGGATCGATGCCGCCGCCGAGTACGCGACGAACGTCCGGTGCTGTCCGATGCGGTCGATGAGCCTGCGGTTGACCATCGCGCCGAGGATGAAGCCGGCGTAGTAACACGACTGAACCAGACCGATCACGATGGTCGGATAGCCGGACTGCATGATGCGCAACGGAATCAGCGTCTGGAACAGGCCGTTGCCGACGATCAGCAGCGCGTAGCTGATGAGCAGCCCCGCAAGCGCGCGATAGCTGCTGCCCGCGCCGGGCGGATGCACATGCGGTGCGGCCTCGGGAGGCGCGGGTGCGGCGGGCGGCGTCTGCCGGCCAAACAGCGCGGCTTCGGTGAGCGGCCCGGTGCGCGTGACGGCGGGCGCTTCCGGTTCCTGGCTCGTGTCGTTCTGTGCTGCGCTTTCTGCTTCGCTTGCTGCCTCTTCCTGTGTTCCGTGCGGCGGCTCTGCGGCATCGCCCGCCGGATCTCGTGCGATTGCGTCTTCAGCTTTTGACATGACACCCTTGAAGTTCGCTATCGGGCGGCCCTCGTCTTCGGGTGACAGGACTCGCCCGCGCTTGCTCGTGCTTGCTCGTTGTTGCTATTAAGCGCTCAGACAAGAATGGTAACCGGCTCCGCCGCTGTCGATGGCGTCATTTGCTTCTTGTTACCGTGGGCGGTTTCTGTACCCCACTGTATCCGCCCGATCCGCCGACACAGTGCGTTGCACGCGCCGCGCGTCTCGACACACGGCGGATACGTACGGCGCTTCAAATGATCCCTCGCCGAATAGACCTGACAACGAGAGGAAAAGATCATGAAGGACCGCATCGATAACCGCCGCCGCCGTCTGCTCGGCACCGCCGTCGCCGGCATCGGCTTGCTTGAGATGGGGCTGAGCGGGCTCGTCGAGGCGGCGGAAGCGCGGAACGCTCCCGCACCCGCGTTGCCGGAAAGCTTCACGCACCTGAAGCATATCGAGACCCCGACGCTCAGCATCGCCTATGCCGAAGCGGGGCCGCGCAACGGGCCGGTCGTGATCCTGCTGCACGGCTGGCCGTACGACATCCACAGCTACGCCGAAGTCACGCCGATGCTGACCGCGGCGGGCTATCGGGTCGTCGTGCCGTATCTGCGCGGCTATGGCCCGACGCGCTTCCTGTCCGCCGATACCCCGCGCAACGGCCAGCAGGCCGTGCTCGCGCGCGATGTGATCGAGATGATGGATGCGCTCTCGATCGAGCATGCGGTGCTGGGCGGTTTCGACTGGGGCGCGCGCACGGTGAACATCGTCGCGGCGCTGTGGCCGGGGCGCGTCAAGGCGATGGTCTCCGTGAGCGGCTATCTGATCGGCAGCCAGCAGGCGAACCAGGCGCCACTGCCGCCGCAGGCCGAGCTGTCGTGGTGGTATCAGTTTTACTTCGCGACCGAACGCGGCCGCGCGGGCTACGACGCGAACCGGAACGATTTCAACCGGCTGATCTGGCAGACGGCGTCGCCGCAATGGCACTTCGACGACGCGACCTACGCGCGTTCAGCCGCGGCGTTCGGCAATCCGGATCACGTGGACATCGTGATTCACAACTATCGCTGGCGGCTCGGGCTGGCGCACGGCGAGCCGCAATACGACGCGCTCGAGGCGCAACTCGCGAAGGGGCCGTCCATCGGCGTGCCGGTCATCACGCTGGAAGGCGATGCCAACGGTGCGCCGCATCCCGCGCCGGCAGACTATGCGAAGAAGTTCACGGGGAAGTACAAGCATCGGACGATCACGGGCGGAATCGGGCATAACCTGCCGCAGGAAGCGCCGCGCGCCTTCGCCGATGCGGTGATCGACGTCGCTCGCATGTAACGGCCGTTCAAAGCCCGAGACACACCGCGCCCGCGGCGACCACCACGCAGGCGATCCAGCGCCGCGCGTCGACGTTCTCGCGCAGGAACACACGGCCGATCAGCGCCGCGAACACGACGCTGGTTTCGCGCAATGCGGACACGGCGCCCATCGCGCCCGACTGCATCGCCCAGATGACGATGCCGTACGCGGCAATCGAGACAAGCCCGCCCGCAATCGACGAGACGACCGACATCGGCGCGGCGAAGACGGGCTTCCAGATGGCATCGGCGCCGCGTCGCACGACGAAGATCAGCGGCATGAACCAGTAGAAGAGGAACATCCACGCCGTGTAGGCGAACGGCTGATCGCCCGAGAGCCGCACGCCGATGCCGTCGATCACGGTATAGACCGCGATGGTCACGCCGGTGGTCAGCGCCGCGAGCGCGCCCGCGCGCGAGACGTGCCGCCCGCGCAGCGCGAGCGCCATGATGCCGGCCGAGATCAGCGCGATGCCGAGCACGCGAAGCGCGCCGATGCCCTCATGCGCGAACAGCGCCGCGCCCAGGGTGACGAGCAGCGGCGACGAGCCGCGCGCGATGGGATACGCCTGCGCGAGATCGCCGCGCCGGTACGAACGCACGAGGCTCACGTTGTAGACCACGTGCACGAATCCCGACGCGATCACATACGGCCACGCTGCCGGGGCCGGCAACGGCAGCCACACCACCGCGACGAGCGATACCGCGCCGATGGCGATGCTCATCCAGGTCATCGAGAAGAAGCGGTCGCGATTGCCGTGCAACATCGCGTTCCAGCTTGCATGGAGCAGGGCGGCGAGCAGGACGACGCCGCCGGTATAACTGAGCATGAGCGTGCTTTCGGGCTGTGATTGGCGTATTCAAGAGAATAACTATCTTGTAAGCCGCTCACAAACCACTTATCTTCGGATGTCGCGTCAGAAAATCTCTCCTGAAGATGAACCGGACCTTGCCGCCGTTGAATGCGTTGCGTGCCTTCGAAGCCGCCGGACGGCTCGGCAGTTTCAAGCAGGCCGCCGCCGAACTCCACGTCACGCAAGGCGCGGTGAGCCAGCAAGTGCGTTTGCTGGAGGCGTGGCTCGGCGCGCCGCTGTTCGAGCGCCATAACCGGCGCGTTGCGCTGACGCCCGCCGCCGAGGCCTATCTCGCGCAGATCGGACCGCTGTTCGATCAGCTGTCGCAGGCCACCGCCCGCTATGGACTGTCCGAAGCCGTGAGCCGCACGCTCAGCGTGAATGCGCCCGCAACCTTCGTGCTGCGCTGGCTGGTGCCGCGACTCGAAGACTTCCGCCGCGCGCATCCGGATGTCGAAGTGAGGGTGGAGACGTCGAACGAACCGGTCGAGGCGCTGAAGGAGAGTCACGACATCGTGATACGCGGTGGTCCGGACACCTTCTACGGCTATGCGATGCAGCCGTTCCTCGCCGAAGAGCGCCTGCCGGTGTGCAGTCCGGCGCTGTTGCGCCGCGTGCCGCTGCGGGTTCCGCAGGATCTGGAACGGCACACGCTGCTGCACGCGTCGAGTCTGCCGCGCGTGTGGCCCGACTGGCTCGCGAAAGCCGAAGTGCCGACGCTGCGTCCGGCCGCCGTCATGAGCTTCGACCATTTCTATCTGACCTTGCAGGCGGCCGTCGACGGCATGGGCATCGCGATGGGTCCCACGGCGCTCGTCTCCGACGATCTCGCGTCGGGCCGGCTGATCGCACCGTTCGACGCGCCGCGCTTGCCGTCGCGTACGTACTGCACGTATGTCGCGGAAGGCCGTCAGGACGAACGGCTGATCGTGCTGTTCCGTTCGTGGCTGGAACGCGAGGGCGACGCGTGCGCGCGGGAACAGACGGCGCGTTAGCCGTAGCGCTTCACCGCGCGCCAGAACGCGGGCCACGGTTGACGCGGACCGTCGCAGACGTAAATGTCGCGCTGGCGCATCGAGCTGTTTGTAATGCCCAGCGGCGTGTCCGCATGCCCGGCGATCCGGCACGCGACGAGTTCGCGTTGTACGAAATCATCCGGCACACCGACGACGATCAGCGGTTGCGGCGGCGGATCGCCGTAGCCGCGAAACCAGTTCGTATTGGTGCCGGAGATTGCCGGCGGCAGGCCGTCGCGCGCGCCATAGAGTCTGAGCGCGGCGACCTGGGCCGAATCGGCGGCGAGAATGCCCGCGTTTGCGCGCTGCCCGGCGGGCAGCGCATCGCGGACGCGCACGACGGCTTGCGCAAGTTCCGGCCAGCCGAGCTCCTCGTTGAAGTTGCCGCCGTTGAGGCGGTCGGCGCTGCGCCACCATGCCGACCCCAACGGCGCGACCGGCAGCACGGGCGCCGCGCCCAGCACGCCGCCGAGCGCGAGCAGCGTCCACACGCACATGCCGGCGATGTGTGCCCGCCGCGCGTCCAGGGCGGCCAACGCGCGCTCGCCGCAGACGGCGCCGGCGGCGAGCAGCATCGGATAGGCGGGCGCCATGTAGTAGTCGCGGCCGTGCGCGACCATGAACAGGACGAGCGGCACGACGAACATCCAGCCGATTGCGCGGAAACGCATGCTGTCCGCGCCGAACAGCACGCTGTAGAGCCCGGCGAGCCACAACGGAAGCGTGAACGGGCTTGCCGCGATCCACAACTGGCCGGACAGGAAGCCTGCGGTGCGGCCCCGCGCGACATCGCGTTGATGGATGCTTTGCAGGAAGTCGAGCGAGATGAAGTCATGCTCGATCTGCCAGACGAGATGCGGCAGCACGATTACCCCCGCGAGCGCCACGCCGCTCCACAGCCACGGACTGCGCAGATGCCGCCGCGCGGGCGTGAGCAGCACGCCGGCGACGATGCCCGCCGCGAGAAACGACATCGTGTACTTGGTCAGCAAGCCGAGCCCGACCGCGATGCCGACGCCGATGAACCCGCGCGGATCATCGGACGACAGCACGCGCAACAAACAGTACGCCGCCGCCACCCAGCACAGGTAGTCGAGGCTGACGTACTGGAACAGGCTGCCCGCATTCAGGGCGACGCTGCTGATTGCGGCGGCGACCGCGGCCACGGTCTGAGCGAAGCGGGTTCCGCCCATGTGCCGCGCCATCAGTCCGGTGAGCACGAGCGCCACGCTCATCGCGAGCGAGGAAAAGACTCGCAGCCCGACGAGCGACGGCCCGAACAGCGTTGTGCCCACATGCGCGAGGAACGGCATGACCGGCGGCACGCCGACATAACCCCACGCGAGCGCGCGGGCGTCTTCGAGCGTCGACAATTCGTCGCGATGAAAGCCGTAGCGGCCGTTGGTGAAGGCGTGCAGCAGAAACAGCGCAATGCCCAGCAGCATCAGCACGACGAAGTCGCCGCTTGCGCCGGGCTTGCCACGCGCGCGTTCCATCGGCCGACGCGCCTCAGCGCACCAGAAACCCGTAGGCCAGCGGATCGCGTTCGTCGATGATCCAGTTCGCGAAGCCGCAGATATACGCCTCGCCTTCGATCTCCGGAATGACCGCCGGAATGTCGTGCACCATGGTCTCCTTCAGCACGCGCCCCTTGAACACGGTCCCGACGATCGACTCGTTCACCAGCGTTTCATCCGCGCCGAGCTGTCCGCGCAGATAGAGCTGCGCGACGCGCCCGCCCGTGCCGGAGCCGGTCGGCGAACGGTCCACTTCGCGGTCCGCGAACACGCAGCAGTTGGCTTGAGTGGAGCCGGGATGACGCGGCGCATTGGCGATGATCGTGCCGTAGATGTGATTGATCTCCGGAATGTCCGGATGCGCGAGCGGAAACGCCTGGTTGGCCGCTGCCTTCACCTCCGCGCCGAAACGGATCAGCTGCTCCACCGATGACTCGCGCACCGGCAGGTCGTGCGGCGCGCCATCGGTGTAGAAGTAGAACGCGCCGCCGTACGCGATGTCGCCCGTGACCGTGCCGAAGCTCGGCGTGTCCACGGTCACGTCGCGCTTCCAGATGAAGGACGGCACGTTCACGAAACGCACGGAGCCTGCGTGATCGCCATCCCACTTCACGAACGCTTCGATGAAGCCGCACGGCGCATCGATGCCCACGCGCGTCTCCGGGCTCGTGCGCTGCACCCAGCCCAGTTCGACCGCCGCGGTCGCCAGCGCGATGACACCGTGTCCGCAGTGATCGCTATAGCCTTCGTTGTGCAGGAAGATGATGCCGAAGTCCGCTTCCGGCGATACCGGTTCGGTCAGATAGCCGCCGTACATGTCCGCATGGCCGCGCGGTTCGAACATCAGCGCGCGGCGGATGTCGTCGGCGTGTTCCTTCAGCCAGGCGCGGCGCTGCACGATGGTGTCGCCGGGCAGACGCGGCAGGCCGCTCGTGACGATGCGGAACGGCTCGCCGCCGGTATGGACTTCGACGGTCGAAATGGATCGGGAGAGTTTCATTGCGTTGTGCGGTGAGACTTATTGTGCATAGGGAACGGGCAGGCCATTGCGGATCATGTAGACCGTGGTAGGCGCGCCCTGCAGGTCGCCGCTGGCGTCGAACGAATAGGTGCCCGCGACGCCCTTGTACTTCTCCTTCGCCAGTTGCGCGATGAGCTTCGCCTTGTCGGTGGTGGTGCCGGCCTTGACCATGGCGTCGGCGAGCATCTTCACGCCGTCGTAGTAATTGACGCCGTAGACCTGCGTGTCCGTGTGATAGGCATCCTGGTACTTCTTCAGGAAGGCGCGGCCTTCCGGCGTCTTGTCCAGCGCCACGCCGCCCTGCGCGCAATAGACGATGGACGCCGCCTCGCCCGCGACCTTGCCCATGTCGGCGGAACAGATGCCGTCGCCGCCCAGCAGCTTCGCGCGAATGCCGCGCTGCTTCATCTGCTTGGCCATCGGCGCGCCTTGCGACGCATAGCCGCCGAAGAAGATCACATCGGGATTCTTCGACTTGATCGCCGTGAGAATGCCGAGAAAATCGGTGGCCTGTGAATTGGTGAACTGCTGGTCGACGATCTTGATGCCATTCGCCTTCGCCACCTTCTCGAACTGCTCGGCGACGCCCTGGCCGTACGCGGTGCGGTCGTCGATGATCGCGGCGGTCTTCGCCTTCAGCGTCTTCGCGGCGAACTCGCCCATGGTGCCGCCGAGTTGCTCGTCGCTGGCGCCGATGCGGAAGATGTTCTTGAAGCCCTGCTTCGTCAGCGCCGGGTTCGACGCCACCGGCAGCAGCGGGATGCCCGCCGTGCTGTAGACGCGCGAGGCCGGAATTGCGACGCCCGAGTTATACGGCCCGAGCACGGCGAGCACGTTGTGATCGGCAAGATTCTGCGCCACCTGCACGCCAACTTTCGGGTCGGCCTGGTCGTCCTGCGAATCCAGCTTGAAGGTCACGCTCTTGCCGCCGATGCTGATGTTCGCCTTGTTCAGTTCGTCGATGGCGAGCCGCGCGCCGTTCTCGTTGTCCTTGCCGTTCGGCGCCTGCGGGCCGGTGAGCGGCGCGGAGTGGCCGAACGTGACGACCTCCTGCGCGGCGGCGGACGCGGCCACGGAGAAAACGGATACGGCAGCCAGGGCAAGGACGGGATAGCGCATGGACTCGTCTCCAGACGGTTTCGAAGGAACACCAATGTAGTGCAGATGGATGGGGCTCTCAAGCAGTTAAAAATTCGACCGGTCGTTCTGGTAAGGTCACGAAGCCCGCTTGCGCACGTGCAGCAGAATCTGCTGCGGCACGGGCCACGAACCGCACAAGCTGCGGTTGCAGCGAGCAACATCGGCTCCGGCTGCCGCCACGTCTCACTACACTGACTGCTCCACCCCTCGCCATCAGACAGGAGCGACCGTGAAACTCACCGACTTCGACACCCTCACTTTCGACTGCTACGGCACGCTGATCGACTGGGAAAGCGGCATCTTCGAAGGGCTGCGTCCGCTGCTCGAACGCGTGAAGCCTTCGTTGACGCGCGATCAGGTGCTGGAAGCGCACGCGCGGCATGAATCCGCGCAGCAAAAGTACACGCCGGCGAAGCGTTATCAGGATCTGCTGCCCATCGTGTACAAGCGTCTGGCCGAGGAATGGGGCGTGCCGCATACGCACGAGGAATGCATCGCGTATGGCCGTTCCATTCGGCACTGGCCGGCCTTCGCGGATTCGGCGGAAGCACTCCAGTATCTGAAGCAGCATTACAAGCTCGTGATCCTGTCCAACGTGGACAACGAGAGCTTTACGCACAGCAACACGAAGCTGCAAGTGACGTTCGATGCGATCATCACGGCGGAAGACGTCGGTTCGTACAAGCCGTCGCCGCGAAATTTCGAGTACCTGATCGAGAAGCTGGGCGAGCGCGGCATCGCCAAGGAGAAGATTCTCCATACCGCCGAAAGCCTGTTCCACGATCACAAGCCGGCCAATGCATTCGGTCTGACGTCGTGCTGGATTTATCGGCGGCATGCGCAGCCGGGCTTCGGCGCAACCATGGATCCGGGCGCGCAGCCGACTATCGCGTTCCGCTTCAACAGCATGGCGGAACTCGCGCAGGCGCATCGCGAAGCGTTGGCTCAGTCATGAGGAGAAAGGTGTGCGGCTCACCGAATTCAAGGCACTGACGTTCGATTGCTACGGCACGCTGATCGACTGGGAAGCCGGCATCGCCGCCGGGCTGGCGAAGCTGGCGGCGCGGCTTCCCGTCATGCTCACGCGCGATCAGATTCTGGAAGCGCATGCGCGTCACGAATCGAAGCAGCAGTTGCTCACGCCCGATCTCGCCTACAACCGCTTGCTGGAAATCGTGTACAAGCGCGTGGCGGAAGAATGGGAGGTCGGCTATGCGTGGGACGAGGCCATCGCTTATGGCGCGTCGGTCGGCGACTGGCCCGCGTTTCCGGACTCGGCCAGCACGCTTCAGTATCTGAAGAAGTATTTCAGGCTGGTCATCGTCTCGAACGTGGACAATGCAAGCTTCGAGGCGAGCAAGCGCAAGCTCGGTGTCGAGTTCGACGCCATCGTGACCGCCGAGGACGTGGGTTCCTACAAGCCGGCGCGCCGCAACTTCGACTATCTGTTCGACGTGCTGGCCCGGCTCGGCGTGGACAAGCGGGAAACGCTGCACGTGGCGGACAGCAATTATCATGATCTGCTTCCGGCGGAGGAATACGGCATGCATGGCTGCTGGATTCACCGGCGCTTCGAGCAGCGCGGCTTCGGCGCGACCGTGAAGACGCTCACGGAACCCGCCGTCGACTTCAAGTTCACGAGCATGGCGCAACTCGTCACGGCGCATCACGCCGAGCTCGCCGAAGGCTGACGCAGCCGCGTGGCCTCCATCGATCCCGCACGACATGAACCACCGACAGAAGCTGGACCGCATCGACATCAGGATCCTGGCCGAACTGCAAAAGAACGGCAACATCACGAACGCGAATCTCGCGAGCGTGGTCGGGCTGTCGGCGAGTCCGTGTCTGCAACGCGTGCGGCGGCTCGAAGCGGCGGGCATCATTTCGGGCTATGGCGCGCATCTCGATCTGACGCGCGTCACGAGCACGGTGACGGTCTTCACCGAGATCATGCTGCACGATCACCGCCGTGAAGACTTCGTGCGCTTCGAGGCCAATCTGCGCGATGTCGAGGAAGTCACGGAGTGCCATCTCGTCAGCGGCGGCTATGACTACCTGCTCAAGTTTCTCGTCAAGGATATCGGTCACTATCAGGAGGTGATCGAGAAGCTCGTCGACCGGAACGTGGGCATCGAGAAATACTTCAGTTATATCGTCATTCGCTCGCCGTTCGTCAGGCATACGGTGCCGCTGGCGTCGCTGCTCGCCGACGACGAGCGCTGAGCGCGCCCCCGAGCTTTCAAAACGCCGGACGGCATCCTATTCTGAAGTTCTTTGACAGGAGCAAGCCATGGCGAAGATGAAGGCAGTGCAGGTGGCGCAAGCGAATGGTCCGCTCGAAGTCGTCGAACGCGACGTGCCAGAACCGCCGGAAGGCCATGTGCTCATCAAGGTTCAGGCGTGCGGCATCTGTCATAGCGATTCGCTGACGAAAGAAGGGCTGTGGCCCGGACTCCAGTTTCCGCGCGTGCCGGGACACGAGATCGCGGGCGTGATCGAGAAACTCGGCGCGGGCGTCGAAGGATGGCAGCAGGGGCAGCGCATCGGCGTGGGCTGGCACGGCGGACACTGCGGTCATTGCGAGCATTGCCGCCATGGCGACTTCGTGCTTTGCCAGAAGGCGCTCGTGCCCGGCATCAGCTATGACGGCGGCTATGCCGACTACATGGTGGCGCCGCAGGAAGCGCTGGCGCGCATGCCCGACGATCTCGCCGACGTCGATGCCGCGCCGCTCCTCTGCGCCGGCATCACCACCTTCAATGCGCTGCGCAACAGCGGCGCGCGCGCCGGCGATGTGGTCGCGGTGCTGGGCATCGGCGGGCTGGGGCATCTGGGCGTGCAGTTCGCGCGCAAGATGGGCTTCGAGACCGTGGCGATCGCGCGCGGTCAGGACAAGGCGCCGCTGGCGAAGGAACTGGGCGCGCATCACTACATCGACAGCGAAGCGCAGAACGTCGCCGATGAACTGAAGGCGCTGGGCGGCGCGCGCGTGATCCTGGCGACAGCGACGAGCGGCCGCGCGATGAATGCGGCCATCGGCGGGCTCGGACTGAACGGCAAGATGATCATGGTGGGCATCTCCGACGAACCGGTCGAGGTGCCGATCACGCAGTTCATCATGGGGCGCAACTCGGTGCAGGGCTGGCCGTCAGGCACCGCGGCGGATTCGCAGGAGACGCTCGCGTTCAGCGCGCTGTCCGGCGTGAAGCCGATGATCGAGGAATATCCGCTGTCGCGCGCGGCCGAAGCCTATGACCGCATGATGAGTGGCAAGGCGCGCTTCAGGGTGGTGCTCACGCCGGGCAAGTGAGCCGGTAGCGCGTCTGTCTACGGGTTCAGGTGGCGAGCGGCGCGACCGTCGCGTTGGGCAGCGCGAGCAGCTGTTGCGGCGACAGCAGCAGCTTCGCCTCGCGCACGCCCGCGCCCATGACCACGCGCGCGCGCTCCATGACGGCGGCTTCCACCAGCACGAGCCATGAGGCCGGCACGCCGAACGCGGTGATGCCGCCATACTCCATGCCGGAGTGTTCGGTGGCCACTTCGCGCGACGCGAACGAGATACGCTGCGCGCCGAGTGCGCGCTTGACCGCGCCGTTCACGTCGAGCCGCTTCGAAGCCAGCGTGACGATCGCCGCGTATTGTTCGCCGCCATCCTTCTTGTAGCGCACGACGATGGTGTTCGCGCAATCCTCCAGGTCGATGCCGAAGCGCTCGCTGCATGCGGCGGTGTCGGAGGCGTCGTCGGGAACGCGGAACACGGTGATGTCGGTGCCGTGCAGCGTGGCAAGCACGCTGGCGGGGAGCGTCGCCGCGATGTCAGCGGCGGACATGTGGTCGAGATTGAGCGCGTAGTCGTCTTGGGGCGTGTTCATGGGCGGTCAAGCAGGCGTGTGGGACCCAAAAGGTTCTCAGGGTAACCGATGCGCGTCCGCGACGCTTCTAAGCTACTTGCCGCGTGCGCCGTTGCGCTTCTCGCCGAGAATCTTGACGATGACCTTGGTAGGCGAACTGGTGGCGAGCCGCGCGATTTCGTCGACATGCACCCAGCGGCAACGCGCGATCTCATTGCTGGCCCGTGCCTTAGCGCTCTTCGAGATGTCGCAGAAGAACACGTGGTGATGTTTCTGGTCGCCGCGATAGTTGAACAGATGTTTGGCCGACTTGCCCGACAGGCGGGTTTCTTCCTTCAGCTCGCGGAGCGCGGCATCCGAAAGGTCTTCGCCGCGCTTGAGGATGCCGCCGGGCAGCGCCCATTTGGATTCGCGCCGCGCGACCAGCAGAATGCGTTTGCCTCTTCGGCAGACGACCGTGGCTCGTTTCCTCAAATTCGCTCCGATGTTTTTGTTCTCGCGTTACCGTTGGCAGGGTATCGCCCTGTCGGGCAGCAGCTAGTGTACCCAAGGCGAATTTTCTTGTGGAGCACCTTGCACGATCTTTTGCACCGATAGCCGTGTTCGGCGCTGCATGACCCTTCCTTGAACGTAGAAGCCGTCGACCCAAAGAAAAGCCCCGGCGGATGCGCTCGGCCGGGGCAAGTTTTTTACGTCTACCGGTACGTCTGTGACACCTGCTGTTTTTGTGTTGTGACTGCTGTTACTGCTATCACTGCTATTGCTGCGACTTCTAAACGGCACATTTCCCGACAACGCCACTCCATCTGCTGCAACCACTCCGGTACTTCTGCGACTACGACACCTGCTGCAACCGGTAAGAAAGTTGAGGGTAAGCCGGTTTGCTCAGTGAATATCGCTTCGCTTTTGCTGGCGCGGTGCGTTGCGCCATGTAAAGAAGTGTACGCAGCCATGCGCAATTCAATTGCCCGAAGAAGCGTCGCTTTCGGCTTCTGTCCAGTGAATTCGCGGACGCCTTCGGGCACGCTTAAAGACGCAAGACAGGGACACGGTTTGTCCACGGTCGAACGCTACACTGGGTTTCACTCAAGCCCTGCATGGACCATGACCGAACCGTTACATCAAACCTGTGAGCCGCCGCAAGACGCGCGGGCGCTGGTGCTGAACTGGATCAGACGAGCCCGCGAATCGCAGATCCGTCACTACACGATGGCCGACCGTCTGACCGCAAGCGGCAGGAAGCTCGGACTGGCTGTCATCGGCATCACGACCGCTACGGGCACATCGGCTTTTCTCTCGCTCGTCGCTACCGCCATCTCGCCGCAGTTGCGCATCGTGATCGGGCTGACGAGTATCGGCGCCGCCGTGCTCGCGTCCTTGCAGACCTTTCTGCGCTACAGCGAGCGCGCCGAATTGCACCGGCGCGCGGGGGCGCAATACGGCGCCGTAAGACGCCGCCTGGAAGCGATCCACGCAGCGGATCCCTATCTGCACGACATGCGCGACATCGAAGGCGTGCGCGACGAACTCGATCAGATTGCGCAGAATGCGCCACATTTGCCGCGCGGGATCGTCGCGCGCGGATAAGCCTTACAGCAAGCGCACAGCGGCCTTCATGCGCCGCTTCTGCTCCTTCTTGAGCGAGCGCAGCGCTTTCTGTGCGGCCGCGCCATCCGGCAGCGCGTCGAGATGCTGTTCCAGCAGCGCGCGACTTGCGACGACATCGTTCAACGCCCCGAAGCGCTTCTGCATCCGCTTGAGGCCCTTCAGCGTCTTGCGTTGCTTGCCGCCGAGAAGCGGCTCGAAGAACTCGACCAGATAGCGTACCTTTTTGCCAGCCTTGCGTACATCGTGCAGCTGCGCGTAGTCCTTGCCCTTCGCCTTCGCGGCCGAGCGTATGCGTTTGCTCAGTTGTTTTTCCGCAGCCGTCACGCGCTTCCGGGCGAACTGGGTCAGCGGCGTGCGTTGCGCCGCCGTATTGAGTTCGCGGTTCGCCTCGCTCAGCGACTCGTGCAGCATCTGCTTGAGCTTCGCGTGCGAGAGCGTATCGCGGCTTTTTGCGGCAGTTGCGCTGCGTTGTTCGCGGAAGGCATCGAGCAAGGGCGCGCTGCTTTTCTTGTCGACGAGTTCGATCAGGATGTCCCAGTCGCGCGTATTGCCTGCCGCGCTGGCCAGATACTTCAGGAGGGCGCGCTGCTGGTCGTCGAAATCCTTCTTCAGAATCGGTCGATACGCCCACAGCAAGGTGCGCAGCCTCCGCAGTGCAACACGCAGCTTGTGCAGTTCCTCGGCGTCCGTGCTGTCTTCGAGCACCGTGGCCTGCGCGGACGCTTCGCCGATCAGCGGATTGGCATAAGTGGAGAAGCTCGATTCCGCTAACGCGCCATTGTTTCCCTTTTTCATGTCGGTGTCCCTAGTCTTGCGGAATGGAGATAAGGGCAAGAAACGTACCGAACGTTGCAGACAATGACATAGCAACAAACAGGGTGCCGCAGGACCGCGCCGCGCCAGGATGTCGGCTCGACTCCCCGCTAAAAGAGGTTCAGCCATGTTGCCGCTTCTGCCGCTTCACGCACTTTTCGCCCCGCGCGGCGATGGTGTCAAGCCTGAACTGCTCGTGTTGCTCGTCCGTCCGGCCGAAGCGGACGCCGGTCTCAGCGTCCCCCTTGAAGAGAACGACGTAACCGGCGTGGAGGATCAACGCCCGCGCCGCTTCTCCAGCACGATGGTTTCGAAAAGCGCGTAGTCCGCCGTGGGCGTCTTGTCCGCGCCGGGGGCGTGATAGTAGTTGATCGTGATGGAAGTGCGGCCGCCGTGCTCGCCCGGATCGTGATCGAACACGGCAATGCCATAGCCCGTGCCGGTGTCACGCTGCGCCGACCAGATCGCGTCCTCGACGGCATCCGCGACAGGCCGCACGAACGTGCCCGCCGTCGTGCCGGGTACGGGCCGGTTCGGCTTCGTGAAGACCTGCGCCTGCGGCAGGCCGGTACCTGTATCAGTGCCGTAGACATCGAGCGGCGCGCTGGTGCCGCCGCCGCCGAGAATCAGATGCACCGTGCCGTGCGAGGTATCGATCGGATCGTTGGCGCGCGGCGAGCCGTGTACGGGACGCGGCTGCAGCGTATCGACGCGTTCGCCCGTCACGGCGTCACGGCCCGCGTGATGATTGCAGCCGCGCACCGGATGGCTGCGTTCATAGTCGTGATCGTGGCCGCACAGCACGAGATCGACGCCATAGCGGTCGAACAGCGGCAGCCACGCTTCGCGGATGCCCTTGTCGGAGCCGTTGCCCGTCTTCGACGAACTAAGCGCGTCCTGATGCATCTGCACGATGATCCAGTCGATGCCGTCGTCATGCGAGGCTTCGCGCAAGGTCTTTTCGAGCCAGCGGCTCTGCTCGCCCTGGCTGTAGCCGCGCACATAGAACGAGGTGCCGGGGGCGATCGGCGGATTGCCGGTGCTCGCGGCGGGCACCAGCGGATTGGGTCCGGCCACGAAGGCGGCGCCGTCCTGATAGACGACGTCGTCGGAATCGAGCGAGATGAACAGCACCGAACTCACGCGGAAGCTATACCAGCGGCCCGGAAAACGCGTGCCGTTGTCAGGCAGCGTGTAGCGCGTCAGATACGAGTCGAAGCCCTGCCGGCCGTTGTGAAACTCGATCTCGTGATTGCCCGGACACGGCATCCACGGACGGTTCGCGGCCGAGGTCTGCGCGTTGTTGCCGAAGTCGCGCCACACGTCGGGCTGGCTCGCGGGGTTGAGGTTGGCGTAGCAGAGGTCGCCGTTGAGCAGATGGAACAGCGGCTCGAAGCGCTCCACCGCCTGCACCGCGAAGCGGCTCTGCGGCGACGACAGCACCCAGTTCGTGTTCGGCGTCGCCAGGTCGCCGTAGCTGGTGAAGCGGAACGCGTGCCGTCCGCGCGGCGCCGTGCGGAAGCTCGACGTGAAGGGCTGGCCGGCGTTGCTGTCGTTGTCGGCGGTGACTTCGTAGTGGTATTGAGTATCCGGACGCAGGTCGCGCAGCCGCGCATGATAAGTACACACGATCTCGCCGTTGAGGCCATCCGTGTAAGTGCGCTGCACGGCATGGATCATGTGGGCGTGGCCATCGTCCGATTGCAGCCGCACGCGCGGCGCAGTGGCCTGTGCGAGCGACGCCCAGTTGATGACCACCTCGCTCGACGGATCCTCGCCCCAAGTGAGGTGGATCTGTTCGGGCGTGCCGTCCGGCGTGTCCGTCGTTGCCGTAGCAGAGCGGCTCATTGCGCCTGCTGCGGTGGCGAGGCCGGAGGCGCCCGCGAACTTCAGGAAGCCGCGGCGCGAGGCGAGCGGTGCGGAGTCTTGCGGGTTCTTCGTGACCATGTGCGTATGTCTCGTCGTGGGGAAGATTCGCCGTGTCACGAGACATTATTGTCATCGGCATGACCGTGCCGTGACACTGCACGAGTTCATCCGTGCATCGAACGGAACGCTGTCATACGCGCGCGCTCCAATGAAAGCGGACCACTTCAGGAGTCATGCTCATGGCACGCAACGAATACGTTCTCTTCAAGGGCAAGGTCACGCTCGGCGTTCCCTTTCTGCAGGGTTACAAAGGCGATCCGCATTATGTGATCGTCAGCGAGGATCAGGAGGGCAATGAGTTCCGCATCGTCACCAACGTGAAGTCGGACAGCACGCTGACCGGCCCCGAAGGTTACTTCGTGCTGTATCAGTGGAATCAGTATTTCGAGCATCCGATGACCGCGGATCTCGAGAAGGTCGCGGCAGGCGTGTCCACGTCGAACTTCCCGAAGCTGGACTACGTGCACGATACGAAACTCGTCGACCTGAGTGCGATGCGACCCATCGCGCTCGACGAGGAAGGCGAGCACAACGACATCAACGAGTTGCTCAACGAGATGTTGCAGCTCGACATGTCGGGCGACGGCGTGCCCTATGTGTATCCGACGCCGACGTATAAAGACAACCGGCGCGGCTGGAAGCCGACGAAGGACGTCACGGTGTACGGCTTCGGCTTCCTGTTCGAACCGGACAAGGACGGCCTTCACGAAACGCACATGAACCAGGGCAATCCGAAGCCCGCGAAAGGCAGCAAGGTCAGGGACCACTCGAACGAGAACGGCGTCTTCCAGGACGGCGCCGTGATGGTGGAAGTGGACGGCAAGTTCCAGGCGTTGTTCGTCGCGTTCCAGACGCAGCTCGTGCCCACCGACAATCGCGGCTACCCGATCCCCGGCACATCGCATCCGATCCTGGGCTAGCTAAGCGGCATCCAGGGTTCGCGCGTAGGACTTCAGGTACTTCATGCCGGTATCGCACATGATGGTGACGATGTGCGCATCCGGCCCGAGACGCTCGGCCACGCGCAAGGCCGCCGTGACGTTCGCGCCGGTCGAGGTGCCGCAGAACAGCCCTTCCTCGGCGGCGAGGCGAAAGGCCATGGCGCGGGCGTCATCGGTGGAGACGCGTTCGAGTTCGTCCGCGATGCCGTCATGCCACAGCGGCACGACATAACCCGCGCCAATGCCGTCGATCTTGTGCGCGCCGCTCGGGCCGCCCGACAGCACGGCGGACTCCGCCGGCTCTACGCCAACCACGCGCACGCGGGCGTCATGGCCGCGCAAGGTCGCCGAGATGCCGCGCAGTGAGGCGGACGTGCCCACGCTCTGCACGAAGGCGTCGATGCGGCCTTCTGTCTGCCGCCAGATTTCGTCGCCCATCTTCGTGTACGCGTGAAGCTGGTCCGTATTCTCCATCTGCGCAGTGATGTACGCGCCGGTTCCTTCCGCGATGCGATGCGCCTCGCGGATCATGTCGCGCGTGAGCTTCTCCGTCTGCTTGCCGTTTTCGCTCGGGACGATGGTCAGCCGCGCGCCGAGCAGCCGCATGTGATCGAGCTTCTCCTTCGAAAACGCGTCCGAGCTTACGAGATGCAGCGGATGTTGTTTCACCGCGCACACCAGCGCGAGCGACACGCCGGTGCTGCCGCCGGTGTATTCGACCACCGCGCCGCCGGGCTTCAGACGGCCGTCGCGCTCGGGCGCGTCGATCATCGCCAGCGCGATGCGGTCCTTCATGCTGCCGGTCGGATTCTGGCTTTCCAGTTTCAGCGAAATGCGCGCGCCATTGGACGGCACGACGCGGCGCAGCGTCAGCAGCGCGGTGTTGCCGATGGTGTCGAGAACGGAAAGCGGAGCGAGGTTCATGTGCGTGCCGGGGTCGGTGAGATCGAGCTGGAATACTTCGCAGTCTAGACGTCCGGGCACGCGCGGAATATAGTCGCAAATGACATTATCGACATCATTTGCGACATGCGACTTTCCATCCTGGCGCTCGATGGCGTGTTCGATACCGGACTGGCCGCGCTGCTGGACACGCTCGGCACGGCCAACGAGCTGGCCGCTGCGCAGGGCAGCACGGCTGCTCCATTCGAGTTCAACCTGGTCGGCGTGCGGCGGCGCGTGCGCACGGCGCTGGGCTTTTCGACACAGCCCGAACCGGTCGCCGAAGTGCGCCAGCCGGACTGGGTCGTGCTGCCCGCGCTCAACGCCAAGCAGCCCGAGCCGCTGCTCGCCGCACTGGCGCGCCCTGACGTGCGCGAAGCGATCGGCCATCTGCGCGGCTGGCATGCGCAAGGCATCGGCGTTGCCGCAGCGTGTACCGGCACCTTCGTGCTCGCGGAGGCGGGCTTGCTGGATCACGGCTTGGCCACGACGACCTGGTCGCTCGCGCCCGCGTTCCGGCAGCGCTTTCCGGCAGTCGATCTGGACGATTCGCGCATGGTGGTCGCGTCGCGGCGCGTCGTGACGGCCGGTTCCGCGATGGGTCATCTCGACCTCGCGCTGTGGCTCGTGCGGCAGGCCAGTCCCGAACTGGCCACGATGGTCGCGCGTTTCCTGCTGATCGACCAGCGCGCGTCGCAGGCGCATTACATCGTGCCGGATTACGTCGCGCACGCGGACCCGCTGATCGCGCGTTTCGAACGCTGGTCGCGCGAGCACCTTTCGGCGGGCTTCTCGCTCAATGACGCGGCGAGCGCGCTGTGCGTCGGGCCGCGCACCTTGCAGCGGCGCACGGAGGCGGTGCTCGGCAAGTCGCCGCTGGCGTTCTTTCAGGATTTGCGGATCGAGCGCGCGCGGCAGCTCGTGTCGGCGGGATGCGATCTGGAGAAGATCGCGAGCGAGGTGGGGTATGCGGATTCCGCGACCCTGCGCACCTTGCTGCGCCGCAAGCTCGGACACGGCGTAAGGGAGATGCGCGCGGATCGGCGCTGAAGGCGCGCATGGCGGCGCGCCTCCAGGCGTTACATCATTCGAGCTCGACGCCCTTCAGCTCGGGAATGAGCGTGAGAGTCGCGATGACATCGACGATATAGATGCACGCCAGCGCGGCGATCGCGATGCCGAACGAGTAGTAGCTCGCCACCGCGCCGATCGCCAGCGGTCCGAAGCCGCCCACGGCCCGCCCGATGCTCCACAGCACGTTCTGCGCGGTGCCGCGTGCATGCGTCGGATAGAGCTCGGCCATCAGTGCGCCGTAGCCGCCCATCATGCCGTTCACGAAGATGCCCACCACCATGCCGCCGATCAGCAGCGCCTCCGGCGTGGTCATGCGCGAGTAGATGAACACCATCACGAGCGCGCCGATCTGGTACATGACGAAGGTCGGCTTGCGGCCGATCTTGTCCGCCAGCTGCCCGAAGATCCAGATGCCGACGAGCATGCCGAGGATCGACGCCGCCGTCCACGTCGCCGACTTCGCGAGCGTGAAGCCGAAGGCCTTCGTCAGATAGCCGGGCATCCAGATGATGAGGCCGTAGTAGCCGAAGTTCTGCACCGAGCACATGATGATCATGCCGATGCTGCGGCGCGTGGTCTCGCGGTCGCGGAACAGCGTCTTGAGCGGGAACTCGTGGCGCTTGCGGGCGGCCTTCTCGATGAAGATCTCGGACTCGCCAATCGCCTTGCGGATCACGAAGGACAGCACGGCGGGCGCGAGGCCGACGAGAAACATGCCGCGCCAGCCGATATGCGGCAGCAGGATCGGCGTCACGATGGCGGCGATCAGCACGCCGATCTGCCAGCCCATGCCCACGTACGACGAGACGCGGCCGCGCTTTTCAGCCGGCCAGGCTTCGATGGCGAGCGCCATGCCGATGCCGAACTCGCCGCCCAGCCCGAGGCCCGCGATGAAGCGGTACGCGAGCAGGTCGTGATAGCCCTGCGCGAATGCGCACAGCCCGGTGAACACGGCGAACAGCAGGATCGTGTAGGTCAGCACGCGCACGCGGCCGAGATAGTCGCTCAGAATGCCGAAGCCGATGCCGCCCGCGACGCCGCCGACCAGCGTCCACGTCACGAGCGAGCCGGCCTGCGCCGAGGTGAGGCCGAGGTCCGCCGAAATCAGGCTCAGCATGAAGCCGAGGATCAGCAGGTCGAAGCCGTCCATCGCGTAGCCGGAAATGGACGCGACCAGCGCGCGGATGTGCGGCGGCCCGAAGATCGACTTCGGCGGGGCGCTGCGCGCGCCCTCGGCCGTGTGGTCGAGAGGTTGGTTCATGAGTGGTCTCCTCGTGGACGCATCAGTTGATTGCGTCGGGATCGTGCGGCAGCGGCTCGCCTGCGCCGGTGCGCTCGACGATCAGCCCGTAGTGTTCCGGCCGGCGATGCTTCGCGAAGTTGAAGACGTGTTCGCGGAAGGTGTCGCCGAGTGCGAGATCGATGTTCGCGAAGATCACTTCGTCTTCCTCGCTCACGCTCTGCGCGGCAATCTCGCCCGACGGCGCGACGATCACCGAGCCGCCGATCATGTGGAAGCCGTCTTCCTTCCCGCACTTCGCGGCGGCGCCGATCCACATCGCGTTCTGATAGGCGCTCGCCTGCAGCGAGACAAGATGCGTGTGCATGCGCAGATGCACCGGCTCCGGCCAGTGGATGTTCAGCGACGGCGTGTTGTAGCCGAGCACGCCGAGTTCCGCGCCTTGCAGCGACATCGCGCGCCAGGTTTCCGGCCAGCGGCGGTCGTTGCAGATGCACATGCCGAGCTTCGCGCCCATCGTCTCGACCACCGGGAAGCCCGTGTTGCCCACTTCGAAGAACTTCTTCTCCAGATGCTGGAAGGGGGCGTCCGGCTTGTGATCCGAATGGCCCGGCAGGTGCGTCTTGCGATACTTCGACACGATCTTGCCGTTGTCATCGACGATGATCGCCGTGTTGAAGCACTCGCCCTTCGCGGTCAGTTCCGCATAGCCGAGATAGAAGCCGATGCCTGCGTTGCGCGCGGCGTCGAAGAGCGGTTGCACGTCCGGGTTCGGCATCGAGCGCTCGAAGAAGCGTTCGATGGCCGCTTCCTCGCTCATCCAGTAGCGCGGGAAGAACGTGGTCAGCGCCAGTTCCGGGAACACGACGAACTTCGCGCTGCGGGCCCTGGCCTCGTTCAGCATCTCGACCAGGCGCTTGACGACGGCCTGATGGTCGTCGGCGAGATGGACCGGGCCCATTTGCGCGACCGCGAGACCGATTTTGCGTGACTTGCTCATGACTTCCTGTTTCCTTGTGTGATGCGGTTTCAGTGCTTGTCGGTGTAGCCGAAGCCGGCGTGGCCTTCGGCGTTGCCGTCGGCGAGTGCGCGGAAGAACTGGCCGCGCGCCGAGACTTCCCGTTCGTTCTGGAAGGGCAGCGGCGTCGAGCGCGGAACAAAGCGGCCGCTGCCGGGCTGTGCATGCAGCACGCCGGCATCGACGATCACGCGTCCCGCGCTGATCACGGTGCGCGGCCAGCCGGTCACCGTCATGCCTTCATACGGCGTGTAGCCAACGCGGTCATGCAGCGCCGGGGCCGTCAGCGTGACTTGATGCTGCGGGTCCCACACGGCGATGTCCGCGTCCGCGCCCGCCTGCACGAGGCCCTTGCGCGGCGCGATGCCGTACATGCGCGCGTGATTCGTCGCGCTCAATGCGACGAACTCGGGCAGCGTCATGCGGCCCTTGACGAAGCCTTCCGAGAACAGCAGCGGCAGGCGCGCTTCCAGGCCGGGCATGCCGTTGGCCATCTGCTTGAAGGTGGTGGCGTCGCCGTGCGGCAGCTTGCCGGTTTCATCGAAACGATACGGCGCGTGATCCGACGACACGGTTTGCAGCACGCCGTCCTTCAACGCCGTCCACAGCGCTTCCTGTGCGTCTGCGTCGCGCAGCGGCGGGCTGCAGCAATACTTCGCGCCTTCCACGCCGGGCAGGTCCATCGCGTCTTCGGTCAGCAGCAGGTAGTGCGGACAGGTTTCGCCGTACACCTGCGCGCCCATGCGCCGCGCCGCGCCGATGGTCGCGAGTGCGTCGCGCGCGGACACGTGCACGATCAGCACGGGCACGTCGAACAGCTTCGAGAGCTGGATCACGCGGTTCGTCGCTTCGGCCTCGGCCAGCGCCACGTGGCTCGTCGCGTGATATTTCGGCGCGCTGCGGCCGTTTTCCAGCAGCTTCTGCGAGACCCAGCGGATCACGTCGTTGTTCTCGGCGTGCACCATCACGAGCGCGCGTTCGCGGGCGGCGAGCGCGAGCACGTCGAGCATCTGATAGTCGTCGATCTTGAGCTGCTCATAGGTCATGTAGACCTTGAACGACGTGATGCCCTTGCGGATCTGCTCGACGAGATCTTCCTGCAGCGTCTTCTTGTCCGTCTCGGAGACGATCAGGTGATAGCTCCAGTCGATGACCGACTTCGCCGTTGCGAGCGCCGCGTACTCTTCCGCCACCTGCTTGAGCGAATGTCCGCGATGCTGCGCGGCGAAGGGCACGATCATCGTCGTGCCGCCGAACGCCGCGCCGACGCTTGCGGAGTACCAGTCGTCGGCGCCCATGATGCCCATGCCCGAGCGCTGCTCGACGTGGCAATGCGTATCGATGCCGCCCGGAAGCACGTACTTGCCGGTGGCGTCGATGTCGCGCTTGCCGGCGGGCAGGCCGCGCGCCACTTCGACGATCCGGTCGCCGACAATGCCGACATCCGCCTCGAAAACCGCTTCGTCGGAGGCGACGCGGCCGTTGCGTATCGTGAGATCAAACTGCTGCATGAACTGTCATCCGCTTGAAAATTCAGGGTTGCGCGGCAAGTTGCGCGCTGTCCGCGCGCGCCGCGAGCCACCAGTCGACGCAGGCGCGCGCGAGCGCGTCGGTCGGGTCGATCGCATGATAGGCGGCGCCGGCCAGCGCCACCGGGATTTCCGTGCAGGCGAGCAGCAGCGCATCGGCGCCGCGCGTGACCAGCGCGTCCGCCGCAGCGGACAAGAGCGCGCGGGCGTCGTCGAGCCGGCCGGCCTTCACTGCCGCAATGCCCGCCGATACATACATCGCCTGCATCGCCTCGTCCGGTTCAATGGCATCGATGCCGCGCGCCGCCAACTGATCGTGATAGATGCGCGCCTTGAGCGTCGCGGCCGTCGCCAGGATGCCCACGCGGCGCGCCCGCGGATAGCGGCGCGTCAGCGCAGCCAGCGCCGCTTCGCCGATATGCAGCACAGGCAGCGTGCTCGCTTCCGTCAGCCGCTGATGCCACACGTGCGCGGTATTGCACGGAATCGCGATCGCCGCGCAGCCCGCGCGTTCCAGCGTGCGCAGGCCGTCGAGCAGATGTGGCCAGGGCGCGTCCGAACCGGCGAGGAACGCCGTGCTGCGGTCGGGCACTTGCGGCACGTTGTGGACGATGACCGGCATGTGTTCCTGATCGGACGCGGCGGGCGTCGCCTGGATCAGCTTGACGAGGAAATCCGCCGTGGCGAGCGGGCCCATGCCGCCGAGCACGCCCAGTCGCGGCAGCGGCGCTGCGATGTCATTCATGCGTCACCCCGCTCGCGGCACACCGCGAAGGCCAGAGCGGCGGCGCTCGAACACGGATCGATCACCGGCACGCCGAGCGCCGCTTCGAGTCCGGCGCGCAAGGGCGTCATGCCGGCGCAGCCGAGCACGATGGCGTCCGCGCCGTCCGTTTCGCATAGGGCACGGCCGGTCGCGATCAGCTTGTCGAGCGCCAGTGCACGGTTGCCCGATTCCTCGACGCTCAGTCCGACCGCACGTTCGCCCGCCACCGCCGCACCGATGCGGGCAGCATGATACGCCCGCCAGTGGCGCGGCATGCCGCGCGTGCTGGCCGCGATCACGCCGACGCGCGAGCCGAGTGAAAGCGCGCTCGCCATGGCCGCCGCACCGATGCCGATCACCGGCCGGCGCGTGATTTCGCGGGCGGCGTGCAGGCCCGGATCGCTGAAGCAGGCGATGACGAAAGCCGCCGCGTGCGCGTCGTGCTGCTCGACGAAATTCGCGACCGCGACGGCCGCGCGGTCCGCATCCCGCTGGGTCACGATGCCGCCCGGCACGGCGTGCAGCGTGTCGAACGCGACGGGCGCGTCGTCGCCGGCGCGCAGGGCGCGGACGGTCCGCTCGATGTCGCGCGTGACGTCGGCGAGACCATTCGGATTCAGGAAATAGATGGGAGCTGACATGACTCGGCGCCAAGAAAACGTGAATAGACCAACTTGATTCGCACGATATCAACGGGGCTCCGCGCTGTGAAATAGTCCAAATTTGGTATCCCATAGACGCAATGCATGGCTGCGTGGCGGGCGCGTTAAACTGCCGGGCCAACGCCACGCCGATGCTCACGAGAAATGAACTACGACGACGCCTCTCCCCATTCCCGCACGATGAGCATGCGTCAGATCGAGGTCTTCCGCGCGATCATGATGACCGGCTCCATCAGCGAGGCGGCGCGCTCGCTGTACGTGGCGCAGCCGTCGGTGAGCCGTGTGCTGCAAGTGACCGAGCGACGGCTCGGCTTCCTGCTGTTCGAGCGCACGCGCGGACGCCTGTATCCGACGCCGGAAGCCAAGCGCATCTTCGAAGAGGTGATGCGCGCGTATGAAGGCATCGAACGGGTGGACGATCTCGTGCGCGCGCTCTCGGACGGTTCGAGCGGCAAGCTCAACGTCGTATGCAGCCCGAGTCTGGGCGTGCATCTGGTCCCGCTCGCCATCGCGCGCTTTCATGCCGAGTTCCGCAAACTGCCCGTTTCGTTCGAGCCGCTCACCCACAATCACCTCGTGCCGCGCGTGCTGTTCGGCAAGGGCACGATCGGCGTGTCGATGTTCGAGGTTCAGCATCCGAACATCGTCACCGTGCCGATGGAAAGCGGCCAGGTGCTGTGCGTCGCGCGCAAGGGCACGCTCGGGAAGCGGCGCGCGCTCGAGCCGAAGCAGATCGCGGCGCTGCCGTGGATCGACTATGAACACGACACGCCGCTCGGGCGCATTGTCGGCACGGTCTTCAGCGACGAGCGCAGGCCGGAGCCGGTCGTGCGCGTGCGCTCGGCCATCAGCGCCTGCACGCTCGCCAGGGAAGGCGTGGGCGTGGCGATCGTGGATCCGTTCTGTATCGACGACGCCATGCGCGACGCGCTCGATGTCGTGCCCCTGCGCGCGGAGGGCTCGCACCGGCTGACGGCGAGCCTCGTGTATTCGCATGTCGAGCCGCTCTCGAACGCGGCGCGGCGCTTCGTCGAGATCCTGGACGCGGTGCTGAAGCAGCACCTGGCGCCGCGCCGCGCGCCGAAATCCGGCTGAAGCCCGCCCGAGGCATCTTCACGGACGGCTCGGGCACCGTTTCATGCGACAATCTAGCCCGCAAGAAATACAGGCAATGGGTTCTGGAGATACACATGACCACCCGAGCGGACGAGATTTTGACGACGCTTGAGCGCGAAATCCTGTCGGGGCAACTGCCGCCCGGGTCGCGGCTGGAAGAAACAGAGCTTTCCGAGCGATTCGAATGTTCCCGCACGCCGATCCGCGAGGCGCTGCGGCAACTGGCGTCGGAAGCGCTGATCACGATGCGGCCGCGCCAGCCCGCGATGGTGGCGGCGCTCTCGGCCCGCAAGCTGCTCGAAATGTTCCAGGTCATGGCCGAACTCGAAGGCCTGTGCGCGCGCCTCGCCGCGCGCCGGGCAACGCCGCAGCAGATCCAGCGCCTGCGCGACACGCAAGCGGAACTGCGCGAGACGCTCGATTCGAACCACGTCGATGCGTTCTACGAGATCAACCGGCGCTTCCACGAGATCGTCTACGAGGCGAGCCAGAACGAGTTTCTCGCCGACCAGACGCGCGGCCTGCGCAACCGGGTGTCGATCTACCGCAAGATGGTCACGCAGAAGGTGCGCCGGCGGCTCGATACCGTCGATGAGCACGAGCAGGTGATCGGCGCCATCGAACGCGGTGACGGCGATGCCGCCGACAAAGCCATGTCCGCGCACGTCAATCTGCTGGGCGAACAGATGCTGGATTTCATCGCGTTGTTTCCGGAGCCTGCCGAGCTGGCCGAATAGGGCGTCATTGAGGAACCGGCGGCACGAGGTAGTTTCTACCGACCGGTTCTCGAGCCATTTCCGGCAAACTTGTCATCTGTCGGTGCTTCGCCGATACTCGGCAGTCCGCCCACGTTTTCCTTTTGTCGATTTAGACGGTATTTGCTCATGAGCACAATTCTCGAAAGTGTCCCCGTTGGCCAGAAGGTCGGCATTGCATTCTCCGGCGGTCTCGATACCAGCGCCGCGCTTCACTGGATGAAGCAGAAAGGCGCCGTGCCGTACGCGTACACCGCGAATCTCGGCCAGCCCGACGAGGACGACTACGATTCGATCCCGCGCCGCGCGACCGAATATGGCGCCGCCGGTGCGCGCCTGATCGACTGCCGTGCACAACTGGTTTCCGAAGGCATCGCCGCGCTGCAAAGCGGCGCGTTCCACGTCTCGACGGCGGGCGTCACCTACTTCAACACCACGCCGCTCGGCCGCGCCGTGACGGGCACGATGCTGGTCGCCGCGATGAAGGAAGACGGCGTCAACATCTGGGGCGACGGCTCCACGTACAAGGGCAACGATATCGAGCGCTTCTACCGCTACGGTCTGCTCGTGAACCCGGATCTCAAGATCTACAAGCCGTGGCTGGATCAGCAGTTCATCGACGAACTCGGCGGCCGCTCCGAGATGTCGGAGTTCATGCGCCAGTCGGGCTTCGCGTACAAGATGTCGGCGGAGAAGGCCTATTCCACGGATTCGAACCTGCTCGGCGCCACGCACGAAGCGAAGGATCTGGAAAGCCTGGAAAGCGGCATCCGCATCGTCAACCCGATCATGGGCGTGGCGTTCTGGCGCGATGACGTGAAGGTGGACCGCGAGGAAGTCACCATTCGCTTCGAAGAAGGCCAGCCGGTCGCGCTGAATGGCAAGACCTTCCCGAATGCCGTGGAACTGCTGCTGGAAGCGAACCGCATCGGCGGCCGTCATGGTCTCGGCATGAGCGACCAGATCGAGAACCGCATCATCGAGGCGAAGAGCCGCGGCATCTATGAAGCGCCGGGACTAGCGCTGCTGTACATCGCGTATGAGCGGCTCGTGACGGGCATCCATAACGAAGACACCATCGAGCAGTATCGCGAGAATGGCCGCCGTCTCGGCCGTCTGCTGTATCAGGGCCGCTGGTTCGATCCGCAAGCCATCATGCTGCGCGAAACGGCGCAACGCTGGGTCGCGCGCGCAATCACCGGCGAAGTGACGGTGGAATTGCGTCGCGGTAACGACTACTCGCTGCTCAGCACGAGGTCCCCGAACCTCACGTATCAGCCGGAACGCCTCTCGATGGAAAAGGTTGCGTCGACCTTCTCGCCGCGTGACCGCATCGGCCAGTTGACGATGCGCAATCTCGACATCACCGACACGCGCGACAAGCTGCGCATCTACTCGCAGGTTGGCTTGCTGACGCCGGGCGAAGCCTCGGCGCTGCCGCAGCTGAAGAGCGAAGAGTAAGTTTTGCTGCCGCCGCAACGGCGGCAGCGGTAAGCGCAGACATACGGCCATCGGTCTTCGGACCGGTGGCCGTTTTTTTTTAGCCGATGCGCCGCGTGTCACGCACCTGTCACGCCCAGAACCAATAATCCCCGCGCCCGAACACATAAAAGTCAGACCAGACGGGCGGTCGCTACAAGCGGCCTGTATTGCAACGACACGGGGATTCACAGATGACCATCAGGCAGCGTATTGCCTTGCTCGTCGTGCTCATGCTTTTGGCACTGGCGGCAATCGGCGGCTATGCCGTCAAGCGGACTCACGGCAGCGCAAGCGAAGTGCATCAGGTGACGCAAGGTGTGGTGCCAAGCGCGCTCGCCTCCGCGGATCTCGCCGCGCAAGTCAAGGACGTACAGATCGCGACGATGACGCTGGTCTATGCACCGGACGCACAGATAGCCGCGCAGGCGCGCGAGCTGTTGACCGAACGCGAGCGCACCTTGAAAGCGGCGCTCGACGTGCAGGAGCGCGCCGCGCACAGCACCGCGCAAAAGGGCCTCGTCGTGCAGGCGCGCGAGAGCCTCGCGAACTACTTCGACGCCATCAAGCAAACCGAGCAGATGCAGGCAGAAGGCAAGAGCGCCTTCGCGCAGGCTTTCCTGTTCGCGAACGTCGCGCAGTACAAGGACGAGCTTCAGGGCATTGTCGAGACGCTGCGCATCGAGAAGAACCGCGAGAAGGACGCGGCCATCGGCACGCTGAACGACGCGCTCGCCACGACGAGCGTCATCATCGCCGCGGCCACGGGTATTGCCGTGCTGATTCTGGTGGGCATCAGCGTGCTGCTCTACCGGCAGATCTCGCTGCCGCTCAGCCGCATGCAGATCATGATGAGCGAGATTGCATCGAGTCAGGACTTCACGCGCCGCGTGCCGGTGGAACGCATGGACGAGATCGGCCATTCGATCGTCGCGTTCAACGGCATGATCGAGAAGATCCAGGAAAGCTCGCAGCAACTGAAGCAGCGCACCGCCGACATCCTGGCGATGTTGCAAAACATGCCGCAAGGCATTCTCACCGTGGTGCCGGGCGCGACGATCCATCCCGAGTATTCGGCGTTCCTCGAAGCAATCTTCGAGACGGATCAGCTTGCCGGCCTGCGCGTGATGGATACGGTGTTCGGCGCTACGGATCTTGGCAGCGATACGCTGGATCAGCAGGGCGCGGCCATCGATGCCTGTCTCGGCGAAGACATCATGAACTTCGACTTCAACCGGCATCTGCTCGCCGATGAGATCGTCAAGGACATGGGCGACGGCCGCAAGAAGGTGCTCGACCTGAGCTGGTCCGCCATCACGAACGAGGAAGGCGTGATCGTGCGCCTCATGCTGTGCGTGCGCGACGTCACCGAACTCAAGGCGCTGGCCGCCGAAGCCGGAGAGCAGCGGCGCAGGCTCGACATGATCGGCGAGGTGCTCGCCATCAGCCAGGAGAAGTTCGAGCGCTTCATGCAGAGCGCGGCGAGCTTCGTCGGCGAGAACGAGCGCATCATTCGCGAACACGACATTCCGAGCAAGGAAGCGGTCGCGCAACTGTTCCGCAACATGCATACGGTGAAGGGCAACGCGCGCACGTATAGCCTGCAGCATCTGACGAGCGTGGTGCACGACACCGAGCAGCGCTACGACGCGCTCCGCCAGGACAGCGGCGACACGCTCTGGATTCGCGACGAGCTGATCGCCGACCTGGAGCGCGTGCGCGCGGCGCTGCAAAGCTATGCGACGGTCAATGAAGTGAGCCTGGGACGCAAGACATCGGCGGGACAGGTCGGGATCGATCGCGAGTTCATCCAGAAGAACATCGAGCTGCTCGAAGCCGCCGATACCAACGACGCCGAGGCGCTCGCCGCCGTGCGCGCTTCGCTGCATCGCATGTTGCGGGTGCTCGATACGGAAAGCATCGGCGATGCGCTCGATGGGCCGATCGGCTCGCTGCCTTCGCTTGCGAAGGAACTCGGCAAGCCTGCGCCGCGCGTGAGCGTGACCGATCACGGCTGCCGTATCGGCGGCGAACTGGCGGGCCGTCTCGCCAATGTATTCACGCATCTTTTGCGCAACAGCATCGATCACGGCATCGAAACGGCGGAAGAACGGATGGCGCAAGGCAAGCCGGCGGCGGGCTCGATTCATGTCGATGCACGCATGCACGGCGATGATCTGCGCATCACGCTTGGCGACGATGGCCGCGGTCTTGCGCTGCACAAGATCCGCGAGCACGCGCTGCGGCGCGGCTGGCTGGATGCCGCGACGATTCCCGCCGACGAAGCCCTCGCCGAACTCGTGTTCCGCCCGGGATTCTCGACCGCGCAGAACGTGACGGAAGTGTCGGGACGCGGTGTCGGCATGGATGCGGTGCGGGCGTTCGTCGAGCGGGAAGGTGGCCGTATCGAGATGCAGTTCATTGATGAAGGTCACGGCGCTGCGTTTCGCGCCTTCCGGACGGTCGTGTGGCTGCCGGCGAGCGTGGTGATCAAGGAAGAAGCCGGCTTCGATGCCGTGATTGGATAACAGAAGGTGATGGTGATGGAGTACAAATGGATGGCGGCCTGCGTGGGCGTGATGTTCGTCGTGAGCGTGATGCTCTGGGCGCACAAGATGAGCAAGAGGCATCTGGGCATTCAGCTGCAACAGGACAGCGCGTTTCGCGAGCGGATCAGTGCGATCGAAAACGCCTGCCGCGATGAACTGGCGGCAAGCCGCAAGCGCATCGACGAACTGACGCAACAGGCGACTTCGCTGCAAGCCGCGCTCGACCGCGCGCATGCCGAACGCGACGACCTGCACGACACGCTGACGGCAGCACGAGCGCACGCGGGCGAGCGCCTGCAACAGGCGAGCCGTATCGCCGATGAAGCCGCGCGCCTCAGGGTGCTCACGCTCACGTTCGAGCGCTGGCACGAGCAGATGATCTCGCTGATGGCGCAGAACCGCGACATGCATTCGAAGAACCAGGAGCTTTCGGCAATCGTGCAGCACGTGCTGATCGTGTCGCTCAATGCGTCGATCGAGGCGGCGCGCGCGGGTTCGGCGGGACGCGGGTTCTCGATTGTCGCGAGTGAAGTGCGGTCGCTGGCTTCGCGGTCGCAGGAGTTGTCGAAGAGCTATCGCGACAGCCTGCTGCGCAACGACCTGACCACCGCCGCCACGTTCCAGGACATCCAGGCGGGCGGCAAGATGATCACGGCGTCGCTCGGCAGCGTGGAAATGCTCGCGGGCCGGTTCCGCACGGAGATGGAACAGGTGGCCGCATGATTTCGGAAGAGGCACGGCGCAGTATCGGGCAGATTGTGGAGCAGGCCGTGTGTGCGCGATTGCGCGCGCGAGACGATGCGCCGATGGAGATCACGGAAGCAGACGAGCAGCAGCATCGCGCGACGTTGCCGCAGCATGCATTGGTGTTGACGATCTCGTCACTCACGTTTCGCCTGCTCTTCGTGCTGCACTTCAGCGACGACGACGCCACCCGCGCCTGCTATCCCGGCCTGAATCGCGGGCACGCGCTGGCGGACGTGCTGATGGAGCACGTCAACCTGTGTTGCGGCTCGATCAACCAGCAACTGGTCGCGCATTTCCCGGATCTGGGCATGTCGACGCCGTTTGCGCTGAGCAGCCGCTGCATCGACTTCATCGAAGAGCTCAAGCCGGATCATGTCTGGCGCTATGCCCTGCGTCCGGGCGGCGAAGCGCATCTGGCGGTCACGGCGTGCGTCTGCGCGCAGGCGCCCGTGGACTTCGCGGCAAGCGCCATGGAGGAACAGAGCGAGGGCGAACTCGAACTGTTCTGAACACGCGCGGGACTGTGTCAATGGCAATGAAGCGCCTCGGGCGCAAGGAATGAGAAAGATGGCAAAGGTATTGGTAGTGGATGATTCGAGCACGGTACGCGATGAGGTGGCCGGCTTTCTGAAGAGCAGCGGACTGGATGTGGCGACTGCGGTGGACGGCAAGGACGGCCTGGCGAAACTGCGGGCGGATGCGGGCATCCGTTTGATCATCAGCGACGTGAACATGCCGAACATGGACGGCCTGACGATGGTCGAGAAGATTCGCGGTGAACTCGCGAACCAGACGGTCAACATCATCATGCTGACGACGGAAAGCAGCCCGGCCATGAAGGAGCGGGGCAAGGCGGCGGGCGTGAAGGGCTGGATCGTGAAGCCGTTCAAGGGCGATGCGGTGATCGCCACGTTCCGCAAGCTGGCTTCATAGCGAAGTGAAGCGGGCGGTGTGAGGGACCGCGCTTTCTGGGAGAATCGATTTCTTCTCTCTACGCGGCGTCACGTCACTCAGGCTATGGGTCCACAACTCGACATCGATCTGCTGCGCAACTTCGTCGCCATTGCCGAATCTGGCGTGATGAGCCGCGCGGCCGGCGAGGTCGGGCGCACGCAGGCCGCATTGAGCCAGCAGATCAAGCGGCTGGAACTGATCGTCGAGAAACCGCTGCTCGTACGCGGCGCGCGTGGTGTCACGCTGACCGTGCACGGCGAGCGACTGCTCGTGCATGCACGCAGGATTCTGCGTACGCACGATGACGCCGTGGCCGAACTCATCGGCGAAAGTTTGTCCGGATCGTTGCGGCTCGGTTGCCCCGAAGATTACTCGCAAGTCTTCGTCCCGCCGATTCTCCAGGGATTCGCGATGCAGCATCCGCAGGTGCTGATCGAAGTGGTCTGCGCGCCGACCGTGCGCCTGCTGCATCTGCTCGATCAGCATGACCTCGATCTGGCCATCGTCTCCGTGCCGGACAGTGCGCGCAGCGATCAATTCCTGCGCCGCGAATCGTTCGTGTGGGTCGGCAGCGGCGAAAGCGACGCGATGAATCACGACCCCTTGCAACTCGCGCTCTCCGAGCCGGGCACGCTGGATCATCAGGCGGCCATTACGAGTCTTGAGCGCATCGGCCGGAAATATCGTATTGCTTATGCAAGCGCCAGTCTCGCGGGACTGACAGCGGTGGTGCGTTCGGGACAGGCTATCGCGGTGCTCACGCAGCATGCCGTGCCGCCTGATCTCGTGACCTTGGCCGTATCGAACAGCCTGCCTGCATTGCCTTCCGTAGGCATTGTGGTGCAGCGGGGCCGTGGGCCTTCGTCCCGGTTGCTCGACCGCTTCGAAGGGCACGTCAAATCCGTATTGCCGCTGCTCTGACCCAGCGCGTCCGGGCAGCGCGTATGCCCGGTCATTCTTCTCCATCCCCGAATGGTGCCTTCTTGGTTTGAAGGATTCTGCCGTCGCAATCAATCCGGCAACATGGATTCAGTTGCGCTGCAGACATAACCCTGAGAGCCTCCATAGCATTCTGACGAATGCAGCGTTGTGATGTCCTTCCAACAGGAGATTCGATCATGACTTCGATTCCAGTCGTTCGCTACCAGTCCGAAAACATCGACGGCCTCAACGTGTTCTATCGCGAAGCCGGTCCGAAGGATGCGCCCGTGGTACTGCTGCTGCATGGCTTTCCCACTTCGTCGCATATGTTCCGCAACCTCATTCCGGTACTCGCCGGAACGTATCGCGTGATCGCGCCGGACTATCCCGGCTTTGGTCAAAGCGATGCGCCGGACCACAAGACCTTCAAGTACGGCTTCCAGGCCTTTGCCGATATCGTCGATACCTTGCTGGCGCGGCTTGGCGTCGAGCGCTTTGCCATGTATGTGATGGACTATGGCGCGCCGGTGGGTTATCGGCTCGCGCTGAAGAATCCGGCGCGTGTGACGGGCCTGATCGTGCAGAACGGCAATGCGTATGAAGAAGGACTGCGTGAGTTCTGGAATCCGATCAAGGCTTACTGGAACGACAACTCGGCGAAGAATCGCGAAGCGCTGCACGGTCTCGTGACGCTCGATATCACCAGGTTCCAGTACACCGACGGCGTCTCGGACGTGTCCCGTATCAGCCCCGACAACTGGGTTCACGATCAGGCTCTGCTCGACCGTCCGGGCAACCGCGACATCCAGATGGACCTGTTCCTCGACTATGGCACGAACGTGCCGCTCTATCCGCAGTTCCAGGCGTTCTTCCGTGAACACCGGCCGCCGACGATCATTGTCTGGGGCAAGAACGACAAGATCTTCCCGGAAGAAGGCGCGCATCCGTATCTGCGCGATCTGCCCGCTGCGGAAGTGCACATTCTGGACACGGGACACTTCGCGCTGGAAGACAAGCTCGATGAAATCGGTCCGCTGCTGCTCGGCTTTCTTGATCGCACGATTGGCGCGCAGAAGGCCTGATTGAACTGAGTCATTAGCGAGTCTGTGAGGGCAAATCAGGGTAATCCCTGATTTGCCCTTTATTTTTGTTCCCGTCACTGTAAACGGATGTTGTTGACGAAGTACATTTTCAACATTCATTCGTTCAAGGTGACTTTGCTTGAGTTCAACGATCATCCAGGGCGTCAGCGCCCGCGCGCTTGCCGAGGCCTATGCCGAGGGCAGCGCCGATCCCGTCGAGGTCGCGCAACAGGCGCTGTCGGCCGCGCGCGGGGCCAATAGCGCATTCATCTCCTTCGATGAAACCCGCACGCTCGACGAAGCGCGCGCCTCAGCGCAGCGCTGGCGCGACAAGCGTCCGGCCAGCGCGCTCGATGGCGTGCCGGTCGCGTGGAAGGATCTCTTCGATATCAGCGGCAGCGTCACGACGGCCGCTTCCGCGCTGTATCGCGACCGCGCGCCCGCCACGGCCGACGCGCCGCTCGTCGCGGCCAGCGTGCGGGCGGGACTGGTCGGCATCGGCAAGACCAATCTCAGCGAGTTCGCGTATTCCGGGCTCGGCCTGAATCCGCATTACGGCACGCCATTCAATCCGGCCTACGAGGGCGCGCATCGCGTGCCGGGCGGATCGTCGTCGGGCAGCGCGATTGCGGTCGCGATGGGCGTCGTGCCGATCGCCATCGGCACCGATACGGCCGGCTCCATTCGTGTGCCGGCGGCGCTGAACGGCATCGTCGGATATCGGGCGAGCCGGGCGCGCTATCCGCAGGCAGGCGTGACCGGCCTGTCGCGCTCAGCCGACACGCTCGGGCCGCTCGCGCGCACCGTCGCAGACTGCGCAGCGTTCGATGCCGCCGTGCGCGGGCAACCCGCCATCGCAACGCCGGCGGATGTGCGCGGACAACGCTTCATCGTGCCGTCGGGATGGCAGACGCGTTTCGCGGTGACGGACAGCGTCGCGAACAACTTCATGCGCTTCGTTGCGATGCTCGTGCGGGCCGGCGCCTACATCGACGAAATCCCGCTCGCGGCATTCGACGAAACCTGCGAACTGCTGAAGACACGCGGCTGGTTCGGTTCGCTCGAAGCGTTCGAGCTTTATCGACCGGTGCTCGATTCCGCCGATGCCGAGCGTATCGATCAACGCGTGCGTACGCGCCTCGAACTGAGCCGCGACGTGCCGCCTTCACGTCTTGCCGAACTGCTCGATGCACGCGCGCCGTTGATCGCGCGCCTGCGCGAAGAACTCGCAGACGCGACCATGCTGCTGCCGACCGTGCCGCACGTCGCGCCTGAAGTCGCGCCGCTGGAACGCGATCCCGACCTGTTCGCGGAGGTCAATCTCGCGACGCTCTCGATGACGATGCCCGGCAGTTATCTCGACACGCCCGCGTTCGCGATGCCGACAGGCGTCGACGAACAGGGACTTTCCACCAGCGTGCAGTTGATGCGCGCGCAAAACGACGACGACGCGCTGATCGGCGTTGCACTGGCCGTCGAGCAGACGGTCGCACTGAACTGAATTGCTCAAGGAGAACGGTATGGCCAAGGAAATACTCGTTGCATTCGGCATCGACGTGGATGCGGTGGCCGGATGGCTCGGCTCGTATGGCGGAGAAGATTCGCCCGACGACATCTCGCGCGGCTTGTTCGCGGGCGAGGTCGGCTCGATGCGGCTTTTGAAGCTGTTCGAGCGCGAGAAGATCAGAACGACCTGGTTCATCCCCGGGCACTCGATTGAAACCTTCCCGGAGCAGATGAAGGCGGTTGCGGATGCGGGACATGAGATCGGCATTCATGGCTACAGCCATGAGAATCCGATTGCGATGACGCCCGAGCAAGAAGAGGCGGTGCTCGACCGCAGCATCGAACTGGTGACGCAACTGAGCGGCAAGCGGCCGACCGGTTACGTGGCGCCGTGGTGGGAGTTCAGCAACGTCACGAACGAACTGCTCGTGAAGAAAGGCATCAAGTACGACCACAGCCTGATGCACAACGACTATCACCCGTACTACGTGCGCGTCGGCGACTCGTGGACGAAGATCGATTACAGCAAGCATCCGGACACGTGGATGAAGCCGTTGCAACGCGGTCACGAAACGGATCTCGTCGAGATTCCGGCCAACTGGTATCTCGACGACCTGCCGCCGATGATGTTCATCAAGAAGGCGCCGAACAGCCATGGCTTCGTGAACCCGCGGCATCTGGAAGAGATGTGGCGCGACCAGTTCGACTGGGTGTATCGCGAGCATGACTATGCGGTGTTCCCGGTGACGATTCATCCGGACGTGTCGGGCCGTGCGCAGGTGCTGCTGATGCTCGAACGATTGATCGCGCATTTCCGCAAGCATGAAGGCGTGCGCTTCTGCACGTGCGACGAGATTGCCGACGACTTCCTGCGGCGCAGCCCACGCAAGTCCTGACCCTCACCGACCCAAGGCCCCGACCCATGAACTCCTCTCCCTTGCGCGAAGGCGCGACGATGGACGGCCAAGCGCCGTCCGCTTCATCCGGATTCAAACTCGAGACGATCCTGCCGGCCGACGTGAAGCGCGCGACCATCGTCGCGTTCTTCGCGTGGGTGTTCGCCGTGTATGACTTCATCCTGTTCGGGACGCTGTTGCCGGAGATCGGCAAGCACTACAACTGGGATGCTGCCGCGCAGGCGGAGATTGCCACGCTCGTGGCGATCGGTACGGCGGTAATTGCGTTTGCGATCGGGCCGTTACTCGATCGCCTGGGCCGCAAGGCGGGCCTGCTGTGGACCGTGGCGGGCGCCGCGGTCTGCTCGGGACTCACGGTGGTGGGCGGCGCGATGGGACAGGTTCCGCTCGTGCTGATCCGCTCGCTTTCCGGCTTGGGTTATGCGGAGGAAACGGTCAACGCAACCTATCTCAACGAACTGTATTCGGCCGCCAACGATCCGAAACTCAACGCCCGCAAGGGCTTCATCTATAGCCTCGTGCAGGGCGGCTGGCCGATTGGCGCGCTGATCGCATCGGGGCTGACGGCGCTGCTGCTGCCGCGCATCGGCTGGCAAGGCTGCTTCGTGTTTGCGACGTTTCCGGCCATCGTCATTTTCTTCATGACGCGACGGCTGAAGGAAAGCCCGCAGTTCCTGCTGCACAAGCGCATCAAGCAATTGCGCGAAGCAGGGCAGGACAGCGAGGCGCGCGGACTGGCAAGCGCCCATGCGGTGGATTACGAAGAACATAGCCGCGCGGGACTTGCGGAAGCGTTTCGCGGTAGTGCACTACGCGCGACGCTCGTGCTCGGCGGCGGCATCCTGCTGAACTGGTCGGCGATCCAGGTCTTCAGCGTGCTCGGCACGACGGTGCTCACGCGCGTGCATGGCGTGTCGTTCGAGAACTCGTTGCTGATTCTCGTGCTGTCGAATGTTATTGGTTATTGCGGTTATCTGAGCCATGGCTTTATCGGCGACAAGATTGGCCGGCGCAATACGCTGGCGATCGGCTGGATGCTCGGCGGACTGGCGTTCGCGGGCATGTTGTTCGGGCCGAGCAGCTCGGCGGTGGTCGTCGCGTTGTATAGCCTCGGGCTGTTCTTCCTGATCGGACCGTATTCGGCGGCGCTGTTCTTTATCGGCGAAAGCTATCCGACTGCGATTCGCGGCACGGGCAGCTCGATTGTTCATGCGATGGGTCCGATCGGCGCAATTCTCGCGGGCGTCGGCGTCACGTCGATGCTCAATCATGGCGGCGACTGGCTGCATGCGGCGCTGTGGTTCGGCGCGGTGCCGTGCTTCCTGTCCGGCGTGCTCATTCTGTTCGCGCGGCATGTCGATCCCGCCGACGTCAAATAACCTGGAGGTCTTCGTGAAAGTTGCATTGGTGACAGGCGCGGCAAGCGGTATTGGGCAAGCGCTGGCGGTGGCGTATGCGGAACAGGGCGTGGCGGTGGTGGGCGGATACTTTCCGGGTGATCCGCACGATCCGCAGGCCACCGCGCATGCCGTGGAAGCGGCGGGCGGGCAATGCCTGATGCATGCGGTGGACGTGACCTCGGCGGATGAAGTCGAGGCCTTTGCGCAGGCGGCGATGGCGCGCTTTGGGCGCATCGATTACGCGGTGGCGAATGCGGGCTTGCTGAGGGCATCGCCGTTGACGGACATGAGCGACGACCAGTGGCATCAGATGCTCGATGTCGACTTGTCCGGCGTCATGCGCACCTTTCGTGCGGCGGCGCGCCACATGACGGACGGCGGCGCGATGGTGGCGATTTCATCGATTGCGGGTGGCGTGTACGGCTGGGAAGATCACACGCATTACTCGGCGGCAAAGGCAGGCGTGCCGGGCTTGTGCCGGGCGGTAGCGATGGAACTCGCGCCGCGCAATATCCGCTGCAATGCGGTGATACCGGGGTTGATCGAAACGCCGCAATCGCTCGATGCCGTCAATTCGCTCGGACCCGATGGCTTGCGCGAGGCGGCGAAGGGCATTCCGCTGAAGCGTGTGGGCGCGCCGCGCGAGATAGCAACCTTGATCCGCTTTCTCACGAGCGATGACGCTTCGTACATCACGGGCCAGTCGATCATCGCGGACGGCGGCTTGACTGTGCGCTGGCCGGGCTGAACACAACGTGGAGGCATGAATCATATGGGATCGACCTTTTCACTCGATGGCCGTCGCGCGGTGGTGACGGGCGCGGCGAGCGGCATCGGCGCGGCGATTGCGAAAGCGTATGCGGAAGCGGGCGCGCGTCTCGTGCTGGCGGACCTCAACGCGGCGCGTCTCGCCGCGCAAGCCGATTTATGCCGTGCGCAGGGCGTGCGTGTCGAGACCATTGCCGCCGATGTGGGCGACGAAGCGGGCGCGCATGGCATTGTGGACCGGTGCATCGAAGCGTTCGGCGGCATCGATATTCTCGTCAACAACGCGGGCATGTTGACGCAGGCGCGTTGCGTCGATCTCAGCGCGTCGATGTGGGACGAGATGATGCGCGTGGATCTGCGCAGCGTGTTTTTGTGCTCACGACGCGCGTTGCCCGCGATGACAGCGCAGCGTTGGGGGCGCATCATCAACGTAGCGTCGCAACTGGGCATCAAGGGCGGTGCGGAACTGACGCACTATGCGGCGGCGAAGGCGGGTGTGATTGGTTTCACCAAGTCGCTCGCGCTGGAGGCGGCGCCGGACAATGTGCTGGTGAACGCGATTGCGCCTGGGCCGATCGAGACGCCGCTCGTCGATGGCATCTCTTCGGCGTGGAAGGAGATGAAGTCGAAGGAGCTGCCGTTGCGGCGCTTTGGACGCGCGGAGGAAGTGGCGCCTACTGCGGTGCTGCTGGCGTCGGATCCGGGCGGCAATCTGTTTGTCGGGCAGACGCTGGGTCCGAATTCCGGCGATGTCATGCCCTGATGCAAGGAGTGGATGGCTATGTGCGGCATGTGCGGGTTGCTCGGCGGCGGGCGGCATTGGTCGAACACGGTGGCGGCGGGCGAAGGCGCGAACGCGCGGCGGCAACGCTATGTGCAGGTGGCGCATGCGAACCGCGTGCTCGAAGGGTATCGGCTGAGGCTCGCGGATTTTCATGGACAGTCGTTCGTGCTGTCATCGCCGACGGGTGCGCAGCTTATCGTCGAGGACTTCATGCAGATATGGAAGGCCGCTGAAACGATGCTTGGCAAACCGCTCGATCCGCTCGCCATGTTCGCCGATGACGACGAGGCGCGATCATGAGTCTCGCCTACGATGTCATTCCGGTCACGATCGTGACGGGCTTTCTCGGCAGCGGCAAGTCGACGTTGCTGGCCGATGTGCTCAAGGGCGATGCGGCGCGCGACACGGCCGTGCTCGTCAATGAGTTCGGTGAAGTCGGGCTGGATCATTTGCTGATGGGCGAAGTCGAAGCGCAGACGGTGCTGCTCGACAACGGCTGCATTTGCTGTGCGATTCGCGGTGAACTGAAGGATGCGCTGGCGACGCTCTTCTCGCGACGCGCGCGCGGCGAGGTTCCGCCGTTCTCGCGTGTCGTGCTGGAGACGACTGGACTCGCGACGCCCGCGCCCATCGTCGCGACCTTGCTGGGCGACCGGATCGTGTCGAGTCATTATTCGATTGGCGCGATTGTCACTGTGGTCGATGCGCTCAATGCGGAGCAGCAACAGGCGCGTCATCCGGAATGGCTTGCGCAGGTTGCGGCGGCGGATCGGTTGTTGATCAGCAAAGCGGATCTTGCTGGGGATGCTGCTGTCGATGCGCTCGAAGGCATGCTGGCACGATTGAATCCGGCAGCGCGGACCATGCGCCGCACGCAGCGTGACGATGCTTCGCTGGTGCTCGATGTCGCTGCCAATGTGCATGACTTCGCGGATTTGGTGCGCCGCTCAGGTTTGCGCGATGTGCAAGCTATTGACGATGCACGGCCGCTTGCGAGTTTGAATGCGCATCGCGGCAAGTTATCGGGTATCGAATCGTTTTGCATCGACTTCGATGAGCCACTCGACTGGCCCGTTTTCACGCTCTGGTTCACGATGCTGCTGAACCGTCACGGTGATAACATCCTGCGAGTCAAAGGCCTGCTTGCGCTCGAGGGCGCACAGCAGCCGGTTGTCGTGCATGCGGTGCATCATCTCGTGCATCCGGTCCTGCATCTCGATGCCTGGCCGGACGGCGTGAAGCATTCGCGTCTCGTGTTCATCGCGGAACATCTCGATGGCGATGCCGTCCGCGATTCGTACCGGCGTTTCAGCCGGCATCTTCATCCACACACAGCAGAAACCGTCGATTGAACACTGCTCGTTCGAGTCCTTCAGCACCCGCGGTGCATCCCTCCAAGGTCGAGTTACGCGTCCTGGGCACGAGCGTCACGCTTCAGGAACATATCCGCAAGCGGGCGGAACAGGATCTTGGCATCAAGCTGCGCTTTGTCGTGCAGGACGGCGGCAGCGTGCAGCGCGATGGCGTCATGCATCCGGATCGCTACGAACTGTACGACCAGTGGTTTCATAGCATCGATTGTTTGTGGCCGACGCATGCGCTTCAGCCTGTGGAGCTTTCACGCATTCGCCGCTGGGATGAAGTCAATGCGTTGCCGCGGACGGGTCGGCTTGCGAAGACGAAGGCTCAACCAGCAGGTGGCGCGGGCTGTGTGCCTGCTGACCGGCTGTTCGTGCAGGCGGATGGCACGCTCGCGCGCAAGCCGAGCGAGCGCATCAGCATGCTGCCGCTCACGCATAACGCGGATAGCTTCGTGTATCTGCCCGATTCGATGCCTGCTTCGCTCATCGATGGCGAAGAAAGTTGGGCCTGGCTTCTTGCGCCTGAACTCGCGGGGCGCGTGGCGTTGCAGGCGGATGCGGCTATCGGCGCTATCGATGCGGCGCTTGCTGTCGAGGCCAGCGGGCTGATGCGGTTTCGGGATATCGGCAACCTGGAGATCGAGGAGATCGACGGACTCATCGGGACGTTGATCGAGTTCAAGCGGCGCGGGCACTTTGCAGGGTTCTGGTCGAGCTTTGCTGAAGCGGCGCAGTTGATGATCGCCAACAAGGTCGTGATTCAGAGTATCTGGTCGCCGGCTACTGTGGAGCTTGAGCGGGCGGGGTTGAACTTTCGGTTGGCTCGGCCGCGTGAGGGGTATCGGGCCTGGTTTGGCGGCATCGGGATTTCGCGGCTGGCGCATGGAAGGGTGCTCGATGCGGCTTACGAGTACCTGAACTGGTGGCTCGAAGGTTGGGCCGGTGCGACGATGGCGCGGCAGGGGTTTTATATCTCTAATCCCGAGCGGTCACGCGCGCAGATGAGCGACGCGGAATGGGCCTACTGGTACGATGGTGCGCGCGCTTCCGCCGAATTGCCAGGTCCTACCAGCAAGCATCTCGTGCCAGTCGGGCAAGTGCGCGATGGCGGCGGGTATGTCGCGCGCATGAGCCGGATCGCGGTTTGGGATTCGGTGATGGATGAGCATAACTACCTCGTGCGCCGATGGACCGAGTTCATGAGGTCCTGATGGCGCAAGTGCTTCTATGCAGTTGCTTTCACGATGACAAGACGCGCAAGCGCTTCCTCGCATAAGGTTGTTGCGTCGATTGACGCGACGCAAATTGCCGATACGCAGATCGAGGCGGATAGCCGGCTGCGATATCGCGTGATTCATGACCGGCTTAAGTCGGCTATCGCTGTTGGGGCTATCAAGCCCGGGCTCGTGTTGCTTGAAGGGCCTGTGGCAAGGTTGTTTGGGACTAGTCGGGTGCCGGTGAGGAAGGCGTTTGAGATGCTGCATGCCGGGGGCTTGCTGCATACGTTTGAAGGGCGAGGGTATCTCGTTGCTCAGGCCGATGGAGGAGTGCCGGAGCCTTTGCGCGTGCCTTTGTCGGAAGAGACGCTTGGGTTTGATCGCAGGCCGGAGCCGCTTTCGATTCCCTCAACCAGTGAGCGGATCCTTGATTCGCTCGAGGCCGCGATTTCGCTGGCTATTGTTTTTGGTCACTTCAGGATCGATGAGAGTGAAGCGGCTGAGGGGTTTGGGGTTAGTCGGGGGACGGTTCGGGAGGCGTTAAATCGGCTGCGGGATCGGGGGTTGGTCGAGAAGTCCGCTTACTCGCATTGGCTTTGTGGGCCGCTTACGGCTAGAGCCGTGGCGCAGGATTATGAACTGCGAGGGTTGTTGGAGCCGGCTGCGTTGGTGGCTAGTGGGCCTTTGTTGGGGGCTTTGGTGCTTAAAGAGGCTCTGGCGGATGTTGAGAGAGCTATCGCCGATCCGGATTCGGTTGATGCGGGGGAGTTGCATCGGCTCGAGACCACGCTTCATGACACGTTTCTAAGCCGAGCGCCTAATGGGAAGTTGCTTGCCGCTATTGGGCATGCGCATATGCCGCTTATCGTTAATCACGCGTTTTATGATGCTTTTCAGCTGCATCCGGATAGGGGGACGTTGGTGGAGCATCAAGTTGTGATCGAACGCTTGATCCGTCGCGAGTATCGAAAAGCCGCCGACGCGCTCGCCGAACATCTCCATAACGGGCAGGTTCGGACCAGGCAAAGGCTTAAGGTGCTTGCCGTGTTGCCGGATCCGGAATTGCCGGGGTATTTGCAGAGGGTGGCGTGAGGCGCTTTACTGCTTCGGGCGGTGGTAATGGCCGGAATTCGGCCTTTGCGGACGTTCGCCGGTCACGGGCGGGACGGCTGTTCAACTCTCAGCACCGGCCGTTGATACCACGGTCATCTCGAACGGTGGTTCGCCTCCCGACCAACGGGCAAAAGCGGCCAGTTTGGGGCACTCATCGATGATCAGCTGCTGACGCTCCAATGGCCGTTGTGTTCCAAATAACCGACAACCGCGTTCCCGCCGGTTTATGTAGCTTGCCTAGTCAAAATAGGGCTCTAAAACCCCTTCAATCCAGTTCATAAAAGCGCGTACACGCTGGGACAGGTTACGGCGATGCGCCACGACGAGTGACGCGGCGAGAGGCTCGGGACGTAGGTCTGGCAAGATTTCCATGAGCGCGCCACTTTCGATGTGATGCGCGAGCGCTGAATATCCCGCCTGGATCAGTCCGATACCTGCAAGCCCAGCTGCATGATAGGTCTGGACGCTGTTGACCTGCATCGAGGCGGGAAGCGGAAGCGACGCGTAGCCATCGCCGGATGGGTATTCCCAACCGGCATGCCTTGCACCGAGGGTTCGCGTGTAGCTGACCATCCGGTGCCTCTGGCTGCGCAGATCATCGAGTGTGCGCGGCATGCCGTACCGTTCCAGATATTTTGGACTCGCCGCATTTGTCATGCGCAACTTACCCAACGACCTTGCAATCAGCGTCTCATCCACAATGGGTCCCAGACGAAGCACGCAATCGAACCCTTCCTGAACCAGATCGACCCGCCGGTCGGTGCTGGAAAGTTCGAGTTCCAACTGCGGATGCGCCATCAACAGATCGGGGAGTGCGGGAATCACGACGCTTCGTGCCAATTCGGTAGGCATGTCGACGCGCAAGCGACCTCGGAGCGATGCTGCTTGACCGGAAAACATGGATTGCAACTCCTGTGCGTCGGCCAGCAAGTCTCGTGCGCGCAAATAAAAGGCGCGTCCGTCCTCAGTCAATTGAACGCTTCTCGTCGTCCGGTGCAGCAGAGCAACCCCCATCTCGCGTTCGAGGTCACGAACGACGATCGAGACCCGTCCTTTCTGAATTCCCAGACTGTCCGCCGCGCGCGTGAAGCTCGCCATCTCGGCCACACGGGCAAAAACCAGAAGCGCATGGAGGTCTTGCATTGTTATTTCAATGGATAACAGAGCGTCTAATTTACCATCATTTATCACCGAATTTGGTGTCAGTAGACTTGCTCTCCACGTCGCCCACATCGGGCAACCTCGAGAAAGGGAGCTTTTATGAGTCGACACACCTCTCAAGTCAGCGCGGTTGTGATCTACCACTCTGGCTATGGGCATACCGCCCGTATGGCAAGCGCTATCGCCGAAGGCGCCGGTGCGGCACCGATCGCGATCGACGCCGACGGAAACATTGGGGAGGACGCGTGGGCAAAACTTGCTACCGCAGATGCCATCCTTTTCGGCTCGCCGACCTATATGGGCGGCCCGAGCTGGCAGTTCAAGAAGTTCGCCGACGCATCTTCCAAACCCTGGTTCGACGGGGCTTGGCAAAACAAAGTCTTTGGTGGCTTTACGAATAGCGCGAGTCTGAATGGCGACAAGCTCAACACGCTCGAATATTTCTTCCTGCTTGCAGGGCAGCACGGAGGCATCTGGGTCGGCATGGATATCAAGCCCGCAAATGTGAAAGCCTCGACGCGTGACGACCTGAACCGCATGGGCTCATACATCGCACCGATGGCGCAGACCCCGGCTGACGCGTCACCTCAAGAAATGTCGCCAGGAGACCTCGAAACCGCTCGCCGCTATGGCGCGCGCGTGGTAATGATCGCCGGTCACCTGAGGCTTGGAAAATCTCAGATCATCTGAGATACGCGAGTGGGGAGCGCGACGGATTACAGCGCGCCGAATTTTGCATGAAGCTTGTCCCTTAAGGAACGACCTTGAAATATAAGCAGCTTGGCCGGACCGGCCTATATGTATCCGAACTGTGCCTCGGCACGATGACAATGGGCGGCAATGCCGACGCGGGCATGTGGGCGTCGATCGGCGCGCTTGGGCAGAATGAAGGGAACCGGTTGATCGCCCACGCGCTTGCTGCTGGCGTTAACTTTATTGACACCGCCGATATCTATTCTTTTGGCCAATCCGAACGCGTCGTCGGGCACGCGCTGAGAGAGCTTGGAGTGCCGCGCAGCGAGATCGTGCTGGCTACCAAGACAGCCGGAGTGATGGGCCCGAAACCCAATGACCAGGGGGCATCGCGCGGTCACATCATGGACTCCGTGCAGAAGAGCCTGGAACGGCTACAGGTAGACCACATTGACCTTTACCAAATTCACGCTAGCGATCCGGTCACGCCGGTCGAGGAGACGCTGCGTGCTCTCGACGACCTGACGCGGCAGGGACTGGTCCGTTATGTCGGCGTCTCGAACTGGCGAGCCGGCAAGATTGGTAAAGCGCTTGGGATGAGTGCAGCGCTTCACGCCACGCGCTTCGAGACGCTCCAGGCCTACTATTCGATCGCCGGACGCGACGTAGAACGCGAACTGGTGCCACTCATAGTCGAAGAGCAGATGGGACTGCTCGTCTGGTCGCCGCTCGCCGGCGGATTGCTTTCCGGAAAGTTCGGGCCCGGCGCACCCGCCGACCATGATTCGCGGCGCAGCACGTTTGATTTCCCGCCCGTGGATCTTGATCGGGCGTGGCAGTGTGTTTCGGTGATGCGCGCCATCGCCGATGCACGCTGTGTCTCGGTCGCACAAATCGCGCTGGCCTGGTTGCTCGCCAAGCCGCATGTCACGAGCGTCATTATTGGTGCCAGACGGGTCGAACAACTCGAAGACAATCTCAGCGCGGTCGATATCGTCCTATCCGATCACGAACTCGCGCGTCTTGACGCCGTGGGTGCCCTGCCGCCCCACTATCCGGGTTGGATGATCGAGCATCAGGACGCGAGCAGGCTTCCTCGACCTTTCATGGCGGCCGCAACGAAGTAGAACCCGCTACCGCTTACCAACATCTCCGGTGAAGGCATTTCAGCGCCCCGACCCGGACGTGATTTAAATCTGCCAACTACCAATGGAGATATAGATGCCAAAAGGTTATTTAATTGCGCACGTTAGAATTTCGGATGCACATGCGTATGCTGCTTATGCTAAAGCTGCCGGCGATGCAATGAAAGGCTTCAGCCCAAAGGTCATTGCGTCTTCGGGACTTTATGAAAACCTCGAAGGCGAGGCCCACGATCGGCACGTGATCTTCGAGTTTGACTCGTTCGAAGAGGCCAAGCGTTTCTACCACAGCCCCGGATACCAGGCGGCCAGGGCGCTTAGGGCTGCGGCAGCGACGGGAACCTTTGTCATACTCGAAGGGACTTCATGACTCTCCCTGCATTTTTGGACGCAATTACCGGGCTTTAAAACAAGCTCGGCAATACCTTTCGCGCGCGCAGTTTCGACGCAGGGCGTTGCGTTCGTTTAAGGCTGGCGACTTTGGACTATTTCCGAACGGTCGCCGTCTGACGTGTCTGGCGAGTGACGGCTGCAACCTGGAAGTCGCCGTTGCAGCAGAAGAGCATCGAAGGACAGTTAGGGGTGTGCGCCTTGAAAAGGTGGCGCTTTCCAGCGGGTGAAAGCCCGCCCGGCAAATGCTATAGCCGGAAGCAACCGGAGCAGCTATGGAGGCAACAAAGTGGCTGAAGCCTTCGGTGATGCGTGTCACAAATTCGTGGCAGCGCGAGTGTGCAGGCCGTAACGCGAGTGAGCGCCGAGCAAACCTCGAAAAGGTCGATGCGCAGGCCGACCCGACAACCCTATCGGGGAAGGCTGATACGGCTGGGTGAATGAGCAGGCTGGACGCCCAGTCGCTGCGCCGGGGCAGTGGCGACAGCATGTACACAAGGAAAGCGTACGCAACACGGGAAGTCCCTCGGCGTGGTCAGGGATGGGCATCTCGACCTTATGGGATTGGGTGTGCATGACAGCAGCGATGCTGGTGCTCGAACCGATCTTCGAAGCGGACCTTCCACAAGAGCAATACGCTTATCGCGCGGGGCGAAACGCCCAGCATGCGGTGATCGAGGTGGAAGAACGACTGCATTGAGGGCAGACGGACGTCGTTGACGCCGACCTTGCGGACTACTTCGGAAGTATTCCACACGCTGAACTGATGCTGTCGCTAGCGCGACGCATTGTCGATCGGCGCGTGCTGCATCTGATCATGATGTGGCTGGAATGCCCCGTTGAAGAAACCGACGATCAGGCCGGACGTACGACGGAGGCCAAAGACGGCAGACCTGGCATGCCGCAAGGCTCACCATCTCACCACTGCTGGCGAATATTTATATGCGCCGGTTTGTGCTGGCATGGAAGGAAGCTCGGACTTCAGCGCAGTCTTGGAAGTCTAATCGTGACCTACGCGGATGATCTGGTGATCCTGTGCAAGACGGGTAAGGCTGAGGAAGCCTTGCTGCGTCTGCGCGAGATCATGGGGAAGCTGAAGTTGACGGTCAACGAGGAGAAGACACGAATCTGCAAGGTGCCGGATGGCGAATTCGCCTTCCTAGGCTACACGTTTGAGCGATTTTACTCTGCGACGACAGGACAGGCCCGTATGGGCATGCGTCCGTCGAAGAGGGAGCATCCGGCGCATGGTCGAAAAGATTCATGCGATGACCGCCCTCAAGACGGTGTGGCAAGAGACCACGGAGCTGGTGGGCAGGTTGAACCGCACGCTGCGCGGCTGGGCGAACTACTTCAAGGTAGGCTCGGACAGACGCGCGTATTGGGCGCTCGACAGCTACACCGCTACGCGGTTGCGTCGGTGGTTACGAAACAAATACAAGGTTCGACGTCGCAGGGGCGGGACTTATCCTTCCCAGCACCTCTTCGGGCACTTCGGTCTCGTGCGTCGACTGGTCCATGGTTGTGAACCTGCCGTGTGTGAAGGCGTGATGTCCTGTCCGAGAGCCGGATCCGGGAGATCTGCATGTCCGGTTCGACGAGCGGGATGTGGAAACAGAGTTAGGGCGAGGTTATTCGGGCACCGCCGAACGAAAGAGGCGGCAAGAGACAAACCGAACTTACTTCTACCGCGCCACATTTCGACTCTACCGACTTCGGCAGTTCGATACTGACCGCGTCCGGCCACTATCTGACAATCGACATCGATCACTTTGATCGTCAACAATCCGTCACGCGCGCTCGGCCATGTATCGCGCGGGAGGCGCGCCCAGCTTCTTACGAAACATCGAGACGAAACTACTTGCGCTTTCATACCCGAGGTCGTCAGCGACCTGCTGTACCAACGCACCGGAACCCAGCCATTGGACGGCTAGCATCAGATGAAGCTGCTGTCGCCAGTTGCCGAAACTCATGCCTGTCTGATTGTTCAGTGCGCGTGCCAGCGTGCGTTCACTCATACCGACTCGCCGTGCCCACGTCCCCATCGTGCTCCGGTCAGCAGGGTTACTTTTCATCATGTCGACCATTCTTCGCAATCGCGTGTCGGTCGGCATCGGCAGATGAAGATTGCCCAGCGGCGCTATGGCGATTTCATCTAGAAGCAAGGTAACAAGATGAGACTCGATGCCGCCGCTCTCATACATCGATGGCAGGCTGGCAGAACGAATCAGCAGTTCGCGCAAAAGGGGGGTCGCGGTGAGCGCGCAGCATGTCGTCGGCAGCGCCGACGCAATACAAGGTTCGATGAAGGCGACATAACACTCAAGCGTGCCGGAGGCAATAAACTTATGAACGACGCCGCCCGGCACCCAGATCGCGCTTTGCGGCGGCACGATCCACAAGCCGCCATCGACTTCGCAAGTCAGCACGCCTTGCATGGCGAGCATGAGTTCAGCTTTGCGATGCTGATGAAAGCCCATCTCCTTCCGGTCTCGAAGGAGGGCGGCCGCTTTCTTATCTATCGATTTCATGTCGAAACCGACCGTGCCGAAGGTCACCACTGGACGAGGAACATCATCGGGGTCCAGCCATTCGGCTGGGTCTGACATCTGGCTGAGGACAGGCATGAGCAGGGGCGCAAACTCGCTTGGCAGGAATTCCACATATTTTGACCATACTTCCTGATGTTGCCGAGCGCAAGGTTCGTTAGCATTGCCTGAACGCTGACGACACGTGCGTAAGAGGGGCGTTTCGTCATCGTGCCTGACACTCCAAACCTTTTCCGATGGGACCAATCCATGAATTCTCTCAGTACCACGCGCGTCGCCCAGACCTTGCAGCAGATGTTTGTAGAGGCGGAACAAGCAGATCGCGCGTTGATGGCGCAATTTCAAGACGTCGAGAACTCCGAGCAAATGCTGGCAGACGTGATCGCCGCGCATTTCGCCGAAGAGCAAAGGGATTTGCGTGGCTTTTACCATGGCTATGCCGACAACTATCTGAACGTGACCCAGGAATATGGGAAGTTTCTGTATCAATGCGCACGCGCTAGCAAGGCAACCCGGATCGTCGAATTCGGGACGTCGATGGGCATATCCACCGTCTACTTGGCGGCAGCGCTGCGCGACAACGGCGGCGGTCATCTGATCGGCACCGAACTGGAACCCAGCAAAGCAGCACGCGCGCGCGCCAGCCTGGAAGCTTCGGGCCTAGCGGACATGGTCGACATCCGAGTGGGCGATGCGCGTCAAACTCTCGCTGACATTCATGAGGAAGTCGACCTGGTATTGCTGGACGGCGCGTTCAGCCTCTACCTGCCGGTGCTGAAGTTGCTCGAATCATGTCTGAGAGCCGGCGCGCTGATTCTGGCGGAAAACGCGTTCGATCAGGACAATCCTTATCTGGACTACGTGCGCAATCCTGCAAACGGTTATCTGTCGCAGTCCATCCCGATAAGCCCGGGCCGGGGAAACGAATTCACCGTTGCTACCAAATGAATCAATGTGCTTTCAGCAGTTGCGGTCAATGAGATATATTTTTCATCGCCTGAAAAGTCGGTTTGAACGAGTTGAACGTTCGCTTTAATGGATTGCGCTTGGATTGCGCGGCGCGGTTAATGTTGGCCGGACGCGATCGGCCGCCCGCGTCCGGCCAACAAGCGACCTTCGCTGGCGTCACTGATGCAACACCGGCGATGAATCCTCGAGCGGCGCGTCCAATCACTTAAAGGTCATTCACGTCTGTGTTGGGCGTTAGCTTCGTTTAAGTTTTGCCAAGCCCTCGCGAGCTTCGCGCGCCCAGCGATACTCAGGTCGCACGCCAAGTGCCTCGAAGGCGTCAAGCGCCTCAAAAAAATCATTGGTCGCCTCTTCGTTTTCGCCGCAGAGCGCATGAAGCTTACCTCGATCCACTAGGAGCCGAAGAATCGCCAGGTCGCGCGGCGGTAGGCTTGTTGAAAACCGTTGTTGCGCCAAGCCGAATAAGTTAGCCGATTCTGCATAGCGCCCAGCGTCGCGGTACGTGCACGCAATATTGGCAAGCATCGTAACGGTCCAAGGGTGCTCAGGACCAAAACTCTTTTCGTAGATCGCTCGGGCGCGCTTATGCAGCGCCTCAGCGTCCGCGTAGCGCCCGGTGTCGCTGCACACGTTGGCTATATTCGCAAGCATCGTAGCGGTCCAAGGATGCACTGGACCGAAAATTTTTTCGTAGATCGTCCGCGCGCGCTCAGCAGCGCCTCGGCCTCGGAGTAGCGGCCGCTGTCACTGTACACGTTGGCAAGATTAGCGAGCGTCGTGGCGGTCGAGGGATGTTCCGGGCCGAGGGTTCTCTCCTGAATTGCTAGGACGCGCTTATGCAGTGCTTCGGCCTCGGCATAGCGCCCGGTGTCGCGGTATCCGCAGGCAAGATTAGCGAGCGTCATGGCAGCCAAGGGATGCTCTTGACCGAGAGTTTTCTCCTGGATTGCCTGGACTCGCTTGTACAGCGCCTCGGCCTCGGCATAACGCCCGGTGTCGCGGAATACCCTGGCAAGATTGGCGAGCGTCTTGGCGGTCGAGGGGTGCTCTAGGCCGAAGATTTTCTCCTTGATCGCCCGTACTCGCTCTTGCAGTGCCTCGGCCTCGGCATAACGCCCGGTGTCAAGGTAAAGGCTTGCAAGATTACCAAGCGTCGTGGCGGTCAGCGGATGCTCCGGGCCAAGGACTTTCTCCCGGATCGCCCAGACGCGCTTAAACAGCGGCTCGGCTAGCGCATAGCGCCCGGTGTCGCCGTACACGCTAGCAAGGTTGGCGACCGTTGCGGTGGTCCAAGGGTGCTCTGGACCGAAAGTTCTCTCTTGGATCGCCTGGACGAACTCATACAGTGCCTCCGCCTCGCCGTAGCGACCCGTGTCGCGGTAGACCTTGGCAAGATTGGCGAGTGTCGTGACGGTTGAGGGATGCTCCGCACCTAGGGCTCTCTCTTGGATTACCCGGACGTGCTCATATAGCGCCTCGGCTTCGACATAGCGCCCAGTGTCGCCGTATAAGTTGGCAAGACTGGCGAGTGTCCTGGCTGTTGACGGATGATTCGGACCGAGAGTTCTCTCTTGGGTCGCCTGGACCCGCTTATACAGTGCCTCGGCCTCGACATAGTGGCCGTTTGATAATGCGGCGGCCGCGAGCCACGACCAGATGGTTGTTGTCAACCGGTGCTCTGCGCCATAATTGGTCTCTGCCAACGGAAGAACAAGCTGACACACTTCTTCCAAAATGCGCCATTTGCCTGCCTCATCAAGTTGAGGCATTTGAGTGCTGGCCCAATGAACCGCCTTTTTTTGGTCGAACTGAGATAAATGCCTGATCGCCGCCAATACGGCTGGCTCTTGTTCTTGCGCAACCGTGCTTAATTCGCTTGATCCGCTTCGAATATCGAACCAGTCAAACAACGCTTGATGGATGTCCCGGTACAACTCCGGTCTGTCGTCCTGCTCGCGTTTCTGCAGCGCTTTTCGCAACAGGTTGTGGACAAAGCGAAGCCCCTCTCTCTCTTCAGAAATTAAACTTCGGCCATAAAGACGAGACCAGTCTGTGCTCGCCCGACCACCAAGAAATTTGTCGCTTAGCATATCCAGCACCTCCGAATCGAGGGCGGATAGATAACTGGCAACGCGCAGGAGCTTATCGCTTTCGCCGTCAAGGTGTTCCAAAAACCGGGCAAGAATCTGTGGCTGATCGCTCCCAAAATCTTCGGGACGCGGCACTCTGCCTTGGGCTGTGATGTTCCGATAGGTCAGGGCCTGCAGCTCGAGATAAAAAGGCAAATAAGCTTCTGTCTGTTCATCTACCGTGTGGCTTTCACCACTAGAGGATCCAGCGATCATGCGTATTCGTATCGTTGATTCCTGAACTCGCCACTTGATAAGGAGCGCGTTAGCATCGCGCCGGTTCAAACCGCCGAGTAAATATTCACTAATGACATCATTCCAGCGCGCCTCCGGATCTATTTCGTGCCACCGCAACTTGTCTCGTCCAAAGATAATGAACATGACACCGGGCGAATCCTGGACCAAAAGCCTTACCCAGTCGTCGATGCGCAGGGCCCCGGGGCCATCTCTCAGGCCACGGCCGCGCCACAAGGCCTCGTAGGTGTCCAGCATGATAACTATCCGTGGCGGCCGCTTACGAGCTAGCGCGTCCATTAAGTCGGCGCCAAAACAACTCGGCAACCGACGAAGCAATGCATCCTGCGAAAGTTCGTCGATATCGTAGAGCGTCCGGCCGCCGCTATCATTCCACCAGTCGATGAACGTCTGCCCCGCTTTCCCTAGCAGCTTAGTACCATATTTGGTAATCAAGCTGAAGCCAGGTATGGCGTGCACCGCCCCGCCTAGCTCGCCCAGCGCGAACATCGCTTGAAGCAGGGAGTCGAGATAGGGCGCGCCTGCGGTGAAGAAGCGAGTTCGCAGGTCTTTGAGATCGACGTCTGGCTGGGTTAGCGCCAAGTAACGCAGGCAGGCGAATTCAAACGTCGGAAAGTGCAGTCCTGACGTCGCGTGAAGTTGTCCGCGGATCGCCAGCAGGGCGGTTGCGATGGCGCGATTGTTAGCGTTTTCAAAGTCAATGAGCGCGTGCGCGAGAGGAGGAATAGACCGCGCGGTCGCCTGCTTCGACTTCAAAATTCGATCGAACTCCTCGACCAGCGCGGTCTTGCCCTGGCCGCCGACTCCAAACCACGAAAGAATTCGATATTCCGCTGAAAGTTGAGGTTTATCAAGGTTCTCTTTAAATCGCTTTTTTGACACCTCACGGTCGGTAAAAAGCTCACTTGGAAGCGGTTGCGGTTGCGAGTGCGTTGGCGTCGGCATTCCAAATACCTCTCATGAACGTGGACTAGTAGCCACATGGCGTACCCGGCAATGCGCAAAAATTGGAACGTGATGCATGAGCGCACGCCTCGAATCTAAGCCCTCAGGGTATCGCAGGTTGTCGGTTCGTTACAGTACTCGCTGCGCGCGGCTGAATGGCTGCTGTGCTTTGGAATGTGCCACAGGAGTCACGACATGGTGGCCGGCCGCTCCGGGTCGATTTCGCCTTTTGGTCGGGAGGCGAACCGCTGTTCGCGATGACCGTAGTTGTGAACGACCGGTGTCGAGGGGTTGAAGAGCCGTCCCGCCGGCAAACGACGAACGTCCGCAAAGGCCGAATAGCAGACCCGACACAATGCGGAGTTTGTTCAAGCCGGAGACCGTCGCTCTACGTCGCGATAGTACGGCGCACCTCAATCCAACTTCAGCCCGAAGTATCCCGCAACGCCCCAGGCGGAACAACAACCTTCACCCGCCCCGTCTTAACGTCATAAACCACCCCCGAGACGACGAGCCTATCGTCAAGATCCATGTTCGCGCGGACCGCAGCGACATCAATCGCCACAGCCTCATACGGATCGGTGACAGCGAGTCCATCAAGCTTATCCGCGTCAACATCGAGATGCTTCGCCAGCAAAGCGGGCGCATGCTTATAGCACCCGATGATCCCGCAATCCGTATGTTGTAGCAGCACAAGATTCCGCGCCCCATCGGGCCGACCTGCGGCCTTCGATACGACTCTCAGCACCGCGAGTGTCTCTAGCAGGTTCTTATTGACCCGCCCACCGACATTACGAATCACAGCCGCCTCACCCTGCTTCAACCCAAGCACATACGCAGGATCCACCCGAGGGTCAACACAACCGACGACGATGGTTCCCGTCGAAGGCATCATCTTCAACTCGGACGCGAACTCGGCGCTTACGAATTCGGCATTGCGTTCCAGCATGACATTGTTGAAGTCCATCTTGCCTGCTCCTATAAGTGACTCAAATCACACTAAGCTCAAACAATCTCCGCCTCATCGCCCATCGCAAACCCCGACCTCTCCACAACATGCAACTTCGGCTCCCGATCGATGACGAGCCCGAGCACATCCGGCCGACTGTAATGCCCGCGTGAATCCATCATCCGTTTGCGCTTATCGATCTGCCAGAAGTCCACATCCGCGATGACTTCCCCTTCACCCTCCCTCAACGGCGCGCCCCCCAAATACTCTCCTTCAGGCGAAACAATCGCGGTAAAGCATCCGCTGGAAATCGGCCCGACTTGAGTCGTATTGGTATCGCGCAAGATCTGCTGTTGCTGCTCAGAAGTGAGCCATGCCGTAGCATTGACGACGAACGCCCCAGCCTCCAGCGCATGCTGCCGGATATTCACCGAAATCTGCTCCGAAAAAAGATCCCCAGCAAACGACCCCGGATACATGGCCGAATGAATCTCTTCCCCGTCGGCCATGAGCGCATAACGGGCGAGCGGGTTGTAGTGCTCCCAGCAGGCCAACTGCCCAACCCGCCCCACAGCCGTATCAACAGCCCGCAAACCCGACCCATCGCCCATTCCCCATACCATTCGTTCGTGATAAGTCGGCGAGAGTTTCCGACGCCGCTGCACGAGCGTGCCATCGGCATCAAACAGCAGTTGAGTGTTGTAGAGCGTTCCACCGTCGCGCTCATTGACGCCGATGGACACCACCATGCCCGCCTGCCGCGCCGCCTCACCGATGGCGCGCGTCATATCCGAAGGCACCGTCACCGCTTGCTCGAGCAGCTTGTAATGCTCCGCCCCCATCGCAAACGGCGATTCGATGAAAGAAAAGTACGGATAATAGGGAACGACAGTCTCAGGAAACGTCGCGAACTGAACGCCTTGTTTAGCGAGTTCCAGAATCTTCCTTATGACCTTATCAACGGTCCCTTCCCGGCTATAGAGAACAGGTGCGATCTGAACGGCGGCGGCCCGAATGATTTTCGACATGGCGGCGATCCTTGTTGCTGCGAAGCGGTGAGAGAAGTGCTTGTACCTTAGCGTCGCGAGCTATTACGATCCATGTCGTTGTTGCCACCTTTCATGACATCCCCAAGCCCCAAAACCGCAGAACCGCAGAACCGCAGGATCAACCATGCACCGTGTTGGCTTCATAGTGCCGAGAAGATTCCAGATGATGAGCCTCGCCGCCCTGACGGTGTTCGAGGTCGCGAACCTGCCGCACGGAGGCCAGAGCTACGACGTCCACGTGTTGTCTGAACACGGTGGTCCTGTCGAGTCATCGGGCGGCATGAAGCTGGAGACTGAAGCGTTCGGCGATGCCGCGTTCGACACGGTCATCGTGGGCTCGATCACGGAGATGAGCATCCCGTCATCGGCTCCAGCCGTAGTGGCTTTCGTGCAAGAGGCAGCAAGAGCATCGAGACGGATCACATCGATATGCAGCGGCGCATTCGTCCTGGCCGAAGCCGGATTGCTGGACGGCAGGCGCGCCACCATGCACTGGGCGCATGCAGCAGAATTCAGGGCACGGTTTCCAGACGTCATTACGCAGGAAGACCGGATCTTCATTAACGACGGCCCCATCTGGACGTCGGCCGGAATGACGGCGGGCATCGATCTCGCACTGGCATTGCTCGAAAACGACCTCGGTGCGGAGACCGCGAAGAGAGTGGCGCGACTCCTCGTCATGAATCAGCGTCGTCTCGGCGGGCAGATGCAGCACTCCGCGCTACTCGACATGACGCCCAAGTCCGACCGTATCGAACTGGTCCTCACGCACATTCGCCGCAACCTGCGCAATCCGCTCACCATCGAGGAACTGGCCGACGTGGCCAACCTCAGTCCTCGTCAGTTCAGCCGAGCCTTCGCTGCCGAGACGGGGCAATCACCGGCCAAAGCCGTGGAACAGCTTCGCCTGGAAGCAGCGCGATTCATGATCGAGCAGGGCCGGCACACGATCAACGTGGTGGCGCAGGAAACGGGATTCGCGGACCGGGAAAGGATGCGCCGCGCGTTCCTTCGCACCTTTGGTGTGCCCGCAGACGTCCTGCGCAGAAGCGCCCGGCGGGAACCGGTCACAGACAGCTAGCGAGCGTTATCACATCAATGCGCCATGGCCGCACGAGAACCCTGTTCCCCCCGAACCAGCATCCATCCCATCCCGCGCACATTCCGAATGAGCGCACGTCCATACCGCTTGCGCATTGAGTGAATGAGCACGTCGAGCGCATTGCTCTCGACTTCCTTGCCCCACCCATAAATCCGCTCTTCCAGTTGCGAGCGCGAGAGAATCGCACCAGGCCGCTCAAACAACGCATGCATCAGCGCGAACTCCCGCGCCGACAGCAACGAAGCCGCCCCATCCCTCCACAGCGTCCGATGATCGAGATCGAGTCCGATCTGTTCATCGCCGATACGGGACGTCGCATATCCCGCCTGGCGCCGCAGAACAGCACGAATGCGGGCGAGCACTTCACGCACATCGAACGGTTTGAGCACGCAGTCATCCGCGCCGCTATCGAGGCTGCGCACACGTGCATGCGGGTCGCTTGACGTCGTGAAGGTCAGAACAGGCACCTTGTTACCCGCTTCACGAGAAGCACGCAGCAAATCAAGACCCCCGCCGCATTCGAGTCCAAGATCGAGCAGCACAAAAGCGTAATAAGCCGCATGAATCGCAAGACCGCCGGCGCGCGAATCGCGCACCCAGTCGACTTGATAATCCGCTTCCTTCAGCGCACGGAAAAGGCTTTGACCGACTTGCAGATCGTCTTCAATGAGTAACACGCGCATGATGTCCCTTCTTTCCTGGCGACGGTCCGTCGCAATCAATTCAAGGAGGCTGAACAGCGTCTGTTCATTCGAGATCCGAACTATGGTGAACAGACGCTTCAGAAGATGAGCCCGGCGCCGCGTTTTATTGAGTGCGATCAGTCGAGCAAATGCAGTGTAGATCGATCATTTGTTCATGTCTGTCCTATCGAAACAGGACAGACATGCGAGGTGCATCAACCGAGCAATGCCGTCAGCGCAACGAGTTCGCGCTGCGTCGCGATGCCAAGCTTGGCAAGCGCGCGTTGCTTGTACGTCACCACACTGGCCGGAGAGAGTTCGAGCATCGCGCCCACGGTCTTCGCGGTCTCACCGCTTCCTAGCAGCTTCGCGACACAGCGCTCGCGCTCCGATAAAGCCGTATGCCACTTCACCGACACTTCCCGTGGCACGCGAGGCGTGGCGCATAGCCGTGTGTGAATGGAAACGAGCGAAGCGAGCAACTCAGTGAAGGCCCAGATGCGTGCCTTGTCCTGATCGGTGAAACAGCCCATTTCCTTCGAGCGATAGAGGCTGAGATAAGAGGTGTGCTCCACATCGGGAACGACGATGGACAACTTGTCCACCAGACCCGGCTCCACGAAGAAGCGTTCGAAATAAGCTTCGTTGAAAGTGTATGCGGGCATCAGGGACCGCATCGCCGGCGTGCATGAGGCATCTCCGGAGACAGAGAATTCGCGCACCAGCGGATCTTCCCGATAGCATCCGCCGATATAGGCCTCTGTCAGTCGAGCGCCAACGCCCCTGCGGCGGCTCGCAAACGCCGCCATTTCCGCATGACGCGGCTTGACGTTCACCAGTGCGCAGTGATCGATCTCGACCAGTCCTTCAAGCGCACCAATCAAGCCGATGCCGAAGTCCTCGGTGCCAGCCGAGCGCACACAGTGAGTGAAGGGAAGAATGCCTGCACAGTCTCGCGGTTTCATAAGATTGCTCATAGCCTTGAAAACGATGCCATAGGGATCGCGCTCGAGCACCATGAGCAGATAGTCGACTGAGCGCAGGTCGTCTATCACTGGAAATGCGCGGTGAGAGCACCGCATCACTCCGTCTGAACCAATTCTGTACCAACTAGAAGCTTACTAACCGCCATATGTCCACTTGAATACCAGTGGTTCAGTGGGCGCTATCTTAAGAACGCCAATCAGGCCAGTCTTGGCGCTCTGACCCAAGAAAAGCGACGATTTCAGCACAATTTCATGATTCGGTATTCGCACGATCGTGCAACTGGTCATGGAGATGTCGCATCGCAGCAATTCAATCCGAACGTTCGGGACGGCTCGTCGTTTTTCGGCATGTGCGTGTCGCGGGCTGGATGGTTTCCGATCCCTCCGCGTGGCTGGCGCCCAACCCTCGAGGCAACCGTCACACCCATAACTTTGCGCTAACAGATGCGGCCTACATTCATGACTGGACGCTGGTTCTCACCTGAGAAAGCAGATTGATCCAATTCACCTCACTTTGGAGAAGCATCATGAATGCAACTGTGAATCTGACCAACGAGCAAGTCATCAACGACCTCATCGCGCCGCAGGAACAAGCGTTCACGCTGCCCGAAGGCATCGTCGCCGACGGCACGGACTTCGTTCCCACTGTCCAGTACCTGATGTGACCGCACGCGGGGCGCGCAGTCGCTACGACGTCATGTAGCGGCTCGCCGCCCCGCGATTCTTCCGTTCATGCGGACGCGTCGAGCGTTCGCCAGTCCGATGAAAACCACTCCCCGAATTCTCCTTGAACCGGACCTGTGCCAAGACCTCGTGCTGCCATCCTCCGGACGCAGCACCCTCATACGGACCGCCTTGCAGGAGAACATGAAAGACTCTCTGCAAAAGGTTCTGCCGCCGATTGCTCGTTTGCTGCCGGATTCGGCTGCCGGTCTTGAGGATGAAGTCGAAGGACTGGACACCGCGCGCCGCTTTTCTCCGCGTCTGTACTTCGACTACTTCACGCTGCTTCAAGGCATGGCGCAGTCGGACGGTCGTGCCGTCGCCGCGCGCTGTGCAGCCTTGCGCAGGTGTCTGCACATGCCTTACGCGGATCGCTTTGAAGTTCGCGAACGGATGGATGAAATCGCGCTGTCTTTCATGCGCGCTCACCGGACCGCGACGCTGTCCGAAGCAAGTCATCTCGCGATCGACGCTCAAGAATCCGTTACGTACCCCGGATACACCGGCAGCATTCCCCGCTGGACAGCCGCATCGGCGCGCCGTCATCTCGCGACGCTGCAAATGGCGCTCGCCGCGAGCGAGCCTCATCTCGCGGACGAGCTCTCCAGTCTGGTTTCCGTCGTGCAGTTGATGCCGCAGTCGTTTTCCGCCGAAGCCGCATCGAGTCTTGCGGCGTTCGGTACGGTCCTCGTGCGGCCGCCGATGGATTCGCCCGAGAAGTCCACGCGGTTCTTCTACTTCGATCGCATTGTTCACGAGTCAGCGCATATCTATCTGAACATGCTCATGACTTTCGATCCGCTGCTGACGAACGGCGCGGCGCTTGCCGAGTCGCCTGCACGACAGACGCTGCGGCCCTTGAAGGGCGTTCTGCATGCGCATTTCGTGTTCTTCCGTCTGCTGCATGCCTATCGGCACGCGCCGGATGCTATCCGCAACACCGAGGCGCCCTGTCCGTCGCGTGCCGAGATGGATCGCATGAGCCTGTCCGCGCTGCCGCTGTCCTTTGCTGCACGAGAGGCGGTCTATCTCGACAAGTTCATTCAGGGAGACTCGATCCTCCGGTCATCGGCGGCATTCACGCCGTGCGGCCAGCGCTTTTTCGATGCAATGACGGAGACCCTGTGTCATGTGTGATTCTCCATTGCGCGTGCTCGAGCAACGTCTCGTCGAACGCCTGAGCCAGTTGAAGCCGTATCCCGACACGCTGCTGGAGATGGGATGCGGCGAAGGCCGTACGCTGCTTGCCCTGAAGCACGGGCACAACATCCACGTCAGTGGCGTGGACGTTCACGAGCCTTCACTGTCTGCCCTGAAGCACGCCGGTGTCGATGCACGAGCGTGCGACATGCGCAGCCTCCCATTCGAAGACAACACCTTCGACTGGGTGCTGATCGCCAACTCGCTGCACCACATTGCCAATCCGAGGGACGCCATCCGGGAAGGCGCGCGCGTGGCCCGCCACGGTCTTGTCATTTGCGAGCCATGGCTCGACCAGACGATCGCCTCGCAGCGCACGACTTACACACTATGCGAGTGGTCGAACTCACTGCTGCAAAGCTTTGGCTTCTTTCATCGCGCCGGTCTTTCCGCTGGCGAGATTCTGGAATCGATCGACTTCGCCGCAGCGTCCGCCGAAGTGCATCAGGAACTGCACATTGCACGCTGGAACGTGCAGCAATGGCTGGCGGATCTCGAGCCCTGGATCGACAAGCTGTCCCACGATCATTACCTGCGCTGGCGCCTCAATCAATTGCTCAGGACCTTGCCCGTGAGCGCGGCGACCGAAGCCGGCCAGACGATCGTCGTCATCAGGAAGGCCCCCGCGCGCGCAGACTCCTTATCTTCCTAGAGGCACTTTCCGTGAAACTTCAAAGGCAGGTCATTGTTATCGTCGGTGCGGACCGCAAGGGTTTCTATATCGGGCCGACGTTGCATGGGCGTGGTTATCAATGCGTGCATGTGAGAACAGGTCCGATGGCAGCGGACGCCACTTCGGCGTGCCCCGACTGGTGCAGCCGCGAGATCCAGCTGACGTCGCACGATGACGCGGCAATTCTCGAACTCGTTGCCGAGCTGAAGCCCTATCAGGTCAAGGCTATTGTCGTGGCGGGGGACAGCGGCGTCATTCCTGCGAACAAGCTGGCGCAGTTCTTCGACGTTCCGTGCAATCCTGCCGGAAGTGCACGCCTGCATCGTCACAAGTACCACATGGTCGAGGCGCTGCGCCTCAATGGTGTTCCGTGCGCGGCGCAATTTCATTCGCATGATCTCGACGCCATCCTGACATGGTATGAAACGTCCGGCTTCAGGCGCGTGGTCATGAAGCCCGCGCTCGGCGCGTACTCGGATGGCGTCGGCATCTGCGAAAGCAAGGCCGAGATTGCCGCGATCTTCGAGCGCAATATCGGCCGCCTGAATGTGGTGGGCGAGACCAAGGATGAATATGTCATCCAGGAACATCTCGAGGGCCGCCACTTCGTCGTGAATACCGTGTCGGTAGCAGGGCGGCACTTCGTGACGGATATCTGGCATGAAGTGAACCATCACCGGGGCACGCAGATCATCGACGAATACGCGGACTCGGTGCGCCGCGACGCCCCCGATTTTTCCGTTCTGTCGGCCTATGTGCACGACGTTCTCGATGCCTTGCAGATCCACAACGGCGCGGCTCACACCGAAGTCATGCTGACGGCAGACGGTCCTCGTCTGATCGAAACGGGTGCGAGGCTGGCGGGTGGCATCGACTACTCGGTCGTCGAGGAATGCCATGGCTATAGCCAGGTCTCGGTACTGGCGGACAGTGTGATCGCGCCTCATCTCTTCGAGGCGAGACAGGCGGCGTGCGTGACGGCGCCCGTGCGTCATGCCCGCTTCATCTACATGAATTCGCAGTTTGCCGGTACGGTGGCCGAACAGCCCCACCTCGCGCGCTTCCTGTCCGTGCCGGGCCTCATGAGCATCAAGCTGACATTCGCAAAGGGCGCAAGGCTCGAACGAACCGGGCAGACGTTCGGACATCCCGGTTACGCGATGCTCGTCGCGGATAGCCCGCAAGAACTGGCCCGCGACTACGCTCACTTCCGCGCGATGGAAACAAGCTTCTTTTGCGAAGCCACGAACGCCGGCGCAGACTCTGAATGGGAGCACGCAGCATGAACCACACTTTGTGGCTACGGGCCGAATACAGAACAAAGGAACGTCGGACCCCGCTGATTCCCGTTCATGCGGGCATTCTGGTCAAGAACGGTTTCACGGTATGCGTCGAATCATCGGAGAAACGCATCTATCCCGATTCCGCCTATTCGGACGTGGGATGCACGCTCGTCGAAAGCGGCAGCTGGCGTTTCTCCCATCGTGACACGCTGGTTCTCGGCCTCAAGGAATTGCCGGATGCAACGTTCCCGCTGCGGCATCGGCATATGTACTTCGCGCATGCCTTTGAACGGCAGCAGGGAGCGGCCAGTCTGCTCGCACGCTTCGAACGCGGCGGCGGCTTCCTGTACGACCTCGAACAGATCAAGGACAACTTCAGCGCGCAACTGGTCACGGGCGGCGCAGGTTATCTCGCCGGCATGGCCGCGGCAACGGCGTGCCTCGACATCTGGAAGCAAAAGCAAGGCGTTCGCGCCGGGCGCTACCATGTGCCGGAGCAATTCACGAGCGTGAATGAACTCGTGCGTTATGCACGAGCCCTTGTGCGCGATGATTTCCGCGCGCCGCGCACGCTGGTGATCGGACATCAGGGTAAATCCGGCAGCGGCGTGACGTGGCTGCTCGACGAACTCGGACTCGCGTACGATCGCTCACCGAAAATCACGCAGGATCATCCCGAACTTCGTGAGCGGCTTCACGACTACGAACTCGTCTTCAATTGCATCAAGCTGGCCGCCGATACGCCGCTGTTCCTCAACGATGCAATGATCGGCCCGCATACGAAGATCAGGTTGATCGGCGACGTGAGTTGTGAAGCGACGCATCCGCGCAATCCCATTCCGCTGTATTCGGCCCCGACGAGTTTTGCCGAGCCGGTCTGCCGCGCGAAGTCGGGCATCGAGATCATGGCCATCGATAACATTACCGCGATGCTGCCGGTGGAATGCAGTCAGATGCTGAGCGAGCAGATCTTTCCTTATCTTTGCTATTTCATGCTTGCAAGAGACGTGCACGACGCTTCGCCTTTTCAGCGCGTGGCCAAGGCATTCCACGCCGCCTGCATCGATGCGAGACGCACTGAATCGACGGCTGCCTGACGCACTTCAATGCGACGACACATACTCCGCACCATCGAACGCCGCCGGTATGGCAAAACTCTCGCGCATGCGTCGGGTTTCCGCCGCCGGCGTCAGTCCGAACAAGCGCTTGAATTCGCGATTGAACTGCGAGGCGCTGGCATAGCCCACGGCCATGCACGCGGCCTCCGCCGTCAGTTCCTCTCGCACCATCAGCAAGCGTGCCTGATGGAGGCGCGTCGACTTGACGTACTGCATCGGCGAGACCTGGGTGATGGACTTGAAGTGGCTATGGAAGCTCGGCACGCTCATTCCGGCTTCCTCGGCCAGTTGCGTGACGTCGAGCGCCTGCGCATATCCGGCATGGATCATCCGCAATGACTTGCCGATCCGCCCGAACTGTCCGCGCATGGCCAGCGCCTCGCGCATCGCGCTGCCTTGCGCGCCGGTGAGCACCCTGAAGTACAACTCGCGCAGCAGGCCCGGACCCAGCACGGCGGCGTCCAATGGCCTGTGCAGCGCTTCGAGGAAGCGCAGGACGGAGCCCTGCATTGCATCGTCCATGGGCGTGGACATCATGCTTTGAGGCGCCTGCACGGCCGCCGCGACGCCCGTGCGATCGATCTCCACCGCAAGCTCCGCTGCCAGCGTGAAGTCGAGATGGAGATAGAGTGCGAGCAGGGGGCGCTCGGCGCTTGCATCGGTTTCCATGCTGAACGGCACGGGCACGGACACCGCCAGATAATGATCCTCGTCGTACAAATACAGGCGTTCGCCGAAATAGCCGCGCTTGCGTCCCTGACACACGATCACGATGCCCGGGTCATACAGGACCGGCGTGCGCGCCAGCGGCCGGTCCGAGCGCAGGATGCGCACACTGGGCAAAGTAGTGAGGTTATAGCCTTCGTCGGGCGCGAGCGAGCGCAGCAGCGCAATCGTGCGTTTGCGGCCGGATGAGGACTGATTGCTCATAGTTTTAGGCAACATAAATAGCGATTTGTGGCTGATCCGTCTCGCCAAAGCATACTATTCTGCCTACTCCGAAACACATCACGGAGAAAATATTCCATGGCATCCACCCAGAAAACCCTGCTCATCACGGGCGTCAGCAGCGGCTTCGGCCGGGCGCTCGCAGTGGAGGCGCTGGCGGCGGGACACAAGGTCGTCGGTACCGTGAGAAGTGAAGAAGCGAAGCGTGAATTCGAGGCTTTGTCTTCGAACCACAGCGCCTTCGCGCGCGTGCTGGACGTGACCGACTTCGACGCCATCGAGCCTGCTGTCGCCGAGATCGAGCGCACCATCGGTCCTGTCGACGTGCTCGTGAACAACGCCGGCTATGGTCACGAAGGCGTCATGGAGGAATCGCCGCTGTCCGAGATGCGCAAGCAGTTCGACGTCAACGTGTTCGGCGCGGTCGCAATGATGAAGGCCGTCCTGCCCTTCATGCGCGAACGTCGGCGAGGCCACATCCTGAACATCACGTCGATGGGCGGCTTCATCACCATGCCCGGCATCACTTATTACTGCGGCAGCAAGTTCGCGCTGGAAGGCATCTCCGAAGCGCTCGGCAAGGAAGTGGCGTCGTTCGGCATCGCCGTGACCGCCGTTGCGCCCGGCTCCTTCCGCACCGACTGGGCGGGCCGTTCGATGCGTCGCACGCCACGTTCCATCGCGGATTACGATGCGGTCTTCGATCCGATCCGCCAGGCGCGCGAGGAGAAGAGCGGCAAGCAACTGGGCGATCCGCGCAAGGCGGCGCAGGCGATGCTCACCGCCATCGCGTCCGGCCATCCGCCTGCGCATCTCCTGCTCGGCAGCGATGCGCTCGGGCTCGTGAGAGGCAAGCTGTCCGCCATGGAGAGCGAGTTGCGCGAGTGGGAAACCGTGACGGTCTCGACGGACGGCTGAAGCAAGCGTCACTGCCTGCACGGTCAAAGAAATAAAAAATAATCCGGGCACGCCACAATATCTCCGTCCCCGAAACGTCATCACGGGTATGGAAACGCCGCACACCCCGAGTCCACTGCCGGAACAGGATCGTGAAATCGCAGCTGCCGTCGCCCGTGAGCGGCCGCGGCTGCGCAACTTCATTCGCCGGCGGGTGATCGATCAGGACGACGCCGAGGACATTCTCCAGGACGTGTTCGAGGAACTGGTCGAGGCCTACAGGCTGACGGATCCGATCGAGCAGATGGGCGCATGGCTGTTCCGCGTCGCGCGCAACCGGATCATCGACCGGTTTCGCAAGAAGAAGGAAACACCGCTTCCCATCGACGACAACGAGACCGATGAAGACTACCGGCTCGACCTCGCGCTGCCTTCGCCGGAAGCAGGCCCCGAGGCCGCGTACGCACGCGCCGCGCTGCTTGCAGCGCTACAGGCCGCGCTCGACGAACTGCCTGCCACTCAGCGCGATGTCTTCATCGCCCATGAACTCGACGGCCGCAGCTTCAAGGACATTGCGGCTGCGACGGGCATCGGCATCAATACGCTACTGGCGCGCAAGCGTTATGCGGTGCTGCATCTGCGTGCCCGCTTGCAGGCGTCCCACGACGATTTCGAATCTTGAACGGAAGGAGAGATGACATGAGGTTTCGCCGCAAATTTTTCGCCAAGGCAGTGCTGTTCGTGCTTTTCATCGCGGCAGTGGGCTGGGTGGTCATGCGACTGTATAACTGGGTCGTGCCGGGACTTTTTGTCGATGCCCAGATGATCGACTATCCGCGCGCACTTGGCCTGCTGGTTCTGTGCCGCATCCTGTTCGGCGGCTTTCGGGCACGCGGCGGACGCGGCGGTTGTCACGGAGGCCGGCACTGGCAACGCTGGCAGCGCATGACGCCAGAAGAACGCGAGCAACTGCGCGACAAGATGAGCGCCGCTTCGCGCGGCAATCCGGAAAGCGGTCTGTGAATCCGTCACTCGATAGATTGATACCATCGGCTCATTCACCGCTCATTCCCGCTCATGTCATCTGCTGAAGCTTCCACCCGCCGTCTGGGTCCGCTCTTCGCGCTCGGTCCTTTCCTGCGCCCTTATGCCGGGCGCTGGGCGCTCGCGTTCCTGGCGCTGCTCACCTCGGCGGGCGCGACGCTCGCCTTGCCGATGGCCTTTCGCTATCTGATCGACCGCGGTTTCGCGAGCGGCAGCCGCGCGCATATCGATCGTTATTTCATTGCGCTCTTCATCGTCTCGCTGATTCTCGCGGGCGCGACGGCGCTGCGCTTCTACTGGGTGTCATGGCTCGGCGAACGCGTGACCGCCGACCTGCGCCGCGCGGTCTACGATCACATCATGCGCATGAGCCCGCAGTTCTTCGAGTTCACGCAAACCGGCGAAGTCCTCTCGCGCCTCACCACCGACACCACGCTGATCCAGACCGTGGTCGGCACCAGTCTCTCGCTCGGCTTGCGCAACGCGCTGCTGGCGGCGGGCGGCATCGGCATGCTGGTGCTGACGAGCCCGGTGCTGTCCGGTTACATCATTGCCGTGCTGATCGTGGTCGTCGCGCCCATCGTGTTCTTCGGGCGGCGCGTGCGCCGGCTGTCGCGCGCCAGTCAGGACACGGTCGCGAACGCCAGCGCGCTGGCCGGCGAAGTGCTCAACGCGATGCCGACCGTGCAGTCCTACACGCAGGAGACGGTCGAGTCGAAGCGCTTCGGCGCGGCTGTGGAAAGGGCCTTTCAGACCGCGCTGGCCCGCATCCGCGCGCGCGCCGCGCTGACCGCCGTGGTCATCGTGTTCGTCTTCGCGGCCATCGTGTTCGTGCTCTGGCTCGGCGCACAGGCGGTGCTGGCGGGACAGATGTCGGCGGGACAGTTGTCGCAGTTCATTCTCTATGCAGTGTTCACGGCGGGCGCCGTTGGCGCGCTTGCCGAGGTCTGGGGCGATCTCCAGCGCGCCGCCGGCGCCACCGACAGGCTCATGCAACTGCTCGCTGCGCGCTCGCCGGTCACGGAGCCGTCCACGCCCGTGCCGATGCCGTCCAAAGGCGAGGGCATCCGCTTCGATCAGGTGGGCTTCTCGTATCCATCGCGTCCGGGCATCGAGGCGCTTTCAGCGTTCTCGCTCGCGGTGCGTCCCGGTGAACACGTCGCGCTGGTCGGGCCTTCCGGCGCGGGCAAGACGACGCTGTTCCAGCTGCTGCTGCGCTTCTACGATCCGCAGTCGGGCACCATCTCGATCAACGGCGTACCCACGCGGCATCTGTCGCTCGACACGTTGCGGCAGTTGATCGGCGTCGTGCTGCAGGACTCGGTGATCTTCTCAGGCAGCGTGCTCGCCAATATCCGCTACGGCATGCCCGATGCATCGTCCGAGCAGGTGCGCCGCGCGGCGGACATGGCGGCTGCGGCGGACTTCATCGAGCAGCTTCCGGAAGGCTATGACACCTTCCTCGGCGAGCGCGGCGTGCGGCTCTCGGGCGGGCAGCGGCAGCGCATTGCCATTGCACGCGCCATTCTTCGCAATCCGCCCATCCTGCTGCTCGACGAGGCCACCAGCGCCCTCGACGCCGCCAGCGAGCGGCTCGTGCAAACCGCACTCGATAACGCCGCGCAGAACCGCACGACGCTGGTCATCGCGCACCGGCTCGCCACTGTGCAGCAGGCCGACCGCATCGTGGTGATGGAGCATGGGCGGATCGTCGCGCAAGGACGTCACTCGGAACTGTTGCGCGACTCGCCCTTGTACGCCCAGCTTGCAGCGCTCCAGTTTGGTGCAATGGCCGCCAGCGACGCCGTTTAGAACATTCCGCTAAAACTCTGCCGCTCGCGTCTCAAGTTTCTCCTGACAGGGCCGTAATGTCTGAAAATAACTTTTCAGCAGGCACTTAAGGGGATACATGTTTTCGACCATTCGTTCGCGCGTCGTCACGGCCAGCATTGCTGTGCTGGTGATCGCGCTCATTGCCAACGCCGCGCTCAGCTATACGGTCGCGCGTTCCTATAACAACAAGACGATCAGCGAGAACCTGTCCGCCGTGGCGAGCGGCCATGTCAGCGGGATCGGCGAATGGATTGCGTCGAAGAAGCAGATGATCGTGTCGATCCAAGATGCGGCGCTCTCGCCGGACCCGGTGCCGCTCTTCAAGCAGATTGCAGCGGCGGGCAATTTCGTCAACGTGCTCGCCGGCTACGAGGACAAGACTTCGCTCTTCTCCGAACCCACCAAGCTCCCGCCCGACTATGATCCGCGCACGCGCCCCTGGTACACGGCGGCGGTCAGCGCAGGTGGCCCGGTAGTCACGGCGCCGTACATGGATGTATCGACGGGCAAGCTGATCGTCGCGTTCACGCAGGCGCTGAAGCGTGACGGCAAGCTCGCGGGCGTGGTCTCGGGCGCGGTCGCGATGGACTCGGTCATCGACAACGTGCTCTCCGTGCACCCGACGCCCGCCAGCTTTGCCGTGCTCGTGGACGGCAAGGGTTCGATCGTCGCGCACGCGGACCGCAAGCTGACCGGCAAGCCGCTCACGGACCTGTTCCCGGACCTGTCGGGCACGGCGTTGAAGAACCTGATCGGCGCAGCCGAGCCGCTCGATACCCACGCCGGCACGCAGGACGTGCTCGCTCATGCGCGCGCGGTGCCCGGCACGGACTGGACCCTGATCATCGCGCTCGACAAGGCCGAAGCCACTGCCGGCATGCGCTCGATGATCGTCACGTCTGCCATCGCGCTGTTCGTGATCATTGCGCTCGGCGCGCTGATTGTCGGACTGGTGACGTCGATTGCGCTCAAGCGGCTCTCGTCGATTCGCGACGCGATGGATTCCATCGGCTCGGGCACGGGCGACCTCACGCAACGGCTGCCCGCCGACGGCAACGACGAAGTCGCGCAGATCGCGCGTGCCTTCAACACCTTCATCAAGAAGCTGCATGACGTGATGACGCGCGTGCGGGATTCGAGCGAATCGGTGCGGCTTGCATCGAGCGAGATCGCGGCGGGCAATCAGGACTTGTCGGGCCGCACGGAATCGGCGGCGGCGAGCTTGCAGCAGACGGCGGCGTCGGTGGAGGAAATCAGCTCGACCATTGCGCACTCCACCAAGGCCGCCAATCAGGCCAACGTGACGGCAGCATCGGCGGCGGCGACGGCGTCGGCGGGCGGTCAGGTGGTCGGCGAGGCGATCACCATGATGACCGAGATCGAGGATTCGTCGAACCAGATCGGCTCCATCATCGGTGTCATCGATGCCATTGCCTTCCAGACCAACATCCTTGCGTTGAACGCGGCCGTTGAAGCGGCGCGTGCTGGCGAACAGGGACGCGGCTTTGCGGTGGTGGCGTCGGAAGTGCGCGGGCTTGCTGCGCGCAGCGCTCAGGCGGCGAAGGAGATCAAGAGCCTCGTGACGTCGACGGTCGATGCCGTGGCGTCCGGTTCGACCCAGGTTCGCAGCGCGGGCGAGACGATGAACGAGATTGTCGGCAGTGTGGCGAATGTCTCGACCATCATGGCAGAGATAACGGATGCGGCGAACGAGCAGACCCGCGGCATCCAGGAAGTGAACAAGGCCGTGTCCCAGCTCGATCAGATGGTCCAGCAGAATGCGGCGCTCGTCGAGCAATCGGCGGCGGCGGCTTCGGCCTTGCAGACGCAGGCGATGGAACTGGCGATGGCCGTGAGCGAGTTCAAGCTGTCGTAGTTCTGACTGACGCGTGGCATGCCGGTTGCGTGAGTCCGGCTCATGACCCTCTGACAACCACTATCAGGAGCATGAGCCATGACTACATTGACCCTCGAACAAGTCGCCGAGAAGATGGCGGACATCGACTTCGCGATGCTCTCCACGCGCGCGCTGAATGGCAACATCGCCGTCCGGCCGATGAGCAACAACCGCGATGTCCGCTTCGACGGCGACAGCTACTACTTCACGTCGGAAGAGACGCACATGGTGAAGGAGATCAAGGCGGACGCGAAGGTTGGGCTGTCGTTCACGGGCGCGACGGGCGCGGGCGGGAAGCCGCAGTTGTTCGTGGCCGTTGAAGGCAACGCCGAACTGATCCGCGAGAAGCCCGCGATGAAGGAGCACTGGAACGAAGACATCGCGAAGTGGTTCTCGGATGGCTTTGCAACGCCGGGTATCGTGCTGATCAAGGTGAGCGCCGAGCGCGTGCATTACTGGCTCGGCGAGGAAGACGGCGAGATCGTGTTGTAATTTGCGATGCAACCGCGCCATCCTTGCTGATGGCGCGGTAATTACCTCCAAACGTTCAAGGCGTCAGCACCACCTTGATGCAGCCATCCTCCTTGTCCCTGAAAGTCTCATACATCTGCGGTCCGTCCTCGAGCTTCATGCGGTGCGTGATCACGAACGACGGATCGATCTGACCTTCCTCGATACGCTTCAACAAGTCTTCGCTCCAGCGATTGACATGCGTCTGGCCCATGCGCCAGGTCAACCCCTTGTTCATTGCAGCGCCAAAAGGGATCTTGTCGATCAGTCCGCCATAAACGCCGGGAACGGACAACACACCCGCCGGCCGGCAAACGTAGATCATCTCACGCAGCACATGCGGCCGGTCGCTTTCGAGCATGACGGCTTGCTTGACGCGGTCGTAGATGCCATCGAACGAGCGCGTTGCGTGCGATTCCATGCCGACCGCATCGATGCATTTTTCCGGTCCCTTGCCTTGGGTGAGGTCGCGCAACCGGTCGAGCACGCTTTCTTCCTTGAAGTTGATGGGAATTGCACCCGCTGCCTGCGCCATGGCCAGGCGCTCGGGAACCTGGTCGATGACCACCACCTGCTTCGCGCCCAGCAGCACAGCGCTGCGCACCGCCATCTGTCCGACGGGGCCCGCGCCCCATATCGCGACCGTATCAGTCGGCTCGATCTCGCAGTTCACCGCCGCCTGCCAGCCGGTCGGAAAGATGTCGCCGAGAAAGAGCACTTGCTCGTCGGTGAGTGCGTCCGGAATCTTGATGTGCGTCTTGTCCGCAAAGGGAATGCGCACGTACTCCGCTTGACCCCCGGCATAACCGCCCGTTAAATGGGTGTAGCCGAACAGGCCGGCAGTCGTGTGGCCAAATAACTTCTCCGCCGTGTCCTTGTTGCGATTGGAACGCTCGCACACGGAAAAATTGCCGCGCTTGCATTGATCGCACTCGCCGCACGTGATGGTGAACGGCACGACGATCCGCTCGCCAATCCTCAAAGCCGTGTTGTCGTGGCCCACTTCGACCACTTCTCCCATAAACTCGTGGCCCATGACGTCGCCGTGTTTCATACCGGGCATGAAGCCGTCGAAGAGATGAAGGTCCGAGCCGCAGATGGCACAGGTCGAGACCTTGATGATGGCGTCGCGCCCGTCTTCGATCTCCGGATCGGGAACCGTGTCGTAGCGAATGTCTTTCTTGCCATGCCAGACGAGTGCTTTCATGTCTACCTCCTGGCGCCTTGCTGTGGATGAGAAGACTGTGCAGGATCGGGTTCGAGATCCGGATCCTTGTGATCGTGCTCGGGCGTATAGGCGCCTTCTTCCGGATGATCCTTGCCCTTTGGAACCAGGCTCGCGTCCATGTTGCCGTGTTCGCGCTGCCGTATGGTTCCGTCGGGCTTTTCATCGACATCGCCGGCGCCGAGTTCCTCGCGCCGCTGGTCGGCCCGTTCGACGGGATCGGAAGGTTCGTTGTTCATGGTCGCTCCTTCGTGGCTGTGTAAAGAAGACGGCGCCCCTCAAGGCGTCAGGCGCTTCACCACTTCGCCTTCCGTATCGAGAATCACATTCGGGCGCGGCGCGTCGGCGGTATCACTGACGTCGTAGACGATTCGGGCGTGGTCGGTGCCGCGAGGGGTAACGAGCGTCGCCATGACGTCTGCCGCGGTGGCATGCAACGTCTCCATTGCTTCCGTCGCGTAATTCAGCGCATAGCTCGGCCAGCGGGCAAACAACGCAGGTTGATCAGCTTCTCCGGCGAGTGCCGTGTCGATCGTCTTCCGGTTGAGTTCGCTGAACTGCCTCAGCGCGTCGTTCATTGTCAGCGACAAGCGCAGACAGGTCTCGACGTTGGCGCGGTAAAAGTCAAGGCTCGGCGGGTTGAGCGTAGGTGACAGCATGGCTACTCCTGAATAAGGTCGTCGAAGCAATGCCTCGGAGGCGGCACCCGCCTCCGAGGCGCACTCTTACACCTGGTTGGCCTTGCCCGCACCGAGATCCGCACCCGTGGTCGGATCCGCCGCCGGGTCCGACGCCGTGCGCGACGCCATGGCCTGAAGCGTCTCCACATCCTGCTCCGAGACATTCACGGTCGCCAGTCCATCGCCGCCATCCACGGCCGGCTGCGGGTCTTCGATGAAGCGCCAGTCGCCGCCTTCGTTCCACGGACCGCGCATGTCTTCGCCCTTGGACATGTTGTAGTAGACGCTCGTGAACTCTGGATTGCCGGGCAACTTGCCTTGCGGGAAGTTCGGTTGAATGGAATGCAGCGCCTTCTCGAAGGACTTCTGGTGCGCGATCTCACGCGTCATCAGGAAGCCCAGCGCTTCCTTGATGCCGGGGTCGTCAGTCACGTTGATGAGGCGTTCATAGACGATCTTCGCGCGCGCTTCGGCGGCGATGTTCGAACGCAGGTCGGCGGTCGGCTCGCCGATGGTGTCGATATAGGCCGAGGTCCAGGGCACGCCCGCCGAATTCGTCAGCGGCGCGCCGCCGCCATAGAGAATCGACGTGATATGCGAGTCATTGCCCGCGCCGGTCAGCGAGCGATACATCTCTGCCTCGGATTCAACGCCCTCGGCCAGCTGGCCCTTGGCGCCCTTGTTCAGCATGGCGACAATTGAACCGATGATTTCGAGGTGACTGAGTTCTTCAGTGGCGATATCGAAGAGCAGGTCCTTGCGGCCCGGATCGTCCTCGGCCACGGCCTGGGTGAAATAGCGGCAAGCGGCGGCGAGTTCGCCTTGCGGCCCGCCGAACTGCTCGAGCAGCAGATTGGCCAGCCCCGGATTCGGGGAAGCAACGCGAACGGTATATTGCAAACGCTTGTTGTGCACGAACATGGCGGAAGCTCCTTATCGTAGGGACGAGCGCAGTCCTTGCGCGGACTGCGCAAATGTCGAAGATGAAAAGTGGGTGCTCGAAAAATTGACCGAGAGGAGCGCCATGGCGTCACTTGCAGTCTTGCTTTCCGAGTCTCAGCGCGACGGACGTGCGCTGGCGTGATGCGGCGAGCCGCTGTTCAACGAAGATGAGCCGAGCCTTGAGTGATCGATGCTCGGTTGCATGATCAGTCGAGCAACGGTTGTGCCCACGGATCGAGCGACCATGCATATGACATCGGTCACGCCGGGCACACTCCGCTGACCGATTCGATCGGACGTGCACTTGGAAAGAAGTACACGTTACACTTTGAATATCGCGCCCCGATGACCTGAGGATGCCACTCAGGGCGAAACAGATACCATCGATCGACAAAGCTATCGCTTCGAATCCATGACAGACCCGAAACCTCCCCGCATTTCTTCCGGCCTCACGGCCCTCGATGACATCCTGAACGGCGGCTGGCCCGCCAGCAGGCTCTATCTGATCGAAGGCGCGCCGGGCTCGGGGAAGACCACGCTGGGTCTGCAGTTCCTGCTGGACGGCGTGGCCGCCGGGGAGACCGTGCTCTTCATCACGCTCTCGGAAACTTCTCAGGAGCTGGATGAAGTGGCGAACGCGCACGGCTGGTCGATGGACGGCATCACCGTCTTCGAGATGGAAGAAGCCGAATTGAAGCTCGGCATCGACGGCGACCAGAGCCTCCTGCATTCGTGGGAGATCGAACTCGGCGAGGTGATCCGCCATATCACGGAACACGTCGAGCGCGTCAAGCCGTCGCGCATCGTGTTCGACAGCTTGTCGGAATTGCGCCTGCTCGCGCAGGACCCGCTGCGCTTTCGGCGCCAGTTGCTGTCGCTCAAGCACTTCTTCAACAACAACGCCGCCACCGTCCTGCTGATGGACGACATGAGCGCGCGCGGCATGCATGACGTCGATCTGCACAGCCTCTGTCATGGCGTGCTGACGCTGGAGCGCCTCACGCTCGACTTCGGCGTCGCGCGGCGGCGCCTGCAAGTGCAGAAGCTTCGGGGAAGCGCGTTTCGGGAAGGTTTTCACGATTTCGCGATCCGCGAGGGCGGTCTGCAAATTTTTCCGCGCCTGGTTGCGCTGGAACATCACGCCGAATTCGTCGGGGACGTCCTGCCGAGCGGCTCGGCGGCGCTCGATGCATTGCTCGGCGGCGGCCCGCTGCGTGGCACAAGCACGCTGATCACGGGCCCCGCCGGTACCGGCAAGACTACGCTGTCCCTGAAATATGCGGCGCAGGCGTGCGCACGCGGCGAGCGCTGCGTCATCTACGAATTCGACGAACGTATCGGCACGCTGCTCGTGCGTTCGAGGGGCATCGGAATCGACTTGCAACCGCACATCGATGCCGGTCTGCTGGAAATCAGGCAGGTTGACCCGTCCGAGATCTCGCCCGGCGAGTTCACGAGCCTCGTGCGTTCGGAAGTCACCCACAACGATGCGCGGCTCATCATCATCGACAGCCTGAACGGCTATGTGGCCGCGATGCCGCAGGAAAAACAGCTCATCCTGCAACTACACGAGTTGCTGTCATTCCTGAACCAGCAGGGCGTCGCGACCTTCCTCGTCAATCCGCATCAGGGTTTGATCGGGAACATGCATTCGGGCTCGCTGAACATCAGCTATATCGCCGACGCCGTCATCCTGCTGCGTTTCTTTGAAGCCGAAGGGCGTGTGCGCAAGGCGCTCTCGGTGCTCAAGAATCGCGGCAGTCTGCACGAGAGTACGATTCGCGAACTGGTCATCAGCTCGCGCGGGCTGGAGTTGAGTGAACCGCTGACGCGCTTCAACGGCGTGCTGAGCGGCACGCCCACCTACATGGGCGGTGCGGCGGGACTCGGCAAGCAGCGCGATTCGGTCCAGTTTGGCGGCGAGAACGGCGTTCCCTTGGAATGAAGGCATTCTCGCGCCTTATCGTCATCTTCGCGCGCTTCGGACGCGACGCGCAGACAGCCGAAATGCTGCTGCGCAAGCGTGCAATCGCCACGACGACCGTGCACAGCTTCGACGCGTTCGTCGAGGCTATCGATCCCTACGTGGGCGGCGTGCTGCTCACCGACGAGTCGCTGTCCGGCGCGGACCTTTCCGTGCTGGCGAACAAGCTCGACGCGCAGCCGTCATGGTCCGACGTGCCGTTCATCATCCTGACGCAGCGCAGCCGCTTCGAGCACGCGCATCATCGCCGTCTGGCGGGGCGGCTGCCGGCGCGCATGACCAACCTCGTCTATATCGAGCGGCCCGCGAGTTCACTTGCGTTGACGAGTGCCGTCGAGGCCGCGCTCTCCGGCCGCGAGCGACAGTTCCAGATTCGCGACGAACTGCGCGCGGCGGCGACGATGAACGAGCGTCTGAGCGCAGCCGAAGGGCGGCTGGCGCGCAGTCATGCCGAGCTCGAACGGCAAGTTGCAGCCCGTACGCATGAACTGCGCGAGACGAATCGCAGGCTGACGGAAGAGGTGCAGGAGCGCACGCGCGCGGAAGAGGCGCTGGCGCACGCGCAAAAGATGGAAGCGGTCGGCCGGCTGACGGGGGGCATCGCGCATGACTTCAATAACCTGCTGATGGCGCTGGTCGCCAATCTCGAACTCGCGCGCCGGAAGCTGGACAGCGATCACGCCGTCCTGCCGCTGTTGAACAATGCGCTGCGCGTGACGGAGCGCGGCTCGAAGCTATCCGGCCAGCTGCTTGCGTTCTCGCGCATCCAGAAGCTGGTCCTGCAGCCGGTGGACATCGACGCACGCATGCGCGACCTCATGGACCTGGCGCGTCACTCACTCGGTGTGTCGCATACGATCGAAGCGCATTTCGCGGCGGAGTCGCACTTCGTGATTGCGGATTCGAACCAGATCGAACTTGCCATACTGAATCTCGTGAACAACGCACGCGACGCCATGCCGGGCGGCGGCGTCATCACGCTGTCCACGTCTACACGCATGCTGGACGAGCCGGACGCGGACCTGCCTTCTGGCGAGTATGTCGAGATCAAGGTGTCGGATACGGGCACGGGCATCAGCGAAGAAGCGCGGCAACGTATCTTCGATCCGTTCTTCACCACCAAGCCGGTGGGCAAGGGCACCGGGCTCGGGCTCGCGCAGGTCTGGGGGATCGCTCACCAGTGCGGCGGCACGGTCAAGGTGGACAGCGAGTTCGGCAAGGGCGCGTCCTTTTCGATTCTTCTGCCCGTCGCCGGATCGGAAAGAGAAGAGCCGGCCGGGACCCTGCCCGTAGCGGACGGGACCGCGGGGGACGCAGCGGGCGCGGAAGGGACGTCTGTCCTCATCATCGATGACGACGACAACGTGCGCGAATCGCTGGTCGCCGGCCTCGAGATGGACGCATTCGAAGTACGCGATGCGCGCAGCGGCACCGAAGGGCTTGCGATGATCGGCGAGGACTTCCCGAACGTACTGGTCGTCGATTACGCCATGCCCGCGATGAACGGCGCGGAGGTGGCACGCGCTGCGCAGAAAATCCGGCCCGGCTTGCCCGTCGTCATGGTGACCGGCTATTCGGATACGGCGGCGCTGGATGGCGTGGCGAACGCGGAAGTGCTGCGCAAGCCGTTTTCGCTGGCTGAGCTGAGCCGGCATATTGCGAGGCTGCGGCGCTCCACGGCGCGACCGTCATCGTAGTCGAAGCGATCAGGGAGGAAGCATGAGCGAAGACGGGCGAGCGTGGCAAGCGCAGGTGATCCGCGAGTTGAACGTGGCGGCAAGCTTCGCTGTCGACAGCGAACGCGAGCGCCGCATCGGCTTCCTGTGCGATTACCTGATGTCGCACGGATTGCGGACCTATGTGCTGGGCATCAGCGGCGGGGTGGATTCATCGACGGCGGGGCGGCTCGCGCAACTGGCCGTCGAACGTCTGCGCGCGCAAGCGTATGAAGCACGCTTCGTCGCGGTCCGGCTGCCGTATGGCGTGCAGCGCGATGAAGACGACGCCCGGCGCGCGCTCGAATTCATACAGCCCGACGAGACGCTCGAAGTCAACGTCAAGGGCGCATCGGATGAGATGCTCGCGGCGCTCGAACTGGGCGGCGCGCAGTATGCCGATGACTTCCAGAAGGACTTCGTGCTCGGCAACATCAAGGCGCGCCAGCGCATGATCGCGCAATACGCGATAGCGGGCGCGCGAGCCGGCGTGGTGATCGGCACGGATCACGCCGCTGAATCGCTGATGGGCTTCTTCACCAAGTTCGGCGATGGCGGCGCGGATGTGCTGCCGCTTTCGGGCCTGACGAAGCGTCGCGTGCGCGCGCTGGCGATGTCGATGGGCGCTTCGACGCAACTCGCCATGAAGGTGCCGACGGCCGATCTCGAAACGCTCACGCCGCAGCGTCCGGACGAGGACAGCTACGGCATCACCTACGAAAACATCGATGACTTCCTGGAGGGCAGGGAAGTCAATGAAGCAATCCTGACGACGATCCGCCGCTTCTACCTGGCAACGCGTCACAAGCGCGCATTGCCGGTGGAAGTCGGCGCGTAACTTTCCTTTCAGCTTTCATGCCTTTGCCACCCATTGCACCTGATCTTTTCGTCAAACAGATCAACGAGCTCCTACCGGATAAACAGGGTTATACGCCGGACCTCGTCGTCTTCCTGACGCCGCGCGGATGCCAGGAGCCCAAAGCAACAGGATGGGACTGGCAGCCTCACTCACCCGAGACAGATGCGGCCGTCAAACAGGCATTCGAGGACATCCGGCACCTGCACGGCTTCTAGAAGCATCACGCCTGCGGCGGCTGTCCGTTCGAGGCGCTGAGCCCGCCATCCACCGGCAAATTCACGCCGGTAACGAAGCGCGCGTCGTCGCTTGCGAGAAAGGCGATGACGGCCGCGATATCTTCAGGCGTCGCCACGCGGCCGAGCGGAATGCGCTCTTCGAACTTCGCCATCAGCTTTTCATTGCCGAGCATGTCTTGCGTCAGATCGGTCGCGGTCAGGCTAGGGCAGACCGCGTTCACGCGCACGCCATCGCGGCCATGATCCATGGCGAGGGCGCGCGTGAAGTTGGTCACGGCGCCCTTGGCCGCGTTGTAGAAACTCATGCCCCAGTCGCCTCCCAGTCCCGATACCGACGACACATTCACGATGCAGCCCCGCGAATCGATCAGATGCCGGATCGCGGCACGGCAGCAATAGAACACGCCGTCGAGATCGGTGGACATGACCGCGCGCCAGTCGTCGAGCGAGGCTTCGTCGATGCGCCCTGTCGGCGCCACGCCCGCGTTGTTGACGAGGACGTCGATGCGGCCAAAGCGGTCGATGGCCGCGTCGATCAATTGCTTTGCGTCGTCGGGCTTCGAGGCGTCGAATGTGTGCACGAGCGTGCGTGCCGGATCGAGATCGCGCGCGAGGCGGTCAAGCTTCTCGCGTGTGCGGCCGGCCAGCACCACCGAAGCGCCTTCGCTTGCAAAGCGCCGCGCCGTGCCTTCGCCGATACCCGAGCCTGCGCCCGTCACGATGACGGTTTTCGCTTCGAAGCGGGCGGTGTTGTTGAAGTCGTTCATGACGGATGTGGAGAGAGGGGTGATGGAGCCTGCGGTGCTGCAAGTGTCGTTCCACTTCCGTTTCGGGTTTATTCACGAGTGACGATGACGCCTCGGCGCGCTAAGCGCCCGACCGGACGTACACGAGAATGACCGAAAGCGTCACGAGCGAGGCAAGCGTGGTGAACAGGATCGTACGTGACGTCACCTGCGCTTCCCGTCGATAGAACTCCGCGAGCATGAATGGCCCGGTGCCCGTGGGCAATGCGGCGAGCACGAGCGTCATGTTGACCATCGGCGTCGGCATCGAGAAGACTCGCGCGGCGAGCCACCATGCAAGCGCGGGTTGCAGGAGCAGCTTGGTGCCCGTGAGCAGAAGCGCACTCCGTTGTGTAGCAACCGCGGCCCTGCGCTCGGCGAGAAACAGACCCAGGCTGACCAGCGCACACGGACTTGCGGCGCCGCTCAGGAGTTTGAGGAACGCGACCACGCTATCGGGCAGCGCAACATGCGCAGCCGAGAACAACACGCCGGCCAGCGGCGAGACGATCAACGGATTCCTGCCCAGCGAGACCAGCACCTTGCTCGCGAGTTTGTGCGGCCGCCGCTCGGCTTGCAGGCTCAGTTCAATCAACACGATCGCGACGGCGAACAGCACGCATGCAATCAGGATCGTGGCGATGGTGGTCGGCGTGAGACTCTCCGGGCCGAATGCCATGAGGCACAGCGGAAAGCCCACGTAACCGGTATTCGGATAAGCGCCCGCGATGGCGTCGATGCTCGCGTCCGCGAGGTGCAGGCCGTTGATCATCCGGTAGGCGAGGATCAGCAGGAAGGTCACGCCGCCGGCGATGCTGAAGACGGCGATGAACGCGGGCTGATCGAGCTGTTTCCACGTGGCATGTGCCATCGTGTTGAAGAGCAATGCCGGCAAGGCCAGCCAGACCACGAAGCGGTTGAGTTCGGAGGCGGCCGTGGGCCCGAGCACGCCGCGCCTGCGGCAGACAAAACCCGCCAGGATGAGCGCGAAGACGGGAAGCAGGATCCCAAGCGTCGAAAGCATGATGCAGTTATCGAGAAAGAAAGAACGGAGCAAGGGTAATCCCTAGGGGAGATACAATCCAATACCGTCTTCGACCCCTTTCGAAACCTTTTTTGCATCGATGATCGATTTCAAGCGCTTGCGCTACTTCGTGGTTCTCGCCGAGACGCGGCATTTCGGGCGCGCAGCGGCGCGGCTGCATCTGTCGCAGCCGCCGCTCAGCCGGCAGTTGATCGCGCTCGAAAAGGAACTGGGCGTGAAGCTGATCGAACGCGGGCCGCGTGGCGTGACGCTGACGGCCGCCGGCGAGCGCTTCCATATCGATGCGAAAGCCGTGCTAGCCGCGCTGGAGCAGGCGCAGACGAACTGCCGGGCGGCGGCGGCGGGCACGGCGGGCGCGTTGTCGCTGGGCTTCACGATGTGCGCCGCCTACAGCGTGGTGCCCGGTTATGCGCGGCGCTTCAGCGCGGCCTGTCCCGATGTCGATGTGAGTCTTCGCGAGGTCGTCTCGAACGATCTGTCGCAGCGGGTCGTCGACGGCAGCCTGGACGCGGCCATCATGTTTCCCGGCATCTTCGACAAGAGCCTCACGACCGAGACCATCTTCTCGGAGCCGTTGTGCGTGGCGCTGCCGCGCGGGCATCGGCTGGCGAAACAGCGGCGCATCAGGATCGCGCAACTTGCGGAAGAAACCTTCGTGCTCGCCATGGAAGAAGTGGCGCCCAAGTTCAGGGCCGTCATCGACCAGCATTGCCGCTCGGGCGGTTTTGAACCGGTCGTCGGCTTCGAGGTGCAGTTGCAGCAGACCGTGCTGAGCCTCGTCAACGAGGAAGCGGGCGTGGCGCTCGTGCCGCGGTCGATGAGCAAGGCGAGGCTGGCCGGCGTCGTGTTCCGCGAACTCGTCGATGCGCCGTGCGTCGAGCAGGTGCTCGTGTGGTCGCGCGCAAATCGCAATCCCTGCCTGAAGCAGTTCATCGAGCTGGTGCAAGGGGCGGAAGCTTGAAACGGTCGAGTCCAGCGGTATGCGGCTTGCTGTGCAAGAGCTACGTCAATTTCATGGAGGTCGATATGGCCGGAGATACCGCTTACAAGCCGGGCGAAATCGTGAAGGTCTCGGGAATCTATTCCGTGGTCCACGATGACGGCAAGAATACGTTCGAAGTCACCTGTGTCGAAGGCGAGCACTTCCCGCCGACGCGCAGTGGCAAAGGCGCGCATTTCGAACTGAAGTACGGGGCGACTCATTCGCACAAGCATGACGAGTTGAAGGGCACGGAAGCGCGCGGCTGATCAACGAAGTCAGCGCAGCGATGGGGGCGGCAGCGGCAGTAGAATGATCGCCCCGCATTCGGCCGGTGCGGCTGCCGCGTGCATGTTGCCGTGCATGCCATGCATGCCGTGCTTGCGCCGAGCGCGGGACAGGTGTCACGACCTATCCCACGCCCGAGGCCCCCATCATGCTTGCCGCCATCGCCACTCTGCTCGTCTTCCAGTGTCTCGGAGAAGGGCTTTCCTACCTCTTCAGCATTCCCGTTCCCGGTCCCGTCGTCGGCATGCTTCTGTTGCTTGCCTGGATGACGCTGCGTCCCGCGCAAGCCGCCGCACTCGAAGGCACCGCGCTTGAACTGCTCCGGCATCTGTCGCTGCTGTTCGTGCCGGCGGGCGTCGGCATCATGGTGTCGGCGAGCGCGTTGCGCGGCGACGTGCTGGCCGTCGCGCTCTCCGTCGCCATCAGCACGGCGCTGGCCATCACCGTCACCGCGCTCGTCATGCGCGCGATGCTGCGGCGTCAACGCCGCTTGTCCGATCCGACCGGAGGCCGCGCATGATCCCGGCTCCCCGCTTCGGCGCAATCTGGGTCTACCTCGCGGCCACGCCGCTGCTGGGACTCACCATCACGCTGCTCGCCTATCTGATCGCGCAGCGCCTCTATGCCACTTGCCGCTTCAATCCGCTCGCCAATCCGGTGCTGATTGCCGTGGCGATCGTCGTCGTCGTGCTGAAGACGAGCGCGACGCCCTACGACACCTACTTCGACGGCGCGCAGTTCGTGCACTTCCTGCTCGGACCCGCGACCGTCGCGCTGGCGCTGCCGCTCTATCGCCAGCTGCCGAATCTGAAGCGGCTGGCGATACCCATCGTCGTCAGTCTCGTCGCGGGTTCCTTGACGGCGATCGTCTCGGCGGTGGCCGTGGCGAAGCTGCTCGGCGCATCGCATCAGTCGATCGCCTCGCTGGCGCCCAAGTCCGCGACGACGCCCATCGCGATGGCGGTGGCGAAGGAAATCGGCGGCGTGCCGTCGTTGACGGCAGTGCTGGTCATCACGACGGGCGTGTTCGGCGCGGTGATTGCGCGGGGTCTGCTCAACCTGCTGCGCGTGACCGAGGTCGAGGCGCGCGGCTTTGCGCTGGGCGTGGCGTCGCATGGGATCGGCACGGCGCGCGCCTTTCAGGTCAGCGAGGAGATGGGCGCGTTTGCGGGACTCGGCATGGGGCTGAACGGCATCCTGACGGCGTTCGTCGTGCCGGTGCTGCTGCCGTTCCTGTCGCGGCTGTTTTAACGCGGGCAGGTCCGTACGTTGCTCGACAGTGTTTGTCCCCGCTCCGGGACGTGACGTTGTTGATGGCTTGGCCCGCGGTGTTTCAGCGGGCTTTTTTTCGCCGGTTACCAAGAGCAATGGAAGCAGGCAGGGCACAGGCGACGTGGCATTCGCATTGCTGTCGCATCAGGACCCATGTGAATGTCAACCGAGGAGACTCTCATGAAAGCCAGCCCCGCCCTGATGTCCCTGTGTGCTTCCGCGCTGATCGGCATGACGCCGCTTGCCGCCATGGCGCAAACGCAGGCCGCGAGCACCACGCAGGCCAACGATCTGCCTGAAGTCGACAAGGCGTTCGTCCAGGCCGCCACCCAATCCAGCTCCACGGAGATCGATACCGCCAAGCTCGCGACAAGCCAGTCGCAGGACAAGGACGTGAAGAACTTCGCGCATCACATGATGATCGACCATACGAAGCTGACGTTGCAGCTCAAGATGGCCGCGCCGCATGGTGTCGCGGTGCCGAAGGACAACTCGGATACCTCGGTGATCGATGCCCTCAAGCCGCTGAAGGGCAAGGAGTTCGACAAGATGTATATCCAGAAGGTCGGCGTGGAAGGACATGAGAAGGCGGTTGCCGCGTTCCAGAAGGAAGCGCAGGAAGGCCAGAATGCCGATCTCAGGAAGGCCGCTCAGAAGGCGCTGCCCACCATCCAGAAGCACCTGAAGATGGCGCAGGATCTGGCGGCCATGAAGGGCGTGCAGTAAGTCGGAGCGGTAGCGGTGACGCGTCGATGCTAGAGTCCTGATCGACGCGTTCACCTTTCTCTCTTCGATGCACAGCACGCCTTCCTCTTCGGTTTCCACTGACGTCGCCGTCATCGGCGCAGGCATCGTCGGCCTGGCGGTCGCGCATCACGTGCGCAAACTGGGCCGCAGCGTCACGCTGATCGATCGCGCCGAGCCTGCATCGCAATGTTCCATGGGCAATGCGGGCGCGCTCTCTTACCATTCCGTCGCACCGCTGGCGATGCCGGGCGTGTTGAAGAACGCCATGTCGATGCTGCGCGACGAGGACGGCCCGCTCTATCTGCCGCCGTCCTACTTGCCGCATGCAGCGGGCTGGCTCTGGCGTTTCGTGCGATCGGCGGGCGAGAACCGCGTGCGCGAGATCGCGAGCTCGCTGAGCGCTTTCTTCGACAGTGCCGAAGCGGATCACCGTGAACTCGCGGAAGAGGCCGGTTACGCGGCCGGCCTGCGGACGACGGGACAACTGCATCTTTACCGCTCGGATGCGCAACTGGCCAAGGACGCGCTTGGCTGGGCGCTCAAGACCGAACATGGCGCGAAGCTCACGCGTTTGTCGGGCGGCGCGATTCAGGACATGGAGCCCGACGTCTCACGGGACTACACGCTGGGCCTGTTCGTCGAGAACGATCACTCGGTGCTCAATCCACACGGCTATGCGCTTGCGATTGCGCGCGCCGTCATGCAGGCGGGCGTGAGCTTCAGGCGCGCGGAAGTGAAGGCATTGCGTCCGGAGGCGCAAGGCTGGGCGCTGACCCTCGCGGACGATTCGACCTTGTTCGCGCGCGACGTGATTGTGGCCGCGGGCGCCTGGTCCACGCATTTGCTCGCGCCGCTCGGCGTGCGTGTGCCGCTGGAATCGCAACGCGGTTATCACGTCCACGTGCCGGAGAGCGGCACGCGCCTGTCCCGCACCGTTGTGCTGACCGACCGCAAGGTCTTCATCACGCCGATGGACACCGGCTTGCGCATCGCGGGCACGGTGGAATTCGGCGGACTGGTGCGGCAAGCGAATCCGCGCCGCGCGGCGTTGCTGGCGCGGCATGCGAAGGAAGGCTTGCCCGCGCTCGATCTGCTCGGTGGATCGAGCACCTGGATGGGCCACCGGCCCTGCATGCCGGACTCCATGCCCGTGCTCGGCGCGGTGCCGCGTCACGCCGGGCTATGGCTTGCTTGCGGTCACGGGCATCTCGGGCTGACGGGTTCCGCGACTACCGGGCGTCTGCTGGCGAAGGCCATTCACGGCGAGGCTGTGCCCGAACTCGATCCGTTCTCGATGTCGCGCTTCGGCGGCTAGTGACGCACGGCCCGAAGCGAAGGTTCAAGCATAAGGCGGCCCGCCGCCATCCACATACAGCCGCGTGCCGGTGACGAAACGCGCTTCATCTGACAGCAGATAGGCTACCGCCGACGCGACGTCTTCCGGCGTGCCCGGTCCATCGAGCGCGGTGAGACGCGTGGGCTCCGCGTCGTTCTGGCCCGACGCCATCGACGCGAAACGCGGCGACTGGATCGGCCCCGGCGCGACGGCGTTGACGCGCACGCCATGCGGCCCGTACTTGCGCCCGAGTCCTTGCACGAGCAAGTCGAGGGCTGCATTCACGCTCGAACCCGGAAAGTGATTCGGCGGCGGCGCGATGCCGCCGCGTCCCGAGATCGCGACGACCGCCCCCTTGCCCTGCGCAATGAAGCGCGGCAGCGCGGCGCGTAGGGGCCGCACGGAGCCGAGCAGCTTCGCGTCGATGACGCGTTGCCAGTCGGCGTCGGTGAGATCGAGGAAATCGCCGAACGCGCCGACATTCGTGCTCAGCACGAGGCCGTCCAGACGCTGGAAGCGCTCTTCGATCTGCCTGAATGCTTCGCGCACGCGCGCATCGTCGGCGACATCCACCGATAAGGGCACGACGCGCGGCAAGTCGGCGAACAGCGTGTCGTCGACATTCCGCGACGACGCCACCACATGCGCGCCCGCCTCGGCGAGCCGCCGTACGGTGGCCGCGCCGAGCGCGCCGAAAGCGCCCGTGACCCAGTACACGCGGTCTTTGAAGTGTTCCTGATCCTGACTGGACATGGTTGAAGTCACCGTGGCTGAAAGCCTGCCATGGTGCTGCGTCGCGCGAACGGAACCAACGGATGATTTTGCGAAAGCTTCCGATCCTCGCATGGCTAAGTTATCCACCCGGCTTGCCATGCCCAATGCAGCCGCGGCGCGCTTTACTTAGCAGATGAACTTGGTTGGTCGCAGGCCCGCGCGCTCCTAGTCTGTATGGCTCCGAATTCGTCGGCGCTGACCGCTGACTGTTGACCGCAGGCCCGCACATGACCACACATCTGCATTTCAACGCGTTTCACATGAATGCCCCGGCGCATTCGTGGGCCGGATTCTGGCGGCATCCGCGCGACCGCTCGCTCGAACACAACACGCTCGGCTATTGGGTCGAGCTGGCGCAGACCGCCGAGCGCGGCCTGTTCGACGGCATGTTCCTCGCCGATGTCTTCGGCATCTACGATGTCTATGGCGGCGGCGTGGACGCCACGCTGTTCTCGGCTGCGCAATCGCCGTCGCACGATCCGCTATTGACCGTGCCCGCGATGGCGCATGCGACGAAGCACCTGGGCTTCGGCGTGACGGCGAACCTGACCTACGAGCATCCGTACCAGTTCGCGCGGCGTTTCTCGACGCTCGATCACCTGACCGGCGGACGCGCGGGATGGAACGTCGTCACTGGCTATCTGGAGAGCGCGGCGCGCGGCATGGGACTCGACAAGGCGCGCGAGCACGACGAACGCTATGCGGCCGGCGAAGACTTTCTGGAGGCCGTCTACAAGCTGTGGGAAGGAAGCTGGCTGGATGGCGCCGTGGTGCGCGACAGGCGCGGGGGCAAGCCGTACACGGACCCGTCGCGCATCCGCCGTGTGCAGCATGAAGGGCCGTATTTCCGCGTCGATGGCTTCAATCTCGTCGAGCCCTCGCCGCAACGCACGCCGGTGCTGTACCAGGCCGGTGCATCCGGACGCGGCAAGGCGTTCGCGGGCAAGCATGCCGAGTGCGTGTTCCTCGAAGGCCAGACGCCCGCCATAGTGGCGGCTGCGGCGCGCGACATCCGCGCGCATGCGGTCGATGCTGGCCGCGCCGCCGACGATCTGCTGCTCTATCTCGGTGCGACCGTGGTGGTGGCGCCCACGTCGCAGGAAGCACGCGAACTGCACGCTGAATACGCGGAATACGTCGATACGCTCGGGCAACTGGCGCTGGTATCGGGATGGACAGGCATCGACTTCGCGGCCATGGATCTTGACGAACCGATCCGCTATGTGAAAAGCAACGCGCTGCAATCGACCGTCGAGAATCTGACGAAACGGGCCGGGCGGCCCATCACGCCGCGCGACATGACGCGCTTCGACCAGACCGGCGGGCGTGGACCGTTCATCGTCGGCAGTCCCGCCGAGGTTGCTGATCAGCTGATTTCATGGGCCGATGAAACCGGCGTGGACGGCTTCAACCTCCGCCGCACCGTGATGCCGGAAAGCCTGCATGCCTTCGTCGATCTGGTCGTGCCCGAGTTGCAGAACCGGGGGCGTTATCGCACGGCTTATGCCGAGGGCACCTTGCGCGAAAAGCTGTTCGCGGGCCGCGGGCCGCATCTGCGCGACACCCATCCGGGCGCGCGTTATCGCTCCATTTGAACGCGGCTTGCGAAGAAGGATTCATCATGGCAACTGTCCAGCTGCACAACGTCGTCAAGCGCTATGGCGGCGCACCCGTCGTCGATTCGGTTTCGCTCTCCGTGCGCGACGGCGAATTCCTCACGCTGCTCGGCCCGAGCGGCTGCGGCAAGACCACCTGCCTGCGCATGGTCGCGGGCTTCGTGCAGCCGGATGCGGGGTCGGTGCATATCGGCGGCGAGGACGTGACACGCGTGCCCGCGCACCGGCGCAACACGGGCATGGTGTTCCAGCAGTACGCGCTGTTTCCGCACCTGACGGTGGCGCAGAATCTCGCGTTCGGCCTGCGCATCCGCAAGCTCGCGGGCAAGGAGATCAGGACACGCGTGGCCGAGGCGCTCGCGCTCGTGCGCCTGTCCGGCTATGCCGACCGCTATCCGGAGCAACTGTCGGGCGGACAGAAACAGCGTGTCGCGCTGGCGCGGGCGCTGGTCATCAATCCGCGCGTGCTGCTGCTCGACGAACCGCTCGGCGCGCTCGACCAGAAGCTGCGCGAGGAATTGCAGGCCGAGATCAAGCGCATTCAGCGCGAAGTCGGCATCACGACGATCTTCGTTACGCACGATCAGAACGAGGCGCTCAGTCTCTCGGATCGCATTGTGGTGATGCGGCAGGGCGTCATCGGCCAGATCGGTTCGCCGCAGGAGCTGTATGACCGGCCGGTGGATCGCCATGTCGCGAGTTTCATCGGCAAGATCAATCTGCTCGAAGTCGCGGCGTCGCACGTGGACGGCAACGGCCTCCTGCATGTGCGGGCCAGGTCCTCCGGAACCTTCGAGGTCGATCTCGAAGGCCGGCCCGCGCCCCGGCCCGGCGATCCGCTGCTGCTGGCGCTCAGGCCGGAACGCATCAGGATGGGCGAAGGCGCGGCGAACCGCGTGCAGGGCCGCGTCGAACTCGCGACCTATGCCGGCGACGGCTGGTATCTCGAAGTGCGCACATCTGCGGGCGATCCGCTCATCGTGCGCACCACCGGCCGCGCCGCGCCCGCGCCCGGCGAGCATGTCGCGCTGGGCTGGGAACGCGGCGACGGCGTCCTGCTGCATGACGAGGTGTCCGCATGAGCGACGACACGCTGCTCGTCGCGACGGAGCTCGCCCGTGCACCTGCGCAGCCCTCCCTGGAACGGCGGCGGCAGGCGGTCTATGGCGCGCTCGCGTTGCCGGGACTCGCTTTCCTCGGCGTGTTCTTCGTGGCGCCGCTGGGCTATCTGCTGGTGCTGTCGCTGCATGGCGGCGGTTCGCTGGGACGGGTCGATGACGCCTGGACTCTCGCGAACTACGTGCGCTTCCTGTCGGACGCGTACTACCTGCATATCCTGCTCGATACGCTGGGCTTCGGCGCATTGACCGCGCTGATCTGCGCGGTGTGCGGCTTTCCGTTCAGCTACTGGCTGGCGCGCACACACTCACGCTGGCGCACGCCGATGCTCTTCGTCACCGTGCTGCCCTTGCTCATCAGCGCGGTGATCCGCAATCTCGGCTGGATTCCGGTGCTGACCGAGCACGGCATGCTCAACAGCGTGCTGCTCGCGCTCGGCGTCATCAAGACGCCGCTCGAATGGATCTTCAACTATATCGGCGCGCTGATCGGCATGGTGCACGTGGAGTTTCCTTTCATGGTGCTGATGCTGACCGGCGCGATCCGCAAGATCGATCCGGCGCTCGAAGAGGCCGCCATCAATCTCGGTGCGACGCCCGCGCAAGCCTTCGTGCGCGTCGTGCTGCCGCTGTGCCGGCCCGGACTCGCGGCGGGCGCGTCGATGGTCTTCATGGCCGCGATCAGCGCGCTGGTGACGCCGGGAATACTCGGCGGGCATCGCGTGATGTTCATGGCGCTCTATATCGATCAACAGATGCATAACGTACTCAACTATCCGGTCGGCTCCACCGCGGCCATGCTCACGATGTTCGCCGCGCTCGCGTCGATGTGGCTCGCGCTGCGCGTGAGCGGAGCGCGCACATGAACGCCGTCGCTTCCTTCCTGCCGAAATGGCTGCTGCGCATCGCGATCTTCGCGGTGCCGGTGTTCCTGCTGCTGCCGTTCGTCGGCATTGTCGGCGCATCGTTTTCGAAGAGCGGCGCGCTCGCGTTTCCGCCGAGCGACTGGACCCTTGGCTGGTATCGCGGCATTGCGCCCGGCTGGTACGACGCGCTGCGCTACAGCGTCTGGCTCGGCGCGGCGACCACGGCGCTCGCTACTGCCGTCGGCGTGCCGCTCGCGCTGTCGATCGTGCGCGGGCGCTTCGCGGGCCGCGGCCTCGTCAATGCGCTGTGTGTTGCGCCGCTCGGCGTGCCGACCATCGTCATCGCGGTGGCGGGCTTCAAGTTCTTCATGCTGGCCGCGCAGCTCCAGGACATCGGCCTGAACGGGAACACGGCCGCCATCGTGCTGATGCAGGCCGTCTTCACGTTTCCGCTCGTGGTCCGCGCCGTGATCGCCAGCTTCGCGCACTACGACAGCGCGCTCGACGAAGCCGCGCAGAGCCTCGGCGCCACGCCGTGGCAGGTGTTCTGGCGCATCACAGCGCCGCTCATCGCGCCGGGTGTGATCGCGGGCATGTTGTTCGCGTTCGTCCTGTCCTTCGACGATGTCGTCGTCGCGTGGTTCATGGGCGACCCAGGCCGTCCGACAATGCCCGTCAAGCTCTTCAACGCGATGGAAGTCGAATTCGACAACGCCATCACCGCGCTGTCCACGCTGATCGTCGCCTTCTGGGCGGTGCTCGCGCTCGTGCTCAACCGCTTCTTCCATCTCGAACGCATGTTTTCCCGGCGCTGAGTGCGCTTCATCGATCCATCCGCTTCTCTATGAAAGGCTTATTTTGAAAGTACTCGGCAAACTCGCGTTGGCGCTGGTCGCCTCTCTCTTCACGTACGTCGCGCATGCGCAAGGCGCCGACCAGAAGGACGTCGTGTTACGTGTGTCGTCTTGGGGCGGCAAGTCCACGCAGACGCAGATCAAGTATGCGGGCGACATCTTCACCAACAAGACCGGCGTGAAGGTGCAGTTCATCGACGGGGCGTCGATCGATCACGTCGCCAAGCTGATCGCCGCGAACGGCCGCAACGTGCCCTATGACGTCGTGCTGCTCGATGGCGACGTGCGCGCGCAGGCCATCAAGGCAGGCGTGCTGCAAAAGTTCGATCCCGCGAAGGTGCCGAATACGCGCTTCGCTTTCGACGAAGCGAAGAACGCGCAAGGCTATGGCCCGGACTTCGATTTCGTGTCGGCGATCTTCGTCTACAACGCGGACAAGTTCGCGCAGGCGGGCATTCCCGCGCCGACTTCGTGGAAGGACCTGTGGAACCCGAAGCTCGCGGGACACGTCGCGCTGCCCGATCTCGCGAACGGCGCGGGGCGCGCGTTGCTGATCGAAACTTCGCGACTCAATGGCGGCGACGAAGGCAATCTCGACAAGGCCGTCGCCGAGATTGCGAGGGTCAAGGCGCGTACTTTCTGGCAGACCTCGCAGCAGGCGGAACAGCTCATCAAATCGGGCGATATCTGGCTGACCGTCATCGCCGATGGCCGCGCCTATGCGCTGCAGGACGCCTACAAGCCCGCGCGCGCGGTGCGTCCGAAGGAAGGCTCGATTGCCTTTGCTTCGACGGCGGACATCGTGAAGGGCACGCCGCATCCCGAACTCGCCGCGCAGTTCCTCAACGAGATCCATGGCGCGCTGTATCAGCTGGGCAATGCGACGGACTTCTACTACGGCCCGACCAATCGCCTGCTGACGCCGGTCATCGACGGCGATCCGCAACTGGCCGCCAAGCTCATCTACAAGCCCGAGCAGGCCAAGACGCTCTATCACCCGAACTGGGACAAGTTCTGGGCCGCGCATGAACGTGCGCAGGACCTGTGGAACCGGACCATCGTGTCGGGCCGCTAACAAGACGAGGAGCATGGCGATGAACCAGATCGACCCGGCGCATGTCGACGATGTTCCCGCGCGCCTGCACCGCGCGCTCGACATTGCGACGCCACTGCTGAAGCAACGTGCGGCGCAAGTGGACGAAGCCGCGTCTTATCCGTACGAGCAGATTCGCACGCTGCATGAGGCCGGTTTGCTCACTGCGGGATTGTCGAGCGCACGCGGCGGTGCGGACTTCGGCCGCACGACGAGCTTCGCGCATTACTTCGATACCGTTACCGCGATAGCCCGTGCATGCAGCAACACGGCGCAGTTGTTCACCGTGCAGACGGGCGCGCTGTTCTCGCTCGAACTGCTGGGCGAAGCTACGCTGGTCGATGAAGTGGCGCAGGCGGTGCGCGAGCGAGGCGCGACCTTCTGCTTCACGGCCGCCGAACCGGACGAGCGCTTCACCTATGACAACAAGCGCATCAACATCAAGTCGAGCGCCGAACGTCTCGCCGACGGCCGCTGGCGCGTGAAGGCGGAGAAGGCGTTCGCGACAGGCTCGGTGGGTTGCGGCTTCGCGCTGTTCCAGTGCGCGACGGTGAGCGCGGACCCGAACCGACCGCCCGAGTCCGTGCTGGTGGTGCTGCCACGTGAGCATGAAGCGGTGCGCGTGCTGGATACGTGGGACGGCATCGGTCAGCGTTCGACGGCCAGCGGCAATTTGATTGTCGATGAAACTATTATTGAGGCGCGGCAGATTGTCGGCAATCCGGCCAGCGTGCCGGCGGCGGCCATCTTCGCGCCGTTCTATCAGCTCGGCTTCGCGGCGATTCTCGCGGGCATCGGCGAAGCGGCGCTCGACGACACGCTGCACTTCATCCATCACGTGCAGAAGCCGACCAACGGTTATGCGCGCGCGGCCGAAGAACCGGCGCTCCAGGCGCATGTCGCGGACGTGCGCATCGCGCTCTCGGCGAGCCGGGCGCTGATTGCCGAGGCGGCGCGCAAGATGGACGCCTTCACGCGCGGCGAAGCGGATATCGCCGATGTCTTCGTTGCCGTCTATCAGGCCAAGGTGCATGCGAGCGGCAGTTCGATCGAAGCGGGATCGCGCCTGTTCCAGATCGGCGGCGCGCGCTCGGCCACTCGCAGCGTGGCGGCGGACCGGCACTGGCGCAATGCGCGCACGCTCTCGCTGCACGATTCCGTCGACAAGCAGAAGGGCATCGTCGCGCGGCATGTGCTGGGCGTCGAGCGCCCCAACGTGTCCACGCGCTGACCAGGAGGCGAACCGTGCTGCTGGCTTTCTTTCTCTCGCATTCGGCGTCGCCGCATACGGTCGGGCAATGGCGGCTGCCGCGTTCGTTCCAGGGCTATCGTTATGATCGCGCGCCGTATTGGGAGCATGTCGCGCGCACGGCGGAACGCGGCGGCATCGACACGATCTTCCTGTCCGATTCCTACTCCATCTACGAGACCTATCGCGGCGACAGCGACGACACGCTGCGCTGGGCCGTGCAGTGTCCGCGTCACGATCCGTTGCCGCTGATTTCCATCATGGCGCGCGTGACGCAGCATGTCGGCCTCATCACGACCTTGAGCACCGCGTTCCTGCCGCCGTACTGGGTCGCGCGCCAGTTCGCGACGCTCGATCATCTGACCGAAGGTCGCGTTGGCTGGAATCTCGTCACGACAGCTGGCGAGCCGGAGGCGCGCCAGTTCGGCCAGGCGCTCGATGAACACGACACGCGTTATCGCCGTGCCGATGAATATCTGCGCCTGTGCCAGACCTTGTGGGACAGCTGGGAGCCGGATGCAATCGTCGCGGATCGTGCGTCGGGCGTGTTCGCGGACCCGTCGAAGGTCGCGAAGATCGACTTCGACGGAGAGTTCTTTTCGAGCCACGGACGCTTCACCGTGCCGCGCTCGCCGCAGGGCAGGCCGCTGATCGCGCAGGCGGGATCGTCGAGTGCGGGTGCGGCCTTCGCGGGCCGTCACGCGGATCTCGTGTTCGGCTTGCGGCATTCGGCGCGCGGCATGCGCGAGTTCGTCGACAAGGTGAAGGGCGCAGCGACGCAAGCCGGACGCCACGCCGATGACGTGCGCATCCTGTGGGGCATCGTGCCGATCGTCGGGCAGACGCGCGAAGAAGCGTTGCAGAAGCAGCAGGCGATTCGCAGCAACGTGACGGTGGAAGCAGGCCTGACGATGCTTTCGGCCTTTCTCAACACGGACCTTTCACGCTTCGATGCGAATGCGCCGTTTCCGGATATCGGCGGGACGAGCGGCATACGCGGACATCTTGCGACCATCACCGAGGACTTCGCGCCGGAAACGCCGCTTGGCGAGATCGCGCGGCATTTCGCGGCGGGTCAGGGGCCGCATGTGGTCGGCACGGCGGCTGAGGTGGCGGATCAGCTGGAGAAGCTGCTGGACGAAGGCGGCGGCGATGGTTTCATCTGCATCACGCATGCGCTGCCGGCCTGCATGGACGAGTTCGTCGATCTCGTGGTGCCCGAGTTGAAGCGGCGCGGTCTGCGTCCGGAGGCCTACGAACACGCGACTTTGCGTGAACGCGTGCGCGCGGGATGATGTGGTTGTTGTTGCAATTACGCCGGCACTGCGCCGGCGTAATTGCATGGATCAGAAGTATGAGAGGTTGGGCAGCGGTGTGTCGTGCGTCGCCTGCCGGCCTATCGCGAGCGCCTTGTAGATCAGCGGATTGTGCGCGGTCACCGTGCGCAATGCGCGCCAGTGCCGGTCGAGCCGCTTGCCAATGCGCGTGCTCGATGCACCACCCACTTCGAATAGTTCCCCGGCGGCACGGATGGCCAGATCATCGATGACGACCTTGGACTTCGCCGTGCTCGCGGCTGCTTGCTCGAAGGCATGCGACGAGACATCGCCGGACGCTGCGCTCGCGAAGCCGCGTTCCAGCCATTGCGTCGCTTCCAGTACGCCGACGCGCGCCAGATGCGCGACGCTTTCGAGCCGTCCGATCACGCTCAGCAACAAGGGATCGTCGCCCGGCACTTCCGCGACCGCGTGATAGAAGTTGCGTTCGCGCGACTTGAGCAGCAGCGCGGCATCCTTGACCACGCGTTGCAGCACGCCCGCCACCACCGCCGAGAGATACAACTGCGCGAACGTCGCCACATAAGGAAGCTTCGTCACGTTCTCGTTGTCGATGATCTCGTCGGGCGTCACGCGCACGTCGGTGTAGGTGGTCGTTCCGCTCGCCGTGAACTGCTGGCCGAAGCCGTCCCAGTCATCCGCGATATGGACGCCCGCGCGTGTCGCCGGCACGACGACCTTGACCGGCTTGCCTTGCGCATTGACGGCATAGACATGGATATGGTCCGCGTACAGATTGCCGGTGCTGTAGAACTTTTGGCCGTTGAGGCGCAGGCCGTCTGCGCCTTGCGTCACGGCGGTTTCGTAGTCGAAGTTGCCGACGTTGCGCTTGCCCAGTTCCGTCGCCGATGAGCCGAACGTCTCGCCGCGAGCGACACGATCAATGAAGGTCTCATAGACCGGCACGCGTGCGCGATCGATCAACAGGCCTTCGACGAAGTTCAGCGGGTTGCGGAACGCATGCGCGACGTTCGGATCGGCGGCAGCCAGATCGATGACGAAGTCGAACAACTGTACGAGCGTGATGCCCGCGCCGCCACGGTCGCGCGGCAAGCGCAAGGCGCCCAGGCGCGCGTCTTTCAGGCGCTGCATCGTCGCCTTGAAGGCGGCGGTGTCGCGGTGCGGAGTGGCTTCCTGTTCGGCAACCCACGGCAGCAATGCGCGCAGGTCGCTCAGTTCGAGTTGGGCTGTAGTCACGGTTTCAAATGAGGTAAAGGAGCTTCAGGCGGTTTCAGCGGCCACGCCGAGCGCGGCCAGCAGACGTTCGCGCAAGGCGGCGAAGGCGGGATCAGTCGGACGTCGGGGACGCGGCAGATCGATCTCGATGTCGCTGCCAATGCGGCCATGCTCCAGCATCACCACACGGTCCGCGAGCAGCAGCGCTTCATCGACGTCATGCGTGACGAGCAGCACCGTCGCGTCGTGCGCCTTCGATACCTGCGCAATGAGCCGCTGCATCTGGATGCGGGTAAGCGCGTCGAGTGCGGCGAAGGGTTCGTCGAGCAGCCAGACTTTCGGATCGCGGACCAGCGCACGCGCGAGCGCGACGCGTTGCGCCTCGCCGCCCGACAGGGTCAGCGGCCACGCATCCAGCCGGTGCGCCACGCCGACTTCCTTCAGCGCCACGGCAATCACGGCGCGTGCATCGGGTTTGCGCAGACCCAGCGCGAGATTCTGTTCGACCGTCTTCCACGGCACCAGACGCGGTTCCTGGAACACGACGGCGCGCTTGTCGGGTACCTGGACGGTGCCGGCGGGTGCGCTGTCGAGCCGGGCCAGCGTGCGCAGCAAGGTGGACTTGCCGGAACCGGAGCGGCCCAGCAAGGCGACGAAGGCGCCGCGTTCGATGTCGAGATCCAGGCGGTCGAGCACGGTGTGTTCGCCGAAGCGGCGCGTCAATTGACGCACGCGGATCAGAGGTTCGGTTGGAGTGCAGGTCGCCATGACTCAGTCCTTGATGACCGCGGGCCGCCATGCCAGCAGGCGCCGTTCGGCGGCGCGCACGAGGGCGTCGGTGAAGAGACCGAGCAGCGCGTAGATCAGCAGGCACGCCATGATGATGTCGGTGCGCATGAAGTTCTGCGCGTTGATCGCGAGATAGCCGATGCCGCTCGACGCATTGATCTGCTCACCCACCACCAGCGAGAGCCACGCGATGCTGAGCGAATAGCGCAGGCCGACGAGAAACGAAGGCAGCGCGCCCGGCAACACGATATGGACAATCTGTTCGGTGCGCGTGAGGCCGAGCGTGCCGGCCATTTCGATGATCTTCGCATCGGCGCCGCGAATGCCCGAGAACAGATTGAGATACACGGGGATCATGCAGCCGAGCGCGACGAGCGCAATCTTGGGCGTCTCGCCGATGCCGAACCACAGGATGAACAGCGGCACGAGCGCAAGGTGCGGCAGGGTGCGGGCCATTTGCAGGAGCGCATCGACGGCGTCTTCGCCGCGTCGCGAGAGCCCGGCCAGCAGCGCGAGCCCCACGCCGAGCGAGAGTCCGATGGCGAGTCCAGTGCCCGCGCGCGCCAGCGACGCGAGCAGATGCATGCCCAGCTCGCCGCTGGCTCCGAGTTGCCATAGCGTGGCGGCGATCTGCGAAGGCGACGAGAAGCGCCGCTCGCTGACGAAGCCGGTCGTGGCGGCAAGCTCCCATGCCAGAACCAGTACGGTGGGGACCGCGAAGCGCTGCCAGCGAACCCGTGGCCTGAGCCGTGCGAGCGGCGCGCGTGGCGCATCGACGGCGATCGTTGGATGAGACATGACGAATCTCCGTGAAGGTTCAGGCGGTGGTGGCGAGCTGTCCGTCGAAGGCCGCGCTGATATTGCCGATCGACTGCTTGATCATCCCGTAGCGATAGAAGCCGTCAGCCGACTGTTGCAGCGCGCGGCGTACGTCTGCGTTGAGCGGCGCGGGCGTCGGCTTGAAGTCGGCGAGCAGGGAGCGCGCGGTGGCGGGATCGAGCTTCGTGTCCTTGACGAGCGCGGCCGCTGCCGCATCGACGTTGGCGAGCGCCCAGCGTTGCGCACGTTCGCTGCGGGCGAGGAAGTCGCGGATCGCATCGCGCTTGTCGCGCGCCGCTTTCTCGTGAACCAGCAGGAAGTTGTTGCCGCTGAAGAGGTTCGGTACATCGCTCAGATTGGCGATCGGATACGCGCCGTTCTGCTGGATGGCGAGCGTGGAGTAGGGCGCCCACGTGAGCCATGCATCGACGGCGCCGGATGCGAACGCCGGCTTCGCTGCGGTGGGATCGAGGAATACGATATTCACGTCGCTGCGCTTGAGGCCCGCTTTGTCCAGCAGGCCGTAAGTCATCAGTTCGGGGCCGCCGCCTGCGTTCACCGCGAGCTTCCTGCCCTTCAGGTCAGCCACGCGCTTGATGCCTGAATCGCGTTGCGCGAGCAGCGGAATGAAGCTCGGCGCGAACGTGATGGCGCTGACCGCGCGAGCCGGGCAGCCGGCGGCGTAGGCGAAGAGAAACACGACATCGCCGGTCTGGCCGACATCGAGCGCGTCGGCATTGAAGGCTTGCAGTTCCTGCTGGCCCGCGGGGAACTTGCTCCATTCGATTTCATACGGCAGGTTTTTGGCCTCGCCGGAGGCTTCGAGAAACGCCTTCCAGCCGATGGAGTTCATGTCGCCCACGCGCAGCACCGTCGCGGCGCGCGCCGGGCCGCCGATCATGAAGCCCGCCGCGGCGGCGAGGCCGCCCGCCATGAGCTTGCGACGGTTGCGTGATGCAGGTCGATCGGGTCTGAATGTCATGCTGTCGTCGCTCAATGTTCATAGCCAGGGTTGTGTCGATCGACGAGCCGCTTGAGAGCCTCGAAATGTTCGACGTGATAGGGACGTCCGGACCACGCCGCGCCTTCGCGCGCGTGCTCGGTGTATTGACGATGCACCCGGTCCTGCTGCTCCTGCGACAGCAGCCGCAGCGGCTTGCCGGTGGAATACGCGAGGATCTGGAAGCGCGCCGCGCGTTCGAGCAGATACAGCCGGTCATAGGCTTGCGAGACGCTGCGACCGGTGACGATCACGCCGTGATTCGCGAGGAACAGAATGCTCCTGTCGCCCAGCCGCCGTGCGAGACGCCGGCCTTCGCCGATGTCGTAGGCGAGGCCGTTGTATTCGTCGTCATAGGCGATATGGCGCAGCAACAGCAACTCCGCCTGACCGATGGGCAGCAGACGCTGATCGGCCAGACGCGTGAGCGCGGTCGTGTAGGGCATGTGGGTGTGCAGCACGGCGGCGTGGCGTACGGGATCGGCCTGATGAATCGGCAGATGAATGCACAACGCGGACTGCTCGACCACGCCTTCGCCCGCGATGCGCTGCGCATCGTAGTCGAGCGTCAGGAAGTCGCTTGCCTTGATCTCGGACCAGTGACGTCCGAAGGGCGCGACCAGAAAGCGTCCGCGCGGATCGGGCAGCGACAGCGAGAAATGATTGGCAATGCCTTCGTGCAAGTCCTGCATCACCGCGATGCGATGCGCCGCGGCCAGATCGATGCGGCCAGTGCGTTCGACCTCGGCAAGGTCTGCTTCAGCCATGCGTGTGAACTCCCTGCAGTGACGGATCGTGCAGCCGCAGGCGCGGTGAAACTGGCGCGCGGCACTGGCACGACCATAAGTCAGCCGAAGCAGCGTTCAAACGAATGGATTGTTCGATCTATATCAGGGCGTGCGCGTCGAGCTTATGACGCGAGGATCGAAGAGGCAGGCGAGGGGAGAGGCGCGGGCATGACGTGATCGTCATACTCGCGCTGTGCTGCCTTACTGGTTTTCAGCGCGCGTCGGTTGGGCCGACGCGTGGATCGCCTTGCGTTCCTTCGCGACCTGCTCCACCGACACCGCCGGTGCATGATTGCCCCAGCTCGTGCGCACGAAGGTCAGCACGTCGGCGATATCGCGATCGGTGAGGCGTTCGGCGAATCCGGGCATCGCGTAATGCGTCGGGGCTGCCTTGGTCCACGGCATGGCGCCGCCCTGAAGCACGATATGAATCAGCGAAGCGGGATCGTCGGAGTTGACGACGGTCGAGAGCGCGAGCGTCGGGAACGTCGCGTCATAACCGCTGCCGCTCGTGCGATGGCACGCCGCGCAGTTGTCGACGAAGGTCATTGCGCCATTGCCGCGATCCGTGCCCGCACGCAACGCATGCGCTGCATCGGCGTTCGCGGTCAGCGGCTGCGACGAGGCATCCACGGGCGCGAGCGTCTTCAGGTACGCGGCGATCGCGCCGAGATCGGCATCGCTCATGTGCTGCGTGCTGTTCTCGACCACTTCAGCCATGCCGCCGAACGCCGCCGTATGCGCGGTGCGTCCGCTCTTCAGGAACGCGACGATATCTGCATCGCTCCAGCTTCCGAGACCGTCCTTTTTGTCGCCGCGCAGGTTCTTCGCGAGATAGCCGTCGATCACGCCGCCCGACAGGAAGGTGTGGCCGTCGTCGGTGAGCGCCTTCTCCTGCAGGCCGACGCCGCGCGGCGTATGGCATGCGCTGCAATGCGCGAGACCTTCGACGAGATAGCGTCCGCGCGCCACCGGATCGGCGGGCAACGGTGTATCGTCGGCGATTGCGTCCGGCGCGAAGGCCATGCGCCAGAAGCGCAGCGGCCAGCGCATCGACAGCGGCCAGACGATGTCCTCTGCGCGGTTCGCCTGATTCACCGGCTGCACGCCTTGCATGAAGTACGCGTAGAGCGCCTTCACGTCCGACGGCTTGACCTTCGCGTAGGAGACGTAGGGCATCGCCGGATAGAGCGACGAACCGTTCTTCGCGATGCCATGACGCACGGCGTTGTCGAAGTCCTCGACCGAATAGTCGCCGATGCCGGTTTGCTTGTCGGGCGTGATGTTGGTCGAGTAGATGCGGCCGATCGGCGAATCGATGCCGAGCCCGCCCGCGAACGGCTTTCCGCCCTTGGCCGTGTGACAGGCCACGCAGTCTGCTGCCGCCGCGAGATAGCGGCCTTTCTCGATCAGTGCACGGTCGGCGTCGCTCGCAGCTTGCGCCTGCGGCTGCGCGACCTTCGTTTCGACGCGCGGCGCGGAAGCCGGTTGCTGCGCGAACGCGAGCGCGGCCCACGCGGCGCCCGCGACGATTGCCGACGACACTGCGATCATCGTGAGTTGTTTCTTCGTCATCGCCGTGTCCTCAAGCCTGAACCAGCGGAGCGCCAGGGTTCTTCAGGTATTGCTCGCGGATCGCCTTCGCCGAGTGATAGGCGAGTGCGGCCACGATGCCCGTCGGGTTGTAGCCCATGTTCTGCGGGAACGCGGAGGCGCCCATCACGAACACGTTCGGCACGTCCCAGCTTTGCAGGTACTTGTTGACGACGCTCGTTTCCGGCGACGACCCCATCACCGCGCCGCCCGTCGTGTGCGTGGACTGATAGACGCGGGTGTCGTAGTGCTGTCCCTTCTTGCGGATCGCGCGGAAGTACTTCTCCGGATTCATCGCCTTCGCCACGTCTTCCATGCGCGTGCCGATGTAGTCGAGCATCGCGTATTCGTTGTCGTGCCAGTCGAAAGTCATGCGCAGCAGCGGCTGGCCGTACTTGTCGCGGTAGGTCGGATCGAGATCGAGACAGGCATCGCGATACGGCATCACCGAGCCCGAGATGCCGATGGTCATGTGGCGCTGATAGGCATCGGTGACGCCCGCTTTCCAGCCGCTGCCCCAGCTCGGCGTGCCCGGAATGGTGGGCGTCTGCTTGATCGGACGTCCGCCGTAACGGATATGCCGCACACTCGCGCCGCCGACGAAGCCGAGCGGGCCGTGATCGAACTGATCGCCGTTCAGGTCGTCCATGCCGACGCCGCCCGCGCCCGTGCCGATGAACGGATTGAGTTGCGTGCCCTTGGGCAGCATCACGTTGATGGCGCCATTCATCTGATATGCGTAGTTGCGGCCGACGGTGCCCGTGCCGGTGCGCGGATCGTACGGCTTGCCGATGCCCGACAACAGCAGCAGACGCACGTTGTGCATCTGGAACGCCGCGATGATGACGAGGTCGGCGGGCTGTTCGACTTCACGGCCTTGCGCGTCGATGTACTGCACGCCCGTCGCGGTCTTGCCGTCCGGTGCGAGCAGCACCTTGGTGACGTGCGAGCGCGTGCGCAGTTCGAAGTTGGGCTTCTTGAGCAGCACCGGCAGGATGGTGGTCTGCGGCGAGGCCTTCGAATACATGTAGCAGCCGAAGTCTTCGCAGAAGCCGCAGAAGTTGCACGGCCCGAGGCGCACGCCATAGGGGTTCGTGTACGGCTGCGAGGTGTTCGCGGCGGGCGCCGGGTACGGATGGAAGCCCACTTCGCGCGCGGCCTTTTCGAACAACTGCGCGCCGAGGCTGTTCTTCAGCGGCGGCGTGGGGAATTCGGAGGTGCGCTTGCCTTCGAGGGCATTGCCGCCGGCCTGGATCTGGCCATTGAGATTGCCTGCCTTGCCGGACGTGCCGAAGACCTTCTCGGCGAAGTCGAAGAACGGTTCCATCTCGTCGTAGGTCACGCCGAAGTCCTGCACCTGCATGCCTTCAGGAATGAACTTCTTGCCGTAGCGCTCTTCATAGCGCGTGCGCAGTTGCAGTTCTTCCGGAAGCATGCGGTAGTGCATGCCGTTCCAGTGGAAGCCTGCGCCGCCGACGCCATTGCCCAGCAGGAACGAACCGTTCTGACGATACGGCGTGGCGAGATCGTCGACGCCATGACGGATCGTCACGGTTTCGCCCGAGAGGTCCTGGAACAGTTCGCCGCGCACGGCGTACTTGAGCTCGTCGATGACCTTCGGATAGTTGGCGTCCGTCGGCGTATCGCGCATTGCACCGCGTTCGAGTGCGACGACGTTGAGACCTTCATCGGTCAGTTCCTGGCCGAGAATTGCGCCGGTCCAGCCGAACCCGACGATCACGCAATCGACCTTGTCTTTCTTGATTGCCACCTGCTTACCCCCGCCTGCCGTCGATCGATACCGGGCCGTACGGATACTTCACGCCCGGCTGATCGATCCAGTCCATGAAATCCGCCCGGGCACCCGGGAAGCCGATCATCTTCCAGCCCACCATGTCCTTGTTGCCGCCGTAGATCGGATCGGCCAGGAAGCCTTCCTTGGTGTTGCCGAGGAGGTAGGAGAAGAAGGTGCGCGCGGGCACGACGTCGAATTCGATCTTCGCGTGCTCCATCTCGCCGAGGACCGTTTCCTGGGTCTTGTGATCGAGTTGCGCGAAGGTCTTGCCGCCGTACTGCTTGATGCAGTGGTCATCGCAGGACTTGATGCCGTGGCGATAGAGGTCGCGCGGCGCGAGGTTCATCTGGTAGCCCATCTCGGGCGGCTGATCCGGATGGAACGGGCCCTGCATATACCACAGCTTGCCGTGGCCATAGGGCGTTTCCATCTGCCGGTCGATGTACTCGTGCACGTTGGCTGCGAGCGCGCCGGGCCCGTGATCGTCAGCGGGGATCAGGCGATCGATGGCGGCCTGGATGAAGGCCCATTCGGCGTCGGTGAAATAGGTGGGGGCGTAGGCCTTGGCGCTCGCGGCGGGCGTGGCGGGCGGCGTGGTGTTGCTGCTGCAGGCGCTCTGCGTGAGCGCCGCGCCCGGGACCACGGTGGCCGCGGGCACGATGGCCAGCACCTGCCGCAGAAAGCGACGGCGCGGCTCTTTGTCGTTCGACATGCTCTATCTCGTCTTGGTCGTCTGTGGGGGATGCGTGTGGGGTCAGCCGCTTCTTTGGCGGAAGCGACTCCACGTCAGGGCGGAGCGGGGACGCGCCCGGTTTCGCGAAGTGTCGTGGACGACTGTTTTGGCTTCGCGGTTTGGCGGGCGGACTGGAATGTGTGTAGCAGGAGCGAACGGTTCTTTGATGCGTTGTTGCTTTGTTGCTTTGTTGCTTTGTTGCTTTCCCCGATCCGGCGTTCGCTTCTTTGGCGCGAAGTTTAGACAGGTCGGATGAATAAATAAACTATATGAAGCTATCTTTTGGAAGATAGAGTTTGTTTTTTTCAACGGCGCATCAGTCGCAGAGGGCGGCAGATGCGGGTTTGAAGCCTGGGTTCACTGCAGACGCGGGTCCTGTGACTGAGGAGCAGGTTGGCCCGGCCACGTCACCCGAATGTGCCACTCCTTCAGAAGCTCAGCAACGCCCGGCCAGGACTTCGGAATGGATGGCGGTAGGGGGCCGGGGTTGCCGTTCGGCGGAAGAGTGATCGTGGCTACCGGCCCAACGCTGGTGCGCGATGCGGGCAGCAAGATCGCGGAGATCGTGGGTTCGGTGCAGCGCGTGACGGGCGTGGTGAGCGAGATATCGTCGGCATCAGAAGAGCAACGGACTGGCATCGAACAAGCCAATATGGCCGTCACGCAGATGGACGAAGTCACGCAGCAGAACGCGGCGCTCGTCGAACAGGCGTCGGCGGCGGCCCAGGCGCTGGCTGAACAGGCGGGGGCCTTGCGCGATGCAGTCGCGGTCTTCAGGCTGCACTGTGATTCTGTCTCGGCTGCGTAAGCGGCAGGCGATTTCCGACGTTCACGAGCGGCCGACAGGAAACCTGCAGGCATCGACCGTGTATGGCAGGCGTCAGTTAGCGCGAAGTCCACGGTCGAGCTTTCGGGACGTGGTCGCATCCGCGTGCCTGTTTCGCGAAAGCGTGATGAATGGGGATCTCGCGGCCGCCGATACGAACGAGGGCTTTCGACCCCGAGCCGCCGCTCGCGCTCCAGCGGCCTGAACGACCGGACTTGAGAAATGAACGCCCCTCATTCCGTCGCGCAAGCCGGTCAAAGTTCTACGGCTTTCTACCTTGTTCGTCGCGCGCGCTCGTCACGACAATCAACACTTCGGCGTCGCTGCCGAGGCTGTGAATGCGATGCCTGACCAAGCCCGGAAACTGGGCGAAGTCACCCTGGCGCAAGATGACGGACTGATCCGCCAGTTCGATCTCAATCGCGCCCGAGAGTACGAAAAAAATCTCGTCGCCCGAATGGAACGCGGCTTCCTTCAAGTCGGCGTCTGACGAAAATCGCACGAGCAACGCCGTTGGACCGTCGCCGTCATCACTGCCGTGAGCGCGGCTAAGCGGCGCGAAATCGTAGCCGGCGCCACCCTCACGGCTGAAATTCCTGTCGCCCGTCCGCACCACGTGCACCACGCCTTGGTCTGTCTTTTCGCCGAGCAGCGTTGCCGCGGACGTGGAAAGCGCCTGCGCCACTCGCATCAGCGCAGACACCGACACGCTCTTTTCGCCGCGCTCGAAACGCGACAGATGCCCCTTGCTGATCCCTGTGCGGCTCGCGAGTTCATCAAGGGTGAGACCGCGCCGCTGCCTGAGCGCGCGCGTCAGTTCGCCAGGGTGTTGGACCTCGGAGCCAGATGCGCGCTCCGCGGGCCGTACGGCCGCGCGCCCGCGCGATTTTGCAGTCAACAAACGTTGTCTCACCGATAAACGAGGGGCCCTGTCATGCCGCCCGAGAGCGTCTTTCGAATTTATTTTGACAGGGATTTCAACGGCGATTCTAAACGAATAGACTGGCAGCACCGTGGACAACTCTGTTGTCTACCGGGCAAACCTCAGGCAAACTTCGGGCAAAAAAGGCAGCACGACGCGACAGGGAGAGGCGATGGACACGGTGGAACAGAATGCGGCAAGTCCCGCGCGGGCCAGTGCGCCGGCGGATCGGCGGATGGTGCGGGTGGCAGCGGCCTCGATGGCGGGCACGGCCATCGAAGCGTTCGATTTTCTGGCCTACGGCACGGCCGCGGCACTCGTCTTCAACAAGCTGTTCTTTCCAAGTCTTGATCCGGCGACCGGCACGCTCGCCGCATTCGGCGCGTTCGCGGCGGGTCTCTTTGCACGGCCGCTCGGCGGCATCATCTTCGGCCATTTCGGCGACAAGATTGGCCGCAAATCCATACTGATCTGGAGTCTGGTGTTGATGGGCATCTGCACGACGCTCATCGGCCTGCTGCCCACCTACGAGTCCATCGGCATCTGGGCGGCGGTCCTGCTCGTGCTGCTGCGGATCGGCCAGGGCGTGTCGTTCGGCGGCGAACTGGGCGGCGCCGTGCTGATGGCCGTCGAGCACGCGCCGGCGGGCGCGAAGTCGTTCTATGGCAGCCTGCCGCAAGCCGGCGCGCCGATCGGCATCCTGCTGTCCACTGGCGCCTTCGCGCTGGTGAACATGCTGCCCAACGCGAGCTTCATGGCATGGGGCTGGCGCATCCCGTTTCTTGCGAGCGCCGCGCTCATCGCGATCGGCGTGTTCATTCGCATGAAGGTGGAAGAGACGCCCGATTTCAAGGCCGTCAAGACCCAGCACAAGGTGGCGTCGATTCCCGCCCGCGACGTGCTCGTCTCGCACATGCGGCCGCTGTTGCTGGCGATCGGCGGCAAGCTTGCGGAAGTGACGCTGGTGTACACGATCATCGTGTTCTCGATTTCCTATGCCACCGGCAATCTCGGCTTTACCCGCGCCAACGCACTGAATGCCGTGCTGCTCGGCTCGCTCGTGCAGATCTTCACCATTCCGCTGTTCGGCTGGCTGGGCGACAGGATCGGCGCGCGGCGGCTGTATATCATCGGCACGCTGTTGCTCGCCGTGATGGCCGTGCCGCTCTTCCACGCAATGGGCACCGGCTCGCTCACGCTCTATACGCTCGCGGCCATTACGGCGCTCGCGCTGAACTACGCGATCATCTTCGGACCGCAATCGAGCCTGTATGCCGCGCAGTTTCCGCCCGAGTTGCGCTACTCCGGCATTTCGATGGGCATTCAGGTTGCCGCTGCACTCGGCGGCGGCCTCGCGCCGCTGATCGCCGCCTCGCTCGTCAAGCATCTGGGCGGTATCGGCTCGGTCGGCATCTACCTGAGCGCGCTGGGACTGATCGGCGCGCTGAGTGCCTGGCTGATGAAACCCACCTCTTCCGACTAACCCGAATGCCACTCCGGAATCCATCGCGATGATGACACTCTACGACCATCCGCTGTCCGGCAACTGCCACAAGGTCCGGATGCTGCTTGCCATGATCGGTCTACCGTATCGCAGCGAATTCGTCGACGTGCCGAACGAAGCGCATCATGCGCCGTGGTTCGGCGACATCAACCCGTTACGGCAGATTCCCGCACTGGACGATGACGGCTACCTCGTCTGCGACAGCCAGTCGATCCTTACCTATCTCGCGCACCGTCACGCGCCGCAATGGCTCGGCGATACGTCTCGAACCCATGCGCGCGTCGCGCAATGGCTGTCGTTCGCGGCGAATGAAATCGGCAACAGCCTGCAACCGGCGCGGCTGTACTACCTGCTCGGCGAGAAGGTGGATATCGAAGCGGTGAGCGCGAAGGGCAAGCGCGTGCTGGGCGTGCTCGATGCCTATCTCGCGCAGCACGCATGGCTGGCGGCCGATCGGCCCACGATCGCGGACCTCGCGTGCATGCCGTATGTCGGCCTGTCGCGCGAAGGCCATTTGCCGCTCGATGATTATCCGAACGCGACCGCCTGGATCGAGCGCATCACCGCGCTGCCCGGTTATGTCACGATGAAAGGCTTGCCGCAGCCGGCAGGCCAGCGGGCGAACTGACCAGACGAATCCGCGTATGCTCGATCAGAGCCACGCGAATCCCTGTTGGAGACTGATGATGTTGACTGAAGCAAAGCAGGCAGTGACCGAACACGCCGTCAGCGAGATGGCCGCGCGGCTGGACACGGGCAACTGGACCGAGCGCGAGAAAGTGGTGCTGACGTGCCGCATGCTGGCGATGGAAAATCACTCGGAGACGCTGGCCGGACAGATCACCGTGCGCCGCGACGACGGCACCTATCTGACCACGCCGCTCGCGGTGGCGTTCGATGAAGTCGAACCGCGCCATGTCATGCATATCGACGAATCGCTGCGTGTGATCGAAGGCGTCGGCATGCCGAATCCGGCGGTGCGGTTTCATATGTGGGTGTATCGGCGCCGGCCGGATGTGAAAAGTATCGTTCACACGCATCCGCCCTATGTCTCCACGCTGTCGATGACCGGCCGCCCGTTGCGTGTCGCGCACATGGACGCCACGCCCTTCTTCGACGATTGCGCGTTCCTCAAGGAATGGCCGGGCTTACCGATCGCGGACGATGAAGGCGAGATCATTTCGTCGGCGCTTGGCAGCCGCCGGTCGATCCTGCTCGCGCATCACGGCTTTCTGGCGGCGACGTCGTCGATCGAGGAGACCGCCTATCTCTCGCTGCTGATCGAGCGTGCCGCGCGCAACCAGATTCGCGCGGAAACACTTGGACCGATTGCGGAACTGAACCCGGTACTGGCGAAGGAATCGCATGATTTCCTGTTGCAGCCGAACGTGGTCAAGGCGAGTTTCGCGATGTTCGCGCGGCGGGTTCTGCGTCAGGATGTCGACGCACTGAAGGCGCGCTGACCCCTGCACGATACGCATGGCGCTTTGCACTTCGCGCCAAAGCTCGATACTCGGCCCCTTCGTATGACTCTTACGTAGGGTGACCGGCCGCTCGAATGACCGTGTCGGAGCGTTGCCAAACGGCCGGAGCTGGCCAGAACCCGCCACTCCGTGAACCAGGTAAATACGCACACGACGCTATCACACACCCCAAGCCACGGCATCACGCGGCATGCATGCCAACTCAAGAGCCTCTACAGCCCGACGCGCCAGATCGAGCGACGAGCGCGCCACCGCCGACCTGAAAGTCCATCTCCGCCACGCCCTCAAAACCGCATGACCATCCCCACCCCCACGACCATCAACCCCGTCCCAATCGCTCGCATCCACCCCAACGGATGCTCCGCGACCCCAATCAACCCAAAGTGATCGATCGCAACCGAAGCCACGAGGTTCGCGCAGATCGTCAACCCGTTGAGCGTCCCGACACCGACCTTCTGCACCAAGGTCAGTCCAGCAAACACCGCGACCGCCCCCACGATCCCGCCGAGCGGTGCCCACCATTTCATGCTGCGCAGGTCATCCAGCGTGGGCAATGGCACCGGCTGAATCCAGAACATGGCAATAGCCAGAAACGTCACAAGCAGAAACGACACACTCGACGCAAGCCACGGATTGACCAACGCGCCTTTGAGTTGCCCGTTGATCGGAGCGCCTGCAGCCTGAAGAATGCCGCCAAGGATGATGAAGGGATAAATCCATGCGCTGCTCATGTTTCATGTCTCCGTAGGCAAGGCAACGATCAATGTGCAAACAAGAGCCGACATCCAAGCGCCAGAACAAGCGCCGGAACCATCACAACAAACCCAACCTTCAGGAACTGCATGAAGCTCACTTCCTCGCCTTCGCGTCGAATCGACGACAGCCAGAGAATTGTCGCGAGCGAGCCGGTGATCGAAAGATTCGGTCCAAGATCGACGCCGATCAGCAGCGCATCGATGACGCGTTCCGGGCTGTGCGCCTGCAAGGCCGTCGCGCTCGCGATGAGTCCGGCGGGCAGGTTATTGATCGCGTTGCTGCCGAACGCGATGACAAGCCCCGATACCGCCGCGGCCATCGGCTGATTCTGCTGGCTTGCCTGTCGCAGTAGCGCCGAAAGTTCGCGTATGACGCCCGTATGATCGAGCACCTCGACCAATACGAAAAGCCCCGCGACGAGCGGCAATACGCTCCACGATATGTCGCTGACAAGTTCCACAGGTGACTGGCGTTCCTTGATCAACACGATCATCGTCGTGAGAATGCCGAGTACCGCAGTAGGCAGCCCGAGTTGCAGATCGAATGCCGAGACGACCAGCAGCGCAACCGCCGTCACACCCATGCTCGCCAGCGTGAGTTTGCCGTTCGTGCTGAGCGGTTCAACCGGCAGATCACGCGCGCACGAACCACTCAGATTCGCGCGCTGTGTCCACCGCAACATCACGAACGTAACGATGATCGACAACGCCGATGGCAACGCAAATCGCGCAACCCATAAACCAAGCGCCGGCGTGTGATTCGCATAAAGCACGAGGTTCGCGGGGTTGGATATCGGCAGGACGAAGCTCGCCGCATTCGCGATGAACGCGCATACGTACAGCAAGGGAAGCGGTTTCGTATTCGCCTTTTTTGCAGCCGCGAACACTGCAGGCGTGAGAACGACGGCCGCCGCGTCGTTCGACAGAAAGGTCGTCACCACCACGCCCACGAGATAGACCAGCAAGAACAGCTTGCGCGGCGATCCCTTTGCGTAATTGACGGCATGCACCGCCACCCAGTCGAACAAGCCTTCACGGCGTCCGAGTTCCGACAGCAGCATCATGCCGATGAGAAACAGATAAACGTCCGTACCCTTGCCGATCGCCTGCCAGGCAAGCTGCGCGGGAATCAGCCCGAGCACGACGAGCATGATCGCGCCGGCCACGGCCCAGACTGCTTCGGGCCAGCGGAACGGCCGCAGGATCACACCGGCAGTCGCGGCGAACGCGATGCCCCATGAAAGAAAAATCGGGTTCATGTGGTCAGAGGGGCGTCGTGTGTATCGTCGCGGACAAGGCCGCAGGCTTTTTTCAATGTCGTGCCGAAGAGGAGCCACAGCGCGAGCGACCCCGTCGATATAGCGCCAAGCACGAGAAAGGCGCTCGCATAGCCGAAGTGTTGAGCCAGCACGCCGCCCAGCGCAGGACTCAGCGCCGCGCCCGCGCCTTGCACCGTCATGACCACGCCCTGACCGACATTCACCCGCCCCGTGCCTTGCAGCAGCCGCACCACCAGCGCGGGCACCGCGACGCTCTGCAAGCCCGCGCCGATGCCGTCGAGCGCCTGAACCGGCCACACGCCCCAGGCGGTGATGAACATCGCAGCGACCAAGCCGCGCAACGGCAGCGCGAGGAACGTGATCAGGATCACGCCCCAGTAGCCGATTCGCTGAATGAGTCGGTTCGCGAAACAGGCCGCGACGACCATCACGAGTTGCGCGACGACGATCGTCTGCGCGGTGAAGGCGCTCGGATCGCCCTGATGCGCCGCGACGACCGCGAGGCCATAGAGCGGCAGCATCGCTGCATTGCCGAGATGGAACATCGCAAGCGACGCGGCGAGCAGCAGCAAGGGCCGGCACGTCAGCAGGACGCGAAAGCCGCTTGCATGCTCATGCTCAGGATTCGACGCTCCCAAGCCGCCGAGCCCCCGCGCGCTGTCGTGATCGATTGCATCGCGCCGGATGAGCAGCGTCGAGATGACCATCAGCACGGCAAACACGCCGGCCAGTCCGAACACCGCGCCGAATCCATAACGCCATCCGAGCCAGCCCGACAGCGCCGCGCCGACCACGTTGCCCGCGTGATTCGCCACCTGGTTGCGGCCGAACTGCCGGTCGAAACCCTTCTCGCGCACGATTCCCAGCGTCACGCCGGCTACGGCCGGCCCGAGCGCGGCACCTGTGACCGCAGTGAAGATCTGCGACGCCGCCACCATCCAGTAACCATGCGATACCCACAGCACGAGCGAGGCAAGCGTCGTCATCACGCCCGCGACAACAATGATGCCGCGCTTGTGATGCGTGGCATCGACCAGCGCACCCGCCGGAGAAGTCGCGAGCATGCCTGCGATACCGCCCAGCGTCATGACCGTGCCGATTGCCTCGGGAAGCCAGCCATGCGCCTGAAGAAAGACGCCGAGGAACGGCCCGATGCCCGCCTGCACATCGGCCATGAAGAAATTCAGTCCTTCGAGCGCGTACAGTGGATTCATGGCTCACCAATGGCGTCCGTTCTTGTTGGGCCCGAGCTGCGAGCCGACGATGCCGTGCTCCGGCCAGGGTTCGACGGCGTGCGCATCGGTGCCGAGCGCCGAGTGATGCTTGAGATGCCTGTCCGCGCGACCCGTCGCCGGAAGTGCGATGGAGTCTTCGCCGCTGCGTCCGTCGGCCGTGCGCGCCGTCACCGTCAAAGGCAGGCGATAGCTCGCGGTGACAGCGGGCAGGTGCGCCTGCCAGATCCCAACTTCGCCGGCGCGTGGAGCAAACTCGATGGGAATGCCTTCGAGACTGCCGGTGACGGACACGATCTCGTCATCGGACACCAGCACGCGCACACAATGCTCGTCGGTCGGGCGCGGCACCGAGCGGCTGCGATGCAACCGCCAGTCGGATGGACGCGTAATCATGACGAACGGCCACGCGGCATCCAGCGGTTGAAACTTCCAGCTCACCACACCGCCATCGACTGCCGCCACCGAAAACCCCGGGCGACCTGCGTCTTCCTCGATCTGCCCGGTGGAACGGGTCGCGGCATAGACCACCCAGCCGTCGTTGAGCAGCTCGTTGTAGTGCGTGTGGCCGGTGTCGACCATGGCCACGTTGGCGCGTGCGAACGCGTACGCCAGTGCGTGCCCGTCGGCGATATCGCCGGGATAGGCGTGCATGAAGACGACGGGCGGTTCGAGGTCCTGCGCGGACGACGCAAGTTCTGCTTCGAGCCACCGATAGTCCGCACCCGACAGCCTGAAGTCCGGACCGCCGCGCCCCGCCGAGATGACATCGAGGAAGATGCACCGGTGGCCGTTCACGAGGCGCGACATCGGCAGGGGCGCATTGGCGAAGGCGTTGAACGCGTCGAGGTGGCCGGGCTCGTAGTCGTGATCGCCGGGAATGGCATGGAGCGGCGGCTTCAGCTTCGACACCTCAGCGAAGATGCGATGAAACTGCTCAGGCGTTCCGTTGTTGGCGTTGTCGCCCGGCAGGAAGGCGAAGTCGACACGGTCGGCCAGATGGCGATTGACCTGCTCGATCATCGCCTTCAGATGGTCGAGGCTTTCGTAGCGGTCGTCGCTCGACGCATGAAGGTCGCCGAAATGCACCCAGCTCAACATCGCACACGCTCCTTGAATGAGGCACGGCCTCGTCAGACGGCCTGCGGTGCATCGACGAGTTCGGCGATTTCATCGACCTCGATCGTGCGCCCGTGCCGGTTCTTCACGCCATGACCCCACGCGTGAACATGCGCGCCCGGCATCAGATAAGCGGCCAGTTCCGCGGCGGCATGAGGCGGCATGCGCAAGGACGTGCCGTCGTCCAGCAACGCGCCGCGCAATTCGCCTTTCGGACCGAACAGCGACAGCACCACTTCGCCGGACGCGTCCATCGGTTTGCGTTCGACGTCCGGCTTGTGATGCGGCTTGCCGTCGTGATGCGGGCCTTCGTCGAGAATCACGGCGCCGCTTCGGGTGGTCAGTGAAACGGCGGCGATCATGTCGGCATCGCGAGGCTTGACGCCACGCACGCGAACAAGATCGCCGAGTGCGATGTGACGCGCGATCTGTTTCGACAGATGCGGAGGAACGTGAACCTGACGCAAGCCGACGACGAGACCGTCGACTTCACCGTGCGGGTTCAACAGAAAGCGCGTGACCTTGCCGCGCGTTTCCGGAAGGCTCGTGGGGTCGATCCAATGCATGTTCATGGTCCTCCAAGTTGTGATGGGTTTGCTTCAGGGCATCGGCGCGTTGCGGTCGTAGAGCGGAGTCAGCTTGCCCGGCGAGCCGAAGGCTGTTGCCTGTAGCGCGGTGCCGTATTGATTCTTCGTGCCATAGCCTTGCGCCGATACCGTCGCGCCCGTACGCACCAGTGTCGCGAACTGTTGCGCGACGGGTGGCGTGAGTTTGATGACGGTGCCGTCGGAGAGGATCACGCCGTCGGGTTCGCCGCGCGGCGCGGTCGTGATGTGCGCCACCTGTCCTTGCGCGCTCAGAGGCGAGAGTCCTGCTCCGCGCGCGGCCCGGGGCATCGGCGGTGCGCCGCGCATCGGCGGTTCGTCGATCACTTGACGGCCCGTCTGCGTGTCGGTGATGCGCTGGGCCGCAAAGCTGCCGCCTTCCTCGCGTTGTCCGCTCACTTGCACGAGATCGCCGCGGCGCACCGCCGATGTCAGTTGCGCGCTCATGTGCGGTGGAAAGCGCACGAGGGTGCCGTCGTCGGTCATGAAGCCATCGACATCGCCATCCGGATTGGTCAGGAAGCGCGCCACCGTGCCTTGCGTGGTCGTAACTGAAGCCGCATCGGCGAGCGGAGGCGGGGGAGGCGGCGGCGTCGGCGCTCCGGCGACGGGCGGCGGGTTCGGCGTTTCAGCAGGTTGTGCCGCACAGCCGGCGCTCGCTGCGAGCAAGGCCGTGAGCACAGCGATTCGCAACTGGGGGTACAAGGTCGATTGCATGATTCACTCCTTTCGCGTAGCGAGGAATCAATTGCAAGGGCCATGCCACTCGCGAAACGCCCGTGGGTCAAGGTGTTCGGCGATCGAGCCGGGTGGAGGTGTCAAGCAACCGGACAGCACCTGTCCGATTGCTTGACGCTTTACGCGGAAGCCTCCGACATGCCCAGCGCCGCCATGCGCGTATAAAGCGACTGGCGGCTGATGCCGAGCCGCCGCGCCGCCTCGGCGCGATTGCCGCCGGCCGCCGACAGCGCATGAACGATCAGCGCGCGCTCCAGTTGCGCCACCGCTTGCGGCAGGGGAAGCTCGAGCAGCGCGAGGGGAACCGCTTCATCCGCGCCGTCCCGCGTCGCGACCAGAAACGCGAAGTCATCACGCGTCAGCACCTGTCCGGGCGCCAGCGCGCTGGCCCGTTCGATCGCATTGGCCAGCTCCCGCACATTGCCGGGCCAGGCGAACGTGGCGAGCAGGCGTTGTGCATCGGCTGAAAGATGCTTGCGCGCGATATCGGTCGATGCGCTCGCCAGGAAATGCTCGGCAAGCGGCAGGATATCGGCGACGCGCTCGCGCAGCGGCGGCATGTGCAACGGGATCACGTTCAGCCGGAACAGCAGGTCCTGCCGGAACGCGCCCGTCTCGACCATCGCGGCGAGATCGCGATGCGTGGCGGCGACCACCCGCACATCGACCGTCACGATCCGGTTGGTGCCCAGCGGGGTGACTTGCCGCTCCTGCAGCACGCGCAGGAGCTTGGCCTGCATGGGGAGCGGCATGTCGCCGATTTCATCGAGAAAGAGCGTGCCGCCGTGCGCCTCCTCGACGCGTCCTCGCCGGTCGCTGTGCGCGCCCGTGAACGCGCCCTTGCCGTGCCCGAAGAGTTCGCTTTCGAGCAGTTCGTCGGGGATGGCGGCGCAGTTCACCGCGACGAACGGACCGTTCGCCCGCGCCGACGCACGGTGCAGCACGCGCGCCGCGATCTCTTTGCCGGTGCCCGTTTCGCCAGTGATCAGCACGGTCGAATTGCCGCTCGCCGCGCGGCCCAGGCGCTTCTGCACCTCACGCATGGTCTCGCTCACGCCGAGGAGTTGCGGCTCATGGGATCGCGCCTCGTCGGCGAATGCGCGCGCGGCGGGCGTGTCGACCCGCGCCGACAGAATGCGTTTCAGCAGCGCGGCGATCTCGTCCCGTCCGACCGGCTTGGTGAGGTGCTCGAACGCGCCGAGCCGCATCGCGCCAATGGTGTTGTCGCTGGTTGCGTGCGCGGTGAGCATCACGACCGGCACGGTCTCCAGCCCCGGCGTGTTGCGCAGCTTCTCCAGCACGGCGAGGCCGTCCGCGCCCGGCAAACGGAAGTCAAGAAAGATGCAGTCGGGCGCGGGTCGTCCGCGCAACTGCGCGAAGGCGTCGTCGCCGGAACGCGCCTCGGACGCCGCGTAGCCGAGGTCCTGCACGGTTTCCGCGAGGCCTTCGCGGAACGCGTCGTCGTCATCGATGATCAGGATGGTCGCCATGGCATGTCGATCACAAAGCGGGTCACGTTCGCATCGTCCGCGAGGAAGGCGCGGCCGCCATGTGCCGACGCAATTTCACGCACGACGGCAAGACCGAGCCCCGATCCGTCGGGGCGGCCCGTCACGAACGGCTCGAAGATCCGCTCGCGCTCGGCGGGGCGGACGCCGGGACCATTATCGATGACTTCGAGCCTGAGCCGTTCACCGCCGTCCGCCACGGCATGGGACGCGCGAATCATCACGTTCGATCCCGACGGCGTATGCCTGAGCGCGTTCACCAGAAAGTTGTCGAGCGCGCGCGCCAGTTGCGCGGGATCGAACACCGGCTGTGTCGGGCCGGGTGCGACTTCGGCGCCGAGCGTGACCCGCCTGCTTTCAGCGTGCGATTCGTGCGTATGAACGATATCGTCGAGCCACGCGCGCAGATCGACCTCACGGGCGTGGACCGTCACCGATTGCGTCAGCGCCAGCAGGCTCGTCACCTGCAATTCGATGCGTCCTACTTGCTCGATGATCGTCTTCAACGCGGCTTCCCGACGTGCAGCATCGCCGGCCAGCGCGTTCTCGGCCTTGAGCCGCATCGCGCCCGCCGGATTGCGAATCTCATGCGCGATCTGCGCCGCCATCTTTCCGAGCGTGCTGAAGCGCTCCGCCTGTGCAAGTTGCTGGTTCAACGCATCGGCATCGCGTTTGAGGCGCTCGGCGCGCTCGCCATAGCGGTTGAGCGCATCGACGATCGGGTCGAGATCGCGCTCGCCGAAACGTTCGAGCCGCTTGCCTTGCTCGAATGCGCCGTCGGGTGCGAGCGCACGTTCCAGCCGGGCGAGGTGCCGTCGCCAGCGCCTGAGCGTCAGCGCCAGGAACAGCGCCAGCACGACGATGACGGCGAGCACGCCCGCCAGAATCGCGCTGGCCCGCTCGCCGTAGGGTCCGAGCGGCGGGCGCGCGCGCGTCAGCGTCCAGGCGAACAGGTCCGCGTGACGCGGCACCGGACAGGCGATCGCGAGCACGGCGTCGCTGCCGCTCGACACGATGTCGGACTGCAACTGCCGGGCATTCGATGCGCTCTTCAGCGCACGCAGAATCAATGGCGTCTCGGCTTCGGGAATGTCGCGCTTGACGCCGCTGCCGCCATAGGTGGGGAAGGCGTACGCAATGAAGCCGTTCGATGCATTCGATGGCGGTTCACTGGTCCAGAAGCCGCCTTCGATGCCTTCGGTCTGGATCAGCACGAGATCGAGCACGGCGTGCATCAGGTCGACGTTGGTTTCGCCGGGTCGCTGCATCGACAGGTCGTAGCGCGAGGCAACCGCGGTACAGGCGGCCGCGGCTTGCTGCTTCGCGGTCACGACGCGCTCGCCCAGCGCCGACGACAACATGAGCCACACCGCGACACTCAGCAGGCCGCAGAGCACGGCGATGAGCGTCCAGAGCGTGAGCAACTGAGTGGAAAACGACGGTCTCGGCATGAATGAATGGACGATGAGGGATCCGATGTGGCGGACTGTATAGCAAGTCTTCTGCCAAGCGTACGGCGCGGGTTTTAAGCTCGTGCTGCCGAGATCGATGCGACTTCGTCCACGAGATAGTCGATCAACGCGCGCGCGGCAGGCCGTGGTCCACGGCCCGGTGGAAACACCGCGTGAACCTCGACAGGATCGAGCACCCAGTCCTCCAGAATCGCCACGAGTCGTCCGTCCGCGATCTCGTTCCGGCAGCCCCAATAGCCCACCGTCAGGATCCCCAGCCCCGCAACTGCCGCAGCCGTCGCGCCTTCGTTCACGGACGTCGCAAAGCGACCCTCGCCGCGAAACGAAACCTCGCGGCCATCCTTGCGGAGCGTCGAGCCCAGCGACGCCACGCTGGACGGCCCGAGCACGAACGCGTGGTCGCTCAGATCGGACGGTTCGAGCGGGCGGCCCGCACGCTCCAGATAACTCGGCGCGGCCACCAGCAAGCGGGCGGAACGTCCTACCAGGCGCGATCGCGCGCTGGAATCCGGCAGCGTGCCGAAGCGGATCGCCACGTCCGCACCTTCCGCGATCAGGTCCTGCCGATCGTCCGACATCAGCAGCTCGACATGCAGCGCCGGATGCAAGGCCATGAAACGGCCGATGCGCGGAATCACTTCGCGAATACCGAAGCTCGTCGACAGCGCTACCCGCAACTGCCCGCGCAGCTCCGAACTGCCGCGCGCGGCATGATCCGCCTCTTCGAGCGCTTCGAGAATCGACTCGACGCGCGTCAGATAGTCCGCGCCGGCGTCGGTCAGCTTCACGGCCCGCGTGCTGCGGGTAAAGAGCGCGGCGCCGACGTCCGCTTCCAGTTCGGCGATCTGCCTTGATACCGACGGCTGGCTCAGCCCGAGTTCGCGTCCGGCCCGGCTGAAGCTCGATGTATGGGCCACCCGCACGAAGAGTCGCAAGGTCGAGAGCTTGTCATTCATTTATCGGGTGAATAAGTGAAAGTCATCCGCGCATTCTACCGGCCTTCTTGCGAATGAATCACGATGACTTCCACGCCAGCACCGGCGATTCAATCAGGAGCGGATCATGACACTGCAAACAAAACTGGATGCCTTCAAGGCGCACTTCGAGAGCAAGGTTGCACCGGCTGAAGTCGTCGAAATTTTTCACCGGACCACTGCCGAGCTGATCGCGGGCGGCCAGGCCGAACGATCGCTCAAGGTCGGCGACCTTGCGCCGACCTTCACGCTCACCACGGCCGAAGGCGAACGCGTCTCGTCGACGGACATGCTCGAACAGGGGCCGCTCGTCGTCACGTTCTATCGCGGCGTCTGGTGCCCGTACTGCAACCTCGACTTGCAGGCCATCGAGGAAGTGGCGGACGAGATCCGCGCGCTTGGCGCGACGCTCGTTTCCCTTTCGATGCAGACCGCAGCCAACAGTCTGAAGTCGCAACGCCAGAACAAGCTCAGCTATCCGATCCTCGTCGACGAAGGCGGCAAGACGGCCGATGCCTTCGGTATCCGCTTCCGGTTGCAGGACGAACTGATCGATGCGTACAAGGGCTTCAACGTCGATCTCCCCGAAATCAACGGCGAACCGAGCTGGACCCTGCCGATGCCGGCGCGCCATGTGATTGCGCGCGACGGCAAGATTGCGTACGCCGAAGTCAGCCCCGACTACACGCAGCGCCCTGACCCGAGCGAACTTGTTGCCGCGCTTCAGCGCATGAAGGAAACCGCCTGAGGTTCGCGGGACGGCAGGCATTCACGCTTGCTGACCGGCCTTCCTTTACTCATTCATTCGGGATCTGTCATGAAGCTCTATATCGCTCGCGCTACCTGTTCTCTCGCCGTGCAAGCTGTTTTCAATGAATTGAATCTTGCACCCGAGCTCGTGCATTTCGATGAAGTTGTTGGCCAGCACGAGAGCCTGGTCGCGGGTTGATGGTTGGAGACTGGCTACGACACGCCGGGCGCCTGAAGCATCGGATAAGTAAAAAGCAGAAAGTGCGCCGCGTTCAGCCCGAAGTGCGCGAGGATCGCGGCGCCCAGGCCGCCATAGCGATACGCCAGTCCATAGCCGATACCCGCGATGGTTGCCAGCACGATCCATTGCCAGCCGCCGGGAGCATGCGCCAGCCCGAACGCGAGCGCCGCCACGCATAACGCGATGACGTCCGCGTGCGCGAAGCGCTTGAGCAGGCGCGACAGGCCGCCCTGGAGATAACCGCGAAACAGGGCTTCTTCGGTCACCGTGACCAGCAGCACATTGTTCAACATGAAGAGCCACGTGGACGCAGGCAGCTTCGGCTCCCATCTGACGAGTCCCAACGCCAGCGCAAGCAGCAAGCAGACGATCGTGGTTCCCGCGACGCCTGCCACGCCTGCTTTCAACGATGCCGCCGGTGCATGGCGCGGCCGTATCCATGGACAGGCCAGCAGCAGCCAGAATCCGACGAGCGGCTTGTCCAGATTCAGGAACATCGTGAACGGCACGGCATCTGCCGTAAAACGCTCGGGTCCGATGACGCGCAGGTTATTGAAACCCGGCATCCAGTGCATGCTCAAAGCCACGGCCAGCACGATGAAGACGGTGTGCCCGGCAAAGCGCATCCACGCCTGACGCTGCGGAGCCACGGCAAATGCGGCAGCCAGCAGCAGGCCGAGCGATAGGGCGGCAAGCGGCGTGAGTTGCCCGTTGGACAATGCCGCGGCATAGCCGACGATGAGCAGACCGGGGACGAGCCATCGCGCAGCAGGCGACCACACAGCCGGGACGGCGAGAAAGAGCGCGATGAAAGGTGCGGCGACCATGAGCATGATTCGTCGAGTATGTGTCTGTCGAGACGTGAATGATGACGGCTTCGGGTGAAAACAGTGAGGCCCGGTCTCACGCCTGACCCGGCGCCGTTCTCGCAGCGTTCCATCCGAGCGCGTTGAAGATGTCGTAACGAACGATGCCCGCGTACTCGTGGAGCGCCAGATCCGTAACAGCAAGGTTGTAAGCCAGCGGCAGCAAGGATGGCATGGCGGCCACATGATCGGCGCTCACCGGTTTCGCCTGAACGCCGAAATGAGCGAAATAAAGTGCGCCGCGTTGCAGGTGGAAGCCCGACGACACCAACACCATCTCGCCCGCATCCAGATTCTTCAGAAGTCCGCTCGTGAGCTGAGCGTTCTGCCACGTGATGAATGTAAGCCTCATTTATTAGAAGCGCGTTAGATGGCTTCATCACCGCAGCGGATGAGGGCTGTTATCGTTGCACGAACGCAGAAATACCCGCCACTAAACCCTCTGCCAGCGGAAGGTTCGGGTTCGAATACGCGGCAAGGTTATCGTCGATAGCTTCTGTATTGACCGTTTTCAACACGTGATTGGCATTCGCGACGAGCATCAATTCGGCTCGCGGATTGGCGTCCCTTAGAAGAAGCGCGTCTTGCGGGTCAACCTGAACATCGCGCGTGCCCTGCACGATGAGCACCGGCTTCGAAACGTTCGCCAGAAGAGCGGTCGGCTCGACGTTCAATTCGCTCATCAAGAACTGCTGGACCCCGGGCCTGAACAGCGGCATGAGCGCCGGATCGATTCCGCCGGCATCTACGGTCTGTCCTGCCTCCAAGGCTTCGAGTATCGACATTGCATTGCTCAGAACCGGCGCGTTTGCCGGGTTCGATCTCAACTGTTGCCTCAGCACCTGCCCCAGAGGCCGCCCTGCCGTGGACACCAGAACCAGGCCGCACAGTTCGGCGCTTTGCTGTGCAGCCGACAATGCAACCAGTCCTCCCTCGCTATGTCCCAGCACCCATACGCAGGTCGCATCGATCCGCTTACGGATCGCCGTTACCCATGACCGGATGTCTTTCGCGTAATCGTCGAGGGTGACGTCATCGGCATCGGGTATCGCCGACGCGCTGCCGTACATGCCGCGCTTGTCGATTCGAACCGACGCGATGCCCCGATCGAACAGTCCTTCCGCAAGCAGCCGATAGGTCGCCGCTTGAACGCCGAATGGATTGTTGCCGTCCCTGTCCGTCGGACCCGATCCCGGCACGATCAACACCACCGGAACATCGCTGGGCGCCGGCGACAACAACGTGCCCCTCAGCGGCCCGGCCGGCCCCGGGATTTCGATCTCCGCATGCAGCATGTCAACGCAACTGCTTGTGGAAGAACGTCGTGCCACACAAGCCGCCGTCGGGCATCAGCGCGTAGTTCGGAACGCCGCCTACGCATTGCCATCCGCTGCGCCGGTAGAGCCGTTCGGCATCGCCGCCCGTCACGGTATCCAGCACGAGCACGGACTTGCCGGCCTGACGAGCGAAGTCATCGAGTGCTTCCATCAACCGCGCGGCGATGCCTTGACGCCTCGCGTCGCGGTGAACCAGCATCTTGGCTACGTCGGCGCGGTGTGGCTGGTTTTCCGGTTGCGCGACGACCAATTGCACCGTACCGAGAACCTTGCCGTCCGCGTCCTCGGCAACCAGCAGGATCCGTTCACCGCGCGTGACACCATGCGCAACGTCCGTCCAGAAGCGGACCGCGGTCTCCCTCGAGATCGGCAGCATGAAGCTGACGGAAGCGCCTCCCTCGACGCAGTCGATGAGCACGTCGGCCAGGGCATCGATGTAGGAAGCAACCTCATCGGGATGCAGGGCACGGATGTTCATGCTTTTACTCATCGGGGCCGTCCGTAGTCAGAGAGCTTGATTGTCGACAAACATCAAGCCGTTGTCGAGTGGCCTTTCAGGGTTCGGTTGCGATGGTCGCGGTCGTCGCGGGCAGCCCCATTACTCCCCCGCCGGTGTCGAGACCGCGTGATCGAGACAAGACGCCAAGGATCCCGCCACGCTCCTCACCAGTTTCTTGTCGTCTTCGAGCGTCATCGCAGCTTCCGCGCGGGTCAGGGCAAGCCGCGACTGGTGACGCGCGGCCTCGCGAAACGCGTCATCGCCCATCTGGACGAGTGCGCAAAAGGTCTTCTGCAACCGCAACTGGATCTCGACAAAAGCAGCGCCATCGCGCGCGATGACCCGAAAAGCGTCATCGAACAGATCCCGCGAGGTGAGCGCGACGACATGGACGTGATTGAACCGGGGTTCCGCGTCTTCCCGCAGACGCGGGCCCTCGGCCCACTTCGAAAGCAGTCGCGCCTGCCGCCCGATCACGTCGATGGCCGTGCCGGGGTCATTCACAGCGGGCGACAAGGCGCGGATCGCCACTTCGCTCAGAACGACCACGCCGAAACGCGGATCCTGGTCGTAGCTGCGCCGTGTGCCGATGCGTATCGCATCCCTGATTCTCTCTTGCAGGGTTTCCGCTGTCGCTTCGCCGGCTGTGCTTGCCGGACCAAGACAGGCGATCACGGAATTCGGGTAGACGAACATGCCCGGAATGGCCAGTACGAAGACGTCGCGGCCCGACCGTTCTCCCTGTGCGTTCAGTGCCGCCATATCCACGTACTGCACATACCCTGTCACACCTGCGTGCAAACGTTCGGCGCCGTCCGGAATATCGGTGGCGGGATCCTTGAGTTCCCGGCCGCCAAGAAAGGGCTCGTCGAGCCTTGCGTCGATTGCGGCCTGGGTCGCCTGCTCGACCCTGTCGGTCGTCTCGCCGACGCGGCCCAGCAGCGTGAGATGGTTGATCCAGCGCAGCAGCGCGATGACGACCAGGATGATCACGACGATCGTCATCATGAACAGCACCGAACGTCCTTGCGGCCCGTAGGCGCCGACCTTCAGCACGACCAGCGCCACCATGCTGAACAGGAACGAGCCGATGAACGTCGACAACGCGTTCTGCGTGACGCTGTCCTGAATCAGCAGGATGGTCGCGCGCGGGGTGACGGTGTTCGTAGCCGATCCATACGCCGACGTCATGATGCTCAGGGAAAACGTGGTCACGGCCAGCATGCTCGACGCCATGATCGTCAGAATGCTGTCCACCGCATCCGCGCCGATGCTGCCTGAGAACCGCCAGGGAAGATAACGCTCCGCAACGGCGGCGGCCACGGCCGCCAGCACGCCGAGAGCGCCGATAAGCGTCGCCCTTACCCATAGCTTGCGGATGAACTGCAGCAGTATCCATTGCCAGCGTGCCAAGCGCGCCTCCGTGCGACGTTGAAATCGAAATGTCGGCGTTGGAGCACGTTGCGCGCCTGCCGGGTGGAGTCGAGCCGCTCTGATGCTTGCACTCGTGTCGCGCCGGGAATCCTGTCGACGCGCACCTGAAAATATTGCGTCACACTGTGACATTTTTTACGGCTCTCGCCGCGCCGTCGCATCCAGCGAAATCGCTTCGGCCATGACGTCCTTCAGCACCGGAGTCTTTCCCGGCATGCTGCCCACAAAGCGGCATGTGTCTTGCGTCCGTTGTCCGGGACATATGCCAGCGGAGCCTTGCCATGCCAGATATTGCCGTCATCACCGGAGCGAGCGCGGGCGTCGGTCGCGCCACTGCCGAAGAATTCGCACGGCGCGGTTACGACGTCGCTCTGCTTGCACGCGACGGCGAACGGCTCGAACGTGCGGCGCGCGACATCGCCGCGCGCTATGGCGTACGTGCGGTCGCGCGCGTCACCGATGTTGCGTCGGCGGAGCAGGTTCATGCCGCCGCCGATGCGGTCGAAGAACAGCTCGGACCTGTCGACGTATGGGTCAACGTGGCAATGGCGACCGTGTTCTCGCCGGTGTCGGCCCTCACGGCCGCCGAGGTGGAGCGCGGCACGCAGGTCACCTATCTCGGGCAGGTCTATGGAATGATGGCCGCGCTCAGGCGAATGCGAACCCGCAACCGCGGCACGATAGTCAATGTCGGCTCGGCGCTCGCCTACCGTTCGGTTCCCCTGCAATCGGTGTATTGCGGCGCCAAGTTCGCCATTCGCGGCTTTACCGACTCATTACGGTCGGAGATCATCCACGACGGTCTGGACATTCATCTCACGATGGTCGACCTGCCCGCCGTCAACACACCGCAGTTCGATTGGGCGTTGAACAAGACCGGCAGAAAGGCCCGGCCTGTCGCGCCCATCTTTCAGCCCGAGGTGGCCGCGCGAGCAATTTTCTTTGCTGCAACGCATCGGCGACGTCAGGTTTGGGTCGGCTTTCCGACGGTCAAGGCGATTCTCGCTAACCGCATTGCGCCCAGCCTGATCGACCGCTATCTGGCGCGCGCCGGCTACAGCGGACAGCTGACCGAGGAAGCAGCCCCCGCCGACGCGCCGTCGAACCTGTTCGAACCCGTATCGGGCGACTATGGTGCGCATGGGCGCTTCGACGCGCAGTCGCGCGAAGCCAGTTGGGAAATGTTCACCGACCGGCATCGCAACGCGTTCTGGGCAGCCGCCGGCGTCGGACTGCTGACGGGCGCGGCGCTGTTGATGCGAAAGCTGCGCGCCTGATCCGATTCGTACGACGCGCGGAAAGAATCCAGACATGAGTCGCCCACTTGAAGACTATGGCCTGATCGGGGATGGGCAGAGCGCCGCCCTCGTGAGCCGCGATGCCTCGATCGACTGGCTGTGCTGGCCACGCTTCGACGATGATGCATGCTTCGCTGCGTTGCTCGGCAGGAGTGAACACGGGAACTGGTCGATCATGCCGGTCGCCGAGCCAGGTGAACTCAAGCGCCGCTATTGTGACGACACGCTCGTGCTCGAAACGGACTTCGAGACGCAAGATGGCGCCGTCCGCATCATCGACTTCATGCCCTTGCGCAAGCGGTTTCCGTCGCTCGTGCGGATCGTGGTCGGACTGCGCGGCACTGTCCCGATGCGATCGACGCTGCGGCTGCGCTTCGACTATGGCCTCGTGCCACCGTGGCTAAGCAGCGAGGCGGGCGGTGTCGTCGCGCGTGTCGGACCTGATCTCATCGCGGTGCGCGCGCCGATGCAGCAAACCATTCGCGACGATGCCATCGAAGCGCAATTCGACATCAGCGCCGGCGAGCGGCTCGCATTTGTGATGAGCTACGGACCCTCGCACTTGCCGCCGCCCGAACCGATCGACGCCGAAGGGGCGCTCAGCGCAACCTTGCGGTTCTGGCGCCGCTGGATCGGCCACTTCGACGACAGCAGCACGGCCTGGCCGCAAGCGACACGTCGTTCGCTTCTGACGCTCAAGGCGCTATGCCACGGCCCGAGCGGCGGGCTGATCGCGGCGCCCACCACGTCGCTTCCCGAAGTGCCTGGCGGAGAAATGAACTGGGACTATCGCTACTGCTGGTTGCGGGATGCGAGTTTCGCGCTCGGGGCACTGCTTCGAGCAGGCTTTCACGAGGAAGCGCTCGGCTGGCGCGACTGGCTGCTGCGCGCGATTGCCGGGTCGCCCGAGCATGTACGGATCATGTATCGCGTGGATGGTTCGCGGCACGTCGAGGAACGCGTCATCGGGTCATTGCCGGGCTACCGGAGCGCAAAGCCGGTGCGGGTCGGCAATGCGGCGTCAACTCAACATCAGATCGATGCGCTTGGCGAGGTTATCCAATGCCTTGCGCTCGCGCGGCGTGGTGGCATTCCGCCTTCGCAGCGCGAAGCCGAAGTCGCGACGCGCATCGTCCTGCATCTGGAACAGGTCTGGCAGAGCGGAGGGTCGGGCATCTGGGAATCGCGCGGGACGCCGCGCCAATACACGTATTCGAAGGTGATGGTGTGGGCGGCGTTGAACAGCTTCATTGCCACGCTCGCCGATGCCGCCACGCTTGACGCGATGACTCGTGCACGCCTTGTCGCGTTGCGAGACACGGTCAGACAGGAAGTGTTGTGTGAAGGCTGGAGCGACGGTCTCGGTTCATTCGTGCAGAGCTATGGTGGTCAGGCAATCGATGCGAGTCTGTTGCGGCTGCCCGCGGTCGGGTTCATTGCCGCGACGGAACCCAGAATGGCCAGTACGATTGCGCGCGTCGAGCGGGAGCTTTCCGAAGGCGGTTTGATCCGCCGGCTCAAGGCGCCTGTCGATGCGCCTGCGGAAGGCAGCTTTCTCGCCTGTTCGTGCTGGCTCGCCGACTGCATGAGCATGCAGGGACGTCGCGACGAAGCCCTCGCGCAGTTCGAGCGCGTGTTGGCGGTGCGCAACGACCTCGGATTGCTGGCAGAAGAGTACAACGTGCCTGGCCGCCATCTCTCCGGCAACTTTCCACAGGCGCTTTCACATCTGGCGCTGGTCGACACGGCCTTGCGCCTGACCAGCAGCGCCGCCGAAAGGCCAGGTGGCTGAACTCATCAACGGAGAGGAGTTTGGCAATGACCTACGGAACCTTTCCGTCCTGGTTGCACGTTGTGTCAACAGCATCGATTGTGCTGGCGCTCGTCTGCGCCGCGATCATCGTCATCGACGAGGTCCGTCATCCGCAAAAGATGGGGGTGATGAATGCTGTGTGGCCCCTCACGGCGCTGTTCGGCTCGGTGTTATGGCTTGGCGCCTATTTCCTCTGGGGCCGCAATGTTCCAGATAGCAACGTTGCGAACGTTGACCCACCTTTCGCCGCGGCGGTATTGAAGGGGACGAGCCACTGTGGCGCCGGTTGTGCGCTCGCCGATATCGTTGTGGAGTGGGCTGCCTTCATGTTTCCGGCAATCGCTGTCTGGTTCGGGTGGCACGGCTTCTTTGCGGAAAAGACCTTCGCCGTCTGGATTCCGGATTTCCTCGTCGCTTTCCTGTTGGGCATCCAGTTTCAGTACAGCAGCATCAAGCCGATGCGCGAGCTGTCGCCGCTCCAGGCGCTGCGCGCTGCGGTCAAGGCTGACATTGCGTCGATTACGGCATGGCAGCTTGGCATGTACGGAATGATGGCCGTCATCCAGTTTCTCTGGTTCAGGCGCGTGTACGGCGGGGTTGCCAGTGTGGCCAGTCCGGAATTCTGGCTGGCGATGCAGATCGCGATGCTGGCCGGATTTGCCACCAGTTACCCGGTGAACTGGTGGCTGATCCGTCTTGGAGTGAAGGAGAAGATGTGAGCGGTCGGGTGTCCCATGATGCTGCACAACCCGCTGTGGATCGCTATAAGGTGGTGTTCATGACCTCATTGCATATTTCCATGACTCATCGACCATACCGTCCAATGACCGTGGACCCGGTGAGCGTATGCCCCGCGAGCCGCGCTTGCAGCGCCGCATAGTCCAACCCGGCGGGTAGCACGCCGGGCGCAAGATCCGTTGCGGTGACAGTCAGCAGATAGTGATGCGGCGTATCTCCCACAGGCGGACAAGGACCGCGATACGCAGCGGCCTTCGTCATGTTCAAACCTACCGACGCCGGCGCGGAAATAGCGGCGCCCGCGTCCAGCTTCGACGCTTCCGGCGCAAGGTTATAGGCGATCCAGTGCGTCACGCCAATGCCTTTCGGCCCGTTCGGGTCCGTAAGCGTGACCACGACGCTGCGTGTGGCGGGCGGCAGATCGTGCCAGGCGACGGGCAGGCTGACGTTCTCACCGCCGCACACGCCGGGACCGGCGTAGCGCGCGGCGATGGTGCCGCCGTCTTCGAATGCGGGACTGGTCACGCTGAAGCTGGCGGCGTGGGCGGTGCAGGCGAGCATTGAACTGGCGAAGGCGGCAGCGAATGAGCGGAGGAGGGGATGTGAGGCAGTCGAATCGAAAAAGCGCATGGGTAGGGCAGAGGATCCAAAAGGCCAAATCCTATCGCCGATGCATATCCCGAGTCATTCCCGCTACAACGCGACTTTATTGCCCATATGGTTAACAGCCCCTATCCCGATGCCTATCGCTGCCCTTCCACCTGCCGTTTCCACAAGGTCCAGGGCCGTTCCATCACGCCGAGATTCGTCTCCGTGCTGGCGCGGCCTTCGCCTTCATCGAGGTACGTCACTTCCCCACCCAATGCGATGGCCTTCTGCTGCATGCCCGCATTCAGCTCCGTATAAATCGCGCGATACACCGCGGCCGGCAACGAAGGCCCCGTCGCCACGAAGCCATGCCCGCGCATCAACGCCACGTCCGATGCCCCCAGCGTCTCCGCCAGCGCACGTCCCTGCGCGCCGTTGCGCACGAGCATGTCGGTGCAGCCGAAGCAATGGCGAATATCGAACACCGGCGACCCCGTCGCGAGAAAACCCGCCATGTGATAGATGGGCCGCAGCCGCACCGACGAAGCCGCGAACGGGATCACCGAAGGCGAATGGCTGTGCACCACCGCCTGCACGTCCGGCCTTGCGCGATAGATCTCGGCGTGAATCCAGGTCTCCAGATAACGCTTGCGCGTGTCGCCGTCGACGGGCTCGCAGTCGAAGTCGAGCGTGAGGATGTCTTCGGGCTGCACGAGCTCCGGCGCCATGGACTGCGCGATCAGGAACCGCAGCGGATCGCGCGGATCGCGCACGCTGACGTGACCAAAGCCATCGAGCACTTCATGCTGCGCGAGGATGTGATTGGCGGCGGCGAGGTCGTCGAGCAGGCGCGGCATGTCGAGCGCGTCGTGCGTGACGGGAGCGGCGGTGTAGGTCGTGTTCTGCGTCATGGTCAAAACTCTGCGAGTAAAGAGAAAAGTCAGACGCGCACCGCGGCCGACATCTCGATGGGAAACAGATCTTCAGGCGCCAGCCGTCGATGGCACACGCCCTGTTCGTGCGCATAGCGCAGGAAGGCATCGAGCGTGATGCGGTTCGGCTCCACGCCATAAGGCCAGGGATCGCCACCGAACAGCGCACGGGCTTCGTCGGCGCGCGCGTTCATCCATGGCAACGGAAAATGCGAGCAGGTGATGTCCGCAAGCCGCTGGAGACTGTTCTCCTTCGCCTGCGTGAAAGCCTTGAGCAGATTGCCGGCAATCCATCGATGCCGCTCGAACACCTCACGCCGCAGCACGATCAGATGCATGATCGGAAAGATGCCGGTCGCGCTGAAATACGCGCGCTCCACCGGCTCGAACGGTTCGAACATGCGCACGATCTCATCGCCGCGGCCAGGCGGCGGCGCGGGCGGACGCGCGCTCAGGATGGCGTCGATGTCGCCTGCGAGCAGCATCGCCGTCAATGAACGCTCGGGCACCGGCCGATACCGCACGCCCTCGGGCACGCGCACCTCGACCTTCTCACGGCGTCCCGCCTGATTCACACCGGCCTGAATCCATTCCACTTCATCGAGCGGCACGTGCTGATCGTGCGCCAGCCAGCCGCGCGAATACACCGACGCCGTCTGCGCCCACTCCGGCACGCCGATGCGCTTGCCACGCAGATCGCCCGGCCGCTCGATACCGCTCCCGCGCCCCACATACAGCGACGAGAGCCGAAACACGCGCGACGGAAACACCGGCAGTCCGATCAGCCGGTCATCGCCCTGCGAGCGCAGCGAGGCGTACTTGCCGAGCGACATCTCCGACACGTCCCACTCCTGGAAATGCGTCGTGCGATAGAAGATCTCCTCGACCGGCAGCACCGTGGGAATCAGGTCGATGCCCTCGGCACGCACGCGCGCGTCGAGCAGGTCGCGCACGTGATCGTAGTCATTGACGGCAAGCGATAGCGTGAGCCTGGGCATGTCAGTGTCCGAAGGCGGTGGCATCGGGCAGGCGTTCCGGCCGCTCGACGAGAAAGACCAGCACGGCCGCCGTGACCAGCGACGCCGCGAGCACGGAGAACATCGCGCCAGGACCGCCGGTTGCCTGTTGCAGCACGCCGGAAATGGCCGGGCCGCACATGGCGCCGAAGCGCGCGATGCCGAAGAACACGCCGACGCCCGTGCTGCGAATCTCGGTGGGATAGCTGACGGCGACGAGATTGTTGAGCACGGTCTGCGTGCCGATCACGAACATCCCTGCGATCACGATGATCCAGAAGACCTGCACGTTCTCCAGCAATGCAAGCATGCCGATGGCGCTCGCGCCGAGCAGCCACGCAATGGACATGGTGAGACGCCGGTTGCCGGTGCGGTCGGCGACGAACCCTGAGAGCAGGCTGCCGAACGCCGATGCGAACACGAGCAGCGAACCATACGCGAAGCTATGCGAGAGGTTCTCGCCGCGCTTGAGCAGGATGGTGGGCAGCCAGCCCGAGAGTCCATACGACGAGAACAGCGAGAGCGCGCCCATGGCCCAGAAGCACAGCGTCTGACGACGAAAGCGCACAGCGAACAGCGCGCGGAACGAGCCGGCCTTCACCGTCGGCGCGGGCACGACGACTTCGGCCGTGCGAAAGTCCGCCGCGCGCGCCGGCCAGAAGCGCGTCAGTTGCGTGCGCACCTCGTCCATGCGGTTGCGGCTGGCGAGGAACGCAATGGACTCCGGCAGCACGAATTGCAGCACGACCGCGAGGGCCATCGCCAGCGCGCCGGTGAAGTACATGCTTTGCCAGCCGAAGCGCGGCATCAGCCACGCGGCGATGAAGCCCGAGCAGGTCGCGCCGCCAATCCAGCCGAGCGAAAAGAAGCCGATGGTGAAGACGTTGTTCGAACGCTTCGGCGCGATCTCGTTGATGTAGGTCACGCACATCGGCATCAGCAGCCCGAGCGCGAGGCCCATGATGAATCGCAGCACGACGAACGAGGACAGGTCGTGCGCGAAGAGGGCGATGGCGAGGCTCATCGCGCTCGATACCCACACGCCCGGCAGGATCACCCGACGCCGTCCGAAGCGGTCGCCGAACAGTCCCGAGACCGCCGAGCCGATTGCAAAGCCGCCGAGCCCGCATGACAGCAACAGGCCGATCTGGCTCGGCGACAGATGCCAGGCCGGCGCGACGTCATGAACGATGTACGACGCGTTGTAGAGATCGAAGCCGTCGTACCAGAGGATCAGCGCGAGCAGTATGGCGAGGCGAAAGTGATACGCGCCGAGCGGCGCGGCCTGCAGCGTCTCGCGCAGGTCAACCCGATTGCGCTGAGCCGGCGTGGTGTCCAGGGTCATGCGGTGTCTCCGGATATCGGTGGCCTGTCGTTCGGACCGGATGGTTCGCGACGGCCTTTGTGGTGTTCCGGAGTTCACTTTACTGATAGCCTTTATAGCTATCAATATTGAGTTTTAAAATCAATATAAAGAAGTTCGATGCTGTCTGAAGAGTGACAAAGATGAGTGACGGAAACTGGAACGACGTGTTGAGTTGCGAAGAAGCATTGGCGCGGCTGAACATCAAGGCCGCGACGCTCTATGCCTATGTCAGCCGCGGACTGGTGCGCGCAACGCCTCACGAAGACGGACGCAAGCGGCTATATCTGCGGCGCGACATCGAACGGCTCGCCGCGCGCAAACGCGGCCGCGCACCCAGCGGCGCGGTGGCGGAATCCACGCTGCGTCTGGGCGATCCGGTGCTGCATTCGGCCATCACGCAAGTCACGCCGCACGGGCCGCGCTATCGCAATCGTCTGGCCGTGGATCTGGCGAGTTCAGGGGCAGCGTTCGAATCCGTTGTTCATCTGCTGATGACCGGCGTATGGCAAAGCGGACTCGCGGTCTGGTCGCCCATGGAGACGCCGCCCGACGTGCTGCGCGTGCTGTCGGTGCATGAAGGCGGGGTGGCGAGCGGCGATATCGGCGCGTTGCTGGGCATGGTGCCCTTCGCGTTGGGCATGCAGGGACGCGGCACGCGCGAGATTACCGATGGCGGCGCGGTGCAGGCCGCGCGGCTCATGCTGCAGAGCATGGCGGGCTGCGTCGGCTTCCTTGGGCCGGAGCGCGTGTTCTGTCCGCGTGCAGCCGATGAGAGCATCGCCGGGCAGATCCTGCGCGCGGCGGGCGCGGCGGTGACGCCCGAGACGTTGCGCGCGCTTGGCACGGCGCTCGTCGTGCTCGCGGACAACGAACTGGCGCCTGCCACGTTCTCCGCGCGTGTGGCGGCATCGACGAATGCGGATATCTTCAGTTGCGTCGCGGCGGCCATCGGCTCGCATATTGGCTTTTCGACCGGCACCGGCACCGAGAAGGTCGAGACGCTGCTGTTGTGCGAACCGTTGTCGGCGCTGGAGTCGCGCGCGGATCGCGTGCGCGAGTATGGGGCGAGCCTGTTCGGCTTCAATCATCCGCTGTATGCCGGCGGCGATCCCCGCGCGGACCTGATGCTGCAGGCGGCCGCAGAAGTCGCGGCCCGCGACGGATGCGCACCGGCGGCACGCGAAAGGACCCGGCTGACGCTGGCTTTTCTCGAACGCATGCGGCACGAACTGGACGCGCAGCCTGGCGTTGCGCTGGGTCTCGTGACCTTGGCTCGGGCGCTCGGCTTGCCTGACGGCTCGGCAACCGCCATCTGGATCGTGAGTCGCACGGCCGGATGGGTCGCGCATGTGATGGAGCAGCGCACGCAGGCGTTTTTGCTGCGCCCGCGCGCGAAGTATGAAATGCCAGCTTCCGGCGATTCCGGCACGCTGGCCTGATGAAACGGATTCAGGTCGCCACTTCCAGCACGATGTCGAAGCCGGGCCGCATTTGCTCGGCCAGCCACGTGCCTTCTTCCTGATCCTTGACGAACGTGACGAAGACGTCGTCCGGACGTTCCGCGTGAGGCATGGCGATGCTCCACGCACCACTGCCATCCTTGCGCACGGTCACGTTGTACGATGCGCTCTTGCTTGTTGCAGACATGGCGCCTCCTCGAAAGGCAATCACATCGCCGTCATCGTGATGACGGCTCTCTCAGTCATTTTTTCGGTCTTCGCCGAAGATGGATGTAATTCTGCCCGAGAAGAAATGTCTGCTGGAAGTTTTTTAAGCATCAATTTCGGACGCAAGCCTACGCGAGGGTCACGCCGAGCCGCAAATCAGCGCTCGTGATACACCGCGAGCCAGACGCTGGGCTCCGACTCATGCGTCCATGCCACGCGATGCCGGCAATGCGGCTCGATCAAGACGTAATCGCCGGGCCGCAGGTGGCGACGGCTCGCATCGGCTTCGAAGTCGAGCACGGCCTCGCCTGACAACAGCACTACCCATTCGGCGCGCGGGTCGTCGTACCAGAAGCCTTCCGGGCTGGCATGACCCATCGACACGATTCGTTCGACGGTGACGCCGGGTCCCGTCGTGAGTGCATCGACCTGTTCTTCCGCGCTGCGCTGCGTTGGCACGCTGAAAACATTTCCGCTATCGGATTGCATATCCCGGCCTTCCCCCAGATAGATCAAAAAGAATAGTGCCTCGATTGGCTTACGCCAGCGTGCCGCGATGCGAAAGCGATAGGATCATCACAAATCAACGTGCAATTGTTGGAATCATCTCGTATACACCCGTCTGGATAGGGGTTGAATGTGATTGACGCACCAAATATGTGATGCGAAGATCACATCCCAACTCGCGCATGACGACGCGAATCATAAGAATTCGCCCGCGCGGCGAAGGAGACAACAGATGAGTGAGCCGGTTGCGGTCGCGGCCGCTTCATCGGCCCGTGCGCCCTTGATCCGCGTTGCCGGCGTCACCAAGAAATTCGGCGGCGTTCAGGCGCTGCGCGGCGTGAATCTGGAAGTGCTGCCGGGCGAAGTGCACGCGCTGCTCGGCGAAAACGGCGCGGGCAAGTCCACGCTCATCAAGATCCTGAGCGGCGTCCATAGCTACGACGAAGGCTCGATCGAAATCGCCGGGCAGAAGGTCGCCTTCGATTCCCCGGCCAAATCGCGCGAAGCAGGCGTGGCCGTGGTGTATCAGGATCTGAGCCTGGTCGAATCGCTTTCGGTCGGCGCCAATCTCATGCTGGGCCGCGAGCCGCGCACCCGCTTCGGACTCGTCCGGCAGCGCGAATTGATGGCGCAAGTCAGCGCCTTCCTCCGCGAACACCACATTCCTTTGGATCCCCGCGCCCCCGTGGATTCCCTGCCGTTCGCCTACCGGCAGATGACGGAAATCTGCAAGGCGCTGATGGGCGACGTGCGCGTGCTGATCCTCGACGAACCCACCTCCGCGCTCACCGGCGGCGAGGAACAGATTCTGTTCGACGCCATCCGCACCGTGACCGCACGCGGCGTCGGCGTGATCTACGTGACGCATCGGCTGAACGAGGTGTTCCGCATTTCGCAGCGCGTGACCATCTTCCGCGACGGCGCGAACGCCGGCCATTTCGTCACCGCCGAGACTGACATGAAGCAACTCGTCGCGGCGATCGTCGGCCCGCGTCATGCCGCGATGCAAGCGCGCCAGGAGACGGCATCCGGCATCGCGCCGACGCAGACGCCGCCCCGCGCCGCGCCGGCAGCGAGCCCGCCGGTGCTGACGCTTTCGCACGTCAGCAACGCCCGTCTGCGCGATGTCAACCTGACGGTCCACAAGGGCGAGGTGCATGGTCTGGCGGGCTTGATCGGCAGTGGCCGCACCGAGATCCTGCAAACCATCTTCGGCCTGCTGCCGGTTCAGGACGGCCGCGTCGAACTCGACGGCCAGCCGCTCGCCGCCCACCGTCCCGCCGATGCCATCGCGCGCGGCATCGCGCTCGTGCCGGAAGATCGCCATGTGCAGGGACTCGTGCTGGATCATTCGATCGAACGCAACCTGACCTTGCCGCGCCTGCCGCATTTTTCGCGCGGCGGCTGGCTGCGCGCGCAGGCTGCGGCACAGCAGGCCCTGAGCGCGATGAAGCAGCTCTCCGTGAAAGCACCCGATGCCGCGACGCGCGTGAAATTTCTCTCCGGCGGCAATCAGCAGAAGGTGGTGTTCGCGAAGTGGAATCATCCGCGTCCGCAGGTGCTGCTGCTCGATGAACCGACCGTGGGCGTCGATGTCGGCGCGCGCGAGGAGATCTACGGCGTCGTGCGCGACGCGGCGCGCGCGGGCACCGGCGTCGTGGTGGTGTCGTCGGATCTCGACGAACTGCTGCGGCTGTGCGACCGCGTGTCGATCGTCGTGGAAGGTTCGATCCGGCAGACCATCGAACGCGGAGCGCTGCGCCACGCCGAAGAACTGCATCACCTCATCCAGACCTTGCGCACTCACGAAGAGCCTGCAACATGAACGATTCCGTCTCGCCCACGCCGCTGCCCGCCGGAGAACAGGCCGCATCGCGCCATTCGCGCGCGTGGCGCATCGCGCGCGCGCTCGTGCAGGGTGACCGGCCCTACATGCTGTACATCGCGTTCGCCGTGCTGCTCGTGGTGTTCAGCTTCGCCTCGCCGTGGTTCCTGTCGATCGACAACTTCCTCAACATCGGCCGGCAGACCGCGCTGGTGTCGATCATCGCGATCGGCATGACCTTCGTCATCATCGCGCGGCAGATCGATCTCTCGGTGGGCTCGTCGCTCGCGCTGTCCGGCATGGCGGCCGCGCTGGCGATGTCGCATGTCGGCGACAGCTGGATCATCGGCGCCATCGCCGGCATCGGCACCGGGGCGATCGTCGGCGCCATCAACGGACTGGTGACGACGCGCCTCAACATTCCGTCGTTCCTCGTGACGCTCGGCTCGCTCTCGGCGGCGCGCGGCCTCGCGCTGATGGTCACCACGACGCGCCCCGAAATCATCACCAACGACACCTTCATTTCCATCTTCGGCGAAGGCTCGATCTTGGGCGTCCCGGTGCCGATCCTCTGGACCTTGCTCGCGGTCATCGGCGGCGTGTTGCTGCTGCATTACAGCGTGTTCGGACGGCGTATCTATGCAGCGGGCGGCAATCCGACGGCCGCGCTGTACTCGGGCATCAACATCCGCCGCGTGACCACGCTCGCCTTCGTGCTGACGGGCGCGCTGGCAGGGCTTGCCGCGCTCGTGCTGTCGGCGCGTTCGCATGCCGCGCGGCCGGATGTGGTGCAGGGCATGGAGCTGGACGTGATCGCCTCGGTCACGCTCGGCGGATGCAGTCTGTTCGGCGGACGCGGCTTCATTCTCGGCACGCTGCTGGGCAGTCTCATCATCGGCACGCTGAACAACGGGCTCGTGCTGCTCGGCGTGAGCTCGTCGCTGCAACTCGTCATCAAGGGCATCATCATCGTCGCGGCCGTCGCCTTCACGCGCAAATGAACACATGAGCGCAGCGCGCGCGATCCCATAAGAAGCAGGAGACGCAGTAACAAGACGACCAACGGAGGGAAGTCATGAAACATCGTCGTGGATCTGGGGCAAGGCTGGCAAGCGTCGCAGCGGCGACGACCCTGGCGCTGTGTGCATCGCAGGCATTCGCGCAGTCGTGCGAGAAGCTGCCGGTGGCGTCGATCGGGCCTGCGGGCATCGTCGGACAAGGGCCGAACGGCGAGAAGGCCGCATCGGCCGATGCCGTGAAGCTGACGGACGCCGAGGCCGCCAAGGTCAAGGCGGGCAAGTTCAAGGTCGGCATTTCGATGCAGACGATGAACCTCGACTGGTCCCAGCTGCAAGTGGCGGGCATCACGGACACGCTCAAGAAATATGGCGTGGAGGTGATCGGCACGGCATCGGCGGAATATCAGGTGGACAAGCAGATCGCCGACATCGAGAACACCATCCAGCGTCATCCGGACGGCATCATTTCGATTCCCGTCGACGGCACGGCCACGGCAGCGACCTACAAGAAGGTCTCGCAGGCGGGCATCAAGCTCGTGTTCATGGACAACGTGCCGAAGGGGCTGAAGCATCCGCAGGAATACGTGGCAATGGTCTCCGCCGACAGCGAAGGCAACGGCCAGATCGCGGCGAAGGTGCTGGCCTCGTGCGTGCCGAAGGGCGGCACGGTCGGGCTGGTGAACTTCGGCGTGGACTACTTCAGCACGACGGAGCGCACCAAGGCCGTGAACGACTGGCTGAAGAAGAACCGGCCGGACATCAAGATCAAGCAGGTGGCGTTCACGGATCCGTCGAAGGTCGGGCAGATCGCGGGCGACTTCCTCACCGCGAATCCGGACGTGAAGGGCGTGTTCGCGGTGTGGGACCAGCCCGCGCTCGATACGCTGACCTCGATGCGCGCGCAAGGCATCAACACGCCGGTGACGACGGTCGATCTCGGGCTGGAATCGGCTATCGAGATCGCGAAGGGCGGGCCGCTCAAGGCGACCGGCTCGCAGCGTCCGTACGATCAGGGCGTGGCCGAAGCCATGGCGATGATGAAGGCGCTGATCGGACAGACGCCGCCTGCGTGGATCGGCGTGCAGTCGTTGCCGGTGGTGCAGTCGAACGTGCTGGAGTCGTACAAGACCGTGTTCAAGAAAGACCCGCCGCCGCAGCTTGCGGATGCGTGCAAGAAGGCGGCGCCGGCTTGTAACTGAGGCTGAAGCACTCAGGCTGAAAGAGAGCGAAGTCCGTGCGGGCTTCGCTCTTTTGCGTTTCAGACGTGGCGCGCACGAGCCGCATCACCGCCAAGCCACCGATCACCGCTACCACCACCATCGCGGCAAGCGCGACCACGCCCGTTTGAACTCCGGCTTTGGAGCGTCAACACTGCGGCCTGCGGCGCGAGGCGCTCAATGCGCAGCCGCGATCAGGCAGTCCAGCAACGAAGCCGCCGTATTGGGCAAGTCGACGCGCCGCTGCACGACGGCCGCGGTGTCGTATCCGACCCAGTCCTCGGCCAGTTCGATGATGCGGCACTGCTCCGGCGAGAAGCGCAGCGCCACGCGCCGCGGCACGATGGCAACGCCGACGTTGTTGAACGCAAGACCGCAGATCGCATCGAGATTGCGCGCCCGCGCGCGATAGCGCATCGATGCGCCGAGTTCGCGGGCGCGCGCTTCGAGTTGTTCCTGCAGGCGGCTGCCCGGGCCCAGTCCGAGGAAGTCGAAGGAGAGGAGATCGGCGAACGTGCTGCGCGTGCCGAGCGTGTCCGCGAATTGCGGACCGCACAGTGCAACGAGCGTGTCCTGCAGCAGCGGGATAACTTCCAGCGCGCCGGTTTCGACGAAGTCGCCAATGATGCCGATCTCCGCCGCGCCGCTCGTCACCGCGAAGACGATGTCCTCGCTGTGCTGCTCTTCGATGATGAGGTCGGAGTTGGGGTTGTCGCTGAAGAACGCGGGCGCGGCGTTCTGCAGGATTTCGGAGACGGCATACGTGGTGGTGTAGAGACGCACGTTGGTGCGCAGGCGGCTCGTGAAGTTGACCAGGTCTTCGTTCATGAAGTCGACCTGCTTGAGCACCTTCACCGCGTGATGCAGCAGCACGCGTCCTGCTTCCGTGGGCACGACGCCTGAGCGCGTGCGCGAGAACAGCGGCACGCCCACCTGATCTTCCATTTGCCGGATGCGCTCGCTGACCGACGCGACGGTGAGGTGAACGCGGGTTGCCGCTTTGGTCATGCTGACCGAGTCCACGACCGCCTTGAAGATGCGTAGATCAGAGACGTCGAATCGCATTGCGCTCCTTAGGAAAAACTTGAAGTCGTTCAACTTTTTCCCGATTGTACAAGCAATGTTGAGCCTCCAGACTTCAATGAAACGCCAGAATGGATCGAACATGAACACTGCAATGGATGCTGCCGACAAGACGCTCGGGACCGTGCCCCGCAAGGTATCGGGCACGGAAGTGATCGTCGCGACGACGATCGGCAACGCGCTCGAATTCTTCGACTTCACCGCTTATAACTTCTTCGCGGTGCTGCTGGGCAAGCTGTATTTTCCGACCTTGAGCCCCTTGTTCCAGCTCGTGATGTCGACTGGAACGTTCGCTATCGGCTACTTCTTCCGGCCGCTGGGCGGCGTGCTGATCGGCGCGTATGCGGACAAGATCGGCCGCAAGGCGGCATTGACGCTCACGGTGGGCATGATGGCGCTGAGTTCCGCGCTGATCGGCCTTGCCCCGACCTATGAAACCATCGGCATCTGGGCGCCGCTCCTGATCCTGTTCTCGCGCATCCTGCAAGGCATCTCGGCGGGCGGGGAAGTCGGCGCATCGACGGCGTTGCTGGTCGAATATGCAGGCCCGCACCGGCGCGGCTTCTTCGGCAGCTTCCAGTTCGCGAGCCAGAGCCTGGGCATTGCGTTCGGTGCGATCGTCAGCGCCTTGCTGTCGCGCTATCTCGATCCGCTCGCACTCGCATCATGGGGATGGCGCACCGTGTTCCTGATGGGCACCATCATCGCGCCGGTCGGCATCTACATTCGCTTGCGCATCAACGAAACGCTGCATGTCGGGGAGACGCTACGGCAGAAGCAGACGCTCAGCGGCATCCTGCGCAGCCATGTGAAGGAGCTCACGCTCGGCACGCTGCTGACCTTCGGCGGCACCTCGGCCAACTTCATCATCCTGTTCTCGCTGCCGATCATCGCGATGAAATCGCTCGGCATGTCACAGGCCGACGCAGTCCTCGCAGGCGTCGTGACGGGGATCGCCGGCTTTGTCGTCAGCCCGCTCGGCGGCCATGTGTCGGACATCGTGGGCCGCAAGCCGGTGATCTGGATCTCGCGCGTGCTGGTGATCGTCGTGGTCGTGCCGCTGTTCGTCTGGCTGAAGCACGATCCGACGCTCGCACGCCTGCTGGTCGTCGAAGGCGTGCTCGCGGCACTGGCCGCCTTCGGCGGCGCGACCGCAATCGGCAGCATGACTGAACTGTTCCCGGCGTCCGCGCGAGCCACCGGCATGGCGATCATCTATAGCCTGGGCGTGGCGTTGTCGGGCGTGGTCGCGCAATTCGTGTCCACTTACTTTGTCGGCGTCAGCGCGGACATCATGCCCGCGGCGTGGTACGTCGTGATCTGCCTGTTCCTCACGAGCTTCGTGCTGTTCTGGCTGCCCGAGACGAAGCATTCGAAGGAAGCCGCCGATGTTGCAGCGGTCTGAAGTGTTGTCTCTCTGTTCAAGGAAAATCGATGACTTATAGCATTCTGGCCCGGTGCCGTGAAACGGGCCGTTTCGGCATGGCTATCGCAACCTACTCGGTGGCGGTCGGCCAATGGTGCGATGGCCTGCATCGTCATGCGGGCGTGACGATGAGCCAGGCGTTCGTGCGCACGACCAACAACGCGCTCGCGCTGAATCTGCTGAAGCTCGGGCATTCGGCACGCTACGTCACCGACGCGCTGGTGCGCGACGACGATTTCGCCTCCTACCGGCAGATCGGCACGATTTCGGAGGATGGACGCGCCGCCTGCCACACCGGCGAACACACGCGGGGCTGGGCAGGGCATTGCGTGGGTGACGGCTTCGTGGCGATGGGCAACGTGCTGAGCGGCGAACCGGTGGTTCTCGCGATGGCGGAAACCTACGAGCACGGCGCCGCCGAGCCTTTCGAACAGCGCCTGCTGCGCGCGCTCGAAGCGGGGCGCGATGCCGGCGGTCAGAGCAACGGCAGCAGGCCGCTGGCGGAGCGCTCGGGCGCGCTGCTGGTGAGCGCATCGGACTCGCTCGACGCCGTGAACATCCGCGTCGATCTTCATGAGCGCGCAGTGGATGAACTGAGGCGCGTGTACGCGTTCTGCAGTCAGTACGCGGACTACTATCGCTCGCGCGGCGTCCATCCGCCCGGCGCGCCCGCGCAGGAGGCGTTCGAACGGGAACGCGGAATCGCCGTGGCGAACTTTTGAGGCAGCTGTTTACAAACGCCTTCTAATTCGTCAGAATCGCGCTTCGCAAATGCGAATGGTTCGCATTTGATGAACTCGACCACTGGGAATTAGATGACTTCAGCAGCGCGCGATGCCGCCAGACGCGGCAGTTGGACCTTGCGGCCCTCCACTGGTGCGGTTCTTCTGCTCTTCGCGGGCATCCAGCCCGCGCTGGCGCAGGAGAACGCCGTGCCCGCGCCCGCTGAAGCAACGCTTCCCGCCATTGCCGTGAAGGCCAAGACCGACAGCGACCAGGGCCAGCACCTGCATGACGATGTCGCGACCGGCGCGCTCGGCAACCGCTCGCAACTGGACACGCCGTATTCGACGACCATCGTCACCGGCGAGGATCTCGCTGACCGCCAGGCCAAAAAGCTCGGCGACGTCTTCGCGCAGGACGCCTCGGTGTCCGACAACAGCAACCCGTACAACGCGTGGGCGAGCTACATCACGGTGCGGGGCATGCAGCTCGACTGGCAGAACGGCTTTCGTATCGACGGTCAGCAGATCAACTCGTACGGCATCACCATGCCCTACGAGCAGCTCGAAAGCGTGCAGTTGCTGAAGGGGCTGTCGGGCTTCATGTACGGCTTCGGCGCGCCGGGCGGCGTGGTGAACTACGTGACGAAGAAGCCGCCTGTCGGCGACAAGCGGATCATGAGCGTCGATGTCGGCTATGCGTCCACCAATGTGTGGAGCGAGCATCTGGATGTCGGCGGTCGCGTGGGACCGGACAACATGTTCGGCTATCGCTTCAATGCGACACATGAGGAAGGCAAGACCTATAACGACGGCAATATCCGCCGCGACTCGTTCTCGCTCGCCGCCGATGCGCGCCTCACCCGCGATCTGACCGCCACCTTCGGCGCGTTGTATCAGGAACGTCATGCGTCGGGCATCACCACGTCGATTTCGACGGCGCAACTGACGGGCGTCGGCAATGCGCTGCCCGTGCCGCTGAGCGGCGGCAGCAGCACGCTGGTCACGCCGGACCAGCATCTGAACACCAACTTGCAGATCTACACGGCCGGCCTGCGCTACCACCTCAACCAGGACTGGACGGTCACCGCGAGCTACAGCTTCAGCAAGAGCACGCGCTATCGCAACGAAAGCACCTTCTATCTGACGGATCTGGCGGGCGACTATGACGACACGCGCTTCGAAGGCAAGGAAGGGCATCAGCTGAACCAGTGGCAGGTCATGGCGGAAGGCCTCGTGAAGACCGGGCCGTTTGCGCATCAGCTGGTGTTCGGCGCGTCTTACCAGAAGCAGACGAGCGACAACACCGCGAACTCGTTCTACGATCAGATCGGCACCGGCAATCTCTATCAGCCGAACGTCAATCGCTACGACAGCTCCGGCTTCTACACGTACCGCAACGCGGATATCGTGCAGAAGGCGCTGTTCGCGAGCGACACCATTGCGCTGACGTCACGCTGGTCCGTGCTCGGCGGCGTGCGCTTCACGAACTACGAGCAACATGGCTACGGCCTCGACGGCTCCACGACCTCGACCTATTCGAAGAACGGCGTAGCGACGCCTTCCGTTGCGCTGATGTACAAGCTCACGCCCGGCACGACGTTTTACGCGAGCTATGTCGAGTCGCTCGAGGCAGGCAACGTGGTCGGCACGACCTACGCCAACTCGGGCGCGGTGCTCAACCCGCTGCGCAGCAAACAGTACGAAGTCGGCGTGAAGACGCAAAACGAACGCTGGAGCGCGACGGCCGCGCTGTTCCGCATCGAGCGGGGCGCGCAGTACGCGAACAGCGACAACGTCCTCGTGGAAGACGGCGAGTCGGTGTTCCAGGGTGTCGAAGCCGGCACGGACGTGCGTATCGGGCGCGACTGGACCGTCGGCGGCGATGTCATGTGGATCGCGACCAAATACAAGAAGGGCTCGGATTTCGACGGCAATCGCGTGGCGGGCGCACCGGGCTTCGTCGCGGCGGCGCACGTGAATTACGCGGTGCCCGTCGTGCCGGGCCTCACGCTCGGCGCGGGCGCCAAGTTCACGGGCAATATCAGCCTGCGTCCCGCCGGCGACATCAAGGTGCCCGGCTACATGCTCTACAGTCTCGGTGCGACTTACACGACTCGGGTCGCGGGTCATACGGTCGGCGTGCGTGCGGCCATCGACAATCTGACCAACCATCGCTATTGGGAATACCAGTACGCGGACTATATCCAGCCGGGCGAGCCGCGCACGGTATCGGTGAATGCGCGGATGGAATTCTGATGAATGCTCGACCTATTCGACTGACGTAAGGCGATTAGCCACTCCCGATTGAGACGATCGCGAGCGATTGTGAGCTTCTGAAGCATGTCACGCCGGGCAAGCTTCCTTAACATGGCCTTCAGCCCGGCCATGAAAGACGCCGGATCGTGGATGCTTGTCTGGAGTTCATCATGCAGAACATCGAGCAGGTCGAGTATCTGTTTCTCGGCGGCGGCAAGGGCGGAAAATCGCTCGCGACGGAACTGGCCAAGGCGGGAAAGCGCGTTGCCGTGGTCGAGCGCGGCATGATCGGCGGATCGTGCATCAACGTGGCCTGCATTCCCACCAAGGCGCTGATCCGCAGCGCGCGGGTCGCGCATACGGTGCGGCATGCGGGTGCGTTCGGTGTCGAAGTGGGTGAGCCGCGCATCGACATGAAGCGCGTCAGCAGCCGCGTGAAGGGCGTGGTGGACGCGCTCGTCGATGTCAATCTCAACAGCTTCATTCAGGCAGGCTTCGACCTGATTCTGGGTGAAGGCCGCTTTGTCGGGCCGCGCAGGATTCATGTGGATCTCAACGATGGCGGCGTCCGCGTGCTCGAAGGCGAGCACGTGTTCATCAATACCGGCACGCATGCGGCCATTCCTTCCGTGCCCGGCTTGCGCGAAGCGGATCCGCTGACGCACGTCGAAGCCATTCGCATCGACGAGCTTCCCGGGCATCTGATCGTGATCGGCGGCGGTTATATCGGGCTGGAAATGGCGCAGGCGTTCCTGCGGCTCGGCGCGCGCGTGACCGTCTTGCAGAAGGAACCGCGCGTGGCGATGCGCGAGGACGCCGATGTCAGCGAAGCGATTGCCTCCGCGCTGAAGGAGGATGGCATCGATGTTCGCTTGAATGTCGAGATCGAGTCGGTGTCCGGGCGATCCGGCGATTCGCGCGATCCGGTGCGCGTGAAGCTCGCGAACGGAGAGCACATCGAGGGCACGCATATCCTCGCCGCGACGGGACGCATTCCGAACACGAAGGATATCGGGCTGGAACTCGCAGGCGTCGAACTCGACAGTCGTGGTTTCATCAAGGTGGATGAGAAGCTGCGGACCACGGCGTCCAACGTGTATGCGATCGGTGAAGCCGCCGGCACGCCGATGTTCACGCACGCCTCCTTCGACGACTATCGCGTGCTGAGCGCACAGCTTCGCGGCGAGGCCCGGACCACGCGCGGGCGCGAAATTCCGTATGCGCTCTTCATCGAGCCGGAGCTTGGCCGTATCGGCTTGAACGAAACGGAAGCGGCGCAGAAAGGCATCGCTGTACGTGTGGCGAAACTGCCGATGGCAGCCGTCCCGCGCGCTCGCACCAACTCGGATACGCGCGGCTTCATGAAGGCGCTGATCGCGGCCGAGTCGGACGAGATCCTCGGTTTCACGATGTTCGGAAGCGAAGCAGGCGAAGTGGTGGCAACCGTGCAGATCGCGATGCTAGGCAAACTGCCCTATACCGTGCTGCGCGACGCGCCGATCGCGCATCCCACCTTGACCGAAGGCCTGAACCTGCTGTTCGCGACCGTGCCGGCGCGCATCGCGAAGTAGCGGGTAGCAGGTATCGGGCATATTGATGCATTCCACGCTTATACTGGGCGCGACGCTTTCTTCACCTCAAACGAACGGAGAATCAAACGTGAGAACCAGCCTGGCAAGCGTTGTTGCGTCACTCGTCATTGGTGTCGTCGGGGTATCGGCGGCTCCGCTCTCCTACGGTCAGGACAACGGTTCGGCCGCCACCGGCGCAGCCCCGGCCGCGCCCGCCACCAAGGCAGAAAAGAAGGCCGCGAGAAAACAGGCGCGCGCCAAGAAGAACGCCGAACTGAAGAAGCTGGAAGACGCGGGCTATAACCCCGGACGGGCCAATGACCCGAACTATCCGCAGGATCTTCAGAACGCCCAAAGGAAGCTGAACTCCGGTCAATCGCAGTAAAAGTGCACAGGCGGCCGGTTCGCGTCAGGCTTTCGCGCCGCGCGGACCGCGCCGCTTCCGTGCGCGCTGATCGACGCCGACATCCACCGGCGTGAACGGCGCCTGAAACCGGCTGACCAGGAAGTCGATGAACGCCCGCGCGCGAGCCGTCTGGTTTCTCTGCCGCGCGTAGTAGACGAACAGATCGGCGGAAGGCAGGACGGTGTTGGGCAGCACGAGATGCAGCCGGCCGCTCTGCAGGTACTTCGCCAGGTCCCACTCGGACCGGATCAGAATGCCGTGGCCGTCCAGCGCCCAGCGCAGGACGATATCGCCGTCATTGCTCGACAGCGCGCCCTTGACCTTGATCGCCTCGATGTGATCGTTCACGATGTAGCGCCACACACCGTACGCATCGTCGTTTTGCCGATGGATGATGCAGCGATGATTCGCCAGATCTTCAACCCGCTCCGGTCTTCCATGCCGGTCGAGATATTTCGGCGACGCACACAGAAAGCGCCGATTGCTCATGATGCGCCGCGCGCTCAGACGGCTGTCCGGTAATTCGCCGAAGCGGATCGCCATGTCGAAGGCGCCTTCGATCAGATCGACAGGCCGGTCGGTGACTTCGAACTGGACTTCGACGCTCGGGAATTTCCTCACGAACTCGGACACGATCGGCGCAATCGTCGTTCGTCCAAAACCCAGCGTCGCGTTGATGCGCAGCAGACCCTGAGGGTCGCGCGTGGCGCCGGCGATTTCCTCTTCCATCTCGCGAATCTGCCCGACGATCTGCAACGCATGGCGCAGATAGGTCTCGCCTTCCGGCGTCAGGCTCACACTGCGCGTGGTCCGGTTCACGAGACGCACGCCCAGCCGCTGTTCGATGACGCTGAGCCGCTTGGTGGCAGCCGGCGGCGACAGATCCAGTGCGCGCGCCGCACCCGACAGGCTGCGAAGCTTCGCCAGCAGGATGAAGAACTCGAAATCGCTCGCGGCTTGAGTTTCAGTATTCACTCGATGTGAAGAATGAAATGAATGGAAGTGAATTTTAGCAGCGGTTTTCGAGGTTATGCTGGCCTCCCGTCGAATGCCCTGGAGCACGTACATGAAAATCGTCGAGATTCGCGAGAAAACCGTCCCGATCAGTTCGTCCATCCGCAACGCCTACATCGACTTCAGCAAGATGACGCTGAGTCTCGTCGCGGTCATCACCGACGTGATGCGCGACGGCAAGCCGGTCGTCGGATACGGCTTCAATTCGAATGGCCGCTACGGTCAGGGGAAGCTGATGCGCGAGCGCTTCATTCCGCGCATTCTCGAAGCCGATGCCGCCGCGCTCGTGAACGACGCGGGCGATAACCTCGACCCGCACAAGATCTGGGCGACGATGTTCACCAACGAGAAGCCCGGCGGTCATGGTGAGCGGTCTGTTGCCATCGGCACGATCGACATGGCGGTGTGGGACGCGGTCGCGAAGATCGAAGGCAAGCCCTTGTTCCAGCTGCTCGCGGACCGCTATGGCAACGGCCAGCCGGATCGCAAGGTCTTCGTGTATGCAGCGGGCGGTTACTACTATCCGGGCCAGGACCACGGCAAGCTGAAGGACGAGATGCGCAGCTATCTCGACCGGGGCTATACGGTGGTGAAGAAGAAGATTGGCGGCGGATCGCTCGACGAGGATCTGCGGCGTATCGACTCGATCCTGAGCGTGCTGCAGGACGGACAGAAACTTGCCGTCGATGCCAACGGCCGCTTCGACCTCGACACGGCCGTGCAGTATGCGAAAGCGCTCTCGCAATACGATCTGTTCTGGTACGAGGAAGCAGGCGATCCGCTCGACTTCGAATTGCAGGCCACGCTGCGCAACTACTACGACAAGCCGATGGCAACGGGAGAGAACCTGTTCTCGATGCAGGATGCACGCAATCTGATTCGATACGGCGGCATGCGCGCGGACCGCGACTGGCTGCAATTCGATTGCGCGCTGAGTTATGGACTCGTCGAATATCTGCGCACGCTGGACATGCTGCATCAACATGGCTGGTCGCGCACGCGCTGCATTCCTCACGGCGGGCACCAGATGTCGCTGAACATTGCCGCGGGCCTGGGCCTGGGCGGCAATGAAAGTTATCCGGACCTGTTCCAGCCTTATGGCGGCTTTCCGGATGGCGTCAAGGTGGAGAATGGCTTCGTGACCATGCCGGATTTGCCGGGTATCGGCTTCGAAGGCAAGGCGGATCTCATCGCTGAAATGAAGAAACTCTCGGCCTGAGCAAGACCTCAGCGACGATCACCGCCCACGCTTGTTCAGGCCACGTTGCCTTCGGTCTGAAAGACGCTCAGCGAACCATAGCGCTGCACCAGCGCGTCGTATTCGTTCGCGTCGTAGAACTGGCAGGTTCCCGACGTGAAGGCCTTCGCCGTAGCGATGCAGAACTGCACGGCCTCCGCCAGGTCACTTTCGTGATTGGCGTTGAGCGCCGCACCGGAAACCGGCGATTCCGCCGTGATGGCGACGCCGACCACCGGCGCGGCAGTCGCGACGCTCGGCTGCATGATGCTGTTGAAGTGGCTGATGCCGTTGTCATAAGGCGTGATGTCCTGGATGGCCAGCGGGAACGTGAACGCGTGGCGGCCCGTAGTGGACTCCATGATGTCGATGAGATCGGCGCTCATTTTCAGCACGTAGCCGCTCTTCGCCGTGGGTGAAAGGGCGAAGCCGCGCTGCTTGCTGAGGTAGTTCGCCTTGGACGCGTCCACCGAAAGAATGGCATCCATGTCGGCGTCGACTTCATACTGGTTCATGGTGGCGTTCGACACCGGCAGCGCCATCATGGGCGGTGTCTTCGAGTTGTCGATATAGCCTTGCGGACTGATATGGAAGGTGACGATCACATCGCCGGGGAGGTCGTCGCCTTTGGCTTTCATGTCGGCGAGCTTGAGCGCTGCCGCAAGTCCGCTGATGGGGCCGTCCGCGTCCGAGACCATGCCGATCTGCTGCGGGCGCGCGCCCGTGCAGCCGCTTCGGCCGTTAATGCCGAGCGTGGGCGACGTTCCGCCCAAGGTCTTGCCCGTGAGGCCGGGGATCAGCACCTTGACGAAATACGTGATCCAGCTGGGCTGCGTGCCGGGCTGGTCGTCCGCCACGGACGTGCTCGTCGCGACGACACCCAGGCTTTGATAAGGGTTGAACAAGGCAACGGCGTCCGTGCCGGTGACAATCGCGCTATCCAGTAAATCGTAAGCCGTCAGAACCTGCGAAAGAGCCATTTGGATATCCTGATTGAAATGAATTCAGTCGGACAAGAAGTGCAAAACGAATTTGCACGTTTTATCCGCGATTCAAATACGAAGAGAACTCACCCATGCTCATGCAAGGGTGGACGTCAAGATAACGTATTGGCCGAAATGAATTTGTCATTAATGTTGAAGGAAGCAATGCCGGGCGAGTGTCATCGCATTGCCTTGCTTGCGTCCGTCGGCAGGTGGCGGCGTTCTGCTTCCTTGAGCACGGCAGCGCTCGAGTTTCTATAGCCGATCATTTCCTGCCGCAGGCTGAGAAACAGGTTCAGCAACCGGATGGCGGAAGTCGCGTTGTAGCCGTTCTTGATCAACTTCTGTACGAGGTCGGTATGGCGCTGAACTTGTTCATTCGCGGATGCCAGGTGCGCGTCGGTGCCCTGTAGAAAAGCCTGCTGGTTTTCGCGTCCCATGGTTCTCTCCTTTGCGGGCTTTGGCACCATCGCGAATCTTCATATCAGCTTGCCATAGTGCTCAGCAATGGCGCTGACTGGAGCGCCCGGATGTCGCTGCAATAATGATGCCTGCTGCACGCCGTGCCAGACGACAGGGCTCGGCAGTCAGAACCTGCTATGTTGAAAGGGTGCGTATGCCTTCCTGGCGGGAGGGATGATGGACATCGCGCTTTGGCTGCACGGCCTTGGCATGGAACGTTACGTGACGGTGTTCCGCGAGAACGCCATCGACGCCGATGTGCTGCGCCATCTGACCGCGGATGATCTCAAGGATCTGGGCGTCGTGTCCGTGGGACATCGCCGCAAGCTGCTCGATGCACTGGCCGACCTGCGTGCTCACGATGACGTCTCATGCGCGAAGTTGGGCGAGCGGCGTCAGGTGACGGTGCTGTTCGCCGATCTGTGCGGCTTCACTGAAATGAGCCGCTCGGTGGATGCGGAGGAAGTCGTCGCGGTGCTCGACCGTTACTTCGAGCAGGTAGACCGCATCGTCGAGCAGCATGGCGGTCACGTCGACAAACATATCGGCGATTCCAGCATGGCCGTGTTCGGCGCGCCGGTCTCGCATGGCAACGATGTCGAACGCGCGGTGCGCGCGGCGCTCTCGATCCTCGACGCCATGCCGGCGCTGGACCGCGAACCCGATTGGCCGCTGGCGGTACACATCGGCCTTGCGGGCGGCGAGGTCGTGGCGAGCGGCACCGGTGGCGCGACCCATCGCGCGTACACCGTGACCGGCGAGACCGTCAACCTTGCCGCGCGCCTCACCGGCGCGGCCGGTCGCGGGGAAGTGCTGATCTCGGAAGGCGTGCGGCGTGCATTGGGCGAGCGTTTCGATTGCGTCGCGCGCGCGGCCCTGAGCGTGAAAGGCTTCGCGGAGCCGGTTGCGGCGTGGTGCCTTGCGGGCTTGCGGCATGCCACGCGATCCGTGCGACCGTTCGTCGGCCGCGATGACGAACTGCGCCAGTTTCGCGACATGCTCGCGGCGTGCCGGGCGAGCGGACAAGGACGGACGGTCATACTCAGCGGCGAAGCCGGGCTCGGCAAGACACGCCTGCTCGAAGAGTGGAAACGCGATGCTGCCGAAGCAGGATTTGCCGTGCATGGCGGCCTCGTGCTCGACTTCGGTGCGGCCATGGGGCGCGGCGCGTTGCAATCGATCGTGCGCGGCTTGCTCGCACTCGAAGAAGCAAGCGACGCGCAGACCAGCGGCGCGATCGAAGGCGAGGACGCGCCGTTCATCAAGGACCTGCTCGACATGCCGATGACGCTCGATGAGCGCACGGTCTTTGAGGCCATGGACAGCGCGATGCGTCTGCGTGGCCGAGCCAATGTGTTGCGCGATCTCTTGCAGCGCGCCGCGCACGAGCGTCCCCGGCTGATCTTCGTCGAAGACACGCACTGGTCGGATGTTTTGACGCGACGCGGTCTCGCCATGCTGTCGGAGGCGGCGTGCGCGTGTCCCGTCATGCTGGCGATGACAGTGCGACCCGCACACGACCTGTCCTGGCCCGAAGCGTTCAGCGCGCGCGCGTTGCAGATGGATCTCGCGCCGCTCAGCGCTGACGAAGCCGAGCGAATGGCGCGCGCGTTCCCGGCGGCGTCGAAGGATGTCGCGGAGCGCTGCATGGCGCGGGCAGCGGGCAATCCGCTGTTTCTCGAACAACTGCTCGACAATGCGCAGGATGACGAGACCAGCGGCGTTCCCGGCACGGTGCGAAGTCTCGTGCAAGCGCGCCTGGACCGGCTCGATCCCGCCGACAGGACCGCCTTGCAGGCGGCGTCGGTGCTGGGCCAGTGGGTCGAGAGCGACGTGCTGGACCATCTCGTCGATGGCGCATCGGCCGCGCTGGAACCGCTCACCGCGTCACTTCTGCTGCGCCGCGAGGGCACGGGCTTCATCTTTCATCACGCGCTGATTCGCGATGCCGTCTATGACGGCCTGCTGAAAAGCCGCCGCCGCGAGTGGCATCGCCGCGCGGCACAGTGGTACGGCGAACATGACCTGATCCTGCGCGCCGAACATCTCGATCGCGCAGCGGACCGCGAGGCGCCGCGCGCATACTGCGACGCCGCGCGCGCCCAGGCGGCCGCATACCGCTACGAAGTGGCGTTGCGGCTCGTCGAATGCGGCTTGCAGCAAGCGCGCGACGCAGCGGACCGCGTGGCGCTCGCGTGTCTGCGCGGCACGGTCCTGCATGATGCCGGCGACATGACGTCGGCGCTGGCATCGTTCGAAGCCGCGCTCGCCGATGCCGCGACGGACGCCGAGCGCTGCCAGGCGTTGATCGGACGCGCGACCGTGAAGCGGGTCATCGATGATCTCGAAGGCGCCTGGGCCGACCTTGATGAGGCCGCTCTCGTCGCGGATGCCCAGGGCTTGCTGCCGCAGGCCGCGCGCATTCATTTCCTGCGGGGCAACCTGTGTTTCCCGCGCGGCGACAGCGACGGTTGCGTGCGAGAACACGGCCAGAGTCTCGCGCTCGCCCGCGCCGCCGCCGACCCCGAACAGGAAGCGGCCGCGCTCGGCGGGCTGGGCGACGGCGAATACCTGCGCGGCCGCCTGATCAGCGCACACGATGCGTTCAGCCGCTGCATCGAGCTATGCGAACGCCACGGCTTTGGCCGGATCGAAGTCGCCAACCGCCCGATGCGTGCCATCACGGCCTGGTTCACCGGCGACGCGCGCGGCGGACTCGATGCCGCGCTGGCCAGCATCGCCGCGGCGGAGAAGGTGGGGCATCTGCGGGCGCTTGCTGTCGCGCATCACGCGGCCTGGCACTGCCTGCACGATCGCGCGGAGTGGGCGCGCGCATGGGAGCATGTCGAACCTGCGTTGCACTGCGCGCTGGAACTCAAGTCGAGACGCTTCGAAGGCGAGGCGCTGGCGCTGCGCGCCGAGTTGCAGCGCGTGGCGGGAAGGCGGCGTGAGGCGCTGGAGGATATCGACGCGGCGCTGGCTATCAGCCGGGAAACCGGCATGGCCTATCTCGGCGCGAGTTATCTCGGCACGCTTGCCCGCGTGACCCGCGATCCGGACCAACTTGACCAGGCGCTTGCGGAAGGCGAGGCCGTGCTCGCGGCCGGCGCGGTCAGTCACAATCACTTCCTGTTCCGGCGCGATGCCATCGACGCCTGTATCGATCATCGTCGCTGGGACGCCGCCCTGCATCATGCCGACGCGCTCGAAGCCTATGCTCGCCGTGAGCCGTCGCGCTTCTCCGCGTTCTTCGTGGCACGGGCGCGGGCGCTCGCGGCGGTTGGCAAGGGCACGCGAGGGCAGGCCGTGCTGAACGAAGTCGCACGTCTCGACGTCGAAGCAACAGAACTGGGCTTTCTGCTTGCGCAACGGGACATCGCCTGTGCGCTTGTCGAAGTTGAACAAAGCCGCTGAACAAGGACGCCGAGCATGAAAATGGACTGGAAGACCCGCGTCAGACTGTTCGCGCAACGGTTCTGGCAACCGACGAGCGCCTGCATGACCTGCATGCCGGGCAGCTGGCAGTTCATCACGAGCAGCGCGCACTGGGCGAACGCGCTGCGCACCGGACTGTTCACCGGGATCCTTGCGATCCTCCTGACCTTCACGCCGGCCGCGAGGCTGTTCGAAAACCGCTTCGGCAACGCGGCGCTCGTCGGCCTGCTCACGGCGATCGGCGACGTCTATGCGCACACGAGCCACTATCGTCTGCCGTTCGTGGAGCACATCATCACCGGTGTCGCTTCGGGCGTGCTGACGCTGCTCGGTTCCTACGTCTTCGAAGACCGCGCCCGCCGCGTTCGTGCGCTCTGGGCGCGCGTCTTCGCGTAGCGGTCTTCTACCAGCGCAGCAGCCTCGGCCCCAGCCACGCGCCGATCAAGGCCGGCATCAGCATGCCGGCCGCGTACCACACGCTCCAGAACGCCGGGCTCATCTCCGGGCAATGCAGGCAATACACGACCGTTGCCGTCGCGCTGGCCAGCAAGCCGGCGACGGCGCCCGCCAGCCGCAGCCGGGTAGGCGCGAGCGAGCGCATGGCCCACATCGCGGCCGGGAAGGTGGGCACGGACAGCAGCAGGATATTGAACGGACAGGTGCGCCACGTGTGGCCGAAGACGGCCGCCGCGCGCGCGGTGGGCGCGGCATGCTCGAAGATCATCCAGCCGGCGCCCCACACCGCCACGAAGGGCAGCGCGACGAGCGCCCAGGCCAGACCGGCACGCGCGCCCGGACGCCCGATGCGCGCGAGCGTAAGCAGCGCGCCGATGCCCACCGCCAGCGGAAACGCCAGCTTCGCCCAGAAGATGCCCGAGCGGGCCACTTCGCCGAGGTCGTGACGCAGCCCGAACACGAGGCTCAACAGGATCAGCGAACCCAGCGCGCCGGCCAGCAGCGCCTGCATGAAGCGGCGCGCGACCGCCGCGCGATCCACACGCGTCACTTGATTCGAGAGGAGGGAGATGAGGTCGTCGGTATTCATCGCAGTCCCCGGATTTTAGCCGCGAGCGCCTTGAGGCCGCGATGCACGCCCACCTTCACCGCCGATTCCGACAGCCCCGTGATGCGCGCCGTCTCCGTCACCGACAAGCCTTCCAGCTTCATGTGCACGATCGGCAGGCGCTGTTTGTCCGGCAGATGATCGAGCAGCTTGCCGATGTCATGACGGGCGCGGGCGGGGTCGTCGTCGGTGGCGGCGAGCAGGTCTTCGTGATCGTCGAGCGGCACGTTGAGCGCTTCGCGGCGCGCGTGGGCGCGGAAGAAGTCCATCAGCTTGTAGCGCGCGATGGCATGCAGCCAGGCCGTCAACGGTTCTTCAGGGCGCCAGGTATGGCGCGCGTTGTGCACCGCGAGCAGGATCTCCTGCACGAGGTCTTCCACGTCATCGGGCCGATGCGGCAAGCGCTTGCGCAGATAGCCGCGCAGATGCCGCGTGAGCAGTTGCAGAAAGCCGCGATAGGCGGCCTGGTCGCCTTCGAGCCCGCCGGTGAGCAAGGCTTTCAGACGGATTTCGGCATCGTGCGCCATGGAGCGTGTTGAAGGGAAAGGGCTGGACGAATTGTTTCCAAGCGCCGCGCTGCCGCGTTTTGGATCGAGCGTTTCAGAATAGCCGATGGCATGGTGCGCCGCAATGGCGTTGTTCCGAATCATCTCCGGGCTCTCCTTTCCCTTCCCCTTTCCTTACTGTTAATTCGACGGCGGCTTGCCGGGCGTTACAGGCGGCGCCGTTAATTTTTTCGCGTCCTTGTAACCGGTGCGGCACGGGCGGCGAACTAACCCACATCGGACGAAAGGGAGAACAGGCATGGACACCTTGAATGCGCCACCCAATGCATTGCGGCAGCCCGGCGCCCCGGTGCATCCGGTCTGGCTGCGCGTCACGCATTGGCTCAATGCGTTCGCCGCGCTGATCATGATGTTCTCGGGCTGGCGCATCTATGACGCGTCGCCGGTGTTCGAACGCATCGTCATCCCGCCGTCGATCACGCTCGGCGGCTGGCTGGGCGGCGCGTTGCAATGGCACTTCGCGGCCATGTGGCTGCTGGTCTTCAACGGCTTCGTCTACCTCGCGCTCAATCTCGCGAGCGGGCGCTTCGTTTCGAAGTTCTTTCCGCTGTCGCCGCGCGCGGTGCTGCGCGACCTTGGCGCGGCGTTGAGCGGCAAGCTTTCGCATGCCGACCCGCGCCGCTACAACGCGGTGCAGAAGCTGGCTTACCTCGTGGTCATCGCTGATCTGATCGTGCTCGTGCTCTCGGGGCTGGCCATCTGGAAGTCGGTGCAGTTGCCGCTGCTGCGCGAACTGATGGGCGGCTACGACCGCGCGCGCGTCGTGCATTTCTGCGCGATGGCGATCATGGCGGCGTTCGTCGTCGTGCACGTGGCGATGGTCGCGCTCGTGCCGCGCTCGCTGCTCACGATGCTGCGCGGCCATGACTGAACACGGAATCACATCATGAAGAACGAACCGAAGCGCATCGTCCAGATAGACCGCGCGGCCGTGCTGGCGGATGCCCGACGCGAACTGGACATGCCGTCGCGCCGTCTGTTCGGCAAGCGCATGCTGACGCTCGGCGGCCTGTCGCTGCTGACCGGATGCTCGATTACCGACAACGACTCCGTGAACACCTTCCTCACGGCGGTCTCGCGTCTCAACGATCGCGCGCAGGCATTGCTGTTCGATCCGCAGCGTCTGGCGCCCACGTACACCGAGGCGCAGCTCACGCGGCCGTTTCCGTTCAATGCGTTCTATGGCATCGACGACGTCCCTGCGGTGAACGGCGACGACTATCGGCTGAAGGTGAGCGGACTCATTACCGGGCAGCGCGTCTGGACCTTGCCGCAGCTCTATGCGCTGCCGCACGCGGAGCAGATCACGCGGCATATCTGCGTGGAAGGCTGGAGCGCGATCGGACGCTGGGGCGGCACGCCGTTCTCCGAGTTCCTGCGCCGCGTGGGCGCGGACACGAGTGCGAAGTACGTCGGCTTCCGTTGCGCCGACGACTACTACGAAAGCATCGACATGCCGACAGCGCTGCATCCGCAGACGCTCCTGACCTTCGAATACGACGGCCAGCGCCTGCCCGCGAAGTACGGCTATCCGATGAAGCTGCGCATGCCGACCAAGCTCGGCTACAAGAATCCCAAGCATATCGTCGAGATCTTCGTGACGAACACGTACCCGGGCGGTTACTGGGTCGATCAGGGATACAACTGGTTCGGCGGCTCGTGAGCCCCGCGCCATTCACCGGTTCCGGATGGTCCGGATGCCATGTTTGACTGACCAAGGAGAAGCAAGATGAAACGACTGATGACGGTAGTGATCGCAGCAGCCATGGCCATCGGCACGAGCGCCGCGTTCGCGCAGACGAACGATGCGATGTCGAAGGATTCCATGGCAAAGGATTCCATGGCAAAGGATTCGATGTCGAAGGATTCGATGTCCAAGGACGGCATGAAGAAGGACAGCATGTCGCACGACTCGATGGGCAAGGGCGACAAGATGAAGAAGCACGACGCAATGGGCATGGGTCATCCGGCATCGGGCGCGATGTCGCAGTAACGCGGCGCAACACGGGGATCGGGCGCGTCCCGATCCTCCGCCACCCTTTGCGCGATGCGATCCCCGCTGGGTATGATCATCGAATCCCCACCGCACCAGGATTGCCGATGGCATCGAACAGCACACCCAAGCCCGCGCTTCCGGACAAGCACGATCTGGAAGCGATGTCGATTTTTCGCTATGAGTTGCGCAAGTTCCTGCGCGTCTCCGAGGAAATCTCGAACGCGGCGGGCATCACCACGCTTCAATATCAACTGCTGCTGCACGTACGCGGGTTTCCCGGACGGCAATGGGCCACGGTCGGCGAACTGGCGGAGCGGCTGCAAGCGGCGCCGAACGGCACGGCCGCATTGGTCTCGCGCTGTGAGGAAGCGGGCCTCGTGACCCGCAAGGCCGACAAGACGGATCGACGCCAGGTGCAGGTGCATCTGACGGCCAAGGGCGCGCGCTGCCTGCTCAAGCTCGCGGCCGAACACAAGGCCCATTACGGCTCGTTTCCCTGGGTGTTCGCAGCGCAGCCGACGTCATCTTGAAGCGCAGTTGTAACGCTTCCGCAAGGCACGAAGTCAGGACAGTTCCGATTTATGTCACAATGTGCCTTAAATTATCCTTTTCGTTTTCACGATGCGCTTCCCTGGATTCATCGACCGACGCACGATGCTGCGCGGCAGGCGGCTGTGGCTGCACTACGGCGTGTTCTGGCTGGGCGCGGTCGCGACCGGACTCATCGCGGTCCTGTATGCGCGGCTGATCGACTTCGGTTACGACGCCTTCCTGCGCTTGATTGCCGTGTATTGGTGGCTGCCGCTGCTGCTGACGCCCGCCATCTCCGCGCTGGCCGTGTGGCTCACGCGCCGCTTCTTTCCGGGGTCCGAGGGCAGCGGCATTCCGCAAGTCATCGCGATGCTGCACGACGGCCGCGAACTCGGCCCGCGACTGCTGACGCTGCGCATCCTGGTCGGCAAGATCGCCATTTCGTTTCTTTCGATTCTCGGCGGCTTCACCATCGGCCGCGAAGGTCCCACCATACATGTGGGCGCGGCCCTGATGTTCAGCCTGCGCCGCTTCTATCCGGCACGGTTGCGCAGCATGCGCGGCGGCGCGCTGGAACGTAATCTCGCGCTGGCGGGCGCGGCGGCCGGGCTCTCCGCGGCCTTCAACGCGCCGCTTGCCGGCGTTGTGTTCGCGATCGAAGAACTCACGCGCAGCTTCGAGCAACGCACGAGCGGCGTGCTCATTACAGCCATCATTTTTGCCGGTGTCGTTTCGCTTGCACTGCAAGGCAACTACACCTATTTCGGCACCATCGACCTGACCGGGCAGTTTCCCAATTCGCTCGCGCTGGCCGTCGTGCTCGTCGGCGCGCTCACGGGCGTCGCGGGCGGGATCTTCTGCTGGCTGCTGCTGAACACACATCGCTGGATGCCCACTTCAGTCCTGAGCTTTCGCCAGTTGCATCCCGTCGCGTTCGGCGCGGCATGCGGCCTGTTCATCGCGGTCATCGGCGTGGCCGCGAGCGGCCATACTTTCGGCAGCGGCTATGCGGAAGCGCGCGGCATGCTCGAAGGCAACACGCAGCTGGGCGTGAGCTATCCGCTGCTCAAGATGGCGTCGATGGTCGGTTCCTATCTGCCTGGCGCACCGGGCGGCTTGTTCGCGCCGTCGCTCGCGATTGGCGCGGGCATCGGCAACGCGCTGCATCTCGTGTTCGGCCACATGCAGTTGCCGATGCTCATCGCACTGGGCATGGTCGGCTATCTCGCGGCCGTTACGCAGAGCCCGATCACGGCCTTCGTGATCGTCATCGAAATGATCAACGGGCATGCGCTCGTTTTGTCCTTGATGGCAACCGCGCTCATTTCCAGTCAGGTTTCGAAGCTGTTTGCGCCGGCCTTGTATGAGGCGCTCGCCGAGAAATACATGAGCAAACAAGACCGCGGCACGGTCATTGCTGACTCATGATCGAGCGGGCTCTTGAGGCCTGCGCTCAAAACCCATTCAGGTCAAGGAGGGACGGATCATGAAGAAGGCAAACAGTATGCTCATCGCGGCCGTCGCCGCACTTACGCTGTCGGGCGCTGCGTTTGCACAGTCCGCCGGAGGCTCCAGCGGCGGTGGTACGTCAGGCAGCACGGCGAGCCCCGCCAATCAGGTGAATCGCGCCAACGACACAGGCGGCTATGGCACGCCGGGCATGACCAACTCTGGCAGCGGCACGGGCACGCGCGCACCGAACTCGGGTCTGCCGAGCGCGACGAACGCCAATCCGGCCGCCACGAACGCGCCGCCGACGAGCAATAACACGCTTGCCACGCCGAGCGTGAAGTCGCCTGCGGCGCAATAAGCTTCATGTAGCTGGAAGTCCGAAGCGGGTCGCGCAACGCCGCGATCCGCTTCACGCTATTGCGGCTCCGCAATGGCTCCCATGCCGATGTCCCGATTGGTTCTCCCCAACGCGCCATGCGCGTGCCTATACTGCACGCTCCCATCCGCGAGGACTTATCGACATGAGCCTTTCACTCACCATCCGCTATGCCGTTCCCGACGACTACGATGCGTGGTTGCCGCTCTGGGACGGCTACAACGCGTTCTACGGACGTTCAGGCGAGACGGCGCTGGCCCAGTCGGTCACCGACATCACCTGGGGCCGCTTCTTCGACGGCTATGAACCAATGCACGCGATGGTCGCGGAAAGCGAGGGCAGGCTTGTCGGACTGGTTCACTTCCTCTATCACCGCCATACGACGATGGCCGGTCCCATCTGCTACTTGCAAGACTTGTTCACGCTGAGTTCGGCGCGGGGCAAGGGAATTGGCCGTGCGCTGATCGAAGCGGTCTATGTCGAGGCGAAGAAGGCCAACGCGGAACGCGTCTACTGGCAGACGCACGAAACCAATGAGACCGCCATGAAGCTCTACGATCAGGTGGCGAACAAGTCGGGCTTCCTCGTGTATCGCAAGGCGCTCTGAAGACGCGTTCAGGCCGTATCGCGCGCGGTGGCCTCAAGCACGACGCCATGACGATCGCGCGCCATCTCGCGCGTCGCGTCGATTTCAGTCTGCATGCGGTCCGCGTTCCATCCCAGCGTCTGCGCGGCAATCTCCGCGACTTCCAGCAGCAAGGCATGCGTCAGCTGTCCCGAGATGGCGAGCGTCGTGCGGCGAAAGAGCAGGTCCGGGAGCCGGGTCACCATTTCGCTGCTGCACAGGTACGCAAGTTCCCGCGCGGTAAGGCCCGGTTCGCTGACGAGCGGCTTGTCCGGCCCCTGTGCGCAATATGCAGCGACGCGACTCGCGGTCGTGCCATAGCGCGTCAACAGCGACTCGGCCCGCAACGCAGATACGCCATACCGCTGCATGGCTTCATCGATCCATCCGGCGCGCGCCTTCGCATCCTGCGGAAAGCCGCGTCCGCCGCCTATCGCCTCATGCCGCGTGCCTGTCTTGCGCGCGCGGCCGAGCCGGGTCAGCACGGTATCGGCCGAGGTTTCCGCGAAGCCGCGAAACGTCGTCCACTTGCCGCCGACGAGCGAGAGCACCGGCGTCTGCGCATCGGGCAGATGGTCGGCATGCATCACGTGATCGCGGCTGACGTCGCCGGGGTTCGCGGCGTCGGAGAAGGGTAGCGGGCGCACGCCGCTATACCGGAAGCGAATGTCTGACTCCCTGAGCATCACGCCTGGAAACACCTCGCGCAAGACGTTCAGCATGTAGGCCACTTCGTCGTCGTCGCAGCGGACGTTGTCGGGATCGCTCACGCGGATATCGGTCGATCCGATCAGCAGCTTGCCCATGAACGGATAGACCAGCGAGATGCGCCCGTCGTTCGAGCCGTAGTACACCATGCGTCCCTGCAACTGCTTGTAAAGCTCCGCATGGTCGACGACCAGATGCGAACCCTTCGCCCCGCCGATGTACTTCCGCTCGATGCCAAGCGCCGCATTGACGCTGTCGATCCATGCGCCACCTGCATTGACGGTCACTGCCGGTTCAACTGCGACGAGCGTGCGCGTTTCGAGATCGCGCAGCCAGACGACGCCACCTTCCGCCCGATCCACGTTCATGTAGTTCGCTGCCGCCGAACCATCGCAGGCTGCGAGCCCGTCGGCGACGAGTTCGAAGTTCAGGCGCTCGGCGTGCGTGACCTGCGCGTCGTAGTACGTGGCCGTCGCCTTGATGGTCGGATCGAGCAGGGGCAGCGAGGCGAGCGAACGCGCTCGCAGTGCAAAATGGTGACGCGGCATCGTGCGATCGTGCCGCCCGAGAAAGTCGTACAGCGCGAGACCGATCTTCGAGATGATCGCGCCGCGTTCGGTGAGCTTCGCCTTCATGCCGAAGAAACGCCGCGCCGAAGCGATCAAGCCGCCGAAGTACGAATGAATCGGCAGGACCGTCTGCAGCGGCAACACGAAATGCGGCGCGTTCTTCAACAGGAGATTGCGTTCCAGCGTGGATTCGGCGACGAGACGAAACTCGCCGGTCTCCAGATACTTCACGCCGCCATGAATCAGCCGCGACGGCGCGCTGCTCGCGCCCGCGGCGAAATCGGTCTTGTCGATCAGCAGGCAGTCCACGCCCTGCATGGACAGATCGCGAAACAGCCCGGCGCCGTTGATCCCGCCGCCGATGATCAACACGCTGACCTTCGGGTTCTGCCTGAGCCGGTCGAGAAAGAAGTCGCGGCTTCGTTCGGTCATCGGTTCTTCTCCTTCTTCAATGCGCGCTTGCCGAGCGATCGAGCGAGGCCCACAGCGGTTGAACGGCCTGGGCAAGTTGCGTCCACAGGCGGTACGCATCGTCGAGACGGGCCTGACGCTGACGATCGGGCGTATGCGTGCGCTGCACGCGGCATGCGCGGGCGGCGGCATCGGCGAGCGATGCATACACGCCCACGCTGACGCCCGCACACAGCGCCGCGCCGAGTGCGCTGGCTTCCTGGCTTTCGGGGATATCGACGGCGACGCCGAGCGCATCGGCGAACAACTGCGCGAGCAACGGACTCGACGAGCCTCCGCCCGTCAGCCCGGCGCGCGCGGCGGGGAACGCGCTGGTCAGCGCCTCGACATGCCAGCGATGGTTGAACACCATGCCTTCGAGCACCGCGCGCGCCAGATGCGCCCGGCGATGCCACGAGCGCACGCCGAAGAACGATGCGCTCGCCGGCTCCTCGAAGGGCGAACCAAACAGGAACGGATGGAACATGACCGAACTCGGCTCGCTGAAGGCCGCTTCCACTTCGTCGCCGATCAGATCGAACAGCGAGCAGCCGCGCCGCGTGGCTTCCTGCGCCTCGTGCCGGAAGAGTTCGCGCGTGGCCCAGTCGACATTGCTCGACGACGCCGGCGAAATCGACATGTTCATCCACTGGCCCGGACGCGTGCCGTTGCGGCACGCCCAGCGCGCATCGGTGCGCGGTTGATCCGAAAGGATCTCGTTGATGCTGAACGTTCCCGCCGTGATCGAGAGCACGCCGGGTTCCGTGTTGCCCATGCCCACCGCGCTCGACGTGACATCGTGCAGCCCGCACGCGACCGGCGTTCCTTCCGCCAATCCCGTCTGCGCGGCGGCAAGTGCGCTGACCCGCCCGGCCTGCGCGGCGGACGGCACGATCTCCGGCAACGCGCCGCGCATCGCTTCGAGTCCGTAGAGCGCGAGGACATCGTCGTGATAGGTCTGCGAGCGCACTTCCGTGAACGCTGAACTGGCCTCGGTCGGGTCCGTCGCGGGCACGCCGGTCAGGCAGAGCCGCAGCCAGTCCTTGCAGAACAGCGCATGGCCGATGCGCGCAAAGCGCTCGGGCTCGTTGAGCTGAATCCATTTGAGCAGGCTCACGGCTGCATACGGATAAGGCTGCTGCCCCGTCAGCGTGAGCGCCGCATCGAGCACGCCGGCCTCGCGCCACTGTTCGCGCACGCCGAACGCGCGGCTGTCGAGCGACAGGATGCCCGGCCCCAGCGGCGTGCCCGCGGCGTCGGCGAGATAGAGACCGTCGCCATGACCCGTCACGCCGACCGCCGCAATCGACACGTCCGGCATCTGCGCCAGTGCATCGCGGATCGCGCCGCAGGCGGCCAGCCAGGTGTCGTGCATGTCGCGCTCGACATGCCGCGCGTGCGGCTGGCGCTGTTCCACACGCCGGCTGCCGGTGGCGAGCGCGCGCCCGGCGGTGTCGAAGATGACCGCCTTGGTGGCCGTCGAACCGCTGTCGACGCCCAGCAGATACGTCTCCATCGTGTCTCCGAATGATTTTTGTTGCGTCGCAGCAGGGACTGTCCGGTCTCTTCCGCCCGCGACGCTCATCTAGGGTTACTGCCGATGTTAATCGAGGTAGCACGCGAATATCGTGGGCAGACTGAAAAAAATTTCATCGCGTGGAAAAAATATCACTTCACGCAAAATGGAGAGCACATGACGAAGTCCGTCGAAAGGCGCGATGGAGATGAAAGCCTGGCGATCCGGGCGGCGTGGCTGCATTACGTCGCCGGGCAGACCCAGGCGGACGTCGCCGCGCGCCTCGGTGTGAGCAGTCTCAAGGCACACCGGCTGATCATGCGTGCCAACCAGAGCGGCGCGGTGAAGTTCTCCATCGACGGCGATGTGGCGGAATGCGTGGGGCTCGAAGCCGAACTGGCGCAGCGCTATGGTCTGAGTTATTGCGAAGTGGTGCCGGACCTGGGCGAGGACGATCTGCCGCTGCGCGCGCTCGGCGTCGCGGGCGCGCAGTTCCTGCAGCGCGAAATCATGGCGTGCCAGGACGGCGTGATCGGCATCGGTCATGGCCGGACGCTGGCGGCGGTCGTCGCGAGCATGCCGCGCATGGACGCGGGCACGGTGCGCTTCGTGTCGCTGCTCGGCGGCGTGACGCGCAAGTACACCGCCAATCCTTACGACGTGATCCACAAGCTGGCCGAGCAGACCGGCGCGGTGTCCTATGTAATGCCGCTGCCGTTCTTCGCCAACACCGCTGAGGATCGCGAAGTGCTGATGTCGCAGCGCGGCGTACGCGAGGTCTTCGATCTCGCCGCGCACGCGGATCTGATGGTGGTCGGCATCGGCACGGCGAATGCCGAAGCGCAGCTCGTCGCGTCGCAGATGATCGAGCCCGCCGAGATCAGCGAAGTGCACGAGCGCGGCGGCCGCGGCGAACTGCTGGGGCATTTCTTCAGCGCGGCGGGCGAGTCCGTCGAAACCTCGCTGGCGGCGCGCACCGTTGCGCCCGCTCTCGCCGACGTGAAGGGCAGGCGCATCGTCGCCATTGCGGGCGGCACGTCGAAGATCGCGGCGATCCGCGCGGTGCTGAAGAGCGGCCTGCTGAGCGGACTGATTACCGACGAAGCCTCCGCGCTCGCACTGCGCGAAGACTTCGACGACGCGGAGCAAGGGTGATGAACGGCGACCTTCTGATCGGCATCGATGCGGGCACCTCGGTCATCAAGGCCGTGGCCTTCGACCTGACGGGACGGCAGATCGCCGTCGCGTCCGTGCCGAACCGCTATGCAACGAGCGCCGACGGCGCCGCGACGCAATCGCTCGATCAGACCTGGGCCGACTGCGCACAAACGCTGCGCGATCTCGGCACGAAGGTCGACGGACTGGCGCAGCGCACGCTCGCGCTGGCGGTCACGGGACAAGGCGACGGCACCTGGCTGGTCGGCGCGGACAACCGTCCGGCGGGCGATGCCTGGCTCTGGCTCGACGCACGCGCCGCCGCCACCGTGCGGCGTTTGCAGGAAGCGCCTGCCAGCTGGGCGCGCTTCGAAGCGACGGGCACCGGCCTCGCGTCATGCAGTCAGGGCGCGCAGATCGCGCACATGGCCGCGACGACGCCCGAGGTGTTGCAGCGGACCGAAGTCGCGCTGCATTGCAAGGACTGGCTGTACCTGAAGCTGACCGACGTGCGCGCCACCGATCCTTCGGAAGCGAGCTTCACGTATGGCAACTTCCGCACGCGCCGCTACGACGACACGGTGATTGACGCACTCGGCCTGACGTCGTTCCGGCGCCTGCTGCCGGAAATCGTCGATGGCACGGAAACCACGCATCCGCTCTCGGCCGAAGCCGCGGCGGCGACGGGCCTCGCCGAAGGCACGCCCGTGTGCCTGGGCTTTGTCGATATCGTGCTGACCGCGCTGGGCGCGGGCATCCACACGGAAGGCGCGGCGGGCGCGAGCTGCTCGATCGTCGGCTCGACGGGCATGCACATGCGCGCGATGCGCAACGAAGACGTGCATCTCAATGCCGAAGGCACGGGCTATGTGATCGCGCTGCCGCTGCCGGGCATGTCGGCGCAGGTGCAGTCGAACATGGCCGCGACGCTGAACGTGGACTGGGTGCTGAACCTCGCGTCGGACCTGCTGCAACAGTTCGGCACGAGCCTGTCGCATGCGGACCGGATGAAGTGCATCGACGGCTGGCTGCACGCCGGCCGTCCGGGTGCGCTTCTGTATCACCCCTATATCTCCGATGCCGGCGAGCGCGGCCCGTTCGTGGATCCGAACGCGCGCGCGGACTTCATCGGCCTGACGAGCGAGAGCCGCTATCCCGACCTGTTCCGCGCGGTCGTCGAAGGGCTCGGCATGGCCGCGCGCGACTGTTATCTCTCGATGGGCGTACCGATGCCCGAAGAACTGCGCCTCACCGGCGGCGCGACGCGTTCGCGTGCGTTGCGCGGCGTGCTCGGCGCGGTGGTCGGCGCGCCGACGCGTATCTCCACGCGCGACGAAGCCGGCGCGGCGGGTGCGGCGATGATGGCGGCCGTCGCGCTGGGCGTGTATCCGGACATGGAGGCGTGCATCGCCGAATGGGTGACGCCTTTGCTCGGCCAGCCCGAGACGCCCGACGCCGACCTCATGCAGTTGTATGCGCGGCTCTTTCCCGCGTACCGGCAGGCGCGGCAGGCGCTGGTGCCGACGTGGGACGAAACCGCGCGGCTGCTGAAAGCGCGGCAGCGGCCCGAAACACTGCCCGCGAGCCTGAACTAACGTCGAACATGGAACGCTGAGATGAGCAACAACGACATGGTGGACCTGTGTGTCATCGGCGGCGGCATCAACGGCGCGGGCATCGCGCGCGATGCGGCGGGTCGCGGGCTGTCGGTGATCCTGTGCGAGAAGGACGATCTGGCGCAAGGCACGTCGTCGCGCTCCGGCAAGCTGGTGCATGGCGGGCTGCGTTATCTCGAGTACTACGAGTTCCGGCTCGTGCGCGAGGCGCTGATCGAACGCGAAGTGCTGCTCAACGCCGCGCCGCACATCATCTGGCCGCTGCGTTTCGTGCTGCCGCACAGTCCCGGCGACCGGCCCGCATGGCTCGTGCGCACCGGACTGTTTCTCTATGACCATCTCGGCGGCCGCAAGAAGCTGCCGGGCACGCGTTCGCTGGACCTGCACCGCATGCCCGAAGGCGCGCCGATCAAGGACGAGTATCGCCGGGCGTTCGAGTATTCGGACTGCTGGGTCGATGACGCGCGCCTCGTCGTGCTCAACGCGCTCGATGCCGCGCAGCGCGGCGCGCAGGTGCTGACGCGCACGGCCTGCGTGGCGGCGCGGCGCGAGAACGGCGCGTGGCGTGTCGAGCTGCGCGATACGCGCAATGGTTCCACGCGCACCGTCACCGCGCGGGCGCTGGTCAACGCGGCGGGGCCTTGGGTGTCGGACGTGATCGGCCGCGCGAATGCGCAATCGACGCGCAAGGTGCGGCTTGTCAAGGGCAGCCATATCGTTACGCCGAAGTTCTGGGACGGTCCGCATTCTTATCTGGTGCAGAACCATGACAAGCGCGTGATCTTCATCAACGCCTACGAAGGCGACAAGGCGCTGATCGGCACCACGGATGTTCCCTGGGACGGCGCGCCCGAAACCGTGCAGATTTCGAGCGAGGAAATCGACTATCTGCTGTCGGCGGTGAACCGCTATTTCAAGCATCCGTTGCGCCGCCAGGACATCGTGCAGACCTTCTCGGGCGTGCGTCCGCTCTACGACGACGGCAAGGGCAACCCGTCCGCCGTCACGCGCGACTACGTCTTCGATCTCGACGACAGCGGCGGCGCGCCCTTGCTGAATGTGTTCGGCGGCAAGATCACGACCTTCCGCAAGCTCGCCGAACATGCGCTGCAAAAGCTCCAGCCGGCCTTCCCGAAGATGGGCGCCGACTGGACCGCGTCCGCGACGCTGCCGGGCGGCGATATCGAAGGCGCGGACGTGCCGCGTTTCATGGCGTCGCTGCAGGCGGCGCACGAGTGGTTGCCGCGCCCGCTCACGCGCTACTACACGCAGACCTACGGTTCGCTGACGTCGGAAGTGCTGAACGGCGCGACCTCGCTCGCGGGTCTGGGCGAGCAGTTCGGGCCGAACTTCTACGAAGCCGAGGCGCGCTATCTGATGGCGCACGAATGGGCCGCGACGGCGGAAGACATGCTCACGCGCCGCACCAAGCATGGACTGCACATGAGCGCGGCGCAGAAGACTGCCTTCGAAACCTGGCTCGACGGCCTGATGCGCAAATCCGCCTGAACGTTACGAGACGAACATGCCCTTTACGCTTTCACTCAACACGAACCCGCTGGTGAACCGCTTCGCCGAGCCGGCGGATCTCATCGACAGCATCGCGCACGAGATGAAGATCCGCGACGTGCAGCTGACGCACGAGTTCATCAATCCGTCGTGGCCGGCGGCGGTGACGCGCCGTCTCACGCGCGAGATGCGCGCCGCGCTGAACCGCACCGGCGTGCGCATCACCTCGGGCATGACGGGACCGTACGGGCGGCTGAATCACTTCGGCCATCCGGACGCCGACGTGCGCCGCTATTACATCGACTGGTTCAAGACCTTCGCGGACATCACGGCGGATCTGGGCGGCGAGTCCATCGGTACGCAGTTCGCGATCTTCACCTATCGCGATTTCGACGACGCACAGCGCCGCGAAACGCTCATTCAGACGGCCATCGACTGCTGGGCCGAAGTGGCCGAGCACGCGAAGGCGGCGGGCCTGAAGTACGTGTTCTGGGAACCGATGTCGATCGGCCGCGAGTTCGGCGAGACCATCGACGCGTGCATGGCGTTGCAGCAGCGCCTGAGCGCCGCGAACATGGCCGTGCCGATGTGGATGATGGCGGACATCGATCACGGCGACGTCACCAGTTCCAATCCCGACGATTTCGATCCCTATGCCTGGGCCCGCGCGGTGCCGCCCGTGTCGCCGATCATCCATATCAAGCAGTCGCTGCTGGACAAGGGCGGTCACCGGCCCTTCACCGCCGAGCACAACGCGCGCGGCCGTATCCAGCCGGAACCGCTGATCGAGGCGCTGCACGCGGGCGGCGGCCGCGACAACGAGATCTGTCTGGAACTGTCGTTCAAGGAACGCGAACCGACCGACCGGCAAGTGGTCGCGCAGATCGCGGAATCGGTGGCCTTCTGGGCGCCGCATTTCGATACTGGCGTCGCCAGTCTCCACCTCTGAGGAACCGGCCATGTCAGGCACGATGACACAGAAGTTGATCAACGACGGCAACGCCGCCGTCGATGAAATGCTCGAAGGCATCATGGCCGCGCACGGCGATCTGTTGACCCGCAGCGAGCAGGCGCCGCGCGCGATCATCGCGCGTCACGGACCGCGCGAAGGCAAGGTGGCGTTGATCATCGGCGGCGGGTCGGGGCACGAGCCGACCTTTCTCGGCTTCGTCGGCCAAGGTCTCGCCGATGCCGCCGTGATCGGCAACGTGTTCGCCTCTCCGCCGCCGCAACCGGCCGTGGATGCGGCGCTCGCCGCGCACGGCGGCGCGGGCGTCCTGTTCATGTACGGCAACTACGCCGGCGATGTCATGAACTTCGACATGGCCACCGAGATGCTCGAACTCGAAGGCATCGAGGCGCGCACGGTACTGACCACCGACGACATCGCTTCCGCGCCGCGCGAGAAACGCGAGACACGCCGGGGCGTGGCGGGCAACGTGTTCATTTTCAAGGCGGCAGGCGCGGCGGCGGACCTGATGCTGCCGCTCGACGAAGTGGAGCGCATCGCGCGCCATGCAAATGCCCGCACCTACACGCTGGGCGTCGCGCTCGCGCCGTGCTCGCTGCCGCAGACGCGCCAGCCCAACTTCGAGATTGCCGTCGGCGAGATGGAAATCGGCATGGGCATTCATGGCGAGCCGGGCATGCGTCGCGAAAGCCTGCGTCCCGCCGACGCCATCACCGACGAAATCATGGACGCCATCCTTGCCGAGATGAACGCGGCCCGAGGCGATCGCGTCGCGGTGCTGGTGAACTCGCTCGGTTCCACGCCGCTGATGGAGCTGTACATCCTCAACCGGCGCGTGTCGCAACGCCTGAAGGACGCGGGCCTCGTCGTGCATCGCACGCTGGTGGGGCCGCTGTGTACGTCGCTGGAAATGGCGGGTGCGTCGATCACCGTGATGCATCTCGACGACGAGTTGCAACGCCTGATCGATCATCCGTGCGAGTGCGCGATGTTCCAGCAGAGGACCGCATGATGCCCGCGCTGACTACCGCCGACATCGCTCAATTGTTCCGCGAACTGGCGCGCACGATCGCCGCCGCCCGCGACGAACTGTGCCGCCTCGACGGCGTGATCGGCGACGCGGACCACGGCATCGCGATGGAGCAGGGCTTCACGGCGGCATCGAAAGCCATCGATGCGCTGCCGCCCGACGCCACGCTCGCGGATCAGTGGAACGCGGCGGCGAAGGGCTTCCTGAACGCGGTGGGCGCATCGTCGGGGCCGCTGTACGCGACCGCCTTCATGCGCGCCGCGAAAGCGGCGGGCGCGCGCACCGAGTTGCCGCTTGCCGAGGCGCCCGGTTTGATCGTCGCGATGGCTGAAGGCATCCAGTCGCGCGGCAAGGCCGAAACCGGCGAGAAGACCATGGTGGACGTGTGGGCGCCCGCCGCAGCAAGTGCATCGCAAGGCATGGCGGACGGCTTGCCCGTGCGCAACATCATGCAGCGCGTGCGCGAAGCAGCGACGCAGGGCGCGGAAGCCACCAAGACGATGGTCGCCACCAAGGGACGCTCCGCGCGCCTCGGCGAACGCAGTCTGGGCCATATGGATCCGGGCGCGGCGTCGGCGTCGATGGTGCTGGCGGTCATCGCCGCCGACTGGGGCAAGCGTGACACCGAATGAACGGGCTGCATGCCAGCCACTTTGTGATTCCTTCGAGACGGAGGTGTGTCGATGAATGCAGTCGCTTCAACCAAGGGGTCGTCCTCGCGCGGCCTGCGTATCGCGATCGAAGTGATCGTGGTGCTCGTCGTGCTGGTCGCGATGGCCATGAGCACGAAGGTCGTGAAGATCGGTTCGGGTCCGGATGCGACGAGCAAGGAGTTCGAGCCCGCCGCCTACGGCGCGAAACAGTTCCCGAAGACGCAGGCCGCGATCTCGAAGCGCGCCGTCGATGCCGCGACGCTCGCCGCCGCCATCGCCAAGGATCAGGACGCGGCCGGCAAGCAGTACGGCATTGCGGGCGGCGGCATCGGGCCGGAGATGTCGGTGAAGTTCACCGGCGTCGCGGGCAACGACGACTCGGGCATCTATGACGTGAAGGTGCCCGGCCTGCCGGATACGCTCAAGATCCGCGTGCAGACCGGCCCGGCCATCAATGGCACCGATCTGCGCGACGCCACCGGCGACATCAGCTTCGGCCAGTTCACGAATCAGATCGACTATCAGAACGCGGGTTACGCGATCAACGCGGAGATGAAGAAACAGGTCCTGTCGAAAGTCGATACGGCCAAGCTGTCCGGCAAGACCATCGAGGTCACCGGCGTGTTCCAGCTCGTCAATCCGAACGGCTGGCTCGTGACTCCCGTGAAACTGGACGTGAAATGAGCACCGCCACTCCCACTCCAACCGGCGCGGCGAAGGACAGCGTGTTGCTGTCGGCGCGCGACATCGTCAAGTCCTATGGCGGCGTGCATGCGCTGAAGGGCGTGAACTTTGAGATTCATCGTGGCAAGGTCACGACGCTGTTCGGCGAGAACGGCGCGGGCAAGTCGACGCTGATGAAGATCCTCTCCGGCGTCGAGAAGCCGACCTCCGGCGAGATCGAACTCGATGGCGCGTCCGTCGCCTTCACGTCTTCCACCGATGCCCGCAACCACGGCATCTCGATCATTCACCAGGAGCTGAGTCTCGCGCCGAACCTGAGCGTGCGTGACAACATCTTCATGGGCCGCGAGATCCGCACGCGCACCGGCGTGAACTTCGCCGAAGAGGCGCGCCAGACCCGCGAGCTGATGCAGGAACTCGAAGAAGACGTCGATCCGATGACGCTGATCCGCGACCTGCGGCTCGGCCAGCAGCAGGTGGTCGAGATTGCACGCGCGCTCTCGGTGGACTCGCGCATCCTCATCATGGATGAGCCGACGTCCGCGCTGAGCGCGTCGGAAGTCGAAGTGCTGTTCAAGGTGATCCGCGACCTGACGAGCCGCGGCGTGTCCATCGTCTACATCTCGCATCACCTCGAAGAAGCCTTGCAGGTCACGGACTACGCCGTGGTGTTGCGCGACGGCCGCATCACCGCGACGGCCGAGCGCAAGGACATCGACCTTGGCTGGATCGTGCGCAACATGGTCGGCGAGAACTTCGATCTTGGCTCGCCGCCGACGGGCTATGCGTTCGGCGAAGTGGCGCTCGATATCGACGAAGTCAGCGTTGCCGACGAATCCGGCTCCGGCGCCTCGGTGGTCGATCACCTGTCGCTGCAAGTGCGCGCGGGCGAGATCGTGTGCATCTACGGACTGATGGGCGCGGGCCGCACCGAACTGCTCGAAGCCGTGGCCGGACGAAAGCGCCTGCCCGTCACCGGCGGCACGATCCGGCTCGAAGGCGAGAACCTCGCGGGCCTGAGCATCGCGCAGCGCATCGGCCGGGGACTCGTGCTCGTGCCCGAAGACCGTCAGCGCGACGGCCTCGTGCCGACCATGAGCGTCGGCTCCAATCTGTCGCTGGCCAGCATCCGCAGCTTCGTCAAGGGCGTGCTGATGTCGCCGCCCGCCGAGCGCGAACTCGTCGGCGAGTCGATCCGCAACGTGCATGTGAAGACCTCGGGCGCGGGCGCCTCCATCCGTTCGCTTTCGGGCGGCAATCAGCAGAAGGTGGTGATCGGCAAGATGCTCGCGACCGGCCCGAAGGTGATCCTGCTCGACGAACCAAGCCGGGGCATCGACATCGGCGCGAAGGCCGAAGTGTTTCGCCTGCTCGCCGAGAACGCGAAGAAGGGCCTCGCGGTCGTCTATTCGACTTCCGAAGTGGGCGAATGCCTGAGCGTCGCGCATCGCATCATCGTCATGCGGCGCGGCAAGATTTCCGCCGAATTCGGCCCCGACGCCGACAAGGACGACATCATGGCCGCCTCCGGCGAAGCCGTGGTGGCCTGAACGCAGCACAAGGAGACATTCAACATGAACGACGCCGCCAAGACTTCCAGGTCGACTCACTCCGCATCGAACGGAGAAGGATTCGATCTCGGCCGCATGCTGCTCGAAGGACGCGCGTTCTTTGCGCTGATCGCGATCATCATCATCTTTTCATTCCTTTCGCCGAATTATTTCGCATTGGAAAACTTCCTGACGATGGCCTCGCACGTGGCCATCTACGGAATCCTGGCGATCGGCATGCTGCTCGTGATCATCAACGGCGGCATCGACCTTTCGGTGGGCTCGACGCTCGGTCTGTCCGGCGTCGTCGCGGGCTTCTTCATGCAGGGCGTCACGCTGAACCTGTTTGGCGTGGTGCTGTATCCGTCGGTCTGGGTCGTCGTGGTGCTGTGCTGTCTGCTGGGCGCGTTCATCGGCCTGGTCAACGGCATTCTGATTGCGCGCTTCAAGGTGCCCGCGTTCGTCGCGACGCTCGGCGTGATGTATGTGGTGCGCGGCTTCGCGCTGCTGATGACCAACGGCCTGACGTACAACAACCTCGGCGGCCAGGCGGACCTCGGCAACACCGGCTTCGACTATCTCGGCTTCGACCGCCTGTTCCACGTGCCCGTGGGCGTGCTGATCCTCGCCGTCATCGCGATCCTCGGCAGCATCGCGCTCAACCGCTCCGCGTTCGGCCGCTGGCTCTATGCGTCAGGCGGCAATGACCGCGCCGCCGAACTGTCCGGCGTGCCCGTGAAGCGCGTGCTCATCAGCGTGTACATGCTGTCGGGCGTCTGCGCGGCCATCGCCGGGCTGATCCTGTCGTCGCAACTGACCTCCGCTGGCCCGACCGCCGGCACCACCTACGAACTTACGGCCATCGCGGCGGTGGTGATCGGCGGGGCGTCGCTGATGGGCGGCACCGGCAACATCCGCGGCACGCTGCTCGGCGCGTTCGTGATCGGCTTCCTGTCCGATGGCCTCGTCATCATCGGCATCTCGTCTTACTGGCAGACGGTCTTCACCGGCGCGGTCATCGTCCTCGCGGTGTTGCTCAACGCCATTCAGTATCGCCGCCGCGTCAAGCGTCCCGCGCCGGGCGGCGGCCAGCTGGCTTCTCCGCAAGGCGGCAGCAAGGCATGAGCGGTACGTCCGCGAGAAGTATCACGTAGTTCTGCATCCACAACTGACTCTGGAGAGAGACATGAACATGAAGAAGAAAACGCTGCTCCTCGCCGCCGTTGCGCTGGCTGCCCCGCTGTTCGCCGCGCAAGCCCAGGCGGCGGGCGGACTCATCAGCATCATCGTGAACGATCCGGCCAATCCGTACTGGCTCGCCGAAGGCAACATCGCGGCCGCCGAGGCGAAGAAGCTCGGCTATAGCGCGAACGTCTCGGCATCGAAGGGCGACACGAACACGGAAAGCCAGCAGATCGACACGGCCATCACCAACAAGTCGGTGGCCATCATCCTCGATCCGGCCAATGCGAGCGGTTCGGTGGGCGCGGTGAAGAAGGCGGTGGCCGCGAACATCCCGGTGTTCCTCGTCAACGCGGAAATCAACCAGACCGGTCTCGCCAAGGCGCAGCTCGTCTCGAACAACGCGCAAGGCGCGGCGCTCGGCGCGCAGCAATGGGTCAAGGACGTCGGCTCGAAGGGCAACTACGTGGAACTGCTCGGCGCGCCGTCCGACAACAACGCCGCGACGCGTTCCAACGGCTACAAGTCGGTGCTCTCGCAGTATCCGGATCTGAAGATGGTCGGCTCGCAAGTGGCGAACTGGGACCGCACGCAAGGCTTCAATGCGACGCAGAGCCTGATGCAGGCGCATCCGGACGTGATCGGCATCATCAGCGGCAATGACGAAATGGCGCTCGGCGCCATCGCCGCGCTCAAGCAGTCCGGCAAGCTGAAGAGCGTCAAGGTGGGCGGCTTCGATGGCTCGCCCGCCGCCGTGGAAGCGGTCAAGGCCGGCGACCTGCAATACACGGTGCTGCAACCGGTGGCGGAGTTCTCGGCGAAGGCCGTGCAGGAAGCCGACCAGTTCCTGAAGACCGGCAAGACGGGCGCGGCGAGCGAGAAGCAACTGTTCGATTGCGTGCTGATCACGAAGGCGAACGTGTCGAAATACACCGCACCGTTCGTGCTCTCGAAGTGAGGTGACGGGTTCGGCCCGCGTCGAAGAGGGCGCGGGCCGTTCGATGAAACTTTCCGATCGGCCAGGAAATCATGTCTGAATCTTTGTTCTGGGTCGGCACGAGCTGGAAGATGAACAAGACTCTGTCGGAGGCGAGTGCCTTCGCCGAGGGCTTGCTCGTCAGTCACGACGACCCGCGTATCCAGTGCTTCGTGATTCCGCCTTTCACGGCGATTCGCGAAGTGAAGTCGATCCTCGCCGAGACCAACGTCAAGGTCGGTGCGCAGAACATGCACTGGGCCGAGCGCGGCGCGTGGACCGGCGAAATCTCGCCGCTGATGCTGGTGGATTGCGGCATGGATCTGGTCGAACTCGGCCATTCCGAGCGGCGCGAGCACTTCGGCGAAACCGATGACACCGTCGGCCGCAAGGTCGAAGCCGCCGTGCGCCATGGGCTGACGCCGCTGATCTGCGTCGGCGAGACGCTCGCCGACCGGAACGGCGGCCACGCCGAGGAAGTGCTGGCCGCCGAGGTGCGCGGCGCGCTCGCGCGTCTCACGCCTGAGCAGCAGGCGGCGCCCATCCTGTTCGCTTATGAACCGGTATGGGCGATTGGCGAGAACGGCATTCCGGCCAGCCCGGACTATGCCGATGCGCGCCAGGCCGAAATCAGCAGGGTGGCGGAAGAGATGCTCGGCCGTCGCGTGCCTTGTCTCTACGGCGGCTCGGTGAATCCGGACAACTGCGCGGAACTCGCCGCGTGCCCGAACGTGGATGGCCTGTTCATCGGGCGTTCGGCATGGAACGTCGAGGGCTATCTGGACATTCTCAAACGCGTGGCAGCGGTGCTGTGACGCCGGATGCAAGCGCCCATTCATACATCAAGGAGTTCATCATGAAGGTTGCCATTGGCGGAGACAGCGCCGGCGTCGGTCTGGCGCGGGTGCTGGCGGACTATCTGAAAGACCGCTACGACGTGTTCGAGGTATCGAACAACGAGAAGAACCCCGGCGAGTACTACGCCGACCTGTCGGACCGCGTTGCGTCCGGCGTGGTCAGCGGCGAGTATGACCGGGCCATTCTGGTGTGCGGCACGGGCATCGGCGTCAGCATCTCGGCGAACAAGGTGCCGGGGATACGCGCGGCGCTGTGCCACGACACCTATTCGGCCGAACGCGCGGCGCTCTCGAACAACGCGCAGATCATCACGATGGGCTCGCGGGTGATCGGCCCGGAAGTGGCCAAGGCCATCGCCGATTCGTTTTTGACCAACACCTTCGATGAAAACGGCCGCAGCGCGGGCAATGTGAAGGCCATCGATCAGGTGGATGCGAAGTATCATCGTTGAACTTGCATCACCGTTTGGCCCGGCGTCCTCTCCGGCATAATGGACCATCCAGTCCAAATAAACATCGGAGAAGTCGATGCTGCTGTCTGAACAAAACGTACTGGTGACCGGTGGCGCGCGGGGACTCGGCGCGGCCATCACGGAAGCGCTGGCTCGCGAAGGCGCGGGCGTCGTCATCAACTATCGGCAGAGCGAGACGCAGGCGCACGCGCTGGCCGAGCGTCTCGGGCCGCGCGTGGTGGCCGTGCAGGGCGACGTCACCGACGCCGCTTCGGTCGCTCGCCTGTTCGACGAAGCCAACGCCAAGACCGGCCGGCACATTCATGCCGTGGTGAACAACGCGCTGGCCGATTTCAGCTTCGACGGCGACGCGCGTCCGAAGCTCGGCGACATCGAATGGACGCGCTTCCAGCAGCAGATCGAGGGCGCCGTGAAAGGCGCGCTGAACACGATCCAGGCCGCGCTGCCCGCGATGCGCGCGGCGGGCTTCGGCCGTATCGTGAATGTCGGGACCAACCTGTTCCAGAATCCGGTCGTGCCGTATCACGACTACACCGCGGCCAAGGCGGCGTTGCTGGCGCTGACGAGAACCGCATCGAACGATCTCGGGCCGGACGGCATCACGGTGAACATGGTGTCGGGCGGACTGCTGCGCACCACCGACGCCAGCAGCGCGACGCCCGAAGCCGTCTTCGACATGGTCGCGGGCTTCACGCCGCTGCGCCGCGTCACGACGCCCGCCGAATTCGCCGACGCGGTCCTGTTCTTCCTGTCGCCGTGGGCGCGCGCGGTGACGGGGCAGAACCTCGTCGTCGATGGCGGTCTGGTCAAGGGCTGAGCCAGACCGCGCGCGCTTACAGCTTCGCGTAGATCGAACTGCCCAGTGTCAGGGTCGAGTCGTTGCCTGGCGCGAAGCGGATCTCGTACAGATCGCGGCCGAAGTTGCCGGGCACTTTCACCGACATGAAGCCGCGCTCGTCCTCCAGCGGCACGATGAGCTGATAGCGCAGGTCCTCATTGCCATACAGCACGTAGCCCGGCAGTTCCGGGAGGCTCGTGAGAAAGGCAGGCTCGTTGCCGAGCACGACGATCGGCACGGCGGACGGCGCGTCGTTCGTCAGCGTCCATTGCGTGCCGAGGCGCTGTTGCCAGGCGGCGTCGAGCGCGGCGAGCGGCGCGAGCTGCTGGCCGAGCGGCAGCGTGAGATAGGCATAGCCCGCGCCGGGCACCACGCGCTTCATCAGATAGCGGAAGTTGTAGGGATTACCGCCGCTGTCGGTTCCGGTCACGACGGTGAATTGATAGGACGAAGTGGGATCGGCGCTGCTCGCCCACCAGCCGTCGCTGCGATACTGATACGCGCCGAGCTGCTTCCACACGCGCGTCTTCCCGTTCCACTGGTTCAACTGCACGCTGCCGTCCGCATTGGCGATGACCTGCAGCGGCGAGTCCGAATTGCCATAGATGCCGCCGGCCGCCGCGATATTCGGCCCCGACGCTACCGGCGCCGCCGTGGTGCCCACCTTGGGCGGAAGCGTGGCGATGGTGCCGTCTTCTTTCAGCGCGGAGAGCACCAACGCTTCCGCGATGCCGCGCGCGTCATAGCCGGAATTGCCGGTGATGAGCAGGGCCAGCTGCGCCTTCGGCACGACGAAGAACTCGGTCGAGTAGTACGCGGTGCCGCCGTCCTTTTCCCAGCCGAGCACGCCGGCGGCGCCCAAAGCCGGCTGCTGCACCGAATCCCAGCCGAGACCCCAGTGGAAATCGGGCGCGGGGTTGATCGTGAGGGTCGTGGTCTGGTCCATGCCCATCTCCGCGATGCCCGCCGACGACACCACGCGCGTCCCCTGGAACACGCCGCCGCCGAGGAACATCTGCGCGAGATTCATCATGTCGGTCGGCGTTGAGCTGAGGCCGCCGGTGGCATACGCGTTGACGAATTCCTGATACTGCGTGCCGTTCACGAAAGGATAAGAGAACGAGCCGCTCGAGGGCACGCTCGTCAGATAGCTGGAGCTCGTCATCTTGAGCGGCGCAAGGATGTTCGTCTGGACGAAATCCGCGTAGGTCTGCCCGCTGAGGGCCAGCACGAGCTGTTCGACCATCGTGAAGCCGTCGTTGCAATACACGGCCAGCTCGCCCGGCAGATGTTTCAGGTGCGTGTTGGCGAGTTCTGCTTGCGTGTCGGCTGCGTAGCCCGCCACCGGCGCGAACGTGAACAGGTTGCGGCCATTCGTTCCAGGAAACCCCGACGAGTGCGACAGCAGATGCCGCGTGGTGATCTGCGCGAATTCCGGCGAGAGCATGGTGAAGGTCGGCAGATACTTGACGATCGGAGTATCGAGCGCGAGGAGTCCGCGGTCCTGCAGGATCGCCGCCGACAGCGCCGCGAACAGCTTGCTGACCGAGCCGATGTTGAAGCGCGTCTGGGTCGTCGCGGCGGTCTTCGCCGGCACCGACGACACCCCGAAAGCCTGCTGCCAGAACACCGTATTGCCCTTGAGCATGGCGACGGAGATGCCCGCCACCGGTTCTTCCGGATCGTTGATGGCCTGCTGGATCATCTGCTGGCCCATCGCGACGGTCTGCGGATACGACGAATGATCGTCGTCGTTACTGCCGCAGCCGGGCAGCAGGGTGGCGAGCAGGCCGGCGCCGGTCATGCCAAGGAAGTGGCGGCGCTGGAGGCGAACGGGGGCTGGGTTGATGCGCTTGATGTCGGACACGGCAGTTCCTCTCACAGGGCGGAGAAATGCGGTTGGGATGGCAACGTGCGCTGCGTGACCTGGGAGAAGCTGGTGCGGCCGGGGCCGGAAAACGGGACATCGCAATTGCTGTGTTGCTTGTTCATCGTGCGCAATGCGACGGACGTCGCCGCTCGAGCGAGCAGGCGACGTCCGGTCCCTTCGATGACGCGCTTCTTAAGTCACTGCCGAGAAATATACGTTAGGAATGGGAATGAGGGTAGGTAAATGAGGGCCCCGGCCGTCAATGACGCGTTACCGGCACTCCGCCTGATACCACTGGTCCACGAGACGCTGGGCCTGATGCAGGTCGTCCGGGTAATACGGGTCGAAGAACAGCGACGGGTTGTAGCCCGCTTCCTCGAGGGCGGCCAGTTCGCTGTCGTTGCGCGCGCGCGTGAGGGGCGCCTGGCTTTTGAGCGCGGTGAGATCCACGCATTGCTGGGGACTCAGGTGCCGGCCATTGGCGCCGGTGCCGTATTGTCCAGCGGAGGTGACGCAGCCGGCCAGCGCGACGGCCAGCGCACCGATGGTTATTGTTAGTCGTGTTCTTGACAGCTTCATGGTGCGTCTCCGCTGATGGCGCTGCCGGCAGTATGAACGATGGCTGCGCGGCCGGCAGGCGCGGCGCACGCCGGCATCGCTCTCAGGATGGATCGGCGTCAGGCTCGTCAGGCTTGCTGGGCTCGTCAGACCTGGCTTGCTCGTCCTCGACTTCGACCGGCGCCTCCGGTTCCAGCGCTCGGGCGGCATGGATGGCATCGTCCTTCTTGGCCGTCACCACCACGAAGGTATGGTCGTCCCGAGGGATTTCGGCTTTCCAGCCGGGCTTCGCAGGGGTCACTTTCACGTCTTTGCTCATGTCCGGCTCCCGTGTACGTTGAGACATTCATGGAGCATCGGGAATGCCCGCCCGGTTCGTCACGCGGGAATGATGCGTTCGCGCTTCAGGCGGTCGAACAGGTCGAAGAACGCATCGGGCGTGCTCTGATAGTCGAGAAAGCCGAGCTTGCGGCTCTTTGACATGTCGGTGAGCACTTCCATCGGGCGGCCGAGGTCGGCGTCGGTATGCCACCAGGACACCAGCCGATCGATGTCCTGCTCGGCCAGACCATGCCGCGCCGCAATATCCGTCCACTGGGCGCGCGCCTGCTGCATGCGGCTGTCGAGCGGACGCGTCTCGCCGTCGAAAGGCGCCGGCTCGATGCCGAAATACCCGGCGATGCGCGCCCACATCCAGTTCCAGCGGAACACGTCGCCGTTGACGACATTGAACGCCTCGTTGCGGGCCGGCGCGGACGTCGCGGCCCATTCGAGATGGCGGGCGAGCAGACGCGCGTCGGTCATGTCGGTGAGTCCGTTCCATTGCGCGGCCGAGCCGGGGAACACGAAGGGCGCGCCGGTTTCCTTGCACAGCGTGGCGTAGACGGCAAGCGTCACGCCCATGTTCATCGCGTTGCCGACCGCATAGCCGATGATCGTATGCGGCCGATGCACGCTCCAGCCGAAGCCATAGCGGCGGGCGGCCTCGAAGAGCCGGTCTTCCTGCTCGTAGTAGAAGTTGTCGACGGGCTGGCGGCCCTGTTCCTCGCGGAACGGCGTCGTGGGCACGCTGCCCTGGGCATACGCTTCGAACGGACCGAGATAGTGCTTCAGGCCGGTGACGAGCGCGGCATGCGACAGCGCACCGCCCGGGCCGAGCGCCGCGAGCACGTTCCCGACCATGGCGCCGTTGACGCGGATGTTCTCGGCTTCGGTCGCCTGACGCGCCCATGCAGTAAAGAAGACGTGGCTGAACTGGCGTTCCTTGAGCGCGTCCGCCACCGAAGCCGCCGACGTGAGGTCCGCCGTGATCGATTCCATGCCGGCGGGAACGGGCGTGCGGCCGCGCGACAGTCCGGCAATCGTCCAGTCGCCGCGCGCGTGAAGGTGCTCGGCGAGGTTGCGTCCGACAATACCGGTGCCACCGATGATCAGTGCTCGTTTATCCATTGCTTCTCTTTGTGTTCGGGTGGGTGAATGCGGTCGGCTCTGGCCGACGCGGGTGCGTATCGCACCAGTGTGCCGCCTCGCCGGGAAACCTGCTGACACCGCCCGATGACTCGCGCACGCCCCGTTCCACCTAAAAAACCGCTTGCAATGTATTTTGTTTGAGTATCATCGGAATACATTGAAGCCCGAACCAGATACAGAGAGGGCGGGTTTCCACCACTGAACCGAAGGCACGCACCACAAGGAGCAGTCAATGAGCGACACGCTGCATGCGCCGGGCGACGTAGCGCAGGCGCAGATGATCGAGGACCGCACTTACCGCAAGGTCACGCTGCGGCTGATCCCGTTCCTGATCCTCTGCTATGTCGCGGCCTATCTGGACCGCGTGAACATCGGCTTTGCGAAACTCCAGATGCTGAGCGACCTCCAGTTCAGCGAAACCATCTACGGCCTGGGCGCGGGCGTGTTCTTCATCGGCTATTTCCTCTTCGAGGTGCCGAGCAACCTGATGATGCAGCGCGTCGGCGCCAAAGCCTGGATCGCCCGGATCATGGTGACGTGGGCGCTCATTTCCGGCGCCTTCTTCTTCGTGCAGACGCCCACCCAGTTCTATGTCCTGCGTTTCCTGCTCGGCTCGGCCGAGGCCGGCTTCTATCCCGGCATCGTGCTCTACCTCATGCAGTGGTATCCGGCGCGCCGCCGCTCGCACGTGCTGGCCATCTTCATGGTGGGCATTCCGCTGGCGGGCATCATCGGCGGGCCGCTGTCGGGGTGGATCCTCGAAGCCTTCAATGGCTCGCACGGGCATCCGGGCTGGCGCTGGCTGTTTCTCATCGAGGCGCTGCCGTCGCTCGTGCTGGGCATCGCGGCGTTCTTCTATCTGGAGAACCGTCCGGAGAAGGCGAAGTGGCTGACTCGCGAGGAAGCCGCGATCATCGCGAATGCGCTCGACTCGGTGCCGCCCAAGCACACGCGCATCTCGCAGACGGTCGGCCAGGTGTTCCGCGACCCGCGCATGCTGCTGATGGCGCTGATCTACTTCTGCGTCATCATGGGCCAGTACGGCCTGACCTTCTGGATGCCGACGCTCATCAAGGCATCGGGCGTCTCGGGCGCGCTGCATATCGGCGTGCTCTCGGCGATCCCGTTCATCTTCGGGGCGATCGCCATGGTCTCCTGCGGCCGCAATTCGGACCGTACTGGCGAGCGCCGCTGGCATCTGATCGTGCCGATGCTCGTCGGCGCGGTGGGCTATGCCGTCACGGCCGGCGCGGGATCGAACGTGCCGCTCGCGTTGCTCGGCCTCTCGCTGGCGGCGGCGGGCGTGCTGACGCCGGGGCCGCTCTTTTGGGCGCTGCCGTCCGCGATCCTCGCCGGCACGGGCGCGGCGGCGGGCATCGCGGCAATCAATGCATTCGCCGGGCTCGCGGGCTTCGTGAGTCCCTATCTGATCGGCTGGCTGCGCGATCTCACGCATACCTCCGTGATCGCCATGTATGTGTCGGCGGGCGTGCTGGTCGTCGGGGCCGCGATGATCCTGCTGATTCCCGCCAAGCTCGTGAACCGCTGATTTTTCGAATCTCGCAGTAGGGAAGCCGGCATGCTGCCTTGCGCGCATGCCGGCTTTTTTTCGTCCGTAGCAGTGTGCATTTGTATTTCTTCGTGTTAGTTTATGTATTCATATAAACCGAATGGAAATACATAAAGGAGGAGAGTCATGGACTTGAACCTGAAAGGCAAATCGGCGCTGATCACGGGCGCATCGAAAGGCATCGGGCTGGCGACGGCGTGGGCATTCGCCGCGGAAGGCGTCGCGGAGCTGCACTTGGCGGCGCGTTCGGCGGATGCGCTGCATCGCGCGCAGGACGAAATCGCGACTAAGCACGGCACGCGCGTCCACGTGCACGCGACGGATCTCTCCGTCACGCAGAACGCCATCGATCTGGCGCGCGCCTGCTCGAACGCGGACATCCTGGTGAACAACGCGGCGGATTCCAGCCCCGGCCCGCTCGACAAGATGAGCGACGCCGAGTGGCGCGCGAGTCTCGACATGAAGATCTTTTCGTACGTCACGCTGACGCGCGAACTGTATGCGTCGATGAAGCAGCGCGGCAGCGGCGTGATCGTCAACGACATCGGCAATTCGGGCGAGAACTGGGACGCGAACTACATCATCGGTTCGACGGGCAATGCGGCGATGATGGCCTTCACGCGCGCCATCGGCGGCTGGGCGCTGGACGACGGCATCCGCGTGGTGGGCGTGAATCCGGGACCGGTCTCCACCGACCGCATGGTGAAGCTGATGAAGCGCCGCGCGCTCGACTGGTACAACGACGAAAGCCGCTGGGAAGAACTGTTCGACAAATATCCGGGCAAGCGTGCAGCCCGTGCCGATGAAGTGGCCGACCTGATCGTGTGGCTCGCGTCGGATCGCGCGGCCTATATCACGGGCACGATCGTGACCATCGACGGCGGCATTGCGTCGCGCCGTTCCATCATCTGAGGGGGACGACATGCGTCGATTCGAGGAACGCAACGCCTATTTCGACCGGCTCTGCAACAGCGAAGGGCTAATGTGGCTGGGCCAGAACACCAATCACTTCGAGCCGCATCCTGCCGTGCGCCAGGCCGTCATCGATGCACTCGATGGCGGCGAATACCACGCCTATGCGCCGCCGCTCGGCTTCGAGGAACTGCGGCAGCTGATCCGCGAGGACATCGGCTTGCCTGACGCGTCGGTGATGGTCACCGACGGCGCGGTGGAAGCGCTGTACAACGTCTGCCGCAACATCTGCGAAGCGGGCAAGGATTTCGTCACCACCAATCCGAGCTGGGCCTGGCCGATGCAGTTCGCCGCGCGCGCCGGTTCGCGCGTGATCGAACTGCCCATCTACTCGGCCGGCCAGCACTACAAGCTCACGCCCGCGCAATTGCGCGCGGCGGTGAACGAGAACACCGGCGTGATCTATCTGGTGGATCCGAACAATCCGCTCGGCACCTGTCATACGGAAGACGAGATTCGCGAGTTCGCGGAGATCGCGCGTTCGGTCGGCGCGTATTTCATTCATGACGCCACCTACTTCCAGTTCGCCGACAGCTTCACGCCCGCGTACCGCTTCTATCCCGAGAAGACCATCGTCACGTACAGCTTCTCGAAGTGGCTCGGTCTGGCGGGCATGCGGCTCGGCGCGGTGATCGCGCATCCGGATCTGATCGAACGCTTCGCTTCCGCGCCGCCGAACAATCTCGGCAGCAACGTGCTGTCGCAACGCGCGGCGATCGCCGGGCTGCGCACGAAGAACGATTGGTTTCCCGAGATCAACCGGCGTCAGCGGCGCAATCAGGCGGCGGTCGTCGAGGCGGCGAAGAATGTGGAAGGATTGAGCGTGCCGGTGTATCCGTCGCAGGCGAATCTGCTGGTCGTGGAAACCATCAACGCCGGCATCACGCCGGAAGCGCTGGTGGAGGCGTTCCAGGCCGAGCGCGTGATGATCCGTCAGGGCGCGTACCACACGAAGGAATTCGGGCATCGCTTCGTGAAGGTCAGTCTGACGGTGCCGGAAGCCTGGGCCGACCGCTTCTGCGAACTGCTGCCTTCGATGGTCGAGCGCGCGCGGTCCATCAAGCAGCCCGCGAATCAATTCTGACGAGGCCGGAACCGACATGCCGTATCTGAAAACCACCGACGATGTGAACCTGTACTACGAAGAAGCCGGCGAAGGCACGCCGCTCGTCTTCGTGCATGAATTCGGCGGCGACCTGCGCAGCTGGGAACCGCAGATGCGCTACTTCAGCCGGCGTTATCGCTGCATTGCCTTCGCGGCGCGCGGCTATGCGCCGTCCGACGTGCCCGACGACATCGAGCGCTATTCGCAGTCCATCGCCGCGCGCGATATCCGCGACGTGCTCGACGCATTGAAGATCGACCGCGCGCATATCGTGGGTCTGTCGATGGGCGGTTTCGCCACGCTGCACTTCGGGCTCGACTATCCGGAGCGTGCCCGTTCGCTGGTGGTCGCGGGCGCGGGCTATGGCGCGGAGAAGGCCTTCGAGGATCACTTCCGCGACGTGTCGCTGGAAGTCGCGAAGCAGTTCGAGGCGCAGGGCGCCGAGCAGTTCTCGAAGACCTATGCGCTGGCGGCATCGCGCATTGCGTTCCAGGTGAAGGACCCGCGCGGCTGGCTCGAATTCGCGACGATGCTCGGCGAACATTCCGCGCGCGGCTCGGCGCTGACGATGCGCGGCGTGCAGGCGCGCCGTCCATCCATCTATGACCTCGAAGCCCGTCTCCAGGCGATGACTGTGCCCACGCTGATCGTCGTCGGCGACGAGGACGATCATTGTCTTCAGCCCGGCATCTTCTTGAAGCGCACGGTGCCGGCGAGCGGACTCGTCGTGATGGCGAAGACCGGCCATACGCTCAATCTCGAAGAACCGGCGCTGTTCAATCAGCATGTCGCCGAGTTTCTCGCGATGGTCGAGCAGGACCGCTGGTTGCCGCGCGATCCGCGCGCGGTGCCCGCGCAGATCATGAAGACATCATGAGCGCGCCGGCACAGACCCGTGCGAGCGCGTTCGTCGATGAACAGCGTCTCGCCGGCCGGCTCGACGCGATGGCGCGCATCGGCGCCACGGAGAAGGGCGGCGTGAACCGGCAGGCGCTGTCGGCGGAAGATGCGCAGGCGCAGCGCGAACTCGTGCGCTGGGGCGAAGCGCTGGGGCTCAAGCCGTCCGTCGATGCCATCGGCAATCTGTTCCTGCGCCTCGAAGGCACGGACGCGGACGCGGCGCCGGTGATGTCGGGATCGCATCTCGATTCGCAACCGACCGGCGGCAAGTTCGACGGCGTCTATGGCGTGCTGGCCGCCTTCGAGGCCGTGGAGGCGATCATCGCTTCGGGCGTGAGGCCACGTGCGTCCATCGATATCGTTGCGTGGATGAACGAGGAGGGCTCGCGTTTTGCACCCGGCATGATGGGGTCGGCGGTGTTTGCGGGGGCGCGTGAACTGGATCAGGTACGCGCCGTGACGGACCAGGCTGGCGTCAGCGTGGCGGCGGCGCTCGCGGACGTGCGTGAATCCTTGCACGATGTGCCCGAGCGCGCGCTGGGGCTGCGGCCGGCCGCGTTCGTCGAAGCGCATATCGAGCAAGGGCCGATGCTGGAGAAGGAGGGATTGACCATCGGCGTCGTGACGGGCATTCAGGGCAAGCGCACGTTCAAGGTGCGCGTGGACGGCGAGGCCGCGCATGCGGGCACATCCACGCGCGCGGAACGCAAGGACGCGCTGCTCGCTGCCATCGCAATGGTGCAGGCGCTGGCCGATGCGATGCACGACGCCGAGGACATCGTTAAGTTCACAGTCGGACGTTTCGACGTCAAGCCGAGCGCGCCGTCGGTGGTGGCCAGTTCGGTGGACTTCTCCATCGACTTGCGGCATCCCGACTCGGACACGCTGACGCGTCTCGGCGATCGCATCGCGCCGATCTGCGAGGCGCATGCGGGCGTGTGCACGGTGCAGGTGACGGAGCTTTCCACGGCGATGTCGCTCGACTTTCCTGAACGGATGCGCGCGGTGATCCGTGAAGCCGCGGCAAGGCTCGATCTGCCGCATCGCGACATCCTGTCGACGGCGGGCCACGATGCACGCTATCTGCACGCGGTGTGTCCGAGCGGCATGATCTTCGTGCCGTCGCATCTCGGGCTGACACACTGCGAGGCGGAATTCACGGCGTCGGCGGATCTGGCTGCCGGGACGCGCGTGCTTGCGGATGTGCTCGTCGAACTGGCTTCCTGACGGCGGGAGCGGGGCTTGCTGATTCAGCGTGCAAGGTCCGTTCGGCGTCAAAGGAGGCAAGCATGACCGCGCATCAGGATTCATCGGACGACGATGCAGAGACGTACGCGACGTTCAAGGCACTCGTCAACATGACGGCGTCGCAACTCGACAAATGGCTCGATACCGACGAGTCCCGCGAAGTTGGACAGAAGAACGACGGCGGAGAGTCGGTGGGGCACAAGTCGGGGCGGCACATCATCGAGATTCTCGGCAAGAAGAAAGCCGATCTCGGCACGGACGACTACGCGCACATGCGCAAGGTGAACGGCTATGTGAAGCGTCACCTCGCGCAGCGTCCGCATGAGGTCGAGCATTCGCATTGGCGTTACTCGCTGATGAACTGGGGACACGATCCGCTCAAATGAGCGCGCGTGCCCTCAGCCGTTCACGAACACGATGCGCTCGCGTCCGGCATCGTCATTCCAGTGGTCGGCGAGATGCGGCATCGGCACGGCTTTCGTATCCACGCGCAAGCCGCCTTCCGCCGCCGCATTCAACACCGCCTGCATGGCCGCGAACAGACGCGGCATGGCGACGCTCCCCAGGCCGCTGCCGAGCAGGCTGATCGCGCTCGATCGCAATACGGCCGCCGGCAGCGCGATCTCCTGTGCGCTCATCGAACCGATCTGCACGAAGCGCAGCGCGCGTTGTGCTTCGGATGCACGGGCGGCGGCAATCAGCAACGCCCGCGCGCTCGGCCCCCACAGATAGTCCAGCACGATATCGACGCCTTCCACGCAATGTGCTTCGAATGCGCGGCTCAGTGAGGCTTCGTCACTCTCCAGCGTGATGATCGTGTCCGCGCCCATGTCTTGCAGTTTCTCGAGCATCGCGCGATTGCGTCCCGTCGCGATGATCTTCCCCGCGCCGAGCCGCTTCGCCACCTGTATGGCAAGCTGCCCCGACGCGCCGGTCGCGCCGTTGATCCACACGGTCTCGCCGGCGACGAACTTCGCCCGCTCCGTGAGCGCCGCCCATGACGACATGCCAGGAATGGCGATGGCGGCGGCATCGATGTCGTCGATGGAATCGGCCAGCGGCAAACAATGTTCGAGCGGCACACGCGTGCGCTCGGCCATCGCGCCGAATGGCGCTACCGGACCGAAGAAGTAGACGCGCCGGCCATCGTCGAGACGGCCGGCACCATCGACGCCCGCGACGAACGGATAGGTCTTCGACGACGAATAATGCTCGCCCGATGCCCGTCCGCGCGTCAGTCGGCTCAATGCCGAAGCGCCGACCTTCACGACGCCCTGTTCACGCGAGGCCACCGGTTCATCGAATTCAGCCCACACGGGCTGGGTGCCTGCCTGCTTGACGACTGCTGCTTTCATGCTTGCTCCTGTTTGATTGAGGCGCCGAGTTCGGCCAGCCATGCACGCAAATCGGGATCACGGATATCCAGCACGTCGAACAGGCCGAGCGCGAGCAACGCCGGCAAGGCTTCCTCGATGTCGCGTGCGGCCTCGGCGCGGCTCGCGGCACTCGCGTGCGGATCGCTCCACACGCGCGCGTTGACGAGGAACGCGCCGACCGTGCCCTTGCGGATCGTCGTGCCGTTGAGACGGGTTTCGTCGAGATGGTCGGGAAGCATCTGGCTGGCTTGCATTGCAACTGGCTCCGTGAGTGAAACAATGAAGCCGAGTCTAGACGTGCGCCCGAGGCCCGTCTCCGGTATAAAGGCCATTCGATACCGAAATCCGGCCATGAATACACCCCTGATTCGCCCCGAACTGGTGATGTCGCAGGACGGCCCGTTCCTCGCCGCCGCCGAGCTCACGCAAAGCGAGCCGCGCGAAGTGGCTTCGCACAGCCACGCGCGCGGCCAGTTGATGGGGGCGTCGAGCGGGCTGGTGTCGATTGGCGTCGATACGCGCCAGTGGGTCGTGCCCGCGGTTCATGCCATCTGGATTCCGCCGCATCGGGCGCATTCGGTGCGGTCCTACGGACCGTTCTCGGGATGGAGCGTGTTCGTGGCCGAGGCGCGTTGCGCGGCCTTGCCCGCCGAGCCGCGCGCCATTCGCGCCACGCCGCTGCTGCGTGAAGCGGTGCATCGCGCGTCGTCATGGCAGGACGACCTGCTCGATGCGGCGCGGACGCGCATCGCCGACGTCATCCTCGATGAACTCGCCGCCGCCCCTGAAGCGCCGTTTCATCTGCAGCGTCCGCGCGATCCCGCGTTGCTGAAGATCACCGACGCGCTCGCCAACGACCTCGCCGATAACCGCCGTCTCGAAGAATGGGCCGCGTGGGCGGGGGTATCGCCGCGCACGCTGAGCCGCCGCTTCATGGCCGACACCGGGCTGACCTTCGCGCAATGGCGTCAGCAGGCGCGCATGCTGCGGGCGCTGGAGCGTGTGGCCGATCGTGTCCCGGTGACGACCATCGCGCTGGAAACGGGCTACGAGAACATCAGCGCGTTCATCGACGTGTTTCGCCGCACGTTCGGGACGACGCCTGGGCGGTATCACGCAAGCGGCTGAACGCGTGAAGCTTGCCGGCGGGACGGTTCGGGATACTATCGTCGAACGGACAAGCGATGGAGGAGACATGAACCAGACGAACTGGTACGACGAGCACGCCTGTTCCCTCGATGACTTCGAACGCGACCTCGCGCAGGAAGAGGCGCATCCGCCGCGTTACGCTGCTTCGATTCAGCGAGGCATTCCGCTCTACGATTGCGCCGCGCTGGGCCGCGACCTGTCCGAACGCATGGCCTTGCAGGCTGAATGGGCCGAGGTCTTGCGCGCGGGCGCCGGCGTGCTGGTGCTGAAGCACGCCTATGCCGACACCGCCCCGATCGACGACGCCACCGCCGTCTTCGAAGACATCATCCGGCAGGAGCGCGAGCAGGGCACGAGCCGCGCGGATCACTTCGCGAAGGCCGGCGCGAACGACCGCATCTGGAACGCGCAGGAAAAACTCTGCCTGCACGCGCCCGATGTCTTCGCGCGCTACTTCGCGAACCCGATTCTCGCGTGCATGGCCGAAGCGTGGCTCGGCCCGGCGTATCAGATGACGTCGCAGGTGAATGTCGTACGGCCGGGCGGCGCGGCGCAGGAGGCGCATCGCGACTATCACCTCGGTTTCCAGACCGAAGAGGAAGTGCGCCGCTATCCCGCGCATGTTCACGCGATGTCGCCTTTCCTGACCTTGCAGGGCGCGGTGGCGCACAGCGACATGCCGGTGGAAAGCGGACCGACCAAGCTGCTGCCGTTTTCGCAGCGCTATGCACCCGGCTATCTCGCGTGGCGGCGTGCGGACTTTCGCGCGTACTTCGAAGCGCATTGCGTGCAATTGCCGCTCGAAAAGGGCGATGCGCTGTTCTTCAGCCCCGCGCTGTTCCATGCGGCGGGCGCAAACCACACGCGCGACGTGCAGCGCATGGCCAACCTGTTGCAGGTGTCGTCGGCCTACGGGCGGGCGATGGAATCGGTCGATCGCGCGCGCATGTGCGAAGCCGTGTATCCGGTCCTGAGCGAAAGCAAGTCCACGGGCCGCATGAGCGATGCAGAGATCGAGGCGGTCATCGCTTCGTGCGCCGAGGGCTATGCGTTCCCGACGAATCTCGATCGCGATCCGCCTTCGGGCGGTCTCGCGCCGCCGAGCCAGCAGGCGCTGCTGCGCGAGGCGCTGCATGAAGGCTGGCCCGTCGAGCGCTTTACCGATGCACTACGCCAGCACGCGTGGAAACGCATCACATAAAACAATCCGTAACGCGTGGGTAATGCCTCGTAAGCACTGACGAAAAGCGCATTTTTCTCAACCGATTGCTGTGCCTCGCGCCCGGAGAAGATGGCTGCCGTTGCAAGACGCAACGTCCATTTTCTTCAGGAGCGCGCAGCATGAACGTCAACAGTCCCCTCAACAGCCACGCGGTGCCGCAGACGGCGAACACCCTGCCGATCCGGCGCAACACCGAAGTCCCGGCCGCCGAAAGCATTCCCTCTACCACGACGAAGACGCCGGTGAGCAATCCCGCGCATCTCGGCAATCACGTCGATACGACCGCCTGATCCATGCCTGCGATCGTTCGATTCGCGCTCGCGTGCGCGGCGCTCGCCTCCTGTCCGCTGACGCTCGAAGGCTGCGCGCTCGCCGCGCTGCCGTGCCGCGTGACGGCGGCGACGCTCAAGGTCGTGCCGGTGGTCGGCCACGCGGCGGCCACGCCGTTCGATGTGTGCGCCTCGGCGATTGACTGACATGAAGCGCCTCCTTCTCCCCTGCGCGCTGTTCGCCGCGATGCTGTTGCCCGCGGCAGCACACGCGCAGCAGCCGTTCGACTTTCGCGGGCTGCGGCTCGGCGTGCCGCTGGATGTATTTCGCCGCGACGAGCCCGCGCGCGCCACGCCGCCGCGCAGCGTCGCGCTGTGCGACACCGACGTCGAATCGGCGGCGCTCGGCATGGTGCTGCGCGATCCGCACAGCCTGACCATCAGCTGCAAGTGGGCGCATCGCGGCGAGGCGGGATGGCAGGCGTCGCAAGCGGTCGTCGACGGCGCTCCCGCACGCGATCACGTGCTGCGTTTCGCCGCGATGCCGGGCGATCCCGCGCCGCGTTTGTATCGCATGTCGTTCGTGATCGATGCCCGCATGGCCGACGACTTCGGCGCGGCCTTGTCGTCGCGGTTCGGTGCGGGCCGCGTCGTGCGTGCAAACGGCTACCGGACGCGTCGCTGGGAGAACGCGTCGAGCTCCATCACGCTGGAGGCGAACGGCGCGTCGGCGACGGCGCGCGTGATCTATCGCCTGAAGGCCTACGAAACCTGGTTGCGCGAGACCGACGACAAATGGCGTCTCGCCGCCTTGCATGACACCCCTTGAATCCCGGAAAGCATCGTCATGAAATTGCCAGTCTTGTTGTGCGCATGTGCGCTGTCGGCGTGTTCGTCGTCGCGGTCCATCGTCGAGATGCCGACTTATGCGCCGGCCGTCGCGCAGCCGGTCAACGTCAACACGCTCGGCGCGATCTATCAGGCGGGCAATTCCGTGTCGCTGTACGAGACCTCGCGGGCGCAGCGTGTCGGCGACGTGCTGACCATTCGCCTCGCCGAGTCTTACTCGGGCAGCAATACCGCCGATGCCAGCGCGAGCCGCGCGAGCAGCATCAGCGCCACGGCCGCCGATCAATCGACCGGCGCGGCCGCGCGCCTTGCACGCCTCTTCAACGTGGGCTCGGCGGATACGTCGTTCAAGGGCAACGGCAGCACCCGCAACCTGAGTGCGATGAGCGGCACGCTCGCGGTATCGGTGATCGGTACGCTGCCGGGCGGAAATCTCGTGGTCGCGGGCGACAAGATCATCGCGATGAGCGGCAATCAGGATCAGCTGCGCTTCTCCGGCATCGTCAATCCGAAGGACATCGAGGCGGGGAATTACGTGGCGTCGAACAAGGTGGCGAATGCGCGCATCGAACAGGCGGGCGTGGGCATGCTCGCCGATTCGACCACGATGGGATGGTTGCAGCATCTCTTCATGAGCGTGCTGACGTTCTGAGCTCAAGACATCGCGTCAGTGTGGCGGCCGCGCGGCAATGCGTCCCGCCGCGCTCGGATCGCCATGCGGCACGAAGATATAGCCTTGGCCCCAGACAGTCTGCACATAGCGCGGCTCGGACGGGTCGGTTTCCAGCAGACGGCGCAGCCGCCAGATCGATACGTCGAGACTGCGATCGCGATGCGCTCCCGCGCCGCGCAGATGCTCGTTCAGCTGAGCGCGCGAGAGCACGGTCATCTGATTCTTCACGAGCGTCTTCAGCAGCGCGAATTCACCCGAGCGCAGCGCGATGCGTTCGCCGTCGCGGCGCAGCTCACGCGTGCTGAAGTCCATCTCGAAAGGACCGAAGCGATAGCTCGGACGCATCTCCGGCGCGCCCGGCACGAACGACGATGCGCCGTTGCGGCGTCGCAGGATGGTGCGGATGCGCGCCAGCAGTTCGCGCGGATCGAAGGGCTTGCCGAGATAATCGTCCGCGCCGAGTTCGAGTCCGATCACGCGATCCAGTACGTCCGAGCGCGCGGTGAGCAGGATCACGGGAACGTCGTCGTGGGCGTGGCGCAGTTCACGCAGCGCGCTGATGCCGTCCTTGCCGGGCATCATCACGTCGAGCACGACCAGCGCGGGCCGCAGGTTCTGCACGGCGCTTTTGAGCGCGATGCCGTCGTCCAGCACCGACACTTCGAGGCCGTGTTGCGTCAGGAAGCCGCGCACGTGTTCGCGCACGACGGGGTCGTCGTCGACCATGAGTACATGTGATGTCATGCGCCGATTCTATGTTCGGCATCGGCGGCCTGGCCATCGCGCGAAACTTTCCATTTCTTTCTGTTACGGGATTCCGGGAGTGTGACGAACGCCGCTTGCGTCCGTGGCGAAAGGCCTGACGGGCCATGGCGTGCAGGGAAGCAAGGGCGCGGCGCGTACTGCCGTAAGAATCGGTAATGTGCCGAATAAAGTGGCGCGCGCCGATTGGAATAAGCACCGAATAAAATTTCGATATGGCTACATCGGTTCTGATCGTCGACGACGATTCCGCGGTGCGCGATCTGCTGCGCCGCTTCTTTCATACGCAAGGCATCGAGGTTTCCGTGCTGCATGACGGCGCGGGGCTGCGCCGTCGGCTGGAACTGGAGCGTCCTTCCATCGTCGTGCTGGACATCATGATGCCGGATACCGACGGCCTGCGCGCGCTGCGCGATCTGCGCGCGGCGGGCGAGGACATTCCGGTGATCTTCGTGACGGGCTGCGACAGCGTGGCCGAGAAGATCGCGGGACTGCAAACCGGCGCGGACGATTACCTCGCGAAACCCTTCGATCCGCGCGAACTGCTCGCGCGCATCGAAGCCGTGCTGCGGCGTCGCGCGAGCACGCCGAGCCAGCCCGAACGCTGCGCGCGCGAACGCTTCGGACGCTTCGAGGTGGACTTCGTCACGCGCGCGCTGATCTGCGGCGAGAAGCGCATTCCGTTGCGCGAGAGCGAGTTCGCGTTGCTCAAGGTCTTCATCAAGCATCCGTACAAGGTGCTGTCGCGGGTCTTGCTGCACGATCTCGTCCATCGCGACGACCTGCCGTTCCGCGACCGTGGCCTCGACGTGCCGGTGTGGCGGCTGCGTCGTCTGATCGAAGACGATCCGTCGCAACCGCGTCACTTGCAGACCGTGCGCGGACAAGGCTTTGTCTTCGTGCCCGATGGGGAAGACGCCGCACACGAACGCATCCGGACCTAAGGCGATGCGTCTGGCTGCTTTCTCGCCGCGCGTCATTGCGGATACCTTGTTCGGGCGCATGGCGCTGCTGTCGGTCTGCGTGCTGCTGGTGCTGCAGGGCGGATGGTTCGCGATGCTGCATATACAAGCGCCGCACAAGGAAGCCGATGGCTACGCACGCGCGCTGCTGATCGTGCTGGAAGCCGCGCACAACGACGTGACCCTCGGCGGCAAGCTGATGCGCGAGACGCGTGTGCATATCGTGCCGGTCTGGAACATGCCGGAGCCGCTCGAACTCCAGGATCCGCTGACGACGCGGCACGCGCATCTCGCGAAGCAGATTGCCGATGGCTTGCCGCCGGGCTCGCAGATCGCCATCGACAGCATCGGGCGCAAGATGCCGCGCCTGTGGGTGCGCTATCCGTCGAGCGCGTTCTGGATCGTCACGCCCATCGACCTGCCGCCGCCCGCGCCCATCTTCACCGAGTCCCTCGTGTTGCTGTGCGGCGCGTTGCTGCTGTCGCTGTTCGTCACCTGGCAACTGCAACGTCCGCTGGCGCGGGTCGCGCAGGCCGCGCGGCGCTTCGGCGGCGGCGAGCGTCCGGTGCCGGTGGGCGAACGGGGTCCGCGCGAGTTGCGCGATCTGATCGGTGCGTTCAACCAGATGGTGAGCAAGATCGCCGAGGCCGATGACGACCGCGCGGTCATGCTCGCCGGCATCGCGCACGATCTGAAGGCGCCGCTCACGCGTCTGTCGCTGCGCGCGACGGTGCTCGCGAAGGACGAGCGCGAACGCGCGCATTTCCTGCGCGACATCGATTCGATGACGCGCATCGTCCAGCAGTTCCTGGAGTTCGCCGCGCGTGCGCCGTCCGAAAGCGCGCCGGCGGGCGTGGATGCCTTCATCGCGGAACAGTTCGCTGCGCCCGAGGATGGCGACGATGCGCTGTTCCGGCTGTCGCTGCATGCGGGCGATGGGTTCGTGCTGCCGCGCACCTTCATCGACCGGCTGCTGACCAATCTCGTCGATAACGCGTTCGAGCATGGCGAGCCGCCGGTGGAGATCAGGACTGCGCGGCTGCGTGCCGACTGGCTGATCGAAGTGCGCGATCACGGTCCCGGCATTCCCGACGCGCAACTCGACGACGCGCTGCGCCCGTTCGTGCGGCTCGATCCCGCGCGCAGCGGCAACGGGCATTGCGGGCTGGGTCTTGCCATTGTCGAGCGTCTTGCGCGCGAACAGCAGGGCCGCTGTGAGATCGGCAATGCCGAGGGCGGCGGGCTGATCGTGCGTATCGTCATTCCCGTTCAATCAACATGATCGTCACTTCGCTCCCTCCGACCTCGCGTCGCGCCTTCCTGCGCGGCGCCGCGCTCCTCTCGACCGCATTCGGCGCGAGTGCGCTGCTGTCCGCATGCGGCGGGGGAAGCGATGAAGCCGCCGTGGCGGAGACGCCGCGCGTGGCATCGGTGGAAAATTTCCGCGACGTGGCGGGTATCGGCGATGGCTATGCTTCCGTCGATGGACGCCGTCTGCGGCGTGGCGTGTTCTATCGCTCGGGCGCGTTCACGCCCAATGACGCCGACGCCGCCACGCTGGCGCGGCTCGGTCTGCGCGCGCTGCATGATCTGCGCATGGTGGCCGAGGCTTCGCTGGCGATGGATCGCGTGCCGGCGAATGCGGTGCGCGAGACGCATGAAGTCGCGCCGATCGACGTCGTCTCCGCGATGCCGCGCGACGCGGCGGCGGCAAGCGCATGGATGATCGATCGGCAGCGCAAGCTGGTCACGGATCCGGTGGCACGGTTGCAATTCGGTCTGCTGCTGACGCGGCTGGCGCGCGTCAGCGGGCCGCAAGTGATCCATGGCGCAGTGGGCAAGGACCGGACCGGCTGGGCGGCGGCACTGCTGCTGGCCATCGCGGAAGTGCCGCTCGACGTGATCATCCAGGACTATCTGCTGACCAACACGGCGGCCCAGCCGCAGATCGCCGCGCGCATGCAGGCGCACGCGGCGCGGCTCGGTACGGCTACGGCAATCGTGGCGCCGCTGTATCAGGCGCAGAGCGCGACGATCGAAGCCGCGTTCGACGAGATGGTGGGCAGCTTCGGCACGCTCAATGACTATCTGTCGCAAGGGCTGTCGTTGAGCGGGGACGACATCGGCATGTTGCGCGCGAAGCTGCTGGCCTGATGCCACGCGCTCATTGCATAAAAAAACGGCTCGCCTGAGACAGGTGAGCCGCAAGAGGGATCGGTACAACTCGTACTACGCAGGCAGATTAGCACCGCCGCATTGTTCCTTGAGCCGATGGAAAGATGCGGAAAGGAAGGTGCATTTCATCGTGCATTTCATGGCGCCTGCGCCACCACCATGCGCTCCACCAGCGCGTCCAGCTTCTGCCGGGCGCTGGCGAAGCGGTCCATGCTGAGGCCGTTGGTTTCATAGCGCGCGGTGACGAGGATCTGGCCGCGCCGCACCAGCGTCAGATCGATGGCGGACAGATACGACACCGGATTGCTGCTGAATGCATGCTTGTCCCAGCTCGTGGTCGCGGCATAGACGAGCATGGCCTCGCAGCCGGGCGGCGACGTGCCGGGGTTATAAACGGTCGAATTGACGCCGCGCCGCTGCAACGAGACTTGCAGATTCGGCACGAAGTCGCCGGTCGCGACTGTCTGGTTCAGTTCGATGCAAACCGATTGCAGCGCCGCCGGCTCGCCCGTCACCGAAGTCGGCGACGAATAGTTCGACGCCACCGAAAAGCCGGCCTGCACGAGCGAGCCGGCGGCATCGGCTGCGGTGATCAGCGTCCATGTGCAGCCGGTCAGCGCGCTCGCGCCGAGCGCGAGCGTCAGCGCGAGAGAGAAGCGCCCGGGCATGGCGGTGTCGTTGTGTCAGGGTTGGCTCAGCGCACGACGCGCAGGCGCACCGTGTTCGCCCCTTCGATCGTGGCGGTGAGCGTCGTGGCGCGAGTCGTCTCCGCCGTGCGCAGGACGAAGCGCTGGCGCGTGGCGGTGTTGATGTCGTGACGCACATCCGGGAAGCATGAGGCGATGTCCGCACCGAGTTCCTGCAACGGGTCGGCGACCACGCCGTCCGCTTGCCAATGGGCACGCCAGCGGCAATCGTAGGTGTGCGCGCTGCCGCGACACACGCCCTGGCCCGGCGAACCGGCGGGAAGCAGCGGGCGGCCTTGCGCGAGCGTGCCGAACGACGGCGCGGCGACGATCGTCTGCAATGCCGTGCAGACGTCAGGCAGATCAACGGCCGCGGCGGGGAGCATCGGCGCGAGCAGCACGGCGGCGGCGAGCGCGCGGCCCAGCGCGAGAGTGAAGGAGCGGGTGGCGATGTGTTGAGCTTGCATGACCTGGCGTAATTGTCGAATGAGGAACAGCATCGTCGCGCATGGACGCGTGTCCCGATCCGGCGAGCAACACGCCGATTCGACAAGTTGTTTCCAGGTATTAACCGGCAGCTTCAGGCTCGAGCTCTGACGCAAACTCAAACGAACAGCGAGATGATGCCGCCGATCGTCGCCGCGGCCGCGACCCATTTGCCCGCGGTGTAGAAGCCGTTGGCATCGGTGGCCTGCACCTCGGGGCGTTCGAGGCCCAGCGCGCCATACGCGAACGACTTCACCGACGAAGGGTCGGTCGTCTGCGTCGCGGTGTCGTCTGACGAGGTGTCTGCATCAGTGCTTGTGGTATCAGCATCGGCCATGCGGCGCGGTGCGGGCGCGTCCGCGCTCACGTAGGCACTCGTGGTGGTCGCACCGGAGATCTGCATCGCTATCCTCGTCGTTATCGGTCTGGCGGACTGCAATAACGGCGAGCCGCGCGCATGCTTGAACGCGCGGTCCTTTCCCTTTCTTACTTACATCGGGTGGCTTTGCACGAAGCTCTTGTACGAGTAGTACGCGGGCTTCTTCGTGGTGCCGTCGCCCTCGATCAGACCGTAGTTGCCTTCGCTGTCGTCGTAGAGCTGGAAGCCCTGGATGGACTGGATGTTGTACTTCGACGCGACGTTCACATACTGCGCCATCATCGTGTCGCCGGTGATGTACGACGCGATCTGGTTGTACGAGCCATAGTCGGGCCGCACGCCGAACTCGTTGATCCAGATGGGCTTGCCCATGTTGTGCAGCACCTGCAGCACGTCATGGCAGCCCGTGCCGCCGCAGGCGTTGGTGATGTCGCCTTCGTTCGAGTACCAGTGCCACGAGGTGATGTCCCACGACACGGCGGGATGTCCCCACGTACCGTCCGGCTGCGAGCCGTCCGCGAGCATCTGGAAGAACGCATAGTGCAGCCAGGTGCCGCCGAGCACGATCTTCGCCGAAGCATCCACCGACTTCACGCCTGCGATCATGCCGCGAATCGCGCCGCGCGCAAGCATGTACGAGCTGTTGTTGTAGTGGTTCCAGAGCACGCCGTCCACGTTGCCGTTGAGCGTCTTCGCTTCGAGTTCGTTGCCCACCTCGTAGTACGCGTAGTGATACGAACTGGCGGTCTGCTGGCCGAGCTGATAGCCGGCGTGATAGGCATCGTCTTCGCTGTTGTAGTTCAGGTTCGCCATCAGCACGGGATACATCGTCACGCCGCCATCGGCCATGACCTTCGCGACCTTGGCCAGCGCCGCCGCCGATGTCGAGCTATAGACGTCGTTGCGATAGATGGTCGCGCCGAGATCCTGGAGCTGCGCGAGCTGGGTCTGCGGACTGGTGGCGTCGTATGCGCCGCCGTTGGTGTTATGTCCGTTCATGCCGTAGAAGATCGAGCCGTTGCTCGCGGCCTTCGACGTGGCCTTGGGCGTCGCGGTCTTGCCCGTGGCGGCATCCACTGCGCTGTCGTTGCCGCCGCCGCAAGCGGCGAGCAGTGCGCTCGCGAGCATCGTGGCGATCAACGCGGCGCGTCTGGGTGTGTGAAGGGACGAGGATGTTGAAGCTTGGGTCGATGGTTTCATGAACATGAGGATGGCGAATCAAACGGTTCGAATTGAGAGCTTCCAGTTCGGTAAAGCCGCCAGTCTTATTTCGAACGGGCGTTAGTTATCCGAAGAACAACAGGCGAACGAACGCGGCTCCCGGTCATGTGACGGGGAGTCGTGCGGTCCAGGTTGTACTGGCTTGGCTTATCCACATGCCGACGCGCATGGATCACCATGCGTTCGGGGCGCGGACGCCGCCGGGCCATATGCATGGCGAGCGGCTTGACGAGTCACGCCGAACGGATTCGACGTGACGTCGGTAACATGTGCTGTGATGGCCCGTGAGATACGTCAGATTTACTAACGAACAGGCGGATTGGGTGTGCCGTCGAAAACATTGCGGGACAACCATCGCAGCGGGGGAAAGGTTACTTCGATACGAGGTGGAAGTAAACCGGACAGCCGGAAAAAACATCTTCGTACGAAGGCGGCCGCGAAAGTTTGTTCTGTGTTTAATGGTCCTTATCGCAGCCGTTTTCATGCATCAGGCGTGATACCGATTACGTCTTTTCTCCTCATAGGAATACGTGGTTCAGGGAAGTACCGGCGGAGCATAAGCAAGCGTTGGCGCGAGCAGCCACAGCAGAGTGAGCACGTGCACGGTGCTGCAGATGAACTGCGCGAACGTGAAGCCGATGACCACCCAAACGACTCGCGAGCCGCACCGCATGAGAGGCGGTGCGGCTGGGGCGAGTGCTCAGGGCGCCGCTACACCCTGCGTCTTTGGCGTGTACGAGGTATAGAAGCTCGCACCCGCCCACGCCGGCAACGCGTCGGTGACGAGCGGCGCACCCTGCGTCCAGTTGGCGCCGTCGTGCCAGTCACCATTGCCGCTGAACTTCGCGACCGCCGGATACGGATACACCGGACGCGAAGCGGTCACCTTGCTGTCGGCATCGGTCTGATAGCTCATGACCGCATTCGGCGCCGATCCCTGCTCGACCCAGCCCGTGATCTGCGACACCAGGTCGATGTTCGGGAAGCCTTCGCCGCCGCCGCAATGCCCGACGCCCGGCACCACATACAGCCGCGAGAACGCGCTGGCGTTGGCTTCGCCCATCGTCTGCTGCACGGCCTCGTAATAGCGGATCGTGAAGAGCGGCGAGATGTGCTGGTCGGCCCAGCCATGCCACAGGATCAGCTTGCCGCCCGCGTTCTTGAACGCCGAGAGGTCGGGACTCGTGGCGTCGTTGAGCGGATGGTTGGCTTGCAGATAGGTCGGATAGAAGCTCGCGTCCTGATAGCCGAAGGTATCGACGGTCGGTATAGCCGGCGATCCCGTGAAGATCAGGTTGTATGCGCCGCTCACGATCATGTAGCTGAACAGGCTCGTGACGGGCACCGCGGCGTCCGTGGAGTTCGAGGTCGGCACTTCCACGCCGATCCAGTTCGCTTCCGAGCCATATTGCGGCGAACCGCCGAGCATCGGCATGCCGGTGCTTGCATCGCTGGGGCCGCTGTAGATCTTCGTCGCGGTGGCGACTTCGGCGGCGGTGAGACACGTGCTGGTGTCGGTCGCGCTCGCGGCGCACTGGATGGTCGCGGGATTGAAGTGGCACGTGCGCGGATCGGCGAGCAGGCCATCCGGCACGCCCGCCTGACCGCCGCACGCCGCGACCACCGCCTGGTGCAGCAGCTGCGCCTTGTCGGCGTACAGGACGGCCTTGCCCGCGCTGGTGCCGGTCGTGCTGTTCGAGACCACGTTCCAGCCGTGATAGAGCGAGTTCTGAATCTGGAAGTGCGCGGCCGGCGCGCCCGCGACGATGCCGTTGTAGTCCGACGGATAACGTTGCGCCGCCATCAGCGCCTCGCGCCCGCCGTCCGAGCAGCCGACGAAGTACGAATACTTCTGCGTTTGCCCGTAATAGGCCTTGATGAGCTTCTTCGCGGCGAGCGTGGTGATGTGCTGGCCGCGATAAGCGAAGTCGGCCTGCTTCTGCGGATCGGTGCTCCAGGACGCATCCTGTCCCGAGTGGCCCATGTCGGTGGCCGCCGTCACGAAGCCGCCCTGCTGTACGAGCGGGCAGGTGTAGCTGAAGCTGAACGAGCTTTGTTTGGTCGGATCGCTGAGATTGCCGCACAGGCCGCCGCAGCCGAGCGCGGCGAAACGCTGGGTCCACGAATCGACCGGCAAGGCGACTTCGAAGGTGTTGGCCGGCGCGAGCGTGCCCTTCACCGTGCAGAAGTTGACCGATGCGCCATTGACGGTCGCGGCCGTGACGGTCGCGGAGGTGATGGTGCTGCCTGCGCCGCCTACGTCGCTGAGATCGACGGATGCCAGTTTCGAACAGTCGGTGACGGGCTTCACGACTGTCAGCGGAGTGTTCGAAGCTGTCCCGCTACTGTTATTGCCGCCGTTGCCGCCGCACGCGGCGAGGAAGGCAACGGCGAGGCCGCACGCGAACACCGAACACAACGATGCGGCCCGCGCGCGCGTGGCCGCGACGAGCCTTCTGGAAACCAGAGCTCTCATGGTTCTCTCCTGAAATTTCTTGTGATGTCGAACAGCGGAAGACAGCCTGCGCGACTGTGCGTTAATGTCCGTCACTGTCTGCGCAGACTGGATGACACTGGATGTCAGAAGCGATGGATGATGCCGACACCAGCCGCGAACATGCTGCGCGAGGCCGAGGGCGCGCCCTGGAAGCCATCGCCGATGGACGCGTTCGCCGCGGTCTGACGGTTGGCCGTCGTGCCCGACGGCACCGCCAGCGTGCGGCCGTTGGCGCGCTGGAAGGCTTCGAGCGCGTAGAGTCCGGTGCGTTTCGAGAGCGAGTAATACTGCGAGAGGTTGAACTGGTGATATGAGGCGGCATCGTCGATGCCGTTCGCCTTGCTCGCCCACGTATAGCTGTAGCCCGCCGCGAAGTCCCAGGCGGCCGTCGCCTTCCAGTGCAGCACCGAACCGACTGTGTTGAACACGGCTTCGTCGGTGAAGAGCGAATTGACGCCGGGAATGTATTGCACGTTCGAATACGTGACCGAGACGTCCCACGCACTGTTGATCTGATAGCCGCCCGCGACGGCGAAGCGCTGTTGCGCCTGGGCCCGCTGGTAGCCCGCCGTGATCGCCGAGACGCCGGCCTGACCGGAGCCATCGGTGGCGCTGGTGCTGTTGATCGTGGTCGAACTGCTGCTGTAGATGCCGCCGCCGTTCGCCGCGTTGTTGATCCGCGAGAACGCCACCGTGCCGCCGATCGGGCCCTGCTGATACTGGATGGCAGCGGACCATGTCGAGCCCTGATACGCGCTGTCCGGCACGCCGGCGAGCGAATACGAGCCGCTGACGGTGAAGCCGTATAACTTCGGCGAGGTGTAGACCACCGAGTTGTTCGCCCGGTAGATGGTGTCCATGCCGTCGAGATCGCCGGGGTGCGCGCCGAAATAGCCGGTCAGCCAATTGGTCGGGCTATAGGGCGAAAGCAGCGTGTAGTACGACGCGTACTGGCGTCCCAAGGTGAACGTGCCATAGGCCGGATTGGTCAGCCCGACCCAGGCCTGGCGGCCGAACATCGCGTTGGTGAACTGCTGGCCGCCGCTGTTGATGTCGAAGCCGGATTCCAGCTGGAAGATGGCCTTGTTGCCGCCGCCGAGATCTTCGGCGCCCTTCAGCCCGAAGCGGCTGCCTGCCCAGATGCCCGAGGCCATCTTGACGTTCGAGCGCCCCGCATTGGATTTCGCGAGATTCGTCTGGCTGCTTTGATAGACGATCGAATCGTCGACGATGCCATACAGCGTCACGCTGCTCTGGGCGAATGCGGGCGCCGCGACGACCGCCGTGCCTGCGATCATGCCCGCACCCAGACGCTGCAACGGCGTCAGCTTTTTCAGTGAATGTCTCACTCTTGTATGCCCCTTCCTGGATTGTCGTTGGTGTGCATGTGCGAAGGCGGGATGCATGGTGCGCCGCACGCCTGCGGAACCGAACGTACTCCGATGGATCGGGGCAAACAGAAAGGGTTAACCAGCGGGTGAATCCGCTTGCGAGATGCGCGAGACGTGCCCGGGCCTTGTCCGAAGCGGCGCATGCGGGCGCTACGCGCGTCGCGAGCCGGATCGAAGGCGATAAACAAAACTGATGGGGTCGACAATGCTTCGCAAAGCGTGGTCACATCGTCCTTGAATCGAATCAAATGGACCTGGCCGACCGCCTCCCATGCGCGCGGCCGCGATCAGCAAAAGAGATACGACCTCATGTCCGTCGCCGGCGCGGCCGGGCAGCAGGCTGATCGGGGCTGGCGTCGGCGTGTTCGCGGATCATGTCGATCAGCGCGCGCAGCCCCGCTGGCACATGGCGGCGACCGGGATAGTAGAGACACAGTCCATCGAGCGGCGGCGTCCAGTCTTCGAGCACACGCTTCAGCGTGCCGTTGGCAAGATCGGCGCGCACGTTCCATTCGGTCAGATAGGTGAGCCCGAGGCCGGCGCGCGCCGCCGCGAGCATGAGGCCGGGATCGTCGAGCGTCAGCGCGCCCGCGCCGTCTATCCGCACGGCCTGGCCATGCTTCTCGAACTCCCATTGGTAGATGGAGCCGCTCGGCATGCGGCTGCGGATGCAGTCGTGGACGGCGAGATCGGCGGGCGTGCGTGGCGGCTTGCGGCGCGCGAAATAGGCCGGGCTGCCGACCACCGCGAAGCGCTGCCGCCGCCCGAACGGCACCGCGATCATGTCTTGCGGCACGGTGTCCCTCAGGCGAATGCCGGCATCGAAACCTTCAACGACGATATCGATCAGCCGGCCCTCGGTGACGATATCCAGCTTCATGTCCGGATAGCGCTCGAGGAACGCGATGAACACAGCCATGACCTGATGCGCCGCGCCCGCCGACGTGTTGATGCGCAGCGTGCCCGAGGGCGTGTCGCGGAAGCTGCCCGCCTGCTCCAGCGCGTCGCGGATGCTCGTGAGCGCGGGCGCCACGTTCTGCACGAACTGTGCGCCGGCTTCCGTGAGCGACACGCTGCGCGTGGTGCGGTTGAAGAGCCGCACGCCGATGCGCGCCTCCAGTCCCGCGACGGTGTGACTCAGCGCGGACGTGGACATGCTCAGGTCGCTTGCCGCCGCGCGAAAGCTGCGATGACGCGCAACGGCGAGCACCGCTTCGAGTTCGGTCATGCCGGTGGTCTTCATTATCCTGAATGGCTCAACAAGGCGTCCTTGATTGTACGGCTAGTTGAGTCAATCGACCGGCTCTATCTTGTTCGCATCGGCTTTTTTATAAAGGATCGGACATGCGAACTATCGAGCATATTTATATCGACGGCGCTTTCGTCACGCCGCATGGCGACGAGTTGTTCGAGCTCGTCAATCCCGCCACGGAACAGGTGATCGGCCGGGTGCGGCTGGGCGATGCACGGGATGCGCGGCTCGCCATTGCCGCCGCGAAACGGGCGTTTCCGACGCACTCGCAAACCAGCAAAGGAGAGCGCATCGACATGCTGAAATGCATGCACGAAGCGGTGAGTGCAAGAGAGGATGAGCTGTTCGAGGCGATCATCGAGGAATACGGCGCGCCCATATCGCGCGGACGCTGGATGGCCCGGCATGCCGCCGCCGTGCTGCTCGACGCCGCCCGCGTGCTGGAGGACTATGCGTTCGAACGCCGCGCGGGATCGGCACGGGTCGTCATGCAGCCGCTCGGCGTGGCAGGGCTGATCACGCCCTGGAACAGCAACGCGGGCTTCATCTGCGGCAAGCTTGCAGCGGCGCTGGCGGCGGGCTGCACCGCCGTCATCAAGCCGAGCGAGATGAGCGCCATGCAGACGCGCGTCGTGACCGAGGCATTGCATGCGGCCGGGTTGCAGCCGGGCGTGTTCAACATCGTCACGGGTCGCGGCGAGACGGCGGGCGCGGAGATCGGCACGCATCCGGATGTAGCGAAGCTGTCGTTCACCGGATCGACGGTGGTCGGCAAGTCAATCCTGCGCAACGCCGCCGACACGCTCAAGCGCGTGACGCTGGAACTGGGCGGCAAGTCGCCGATGATCATTCTCGATGACGCCGATTTCGACCTCGCCGTGCCGCTCGCTCTCGAAGCCGGCTTCATGAACAGCGGACAGGCGTGTATCGCGGGCACGCGCATTCTGGTGCCGCAGGCGCGCTTGCGCGAGTTCGAGGACAAGATGGCGTGCGCCGTCGCGGACGTGCAGGCAGGCGATCCGCACGATCCGCGCACGACAGTCGGCCCCATGGTGAGCCGCAAGCAATGGGAGCGCGTGCAGCGTTATATCGGCATCGGCATCGAGGAAGGGGCGCGGCTCATTGCGGGCGGCGCGGGGCGGCCGGACGGCGTGAGTGCGGGCTGGTTCGTGCGACCGACCGTGTTCAGCGGCGTGCGCAACGACATGACCATCGCGCGGGAGGAAATCTTCGGGCCGGTGCTGTCGATCCTTCCCTATCGCGATACCGAAGAAGCCATCGCGATTGCCAACGACACGCCGTATGGCTTGCAGGCGTACGTCTGTTCCGCCGATCAGGCCCGCGCCGGCGCAGTGGCGTCGCGCATCGAGGCGGGACGCGTGCTGGTCAATACGCTGACGCATGAGCCGGCCGCGCCGTTCGGCGGCTTCAAGCAATCGGGGATCGGGCGGGAGTATGGGGTGTTCGGCATCGAGGCGTTTCTGGAGCCGAAGTCGTTGCTGGGCATGAGTTGATCCAATAACGATGCAGCGGGAGCCGCGCCGGCTTCCCGCATCGGAGGGTAATCCCGAATCCGCGCTGCCTTGTCTCGATACAAAATATAAATTATATTTTCGGGCAACGGAAACCGGACCATGGAGACAACGCATGACTCAACCTTACGAGGGCCTGAAGATCCTCGACCTGACCGATGACCTCGGCCGCTACGCCACGCGTCTGTTCGCCGATCTCGGCGCGGACGTGCTGCGCGTGGAACCGCCGCAAGGCGCGAACGACCGGCGCGCGGCGCAATCGCCGAACGATCCGGCGGCGCGCTGCGAGTTCGAATTCTTCAATGCCAGCAAGTCTGCGGTCGCGCTCGACGCGAGCACGGCCGAAGGGCGCCGCGCATTCGCGGAACTGGCGCGTGATGCCGATGCGATCGTCGTCGAGCGCGGCGCGGCGTTTTATGACGCGTTCGACTGGCTGCGTGAAGTCGCGCCGCGCGCGGTGCTCGCTTCGGTGTCGCCGTTCGGCCGCACCGGCCCGCTCGCCGATGCGCCATCGAGCGATCTGGTGTTGCAGGCGGCGGGCGGAATCGCGTGGCTGTCGGGACGTCTCGACGACGCGCCGCTGCGCCTGCCCGGCTCCCAGTCCACGATGGTCACGGGCGTCTATCTGGCGGTCGCGTTGTCGGTTGCATTGTTCGATGCGCAGGCGAGCGGCGAGGGACATGTCATCGAGATCTCGGCGCAGGAGGCCATCGCGCATTCGCTGCAGAACTCGATCCAGGTCTACGACTTCGAGAAACGCATCTCGATGCGCGGCGGCGAAGGCACGCGCGACGCGAGCGAGAACGTCTTCGCCTGCAAGGATGGCTATGTGTTCCTCGCCGCGCCGCGCACGCTCGGCGTCTCGTGGAACGCGCTGATGAAGTGGATTGAAGAGACCGGCCACGTCGCGCTGCAGGAGTTCGAGACGCCGCGCTGGGCCGACCGTCAATGGCGCCTGACGCGCGAAGCGAAGGACGCGTTCCGGCGCACCATCGAACCATTTTTTGCACGGTTCACGAAGGACGAAATCACCCGCGAAGGGATGCAACGCAAGATCGTGCTCGGGCCGGCCTCGACGCTCCGCGACGTGCTCGCCGATCCGCAACTCGCGCATACAAATTATTTCCGCGTGCTCGACGACACGCTCACGATGCCCGGCGCGCCGTATCGCTTCTCGGAGGACGTGTGGAGGGTGTCGCCCGCGCCCGGGCTGCCCCAACGCGTGGCTCATATCGATACCGAGGAGGTGCAGTAATGCGGCAGGACCTGTTGAAGGGCATCCGCTTCGCGGATCTAACCTGGGCGGGCGCCGGCCCGTTCGGCACCAAGGTGTTCTCGGACTTCGGCGCGGAGGTCGTCAAGGTAGAGAGCATGACGCGTCCCGATTCCGTGCGCACGGCGGGTCCGTTCAAGGACGGCATCGCGGGCACCAATCGCAGCGGCTACTTCGCGTCGCGCAATACGGGCAAGAAGAGCATTGCCGTCGACATGAAGACGCCTGAAGGCAAGCAGCTCGTGCTCGACCTGATCGCGCGGTCCGACGTGGTGACCAATAACTTCGGCCCCGGCGCGATGGACCGTCTCGGTCTCGGCTATGACGCGCTCAAGGCCCTGAAACCCGATCTCATCTATCTCTCGATGCCGATGTACGGCCAGGACGGGCCGCGCGCCTCGCTGCTCGGCGTGGGCATGACGATCAGCGCGGTGACCGGCATCATGATGCACACCGCCTACGATGCAGCCGAGCCCATCGGCCCGGGCACGCACTTTCCAGATCACGCCGCCAATCCGTATCACGCGGCCTTCGCGGTGCTGGCCGCGCTGCGGCACCGGCGCAAGACGGGCCGGGGCATGAAGATCGATCTGTCGCAGGTCGAATCGACGGCGAACTTCATGGGACCGTTGTTGGTCGAGGCTGCCCGGAGCGGCAAGGAGCCGCCGACCGTCGGCAACCGGCATCGCGCGCACGCGCCGCACAACATCTTCCGTTGCGCGGGGCAGGACGGCTGGGTCGCCGTCTCAGTGCTCGACGACGCGCAATGGCGTGCGCTCGCAGCGCTCATCGGCGCCACGGATCTCGCTGACGACGCCGCCCTGAAGCATGCATCAGGACGGCTCGCGCAGGTGGACCGCGTGGAAGCCGCGGTGTCCGCGTGGACCCGGGACAAGCAGCCCGCCGAAGCGGCCGCGCTGCTGCGCGCAGCCGGCGTGCCGGCGGCGGCCGTTGCGAGTTCGCGCGATCTCATCGAGAAAGACGAACAGCTCGCCGCGCGCGACTACTGGCAGCACGTGCCGCATCCGGAAGTCGGTCCGACGCTCATCAGCTCGCCGCCGTTCCTGGTCGATGGCGCGCGCATCGCGCTTGCACCGCCGCCGCTGTTTGGCCAGCACACGCAGCAGGTCTTGCGCGACGACCTCGGTCTGTCGCCGGAACGCATCCGCGAACTGGAAGAACGGGAGGTGCTCAAGTGACGCAGACATCGACAAGCCGGCTGAGGCATGCGGCGGCAGTCGTGGGCATCGGCCATACCGACTGGCCCGGCGACTGGCAACGCGCGCGCCGCGATGAAAAGCCCGCCGACAGCTACGGCTACGGCGCCGCCGCCTTTCGCGCGGCACTCGACGACGCCGGCCTGACCCGCGACGACATCGACGGCCTGATCGTCGGACCGACGACGGCCTACGAGCGCATGTCGGAAGTGCTCGGCATCAATCCGCGCTGGGGCGATCAGGCCGACGCGGTGCTGTCGGTTGCGCAGGCGGTCTCGGCAATCGAAAGCGGCCTGGCCGAGACCATCGCGCTCGTCTACGGGAACGACCAGCGCACGGCGAAGATCCAGTACGGCGGCCCGCAGGCGATGGGCGGCGACATGTTCCTCTCCTACGTCTATCACGCGCCGTGGGGCATGACGTCGCAGGGCGCACTGTATGCACTGACCTTCCAGGCTTACAAGGCCGCGCGCGGTTTCGAGGATGCCGATCTCGGCCACGTGTCCGTGGCGCAGCGCGCTTGGGCCTCGATGAACCCGAACGCGGTGATGCGCAAGCCCATCACGCTCGACGATTACCTCGCGGCCAAGACCATCTGCGCCCCGCTGCGCCTGTACGACTACTGCATGATCAACGACGGGGGCGTGGCGCTGATCGTCACCAGCCGCGAGCGGGCGAAACGCGCGAAGCAGAAGCCGGTGTTCATCGAAGCCCTCGGACGGCGCGACCTGAATGCGGGCGCGACGAGTCTCGAGCCGCGTCTCACGGAGTTCTACTTGCCTGCGCAGCAGGATTGCGCGCGCCAGGCGTTCGACATGGCGGGCATCGGACCGCGCGACATCGACGTGTTCCAGGTCTACGACAGCTTCTCGGTGCATGTGCCGCTCGCGCTCGAAGGTTATGGCTATTGCGAGGTCGGCGAGGCGGGACGCTTCCTGCGCGAGCAGGGCATCGGGCCCGGCGGCGCGCTGCCCACCAACACGAGCGGCGGGCATCTGTCGGAAACCTACATGCAGGGCTGGGCGCATCAGATCGAATGCGTGCGCCAGTTGCGCGGCCAATGCGGCGAGCGCCAGGTGCGCGATGCGCGCTTTGCACACTATACGTCGGACGTGGCGGGCAAGGCCGTGTCGATCATCTACGGTAACGAGGGCTAGGACATGGACGCAGACAATCTCTCATTCCCGCCGGGCGCGGTGCTGGGGCATTACGACCTGCCCATGTGGCGAAGCATCGCCGGCCGTGCGATGGAGCTGCCGTGCTGCACCGATTGCGGCCGCTTCCACTATCCGCCGGGACCGTCGTGCCCGCATTGCCTGTCGCCTTCGCTGGTCTGGAAGCCGCTGTCGGGCAAGGGCGAAATCATCTCGTGGGTGCGTTTCGAACGCACCTATCTCGAACGCTATCCCGCGCCCTACAAGGTGATCGCGGTGCGGCTGGCGGAGGGCCCCGTGATGATCTCCAATCCCGAGCCGCTCGACGAAGCCGCGTGCGCCATCGGCGCAACAGTGCGCCTCGTGTATGCCGAACTCGACGACCACACCGTCCTGCCGCGCTTCAGGCTCGAATGAGCGCGGCGCATGACCGACCGGCAATATAAATAATATCGGAGACCCATTGTGAACGATGCAGCGTTGTCACGCGCCACCGCCAAGGTCGAGCGCCGCCTCATTCCTTTCCTGATGCTCATCTTCCTCGTGTCGTTTCTCGATCGCGCCAACGTGGGCTTCGTGAAGGGCGACCTGCAGGTGTCGGTGGGGATTTCGGAGAGTGTGTTCGCGCTCGGCGCGGGCCTGTTCTTCGTGTCGTATGCGCTTTTCGAAGTGCCGAGCAACATCATGATGCATCGCTTCGGCGCGAAGATCTGGATCTCGCGCATCATGGTCACGTGGGGGCTCGCGAGCGCCGCGCTGATGTTCACGCAAGGGCCGGTGTCCTTCTATGTGTTCCGTCTGCTGCTCGGCGCCGCGGAAGCGGGACTGTTCCCCGCGGCCATCTATTACATGGGCTGCTGGTTCCCTGACGATTCGCGCGGCAAGGCCATCGGCTACTTCTTCGTCGCGGCGCCGCTGGCGCTCGTGGTAGGCGGACCGGTGTCGGGCGCGCTGCTCAATCTCGACGGCATGATGTCGCTCGCCGGCTGGCAGTGGATGTTCCTGATCGAAGGGCTGGCCGCATGCGTGGTCGGCGTATGGGCCTTCTTCTACATGGACGATGCTCCTGCGAAGGCCGCCTGGCTCAGCGACGAGGAACGCCGGGCGCTCGTCGACCGCCTCGCGCTCGAAGCGTCCACGAAGGCGCGCGAGGAAGCAGGCGGCAACTGGAAACAGGTGCTTGCCGACGGCAACGTGTGGCGCGGCGCCGTGTGCCACTTTTTCGGCCAGATGGCGTTCTATGGCGTGGTGTTCTATCTGCCGGCGCAGGTGGGCGCGCTGCTCGGCAAGACGATGGGTTTCGAGGTCGGCCTCGTGACGGCGATTCCGTGGACCATCGCGTGCATCGTCTGCATCTGGCTGCCCACGCTTGCCGACCGCATCCACCGGCATCGTGCGATCTGCATCGCGCTGTTCCTGATCGGCGGCGTTGCCCTGGCGCTCACCGCCTATGGCGCGCCGGTATTGCGGATGGTTTCCATGTGCGTGTCGTGTGCAGCGCTGCTCACGGTGTGTTCGATCTACTGGACCTTCCTGCCCCGTTGTCTTGCGGGCGGCGCGGCGGCGCTCGGCATCGGCTTCGCGAGTTCGCTCGGCATCGTCGGGGCATTCATCGCGCCGAATCTGCGCACCTGGGTGGCGCAAAGCATGGGCTCGCCGGTGTATGGGCTGTTCGCCATCGCGCTGGCCGCGATCGTCGGCGCCCTGGTCGTCTCGACGATGCGCTGGCCCGTGAACGGCGAACGCCGCCGTCCCGCGATGCAGAACATGCCGTCGGCGCAACCCGTCTTCGAGAAGATCGGCGACTGAACCTCACATCAAACGGAGAAGCATTCGATGTCACGAAGTTTCGAAGCGATCAACTATGCGCGCTTTCGCCGCTACATCACCAACAGCGTGCTGGAAGAACTGCACGCGGGCATGCGCTGGAGCGAAGGCCCCGTATGGTTCGCCGATACGCAAACGCTGTTGTTCGTCGATATCCCGTCGAGCCGCATTCATCGCTGGGTGGAGGGACAGGGCGTCTCGACGTTGCGCGAGCCGTCGAATCATGCGAACGGCATGACGCGCGACCGGCAAGGCCGGCTCGTGACCTGCGAGAGCGGCACGCGCCGCGTGACGCGCACCGAGCTGAACGGCGCCGTCACCGTCATCGCGGACCGCTATCAGGGCAAGCGTCTCAATTCACCGAACGATGTCGTCGTGAAGTCGGATGGTTCGATCTGGTTCACGGATCCCGACTACGGCATCCTGAGCGACTACACCGGCGATCGCGCGGAGAGCGAGATCGGCGCATGCAATGTATATCGCTGGGATCCCTCGACGCATGAACTGACGCTCGCGTGCGAGGGCTTGTCGAAGCCGAACGGACTGGCCTTCTCGCACGACGAGGCGTACCTGTACGTCGCCGATAGCGGCCGCACGCACGATCCGCAGGGCGAGCACGCGATCTACCGCTTCGAACTGGACAGCACGGGCAAGCCCGGACGGCGCAGCGTGTTCTTTTCGGTGGAGAAAGGCGTGCCGGACGGGCTGCGCGTCGATGGGGACGGCAACGTATGGACCAGCTCCGTCTCCGATGAAGGCGTGATGTGCATCGCGCCGGACGGCGAACTGATCGGCCGCATCCATGTCCCTGAGCCCGTATCCAATTTATGTTTTGGCGGGCCGAAGCTCAACCGGCTGTTCATCACGGCGGGGCCGCGCCTGTTCTCGATCTACACCGGAACGCGTGGCGTGCCGGTCCTCTGAACGCATGCGCGCGCCTTTCATGCGGTGCGCATTCTCGAACTGGAGCAGCGATGCAAGCAAACAAGACGGGATATCAGCATTACATCGGCGGACGTTTCATCGATGCTCAGGAAGCGCTCGATGTCATCAATCCGGCCTCGGGGAAGGTGATCGGCAGCACGCCGGTGGCGAGCCGCGCGACCGTCGATGAAGCGGTGGCCGCCGCACGCGCCGCGCAACCGGCGTGGGCGAAGAGGCCGGCCATCGAGCGTGCAGGGCACGTGCGCCGGATTGCGGAGAAAGTGCGCGCAGATGCCGAGCGTCTTGCACGCATCATCAGCGAGGAGCAGGGCAAGACGCTCGCGCTGGCGAAGGTGGAAGTCGCCTTCACCGCCGACTATATGGACTATATGGCCGAATGGGCGCGGCGCATCGAAGGCGAGATCATCACGAGCGACCGGGCGGGCGAGCAGATCTTCCTGTTCCGCAAGCCGCTTGGTGTCGTCGCGGGCATTCTGCCGTGGAATTTTCCGTTCTTCCTGATCGCGCGGAAGATGGCGCCCGCGCTCGTCACCGGCAACACGATCGTCGTGAAGCCGAGCGAGGAGACGCCCATCAACTGCTTCGAGTTCGCGCGCCTGGTCGCGGAAACCGATCTGCCCGCAGGCGTGTTCAACGTGGTGGGCGGGGCCGGGGAGACCGGCGCCGCGCTCTCGGCGCATCCCGGCGTGAATCTCATCAGCTTCACAGGCAGCGTGGAGACCGGCTCGCGCATCATGGCGGCGGCTGCGGCGAACGTCACCAAGGTCAATCTCGAACTGGGCGGCAAGGCGCCCGCCATCGTGCTCGCCGACGCCGATCTCGATCTCGCCGTAACCGCCATCCGCAATTCGCGCGTCATCAACAGCGGGCAGGTGTGCAACTGCGCGGAGCGCGTCTATGTGCAGCGTTCCATCGCCGCGGCATTCACCGACAAAATGGCCGCCGCGATGAAACTCACGACATTCGGCGATCCGCTGCAGGACGAGAGCGTGGACATGGGGCCGCTGATCAATCGCGAGGGACTCGCGAAAGTCGACGCGATGGTCCGCTCGGCCGTGCAGGCGGGCGCGAAGGCCGTGACGGGCGGGGCGATCTTCGCCGACGGTCCCGGCTTCCACTACCTGCCGACCGTGCTCGCCAACTGCAGCGGCGACATGGGCGTGATGCGCGACGAGATCTTCGGCCCGGTGCTGCCGATCCAGATCATCGACGATCTCGACGAAGGCATTGCGCTCGCCAACGACACGAGCTACGGGCTGACGTCATCGGTCTATACGCGCGATCTGTCGGCGGCGATGAAGGCATGCCGCGAACTCGACTTCGGCGAGACCTACATCAACCGCGAGAACTTCGAGGCGATGCAGGGTTTTCATGCGGGCGTGCGCAAGTCCGGTATCGGCGGAGCGGATGGCAAGCACGGCCTGTATGAGTTCATGCATACGCATGTGGTGTACATGCAGGCCTGAGCGGCACATTTAGGACGATTCCAGGCCGGGCCCGGTTCGTTCCGGGCCTTTATATATTATAAAATTGCGCCAGTCCGCCGGATGGGACTGGCGTTTTCCATTCCGGCAATTTCAGCATCATCATGCAAGCGGCGGCGACAGCGGCAGCGGCGCATACGACGGACGTTCGGCCGAACGGGGAGCAGCAGACATGGCGTTTTTGACGAAACTGGATCAGGTGGCGGAGAAGCTGCGCGAGCAGATCATCGCGGGTGAATATGCGCGCGGCGAGAAGCTCAAGCAGGTCGAGATCGCCGAGCAACTGGGCGTGTCCGTCACGCCCGTGCGCGAGGCGCTCAAGGTCCTCGAGATGGAAGGCTACATCGTGAGCCAGCCGCATCGCGGGCTGTGCGTGCCCGAACTCGACTACGACCAGGCCGTCGAGATCTTCATGCTGCGTCTGCTGCTCGAACGCGAACTGACGCGCGCCGCCCTCGCCAACCTGACACTCGACGGATTGAAGGAACTGAAGGCAGCCGAGGCGGAGTTCGCGCGGCTGTCTAGATCCAAGGACATCTTCGCGGCGCGTGCCGCCAATGTGCGCTTCCATTTCCGCCTGTATGAAATGGCGGAGCGCCCACAGACGCTGCAGTTCGTGCGCGTGCTGTGGGCAAAGTATCCGTTCAACTATCAGGAACAGCAGTCGGTGCGCTTCAAGCAGATAGCGAGCGAGCACGACGAATTCCTCGAACACGCGGCCGCCGGTGACTTCGAGCGCGCCGTAGATGCCATGTGCCATCACATCGAAAGCGGCTGGAGCCGGGTCGGCTCGTTGATGCTGGAGCACAAGGAAGCGCGCTGAGCTTCACTTCTTCCCCGTGATTACCCTGTAAGCCACGGGTTTGGTTTGTCTCTCTACAAAATATAAATTATATTCGTACGCGGATGAACGCTCGTCCGTGGCGCATCGCGCCAGGCGAACGATGGCACGCTCGCGACCTACAACAAGGAGACAGAAGTGCGCTGGAAATCACGCTACTGGGTGTACCTGATGCTGTTCTCGCTGTGCGCGATCAACTATCTCGACCGCGTGGCGCTCTCGGTTTCGGCGGGCCACGTCAAGGCCGATCTCGGCCTCAACAACGTGCAGCTCGGCTATCTGTTCTCGTCGTTCCTGTGGGGCTACACGTTGTTCCTGATCCCTGTCGGCCTGATGGTGGATCGTTTCGGCGCGCGTATCGTCGCATCGACGAGCATGGCCGTCTGGTCGGCCGCCACGGCGCTGACCGGGGCGGCCTCGACACTGGCGGGCGTGGCGGCGGCGCGCATCGTGATGGGCATTGGCGAGGCATCGTGCTATCCAGCCGAGGCGCGCATCATCCGCGAATGGGTGCCGCGCCAGGAACGCGCGTCGGCGATGACCTTCGCGAACTCGGGCGCGTACTTCGGTCCGGCGCTGGGTGCGGTGGTGCTGGCGTGGCTCGTGTCCGCGGTCGGCTGGCGCTGGTCGTTCGCAATCTGCGGGGCGGTGGGCTTCGTGTGGCTTGCACTGTGGCTCAAGTATTTTCGCGAACCGGAAGCGGCTACCTGGCTGAGTGCTGAAGAGCGCGCGCTGATCTGCCGCGAGCGGGAAACCACGAGCCAGAGCAAGGCCGACGAAGCGCCCATCGGACTGCGCGGGCTGATGAAGAGTCCGACCATGTGGGGTCTCATGCTGACGCAAGGCACCGGCGCCTACACGCAATACCTCTTCCTGACCTGGCTGCCGAACTATCTGCAAACCGAACGCGGCATGACGTTGATGACGAGCGGCACCGCGATGGCCGCGCCGTACATCGGCTCAATGGTGATCTCGATTGCGCTCGGCCTGCTGAGCGACCGGCTGCTGACGGCGAGCGCCGTCGAAGCGGGCGGCAGGCGCCTGTTGCTCGGCGCGGTGATGCTCGGGGGCGCGGTCATTCTGCTGGTGCCGTTCGTGTCAAGCGTGGTGGTGATCCTGCTGCTCATCACGATCGCGCTCGGCAGCGTGTCGGGCGGGCTCGCACTCAACATGACGCTGCTGAGCGACTTGCTCAACTCGCGCAGCGACCTCGGCCGCGCGATGGGTCTGCAACTCGTCGGCGGCAATATATTCGGTTTCCTGGCCCCCATCGTCACCGGCTATGTCGTGTCGGCGACGGGCCATTTCGACGCGGCGTTCGCCGTCGCGGGCGGGCTGCTCGTGGTAGGCGCGCTGTCGTCGTGGCTGCTGACGCGTTCCCACATCGGCGCGCGTCGCGTGCCGGCTGCGGCCGCCGCGATGTCCGAACAGGTCGGAGGCTGACATGAGCGAGGCAAGCACGCACGCAACCGCAACGGAAGTCCGCCCCAACGCCCCGCACATCGCGATCCGTCCGGAATGGCTTGCGCAACATGTGGAGGATGCGCTGGAGCCGGCGCTTCCGATCATCGATGCGCATCATCATCTGTGGGAGTTGCCGGGGAAGATCTATCGCGCGGAGGATTTTGTCGGCGATCTGCATTCGGGCCACAACGTGAAAGCGACGGTATTCGTCGAATGTCACACGCACTATCGCAGCGACGGTCCGCCGGAATATGCGCCGCTCGGTGAAACCGAATTCGCGCTGGGCGAGGCACGACGGGCGCAGGCGGAAATGCAGACGCAGACGCGCGTGGCCGCGGCACAGGTGGGCAATGCGGATCTTGCGCTCGGCGCGGCCGTGGGACCGGTGCTCGACCGCATGATCGAGGTATCGGAGGGAAGGCTCAAAAGCATCCGCAACATCGCCGTATGGCATGCAGACCCGAATGTGCGCGCATCGGCCGCGACGCCCCCGCCGCGACTGCTGCTGCAACCCGCTTTCAACCAGGGCATGCGCGAACTCGCGGCGCGCTCGCTTGCCTTTGACGCATGGCTCGTGCATACGCAGCTCGCCGAATTGCGCGGGCTTGCCGAGGCGCATCCGTCGACGACGATCGTGCTGAATCATGTGGGCGGGCCGCTCGCTCTCGGGCCGTATCGCGGACATCGTGCGGAAGTGTTCGACGCGTGGCACAAGGAGATGGCCGCGCTCGCGGCCTATCCGCAGGTGCACGTGAAGCTGGGCGGATTCGGCATGGCGCTGTTCGGCTTCGACTTTCACACCACGGTCACGCCGCCGGATTCCGCGCGGGTCGCGGAGGCGATCCGGCCTTATGTCGAAACCTGCATCGAACTGTTTGGCCCGGCGCGTTGCATGTTCGAGAGCAATTTCCCGGTGGACAAGGGCTGCTTCAGCTATGGCGTGATCTGGAACGCATACAAGCGGATTGCTGCGGGCCTGGACGCGCGCGACAAGGCCTCCCTGTTCCACGATACCGCCGCGCGCGTCTATGGCATCGAATAGCGCCGCCGCCGATCAGCCCTTGCGCTCCATCCAGCTGACATGCGCGCTGACCACGCGCCAGCCTTCGGGCATCTTTACCCAGGTCTGGCTTTGCCGTCCGGTACGCGGCTCGCCATCGCGACGAAACTCGATGTTGGCTACGGCGAATGCATCGCCATAAGTCGTGACCACGCGCGCTGTCACCGTGCGCGCAAGACCCTTGCCCGGCCGCGCGGCGCGAAACGCGCGGATGGCGTCGTAGCCGTACAGGTTTTCCGCTGCGCCATAGCGCAGCGTGTGCGGCGAGTCGAAGAAGAGCAGGTCGAGCATGGCGACGTCGTTGCTGACGAGCGCCTGCTCATAGGCGTCGAAGGCCGCCTCGACTTCGGCGAGCACGTCCGGACGATTGATCTCCATCATGCCAGTGCAGCGTCGAATGATGGCGCCGGCGGGCAGTACGCAAGCTGCGCCGCTTCGAGCCGGCGCGCGGCCTCGAACGCGAGGTCCTCGCGCCACGGCGCCGCAATCAATTGCACAGCGATCGGCAGGCCGCTGGCCGTGCGCATCGGCACGGCGACGACCGGAAGGCCGAGACACGATACCGGCTGCGTCAGCAGGCCGAGATTGGCCCGCACCGCGAGCGTCTCGCCGTTGATCTCCATGAATTCGTCACCGATGCGCGGTGCAACCATCGGCGTGGCGGGCGCGATCAGCACGTCGTGATGCGCGAAGAGTTCGAGTACGCGCCGCCGCAAGACAGCACGCACGCGCTGCGCCTGTACGATCCACGCGGCCGGCAATAGAGCCCCGGCGATCAGCCGGTCGCGCGACAAAGGCTCACGTTCGTCATAACGCGCGCGCAGATTCCCCGCATGCAGCTGTCCGCCCTCCGCCGCTGTGATCAGGAACGCCGCGCCGCGTGCGGCATCGGCGTCGGGGAATTCGACGGTCTGCGCCGCGCCCAGCGCCTCGGCCGCGGCATGCGAGGCGGCGCGGGCATCGTCGTTTGCATGCTCGTCGAAGTAGCCGCCCAAATGCGCGACGCGCAACGCGCCCTGCGTCTTGCGCGCCGTCTCGAATGCGCGCGCGGCACAGGCGGGGTCGAGCGGATCGGCGAACTGCAAGGCGTCGTAGACGGCCGCGAGGTCGTCGGCGTTGCGCGCGAACGCACCCATATGGTCCAGGCTGGCGACGAACGGCCAGGCGCCATGCCGCGACAGGCGGCCATACGTGGGCTTCACGCCGAACACGCCGCACAGCGAAGCCGGCACGCGCACGGAGCCGTTCGTATCGGAGCCGAGCGTCACCGGCACGAAGCCCGCCGCGACCGCGGCCGCGCTGCCGCCGGACGAGCCGCCCGCCGAGCGCGTCAGATCGTGCGGATTGCGGCACGGTCCCGCATGATGATTCTCGGTCGTGAAGCCGTACGCGAACTCGTCCATGTTGAGCGCGCCGACCAGGATCGCGCCGTGTGCGGCAAGGCGCTTCACGAGGCTTGCATCGTGCGTGGCGGGCGCGGCGTCGGCCAGCACGCGCGATCCGGCGAGCGTCGTGAGACCTTCGATATCGAACAGGTTTTTTACAGCGAATGGCACGCCCGCAAGCGGCGGCAAGGGTTCGCCGCGCGCGCGGCATGCATCGAGCGCATCCGCTTCGGCGAGCGCCCGGTCGCGCGTGATCGCGGTGAACGCATTGACATGCGGATTACCGGCATCGATGCGCGCGAGCGTCGCTTCGATCAGATCGCGCGCACTGAACGCGCCGTCCGCATAAGCGCGCGCGATGGCGAGCGCACCGTCGGGAAAGGGCTCCCGCGCGTTCATGGGCGATACACCGGCGCGGCTTCGTCGCCGGCTTCGAGGGGATAGGCGAGCACCGGTGCGGCGAGTTGCGCAATCCGCATGAGCTGGGCCTTCACGCGCAGGGCGGCTTCACCGGAGAGCGCGGGAAAGTGCAGGGCGAGCGCGGCATCGGCGTAAGCGTCGAGGGCGTCGTTCGAGTCAGGAAGCATCAGGGAATGGCTCAAGGAAAAATGGAAAGACAAGCGTGTTCGTTCAACCCCTGCGTTTCGAGATCGTCCGGACGATCAGCAAGCCGCCGATCATCACCGCCAGCGACAGCAACGTGGTCATCGTGCCGAGCGCATAGATCACCGGCGTGGTGACCGAGGTCGTCAGGCCCTGCAATTCGAGCGGCAACGTATTCTGATCGCCGATGGCCTGCGAGGTGCGCGCAATCTCGTCCCACGAGAGCGTGAAGCCGAACATGCCGACGCCGATCACCGAAGGCCCGATGATCGGCAGCACCACATGCTTGAAGGATTGCCACGGGGAGGCGCCAAGGTCGCGCGCGGCCTCTTCGTAGGCAGGGTTGAAACGGTTGAACACGGCGAACATCACGAGCAGGCCGAACGGCAAGGTCCAGGTGAGATGCGCGCCGAGCGCCGACGTGTAGAGGCCCATCGAGGTGGTCCAGTTGTCGGCGAAGGATTCGAAGCCCCATGCGTTCGCGAGATATTTGATGCACGTATCGAGCAGCCGGAACGTGAGGCCGATCCCCAGCGAGACGATGATCGACGGCATGATCAAGCTCGCCACCGATATATAAAATACCGCCGTATCGCCGCGAAAACGCCGTCTGAACGCGAGCCCGGCGGTCACGGAGAACAGCACGGTGAGCACGGTCACGGCGAGCGCCAGCTTCACCGAGCGGCCGAATGCGGCCCAGATGTCGATGTCGCCCACGCCGTCGCGCAGAGCGGCGAACCAGTGCAGCGAGACGCCGCGCATCGGAAAGGTCAGGCCGCCTTCCGGTCCCTGGAAGGACAGGATGAAGATGGTGATGACGGGCCCATAGAGGAACAGCACGAAGAGCCCGAAGACCAGCGCGAGCCAGTAGAAGCTCGCCGGCCGATGTTCTCGATGCATGATGGCGCCCGCCATGTCACAGCTCCTTTCGGATATCGACCACGCGCGTCAGCGCCCACACGATCATCAGCACCACCGCCAGCAGGATGATCGCGTTGGCGGCGGCAGCGGGGAACTGCAGATAGCCTGTCTGCACCTGGATGATCTTGCCGACCGAGGCGATCTGCTGTCCGCCCATCACGCCGACCGTGAGAAAGTCGCCCATCACGATGGTGATGACGAAGATCGAGCCGATCACGATGCCGGTCTTCGAAAGCGGCAGCACCACGTCGCGGATCACCTGCCAGCCATTCGCGCCGCCGTCGCGCGCGGCTTCGAGCAGGGAGCGGTCGATCCGCATCATCGCGTTGAAGATCGGCACGATCATGAAGAACGTGTACAGGTGCACGAAGGCGAGCACCACGGAGAAGTTCGAATACAGCAGCCAGTCCAGCGGCCGCTCGACCAGATGAGCCGAAAGCAGCGCCTGGTTCACGAGGCCGTTGCGCCCGAGAAGGGGGATCCACGAGATCATGCGGATCACGTTGGAGGTCCAGAACGGAATCGTGCAGACGAGGAACAGCACGGTCTGCATCGCCGTGGTGCGCACATGAAAGGCGAGGAAGTAGGCGATCGTGAAGCCGAGCAGCAGCGTCACGGCCCATACGATCGCGCAGAACCGCAGCGTGGACCAGTAGGTCTTGAAGGTCACGCAGACGTCGGTGAGCGAGCCGCAGCCGTCGAATATCGCCGCATAGTTCTTCAGCGTGAACGCGGGGATGATCTGATACTCGTTGAAGTCCCAGAAGCTCACGATCAACGTGATGACCAGCGGCACGATGAAGAACAGCACGAAGGTCAGCGTGAGCGGCGTGGCCTGGAGCCATGCGCTCACGCGCCGGTGACGCACCGGCGCCGGCTTCGACTGCGGGAGATAGTCGACAGAAGCCATCTTTAACGGCGCTCCTTCAGGCAGCGATGAACTCGTTCCACTTCTGGACCATGTAGATGTTCTCGTCCATCACGGCATTCCAGCAGGCAATGGCGCTCATGCGCTGGGTGTACGAGCCGCCGTCGCGCACAGTGCCGGCCTTCTCGAGCAACTGGCCGTCGGGCGCCTTGATGTCCTGCGCGGCGGGCTTGCCTTCCATCCAGTAGTCCCACTCGTAAGCCTGCATGTGGGTCTTCGCCGTGTCCGTCACGCCGGGATAGTAGCCCTGGCGCATCAGGTACGCGCCTGCCCAGCCGTCCTGGAACCAGTTGACGAACTCATATGCCGCATCGAGCTTCTTCCCTTGCAGGGAACGCGGAAAGCCGAAGCCCGATGCCCATGAACGGTAACCTTCCTTGAGCGGCTGGAACTTGCACGCGATGCCCATCGTGCGGACCTTGGTGACGGCGGGCGACCACATCGACTGGATCACGACTTCGCCCGAGGCCATCAGGTTCACGCTCTCGTTGAAGTCGCGCCAGAAGGCGCGGAACTGGCCTGCGCGCTTGGCCTCGATCAATACCTTGATGGTCTGGTCGATCTCGGCCTTCGTCATGTTGCCCTTGTCGCCGTACTTCACCTGGCCCATGGCCTCGATGGCCATCGCCGCGTCCATGATGCCGATCGCCGGAATGTTGAGCAGCGCGGCCTTGCCCTTGAACTGCGGGTTGAGCAGGTCGGCCCAGGTGCTCACCGGACGCGAGATCAGGTCCGGACGGATGCCGAGCGTGTCCGCGTTGTAGGTGGTGGGAATGAGCGTCATCCATTCGGTGGGCGTCGCGCTGAACTCGGTCGAGCGTGCGCCCTTCAAGAACATCACCTTCTTCGGCGCGGTGCCCTGGTCGCCGATCTTCTTGCCGTTCACCTCGCCCTTGGTGAGCACGGGCGTGATCTTGTCGGCGAGCTTGATGCGTTTCGCATCCATGCCCGCCAGCGTGCCGGCCGGAATCAGTTTCTTCAGCGCGAAGTATTCGGTATCGACGATATCGAAGGAATTGGGTTGCGTGATGATGCGCTTGGTGACGTCGTCGGTCGTGACCGGGATGTACTGGATCTCGATGCCCGTATCTTCCTTGAACTTCTTCGCGATCTCCGCGCTCTGGTTCACGGCCGTGCCGAGATAGCGCAGCGTGATCTTTTCCTGCGCATGCACATAGGGGAAGCCGGCAATGCCCGCCGCCGCCACCGCGCCCTTGATGAACGTGCGTCGTGAAATGCCCGTGCTCGTGCCGTTGTCTTCGCAAGCCTTGGCTTGATCGTCGTTCATTGGACTCTCCTCGAATCTGATTTGTGAAGGGCGGGTTTCATGCAGCAAGCGGATGCGCGTTCTGTTCGTCCCACCACACGGTCACGCGCGCGCCGGGGCCGGCGCGCTGCGGATCGTAGTCGGCGTCGCTCACGACCGAGACCAGTTCGGGCGAGCCGTCGAGCGGATCGAGCGTCATGCGCAGATGCGTGCCCTGATACTCGGCCTCGCGTACCGTGCAGGCCAGTCCGCCGATGCGCGACAGTCCGCTCTCGCTTGCGCTCGTGCCGGGCACGCTGCCTTGCGGCGCGATGCGCAGATGATCCGCGCGCACCGTGAAGAGCCGGCCGTGCGTGCCGAGCACGTTATGGCCGCCGAGAAAGCGCGCGACGAATTCCGTGCGCGGCCGATTGAAGACGTCGAACGGCGTGCCGCTCTGTTCGATATGACCGTGACTCATCACGACGACGAGATCGGCCAGCGCCATGGCTTCTTCCTGCGAATGCGTGACATGCACGAAGGTGATGCCCAGTTCCTTCTGCCAGCGTTTGAGTTCGGCGCGCATCTGCACGCGCAGGAATGGATCGAGTGCGGAAAGGGGTTCGTCGAGCAACAGGCAGCGCGGTTCGTTGAGCAGCGCACGCGCAAGCGCGACGCGCTGCTGCTGGCCGCCTGAAAGCTGTGCGGGCTTGCGCTCCGCATAAGGCGACATCGCGACGAGGTCGAGCAGTTCGCCCGCCCGCTTCCTGCGCGCTTCCTTCGCGACGCCGCGCACCTTGAGGCTGAAGGCGACGTTGTCGAGCGCGGAGAGATGCGGAAACAGCGCATAGCTCTGGAACACCATCGCCGTGCCGCGTGCGACGGGCTGCTCGCGCGTGACATTGCGCCCGCCGATCAGCACGTCGCCCTCGGAGAGCCATTCATGGCCCGCGATCATGCGCAGCGTCGAGGTCTTGCCGCATCCGGATGGACCGAGCAGGCAGCAGTACGCACCGCCGGGAATGCGCAAGTCGATGGCATCGACGGCGAGCGCATCGCCATAGCGCTTCGTCACGTGGACGAGTTCGATATCGGCGGGGCTTGCGTGAACCACGGTGGATGCCGGCTGAACCATGAAGGCCTGTCCTGAGTAAGAACGCGTAAAGGATGCAGCGCGCAAGCCATTGCAAGACATATGCCATTTGCGTTGCGCGGCACCATCAAGTCCTGAGGGGCGATGCCCCGCGACGCATGCTCGATAAAGCGTGTCGACGAATTGGCGCGCATATTGCACACGATTTCGTGGCGCGATCGTCGGCACGCAAGCGTGACCAGCGTGTGCGATCGAGGTGCGGATAACGTCCGCAATGGGGCATGACCTGACCAAACCGGTTCATACGGACCTGACATGAACGACTTCGAACCGTTGCAGACGCATGGGCGCTTCGGCTATCGCCCGATCCACGATGGCGATGGATATCGCTGGCCCAACGGGGCAAGTCTCGCCGTCTATCTCGGCTTCAACCTGGAGCACTTCGCGTTCGGGGAAGGACTCGGCGCGGCGATCGGGCCGCTGTCGCCGCAACCCGACGTGCTCAACTACAGCTGGCGCGAGTACGGCAACCGCGTGGGCGCATGGCGTTGCATCGAACTGTTCGATGCGCTCGACATGCCCGCGGGCACGCTCATCAATACCTCGCTCTACGATCACTGCCCCGAGCTGATCGAAGCCTGCGCCGCGCGCGGCGACGAGCTGATCGCGCATGGACACACGAATGCGCATCGCCAGAGCGATCTCGACGAAGCCGGCGAACGCGCGCTGCTCGCGCATTGCCGCGCGCGCATGGCCGAGCGCTCGGGCGTCGCGCCAAGCGGATGGCTCTCGCCATGGATCTCCGAATCGCGCCGCACGCCTGACCTGCTCGCGGAGACCGGCTATCGCTACACGCTCAACTGGTGTCACGATGACCGCCCGGTGCGCATGGACACGCGCGGCGGTCCGCTGTGGTCCATTCCCTATCCGCAGGAGCTCAACGATCTGCCGATGATCATGGCGCGGCAGATGGACATGCGCGACTTCGCCGACATGATCGTCGACCAGTTCGACGAGATGCTCGAACAGACGCAACGCGCGCGCGAGCCGCAGGCGCTGGTGATGGGCATCGCACTGCATCCGTATGTCGTGGGGCAGCCGTATCGGTTGCGGCATCTGCGGCGCGCACTCGCGCATATCGTGTCGGCACGGCAGGACATCTGGGTCACGACGCCCGGTGCGATCGCACAACACGTCGGCACAGTGGTCCCGCGCATGGCGTCCGTTGCATGAAGCCGCGCGAAGCCAGCGCCGACGCGCGCATCTATCGCTCGATCTTCGAAGGCGTGCTGAGCCGCAAGCTCACGCCCGGCACGAAGCTGCCCGAGCCGGAACTCTGCGCGCTGTTCGGCGTGGGCCGCGCGGTGGTGCGGCGTGCGCTCGAAAAGCTCGCCTACGACGGTATCGTGGTCCTGCGGCCGAACAAGGGCGCGGTGATCGCGCAGCCGACGCGCGAGGAAACCCGCGCAATCTTCGAGGCGCGCCGCGGCGTGGAGCGCGCGCTCGTCGAACTCGCCGCGCAGCGCGCGACGCCCGCCGACATCGCCACGCTGCGCGAGCAGTTGCACCAGGAGCACGAAGCCATGCATCGCTTCGATCAGCCTTCATGGGCGCGGCTCGCGAGCACCTTTCATCTGCGCATCGCGGCGCTTGCCGGCAATGCGATCCTCGAACACTATCTGACGGAGCTGGTGTCGCGCTGTTCGCTGATCGTCGGCGCGTACGAGTCGGCGGGTCATGCGCCCTGTGAACACGACGAACACACTGCTATCCTCGATTGTCTCGAAGCCCGCGATACCGAAGGCGCCATTGCTCACATGAGCGCGCATCTGCGCGCGCTGGAGGCGCGTATCGAGACCTCGCGCATGCCGGGCGCCAAGGGACTCGCGCACCTGCTCGGCATCGATCCCGCATAACGAACCGCAGTGGAACGACATGGAAATCGACTTCGAAGCGATCACCGAATATCAGCGCTACAAGCTGATGGCGAGCCTCATCGTGCCGCGCCCCATCGCGCTCGTGACGACGCTCGGCCCGGACGGCACCGTGAATGCCGCGCCGTTCTCGATGTTCAACATGCTGGGCGAGGAGCCGCCCATCGTGATGCTCAGCATCAACCGGCTGGCGGACGGCACGTTGAAGGACACCGCGGTGAACATTCCGCGCGAGAAGGAGTTCGTCGTGCATCTCGCCGACGAAGCCATCGCGCAGCAGATGCATCGCTGCGGCGAGCGCTTTGCCGCCGACATCTCCGAACTCGACGAAGTAGGCTTCACGGCTGTTGCTTCATCGCGCGTGAAGCCGCCGCGCATCGCGCAAGCGCCGGTCGCATTCGAATGCGAATTGTGGGAGACGCTGACGACCGCGAGCCGCCATATCTTCATCGGCAAGGTGCTGATGCTGCATGCGCGCGACGAACTCATCGATCTCGAATCATGGCGCGTGCGGCTGCAACATTATTTTCCAGTCGGCCGCTTCGGCGCGAGCGACTACATCACCACGCGCGATCGCTTCCAGATGTAAGGCCCGCGTGAGCGTGTGAAAGCGTGTCAGGCCTTGCCCGCGCCGCGCATCGGCAGGCCGTTCAGCAGCGCCTTCAGGTCGTCTATGTTGAAGGGCTTGGCGAGGATCGCGAAGCCCGTGCGCCGCGCCTGTTCGAGCTGATCCGCATAACCCGTCATCAGCGTGACGGGCTGCTTCGGGCGGCACGCCTTGATCCATTCGGCGAGCTTGATGCCGTCATACGCGCCGGGCATCTGGATGTCCGAGAGCACGAGATCGAATTCGTCGCCCGCTTCCAGCACACGCAGCGCCGCATCGCCCGAAGGTTCGTGACGCGCCTGCCAGCCCAGCACTTCGAGCACCGCGCACAGGCCCGCCGCGACTTCCTCGTTGTCCTCCACCAGCAGCACCGTCGACGAGGGCGCATCGCGCGTAACGTTTGCGACGGGCGGCGCGTCGGCGGGAGTGTCGTCGTCGCCGGTCCAGTGCGGCAGATAGATGACCACGGTCGTGCCATAACCCCATGCCGAGTCGAGCCGCGCGCCGCCGCCGGCCTGCTCGGCCATCGCCTGCACTTGCGCAAGCCCGAGCCCCGTGCCGGCACCCGCGCCCTTGGTCGTGAAGAGCGGCTCGAACGCATGCTTGGCGACCTCCGGCCGCATGCCGGTGCCGCTGTCCTTGCACGAGATCACGACGTACTCGCCGCCATCCAGTCCTTCCTGTCCGTCCAGATGACGCACGTTGCTGCACTGGATTTGTAAGGTGCCGCCGTTCGGCATCGCGTCCTTCGCATTGACGGCAATATTGATGAGCGCCGAGTTCAGTTCGGTGGCATCGACGCGCACGGGCCAGGTTGCTTCCGGCACGCGCGTGTGGACGCGGATCTTCTCGCCCACCGATGCATGGATCAGCGGCTCCGCTTCCGTCATCCAGCGGTCCAGATGAATGACCTGCATCTGCAAGGGCTGGCGGCGCGCCACGCTCATCAGCCGGCGCGCGAGTGCCTGCGCGTTGACCGACGCGCGCTCCACGGCGGTCACTTCCTTCTCGAGCCCGATGAAGCGCTTGCGCCGCGCGATCTCCATGTTCGACGTGACGACCATCAGCAGGTTGTTGAAGTCATGCGCGACATTGGCGACGAGATTGCCGAGCGCGCCCATGCGCTGCATGCGGCGCGTCGTGGCCTCGGCGCTGCGGCGGAGCGCCAGTTCGCCGCGCCAGTTGAGCCACGCCGCTTCTTCCGCACGCAGCCGCCGCAACGAGAAGCCGATCAGCATCCATACCGCGATGCACGGGATCAATGCGATGGACGCAATCGACACATCGTGCCGCCACCATGCGAGCCGTACATCGTGGATCGAAAAGCCCGCCGCCGCATACAGCGGAAAGCCGCCGACGCGCCGCCATGCGGAGAGTTTCTCGTCATTGTCGAGTGGCGAGACGTAGCGCATCAGGCCCTCGGTCTTTTGCAACGCGAAGGCATTTGCGAGCACGTCGTGGCGAGCGGGCGCATTGGGTGCGGTCGGGGCGGGGAAGCGCGCGAGCACGCCGCCGTCGGCGCGATGCAGGGCGAGCGTCAGCGCAGGTTCGTTCAACGAGAGCTGGCGATAGAAATCGATCAGCGTGTCACGCCGCAATGCAATCGAGATCTCGCCGAGAAAACGCCCGTCCTGCGCGAAGCGCGACGTGAGCGTGTTGATCATGTCGGTGTTCCTGATGCGGCCGCGTTCGGGCATCGACACATGAAACTTCGAACGCGTGTCGCGCGTGGCGATGAAGTCCTCGCGATCGCCGATCGACACGTCCGGCACCGGCAGGAAGCGGCTGCTGGCGAGGAGCTTGCCGTTGCTGTCGAGTACCGAGATGGCCGCGATCTGCGGATGACTCTCGACCAGATGTCCCAGCTTGTCTTGCAGTTCCGTCTGGCTGCGCGCGATGAAGTCCGCATCGCCGCTGCCGAGCATCTCCTCGACGCGCGAGATCAGTTCGCGATTGATGCTGAAGACGGTGTTCGCCTGTTGATCGATCACGCGCACGAGCCGTTGCAGCGACTCGCCGGTCTCGCTCAGCGCGCGTCCATAAGTGTAATAACCGTACAGCGCGAAGAAGGCGACCGGAATGGCGATGGACGCGGCGAGCGCGGCAAACAGGCGCCTGCGCGCGGCGCGAAAGTCGAGAGGCGGCAGTGCGGGGAGCGGCTCCGCGGTGCCGAAGCCGGAAAGTTCTTCTGGTTCTTCCATGAAGCCAGTGCAGGCAGGTACGTTCGACAGCATGAACCGGTGGGCTCGAAGCGTCGTCGATGTTAGCACGCGCGCCTCCATGCACCCGGCACGATCATGCGTTGAAATCAGCCGCGCGCCACGGCCGTCACGCCGGCTTGCGAGGCAACATCGTCGAGGCCCTTGAGGGTATCGGCGGGCAAATAAAGGCCTTGCTCCAGCTGTGTTGCCTGCGCGCGAACTTCCTTTTCGCCGGGATAGAAAATTTCGTCGACGCCTTCCGCGCGCCGCGCCGATTTCAAGGTCTCCACGTACCGCTCCATGCGGGCCTCGAAGGCATCGAGCGGCTGGAACGCGGCGATGTTCAGCGCGATCATCAGATGCCCCACGTTGCTGCGGCCGTCCGGTACATAAGGACCGCGCACGTCGTCGAGGAAGCCGCTGCCCGACAGCACGCCGGACAGCACGTCCACCATCGTGCCGATGGCATAGCCCTTGTGCCCGGCCATCGGCAGGATGAAGCCCTTGAGGCCTTCCACAGGGTCCGTGGTCGGCCGGCCACGCTCGTCGATGGCCCAGCCCGGCGGAATGGTCTCGCGCCGCAACTGCGCCAGCACGATCTTGCCGCGCGCGACGCCCGAGTTGGCCACGTCCATGACCATCGGCGGATAGCGGCCGGCGGGCGCGGCCACCGACCACGGATTGGTGCCGATCATCTTGCCAAGACCGCCCCAGGGCGCCATGTTCGGGCCGCCGTTGGTCATCGCGAGCATGATGCAGCCCGCTTCCGCGCCCATGCGCGTGAAGTACATGCACGTGCCGAAGTGATTCGAATGACGCACCGACACCGCGCCGATACCATGCGCCTTCGCGCGGCGGATTGCGTCGAGCGCGGCCGTCCGGGCGATGACGGGACCGATGCCGTCTTTGCCGTCCAGCACCGCGATCGCGCCGGCATCGACGGGAAAGGTGGGCTGCGTCACCGCTTTCATCGCGCCGGAACGCAGGCGCGCGTAGTACCAGCCGAGCCGCAGCACACCGTGCGACTGATGACCCCACAGGTCGGCCTGCACCATGGCATCGGCGGCGAGGAGCGCATCTTCGGGAGGCGCGCCCTCGGAACGGTAAACTTGCGAAACGAATGCGCGCAGCGCATCGGGATGCACGCGGACGGATGCGGCGTCGGTCATGGGCGAAGGTCTCCGTGGCGGTCGTTGGGGTGTCGGACACTCTTTAACAGGTTGAGCTTTCGTCCGCCCTGCATGGGCGCCGGGCCGCGCACGCGGGGTGCCGGCAGGCTGAGCGAAGCTTTCGCTTGCTGCGCTGCGTTTCGCCATGGTAGAAGCACCGCATCGATGCGCCGCAGAACGGCGCGCCATCAACGTGACAGGAGCATGCAGTGAGAAGGACCGCCGAAAACAAGCTCAAGGTGGTCGCAGTCCGGGTCGATCCGCAATTCGAACAACGGCTGCGACTCCTGGCAGAAGTGACGGGACGCAAGCAATCGTTCTTCCTCCAGCAGATGATCGAAAGCGGCATCGGCGCGCTGGAGGACACCTGGCTGCCGCCGGACGTGCTGGAACAAGTGCGCAGCGGCGCGTTGCCAACGCCGAAGGACAACCCCCCGACCGCCGATCTCTTCGGCACGGAGCACGCGGAGGAGACGGATTGAGGCCGGCTGAACGTGGAGGGATCGAGGCGCGCTTCGTCGCTAGCGGCGCAGTGGAAGGCGGCGGCGTGCTCGGCCGGGTCGTGTTCGGCGCGGTGAGCGGGGCGCCTCGTCTGGAAGACGGCGTGCCGACACTCCCCCTGCATATGATTGACGACGCCCGCGTCGCCTTCGCTGAAGTCTGGCGCACGGCCGGCGAAACGCGTTGCGGCAGGGAGAACGGTCTCGTCTACGGTCACGATGACGCGCTGCTCTTTTGCGCGGGCTTCATCCCGGCTGGCGCAGGCTATACGGAAACCGCGCGCCAGGCCTATGCCGATGCCTTCGCGCTGGTTCGCACGCTCGGCTTCCCGACGATCTTCCGCATGTGGAACTACATCCCGGATATCAATGGCGAGACTCCGGACGGGCTCGAGGTCTATCGCGATTTCTGCCGGGGACGCGCGCTCGCGTTCGAAGCAGAGGACGCGGGACATGCGGGCATGCCCGCGGCCACGGGCATCGGTACCTGGGGCGAGGGCGTCGGCTTCTATCTGCTCGCCTGCCGCGACGATGCCGCGCAGCACATCGAGAACACGCGGCAGATGCCCGCGTATCGCTATCCCGAGCGTTATGGTCCGAAGCCGCCGAGCTTCGCGCGCGCCACGTATCGGCACGGTGCGCTGTATGTGTCGGGCACGGCGAGCATTGTCGGACACGAAACCTTGCATGCAGGCGATCTGCTGAAACAGTGGGAGGTGGCGACGGACAACGTGGCGCATCTCGTCAGCGCGGGCAATCTCGCGGCGCACGGCGTGTCGGACGGCTACACGTTGCAGGATCTCGATCAGATCAAGGTCTACTACCGGCGCGCGGAGGATCTGCCGCAGGTGATGCAACTGGCGCGCGCGGCGTTTCATCCGCGCGCCGAGGTGCGCTTCCTCAAAGTCGATATCTGCCGGACGGATCTGCTCGTCGAGATCGAAGGGATCGCGAGGCGCCGCGGCTCACAGTGAAGCCGACTCGCGCAGCGTCTTGAGCAAGAGGCCATGCAGGCCATCGACCGCCTTCGAGCCGCGCGAATCGCGGCTGCGATAGACCGCGACCTGCATCGGCCCGAGCGGTCCCAGGCCTTCCTCGCTGCCGAGTATGCGCAGATGTCCGGGCGCGCTGCATTGCGTGAGCGCGGCCACGGCAAGGCCGCTGTCGACCGCCGCGATCTGTCCGGCGAGACTCGAGCTGTGATAGACCACCTTGTAGCGTCGTCCCTGCTGCGCCAGCGAATGTATCGCGCTTTGCCGCGCGAGGCTCGTGCTTTCATACACGGCGATCGGCAGCGGATCGCGCCGCCATAACTCGAACTGCGGCGCGCCGACCCAGACCATCGGCTCGTGAAACAGCAGCGTGCCGCGCCGCGCGTGATCGCGCGAAATCAGCGCGAGGTCCAGGTCGCCGCTTGCCACGCGCGGAATCAGCGAAGTTGACTGCTCGCACGACAACTCGATCTCCACGCCGCTATGGCGCGGCGCGAAACGCTTCAGCACGGGGGTGAGGTACTTCTCCGCGTAGTCGTCGGGCACGCCGAGGCGCACGCGTCCGGTCAGCTGCTCGCCTTGCAGCGCGACCTGAGCCTGCGCGTGCAAGTCGAGAATGCGGCGCGCGTAGCCGAGCAAGGTCTGACCGTCGTGGGTGAGTTCGAGCGTGCGCGCGCCGCGTTCGATGAGCCGCAACCCGAGCGCGCTTTCGAGCTTCTTGAGCTGCATGCTCACCGCCGATTGCGAGCGGTTGACCTCGCCGGCCGCGCTCGACAGCGAACCCGCATCGACCACTGCGACGAAGCACTTGAGCCAGTCGGTTTGCAGATCGCCTTGTTTCATCGTTTCGGCTACTTTCGATTTTCGAATGGATGCCAGATGAATTATGCGCTTTTCTGACAGGTCGATGCGGACCACACTGGCTGCATGAACACCAACCCGCAGATCCATTCCCCGATGGCCAGCTTTGCGAAGCCATCCGGCGCAGTCCCCTTCGTCTTCGGCTGTGTCTTGCTGGGCACGATCGGGCTCTTCGTGCATGAGGCGCACGCTGCTCCGCTGACGGCCACATGGTTTCGCTGCGTCTTCGGTCTGGCCGGCCTGACGCTCTGGCTCGCGCTGCGCGGTCAGACGCGCTTCCTGAGGCTTGGCAGACGAACGGGGCCGTGGGTTCTGACAGCTGGCTCGCTGATGGTGCTGAGCTGGGGCCTGTTCTTCACCGCCATCGAACACATTCCGACCGGCATGGCGATCGTGCTGTTCCATGTGCAACCGGTGTGGGTGCTGGCGCTCGGCGCGTTGTGCCTCGGTGAGCGCGTCGGCAGGCGGCGCGCCGGAGCGGTCGCGGTGGCGATGATCGGCCTCGTGCTCGCGACCGGCGTCATCGGGCACGGAGTGGACGGCGAAGGGTATTGGCTCGCGGTTGCATCGTGTCTGCTGGGCGCGTTCTGCATGGCCTGCGTGACGATCATCGCGCGCCGTCTGCGTGATCTGCCCGCCGGTACGCTTGCGTGGTGGCAATGCGCGATCGGCACGTTGACGCTGTGGATCTGGCCCATGCAGCACGGCTGGCCAGTATGGGGCGCGTCATGGCTCTGGCTCGCGGGGCTCGGCGTCATCCATACCAGCCTCGCCTATAGCTTGATGTACAGCGGCATGGCGCGGCTGCATACGGGACGCATCGCTGTTCTCCAGTTTGTTTATCCGGCGGTGGGCATCGTCGTCGACTGGCTGTTGCTGGATCAGCGTCTCGGTAGCGTGCAACTGGCAGGCGTGGTGTTGATGCTGATCGCGATCGGGCTTGCTGAACAGAAGCGTCGTCGCTTGAGCAACTAACTGTCCCCCGCGCATGCGCCTTTCGAATTGCATGCGCAGAGACGTTCGATATTCAGGCAAGCAGCGCAGGCATGCGATAACTCAAGCTTTCGCGTGTTGCTCGCGGCATTGCGCATTGAACACGCGCTTCGTGGAAGCCGGATTCTTCGCCAGCTTCGCAGCGGGACGTCGCGGACGCGAGACGAGTTCGCCGCCGCAGTTCGGACATGACCCGTTCAGCACATGATCCGCGCAGTCCTTGCAGAAGGTGCATTCGAACGAGCAGATGAGGGCATCGACGGCATCGGGAGGCAGGTCCTTGTCGCAGCATTCGCAGCCGGGGCGCAATTCGAGCATCGTGAGTCTCCTTGGGATCGACACGCAAGTGAACGCCATGCGCGCATGCGATGGCCGTCGCCGAATCATAATCGCTGACCTTCATCGGCCGAGCATTCCCGGCGCGCGGTCTTATCCGCGAATGCCGCGCACCTTCGCGTGATACTGCGCGGCGATCGTGCCGACATCGCTTGCTTCTTCGAACCCCGCACGCTTCGCCGGACGCATCTCGCCTTGCTCGCGCACCTTGCCCGGCGCGCATGCGAAGCGCTCCCGGAACGCGCGATTGAAGGTCTTCTCACTGCCGAAGCCCATCGCATACGCAATTTCCACGATGCGTTCGTGACGATGCCGCGGCGCGACCAGACGACGCATCGATTCGTCGAGCCGACGGTCGCGGATATGCCGCGCGACGCCGCCCGCCTGATCGAACAGGGCGTACAGCGCCGTGCGCGACACGCCCAGCGCGCCGCGCAGCGTGTCCGCGCCGAGCGTCGGATCGGAGAGGTTCTGCTCGATGTAGGACAAGGCCCGCGCACGCAGCATCGGCGCGAGCCGCGGATCGTCCTTCTTCACATCCAGACTCGTTTTCGGGATCAGGCACGCGCCGAGCAGTTCGAGTGTGGCTTCGGCGGCGAGCGCGGCCTGCGCGTCGTCCATGTCGGTCGCGAGTTTCGCCAGCGAGCAGAGATGCGCGGCAATCATTCCGCCGATCGGATCGTGCGCGTCCCAGCACGCGCCATGCAGCCGCGCGCCAGCCGGCATGCGTCGATCCAGCGCCGCGCGCGGAATGCTGAGCGTAAGCATCGGCGCATCGCGGGCAATGCCGACGTTTTCCACCGCCATGTCGCGGATCGCGATGCTGTTGACCGGCACGCGCTGCTCGCCATCGACGGATTCGGACGTCAGCGCGCCGCCCAGCAGGCAATGCAGCAGGTAGTGATCGACGCCGCTCGTCGCGATGCGCCGCCGCGTGCGCCGGAACTGGACTTCGTCGCCGGCGCCGTGATGCGTCATCAGCAGCGCGCCGCCCAAGTCCCAGGTGCGGATCGAGGCCCGGAACGGCACGCCGCGCGGCCGATGGATCTCGTACATCGGCTTGAGGCTCTCGCGCCAGATCTCCTCGGCGGCCTGGGCGTCGAGGAACGCACTGTCGAAGTAGAGCGGTTGCGGCATGGAAAAGGTCCGCGGCGGAGGGGCCGGGGTCTCGTTACGTATTGAATTCTTTCAGGTTTTCCGGGTTATCGGCGGTTTTAAGCTGGAGCTTAAGTGGCGCAGTGACTCTCAAAGCTCGGCGCAAGACAGCTCCGGACGATTTGGGAAGATTTTGCGGACACTTTGTCCGACGCCGACAGTTTCGCTGGGAGATCATCGCGGATACACGAACTTGAACGAACCTGAGAGACAAACCGAAAGTCCCGAGCCGACGCGCCGATAACATCCATGCAAACACTTACCGCGCGTTCCTGCGAGCGCGTGGACAAATAATGAATTTTGACGGGGTATTGGATGAAAAAGACGGCTTGGACTGCCGTAACGGCGTTGTCATTTCTGCTTGCTGCCTGTGGCGGTGGCGGCGGAGGCGGGGATAGCAGCGCGGCAGCGCAGACCACGGGTGCGACGCAATCGAGCAAGGGCAGCGGCAGTAGCGGTGGTAACTCCACCCAGACGCCGGTCGCCACGCCCACCACCGCCCCCACGAAGGATGCGGCGGCCATCGCGCTGTACTCTCCGGCGGGCGCTGCGGCGGCCCCTGCGGTAGCCACGACAGGCGACATCGTCAACGATTCCTTCGCCTATATCAACGCGCGCCGCGCGGAACTGAATCTCGGAGCGCTCGGGTACGTGTCGGCGGTGGGCGTGGCGGCGGCGAATCACGCGCGCTACATGCAGGCGGCCGGCGCCATCGGCCACTATGAGACGGCGGGGCAACCGTATTTTTCGGGCGTGAAGCCTGCGGACCGCGTCGCGGCGGCCGGCTACACCACGAATTCGACGGGAGAAATCGCGGCGGGCTATGGCGGCGGCTTCCTGAATTCGACCCAGGCGATTGAAGCCCTGTTCGACGCCCCGTTCCATCGCTCGATCTTTTTGTTCGACACGACCAGCGTGGGCATCGGCCAGGTTCCGACGACCGATCCCACCCAATACGCGACCCTGGTTGCCGATTTCGTCGACTACGTCGCGGCGACGCCGGACAACCGGCTGATCGCCTACCCGTACGACGGCCAGACGAACGTGAAGCCCTCGTGGATCGCGAACGAAAGCCCGAACCCGATGGCGCGCGTCCCGCAATACATCATGAAGAGCGTCGGCTATCCGGTGACGCTGAATGCCTCGGGCAACGGCGCGTTTTCGGACGTGCGCTTCGCGATCACCGACGCGTCCGGCAACGCGGTGCCATGCGAGGAATCCGACAATTCCAACAACGATGATTCGACCCGCCTCGCGCTGTGCGTGCCGTACGCGCCGTTGGCGGCCAATTCGAAATACTTCGTGACAGTGACCGGTTCACTGACGAACACCTCGATCACCACGCCCACTGCGTTTTCCGTGAGCTGGTCCTTCACGACCGGCGCGGCGCTCGCGGCGACGACAAAGGCGCAAGGCCGCTCGCGCCTGCCCATGGTGCTCGAATGACCAAGCGGCCGTTTCGGGGGTATCGACTTCATGTGCTTGCCATCATTGATCCGGAGGACGTTGCGGCGAAACAGGCGCGCGGAGCCGTCCGCAGGGGCGGACGCTTTCACCGCGACGCAGGTCACGGGACCGTCGTCGATTGAATATCGGGAATCGCACCGCGGCTATCTGCTGCGCGTGAGCGCCAATCACGCGGGGCGGTATGTGCTGATCGTCGAGGATCCGGTGGGCGGGGAGCCGTGTCCGCTGCGCGATCTGCACGAGCCGGACGGCCGCTTCCCGCATGATGGCTTCGCCGATCTGGCCGCGGCCATTGCCGCCGTGCCGGCCGCGAAGGACGCCATCGACGATGGTCTCAGGCGACAGAAAGCTGCCTGAGCTTCCGTGCCGGCCGATGATTGCAGGAACCGAAACGGATCGGTCGATTTGTTGCTTATTCGACCCGTGTCGGACAAATAGGAGAGAATACCGTCGACGTTCGCTAACCAGGACCGTGCTGAGCAAAGACGCATTTTGCTTTGCGGCATTCGAGAAATCCTAATAGTGGCAATCGACAAACTCTCTCACCCGACCTTGAATCCACCGGCGGCGAAGCCGGAGATCTCAACGCCGAACATCATCGTCCTGTGCGGCACGCTGATCGCGCTGGTCATGATGGGCCTGTGCGCGCTGGTGCTTTATCAGGGCCGGGTCGACGCGCTGGACCGCGCGCGCGACACCTCGCGCAACCTGGCGCTGCTCGCCGAACGCGATATCGAACGTAACTTCGAGCTGTATGAGCTGTCGTTGCAGGCGGTGGTCGAGGGCGTCGAGCGGCCGGAAGTAGCTGCGTTGCCGCCGGCGCTACGCAACGACGTGCTGTTCGACCGCGCCGCGACCGCGCGCGACCTGGGTTCGCTGCTGGTGCTGGATGCGAACGGGACCATCGTCATCGATTCGAGCAGCGTCACGCCGCGCAAGGGCAACTTCGCCGACCGCAGTTACTTCACCGTGCAGCGCGACAACCCCAATGCCGGGCTGTACATCAGCAGCCCGTTCGCATCGCGGCTGCGCGGCGGCGCGCCGAGCATCGCGCTCAGCCGGCGGCTGAAGAATCCCGACGGCTCGTTCGCGGGCATCGCGATGATCACGATCAATCTCGATTATTTCCGGACTCTGTTCGCGGGCCTGTCGCTCGGACGGCATGGCGCCGTTTCGCTCATCAGCAAGGACGGTTTGATGATCATGCGTCAGCCGTTCGACTCGCAGGTGATCGGCCGCGACATTCGCGGCGCCGACACCTTCCGGCGCTTCCGGAACGCACCGGAAGGCAGCTTCAGCGAGACTTCGTCGATCGACGGCACGCGGCGGCTCTACTTCTACCGCAACTTTCCGAAGCTGCCACTCATCATCATGGTCGCCGAAGCGGAGGAAGACATCTATGCGGCGTGGACGCGGCGCGCGATCATCATCGGCTCGTCGATGGGCGCGCTCGCGATCGGCTTCATCACGCTGTCGTTCGTGCTGGCCGCGCAATTCCGGCGGCGGATTCGCGCGGAGTCCGAGCTGCAATTGCTGGCGCGCACGGATGGCCTCACCGGGCTGCACAATCGCCGCACGCTGGGCGAGATCCTGGATCAGGAATGGCGGCGCGCGCGGCGTACCCGGAGTCTGTTCTCGCTGCTGTTCGTCGATATCGATCGCTTCAAGGCCTATAACGACGCCTACGGCCACCAGGCCGGCGACGACGCGCTCGCGGCCGTGGCGCGCTGCATCGGCGAGAACATCCGGCGGCCGCTCGATACGGCGGCGCGCTACGGCGGCGAAGAGTTCGTCGTCGTGCTGCCGGATACACCCGCCGACGGCGCCGCGCGCGTCGCCGAGCAGATTCGCAAGGCGATCAGCGATCTGTCGATCGAGCACGCGGGCAGCGAGTTCGGCCGGGTGACGGCGAGCATCGGGCTCGCGAGCTGGAAGCCGGAACGCGACGACGATGTCAGCGCGCTCATCCGTGCCGCCGACGAAGCGCTCTATGACGCGAAGGCGCGCGGGCGCAATCGCGTGATGCGGGCGAGTCCGGGCTGAGTGTCGGGCTGAACGTCGGGCCGTGATATCAGCAATGCGCGTGATCGAACGTTCGCACGGACGCGAGCGGGTCTAGACTTTGCACCGGGTTGGCGCATCTTCGCGATGCCCGACGCGCACAAAAGGAACAGCAAAGGACGATCGACATGAGGCCGGGGATTGTCTTCAGAGAACCAGCGACGCGCCGGCAAGCGGCGCGCCGGATGCCGCCGCAGCCGTCCGCCGGTCGTCGTGCCGGATGGCTCCAGTCGTGTCGCGACAAAGCCGAGTGGATTGTCGCCATCGCTGCGCTGCTCGTGCGCAAGCGCCCATTTGCCGAACGCGACATCCGATAGCTTGATGGATGTCGAAGGCCATCGGCTCTCACCTGCCGATGTCCCGAGGCACGTCCGTGTTCGTACCTGCTGCACGCATCAGCATGCATCGGGACGTGCGAGGCACGATCGACGACCATCAAAACAAAACGACCAGCGCCATGCCATCAGACAGCAACCCAGACCGCAACACGGAAGTTCAGCCCGACGGCCTGAGCATCATCAGCGATGAAGCCGCGTTTCTTGCATTGAAGAGCGAGTGGGATGCGCTCTGGAGCGCCGTCGAGGGGCAGCATAACCAGGCCTTCGAGGTCTGCCGTCTGTGCTGGACGCGCGTGGCCGGTCCGCGTGGCCGGCGCTTGCATTGCATCGTGGTGCGTGAGCAAGGCGAACTGGTGCTCGTATGGCCGCTCGTCAGCCAGCGCCGCCTGTTGTGGAATGTCATCGAGCCGCTCACGCCGGGCACGGCCGAACATAGCGCGATCCTCGCCCGCAGCGATGCGCGCGCGGCCATCGACGCCGCCTGGCAAGCGGCGACCCGGCAATGTCGCGGCGATGTGTTCGCCTTGCCCTACGTCGGCCGCGACACACGGCTCGACCAGCTCGCGACGCGTCATCCGGGACTCGCCGAAACCACCACCGATGTCTGCGCCACGGCGCTGCTGCGCGCGGAGCCGGACTGGGACGCGTACCGTGATTCGCTCGGCAAGCTCTCGAAGAAGAAGCCAGCCGCGCTCGAACGGCGCCTGATGAAAGAGGGCGCGCTCGAGATCCGCGAGCTCGCCGGCGACGATACCGCCGCCCACGCGCAATGGGTCGACTGGATGCTTGCGCGCAAGCGCGAATGGGCCGAGCGCTCGGGCAAGAACGGACCCTGGCTGTACTCGAAGGAATATCGCAGCTTCCTCGTCGATCTGCTCGACGGCACGCGTGCAACGCCGCTCGGCGTGATGTTCGTGATGACGCTCGACGGCGTGCCGCTGGTCGTCAACATCGTGGGACTGGCCGATACCTCGGCGAGCGGTCTGATCGCCGGTTTCGATCCGGCTTTCTCGCGCTTCTCCCCCGGCGCGATCATGATGGCGCACTGCGTGAAATGGTGCTGGGACCATCGGCTCGATCTCGACTTCGGCGTCGGCAAGGAAGAGTTCAAGGCGTACTGGAGCCGCGGCAACGTCGACTCGACGCGCAGCTATCAGATCGCGATCTCCGGCTGGGGCCGCTTTGCCTTCCACGCGAAACTGCTGTCGAAGAAGCTCAAGGAATGGCGCGCGAATCGCGCGCGTCGCCATGTGGCTACCGTGCCGGCCAGCGGCAACGGCGCTGAACATCCGGCAGCATGAAACAAGCCGCGGCGTGTGAGCGCCGCGGCTTGTATTGAATGTTTCGATGCAGCATGCAAAAAGGGCGGACATGAATCATGTCCGCCCTCGTCATTTCATGCCTTCATTCACGCAGTGGGAAGGAACCACTCCGACCGGCCCGGGCGCAACACGCGCTTGACAGCACGTGCCATCGACCACACCGACTTGTGACGCTCGATCACCAGTCGCGGCTTGAGCATCGGCTTGAAGCCGCAGAGAAAGCGGAACGTGCTGGCATTGGGAATGCCGTCGAAGTCGAAGATCAGATTGCGACGCTGCGCATCCTGAATGGCTTCCCAGATCAGCACGCTGATCGCGCCCGCGTGCGCGCCGGGATCGCGCGATGAGAGCAGGTAGTAGGCAGCGTGGGAATCGAAGGTCACGCCGATCGCGGCAACCAGCTTGCCGTTGGCATCGTAGGCGCCGAGCAGATAGCCCGCGTCGCGCTCGACGAATGCCTCGACGAGCCGGCGCATCAGCTGCGTGCCATAGACGTTCGTGCGGCTGCGTACCGCGAGGTTCGCTTCATAGAACGCGTTGAACTCTTCGGGCGATTCGATGCGCCGCGCCGTCAGAAACTTCTGTCCCGTGCGGATCAGGTTGCGCGTCTTGCCGTTCAGTCCTTTCCACAAGGCTTCGATGTCCCGGTCCGGCGCGAACTGCAAGGTATAGCGCGTGGCGACGGTGAAGCCGTTGAGTCCGAAGGCGAGCGCGTCTTCGATGCGCGGATCGAGGATCTGATAGAAGCTGTCGACCTCGGGAATCTGTGCGATCAGTTCCTCGGTGATGCTGATGCGATCGAGCATCGTGCGGGTCGTATCGCCGGTCGATGGCCTGAACGCCGGGCCGAGCGTGCGCGTGAGCGGCGGCATCTTCGACGTGGTCCACCATCCCTTGCGTTGCAGCGAGTAGGGCATTTCACCCACGACCTCGTTGCCGCGGCGGACGGTGGCCGCTTGCCAGTTGCCGTCGGTCGCGAGGTCGAGCCACCAGGGTTCATGGAAGATTGAGCGGGCGGGAAGCGGGTCGGCCATGACCGTTGCCGGCGCTTCGGCCTGGACCGGCTGCGCGGTCACCTGATCGACGCGTCCTGGCGTGGTTCGAAGATCGCTTTCGAAGTGGAACTTCCTGGATGAAGTCTTGTGTTTCGTCTCGAAGCTTGGGAATTTGCCGGCGAGTGTCGATTCCATACATTCAGGACCATTATCTAGTGTTGTACGGTTCGGAACAGGTCGATACGTCGTGTAGCGCTGTTCAAGGCAACATCGGGATGCGTGGCGAAGCGCTTCAGGCAAGGACACACCTCAATGATGTGCCGGCCGACGCCGATCCCGTGTCGATGCAGTAACTGCCAATGCATGCAAGGTGTTGCCAAATGTTATCTGCTGGTGCATGGATCGATTGTTGTCGAAGCCACACGTGGTAATCGTTCGCTGAAATTGGGGCGGCGTGTGAGCCGATCGGCCCAACGCATCACGAGATCGCGCGCCTGCTTAAAGGCCTGCTTGCTCATGTAGCCCGCTTTTCCCCAACGCGTGGCGAGGACGACGAACGACGCGCTGGCATAGGCCGCCCCCGCGCTCCACGAGGTCTTGTAACGCTGTTCGCCGGGCCCGAAGTCGAAGTCCAATTGACGTTCGAAAGCCCAGCGCACGCACTCATCGACGAGCACCGTTCCCGGCGATAACTTGCGGTGCGCGAGATCGTAGGTATTGGCGACGAGGCTGACCGTATCGCTGTCGATGGCGAGAATGTTCGCGGCAATGGCTTGTCCGTCGAGCGTGAGGACGAACAGGCGAAATCCGGTGTGCGCGCCTGCATCTGTCGTGAGCAACGCGTGCCAGAAGCGCTGGCTCGCTGCGGAGAACGTCCATTGACTGTCGGACGCTTTCTCTTCGGCCCACTTGCGCTTCTGCGCGACAAACCATTCGATCAGCGCAGGCAGGCGCGCATCCGTCGGCTCGATCATGTCGATCGCAAAGGCGCCGTGCTTCGCCAGGCGCCGCTTCAGATACTCGGGCGCATTGCGCTCCCGCGCGGGGCGCGAGCGGCAATATGCCACCCAGTCGCGCTCCTCGCGCAACGCGGCAAACGGCGTGACTTCATCGACTTCGCGACGCATCATCGCGTGCTGCTTCAGGCAGGCGTGCAGCGGTGAACTCTTGCGGATGCGCCACAGCTCGAACACGTCAGCGCGGCTCGTGCGCGCGGCATGTTCCCAGACGGCTCTGACGATGGCATCGGCGTCGGGTTCGGGCGCGACGAGGATATCGCTCGGCGACTGGTTGCGCGGCGCCAGCGGCTGGGCGAAGGTCCAGCAGCGCCGCGTCGACGTGAGCAGCGGCCACACCGCGACGAGTCGTCCGTCACGCCGCGCAACGACGCAATGCAGCGTGCGCGCGGTGCCGGCATGTTCGGCGAGCAGACTGCCGTGACAATATTCGAACGACTGGAAGTAGCGGCCTTGAGCGCGTCGCGACAGATCGATCCATTCGTCGCGCAGCTGCCGAAAGGCTTCGAGGTCGCGGCAGGCCTCGATGCTGAGCGTCCGGTCCGCCGCGCGGGTGAATCCGTCTGGAAGCGTACCGCCGTCATCCGATGTGCTGTTCATGTCTCCGGCCCCTTGAGTGATTCCCCTGCCGGACGCGCAAACGTAGCGTCCCGTGCGGAGTCATTGCACTTCTCGTTGTGCTTCTCTGCTTCGATGCGAGCAGATCGGCGACCAGTTTCACGTGCACGTCTGTACCGGAATATGCGCTGGAGCACATTCCTGACAATATGTAATAAAGCGCCGGAACAGGCCTGCGGCATAGGCGCGCGGTCGGGTCATCGAGCTTGCGAGGGCGGCGGCGATGTGCTTGCCGCGCAAGGAGTTCAGGGATGTGCGACGGCGGGGTGTTTGGGCCCCTTGATGACCGTATCGAGCCAGTCCGGGTCATTTGGCGTTGATCCACTGCTCGCCATGCAGGATCATCTTGCCTCGCTCCGCCCACGTGTTCCTCTTGCTGAGGAACGTATCGCCGTAGCGAGTGGCGGGGCACACGATGCCGGCCCATGCATCGACGACCCAGCAGCCGTGATAGTCCGTCAGTCCGACGTCGTCCAGGGCCTGACGGAGTTTCGCGCCGACCAGCGTGAAGGCACGACGGCCCTCGTAGTCCACCGCATGGATCGATGCCTGCACGCCGGCGCGTCGGAGGAGGCGCGCTGCGGCGCCGCTCATTTCGCCACAATTGCCGCAGCCCCCGATCATCGGAAGGACGAAATCGGGCGGCATGGTGCCCTACACGCATTCCTGCAGCGCGCCGACCATGTTGTTGGCGGTCAAGGCGCGCTGCACGCTGGCCGGATCGTCCGGACGGACCCTGTTGGCCGACTTGAAGCCGACCTTCCTGAACGGGTTGCGGACCACGGCAAACGCCCGGCGCGAATGGATCTCGTCCGGCTCCGCGCCCTCCTGCTCGTGGTCCAGCGGCGCACTCAGGTCCAGGTCGTGACAGACCTCCCGCCCCTCCGGCAGATTCGTCAGGTTCTCCAGGGTCTGCAAGCGCGACTCGAGGGCCTCCGCTTCGACCTGTCAGCCGGGTCGAAGGCGCCGGCGTCCTGCATCAGCGACGGACTCGCCTGTGTCTCGTCCTGTTCCGCAATCGTGGCCAGCGTGCGCTTTGGGAGCGCGGTTCGGAGCCTGACGGGGAAACGATACATGAGGCGTTCCTGTGCGGATGTTCGGAGCCGAGGGGGCGCGGTTAAAGATTCCAGGGAAGCGGGCGTTCCGCTGACTATCGGCAACAGAAATTGACGGCGGCCGCTCCGGCACAGGCTCCACGCCGCCCTCAAGCCGTTCCTCGAACGAATTGCATGCCCGTTGAGCAATCGTTATACTGCGTCGGCGGTCTGGCCTGACCACTCTGATTGGCCTGACCAAAATGGAAACACTCCGGCAGCTGTTCGAAAGCAAGGCTTCGGTCATCGCACCGAGGCGCTCCCAAGGAGGCGTGCTCAAGATGATGTCGTTCCATCCGTCCTTCCCGCATTCGGGCCACGCCTGCCACACCCGCTTTCCCGCCTGCCGCGCATCCCGTCACCGCCGCTGAACATCGGCGCAGTTCGCTCAACAAGAACAGCAGGAGACAACGGTATGTTCCGCACAGGAATGCTGGCCACGGCCGCGCTGGCCGCTTGCATGCTCACTCAGGCCGCGCACGCACAAGTCGCCACCGGCGACACATCGCAGAAAAAGATCGCGCTCTCCAACAGCTTCGCCGGCAATGCGTGGCGCCAGTCCATGCTCAAGAGCTGGAACGCCGTGTCGCAGCAGGCGGTGACGGAGAAGAAGGTCGCCGCCGCGCCCGCCTTCACGACCGCCGAGAATCAGGTCACCGAGCAGGCGCAGCAGGTCCAGAACCTCATCCTGCAGGGCTATAACGCGATCGTCATCGACGCCGTTTCGCCCACCGCGCTCAACGGCACCATCAAGAAGGCCTGCGCGGCGGGCGTGGTGGTCGTGTCGTTCGACGGCATCGTCGACGAGCCCTGCGCGTATCGCGTGAACTTCGACTTCAAGGGCTGGGCCGAGCAGGGCGTCGAGTATCTGGCCGGGCGGCTGAACGGCAAGGGCAACATCCTGGAAGTGCGCGGCGTGGCGGGCATTTCCGTCGATAACCTGATGCACGAAGGCGTCCTCGAAGGGCTCAAGAAGCATCCGGGCATGAAGCTGGTCGGCTCCGTCAATGGCGACTGGACGCAGTCGGTCGCGCAGAAGGCCGTCGCGGGCATCCTGCCGACGCTCCCCCAGGTGGACGGCGTCGCGACCGAAGGCGAGATGTCGTTCGGCATCGCGCAGGCCTTCAAGGCGGCCAACCGTCCCGCGCCGCCGATGATCATCGGCAGCACCTATCCCGAACTCCAGTGGTGGAACGAGCAGACGAAGAGCGGCTACCAGTCGCGTTCGCTGTCGAATCCGCCGGGCGCGGTGAGCTTCGCGTTCTGGGTCGCGCAGCAAGTGCTGGCGGGCAAGAAGCTGCCGAAGGACGTGACCATCAACGTGCCGCTGCTCGCCATCTCGCAGCAGCAACTGCCCGCGACGCTCGCGGCCACGCCGCCGGGCGGCATCGCCGACGTGACCTACACGCTGCCGCAGACGGTCGCGCTGCTCGACAAGAAATAACTGCCCGCAAGGAGTGTGTGGATGAATGACGCGCTGATTCGCTTCGAAGGCATCGGCAAGACGTTCGGCCGGGTGCGCGCGCTGGAAGGCGTGGACTTCGCGTTCGAGCGCGGCGAATGCGTGGGCATCGCCGGACACAACGGCGCAGGCAAGTCGACGCTGATGGCCGTGCTCGCGGGCGTCTATCCGCCGACGCACGGCCGCATCGAGGTGGACGGACAGGCCGCGCCGCACTACGACGCCAACGCGGCGCGCGCGGCGGGCGTGCGCTGCGTGTTCCAGGAACTGTCGCTGTGCGCGAACCTGACGGTGGCCGAGAACATGTGCATCGTGCATCCGCAGTTGCACGGACGCGGCTGGCGGCGCCGCGCGACGGCGCTGATGCGCGAGACGCTGGAAGCCATCTTTCCGGGCAATGGCCTGAAGGGCAACGAGCTCGTCTCCGACCTGACGCTCACGCAGCAGCAGATGGTGGAGATCGCGCGCGGTTTCACGGTGACGGATACGCCGGTGCGGCTCGTGATTCTCGACGAACCCACGTCCTCGCTCGACGCCCACACCGCCGACCAGCTGCTCGCCTTCGTGCGCCAGGCGGCGGAGCGCGGCATCACGTGCGTGCTGATCACGCACATGCTGGGCGAGATCGAACGCGTGGCCGACCGGGTCGTGGTGATGCGCGACGGCGGCATCGTCAGCGTGTTGCCGCGCGAGGCGACGAGCCGTGCGTCGATCATCCAGGCGATGGGTCAGCATCTCGAAGCCGAACGCACGCCCGCCGCGCAACGCGCGCGTGCCGTGCGTGAGGCCGGGCCGCAGTTCCACTGGAAGGTCGGCGCGCGCAGGCACACGGCGATCGAGGCGGCGCGTGGCGAGATCGTCGGCTTCGCGGGGCTGGCGGGGCAGGGGCAGACCGAGGCGCTGCTGTCCATCTACACGGCCGCGACGGGTCATGGCGCGGCGCGCGCAAAAGTCGCGTTCGTCGCGGGCGACCGTGGCCGCGACGGCGTGTTCCCGGTCTGGTCGATTGCCGGCAATCTCGACCTGCGCTGGCTGCTCGGCGGCGCGCGCAGGAAACGCGGTTTGATCGACTTCGCGGCGGCGCGCGCGGTGGTGGAGGCATGGCGCACGAAGATCGGCATACGCGGCGCGTCGATGAGCGCGGGCATCCTGTCGCTATCGGGCGGCAACCAGCAGAAGGTGCTGTTCGCGCGCGCGCTCGCCTCGGACGCCGATCTCATCCTGATGGACGATCCCACGCGCGGCGTCGATGTCGGCACCAAGCGCGACATCTATCAACTCGTGCACGACGAAGCCGCGAAGGGCCGCACCTTCGTCTGGTACACGACCGAGAACGAAGAGCTGTCGCATTGCGACCGTACCTATGTGTTCCGCTCGTCGGCGGTCACACGGATCCTGCACGCCGACGAATGCACGGAAGAAGCGCTGCTCGCCGCCAGTTTCCAGGAGCACGCCGCATGAGTCTCGCCATTGCTCAAGGGCGTTTGCGCGCTGCGTTGCCCGCCATTTCACTGATCGCCGTGCTGGTGCCGATCCTCGTCATGCAGCCCGCGGTGATGAGCTACTTCGGCTCGAACCTGCTGTTGAATCTCGCGGTGCCCATCGTGCTTGCGACGCTCGCGCAACTCGCGATCATCACCGTGAACGATCTCGATCTCTCGATCGGTCCGTTCGTGAGCCTGGTCGCCTGCATCGGCGCGACGCTGCTCGTGAAGCAGCCGTGGCTCGGCGTGCTGGCGCTGGCCGGCTGCGTGCTCGCGTATGCCGCCGTCGGCGCGCTGATCGAACTGCGGCAGATCCCGTCGATCGTCGTCACGCTCGGGCTTTCGTTCGTGTGGAGCGGTCTTGCCATCGTGCTGCTGCCGTCGCCGGGCGGCACGAGTCCCGCGTGGCTCGGCACGGCCATGAGCTATCAGACGCCGTGGATCGCCGCGCCCATCGTCTGGTCCGTGCTGATCGCGGCCATCGGCCATCTGCTGCTGATGCGCACCTCCGCGGGCGTGCGGATTCGCGGCGCGGGCGGCAATCCGCGCGCGATGCGCCGCTTCGGCTGGTCGCTGGTGCGCAGCAAGGCGACGCTGTACGGCGTGGCGGGCTGCTTCGGCGTGCTGTCAGGGTTGTCGCTGCTCGGCCTCACCACGTCCGCCGACGCCAATCTCGCCCTGCGCTACACGCTGCTCTCGATCGCGGCGGTGATCCTCGGCGGCGGCGAGTTCGTCGGCGGACGCGTGAGCGTGATCGGCGCGGTGCTCGGCGCGATCACGCTGACCCTGGCCGCGTCGTTCCTCGCCTTCCTCAACATCTCGGCGGACTGGCAGGTCGGCATGCAGGGCGCGATCCTGATCGTCGTGCTGTCGCTGCGCGTGCTGCTGCAACGAGGAGAACGCCGATGAATCCGCAATCCTCCAGCGACGCCGTCGCCACCTCCGCGCAAAGCGGCTGGGCGCGGCTGCGCAACATCCAGGCGCCCTGGGCGTGGTCGTTCGTGGGCGCGGTGCTGGTGTGGATCGCCATCGCCGGGATCTTCGGGCTGGGCATTGCGGGCAATGTCGCGCAGACGGCGCTCACCTACGGCGTGTTCATGGTGCTGGTCGGGCTCGGGCAGATGCTCGTCATCACCTCGGGCGTCGGCAACATCGACCTGTCCGTGCCTTCGACCATCGCGCTCGCGGGCGTGGTCGGCATGCACGCGATGCACGCCGACAACGCCCAGATCGCCACCGGCGTCGCGGCCGCGCTCGGCGTGGGCGTCGTGGTGGGCATCGCCAACTATGCGTTGATCCGCCTGCTGCGCATTCCGCCGATCATCGCGACGCTGTCTTCGAGCTTCATCATCCAGTCGGTCGCGATCACGCAGGGCCGCCAGCTCCCGCCGCCGCCGCCCGCGCTCGGGGCGTTCGCGACGGGCCGTCTGCTCGACGTGCCCTATATCGCGCTCGTGGCGCTGGCGTTGTCTCTCGCGCTCGCCGTGCTGCTGCATCGCGCGGTGTACGGGCGCCGGCTTTCGGCCATCGGCCAGAACGCGCGCGCCGCGTGGCTCGCCGGCGTGAACGTGCATCGCACGCGCTGCCTCGCCTACGTGCTGTCGTCGATGATCGCGGCGCTCGCGGCGCTGCTGCTCGCGGCGGTGTCGGGCGGCGCGTCGCTCGACATGGGCGTCGAGTACATGCTGATCTCGATCGCCGTGGTCGTGATCGGCGGCACGCTCGTGACCGGCGGCAAGGCCAGCATCGCGGGCGTGTGGGGCGCGTCGATGTTCCTGTTCCTGACCAACGCCGTGCTCAACGCGGTGGGCGCGGACGCGGGCGTGCGCTCGATCGTCTATGGCGTGCTCATCATCGCGGTGACGGTCGCGGCGGGCGGCAAGGCGCTGCGCTGAACCGCGCAACTTGAAAAAACCCAACTGGACGAGGAGACATGAAAGCCAGCGATATCGAAGTCCATGACCCGCGCTTCAGACTGCTGCTGCAGCCGAACGCCTTCCTGAGCAAGCTGACGGACCAGTGTCTGTGGGCCGAAGGCCCGGTGTATTTCCCGGCTTCGGACCTGCTCATCTGGAGCGACATCCCGAACAACCGCATGCTGCGCTGGGCGCCCGGCATGGGCGTGGGCGTGCATCGCGCGCCGTCGAACTACAGCAACGGCAACACGCGCGACCGCGAAGGACGGCTCGTCAGTTGCGAGCACGGCGCAAGGCGCGTCACACGCACTGAGCACGACGGCAGCGTGACCGTGCTGGCCGACAAGTTCGAAGGCAAGCGGCTCAATTCGCCCAATGACGTGATCGTCGATTCGCGCGGCGAAATCTGGTTCACGGATCCCGACTACGGCATTCTCAGCGACTATGAAGGCTATCGCGCGGACAGCGAGATCGGGCGCTGCAACGTGTATCGCGTGACGGAGAACGGGCAGGTGCGGATTGCCTGCGACGACTTCGTGAAGCCCAACGGCCTCGCGTTCTCGCCCGACGAGACGAAGCTGTATGTGGCGGACTCCGGTGCCTCGCACGACGACGCCGCGCCCCGTCATATCCGCGTATTCGACGTCGCAGCGGACGGCGCGTTGCGCAACGGCCGCGTGTTCATCGAGATGCAGAGCGGCGTGCCCGACGGCATGCGCCTCGACGAACACGGCAACGTCTGGACCAGCGCCGATGACGGCGTGCACTGCTACGCCCCCGACGGCACGCTGCTCGGCAAGATCCTGATCCCCGAAGTGGTGGCGAATCTCACCTTCGGCGGATTCAACCGCAACCGGCTGTTCATTGCCGCGACCTCGTCCATCTACTCGCTGCACGTGGGCGTGCGAGGCGCGGGCCGCTGAGCGGCAAGCACAACCACAGGAGACTCAGCATGCATCTGCATCGACTGGCCGCGGGCCTGCTCATGACGGCACTGTCGGCATCCGCGTTCGCGCAGGTTGCCAGCGGCGACACCTCGGCGATGAAGATCGCCCTGTCCAACAACTATGCCGGCAACAGCTGGCGCCAGCAGATGCTCAAGAGCTGGTCCAATGTCGCCGATCCGGCGGTCAAGCAGAAGGTGGTCGCGGCGGCGCCGAGCTTCACCACCGCCGAGAGCCAGGCCACCGAACAGGTGCAGCAGATCCAGAACCTGATCCTGCAGGGCTACAAGGCCATCGCGGTGGACGCGGTCTCGCCGACGGCGCTCAACGGCGTCATCAAGCAGGCGTGCGGCGCGGGCGTGACCATCGTGTCGTTCGACGGCATCGCGACCGAACCGTGTGCGTATCGCATCGCCGTGGACTTCCAGGGCATGGGGCGCATGCAGGTCGATTACCTCGCCAAACGCCTCAACGGCAAGGGCAACCTGCTGGAGATCCGCGGGCTGGCCGGGGTGTCGGTGGATGACGAGATCCATCAGGGCATCGTCGACGAGCTGAAGAAGTACCCGGACATGAAGATCGTCGGGTCGGTGCATGGCGACTGGACGCAAACGGTCGCGCAGAAGCAGGTGGCGGGCATCCTGCCGACACTGCCAAAGATCGACGCGGTCGTCACGCAGGGCGGCGACGGCTTCGGCGCGGCGCAGGCGCTCAAGGCGGCCGGCCGTCCGACGCCGATCATCATCCTCGGCAACCGGCAGGAAGAACTCGCGTGGTGGGCCGAGCAGAAGAAGAGCGGCTATCAGACGATGTCGGTGACCATTCCGCCGGGGGCGTCGTCGTTTGCGTTCTGGGTCACGCAGCAGATTCTCGCCGGCAAGAAAGTGCCGCACGACATCCGCATGCCGGTGCTCGAAGTCAAGCCTGACGAGCTCGATGCCGTGCTCGCGAAGACGCCGGCCGGCGCGCTCGCGAACAAGGAATACACGCGCGAGGAGGTGGTCGCGGTGGTGGACGGCAAGAAGTAGTCCGCCGCGTGCGGTTCGATGTGCGTGACGAAGGAACGTGACGTAACGTAACGTCGGGCACTTCGGGGGCGGCTAAAACCCGCTCCCGCTTGACCAGACGGCCTCAGCGCAGGTTGGCACGGGCTCTGCATGGTGAAAGGCGGCGCTTCATGTGCCGAAAAAAAACCATACGCTGAGACCAACCCAACATGACTGCCGAACTCACTTTCGCCGATACCGCCGCGCGCCCGAGCCAGATCGACGCGCGTTACGCGTTGCGCCATCCGCTGCAGATGGCGCTTTGTCTGCGCGGGCTGGTGGCCCGCCGGGACTTTCTGGTGGCCGGGTTCGAAGGCGGCCAGATTGTCACGCAACTCCTCGATGTCGATTCCCGCAGGGCCCGCTTCGTGTTCGACTACGGCGGCGCGCGCAGCGACAACGCCGCGCTCGCCGCTGCCGACAGCCTCACGTTTCGCAGCCATCCGGGCGGCATCCGCACGGAGTTCGACACGGGCCGCGCGACGCCGGTGAGCTTCGAGGGCCGCCCGGCCTTCGAAGCCGCATTTCCCGCACTGCTGTATTTCGTCCAGCGGCGCGAGTTTCATCGCGTGGAGACGCCGGTGGGCGAACCGTTCGTCGCGAGCGGCATCGATGCGGAAGGCGATCCGTTCGATCTCGACCTGCAGGACATGTCGCTCGGCGGCATTGCGTTGCGGACCTCCGACGCACGCTTTGCAACGCTGCCGCGCGGGACTGTCTGGAACGACGTCACGCTGCAAATGGGCGCGTTCAGCCTGGTGACGGTCAATCTCGAAATCGTCGCGCCGCGTCAGAGCATCACGCCTTCCGGCCAAACGCGCACCGTGCTCGGCTGCCGGTTCATCGAACTCTCTGGTCGCGCGGAACGCACGTTGCAGCGGGTCATTACGCAACTCGAAAGCCGCAATCTGCGCACGGCAGGGCGTTGATCCGCCTGTGCGCCGCTGGCTTCGTGGGGACGAGCCACGGTGCATTCAAGTTTTATACGAGCGCTGCAAGCCGTCGGCTTGCGGCCCTTTTCTGCGTTCCGACTTCTTCTCCCACTTGGCCGATTTGAAATGACATGCGGCTGAAAATCTGCTGGATTAATACCGTTCTTTACCGTGTATTACCAAAGTGACGCAATGGTGATTTTCTGGATCCGCAATAACACCCCTGTCACGGCTATTTTCAATATTTGGGATGAAGGTCGCGTTCCGAAGCAATTCTCCGAAGTTATCCCGCTATAAATTAATATCATTAACGGCGGCGAAGATTGGCATCGTAGACTGCGCAACGCGGGCCGGGGGTGATCGCGTCATTTTCCAGCTGTCTCGAATGAATTTCCAAAAGAAATGAATCAGCCGCGCCGTCGCGGACTCCGAATTGGAATCCTCGATCGAAGTGCCCGGTAAAGCCGGCGCCTATGCGAAAATTTCGAATTCCTTTGTTTCCCTGTCATTTATCTTGCTCACGGTTTAACCGCCGTGGCAACCCGCGCTCAAACGTTTAATATGCAAACGGGTTAAGTGTTTTATAAATGGGCATTAAGTATTTTCTGAATTGGTCAGCGAAATAAACGCTGAATACGATTTTAGATTCAGGACTCGCCAAAAAATATCAAGTGGCGATCCAGCCCCATGAAAATCTCGCGAAATCGACATCTCTGTGCGTCGTGAGGTGCACCGGCACTGCCGGTTTCATGCAAGGGTCAGGCAGGGATGCCGAATCAAAAAAGCGGTACGCGAACAGGCTTTTCGCATCAGGGGAGAAGAGTATGAACAAGTTCAGCGACATGGCGACGTTCGTGGCCGTTGTGGAAGCGGCAAGTATTTCCGAGGCCGCACGGCGGCTTGGCGCCACCAAGTCGATCGTGAGCGAGCGCATCACCCAGCTCGAACGCTATCTCGGTTGCGCATTGCTCGAACGGGGCCGGCCGCTGCGGACGACCGAGCCGGGCCTCGTGTTCTACAAGAGCGCGGTGCAGATCCTGGAGGAAGTCGAGTTCGCGGAAGAGTCGGTGCGCGATAGCCAGTCAAGCCTGCGCGGCGCGCTGCGGATCGTGGTGCCGACCAGCCTGCTGGCGTCGCACTTCGGGCCGGTCCTCACGACCTTCGCGGCAAGGCATCCCGATCTGTACCTCGACGTGGAAGCGCAGAACCGCATCGGCAACGTGCAGGACGGACAGTACGACGTCGCGATCCGGACCGGCGAGCTCCCGGATTCCCGGCTGGTAGCCCGCACGATCACGGCCAATCACACGCTGGTATGCGCGAGTCCGGCGTATCTCGAACGGCGCGGCACGCCGACGCATCCCGGCGACCTGATTCATCACGACGGCCTCAACAACTGCAACTTCGAACCCAACGGCATGTGGAGCCTGATGATGGACGGCAAGTACCGCTCGTTCCGCATCGGCAGGCGCATGCGCGCCGACTCGGGCGCCGTCCTGCTGGAAGCGGTGCGCGCCGGGCTCGGACTCGCGATCCTGCCGACCTTCGTCGCGGCGGATGCCATCCTGGCGGGCGACGTGGTGCCGGTGCTGCAGGACTACGCGCCGTGCGGCGGTCGGATTTCGGCGGTGTATCGCAAGACGGTAGGCACGCCGCCGCGCATCAAGGTGCTCGTCGATCATCTGATCGAGGAGGTTGGCGAACCCGCCCGCTGGGACACGCAACTGATCAACTCGGGCCTCGTGCGGATTCAGGCGCGCAACACATAACCTACTGTCCGGCGGAAGTCTTGAGCAATGAGCCGTGAGCTCCACAATCTGTACCGTGAGGCGGGCGGCAGCATTGCCGAAAGTCAGCGGGTCGTGGTGCGGGAAGGGTCGGTCGAGTTGCGGCTCGACGATGCCGGCGACGACGAAGTCATGCTCCAGCGTGTGCTCACGCGGCGCGACGGCAGCGTCGTCGTGCAGCTGTTGCCGGTGTCCGGGGTGGCGGAACTGATCGAATTCCGCGAGCGCGATCCGTACAGGGAAATGCTCGCGCAACGCTACCGCACCTGTCTCGACGCCATTGCCCACCGAGCGCATCCGCACGGCGCGGCGCACCATCCGGCGCACGTGTCCGAATGCACGAGCGAACTCGACGTGTCGCGACTCATGCGCGCGGTGTGCCGGCGCCACGGCGGCACGTTCGCCCTGTTCCACTGGCTCGCGGCCACGCCGGGTTCGGCGCCCGGCCGCGCCACCTACGATACCCATGTGATCCTGGCGGCGTGTTCGCCGGGCTGGCTGCAGACCTATGTGCGCCGCGTCGTGACGGACCCGGTGCTGGAGTCCGTATCGACTAGCTGGCCTTACGACACGAGGCTTTGCGAGACGCGTTCAAAATTCGTTCAACAATCTTCCAAAATCAACCCGTCTTTTTGGGCAGTTGAACCTCTACCCACTGCTGCCCACGAAGGTCGATATAAAGGTCTGTCATGGCCTTGGATCCGTGTCCGAGAAGGGCCTGCGCAAAGTCCTCGCCGTTAGCTTTGGCGTGAAGCCGTGCGGAGAGAGAACGGATCTCGTGGAACGTGGTCGGCGTCAGCCCGTCCGCCGTCTTAATTTCGGCCTTTTCACGCGCCGCTATGAAAGCCGCATTGAGCGTTTCGTAGCTCACCGCCTTGCCTCGCATGGATGCATACCTGCCGCCTTGGAAATGGATCAGGAACCGGCTCACGACGTCATCCCTGCACTGAGACACCACACTGGCCACGGAATGGCTACCAAGCGATACGTCCAACGGGATCTTGATTTTGGTTTTCCCGTTCTTCTTGATCTGGTCTATCCACACGAAGCCGTCGCGCACGTCGTCAAAGCGCACGGTCCGAATGTCACTCACACGTTGCCCGGTCAAAAGGGCGAGCAAAAGCGCGTTCTTCAGCCATGGATACTCGGCTTTCTCGTGAATCTTCCAAAAATCATCCTCTGTCATGCGCGCCCGTTTTACTTCCGCCTTAGGCTTGCGCACCGATTCAACAGGATTTTTGCCCGCCTCAATTAATCCATGCGTAATGGCATCTCTGAAGATGTCTTTAAGCCTGGTTCGAATGGTCGACGCCATCGCTGCGCCGCGAGATAATTCTGCTTTTTTAATTAGGTCCGCAGCATCCTTTGGCGTGAACTGATCGATGGGCTTTTTAGAACGCTCGTCTGCTATGATCGCCTTAATTTGCGACTTGTAATTCTTGATGGTGTTCGGCTTTCTATCTGCCGCGTACTCTTTCTCGTAGTCTTTGCAATGCTGCTCCAGAGTCTTCGGTCCATCGCCCGTGAGTGTGAGCAGATTTTGCTCTTCGACCTTACGAGCCAGTTCGAGATTCGCGCGCTTGACCTTCCTAATGGCTCCCGCCAAGTCTCTGCCAAGTCCGGTTGACTTCTTGGTCATCGGGTTTCTGAACCACAAATACCCTTCGGCGTTCTGGTAGAGATTTTCCGGCCAGTTCCGTCGCGCGGCCTGTCGTCTACGTGCGTTCACATCGTCCTCTCAAGCAAGTCACATTCGATCTCCACATACTCAGCCTTCGGCTCGACGAAGTATGTGCGACCGATCTTCCTCGGCAGTGGCCTGATGCGGCCATCATGCACCCAGCGCAGAAGCGTGCTCGGATGTGGTTTATGTTCCCCAAACACTTCTATAGCCCAGTCTGAGAGCGGTATCAGTCGCGGCATGCTCTCCCCCATAAATAGCGCGCCGTAGTGCGCATAAATTCTTCGATTTGCTGCTGCATTCCACTTCCTAAAGTTCTGCCTGGGCGCGCCGATACTTCGGGCATGAACAAGACCCAAGCCACCCAAATTCTTGAATCGTCCCAGCAGGACGCCGAGACGATCGTCGCGGGACAATTCGGCGAATACGACGACTACAACGGCGTGCATCGCCATGCGCATCAAGCCGTCTTCGAATCGCTGGTGAAGGCCCGCGCACCCGGATACACGCACATCGACCTACTTGCGATCATCGAGCCGCAGTTCGAACAGCTCAGACCATCACGCCTGCACTGAGGCTTCGTCCTTGCTCGGCGCGCGCGGCGCCGCGCAGCGCTCGAAATAGAACACGACGGGCGCTTCCAGCACGTGGAGCATCCCGAACCTGACCGCGTGCCGAAAGGTGGGCGAGTTGTTCATCAGCACCTGGATGGTCCGCTGCAGCTTGCCGCGCCAGTTCTCCAGCGACATCGCGTGCTTGTCGATGTTGCAGGGCGGGCACGCGGGCATATAGTTCGTCAGCACATCGCGATCGGGGCGCGTGGTAGCGCCGGCTCGCCACTGCACGCCCTGGGCGGTCTGGACGATCTCCAGTTTGCGCAACGACGGTTCGACATGGTCAACGTGCCAGCGCTCGGCAAGCTCGGCGCCGCAGTACGCGCACCGGCCGCCGAACAACGTGCGCACGGCCTCGCGATCCGCCTTATTCAGCCGCGCCATCGTGCGTCTCCCGGGTAGCGTTCACAAGCACCTCGCGAGCACCTCTCTCGACGCAGTAGAGCTGCAGCAACTCATCGACGACAGCTGTATCTCCGCCATACCAGCGCTTGCCCAGCTCGGAGATGTGCTCCTTCAACTGGCGAAGCATTTCGGCCAGCGCAGGCTCGCTGCTGCCGCGGGCGAGAGCGCTCGCGGCCCACTTAAACATGCCCGAGTAGTCGACGCGCATGCCCTTGTGATCTTCAGCGAGCAGGGGCATGCGCAGCGGCGCGCCCGGATCCTCGCTCGCCGCCGCCTTCTTTCCTTGAGAATGAGGAACGGCGCCCGCGACTGGCAGCGGTGAATGCTTCGGCTTCGCAGCCTGCTTCGCGCGGATGGCCTCCACCTTCGTCCAGATGCGCGCCAGTTCCGTTTCGCCAGCCGCGTGCATGTCGAGGCCATTCGCGAGGCACAGCGCGGCGAGCGTGACCATGACGCCGCCGACCTCCTGATGTTTCTCGCCGACCTGCCGATTCCATACGTATTCGACGAGCTGGTGTGCCTCGCTCGCGCTCATGCCGCACGCCTGCACAAGCTCGCCCGCCTCCTCGAAAAAGCGGTGATTGCGCTCCTCGCGGTCGCCGGCGATCTTCTTGCCGAAGCACTCCATCAGCCACGGCTGCACGCGCGCCTGGAACGGCTTCGCCTCTCCACCTTCTGTGGCAAGCGCGGAGGAGAGAAGCGCGCGGGCGAACGCAAAGAGATCGCGACGGCTGAACGAGAACAGCGGTTCGTCATCGTCGCAACTGTGCTTATAGGCATGCTGTTCAATCTGGTCTTCGGTCATTCCAATCCCCAATATCGTTGTCGCTGCGTCGAGACAGCGGGTCAGGCGGGCACGCAGCCGAGATCGCGCGGCGTTGCAAGTCTGGCGTGGGTTTTCGCGCTCTTCGCGCGTCGTACATTGGCGATCGCGGTGCGCTCGGCGCCGTCGCGCGACGACGCACGCACAAGCACTGTCTCGCCTTTCCAACCACTGCCATTCCAGAAGCCGACGTCGACGACCCACTTCTTGAAGGGCTTGTCCGCCCAGTAGGCGACGGGGTCAAAGCCGCCGTCGAGCAGAAGCTGAAGCTCTCGCTGAGTGGTGGGTGCGTTCACGCGTCCTCCTCGCTGAAGAGCCGCGGCTGCACGGCGCCGTTGGCATAGACGACGTCGAGAATCACATCGCCGGTCGGCTCGTCGCCTTCCCAGCCCTGCGGCCATGTCTCGGCCGCGATCAGCTCGCGGATCCGCGCCTCTTCCTCAGCGTCGATCAGATTGATGAGAGGCCGGCCGGCGGCGCGCGCTGCGCGGTTGCATTCGTCCTGAATCGACAGGATGCGATCGAGGCCCATCAGCCGGGCTTCGAACGTCAGCGGCCCGAGGCGCTGCGGATTCTTCGCGAACGAGCCGTCTTTCAGAAGTTCGCGGCCTGGCTTGCGCAGTCGATGCTGTGGCTCGCGCAGTTCCCGCCAAAGCGGCTTTATGCCGCGCAGCGGCGCGAGATATGCCCATTGCGGGTTTCGCAGCACGGTTTCGAGCGCCTTCTCTTCCTGGGCGAGCGGGCAGCCAATGCACCCGGTGCGCGCGTTCAGTTCCTCTGCCTCGTCGCCGCCATAGGCGTCCGCAATCGCGCGCGTCGACCAGTCTCCGAATTCTGCCTCTGGTGCCCAGTGACGCAGCCATTCCCAGACGTGGCAGACGCGCCAGTGAAGCAGCGGCGCAAGCGTCGCGATCCGGCCGCGCAGGCCGCGCGCGTTCGGCAGCACCTGCTGATACCAGCCTTGCCCGCATTCGGCGCCGTCCTTGCCGCAGCTCATCTCGATGCGCCGGTCGCGGATCGCGCTCTCGCCTTGGCGCACGCCGGTGATCATCAGGATGTTGCCGCCGATGCCCTCGAGACGCTGGCGCAGCGCGTCCTCCATCGGATCGATCTTGATCTGCCGCGTGCACCAGCGCAGCGTGTTGTTGTTCGGTGGCGGGACGCCGCGCCCGAGGATGTAGACCATGAACCGCTTGTCGAGCGGCGCGCGCACCACCTCGACCGCGATGCCGCGCTCGCGCAACTCGTCCATGATCCGCTCGGCGGAGATCGCCAGTGGCGAGAGTTCTTGTCGGGTGTCCGCGTAAAACACCGTCAGCGTCTTCGGCCGCGCAATCTTCCCGGTGTCGATCAGCCAGCAGATCACGGTGAGCGTCGCCGTGCTGTCCTTTCCGCCGGACCACGCGATGCCCCAGTGCTCGTGATCCGGGCCGTAGGCCTGCATCGACTGGATCGTCAGCTCGATCGACTCGGTCATCTGCAGGCGTTGCGTGCCTTCGGCGAAAATGTCCGTCTGAAGTTGCAGGCTCATTTCTCTCTCGCAATAGGTGTTTCGAATCACGCGGCCACGCCGGCGATCTGCTTCTCGTGCGCGAAGTTCGCGACGATCAGTGCGGTGGCAAGGTCAGGGCAGACGCTGTTGCCGATCATCCTGACCTGCGAGGTCTTCGACAGCGGCTTGCCGTTAAACAACGGGTCAAGCACGTAGCTGTCAGGGAAGCCTTGCGCGCGCGCCAGCTCGCGTGGCGTGAGCATGCGCATGCCGATGTCGACGATCGCGTAGTCCTCGCCGCGGATGGTGACCAGGCCGAACCGGTCGTGCGTGGGCACGGTGTGCAGCGGCTCGTGCAGGTCGACGCCGTCTTTCTCATTGCCGTAGTACTTGACCAAGAAGGCGCGCACCTCGGCGTGGTGCATGCCGCCGGCGCTGATCGTGTGGAGAGGTTCGTCGGTGGGCTGTCCGTCGCGGCACGTGCCGCGCAGCTTGATCAGGTTCGACGTCACCAACGCGTGGTGATCCTGCGTCGTGATCGTGCTCATCGGGTCGGCGAGCGCCGCGCCGGGCGTCTCGTTGCCGCCATAGTGCTTGGCAAGGAAGGCCGCGACGAGCGCATGTTTCGCGCCGCCGGCGACGATCGTGCCGAGAGGCTTGTCGAGGCCCGGCACGCGCGGCGCCTGTCCGGGCCGCTCGCCGTATCCCGTCTGAACCAGCGTCGGCACGATCACCGCCTGCTCGCCGCGGTGCGCGCCGGTCACCGTCGCCAGCGGGACATCGATGCTCGCTGCCCGGTCCGCGCCGTGATGCGTGAGATGGACGATGAACGGGTCCGCGCTGTTCACGACGAACTTCATGATGCCGCGCGCGATGCGCCGCAGCGTCGCGTCCTTCAGCGGACGCGCGCGCTCGAAGATCGACGGGCACGGGATCGACCAGTCGATGCATTCCGCCGCGGTGCGCCACGGCTGCAGCTTGCCGGACTTCACGCCGACGCTCGCCGGCGCGCCGTGCGTTGGGGCCGGCCAGACGATTGGCAGGTGGTCGCGCCGCGCGACAAGGAACAGGCGCTTTCGGATCGTCGGCGCGCCATAGTCGCAGGCGCGCAGCTCGCGCCATTCGACGCGGTACCCGTGGCGCTGGAGCGCGTTCACGAACGAGCGGAATGTGCGGCCGCGCTGCTTCGGATCCGGGCGGCCATCGGCCGTGAGCGGGCCCCAGTGCTGGAACTCCTCGACGTTCTCCAGCATGATCACGCGCGGCTTGACCTTCGCCGCCCAGCGCAGCGCGATCCACGCCAGGCCGCGAATCTTCTTGTCGACCGGCTTGCCGCCCTTGGCCTTCGAGTGGTGCTTGCAGTCCGGCGACAGCCAAACGAGCGCCACCGGCTGATTCCCAGTGATCTCGTCGGGATCGACGTCGAACACGCTTTCGCAGTGGTGCGCGGTGTGCGGGTGATTCGCCGCGTGCATCGCGAGCGCCTCGGGGTCGTGGTTAATCGCGACATCGACCGGGCGGCCGAACGCGCGCTCGAGGCCAGTGCTCGCGCCGCCGCCGCCGGCGAAGTTGTCGACGATCAGTTCGCTGCCGAGGTCGAGGGGCAATGACATCAGGTCACGCTTCATGCATGGCTCCGTGGAAATTCGTCGTGCGTGACGCCGTCGAGCTGGCGGCCGGCGGCCTTCTTGCCGACAGGATGGACAGCCGCAGCGGTCCGCGTGTATCGATCGTCGTCGGCATCATCGGCAACCCAGCGGCGCCGGTACGGATCGGGCGTGCGTTTGAGCGGGGTGGACATCTGCACGCCTTCAGCGATCCATTCGCCCCACTGCTTGAACAGGAAGGGCACGTCAGCGGCCGCGCACTGGTCGCGCAGCGATCTCGCCCAGTCGGGATGCATCGGTCGCGCGCCGGGGCCGCTTTCGCCCCCGACGATGACCCAATCAATGCGCCGCAGAGGCAAATCGCGTCCGCGATCGTCCCAGCGCGCGATGTCGTTTCGCCAATCGAGTCTCAGATCGACGGGACCGAGCAGCGGCTCCATCGAGAGGAACCGGACGCTCGCCGGTACCGCGAGAAGCTTCGGGATGTCGCGGTCTGCTTCGGCCTGGTTGACGACCGTCGCGCCGAGCCAGACGTTGTCCGGCAGTTGCTCGACGCCGATATGGCGGAGCATCGTCGGAACGTTTCCGATCCGCTTCGTCAGCAGCAGCCAGTCGAGGTTCGGCGTCTCGGCGATCAGTCGGAAGAGGTCGCGACGCCACAGCAGATCGACCTCGTTGTCGAACACGTCGGCGAGCGATGCGCAGAAGACGCGCTGGCGGCGGCCGTGCAGTGCGTAGAACGTGCCGTCGCGATTCCACTGGAGCGGCTTGCGCCAGTTCGCTGGCGAAGTTCGGCGCCGCGGCGCGCCCGGTCCCCAGTTGACGGCCGTGCCGCCAGCGAAGCGCGCATTGCGCGTCTCGGCGTAGCAGTGATCGCAACCCGGACCGACCTTCTGGCAGCCTTCCCACGGGTTGAACGTGTGGTCTGTCCACTCGATCTTGCTGTTCTCGCTCATGCTAGGATTCCTTGAAACAAATCTACGGGGTCGACATGCCAAACAAGAGTTATGTGCGCAATGGGCACCACATCAACATCAACGTCACGGAAGTGAAAGGCGGTAGGTGGAATTGGGATTACACGATTGACGCCCTGAACTACACCGCTCTGCGCGAGCGCCCGGCCGCGTCAGAAGGCGGGGCGATGCTTGAAGCTGAAAATGACGCGAATCACAAAGCGGACAACTTGCCACCCGGTGATGCCTAGGCGCTTGCTTCGATCCTTCTGAACTCGACGACCCAGACCCACGGATTGGCGTCCCATGACTCGTCGCCATTGATGTCGCGCCAGAGACGCGCGAAGCCTTGGCGATAGGTGGGCTGGCCAAGGTTCACCGTCTCGCCGTCGACATCCAGCCAAGCGGGCGCCGCGCCTTCGGCCTGGGCGTCGTCTTCGGTGATCTGGTCGAGACGCTCGACGCGCACGCCGGTGACTTCGAGGGTGATGCGCGACGCCCAGCGCGGCATGTGGATGGACGGCGACCAGACGAGCGTTTCATCCGGCCGCGATGCGCGATACCAGCAGTTCGAAACCTTGTGGTTCGCTGGATTCGCACGCTCTTCCTGATAGCTCGGCAGATCCGATCCGCTTCCGGGCCCGACGTATAGGAACGTCTCGCGCACCCACAGACGATCACCGGGCGCGCCGTAGGGGCACGGGATCTGGTGGTTATCGTCGCCGCCGTCCGCGGCGAGCGTCCACCATTGAGCCGTGTTCAGATCCTCGAAGCCGTAGCAGCGTGGATCGTCCTGATCGCCGGCGCCGCCGACGAATCCAATGGGCCAGCCCGGCCGCGCCTTCACAACGCGCCGCGTCTGCGTCTTGCGACCGTCGAGCAGAGCGCGCACCATCGGTCCGCTGAAGAGGATAGGGCGCTCTTTCACGATTGCGGCTCCTGCAACTTCAGGTAGTCCGCATAGTCCGGCCAGTACACCTCGACGCTGTGTGCGTGCTCTCGCGCCGTACAGCGCCATTCGGTGACGACTGCCGACACGCTCGGCCAGTGATCCGGATTGCGGCCGTCGGCAACGGACTGCGCACGCTGCTTGGCGAGATATGCGCCCCAATACGCATTGAACGCAGCGGCGACGGCGTTGGCCTGCTCGCGCGACGGCGCGGCGACAATATCGTCTGGACCTTGGATGTGAAGCATCCAAAAAGTACTTTCGGTCATAATCAAATCCTTCTCGCATGCTTAAAAACAGACATGCACTCCGACGAGTTCGAATACCGAGGCAGATGCGTCAGGGTTCACGCCGTACAAGAAACAGACGGGCAATGGAGATGGGCATTCAACGTCGACAGAAAAGCATTCGGCATATCGAGCGGCCAGTGCTCGTCTACGAAGGAGGACGCCCTGCTCGAGGCGAAGAACAAAGCGATGGACTACATCGATCAAGTACTTCATCCATTAAATTGAACACGCGCCATCAGGCCGCCGCTTTACGCGCCGGCACGCGGGGTTGGTTGGGCTAACTGGTTACTCGGGCGTGCCGAGCAGGATCTTCTTGGCCGTCTGCTCTTCGATCTGCGCCCAGACTGCGCGGAACGCGGCTTCGAGCACCTTGTGCGGGCGGATCAGTTCGTACCAGATCTTCAGCACGCCATCCTTGATGCGGTACTTGATCCGCGCGTCGATCGAGTAGGGCGCGCCGTTCTCGAAGACAGGGATGCTGAGCCTGATCTGCGACGGCATCGCGATCTTGTTGCCGGTGGCGTTCACGTCTTCCTTCCAGACGAAGTTCGTGCTTCCGTCCTGCAGGCGCGCTGCCGACACGAAGTTGCCTTCCTTGCTGGCTTCGAAGTTGAGCGCGATGCTGAGCATCGTCGAGCCGTCCGGGCTGGTGATGTCGGGCAGGTTGTCCTCGATCAGTTCTGCGAGTTCAAGCTGGCCCATCGGCTGGCGGTCCTTGCTGGTCCACGTCTTCCACTCGCGGGAGGCGGGCACCGGGAACTCGACGCGGTACGCGCGCCAGTTGGCGCCCTTCGCCTTGTCGTCGCCGGCCAGCGCTTCGTCGTAGGCCAGATGGTCGTCAATGACGCCGAGGATGCGTGCCGGGTCGAGCGACGCGTAGATGAGGCTCTCGGGGCGCTTCTGGCGGTTGAAATATTCGATGAAGCTGGCGGCGTCGCGCAGCTTGACCGTGCCCGCAGCGCGCGCGGGGTTCGCAAACACGTCTTCGAGCGTCTGCGTCTTGAAGCCTTCCGGCACAATCACGAACGGCTTGCCGTCGGGTAGTGGGCTCTTCTGCGGACCTGCGAGCGCAGTGCCTGCGCTGAGGATTGCTGCGACGTCTTGTTCGCCGTGGAATTCGTTGATCATCTGTTTTTCTCAGTGGTGGATGGACGTTTTGCTCAGCCGTGGGCGGCGGAGCGGGAATCGGCGAGCGAGATGCCGGGCAGCTCGGTCTGCCGCTCGCTGTGGCGCGACAGGTTGTTCTCGACGGTCGGGAAGAAGACTTCAGCCGATTCTTTCTCGCGCGGCAGAGTGGCGACGACCTTGCCGGTCACCTCGAGCGCGTCCTGCACCTTGGCGAACGGCTTCACCTCGACGGTAATCGTGATCTTCCCGGCCTTGCCGGTGTCGCGGACCATCGCGACGAGGGTGTTCAGTTCGTTCGTCGCTTCTTCGACGACTGCGCCGCCGCGCAACTCCATCAGCGTCTGCGTGAAAGCCTTCTTCATCCGATCCTCCGATCGTGGGTTGAAATCAGTTGCCTGCAATTCGTGTCGACTCGGGCTGCGTCTCTTCGCGCGCCGTCAGAGTCTTGGGTTTGCGCTTGCATTCGAAACCGGCGTCGCGCATTGCCTGGTAGATCTCTTCGCTGATCTGGCAACGGATCCCGATCGCGGCGCTGCGCAGGGCGGCCGCGTTGTCGGGGTCGACGGTGGACTGCCGGGTCATTTCTGCAGCAGCGACTTCCAGTACGCACGACCGCTGGTCCTTGCTCGAACCGAAGGCGCCGCTGAACCCCGCCACAGCAAAGCCGCCCTGCGTTGTCTGCCCGCAGTTGAATTGGGAGAAAGACGACGCGTATGCGCCGAGAACAGGCGATGAAACGTTTCTGACAGTTGACGACGTGTGCTCCGGCGACTGGCTAAACTCAATCTGTCCCTGAGCCACGGATTGCGACGTCGAGGTTTGAGTGGCAGACGAAGTGCTTTGTGCGTGGGCATTCGCTGCTCCCAGAAGTGCTACGATTGCGACGGCTGTGAATTTATTCATGGCGGCTCCTTCCTCGTGTGGAGTCAGGCCTCGGGTGTTCCTAGCACCCGGGGCCTCTTCGTTTCTGGGTCAGTGGCTGTACGAGTACGAGCCGTTCAGGCCGCTGTAGCCGTACGAGCTGTAGTCGATGCCGGCGCCGCCCTTCGTCGCGCCATAGCCGTCGCCGGTCGTGAATCCGCCGGACGCGCTGTTCGTCGTCGAACCGCCCGCGACACCCGAGTACGACGCACCGCCGGCGGTCGCGCCGAATCCAGCCGGAAGTGCCGCCGCGCCCATCGCCGTTCCGCCGGCCGCGAAGCCCGCTCCGTTGGAGAACGACGACTGCTGCGAGAACCCGTTGCCGTTCGAGCCGCTCGAAGCCATCGAGCCCCCCGAGAGCGTCGCCGACGAACCGAAACCGCCGCCGACCGAGAACGAGTCAGCCGCCTGGGCGTGACCGATGAATGCTGCGATGACTGCGAGTGCCAGAATTGCCTTGCGAACCATGGTGATGCTCCTCGTGTAGTGCGTGAACCCGTCACGCGGCGGTTTGAATTTATGCTTGCTTGAGAACGACCACTTCGGACACATCGGGGTCTGCCCGCGACATCCGCAGATATGCTTCACCGATCTCGCGGGCTTTCTTCGCTGTCTTGAACTTCGCGGCTTCAGAAAACTGCGCCGTACCACCGTATCCGCAAGGCGCATCGCCTTCGCCGTACAGGAAATAGCCGTTCGCCTTGAAGCGGTAGTAGACGACAAACATTTCTGTGTCCCTGATCTAGTGCGCGAGACCGTCGCGCTGCGGTTTGAATTGGTGGCCGTCTCTCCGACCTGTCACGACTGTTCGCGCTTCACTTATCCACGCAGGCGAGCCTCTAAGTTCAGGCATGCCACGCCGTCCTCCTCTCAGGGATTCATCCCGGATATAGCGCCGGGCCGCTGTGCTGGTTGGAAATCAGTACGACGCCGGCCAGTTGATGCGCTTCCTGCGCTGCTCCAGCTCTGAATGTCGGCGATCGACGCGCGCATCAGCGCCGCGGACGAACAGAATCGCGCTGATCATTGATACTGCCCAAATCAGGACTGCTATCTGATAGAAGTTCATGGTGAGCCTTTTCGGGACGACGATTTAGCGGGAACGCTTGTGCAGTTCGGGCTGGTAGTGGCCGGCGTACTGCGGGTGCAGCAGCCAGCTCGTTCCCAGCGCGCGGATGGCCTTCTGAAGCTTCCCATCACGCACTGCCGCGGCGCGCTCGGTCGGCGAAAGGCCGGTATCGACGTGGCGCAGGTCGGTGTTTTTTGCGGGCGTTCTCATCACAGCATCCCCCTGAAGACTGCACAGATGACCGTCGTCGTTATGCCAACGAGCGACAGCACGGTAATGGCCATGTTCAGCGCCGCGAAGGCACTGAGCTCAGCGTCGTTGCATGCGCTGTTCACGATTTCCCCTATCCACCGGCACGCGCGTCACTGACGCCAGGCGCGATGATGTTGTTTGCGATCTCTCGAAGCAGATGCTCGGTCAAAGCACCTGCGCCGCCCTGTGCGAGTCTCACCAGCTCAATCAAATCCTTCGCCAATGCCGACATGCCGCGCTCCTTGTCTTAGCGGTGCGTCACACGTGGCGCACTGATAAGACTGCTGTGTCGGTTACCACGCCACCGAGCACTGGGCGCCTTTCGGTAGCGGCTCATCTGGCCGCCATTTCCGGGACTTTTACGTTCTGCCGTCCGGGCCATGGGCAGGGCGATTACACGCCTGTTCATCAGGTATCAGTGGTAAAGAGCGATCGCTGGGCGCGAGCCGGATGCTTTCTCGAAACCCTGATGACAAGACACTGGTTCAGTGCATTGAGATCAGGGTTCCCGCTTCCGGCGCGCTGTTCGTCCAGCGCATGAGTTGAATTCTACTTAAAGTAGCTATCATGTCAACAACTAAAAGTAGAAACTTGCGGATCGATGCGACAGTCCGCCATACGGTGTTGTGAAGACGCGTCGACTTTTACTCGCGAGGCGGCACGAAGCGCTTAGAATCAGACGAAAACGAGGGGGAGAGGGGTATGTGGACTGCGATCTGGATCTGCGTCGGTTTCGCGCTCTGGTTCATCGGGTTTTTGGCCATGCGCGAGCTGGTGCTGTGGTACCTGCGTGTCCCCGAGCGGATCACACTGATGGAAGAAATACGGGACGAGCTACGTTCGCTGAACGCGAAGCAGACTGAAACCCCAGAGCCAGCTGTGTTCACCTGGCGGGGCGACCGATAGCCGACAAAAAACCCGCCGAAGCGGGTTCAATTAGAAATCACAGAAGTTACTTCTAAGGTCACATAGCATCCCGCGCCGCGCGGAGTTTGCCTCGGATGGCTGATGTATTCGTTCCGGGATAGTGTAGAGGGCGATTAAACCCTTCATCCAGCACAACAGGCTGGCCGGAAGCTACCGCGTCGTTGAGGAATTTTTTTCCCCGAGCCGAAGACGGTTGAAGGATTCGCGTTCCATTGATGCAACCGGATATGAATCGCACCAGCTGACCATTGATGCTGATTGGAGTAGCGGAGGAGACCGGCTCGTCTTGACCGTCGTGGCAAATCTTGCCGCCAAAATCGAACAGATTGATCGTCATGTCGTTGGTCCGACTGTCTACATTGGCGCCGAGAAGAAGATCAGCTTTTTCTTGAGATTGCAGGACAAACAAGGTTGTCGATACGGACCTCCACGGTTCCGTCGATTGAGCGCTTGCCGGGTTGCACATGCATAGCAAAGATGCCGCAGCGTACAGAATCGCAATCTTCATGGGTGTGGTATTTCCTTCGAGGGTCTTTCACATAGCACCGCTGACGGCGACCACGCGCGCGATAATCTCGACGTGCTCCATGTCCGATAGTGGAACGTCCATGTCGGGATAGCGGGCTTTGTCCGGGTTGTCGGAGCGAATGGTCAACCCACCGCCGGGCTTCTTGAAGAGCCGTTTCACGTACACCTCGTTCTGATACGCGAGCACATACACTTTGCCGTCGATGATCTGCTTCGCCTTGTAGTCGACCACTAGCGAATCGCCGTCAACGACGCGGGGTTCCATACTCGAGCCCTCTGCGACGACAGTCGCGGCTTGGCCAGCGCGCACACCTATACGGTCACACCATGACCGGCGGAAAGCCTGCTTTTGGCCTTTTTCGTCGACTTCCCACACGATCCGTCCGTTGCCGGCGGATACCTTTATATCAAGCCTCGGTATCAAAACGTATTCTTCGCCAAGTTCTGACTCGTCTTCCCACGCGAGGATCGGTCTGATATTCACTGTCACGCGGCCGTCCGACAGAGATCCCGGCTGCGCGTCTCTCTCGGAAAGACTAGCGGATTGATCAGCCTGCTTTCCCTCGAACAGAGCCGCTTGTTGGCCTCTTTTCGACGGTTCAATCGGACCAGTGGATGTCTCGGTTGTGGCGCCAAATACCAATGTTTGCGGCGTCAGTCCGACAGCATCTGCGAGCAGCGTGAGTTTCTCCGGGCGTGGCATCGCCTGTCCCAGCGTGTAACGGCGCACCATCTCATAGCTGATCCCGCTGCCCCGTTTTTTGAAGTACTCGACGATGTGACCTACCTTCAAGCCCTTTTCACGCAGAGCGGCAGTTAGCCGTTCGGCGAACTCTGGGTAAAGGATCGGTAATTGATGTTTTTCTACCATAGGTAGAAGTGTATCGGCGCGCGCGTTTGTCGTCATTTCTACTTTTTGTTGTTGTATAAAGCTACTTTAAGTAGTAGAGTGTGTTTATGAACAAGCACACTCCCCTCCAAGCCATTGATGCCGTTTCAGAAGCCATCGATTTGATCGGCGGGGACAGCGCAGTCGCGCGCCTCGTCGGAATTCGACCTTGGGCGGTGAGCAAGTGGCGCAAGGCGCTCCCGCCGAGCAGAGTCATCTGGCTCGCTGAAAAGACGGATTGGCGCAAGACACCGCACCAGCTTTGCCCGGCGCTCTACCCGAACCCAGACGACGGCGTTCCGCCTGGAGTCCGTTCCGGCTATGAGGTCGCGTCCGCATGAGCCCCTCCAACTACGCCTCATGGCTCGACTCGCGCTTAGCCGCCGAATCCAAGATGGATTCCGAGCTGATGGTTCTTGAGATTTCGTCCGAAGTCGGCGGCGACGGCAATTGCGAAGTGCGTGCGACCGCTGGCATCGACGTTCTTTCGATGGATGTGGCACCACTCGCTGAACCGGTCAGGATCGATGTACGCCTTCACGACGACGTCGCCCTTCGAAACACGAGCATTGCGGATCTTCTCGGCTTTCTTGAGCCACTCGACGTAGGTAGCGGGAAGGGCGTGACCGTCAGTGAAGACGGTTTTAAGTCGGTCGTAATCCGCCTCTCTGTACCAAGCTAGGCCGATCACAAGTTTCTTTTTTTTCATGGTTGGTCTCACTCGCGAAGAAGTGAACCAACTTTAACCACGCTGCGGTGCAACAGCACTCAGCACAGATTGTCGGGGAATGAACCATGTTGAAGCCGGACATAACCGAGTCGCTTGTGGCGTTGCTGCGCGGCCCGGAATCGAAGCGTGCAGCCGAGAAGCTTGGATGGGATTCGTCGCAGGTGTCGCGATTCCTGTCCGGCGAACTGGGCATCAAGAAGGAGCAGTTGAATACCGCAATCGAGCTCACGTCGCTCGCCGTCGTCACCCGCCAATACCTCGATGCGATGTGGGTCATCGGGAAGGTCGGCATGTCCTGCGAGTGCGCGAGAGCGGGCATGGGCGAGTGCGGCATGCGGTAGGGCAGCTGGGAAGAGTCGTAACACAAGGAGCTTGCGCGGCAGGCCTCTTATGTTTCGATTCAGTACTACTGACCGGTGCGCCGGCTGGAGATCCCATGCAAAACAACTCGAATTCGGTGCTCACACCGGGTGATCCGCCAGTCGCACTGACGCCGGCGGAGCAGAAGCAGATCCGCGACGCGATGTGTGGCGCGGCCGTGCGCGGGCTCACCTATCCCGGCGAGCTGGCTGACATCCGCTCCGGGCTGTCGCATCAGTTCTCGCTGCTGAAGGCGGACTCCTCGAAAGCGGCGAAGGGGAAAGCATCGTGAGCACGATTCTTCCCCAGATCGACGCGGGCGCCATGCTCGACATCCACGAAGCGATGCTCGACCGCGTTTCTGCCGCGTGTGGCCTCACGCCCGCCGAGCGCGCGCGTCTGATTGGCGCCAAGCAGTGCATCGCCTGCGGCGCCTATCAAGACATCCACGGCGTTCTGCCGTGCGGTCACGACCACGACCTGTGAGGTCATCCATGAACAACGTCATCAAGGTCAGCCCGGTCTGGACGAAGGACCTCGTCGCGCGCCGTGCGATCGAGTTCATGCAGTTCCGACATGAGGTGCGGCGCGCGCGCTGGAACTATCACGACGCCTGCAGCAGGTACCGCTCGAAGGAGAAGGTGAGCGGCTACATCGACAAGGAAGATCCGAAGTTCCGTCGCGCGACGCGCAAGCAATACCTCGCGCTCCACGAAGCGAAGGCAGCCCTGTACAACGCCCAGCGTCGCCTCGAGACGGCTGTGCGCAACTGCCGCGATTCCCGGGAGGCCATCTGATGAACTCGATGATCGAGATCGGTGGAGTTGCTATTCATGCGGACAAGCAGGGCCGCTATAGCCTGAACGATCTTCATCGTGCGGCGGGCGGAGAAGAGCGTCATCGTCCGTCACGCTTCGTGGAAAACCAGAGGACACGTGAACTTGCTCAAGAAATAGGCAAAGCCGGAATTCCGGCTTTGGTCTCGGTGAAGGGAGGACGCGCGCCGGGGACATACGCGTGCAAGGAAATGGTCTACGCGTATGCAATGTGGATCAGTGCTGCGTTTCACGTGCAGGTCATCCGAGCATATGACGCTCTTGCGACCGGTGCGCTCGAAGAGGCGATGCGGCTCGCGCAGCCGCGTTCAGATCGGCAGGCAGCACGCCTCGAAGCCCCAGCGCTCACTGACGCTGTGATTCATGCGCGCAAGGTCGTCGGAAAAGAGGTCGAGCACTACCACTTCGTCAACGAGTTCGACCTCATCAACCGCGTTGCGCTCGGCATGTCGGCGAAACAGTATCGCGCCGCGCATGGTCTGGGTCCTGACGATTCGATCCGTGACACCCTGACCGCCCTCGAAATCAAGTGCATCACCCATTTGCAGCGGTACAACGCCTCTCTCATCGACTTCGGCCTGCCCTACGAAAAGCGCAAAACCGAGTTGCACAAACTCTATTGCTTGCAGTACGCCGGCCCGCTGGCTTGCGAAGTGCAGCGCCTGGAGGCTTGAGCGTGAAGCTTTCAGATTTGCTCCGCGAGATCGGCCGCCCGATCGCCTATCACCCTGGCCTTGCGCCGAAGCTCGGCGGGGTGAACGCGGCCGTCCTGTTCGGTCAGCTTTTCTATTGGCAGGCACGCACGCAGAACCCGCTCGGCGTGTTCAAGACGGCTGATGAGCTGCAGGAAGAAACCGGTCTTTCGTACGAAGAGCAGCGCAACGCGCGCAAGGCGCTGCGCACGCGCGGCGTACTGGTGGAAACGAACAAGCGACTCGAGCACAAGCTGTATTTCCGCATCGATGAAGATGCCCTCGAAGCCCTGCTGTCGGGCGACGCGCCGAAACGGGAAAAGTCCATTTCCCGAAATGGGGAAAGTCCATTTCGGGAAACAGGGAAAGTCCAGCCCGCGGACGAGGCAATCACCACTCCGCCGACACGTGAAACCCTCGACCGCGGAGAGGGGAAAGACCATGTCGTTATTCAGACAAAGACTACTGCAGAGACTACTTCAAAGACTACAGCAGCAGCAGCGCCCGCGAAGCCGCCTGTGGATAACTTTGCCGCTGCTGCTGCCTGTGATTCGAAAAGCGAAAGCAACCCCGAGCGCGAGCTCACGGACCTGCTGATCGCGCTCGAAGCGGGACGCGGCAAAAACCTGACCATCGATCGAAGTAAGGATCGCACCCATGTGCTGACGTGGGTCGGGAAGGACGTCAGTGCCGAGCATCTCCGAGAAGCGCATCGCCGCGCCGCCGCGCGCCGCGATGAAGACGGCGACGAGCGTCCGACCTATCCCGCGTTCGTTTCCCCGTTCATCACCGAGGTTATGGCGCCTGCCGCCGTTCCTGCATCGACTGTTGCTGCGCCGGTTGGTGAGTGGTTCAAGTCGCCCGAGGGCGTGGACGCGAAGGGTAAGGAACTCGGTCAGCGTGAGCGCAAGCCCGACGAGGATTGGCGCTACTACCGGGTGCTCGTGGTCCGTGCCGCGAAGGATCGGAAGGCCGCTGAGCATGTGCTCAACGATGCACAGCGCTTCAACTCGGTCGACCTCTATCAATTCGCGCGCCGGATGTTCGGCGATGCGCTCATGCCTGTGGACGACTACGCGTCATGAGCAAGAACTCACTCCGTTTCCCTGAGAGCGCGATCGCGGATGGCCGAATGGGCACATCGACCGTATGCGAGCCGTGGCCAGCACGGCAATCGGCCGAGCATTCGTCAGCCGCGCCGGCAGTTCCTCAGCGCCAAGCCGTTGCACCCGCGAAGAGTGCGCTTCATGCGCTCGGCCGTCTGCGTGATGGCGAAGAGAACGCTACAGAAAAGCGGTATGCCGCGCACCTGGAGCAGCGCAAGAGCGCAGGCGAGATCCGGTGGTACCTGTTCGAGGGCATCAAGCTGAAGCTCGCGCCGAAGACGTTCTTGACCGTCGACTATGCGGTCATGGCGGCGGACGGACAGCTCGAAATGCATGACGTAAAGGGCGCGCGCGCGATCTTCAGCGATGACGCGAAAGTCAAGATGAAGGTCGCCGCGGACAAGTTTCCGTTCGTGTTCAAGGTCGCGTTTCCGGTGAAGCAGCGCGACGGCGGCGGTTGGGATGTGGAGGAAATTCGATGAGAAATAAGACCTGGACGACGGCGGAGGTCACCGCATTGACCGTCGCATGGCCGACGGACGCCACCATGGAGCAGCTGTCTAAAAAATTCGCGCGGTCGCCGGAAGCTGTGCGCAGTAAAGCGAAGGACCTGAAGCTCGGGCTACGTCCCGACGCGAACAGGCCCTGGACGGAATCCGAGGACGCAGAGTTGCGGCGGCTCTGGGCTGAGAAAGGCTCGCTGAAGAGCCATCTTCACCGCTTGCCTGGCCGTTCGTGGCGCGCAACGCTTGAGCACGCGAAGCGATTGGGCCTCACCGCGCGCGGCGGGAATTTGAAGAACGTCTCGTTCTCGTGGGTGGACGTGGAGGTTCGCAAGGCGCTGGCCGACGGCCGGCAGATGACCGTGACACAGATCTATCGCCGCGTTCGCGCTGGGCGCGGAACGGTTGCCGAGGTTCTCGCACGTGGTCACGGAACTGCGTACCGCATCGCTGGATGGGGCCGGACAGACCACGGCAGCGCGGGCGCGTTATGGCCGGTGTGGGCGCTCGGCAGCGAGCCGGACGTTCAACGACCGGTTGCTCGAAGCCGCAATCAGTACATGCGCGACTGGCGCGCGGCGCGGCGCATCAAGAGTGGCGCCATCAATCCTTTCTCAACACTCGCCCAGCAGGTGGCCACATGAAGATTTATATCGCTGGGCCGATGACCGGCTACGCCGAAATGAACTTCCCGGCCTTTCATGCCGAGGCGGCGCGGCTGCGCGCGTTGGGCTTCGAAGTCGTGAGCCCGGCTGAGGTGGACGTCGGCCCGAATCCGACCTGGCTCACGGCCATGCGCGCGGACATCAAAGTGCTTGTGGAGTGCGAAGCCATCTCACTGCTGCCCGGCTGGGACCGCTCGCCGGGCGCCACGTTGGAACATTCAATCGCGCGCGGGCTGGGTATGCGGGTGTTCCTGGCGCGCCACATCATCGGGCTCGCTGGCGGCGAAATCCCTGTGATCTCACAGGAAGCGGTCGTCGAGGTCATGGAAGAGATGGAAAGCCGTGCGAGCGCACAGATTGCGGAGGCCCAGTGAAATACGCGGAGAGCGACTACCTCGCGTATGACCCATTCGAGGGCGACGAGGCCGACATTAAATGCCGCACGGTGAAGTTGGTCAAGGTGCGGAAGGAGCACCAGTGCTTCATGGGTGCGGCTCCGTTTGGCGACAAACATACGATCGCACGCGGCGACACGGCTCGCTTCGAGAAAGCGCTCGTTGACGGCGATTTCTGGGGCAAGAGCTACGTGTGCATTCCGTGCATGGATAAGTGGCTAGACGACGTGATCGGCGAGGGCACCGAAGAATGAAACGCAACAAGCCGCTCGAGAGCAGGACGCCGCTGAAGCGGTCTGCGTGGCCCCTGGCGGACCGCGCGACGTCGCTTCGCCGATCGACGCTGAAAGCGCGCGTGAAGAAGCCGACCGTCGAGGAAGGCTCGAAGTATCTGGCGGCGTGCCGCGGCGAGCCGTGCTTCCTGAACGTGAAGTGCCCATGGACTGACTGGGCCGATCCGACGGTCGTCGACTGCCATTCGAACCAGTCGGCGCACGGCAAGGCTGGCGCGCTGAAGGCGAAACACTGGTTCACGGTGCCTGGCTGCGCGGCGTGCCACGAATGGCTCGACAGAGGCGGCGCGCCATGGGAAGCGAAGTGCGCGGCATTCGACGACGCGCTCGCGCGGTGGAAGCCGAAGAGGGCACGAAAGATGGGCTTGATGGAGGAAGCAGCGTGAGAACGATGGAACCAATGCAGGTGCAGGCGTATGTGTTGGCCCCGGTCGTGACCGTCTTTCGGCGCGGCCGTGCGAAAGGGCGGCAGGTCGTGACGAATGAGCCGAGCCCGGTACACACGACAGCGTATGGCGTGCGCCGCAAGTCGAATCTCCACGGAGCCGATGTTGGCGTCGAGGTGTTGGCGTTCATTCCGCCGAACGCGCGCAGTTGGGTCGGGAAGAGAAGCAAGGCGTGGGTCGACGAGGAGCATGCATGGATCGGCTGCCTGATCCGGGACAACAAAAAGACGCTCGCCGCGTTCCTCGAAAGCGGAGATCAGGAATGGCTCGCCGCCGTCGCGCCGACGCCAGCACAGCAAAAGGACATCTCATGACCCTTCCAGACAACTTTGATCCGCTGTGGGTGGCGCTGGGCATTCGGCGCCGTGACTGGACGCAACCGACACCTCAAAAGCAATGAGCGCATTCGCATACATCGAGGCATCCGACGTGCCGCGCCCGCTGATGGACAACGCGGCGCGGCGCACCGTCGACGGGGACAAGCTGATCGCCTTCATTGGTTGCCCGGTCACGGGCATCGAGCGAGACGACGGCGAGATCCAGTTCCCTTTCCCGCGCACGCCGGAGATCCACGACCCGCTCATCAGTTGGCTGTGCCACTGGGGCCTCTCGTTCCGGGTGGAAATGTGAGGAGCTTCGAGTTCATGGATCCGGCTGTCGTCCTGGAGCGGAAGCAGGACGGCACGTGCCTCGGATGCGCGGCTCTTGAACTCTCGCGCTGGGGCGGCACGCGCAAATACGTGTGCAGCCAAGGGAATCAGAAGGCGTCGACGGAATGGGCCGCGATGCGGCGATGCAGGAAATACGAATCGGAGGATCAGTGAAATTCGAAACGATCGAGCAGCGATTCGACAACTGGGGGCACACGGTGCGCATGCCGAAATTTCAATCTGGCGTTTGCGCGCAGTGGGCGCGGCTGTATGTGGCACTCCGCGATGCGTGCGAGGCGCCGGCGAACGTGACGCCTGTCGAGCGGGACGGATGGCTGGTCGAGCGCGCGTGGTCCGCTCTTCCAAACCACGCTCACAAATGGGTACTGAAGTACACATACGTGTGGCGCATGTCTCCTGATCAGGTGCAGGCTCGGATGCGGAGGGTGCATAAGATCGTGCTGCGCGGTCGGCCGTTCGATCTGATATTGGCTGAGTCGGAGCGGTCGCTGTCGCAAAGCATCTCGCGAGTGCGCATCGAAGATCATACGAAGAGTTCGCGCAAACAAGCTTGTAAACTGGAATTATTGGTCATATAATCGCGCGCAGATGACTGATTTCCGCCAAGTGCGTGAGTACCGCTTGCCGACTGGCAGGCGGAGTCGTCTCCACGATGAGCCCGCCGCTGAGCGGGCTTTTTTGCGTTTATCATCAGTTGTAAGCATTTGCCACGGCCCGTACTATTCCTGTTCCACCAGAAAGGTGGTCAAGGAGACTCGCTATGAGCGAAGTGAAGAAGGGCGACGTTGTAGAGTTGAAGAGCGGCGGCCCGCGCATGACGGTCGCGGAAGTTGACGATTATTCCCCGATGGGGCCGCTTCGTGGGGCTAAATGCGTATGGTTCGAAAAGAACGCGCAGAAAGAGCATGTGTTTGATGTCGATGTGCTGAAAGTCGTGAACGATACAGATCCCAGTTCACCGCTTGCGATGAGGCGCGGTTAGTTCCTCCCCGTCTAGCGGTCGATTCGAGGGCCCATGACTGTTTTCGCCCGCAACTCACGCGGGCGTCTTCACTGGTGCGCTATGACTAGCCAAGAATGCAGCGATGCGCCGACTGGCTCGGATTGGGAAGAGATCATTCGTCAACGGGCGGCAGAGATTCGCGCCATCGAGCGATTGTCTCGCCGGCAGCCCGATATGCCCCGAGATATGCATCCGATACGGCGTCCGAGAAAAGTCCTAACTGACTTGTTTCGTCGATTTTTTGCAGGATCAAACTGAGCAACGGTTCGGCGTTGTGCTCCGTGCGAATTTTGTATTTGAGCGCCAGCGAGAGGACATCACACCTCGCTCTCAGAAAGTCGAGCTCAGCGGTGATTGCCTCAAACTTCTTTTCGATTTGCTCATCGGTCATTGCGTGCCTCGGTAGTGGTATGAGGGGGTCAGAGTCCTCAATTCTGCCACCGACGGCGCGCATCCTTGCTTTCGCGAATGGCGGCTGCTAGTAGCTGCGAGCGTATAGCCTCGGTACGCAGGGGCGAGCGTAGCCGCCATCCGCGAGAGCGTGATGAAATGCCAGTTCGGCAAGAAGCTATGCCCATCCGGTGCCAAGTCGAGCGCGCGCGACGCTTGGCCGACTGCCTCACGAAACGAGGCATCTCACGCATGGCGGTTGTAGTGAATCGCGTACTGGGAGTACCGCCACGGACAGCCGCCAGTCGTGAGAGTGAATGCGCAGGCTGATGCGCGAGGGATCTGCCCTGACAGTCGGCAGGATGGTCTGAGGCAGTCACGTGCCCATTAACCGAAACGTGACGATGGTGGGTAGTAACCACCTTCTGTCTGAGCCGGAGATCAGCGCCGGCCACTCTCGCTACATATCGCCTCGGCATTCGCCGGGGCGTTTTCATTTGGAGCTCACGATGCTCAAGTTCAATCCCGATACGAAGATCATCTTCGACAATGAAGAAGCGGCCGTTGCACCGATCAGCGAGATCACGCGCGACGAGGTTCCCGACCTGATCGCCAACGGCGCGAGCGTGGATGCGAGCGCCAACGTGGGGGAGCAAACCTCGTCAGCCGCGCCGACGGCTGGCGATGCCCTGGCTGCTCAGGACCCGGCTGTGCCTGTGACCGGCTCGGATACGGGCGCTGACACGGGAAACGCGGATGCGGCTGTCACTGGCTCGCCGAGTGTGACCGCCGCGGCGGATGCGAGCTTCGCATCGAGCGTCGATACGCAACCGGCCGCCGCCGCGAGTTCTACCTCGGCGTCTACGGAATCGACTGCTGACGCGGCAGTCGACGCGCCCGAACCGGTCGTGACGGACGCTCAAGCAGATCCGGGCGGCGCTGGTTCGGCTGACCTCAATCCCACGCCCGCCGCGCCGAATCTGGACGCGCAAGCGCAATCGAGCGCTGTCCCTTTGGCCGCTGGTGGCGCCGCTGATCCGTCGGCTGCCGAAGTCGCCGAAGAGCATCCGCTGACGATCATCGGCGAGATCGAGGAACTGGTGCGCATGGTCGGCAACGCCGCCGTGCATGAGTACCAGCGCCTCATCCAGCGTCTGGCCGACCTGAAGAACCACCCGGCCATCAAGGACGAGTGATGCCGAGCCCCATCCGCATCAGCGTTCAGGCGGATCTCGCCGCGCTGACGCGGAGGCTCAACGATTTCGAACGCAAGCAACTGCCGTTCGCGTCTGCACAGGCGCTGACGGCAGTCGCAAAACGCGTTCAGGCCGCTGAGAAAGCGGCCCTCCCACAGGTGTTCGACCGCCCGACGCCGTTCACGGTCAACTCGATCGGCGTCAAGGCCGCGAAGAAGAACACTCAGGAAGCGCTGGTGTTCGTGAAGGACATCGCCGCCGCGTACCTCGCGCCCTACGAGTTCGGCGGCACGCACAAGCTGATCGGTTCGGGCAAGACCTGGCTGAACCCGAAGGACATGGCGCTTCTGAACCAGTACGGCAACTTCAGCCGCGCTGCGTTGAAGCGTCTGGAAGGGCGACCGGACATCTTCGTCGGCTCGATCAAGACGAAGAGCGGCGAGTCGATCGGCGGTGTCTGGCAGCGGCCGACAGAGGTCAAGGCGGTGAAGCGCAGTGGGAAGCGTGGCGTCGCGCTGCGCGGCGTCAATAAGACGGGTCACCTCAAGCTGCTCATCCGGTTCGGCGACGCGCAGCCGGTGCGCCAGCATCTCGACTTCGGCGCGCGCGCGCGTAACGTGGTCGCGGCGACCTATCGCGCTGAGTTTGCTATCGCCTTCGCGAAGGCATTGGCCACGGCGCGGCGATGAGCGGCACGATGCAATGGACTGGTGCGCAACGAACCCGGAGTTGCAAAATTTGCAAAACTCCATGGTTTTCGGCAAGAATGACTGATATATCAAGTAGAAATGACAATCGGGACGAAAGGAATGTAATGGGTCCCTCCAGCGCCCTTCTGCTTCGGGGGCACTGCGCGCGCCCGAGGTTTCCCCAGCGATGAGATTCTAAAAAGTGTCCGCACCCTTCGTCACGCAACGCGAGTTTGCCAAGCTGGCCGGCTGCGATGAGAAGCAGGTACGGCGCGCGGTCGCATCCGGCAAACTCAAGCCAGACGGGGACGGGCGGCTAGATCCCGCTCTTGTGAACGGCGGCTGGCGGCGGCCGATTCGCAGCAGCAAACCGAGTGCGGACACTGCGGACATTCCGAAAGTGTCCGCACCAAGTGTCCGCACCTCGAAGAATGTCCGCACTCTCGGAGAAGTCACCGACACGGACACTCCAGCGCAAGCGGCCGCAAAGGTCATTGCCGCGCTCGGCGCCGAGCATGACCTGGCAGAAGCCATCCGCATCAAGGAGAACTTCAACGCTCTGCTCAAGCAGCTCGAGTACGAAGAAAAGTCGAAGCTTCTCGTTGCCATAGACATCGCTCGCACCGTGTTGTTCGAAGAGGCGCGCGCGGCGCGCGATGCCTGGATGAACTGGCCCGCTCGTGTTGGGCCGAAGATTGCCGCGGATCTAGGGTTGGAGGCCGATCGCGTTACCGAGGTTTTGAATTCGCATGTCCACAAACAAATCTCATCCCTCGGTGAGCCAGAAGGAGTTTTCGAGCCTCGATAAAGCCGCGTTGCTGCGCCGCGACTTCCGCCGTGGCTGGACGCCGCCACCGCGCGTCAGCGTTCCCGACTGGGCGGACAAGTTCCGGAAGCTGGCCAAGGAAGCCGGCAGTACCTCCGGTGACTGGTCGACGTCGACCGTGGAGGTCGCGCGCGGGCCGATGCTGGCCGTCACTGAGCCGGGCATTCACATCATCACGGCGATGGTGAGCACGCAGATGCTCAAGACCGCCTTGCTGGAGAACATCTTCGGGTATTTCGCGCATCTCGATGCCTGCCCGATTCTGCTGATCCAGCCGAAAGACGAAGCTGCCGAGCAGTTCAGCAAAGAGCGCATTGCGCCGCTGATCCGCAGCACGCCGGTTCTGCGCGAGCTGATTGCGAGCGGAAAGACCCGTAGCAGCGAGGACACGCTCGGCTACAAGGCGTTCCCGGGTGGATTTCTCGCGCTGGTGAGCGCGGGTAGCCCTGACAACCTCGCGCGCCGGCCGATCCGCGTCATTCTTGCGGACGAGATCGACAAGTATCCGCCGCTGAAGGAAGGCGACTCGATCTTCATCGCCGAGGAACGGACCGCCTCGTTCGGTGTGAACTGGCTGTCGGTACGCGCATGCTCTCCGACGTACACCGACGAGAGCCGGATCGAGAAGTCATACAACGATTCGGACCAGCGCCGGGTATCGGTCGCTTGCCCGCATTGCGGTCACCGTCAGTTCCTGGATTTCTTCAAGCACGTCCAGTGGGATAAGGACAAAGACGGCCGTGGCGTCACGACGAACCATCGTACGAAGACCGCGCGCATCCATTGCGAGTGCTGCGGCGCTCAGTGGTCGGAAGGCGAACGCCTGCGCGCGCTTGAGACGTGCCGGTGGCATCAGACGAGACCATTTGAATGCTGCGGGCATCGACATGTGCCGCTGAAGAACTATGACATTGCGTGGCAGCAGAACGACGCCACGGCTGTGGATTCGGTATGGACGTGGTCGGAAAGTGACCGACACGCCGTCTACTACGCGCACTGCCCCGAGTGCGGCGAGCGTGGTATCGACAGCGAACACGCCGGCTTTCAAGCTTCGAAGCTGTACAGCCCGTGGAGCAAGGATAAGCCGTCGGACATTGCGGCGAAGTGGATTGCGGCGCAGGGCGACGAAGAGCAACTGCAGGCGTGGTGGAACACGCAGATGGGGATGCCGTATAAGCGGCATGTCGGCAAGGGCTTGAGCGCTGATGCGCTGGCGGCGCGCACCGAAGTCTGGGCGGCCGAGGTACCGGAAGGCGTCGGCATTCTCACGGCCGGCCTGGACACCCAGGACGATCGCATCGAAGTCGAGGTGATCGGCTGGGGACGCAATGAGGAAAGCTGGTCGATCGATCACAGTGTGTTCGAGGGGGATCCCGAGGGGCCCGAGATATGGCGGCGCGTGGACGCTTACCTGAAGCGCGTTTGGACTCGCTCTGATGGTCGCGGCTTCGTCGTTTCAGCGGCGTGCATCGACTCCGGTGGTCACCACACCCAGAAGGTGTACGAGTTCGCGAAGGCGCGTCTCGGCCGGAAAATCTGGGCAATTCGCGGCGAGCCGGCGCGAAACGGCAAACGCTCGCCTATATGGCCGACGAAGCGCCCGTCCGCGCGAAACAGGTCGGCATTCACCCCGATCACCATCGGTGTGAACGCGGCGAAGGATGTGATCAGAGACCGGCTGCGCGGCGAGCCGGAGGAGTCGTTCGGAACGTACACGTATCCCCCGGGCTACATGCACTTCCCGAGTGATCGCGACATCAACTACTTCGGGCAGTTGATTGCCGAGCGCCTGATCACGAAGACGTCCGGTGGACAGACGTATCGAGTTTGGGAATTGCCGCGCGGCAAGGCCAATGAAGCGCTCGACTGCCGAGTCTACGGCTACGCGGCATTGTGCGGGCTGCTTCATATGGGCCTGAAGCTGAATCGGCGCGTCGAATCCGTGCAGGCCGATCTGAGCGATCTAGAGCCAGCGACGCCGGCGGCGCGCGAGGAAGTAGAGCTCGACGTCGTAACCGCGACGCGGCCCGCACGGCCAGACGGACCGGTCATCAAGCAGGCACAACCTGAGAAACGCTCTCGGATTCGGCGGCTCGCCGGCTGAAGCATAGGAGAGACATTTTGCGACGCTTTGACCCAAGCCGCAGTTTGCTGGCCGGCATGGATCAGACCGCCTTGCGCCAGTCGCTCGAGCAGGCTCAGCAGATCTACATCCAGCTGATGAGCGGCGCGCAGGGCGAGTCTTATTCGTACACGCAGGGCGACGGCACGCGGTCGGTGACGTACACGCGGGCGAACCTCGCGGATCTGTCGGCGGCGATCCAACTCATGCAGGCGCAGCTCGGCGTTGTCGACTCGCCCCGCAGGGCAAACCGAATCACTTTCACCAGGCGATGACGCATGGAATCGAACGTACAGCTTCTCGGTCCGGACGGGAAACCGCTGCCGGAACGCAAGAGCCGTGCGCTCGCGCTTAACGGCAGCTATAACAGCTACGGCGGGCACAGCGCCTACGATGCGGCCGACATGTACGGCCAGCACATGCGCGAGTGGAATCCAGTGCTGTGGTCGCCTGACGGCGAGCTCAATCCGTACCGGGACCGCATTGTCTCGCGCGTGCGCGACTTGGTGCGGAACGACGGCTGGGCGTCGGCGGCGGTCACGCGCACGCTCGACAACGTCATCGGCGCGGACTTCCGCCCGATCTCGAAGGTCGATCATCGTGCCCTCGCTGCGATGACCGGCAACAAGAAGTTCGACCATATGTGGGCGGACGAATTCGGGCGCGCACTCGAGGCGGGGTGGCGCAACTGGTCAGAAGACCCGGCGCACTTCTGCGACGCACAGCGCAAGCTGACGATCCCGCAGATGATGCGGCTGGCGTTCCGCCACAAGATCGTCGACGGCGACGCGCTTGCGATCCTGCAATGGATGCCTGAGCGTCTGCCACGCGGCGCGCGTTACGCGACCGTCTTGCAGCTGATCGATCCGGACCGCCTGTCGAACCCGCAGCAGAACTTCGACAATCAGACGATGCGTGGTGGCGTCGAGGTGGACGAATACGGTGCGCCCGTCGCGTACCACATCCGAAAGGCGCATCAGGGCGACTGGTTCAGCGGAAACAAACAGGTCAGTTGGGAGCGCATTGCCGCCGAGACGGATTGGGGTCGCCCGGTCGTCGTCCACGATTACGACTTCGACCGCGCGAGCCAGCACCGCGGCGGCGCGGGCATCCTCACGCCGGTGCTGCAGCGGCTGAAAATGCTGATCAAATACGACGGCACGGAGCTCGACGCGGCGATCATCAACGCGATTTTCGGCGCGTACGTCACCAGCCCGTTTGACAAGCAACTTGTCACGGAAGCGCTTGGCGACGGAGAAGAAGACGCGGCCGACGTCTATAACGGCTATCAGGACGCGCGGGTCGATTTTCACGACAAGACCGACCTGCGCCTCGGCGGCGCGCGGCTGCCGATACTGTTCCCCGGGGAGCAGATCAACACCGTTTCGGCGACGCGCCCGGCAGGCAACTTCGCCGAGTTCGAAAACGCCATGCTGCGCAATGTCGCTGCGGGCACAGGCATGTCGGCGCAGCAAATCACGCAGAACTGGGCGGACGTCAATTACAGCTCGTATCGGGCGGCAGCGCTCGAAGCATGGAAGACGTTCGATCGGCGCCGCAGCGACTTCGGTCGCGGATTCGGGCAGCCCATTCTGTGTGCCATGGTCGAAGAAATGATGGACCTCGGTGAGCTTCCGCTGCCAGCGGGCGCTCCCGAGTTCGCCATGGCGCGCGCGGCGTACACGAGGGCATGGTGGATCGGTCCGGGCCGCGGATATGTCGATCCGATGAAGGAACGCCAAGGCGCGGCGCTCGGTATTGAGTCCGGCCTTTCGACGCTGGAAGACGAGTCGGCGCAATTGTCGGGCAACGACTGGCGCGACAACATCGACCAGCGTGCGGTCGAGATCCAGTACATCAGGGATCGCGGCATTCCTCTTCCGTCGACGCTCAGGGATGACGCGACGGCGGACGAGGTCACACAGGAACCCAAGGCGCAATGAACAACCTTCTCCCACGGCTGGCGACGCGCATGTTCAACACGCCCGTCGCCATCCATCCTCGTAAGGCGGAGATCGTCGTCGCGGCGCTGGCGGACCGGCTTGGCATCGGCGGCATGGTGCGGCTGGATGGCGCCGGGCTTGTTCCGGTGGCGATGGACGACGACGAATACGGCTTCGCTGAGCCGGGTCGCACGCCGCGCGCGGGGTACGACAACGTCGGCGGCGTCGCCCTCATCGAAGTGCAGGGCACGCTGGTGCAGAAACTCGGATCGCTGCGCCCGTACAGCGGCATGACGGGTTACGACGGCATCCGCCAGAACCTGCTGATGGCGCTCGACGATCCCGATGTGCGCGCCGTGGCATTCGACATCGACTCCCCCGGAGGCGAGGTGGCTGGCTGCTTCGACCTGGTGGACATGATCCACAGTGCGCGCGGCGTGAAGCCGATGTGGTCGATTCTCAATGAGTCGGCTTACAGCGCGGCGTACGCGCTCGCGAGCGCCGCGGACCGAATCATCGTGCCGCGCACCGGTGGCGTCGGGAGCATCGGCGTCATCTGCGCTCACGTCGACCTGTCCGAGGCGCTGTCGAAAGCCGGCATGAAGGTGACCTTCATCACCTACGGCGATTTCAAGGCCGATGGTCATTCCGAAGTCCCGCTGGCGCCGGACGCTCTGGCGCGATTCCAGGCTGACATCAACACGATGGGCGAGCTGTTCGTCGAAACAGTCGCTCGCAACCGGAATATCGCGGCCGCCACGGTGCGCGATACGCAAGCCGCCACGTTCATGGGTGACAAGGGTGTCGCTCTCGGACTGGCGGATGAAGTGGCGGCGCCCGATGCCGCGTTTCGAGCCCTGATCCAGACGATCCGGTCTTAAATTTCTACTCAAGGGAAGCTATCAAATGAAGCTCTCGAAGATCGCGAGCGCGATGCCGTTCGCCCATTACCTCGGGCTGCAGAGCGCGTCCGCATCGTCGCCGAGCGCGGCGGCCCGCGCGGAAGAAGACGAGGATCGCAAGCAGCGCGAAGGCGAGTCCGATGACGACTATGCCAAGCGCATGGAAGATCAGGACGAGAAAGACAAGGCCAAGAAGGCCGAGCAGGAAGAGAAGGACAAGGAGGCGCGGCGCGCCGAGCAGGACGATGATGACGCCGACGCTGAAGCCGACGACAAGGACGACAAGGAAGATGGCAAGCGCGCCGGCCGTGCGCAGGGCGCGCGCCAGCGCGAGCGCGTGCGCTGTGCCGCCATCGTCGCAGAAGGCATGAAGCGCGGCATGGTGAAGCAAGCCTGCGCGTTCGCGTTCGACACGAGCATGAGCGCGCGCGAAGCGATCAATGCACTGTCGTACGGTCAGCCGGAGCAGGCAGCCGCGGCCGCCCCCGCTGCGCGCACGCCGTCGCTCGACGAGCGCATGGCACGCTCCCGTCCCGCAAACTCTGGCAATTCCGCGCCGGCAGCCGCCGAGCCGGACGCCGCCGATCGAATCCTCGCGGCGAGCAAGCGGCGCCACGGCGTTCAGTAACCCCTCCCCACACCCGGAGAAATTCAGATGGCATTGATTCCTACCACTGTCGGGGAGAACCCGCAGGTTCCGTCGGCATCCGCCCAGACCTTCGTACCCGATCAACTGATCGCAGGCCCGAAGCAGCTTGTCACTCGCAATGTGACGATCACCGGCGGCCCGTTCGTGCGCGGCACGGTGCTCGGCAAGATCACGGCCAGCGGCAAGTACACGGCCGCGCTCTCGGCCTCGTCCGATGGCAGCCAGACGCCGACCGCGATCCTCGCCGACAACGCTGACGGCAGCGCAGGCGACGTGATCGCGGGCGTGTATCTCGAAGGCGAATTCAACGTCAACGCGGTCACCCTCGGTACCGGCATCACGGCAACCGCCGCCCGGGACGCGCTGCGCCCGCTCGGCGTCCACCTCAAGTCCTCGGTCACGGCTGCTGACCCGAGCTGAAACCCTCAACTGAACTGATGCGAAGGCCCCGCCAATGAGCGGGGCTTTTTCATTTGGGCCACACACTCGGAGAGAGCAATGCCCGGAAACCTGAATTACGACACGATCGCCCTGATCAAAGTCGTTCGAAACCTCAAAACGGCGCAGAGCTGGATGCTGGATCGGTTCTTCCCGAACATGATCATGTCGGACACGGAATTCGTGGCAATCGACGTGGACGTCGGCAAGCGCCGGATGTCGCCGTTCTGCTCGCCGCTGGTGGAAGGCAAGCTCGTCGAGAGCCGCCGCTACCAGACGAACACGTTCAAGCCGCCGTACATCAAGGACAAGCGCGCGCCGGATCTGCGCAAGCCGGTCCGCCGCATGATCGGCGAGCGCATCGGCGGTGACATGGAGCCGGAAGAGCGCGAAGCCCAGAACATCGCGTTCGAGATCGAAGACCAGATCGACATGCTCACGCGACGTCTGGAATGGATGGCCGCGCAAGTGCTCGTCACCGGTACGCTCACCGTCTCGGGCGAAGGTTTCCCGACCACCGTGATCGATTTCGGCCGAGACGGCTCGCTGACAATCGCTCTGACGGGCGGCGCGCAGTGGACGGCGGCGAACATCACGGCCGGCACGGCCAATCCGACGGCCAACATCGAGGCGTGGCAAACCCAGGTCTTGAAGTCGTCGGGCGCTGGCGTCACGGACATCATCTTCACGCCGAAGGCATGGAACGGCTTCAAACTCGATCCGCTTCTCAAGGGCGCGATCTACTACCCGACGCTCGGCGAAAACGGCAACGTCGTGAACGTCGGCCCGCAGATCCAGAAGGGCGCCGTGTCGAAGGGCATCTGGGGGCAGTACAAGCTCTGGCTCTACAACGACTGGTTCGTCGACGACAACAACGTCGAGCAGCCGATGATCCCGGACGGCACGCTGATCATGACGGGCCCGGACCTCGACGGCACGCGCGCTTTCGGCATGATCATCGACCCGCAGTTCAACTACGCGTCGCTGCCGTTCGCGCCGAAGACCTGGGTGAAGGAAGACCCGGCGCAGCGCTTCCTGATGATGCAATCGGCTCCGATCATCATCCCGAGCCGCGTGAATGCCGCGCTCGCGGCAACCGTGGCGTGAGGTGACTGATGGCTACCGAAAAAATCATCGAAGCCGTCGTTGCCCGCAACCGCTCGATCCATGACCGGGTGAAGTCCGGTGACGAGGTTGTCGACGTCGTCCGCACCGCCGGTCAGAAGGTGAAGCTGCCGGAGTCCGAGGTGAAGCGCTTGCGCGAGCTCGGCTATCTCGTGCCCGAAAAGGTCGAGGAAGTGCAGTTGGAGGGTGCGCAGATCACCGGCGGCCAGGTGTCGATCAACCATACGGAGTGACCGATGGACTGGGACGACATCGTCGACGGCAAGATTCTCGGCCCGCTGACCAAGCAATTCGGCACGGCCATCACGTACATGCCAGCCGTCGGCGGTTCGTTCCAGATCGTCGGGATTTACGACAAGGCGTTCTTCGGCGTCGACGTGACGACGGGCGAAACAGTCGTCACGCAGCAGCCGACTGTCGGAATCCAGGTATCCCAGTTCCAGCTGGTTGGCATTGAGCCGCAGCAGTACGACACGCTGATGATCAACAAGACGGGCGAGCAGTGGCAGGTGCGCGAGGTCCATCTCGATGGCCACGGCGGCGGCCGGCTGATGCTCAACGTTCCAGGACAAACCGATGCCTGACCCGACTGGCCGCGCGGAACTTCGCGCCGTGCTTCTCTCGATCTTGCAGACGATCCCAAGCGTCACGGTGTATTCGCCGGGCGACTGGAACGTGCCGGCGCAGAAGCTGCCAGCGATCAAGATGCGGCAGGCGAAGGAGCGCAAGGAATCGAACGGGAGAAACGGGCAGACGTCGTTCACGACGATCGCTGCGTTCGAAATCAAGGCGGAGCTGCAGGCGAACTCCGGCCCCGCTGCGATGTTGGCGATCGAGACGCTCGGCGCCGAGATCGAGGCGGCGATATTCAAGAGCATCCCGCTGAGGAGCCGTGCGCAGAACTTTCCGTTCTGTGACACAGAAACCGAAGTGAGTGCCGACGGAGCGTCGCACATCGCCGGGCTCTCCATCCTTCTCGGAATCGAGATGATGGAAACGTTCGTGCCCGACATCAACACGCAGTTGCTTGAGATGGACCTGACGGCGGACCTCGTGAACGTCGCCGATCCGAACGGCACCTATTCAAACCCGCCATTCCCAGATGCCGTCACGCCGGCCCCGCGCACGCAGGGCCCCGACGGCCGCGCTGAAGGCGCGGTGACAGTTCAATATCCTCAATAGGAGCGACGAATGATCGTCAAACCTGCACCGGGCCTCAGTGTGCGGCATCCGGTCACGAAGCAATTGCTGCCGTCCGAAGGCATCGAAGTGCCCGACGGCGACATCTTCTGGACCCGCGTGCTCAATGACGGCGACGTCGTTCTCGCGGACAACGCGGCTCTGCCCGCACCGAAGCAGTCGGGGAGTGACGCAGAATGACCATCCCGTTCAAGCAGATCCCGCAGAACATCCGCACGCCGCTGTTCTACGCCGAGATCGACAATTCGCATGCGAATTCGGCGGTGGCGAATCAGCGCGCGCTGATCATCGGGCCGATGACGTCGGCGGGCGCGGCGACGCCGAACGTGCCGCTCATCTCGTCGGGCACCGGTGACGCCAACGTGCAGGCGGGCGCGAACTCGGTGCTGGCTCTCATGACCGCGGCGTATCGCCAGAACGACCAGTTCGGCGAGGTCTGGTATCTGCCGGTTCAGGATGCAGCCGGCGCCACGGCGGCGACCGGGACGATCGCCTTCACGGCAGCGCCGACGGCGAACGGAACCATCTCGCTGTACATCGCGGGCCAACTGGTCACGGTGTTGGTGACTGCTGGCCAGACGACGGCGCAGATCGCGACCGCAGTCGCGGCGGCCATCAACCTGATTCCCGCCATGCCGGTTACCGCGAGCGCAGCGACGAGCACCGTCACGCTGACCGCGGACAACAAGGGCCTCGTCGGCAACGACATCGACATCCGCTTCAACTATCAGGGCACGCCGGCTGGCGAAGCGCTGCCGACGGGCCTCGCCGCGACGATCACCGCGATGGCTGGCGGCGCGACGAATCCGATGTTGACGACGGCGCTGGGCAATCTGCAGGACATGCCCTTCGACTTCATCGCGTGCGCGTTCACGGATGCGACGTCGCTCGATGCGCTGAAGGCGTTCCTGAACGACTCGACCGGGCGCTGGAGCTGGCAGCAGCAGGTGTACGGACACGTGTTCGTCGCATATCGCGGCACGTGGGCGAGCCTGACGACCTTCGGCACGGCTCGCAACAACCAACACGAGTCGGTCATGGGTTTCAATGACTCGCCGACGCCGGCCTGGCAATGGGCGGCCGCACTCGCCGCCGTGACCGCAGTCAGCGTGCGCGCCGATCCGGGCGTTCCCATGCAGACGGTCGCGCTGACCGGCGTACTCGCGCCCCCGCTGCAGTCCCGGTTCAACCTGAGCCAGCGCAACACGCTGCTGTACGACGGAGTCTCGACGTTCACGGTTGCCCAAGACGGCACGGTCGCAATCGAGAACCTGATCACGACCTATCAGCTCAACGCCTTCGGCCAGCCGGACAACAGCTATCTCGAGATCGAGACGATGTTCCTGCTGGCGTATGTGCTGCGCCGCCTGCGCACGCTGGTGACGTCGAAGTACGCGCGCGTGAAGCTCGCCGCGAACGGGACCCGCTTCGGTCCGGGCGCCGGCATCGTGACGCCGAACATCATCAAGGCGGACCAGATCGCCGAGTATCAGGCGATGGAGTACGAGGGGTACGTCCAGGGCAGCGACGCCTTCGCGCAGGCGATCATCGTCGAGCAAAATGCCCAGAACCCGAACCGGGTGGACGTGTTGTGGCCCGGCACTCTGATCAATCAGCTGCGGATCTTCGCTTTGCTTGCGCAGTTCCGCCTGTCGACCAGCCAGACGTAATTTGCCAACGCTGTGCGCCGCCCTGACCGGGCGGCTTTTTCATTTGTGGAGAGCCAACGATGGCGAACAACACGAATTTCATCGCCGGCACCGCGTACATCACGATCGACGGCGTGAACTATCAGCTCGAGGGTGAGCTGAAGTACGACGTCGGGACCGTGACGCGCGAGTCGCTCGCGGGCCAAGACACCGTGCACGGCTTCAGCGAGAAGCCGAAGGCGCCGTCGATCTCGGCGTCGATTCGCGACTCGGGCGGCATCAGCCTCGCGGCGCTCAATGCGATGCGCAGCAACACGGTGGTGCTCGAACTGGCGAACGGCAAGACGATCATCGGCCGCAACATGTGGACGGTGGAGACGCAAGAAGTCGACACGACGGAGGCGAAGTTCACCGTCAAATGGGAAGGACTGCAAGGCGCGGTCACGGAGAATTGATCGATGTCGGACACGAAGACCATCCAACTGCGAAAGCCGCTCACATACGGAAAGGGCGACGCGGCTACCACTGTCGACTCGATCACGCTTCGTGAGCCGACCGCCGGGGAGTACGAGACGGCGGAGCGTGCGGCGGGCGTGTACGGGCTGCAGGTTGCGCTGATTGCCCTCCTGAGCTGCGTCCCTGTCGATGTCATCGACCAGATGTACACGAGCCAGATCGACGAAGCGGCAGATTTCATCGGCTCCTTCGGCAAAGACGCGATCAGCAGCCTTAAGCCGAGCGACGACGAGTATTTGCTCGCCCTGCAGTCGCCGGTGAAGCTGACGACCGAGGACAGCCCGCTCAACGTGTCGGCCCTCGATCTGAGCGAGCCGACGAACCAGCAGAAGCGCAAGGCATCGGCGGCGGGCGGCACGTTCGCTTCGAGCATCGCGCTGATCAGCATCGTGTCGAAGGCACCGAAGAACGCGGTGCGCGCGCTCAAGGCGCGTGATTTCATGGCCGCGTGCGCCTACTTCAACGGTTTTCAGCTTCGGCGGACAGCGGACTCGGACGACTGATAGCCGCCGTCACGGCCATGCCTGACGGATGGGACGACGTTCTCGCTGACCTGACGCATTTCATGCGCTGGGGGCCGAATGACGTCGACGGCATGACGGTTTCCGAGACATTGCGCTGGCTTGACCAGGCCAAACGCATGAAACAACAGATTGGAGCGAAGGCATGAACATTGGAGGCGGCGCAGGCGCAGTGCTCGGCACGACCTCGGGCATCTCCAATCTGGCAAGCTCGCTCGCCGCGCGACTCGGCGGCTCCGCGGGATCGTATTTCGATCAGCTGCGGCCCGCGTCATTTCGCGGCGTGCCATTCGTCTCGCTCGGTGGTGAGGGGGCATTCGGGCGGCGGAACGAGACGCACGAATATCCGCTTCGCGACACGCCGTGGGTCGAAGATCTCGGCCGCGGCACGCGCCGGTTCCGGGTTTTCGGGTTCCTCGTCGGCGACGATGTGATCGCCCAACGCGATCTTATGATCGCGGCATGCGAGAAGGAAGGAGCCGGCGCGCTCGTCCATCCAACCTATGGTCGTCGAGATGTGAGTCTGATGGACAGCCGCTGGATCGAGCGGTGGGAGAAGGGGCGCTACTTCGAAGTCGAGTTCGACTTCATTGAGGGCGGCCCGCGCGTCTTCCCCGCATCATCGGTCGCAAGCGGTAGCCTGGTGGAGAGTGCCGCGAGCGGCCTGAACGTCGCTGCCGCGCTGAACTTCGCCAGCACGGCGCTCACCGCGCTATCGTACGGAGCCGCGGTGCTCGGCGAGGCAGTGAACACGGCTGTCGGCTGGTACACGTCGGCCAAGAATCTGGTCGGCGACGCCCGCAACCTGTTTCGGCTGCTCACGAACCTGCCGGGGGATTTCGGCCGGTTTGCTGGCAGCGCGACAGTGCCGACGTTCAGCAAGTATCCGAGCTCGTCAGTCGACACGAGCGGCGCAACCGTGGCCAGTCTCACGCTAGCCGCGGCCGCGGCGCGCGCGAATCTGGACACGGCGTCCGCAAACCTCGATGTGGCGGCTCGAAGCCTCGATGCATCGTCGATCGATGACTTCACGACTGCTGTTCAGGGCGTCACGAGCGCGATGCTCGCGGCAACTCCTGACCCCGCTGATTCGATGCGGCTGCTGACATCCTTGGCGAGCTACGCCCCGAGCGGCGTCACGACGTCATCGACGATCGGGACGGCCATGGCAACGATGCAGTCCGCCTCGGCGGATCTGTTCCGCCGCAGCACAATCGCGACCGTTGCAGTGGCGGCCTCGAGCTACGAACCGACGTCGAGCGACGACGCTGCGCGGGTTCGCGGTCAAGTGCTGGGCCTGATCGACGCAGAGATGTCGATTGCTGGCGATCAGAACGACGACGAGACCTATGAGGCGCTCTGCTCGCTTCGAAGGGCTGTCGTTTCGGATCTGAATCAGCGCGGAGCCGGACTGCCAGCGATTCGCAGTTTCCTGTTCCAAGCATCGCTGCCGTCGCTCGTGCTCGCGAACCGAATCTATCGTGACGCGTCGCGAGCAGACGAATTGACGGCGCAGGCCGATCCGATACACCCGGCTTTCTTTCCGACAAGCTTTAAAGCACTCGCGACCTGATCCATGGCAAATAACCTGACGATCGTCATCTCTGCGCTCGACAGGACCGGCGCCGGCTTCGCATCGGCGAACCGGAACCTGCGCGCTATCGATCAGGCGATGATGCGTACGTCGCGCTCGTCGCAGCGCATGTCCGCCGTGCAAAGCTTTGTCACAGGCGCGACTCGCGCAAGCGCGCTCAGCACCGCGCTGTTTGCCGGTGTATTGGGCGCTGCCGCGCTCGTCACGTCGAAGATCCTGTCGATTGAATCAGCATGGGCGAACACCGTCCGTGGTGTCAGCAACAAGTCGCTGTCCCTCGGCATCGACGCGCGCCAACTCTTCGGCATTCAGAACGCCGCGAAGTCGGTGGGACTCAGCGCCGACCAGGCGACATCGTCTGTCGAAGGTGTGACGCGAGGCTATTACGAGTCGACGCAGGGTCGTGATCCGCAGAAGCGGATGATCTACCAGGCGTATGGGATCAACGGTCGGGACGAGCGCGGGCAGTTCAGCTCTGAGCGTCTGCTCGAACAGATTGCTGCCGCCGGCGAGAGCGTCAACAACCGAAACGGCCCTCTTGCGCGGCATCGGCTGTTTGAGGCCCTCGACGCTGGTGGCCTCGAAGATCTGCTGAACAAGGGCGCGGGCGGCGTTCGGGATCGGTACTCGCGCGGCTTGGCCCTAGCGCCGAGGGAAGACGACATCCGCCACGCGAATGACTATGCGGAAGCGATGTCGCGGCTCGACGCTCAGTTCGACAAGACGAAGCAGGCCATTCTCGGGGGCCTTGCGCCTGCCTTGACGACATTCCTTGAAGGCGTGGAGCGCGTCGTGGCGCGGCTGAATGGGAAGGAATACGTGCCGACGCGCTGGAACGGCCAAGGCTACGTGCCTGCGTCCTCACCGGATGCGCCGCCGGCAGCGAATGTCGGCGACCGTGCTGTCGACAGGCTGGAGATGTTCGGCAATTTCCTGCGTGGCAACGGTGCGCGCACGAATGCTCAGGTGGGAGCCGAACCGAACGCAAACGTCCCGGCCGCCGTGCGCTTTTTTGAATCGCGCGGTTGGACGCATGCTCAAGCCATCGGCATCGCATCGAATCTTCAGCATGAGAGCGGCATTGATCCAGCGGCAAGCGGCGACAACGGGAAGGCATACGGGGTTGCGCAGTGGCATCAGGATCGACAAGAAGCATTCCAGAAGTGGGCAGGAAACTGGATTGGAAATTCCACCCTTGAGCAGCAACTCGGGTTCGTTGACTACGAGCTTCGTCAAGGTGGAGAGCAACGCGCCGGCGCTGAGTTGGATATGGCGCGAACGCCGCGTGAAGCGGCCAATGTTGTCTCGCGGCTTTATGAGCGTCCGGCTGCGGCCGACGCGGAAGCAGCGGCGCGCGCGGCGACGGCTGACCGTATTGCTGGGTTGTATGCGAACGCACCTGGTCAGACGGCGCCCTCGCAAGACGTAGCGCCGGCCCGCGCGGACGGCGAGCTTCGCGTGAAGGTGGAGCTCGGAAACCTTCCGAAGGGATCGCGCGCCGAGGTGTCCGGCACGCCAAACGTGAAATCGACTGTGGAGCGCGGCTCGACAGGATCAACCAGCCAATTCGCACTCGGGGCGACGTACTGATGAACTCGCTTGTCGTGACACTTCCGGATGCGGGCTTGTCGATCAGCGGGTGGAAGGCCGCACGAGTGACGCGGTCGATCGAGAGCTGCACTGGCGCCTTCGTGCTGGAAATGACCGAGCGCTTCCCCGATGAGGTCGACGAGACGTCGCTGATCGGCGGGGTGCCGATCCAGATTGCGATCGATCAGGACAACCTGCTGTTGACCGGGTACGTCGACACCGTCGAATACATCATCACCCCGCATGAGCACCTGATCCGTGCGACCGGGCGCGGGCGGTGTGAGGATCTGATCGACTGCAGCGCGCCGGTCGATCGCATTCTCGCGAACAGTCGGATCGACGCGGTCTGTAGATCGCTGGTGGATAAATTCGACATCGACGTGGTGCTTTCTTCCAGCCTGCAGGCGACCATCGACGATCTGCCTACGATTCCGTTTCAACTGATCTCGATCAGCGAGACGCCGTGGGAGGTCATCGAGCGATGCTGCCGGTATAGCGGCGTGCTCGCGTTCGAGCTCGAGGACGGTTCGCTCTGCCTCGCGCTCGCTGGCGACGAACTCGGTTCGACCGGTCTCGAACTGGGTGCCAATGTCGAATCAGCGGTATCGGTGAAAAGTTCGTTGGGGCGATTCTCGAGCGTATCCGGCGTGCTGACCAACTACAACAACGCGACGGACATCGGTGTCAACCTGCTTCCGGAATACACCGCGAGCGATCCGGGTGTGAAGCGGTGGCGCCCGAAATACATCGTGTCGGAGCAGCCCGCGTCTGACCGAACGTACCTACAGCGCCGCGTCGACTGGCAAGTCGCCCGGGCCTACGGCATGTCGCGTCAGGTCCGCGTGCTCGTCGACAGCTGGACCGACGCAGAAGGGTCGCCCTGGTATCTGAACTATCAGGTGCCGGTGACGATGCCGCTGCTGAAGATTCCTGCGAAGACGCTTCTCCTGATCACCGAGATCAGCTTCATCCTCGATGAGAACGGCACGCACACCGAGCTGCTGCTCGCGCCGCGGCAGGCGTATTTGCCAGAACCACTCGTTCTACAACGCATCGATCCGGACATCGCGCCGGCCTAAAGGACTCTGCATGCTCGACGCACTGAACGCGCTCTCACGGCGGATTCGTCTGTTCGTGAGCCGCGCGGTGATTTCGTTCGTCGATGACACGCGGACCGTGCAGTACCTGCAGGCGAAGATCAACGCACTGGAGACGGTCGGCGACATTCCGCGCTACGTCGAATATGGGCTGTCGTCGAATCCGCCGCTTGGCTCTGAAGCGCTCATTGTTTTTGGCAATGGCGAGCGAACGAACGGCATCGTCATCGCTACATCGAACGCAAAGTTTCGCGTCACGGCACTGAAAAGCGGTGAAGTGGTGGTGCACGACAACACCGGCCAGAAGGTCTATTTGTCGCAGGACGGCATGGTGCTGGATGGCGGCGGCAAGCAGGTGACGATCAGAAATACGCCCGTCGTCCTGGCGGACACGCCGATCCTACGCTGCACGGGCGACATCATCGACAACTACGGCACGAACACGCGCACGGTCGCGGGCATGCGAGCGGTAGCGAATGCCCACGTTCACGGCGGCGTTCAGTCCGGATCGAGCAACACAGGCATCCCGACGACTCTGGAGTAACGCATGTCAGACATCACCATAGTCTGGGACGTGGCGAATAGCCGGGGCGATTGGCAGCAGCTCGGCCCTGACCTGCTAACCGGCAACGATCTGCAGACGGCTGTGCTGCTGAGCCTCTTCACTGACCGTGTCGCGAATAGTGACGACGTCATCCCAGACGGAACCGGCGACCCGCGCGGATGGTGGGGCGACGCCGGCGAAGACGCGCCGATCGGCTCACGGCTCTGGTTGCTAGATCGCTCGAAGCAGACGCAGGAGGTGCTCAACAATGCGCGCGACTACATCACTGAGGCACTTCAGTGGCTCGTTGATGACGGCGTAGTGGCCAGCATTGACGTTCAGACGGAATGGACGCGCGACACGTTCCTCGGCGCGCAGATCACGCTCTATCAACCCGCCGGGCCCAGCGTATCGCTTCAGTACGCGTGGGCGTGGCAACAGCTCTCCTGACATGCCATTCCAACGAAAGACGCTCTCCACTCTGATCGCAGAGGTGGCGGCCGACATCAACTCGTCGTTGCAAGGTGCAGACGCGTTGCTGCGCTTCACCGTCCTGAAGGTGATCGGCAAGATTCAGGCAGGGATGTCGAACCTGCAGATGGGCTACCTGGACTGGATCGCGAAGCAGTCAGTCCCGTTCACGGCAGAAGACGAATATCTTCAGGGATGGGCGGCACTGAAGAAGGTGTATCTGAAGCAGGCCACGGCGGCCCAGTTGACTGCCACATTCCCGGGCGTGACAGGGAAACCGCTCAGCGCCGGCACGCAGGTAGTGCGCAGCGACGGCGCGACCTACACGACCGCCGCGACGGCGACCGTTGACGGCACCGGATTTGTTTCCGTCACGATCGTTGCGACCACCAAGGGGGCAGCTGGAAATGCTGACCCGGGCACGACGGTCTCGCTCGGCACGGCTGTGGATGGGCTGCAATCGACGGGAACCATCACGGCTACCGTCGCTTCTGGCTCGGACGTCGAAGATAACGACGATCTGCGAACGCGCATGCTGGCGGCCTATCAGAACACGCCGCAGGGCGGCGACGTCAACGACTACATCGGCTGGGCTCTCGCGGTGCCTGGCGTCACGCGCGCATGGGTCGCGCCGAACGGCTTCGGCGGCGGCACTGTCGTCATCTACACGATGTGGGATGTCGCGGAAGCGTCGCATGGCGGCTTCCCGCAAGGCACCAATGGTTGTTCCCAATATGACAAGGGGCCCGGCGGCACGCCGCGCGGCACGGTCGCGATCGGTGATCAGTTGGTAGTCGCAGACAGCATCATCAACGAGCAGCCGGTGACAGCCCTCGTGTACTCGTGCAGTCCGGTCCCGAACAGCCTCACCTTCACGCTTTCGGGACTGCTGGGGGCGTCGGCGGCCACGCGCGCGGCGATCTCATCGGCTATTTCCGATGTTCTGTTCCGGAACGGAAGCCCGCTCGCGGGAACGATCAACAGGTCGGACATCGAATCTGCGATCGCGTCGGTGTCGGGCACAAGCGGCTTCGTCATCACGCTTGTTCAGGGTGTTGTCGGCGCGACCACCACGACCTATCCCGGCAACATCACGAGCGGTACCGGCCAGTTGCCGGTTCTCGCCGGCGTGAATTACGTGTGAGGCGACATGCTTGCACCGAACTTCAATGCAGCGGATTTTCTGGCAGCAATGCAGGCGCTTTTGCCGCGCGGGCGCGTATGGCCTCGCGACCCTGACACGATCCAGGCGAAGGTGATCGCCGGGCTCGCACCGAGCTACGAGCGACAGACGGCGCGCGCGAACTATCTGCTGGTCGACGCATTCCCAGCGACGACCTACGAGCTGTTGCCCGAATGGGAGGCGACGCTCGGCCTGCCGGACGCGTGCGCAGGCGCTGCGCCGACGATACAGCAGCGGCGCGCGCAGGTCGTGGCGCGACTTACGAACCTCGGCGGGGCGTCGATTCCATACCTGGTCGGATTCGCTGCCAGCCTCGGCTACACGGTCACGATCACGCAGTACACGCAGGCCCGGGCCGGCATGCTCAAAGCCGGGCAGCCCTGCTGCGGCTACGACTGGAACTTCGCCTGGAAGATCACGGCGCCGCTGAATACCGTGGTGCGCGCGGTCGCGGGCGCAATGGCTGCCGGTGATCCGCTAGCTGCATGGGGCAACAACGTACTTGAGTGCGAATTCCGAGCAATCATGCCGGCGCACACGATTCCAATCTTCGCTTACGCATAAGAGGCAACATGTTTCGAATCGACGATGCAACAGCGGCGCCTACGCTGCCGACGCCCGAAGCGTCCGGCTCGGAAGGGTACTTCACCGAAGGCAATCCGACCGCAGGAACGCCTGCGACGAACGTCCGTGGATCGTGGCTGAACATGATTCAGGAAGAGTTGTGCGCGATCCTTGCCGCAGCTGGCATTGCGCGCAGCAAGACGAGCTATAACCAGGTCAACACCGCGTTGCAGAAGATGTATGCGCCCGTGATCGGCTCGGCGCGCAACGCTTCGATGCTCGTCTCCGCGGCATCGGCGACAGCGACTTTCACCGCTGACCAGATCGTCGTCGGAACGGCGCTCAACGGTCAAACGTACGTCCTGCCCAGCTTCAACAAGACCGTCAATCTGGCCGCGAACGGCGCGGGCGGCATGGACACCGGATCAGCGCCGACGTCGGGATATGTTGCGCTCTATGCGATCTTCAACCCGGTGACGGGTGCGAGCGCGCTGCTTGGGACCGACGCGACATCGAGCGTTGCGCCGAGCGTGTACGGCGGTGCCAACATGCCGGCCGGATACACGGCCAGCGCGCTGGTGAGTGTGTGGCCGACAACCAGCAGCAAGCTGCTCGGAATCGCGCTTCAACGTGATCGGAGCATTGCAACTACCCCGTCACTGATCCTCAACACGACGACACAGGCGGCCTCACCTACGGCGCTGTCGATTGCCGGCGCCGTGCCGCCGAACGCGACGTCTGTGACGGGCAACATGCTCGTTCAGTCGTCCGTGTCTACCGCCATCAACGGCACGATCGCAGCAAGCGTCTCGGGGATCGGCGGAAATTCCTTCAGTAACGCGGCGTCGAGTGTCTACATCTACAATCCGTTCACTGTGCCGATCAACGCTTCACAGACCATCTTCCGGACTGCGACCATCGGAAGCGGAACGCTTACCAACCAAGCGACGGCTGTCGGCTATACCTTCTGAGGCACTTGAATGACGACAATCTACGTGCAGTTCTCCGACGACACTGACACCACGATCATCTCCTATTTCAGCTGTCCGCAGGACCCGGATGTCTGGGCAAATCAAGGAACGATCGATTCCAGTGATCCGCGTTGGAAGGTGTATTTCGATGCGCAGTCGCCTTTCATCCAAGGGCTGATCCCGAATCCTGATTGACGCCGATCAGGCTTCTCGAACAATCGGCTTAGCGGCGCGCCATGGGAGGAGTGGCTTTGGATGCTTCTTCACGCGCGCCGCAAGCGGCATAGACCAGCCCTCTGGCCAATGAATTCCATGCGCGTAATCCGGCTTGCTGTAGAAGGTGATGTCGTTGAACCCAGCTACAGTCAGTTGCCTGATGAGATCGTGTTTCACGAACCGACGCATCTCAAGAGTGGTGCCCGGCCCACCGTGAAAGCATAGGTCTTCGAAAACCTCATGCTTTCCATCGATGGTGGTGTTGTGCAGTATCCACTTATCTGCTTCTGGATTCTCCAGATGCCAGTCATTCAAGTTCGGAAACCATTCGATCGTTTCAGGTTGCGTCGCGTCGGCATCGCCAAACGGCACCGACAAGATGAACACGCCATCTTCCTTCAGCAGGCGGCGGGCATTCTCGAAGGCCTTAGAGACGGGCGGTGCGACGTGTTCGAAGACGTCTGTCGACACGATGAAGTCGAGCGTTCCCTCCATGGCAGGATCGATATTTGTGATGTCGAGAAACGGCTCCTGATGGTAGTAGGTGTTCGTATAGTGGATCTTGTGCATCAGCCGATAAACGTACACCTCCCAGCAACTCATTCCGATGCCGACGATGTCGGGCCGCGGTGGCCAAATCTCGTCGATCGTCATGCTCTTGCCGAAGAGTTCAGTGGTGAGCACCTGAACTATTGAGCGCATCCGGACAGTCGAACCGCATGAAGAGCAAGTCGCTTCCTCGCGCGTGAGGCGAGACTTTTCGACCTCGTTGACATTCCCGCAAATGTTGCAGGTGAACTGCAGAAGCTGTTTATTCGGGTCTCTCATAGATTTTATTGATCAGGCACGGGTTATATCAGCGCGAAATAGTAGCGCATCAGCCGCCGTCGGGCGGTTTTTTCATGCCCGGAAGACCGGCGAGATTACGAGGGCAGCACTGATGTCGGAATTCTGGACTGAAGGCGTTAAGGCGGTTGCCGCCGCGCTGACGGGAGCGGGCTCGTTCTGGGTCGGCGGCCGCGCGTGGCGCCAGATCGACCGTAAGCGGCAAGCCGAGAGTGAGGGCGACGCCCGCATTGTCAGGGCGGAGTCAGACGGCCAGGTTGAGGCCATTTCTCGATTCGAGAAGCTCGCGACATTGGCAGAGGAGCGCGCGGCGCGCGCCGAGACGCGTGAACTGGCTGCTATCGAACGTGCCGACCGCTATGAAGAGCTAATGCGGGCAGCAGTGAAGCAAGCAGACGAGGCCGAGAGGCGTGCGGCGCGCGCCGAGGCGGAAGTCAAGGAACTCAAGGATCGAGTCGCGCGGCTCGAAAACAACAGGTCGGAGGAACGCTGATGTCAAGGCTTCGAGATTGGCGGTGGTGGGTGCTGGGGCTCGGCGTGATAGGCGGCTTGTTGGGCGTCGCGGCAGGCGGTTTTTTCATCGGCCAGTGGGGTATTTCGGCTGATCGAGCGGAATGGGCGAAGGAGCGCGCAGCGTACATCAAGCGCTTCCCTGAAGTACGTACCGAGACGCGCAATGCCTGCGTGGCCGAATACGAAGGCAAGGTTCAGCAGTTGCAGCAACAGAATCAGCAGAACGTCCAGGCGCTGTCTGACCTGCGATCGCTGATCACCGACACGCACGACGTCGCGCAATACACGCTGCGGTTCCTCGGCGACCGCGCGAAGCTGACCGACGCGCGGCAGGCGGCGCTTATCAAGCAGACGCGCGCTGCGGCGGCCGCCGCGACCGTAGCAGCCGCGAAGACCGAAGTCGTGGAGCAGAAGGTGAACGTCGCCGCATCAAAAGCGGACGAAGCGGCGAGCACGGCGAAGGCCGTCGACAAGAAGCTTGAAACCGCCGTCCATCCCGCTCTTCCTGCCCAGCCTTGGATCGGCAACCGCCGATAGTCCATTCCGAATTACGCAACATCATTTAGCGCCTCTCGGCGCGAAGGAGAAGTCATGCCTCTCGGAACCATCCTCCTCATCGTCCTCATCATCGCGCTGATCGGCGCTTTTCCCGGCTGGGGTTGGTCGTCCGGCTGGGGCTATTACCCCTTCGGCGGCGTCGGTTTCGTGCTGCTCATCGTGATCATCCTCGTCGTGCTGGGGCGCATATGAGCATTCTGAATCTGCGCCTGGTCGATGACGCATCGAAGGTCCACACCTACTCGTCGACGCAACTGGCCGCCGCTCTCGGCGCGATCTCGCTTGCCTCGCCGTTCGTGACTGCGTTCTGGGCGGGCATTCCTGAAGAGGTGAAGTCGCTGCTGCCGAACAGCTGGCGGCTCGCGATCGCGATCGCAATCGGCTGCATGGCGATCATCGCGGCGCGCTACACGACCACCACGCCGAAGGCGGACACGACCACCGGAGAAGCAGATGGCGACGCAAGCGCAGCAGCCAAGTAGGCGCCCGGGCAAAAAGACCCTCGCGGCGACGGTCGGCGCAGCGGCCGCCGCCGCGCTCGTTGCGCTTACCGCCTCGCAGGAAGGCGTGTCTCTCAAGCCGTACAACGACCGGCTGGCGAACAACATCCAGACGGTCTGTTTCGGCGAGACGAATGTCGCCATGCGCGCGTACTCGCTGCCTGAGTGCAAATCGATGCTCAGCGACAGCCTCGCAGGCTATGCCGACGAGGTGAAGGCGATCACGCCGGGCTTCGACACGCTGACGGACGGCCAGAAGGTCGCGGTCGTGGATCTCGCCTACAACATCGGCGTGCCGAACTACAAGGGCTCGACGCTGCGCCGGCGCTACATCGCGCGCGACTTCCCGGGCGCATGCACCGAGTTCATCAAATGGCGCTTCGTGGCCGGCAAGGACTGCGCGGTCACGGCGAATCGGTGCGGCGGCATCGTGACGCGCCGCCAGCTCGAGGCGCAAGCCTGCCGAGGGAACTGACCATGTCTCCATACCTCATCACGGGAATCATCGCGGGCGCGCTCGGCATCGCCATCGGCGGCGCGGCGCTGCACACCGTCGACTCGACAAAGCTGTCCGCCGAGCAGGCGGCGCACGCGCGCGACAACGCGGCCAACGCCCAAAAGCTCCTGGCCGTGTCGGACGCGGCCGCGAGCGCGGCGCGCGCGGCGATCGCGAAACAGAACGAGGCGGGCGAGCAGCTCGCGCAGCTGGACTCTCAACTCAGCCAGGAGAAGGCATCCCATGAAGCCGACAACGCGAAGAACCGCGCTGCTATTGCTGACGGCGCTCGCCGGCTGCGCGTCGCAGTCACCGCTTACACCCCCGCAGGCGGTGGCAACGCCGCAGATTCAGGCGCAGGCGCCAGCGGCGTGGGCGATGGCGCCGGTGGCACAGCCGAGCTATCACCAGCGTTTGGATCAGCTCTTTTCGGCATCGTCGACGACGCCGACAGCGACGCCCGGGCCAAAGCCGACTACCTCCAGCGCTACGTCTGCATCCTCCAGCGGCAGGGAGTGATTGCGGGATCCTGCGACGCTTCCTGAGGCATCCAAGAAACAGCTTGGCGCGCGTCTGTACAAAAGACCTGTCCTCGATCGCGTTCCGACCGCGCGAGACAAATTACCAGCAAAAAAAAGCCGGCGGGTCCGCCGGCTTAAATGTCTGGCTCCGAGGAAGCGACCAGACACCTGAGAACGTTAAAGCTGGCGAATAGTATAGACAAAAATTAGACGAATGTCGGATAGAGACGTGCATTCCTCGCTTGTCGGTCAGGTACAAGGGTAAGCCGCCGTCTCTGCGCCAGGGTCGATCATGGAGAAGTCGCAGCGGTCCTTCGACCGAGTGACCGCGATCTGAAGACGGGCGTCGAGCATTGCGGATGGAGGATGGGCCGGATGGGTCAGGACAAGTAAGAGGGGACGGCAAGTTCAGATAGATATAATCTGCCGAACCACAGAAGAAGGGACCGTCCATGCCATTGCAAACTTTCATCCTCAGGCTAAAAAGCCTTGTCCCGCGTAGGCCGAAATCGTCGGCTTACGCGCGTGGCCTTGCCTCAGACGAGTATGCGAAAAACCCATACCTTCAAGGGACGAAGGAGCATGCCGACTGGGAGGCTGGGCACGCAGACTCATACATGCGCACGCAGGCGCAGATGTGGTGACAGGGCTTCATCTTGAAGACGAAAAAGCCCGGCACGGGGCCGGGCAAGCAGTGAAGCAACCAGACGCCATGCAAGCGTCTGTTGCAATTATGGACACTGGAGTCGCCGGTTCAATCACGATGATGAAATTCTGCGTTTCGATTCTGTGAACGTTGTTGCAGCATCAGAACGTGCTGGAATGCCGCTCCATGACTGCGTGCGAGCCGGGTTCAGGAAGCTTCGGCGCGTCATCGATCGTGCCGATGCGCTCGATCTCCTGCAGCACCAGTCGCTCCGCTCTCCGGAAAGGCGAGTGCTTCTCGCGCAGATCGTTTAGGCCGAGGTGACGCAGCTTCTTATCGTGCTCAGCCAACAAAGCCCGCACCTCGTCGAGGCGAATGCGCGCGTGCTGCACTTCCCGGATCAGACGGCGTAAATCTTCGATCTCGGGCGGCCGCTTCAGCCACAGCTGCCGGAGCTCGTCGAGGGTGGGCGGGTTCGGCGCCAGCGGCTTCACGACACTTCGGCGCGCTCGATCCAGTCGGGCTGCTCGTACTCGTCGTCGTGCTCGTTGACCACGCAGTCGCAGTCGCCGCACATCCACCGGTTCGGCGCGTCGCCGACCGCCGGCTGGAACTCGCTGCGCCCGAGCCGCCTTGCGCAGAGCGGGCACCACATCGACGTCGCTGCCATTTTTGCCACCTTCCGAAATACTGTATGGATGCACAGTATATCCGGTAACCGAAGGCTACTTGGTTGAGGCTCCAAGCATTAAAAACGGTGCAGCAAGTTGTTGATTATTCGAGCGGAAATACGCTGCTTTGCGTGCTTTTACGACACCTCAAAATCGGGCTACATCCCTTACCCAGCAAGGATTTGAGCCGTTTTCAGCAATCTATGGTGCTGGAATATGCGAGGAACGAGCATTTTCCGGTGCGCGGCCTCGGCACGTTCGCCGGGTCGGGCGGTTCCTGGCTGGGCGCCGAGGCCCATCAGCACGGACTGCTCAACCACGTCTTCTTTCCCGCCAATCGCGGCGGCGGCAACGGCCGCGTGTTCGGCCTTCTGCACGTCGGATCCGATGCGCCCGCGCCGCAAGGCGAGGAGCGGATCTGGCAGGGTCAACGCGAACTGCGCGGCCTGGCTGAGGAACTGCTCGACTGGCCGTCGATCCGTTTCAGCCGCACGGCGACCTTGCAGTACGGGCTCAGCGACTCCGAGCGCATCATCCTCGAGTGGATCCGGCGCGGCGGCGACGCGCGCCATGCCGCCGCCGATCTTTCCGTGACGCAGCGGCAGGTCTATCGGCTGTACAAATCGATCAAGAAGAAGCTTGGACTCGACGACATCCGCGCCTGCGCCCGCATGGCCGCCGACGTGGGCCTGCTCGGACGGTTCCGCTGAGCGGGCATGCTTCAGCCTGTGCGTCTTCCCTTGCGCGCGCGCGGTACGCCTTCGGGCTCGCCCCAGATGAGCGAGGGCATGCCCTTGAGCGCCGCATCGACGCGCTCGCACCACGCGCGCCGCAAGTTGCGCGGATAGTCGTGATGCTGGTCCAGCGAGGTGAACCGGTCCACGCGATAGGTGTCGCGCTCGTAAGCCAGCAGATCGAGCGGATAGGCCACCGAGAGATTCGCGCGCAGGGTTGCATCCATCGAGAGCAACGCGCACTTGGCGGCTTCGTCGAGGGACAGCGCGCGCCGCGTGAACGCCCAGTCGAGCAGCGGACGGCCATGGCGCGACTCGCCGATCTGCAGATACGGCATCGCGGCCGACGCGCACACCGTGTTGCCGCTCGGATAGATCATGAAGAGCTGCGGGTCGGGTGGTGCGGCGGGCTCGCCGGCGGCGCGTGAACGGGCGGGCGGCGTCGCGGCATGCGTGCGGATCTGGCCGCCGAGAATGAAGCTGCAGTTGAAGTCGAGCTCGAACGCCTCCAGTGCCGACGTCTCGCGCCGATGCACGGCGCGCACGGCATCGGCGACCATGCCGGCAGCCGCGCGCAGCGTCGGCGCCGTCAACAGGGACGTGCTGCCGTTGTCGCAGGCGTCCTTCAGCAGGTCGACGACCGCCTGGGTCTGCGCCAGACTGCCCGCGCCGAGCAGCACCAGCACGCGCTCGCCGGGCGTTTCGAACACGGTCATCTTGCGCGCCTCGGCGACCTCCTCGACGCCCGCGCTGACGCGCGTGTCCGAGAGAAACACGAGGCCGTCGTCCACGCTGATCGCCACACAGTAGGTCATGAAATCTCCTTGAGGACGTTCACTGGAGATCGCCGCGCGTGCGGAACTCGAGGTAACGCAGCAGCGAGCCCACGGTGTGCATCAGTTCCGGCGTGAGCCGCGCGGGCGGCAACGCCTGCTCGGCCTGCCAGCCGCCGCCGGCGGCCAGGGCGCGGGCGAGTTCGATCCAGCGCGACAGTTCTGCCGGGACACCACGTACGTCCGCCGTCGCCTCGATGTTCCGCGAGGACGGCGAAGGCGAAGGCGACGCGGGCGCCTCGCCCTCATACGGATGCAGTGCGCCGAAGTGGCTGTCGTAGTGCATCGCGCCGTCGTCCAGGCTGGCTGTGCGCGAGTACTCGGACTTGCGCCCGCCCGAGCGCTCGGCGAACAGCGGCGCGCCGAACTCCGACAGACCGGGCATACCCATCGGATCGTCCGGGCCGCTGAGCAGCGTGCGGTTCACGCCGTCCTGCTGCGCGAACAGCAGCAGCGGGTCGGAAGGCAGATCCAGCAGGTCCGGCAGGGCCGTGCCGGTCAGGCTGGTCAGCGTGCTGTCCTTGGCCGTGGCATCGGTTTCCGCGGCGGGCGCAGCCGGCGCGAGATTCCAGTTGGCCGGGGCGGCGTCGCTGGCGAGCAGCGTGTACGGGCCCACGGCGATGCGATCGCCCGGCGCGATGCCCGCCCGTTCGCCCGCCGCGAGCGGCCGGTCGTTCAGCGCCACGCTCGCAGCGGGCCCCAGGTTCTCGATATGCCAGCCGTCGTCGTGATGCAGCACCGCGTGCCGCTCGATGACCCGCGAGGCTTCGTCGGGCAGGATCAGCAGGTTGCCGTCCGCCCGGCCGATGCCCGCGCCATCGGCGTCGCAGGTCGCGCTCAGGCGGGACGTCAGGATCTTGTTGTCGTACGCAATGGCGGTCAGTCTGAGAGGTCGCATGAGGGACTCGCTATCAGTGGTGCTGTGGTGCAAGGCGTTCACGACGGACATGCGAAGGCCTTCATCTGCGGCAGGAAGAACGGGTCGTATGCGCTGTTGCTGCGAATCGTCATCGACAGCTTGTGACCGTCCACCGTGAAGGTGGCGACAAAGCCGTCCGCGTTGCCGTTGGTCACGATGCTCGCCTGATCGAACAGGTGTTGCAGCGCCCACGGACCCTGCGCGCGGATGCCCGACGCGCCCGACGGCGTCACCACCTGCAGGCTGACCACTTCGCTGCGCGATCCGGGCCACTGCATGTTGACGGGGATCTGAGGGCCATGCGCGTAACGCATGCTCTGCCCGCCGACGTCGAGCACGAACTCCGTGATCGCGGGATCGAGGTCGAGCGGCGTGATCGAAAAGCCATACGACATCGAAGCCGCGTTGCCCGCGAAGAACACGTTGCGGATGATCGACGCATTGCGGAACGACGCCGCGAAGCCGCCGCCCGGATCGGAGTTGAACGACGCCGTGTCCGCGCTCGTCGTCATGCCGTGCGTCAGGTTCTTCTGATAGAAGTCGTCCATCAGTCCGCCTGGCGAGAACATCCGCGAAAAGTCGCTGCTCGCCACGTCATGGTTCGAATTGCGCGCGAACGGATAGCGTCCCGCGATGGTCTGCGCGCACACCGCGCCCACGCTGGAGTAGGCGCTCTTGCGCAGGTCGCGCTTCATCATGCCGTTGACCTGCGCCTCGCCGGTCTTTGAGACGTCGTTGACGATCCCCTGCATCTGCGACGGCATGCGTCCCGCCTCGGCCTTCAGCCGGTTGAACACATCGGTCTGGGGCGGCGGGTTGTTGCTGTCCACCGCGCCGTTCACCGACACCAGATACTGATACAGCCCGTCGATGGTCTTCAGCACGTCGTCGATCGGCGCCGGGCCCTTGTCGTTCACGTCGCCGGTGAGCACCAGATGCCTGAGCGACGCGAAATGATCGTCGACGATGCTCTCGGGCCGCTCGCCGGAACTCCTGCTCGTGGGCGACGATTCGTCGCCGAACATCTGCGCCAGCGACCTGCGCGCCTCGCCGATGCGCTCGGCAATGCGTCCGGTATCGCGCCGGACCTGCGCGCCGTGGCCGTCCAGCAGATCGGTCTGGCGGGCCACTGCCGTGAAGAACAGCTTGAGCGGCGAGTCGCGCGAGGACAGCGTGCGGGCAATCTGCATGCTCTGCACCAGCGACTGGCTCGGCACGACCTTGATGTCGCCGAGATAGTCGTCCCAGGTCTGGATGAAGTCGCCGAAGTACTGGCGCTTGACCGCGTCGATCAACTGGCGGCGCGAATCGCCGCTCTCCTGGCCGGCGGCGTCGGCGGGCACGCCGAGCACCCAGTGATCCTCGCGGCGCATCTGCTCGACCGCATCGTCGATGTCCTTGTTGATGTGCTCCCAGTAGCCGCTCGCGGTGAACAGCGCGGGCACGCCTTCGGTGATGGGCCGGCCGCTCTTGCGGGTCAGCACGAGGCTCGCTTCCGGACCGCCGGCGGAGGCGATCGAAATGGCCGGCGCCTTGATGGCGTCCATCTCCTTGCGGCGCAGGTAGTGGTAGGTGCGCTGCGCGAACGGCATTTGCAGCAGGCGGCTGCGCACGGTGCTCACGAGCGTGTTGTCGACCGGGAACGGCGAGGCGAGCGGTCCAAGTGCGACGAGATCCGCGAGCTGGCCGTCGATCAGCGAACGCGCCTCCTTCGTCGTGTTGCCCGGCAGCGCGCGGTTGACGTTCAGCTGCAGCCAGGCGGCGAGGAATTCGGGATCCCAGGTCTTCTGGTCGTAGAGCATCAGATAGGCCTTCAGCGCGTCATAGGTGAATTCCAGGTCGGCGGGCGGCGCGCCCGCGAGGATGTCGTGGATGCGCACCGAGACCACCGGCAGCAGCTTCTCCCGCAAGGTCTTCCGATAGAGATCGCCGGTTGCATCGACGATCTTGTCGCCCTGGTACAGCCCCATGCGGTGACTCAGCGTCGAAGGATTCTCGACGTCGATGGCCGGACTCTCCGGCAACGCGCGTTCCATTTCGAGCAGCGGCGCGAGCGCGGTGACATCGCCGGGGGGCACTTCCAGCGGCGCGCCGCTGTAGTGATCGAGATCGGCCGTGTGCCCGGCGACATCGCGCAGGAAGGTCCGGTTGGACAGATAACTGTTGGTCCAGAGCGCGGCCAGCACGGTCAGCGCCAGGCCGGTGGCGAGCAGCGCCCCGCCGTGCATCAGCATGCGCCTGACGGTCTGCGCGCGGTTCCGGCCGGCCCACGCGCTTTCCTCCAGCAACACGTCCGGCAGCAGCCGCGCGAGGAACGTGCTGCCGTGGCGCGGCGCCAGCGCCGGCATGGCCTGATCCGCCACCAGCCCCAGCCGTTCGCGCCGTTCGCCGAGCACCAGGTCGAGCGGCTTGCCGCCTTGCTGCGCGCTGGTGAAGTAGACGCCGCGTACCGCGAGATTCGTTTCGTATTTCGAGTGACGCGACAATTCCCCATACCACAACGCAAGCCGTGGCCTGAGCGCGGCGAACTGCTGCGGAAACAGATAGATGTCCTGGCGCCTGCGCACGTCGGGTTCGCGGGCGAGGGTATCGGCGAGGCCATCGTTCAGGCGGTCGACCAGCGCCGCGAGTCCGCTTTCGAAGGCGACGTCCGGCGCCGCGCCCGTATCGGCGGGACGCGTCCAGCCCCACACCTGCGCGCGCGCTTCGTTCGTCAAGGCGCCGAAGGTTTCGGCGAAGCCCGCGAGACGGTCCATCTTGGTCACGACCAGATACACCGGCAACACGATCCCGGCTTCTTCCTGCATGCGCTGGAGACGCGCGCGATGCCGGGCGATCAGCTCCAGACAGTGACGTTCGTCCGCGTGCATCAGGTCGTCCACGGGCAGCGCGAGGATCACACCATTGACCGGCTGATCCGCGCGATGCCGCCGCAGCAGACGCATCAGCGGGAAACGCTCGGCGGCGCCGTCGGCGGGCGCGAGGAAGCTGCCCGGCACGTCCACCAGCACGCAGCGGTTGCCGAACCACCACGAGCAGTCTTCGAGCGGCGAAGCCGGCCCGGACGACTTCGGCTGCGCCAGCCCGGCCTCACGGATGAACGAGGTCTTGCCCGCGCCGTCCGCACCGAGCAGCGCGTACCAGGGCAGCGCGTAGACGTAATGGCCGGTGAGCCGGTCGAGCCAGCCGCGCCACGGCTTGCCGCGCTCGTGCGTGCCGCGCCTGAGCACGGTGAGGGCGTCGCGCAGCCGCTTTTCGGTCTCGCCGAGCGGCACGCGCCGTTGCCGCACCACTTCGGCGCGTTCGACCCAGCGCGTGCGCGTGCGTCCGCAGGCCCGCGCGAGGGCGACGATCCAGCCGAGCCGCCAGCACAGCCAGATGGCCCAGATCAGCAGCACGGCGGCGATCAGCCACTCGCGGGCCTCGGGCGTCTCGAACGGATGCGCATTGCCGATGGCGATGAGCGAGAAGTCGTTCCAGATGAGCCAGACGACGATCAACACCAGAATCGTCACCGCCATTTCGCGGCTGAACAGCGCGTTCCTGATTCGTTGGAAAAAGCTCATTGCGCGGCTCCCTGGGGTGTGCTGTCCTGCGTGTTTCGCGGATCGCCGCCCGGTGTGTCGCCGACCTGTGAGGATGCTGCACGCATCAGCACGATCTCCACGCGGCGGTTACGCGACCGGCCGCTTGCCGTGTCGTTCGACGCGATCGGATTCGCGTCGCCGAGCCCCGCCGCCGTGATATGCCGGGTCGCCGACAAACCGTTCACCAGCAGCATCTGTTCGACGCGCCGGGCGCGCGCCAGCGAGAGCGCGTCGTTCGACGGAAATTCCTGCGTGTGCATGGGCTGGTCGTCGGTGAAGCCGTTGACGACGATGTCGCCGGGCAACTGGTTCAGCGCCCCTGCGATGCTCGCCAGCACCGGCCGGTACGCGTCCTTCTCGTTGGCCGAACCCGACGCGAACAGGCCGTCGCCGTGAATCGTCACGATGCTGCGGTCGGGCAGATCCTTGACCTCGATCAGCCCGAGGCGGCACAGGCCCTGCAGCAGGCTCGCCGCCGTCGGCGCCTTGGCGCTCGGCGCGGCGATGTCCGGCAGCCGCGCATGGCGGATCGCGGCCGCGACGACGTCGCCGCGACGATCGGCGGAACTCTTGAACGCCGTGTACATGCCGCCCGTCGCCAGCATCGCGCCGATCAGCCAGACCCACACCGGCACGCGGCCGTGCCGTCCGGTCGCGATGCGCTTGTCCGGCAGCGCATGCTGCGACAGCAGCGCGCCGTACTCGCCGCGTTGCGTGCGCAGGATCCGCAACAGCCGCTGACGGATGCCGTCGAGCTGGCTTTCTCCCTGGTCGAGCACGCGGTAACGGCCTTCGAAGCCCAGTTGCAGGCAGTAATACTGCAACTCGATCAGGTCGAGATGCGCGCCCGGGTTCTGGCACAGCCGCGCCAGCAACTGGAAGAACTTCTCGCCGCCCCAGGTTTCGCTGTGGAAGGTGACGAGCAGGCTGTGCGTGGACCAGCGCCCTTCGCCGCCCCACCGGGTCAGCGCGATCGCCTCGTCGAGCACGGTGCAGAGGCAATAGCGCGCGCCGATGATCGTCTCGACGGGAATGCCCAGCAGCGTCGCGCGTTCCTGGAACGCATGCATCTCGCTGACGAGATAGGTGCGCAAGGCCTCGAGCTCGACAGGCCCGCCGATGCGGATCTGGATAGCCGTATCGAGCAGGCTGTTTGCGGTTGCGAGCAGCGGGGTGCCGCCGCGTGCCGGGGCTTCCGGCGACGCAACCGTATCCGGAGGCGTCAGTGCCATTGCTTCTGCCATAGCGTCTTGAAGTCGGTGAAGAGTGGATCGGGGCGGCGCGCCGGGCTAGCGGTCCTGACTGCGGATCGCCCAGCATTCCATCGAGAGTCCGGGCAGGTCGCCCGCGACATGCAGCGCGAGCCCGCCTGACTTTTCGAGCTGGCCCCACAGTTCCGAGCTGGAGTCCAGTTCGAAGTAGTGGTGATCGACGTGATAGGGAATCTGGCGCGGCGCGACCGGCAGCGCGCGCAGTCCGATACCAGGCAGTTGCAGATGCACGAGATTGTGCAGATGCTCGACCGGCCCGATCTTCACCTGCGCCGGATAGCGCGTCTGCACCGCTTCGGCGGGCAGGTCCGCGCGCACTGCGAGCACGAAGGCGGCGCGGCGCAGCAGCTCGGGCGTCGGGATGCGGGCCACCCAGACGCGTTGCGCGCGCTCCTGCAACTCGATGGCCACCGCGCTCTGTTCCATCACGCTCGACAGCGAACGCCGCAGTTCGAGCATCAGCGGGCCGAACGAGCTTTGCAGGTCGTCGTGGCGATACACCGGCCACACCACCGGGCGCCGCGTCGGGCTGGTAAAGGTGCTGAGATCGCAGGCGAGCCTGAGCCAGTCGCGAAACAGGATTTCCGGATGCTGCATGCCGGCCTGCTGCACGTGCCAGGTTTCGGATTGCGCGCGGTTCACGAGGCCGAGCAGCAGGAAGTCCGCCACTTCGCCGACGCTGCCGCGCCCGGAACGCTTGAGGCGCTGTTCGAGCAGCGCGCCGCGCTGTTCGAGCAGGCCATGCAGTTCGCGCACGAGGCCGGTCAGGACCGGATGGCGGATCGCGGACAGCATCGGCGCGATGTAGTCCGGGTCGAGCGAAACGTGGTTGTCCGGGTGGCGCTCGCGCACCCGCACCACGCCGATGCCCTGCCAGTCCGCGCCGAGTTCCGACTCGGGCATCAGGCGCAGGCGCATCTTGCCGAGCTGCACGGCCGCCGGTCCGAGCGAGACCGCGACGTTGTCCGCCAGCTCGGTGTTCTGCGCGACATAGCGTGCGAGCGAGCCCTGGCTGTCCTCGTAGATCACGTCCACGGCGCCATGCTGGCGCAGCGGCGCGGCAAGCACGATGCGCTGGTCGCGCAGCGTGGCGGGAATGTCGAGCGGCGCGGGCGCGTCCTCGCCGCTGTGGAACGAGAACGGCGTGCCGTCAGGCAACACGCCGCGCGCCGACAACAACGCGATCTTGCCGATCTTGAGCGCGCCGTGATCGAGTTCGAGATCGGCGAGACCCCAGAAGAAGGGCGACGCGCCGGCCGCGCTGCGGTGCTGCACGTAGTGCTCGACGTAGCGTTCGAGTTGCTGGAAGTGCTGGGGCCGCAGATACATGCCTTCGGACCACACGACCTTGCTGTGATCGATCCATGATTCGCGCGCCCGGATAGTGTTGTTCATAATGTCTTCAACGTTTGTCGAGCGTGACCGTCACGCTCTGACGGGTGATTTCCACGGCGATCTTTTCGGTGCGGGGCGAGAACTGCCACACCTTGTAGAGGTTGGTGCTCTTCGGCGGCGCGAGCGCCACGGTCTGTTTCCACAGACGCTTGTCGATCAGCCGATACCCCGCGACAATGCCCAGTTGCGTGGCGAGCGCGCCGCCCGGGCGGCGGAGCGTCCTGGTTTCGCCCGGCTGCATGATGAGTTGCTGCGTGAAGACGAGGTCCTCGCCGAGCGCGTCCTTGGCGCGGTCCTGAAGCGTCGGGAAGCTGGCCGCTTCGAAGGCCCCGGTCGACTTGAGTTCGTAGAGGCCGACGAGAATCGGCGACGGCTTGCCGGTCACGCCGAGATTGGCGTCGTCGGCGACGTGCAGCGTGATCTCGTACGGCACGTCCATGTCGCGCTGGGTGGACGCGCATCCGCACATCGCGATGGCCGCGACGACGCAGACCGCACGGTGTGCGAATCGGTTCTTCATGGATGCTCCCGGGTCACGACGCCATGTTCAGCACTTTGGTCTGGCTGGGCGAACTGCCGGTGCCCGTGGTGTTGGCGTTGTTCTGCAAGGTGGGATCGGTCATGCGCGTGGTCGGCATGCCTTGCAGCAAGACCGTGTTCGCGCCGCGCGAATTGCGCGATGAAGCGGAGACCGAGCCCGACGCCACACCGCCCTGCGCGCCGCCCTGATCGCCGTTGGACGCCGGAATCGTGGTGCCCATGTTGTGCGCGAAGCCGCCGCCGACCATCACGTTCGTCACGTTGGGCTGTGCGGACGCGCGCTGCGAGTTGTTGTCGTAGCCCGCCGGCGTGCCGACCGGCGGCGTCTTGTTGACCGACACCGAGTCGTTGCCGCCGCCCGCGCTTGAATTCACCATCACCATGTGGGTTCTCCTGGGTTCAACCGAGATGGATCTGTTCGCCGTCGATCTTCGACAGATGTTCGGCGCTCAGCAGCACGTTGCGGCTGTGCAGCCGCATGAGCTCCGTGCTTTCGTGATCGATCTGCGCGGCGCGCACGTGATCCACTGTTTCGCAGGTGCGAAAGCTCTGCTTGCAGACCTGCACGATGTGATCGGCCAGCGTTTCCAGCGAGCGCGTCACGCTGCGCCACGTCTGCGCGCTCGCCTGCGCCACCGTCGCGCGCAGCGACAGCGTCTGCGTATGCAGCTCGGCGCGCGCGCTATCGAGCGTCATGTGGTCGGCGTGAATGGCGCAGCGCTGTGCCGCGTCGAGTTCGATATCGCGCGCGCTCGACAGCCGCAGGCCGCCCTCGGCCTCGACGATCATCGGGCGGGCCATGCGCAGCGTTGCGGGCGCGTCGCCGGGCCGCTCGATGATGGCGATCACGAAATGCCCGTGCGTGCGTTCGCGCGTGACCAGCACGGTGTCGCCGCAAGCCGGCGCGAGCAGGCAGCTGAACGCGGGCTGGCAGGCGATCACTTCGCCGTCGAGCGCGACGCCTACGGTCGCCCCGTCGTCGTCGAGCTGCTGGACACGGCCGATGCGCGGCCACTGGGCTTCGATGTGCTGCTGGGTCAACAGGTTGGCAGGATTGCTCATTGAGTGGTTCTCCGGTTATCAGGCGGCGGGCGTCCGGCTGGCGCGCCGGGACGACCATTGTTCGGCTGCGTACAGCTCTTCGTCGGCGTCGCGGGCGCCTTCCTTGTCCGACCAGGGCCGTTCTTCCGACTCCGCGCGATGGAACAGCGTGCGCTCGAAGCTGGCGTCGTCGAAGCGGGCGTCGTGCAGCGTCGCGCCCGTGAAATCCACGGCTTCGAGACGGGCTGCGTCGAAGCGGGCCGCGCGCCCTTGCGCCTTGTGAAACTGGCTGCCGCGCAGCTGCGCGCGCGAGAAGTCGGCGTGATCGATGCGCGCCTCGCTCCAGATCGTGCCGGGCATGTCGGCGTCGCGGCACTGGATGCGCTCGGCCCGGGCGCGATAGAAGCAGGCCGAGGCTGCGCGCGCGCCGTCGAAGCGCGCGCCTGCCAGCAGCGAGCCGGGGAAACCGGTGTGCGGCAGATGCGCGTTCTCGAAGCAGACCTCGCTCATGTCGCATTCGATGAACTGGCAACGCAGCAGCGTCTGGCCGCTCAAGGCCTGGCCGCTCAGGTTGCATTCCGCGAAGATGGCGTTGTCGAACGACGCTTCGCGGAACGGCGTCTGGCGCAGGTCGACGCGATGAAAGAACACCTTGTGCAACGTGCAGGCGTTGAAACTCGCGCCCGCCACGTTGGTTTCGTCGAAGAAACTGAGCGCGAGGCGCGCATGATCGAAGACGCTGCCCGCGAGATCGCCCTTCAGGACATTCAGGCTGTCGAGTGCGGCCCGTGTGAAGCGCGCGTGCGGCGCGCGGCAATCGACAAAGCTGACGCTCTGCAGGGTCGAGGCGGACCAGTCGGCCTGCTCCATGTCGCAATTCAGGAACTGACTGCCCGTCACGCGCGCATCGGCCAGCACCGCGTGTCCGAAGCGGCAGTGATCGAACACGCAATCGGCGAACCGTGCGCCCGTCAGGTTCGCGGCGCGAAAATCCACCCGCTCGAAGACGCCGCCCGCGCAATCCATGCCTTGCAACGCAGCGCCTTCGAGCGACAACGCCCTCACCGGCATGCCGTCGCGCACCTGCTGTTCAAGGCCGAGCCGATCCATCATGCAGCCTCCGGACGCGCGCGCGGACACCAGATGACCCGCTCCTGATAGGCGTCGTCGAGACGCGTGGTGTCGTCGATCAACACGTCGCCCAGATTGGCGCGGAACAGATTGGCTTCGCGCAGATCCGCGCCGCGCAGATCGGCGGCGCGCAGCAGGGCCTCGATCAGATCGGCGCCTTGCAGGCTCGCCAGACGCAGGTCGGCACGGACCAGATAGCCGCGCTCGAAGCGGGCGTCGAGGAACGTGCAGGCTTGCAGGTCGGCGCTCGAGAAATCGCTGTTGGCAATGCGGGCGCGCGTGAAGTCGCTGCGGGCGAGATCGGCCGCGTGCAGGTTCACTTCGACCAGTTCTGCATCGGCGAAGGTGCTCGCGTGCAGCGCGCCGCACTGGAGGAAGCACGCCTTGTGCAGGCGCGCGCCGTTGAAGCACAGGCGCTGTTCGACCGGAGATTCCGTCAGGCCGAGACCGATGATGTCCGCCCCGCTGAAGTCGAGCGTCTGCGACGGACAGCGGAACAACACGAACTTGCGGATGACCGCGCGGCTGAAATTGGCCTGGCCGATCTCCTGATCCATCATGACGACGTCGCTGATGCGCGCGTCACAAAAGACGCTCGTGCCGAACCGTCCCTTGCTGAACTGCGTGCGGTCGAGCGTCGCGCCCGAGAAATCGCATTGTTCGAGATTGCCTTGTTCGATCACGCTTCGCCGCAGGCAGGCCTCGCGGAAATCGGCGGACTCGGCTTCGACGAGCGAGAGATTGGCTTCGCTCAGGTCGGCGTTGGAGAGGCGCGTGCCGCGCAACGTTGCGCGCACCAGATTGGCCTCCTTCAGACAGGCGCCGATGAAGATCGCGCCGCTCAGGTCAGCGCCTTCGAGGCTGGAGCGCGAGAGATCGACACCGGAGAGATCGAGGTCCGACAGGTCCGCTCCGGCGAGATCGGCTTCGATCAGGGATCTGCCTTGCGCAAGCGCCTGCGTCACCCAGGCGCGCCTGCTGGCCGCGTGGGCCGTCTGACCCGCGTCGGGCTGCGACGGCGCGGGCCGGAAGTGCGCGGACTTCAGTTGCGTCGTGCGGCGCATGGCGAGCAGCGACGGATCGATGACCGCTCCCGGCAACTCCGGCAGCGCCGGAGGCGACGCGGGCTCGGCGGCAGCGGGCGGACGCAGGTCCGCGAGGATCTGATCGGCGCGCTTGCGCAGGTCGGCGGTTCTGCGTTCCGCGTCTTTCTCGGTCTGCTCGACGTATTCGACCAGCTGCTCGGGACGCGAGGGCATGGGCGTCGCGGGCGGAGCCGCCGGCGCGCCGAGCGCCTGCGATTCGCGCTCGAGACGGTTGAGGAACTGGCGGGCCATCGCGTTCGGTTCGCCCGGCGTCCAGGCCGAGTCGCCGCTCGCGGCAAGGTCTTCCGGGAACAGATCGCCGTCGCGCATCGCGTACAGCACGCCGCGCCGCGGATCGAGCCGGCGCGCGTGGATGTCTTCATAGTGCGCGACGGGACGCGGCTGGCCGGCGGTCTCCGCGGCCAGCATCAGGCAGGCGATATCGCTGGCATCGAAGGTGCGGATGGCCATCACGCCGTGATAGATCATCACGACCTTCTCAATGTGCGGCAGGAACCAGAGCGTCGTGAGCCGCAGCGGAATCTCGCGGCCCGGAGCGGTGTTCGTGTGCCAGGCGAAGGCGCGCATGTGCAGCGCCGGCAGCCGGCCCGCGATGCGCGCGCGCTCGGGATGCAGGTTGACGAGTTCATAGTCGCACCCGGCGGGCAGCGCGCTCAGGTCGGGGAACTGCTGGTCGGCGGGCGCGATGTTGAAGTACGCGGCATCCATGGTGCGCGGATAGCCCGGAAAATCTTCTTCGATGTAGGTATCGTCGACTTCGCCGTACAGCGCGCGACGCTGCGGCCAGGAAGAGGGCACCGGTGCGAAGCTGGCGCTGCGCACCGGTGCGTCCGATGACGTCATGAGGTCATCGATGTATTCGAGGTTCGGCAGCTTGCGTGACGAAGCTTGTGCCTGGGTCTCGGTCTCATGGCCGAGGCCGAGTGGATTCTGCGGATAGGCCGGGCCGCCATACGCCATCGTCCAGTCGAGCGGCATGCGCTCGAACGGGGCAGCCGGCCGGGGCCGGCCGTCCTGCCAGACGCGGTCGCCGGTGACACGTACCCGCTTGTTGCTCTGCGCGACCCGCAGAGCCACCTCACAGGCGTGCTGCTTGTCGCAATGCGTGCCGTAGGCCCAGGCGGTCGCCAGATACTCGGGATGCCGTTTGGGCAAGCCGAGATCCAGCGTCTGGCCGGCCAGTTCAGCACCGACCGTATTCCACAGCGTCTGCTCTCCGAGGACGCGCGGGGCGTCGCCCAGCGTTGCCATGCAGGCCACCGCAACGCCCAGCAGTTCATTGCCCTGATGACGGTAAGGGCGCGTAAGCACCGTCAGCCGGGTTGGTTTCATGATCTTCATTGCGCGTCTTCTTTCAAGGTAATGCCAGTGTCGGAACTTCATGTCGTAACCGGCGGTACGCATCGACGACCCAGTGCTCGATATCGATGAGCCAAGGGTCGAGATGGACGAGCCGGTCGCCTTGAATTCGGCCCCCTTGGTCTCGAAGGAGGAGGCCCGGGCCGCGACTTCGACGCCCCGGATGCTGACGTTGACAGCGTGAAACTGTTCACGCGTCCCGGCGATGATGTCGAGCTTGTTCCCGATGCTGAGGCGGTTCTCGACGCCAGTGATGACGTTGTTGGCGACCCCGAAGGTCAGGGAGGTCGAGTGCTTCGTTTCCTGTCATGGAACGGAAACTGAGTGTGCCGGGCTCAAATGCTTGGCTGCAGGCCATCACAATCTGGGTCATGTCGCTCTTTGATAATCGGATAGTTAGTCAAACAAACGTGTTGCGAAACTTTGTCATCCTGACGGGATTACGCACACTGCATTGTGTTATTCCCGAACGCTGTCGGCCGACTGCCTGGGTCGAGCTCTGGTGACGGAACTTTCAAAACGGTTCGCATGGTTGCTGCGATCTTCACGCCCGGCATGCGCGTATGCCCGGGATGCCGGGGGACGAACTTCTGGTCGCATCGACGCGACAAGGGTGCATCCGCAGCATCATCCAGGTGAGTTTCATGACCTTCATTGCGCGTCTTCTTTCCTGGTCGGACCGGCTTCAAAACTTGACCTCGTAACCGACGGTCTGAACCGACGATCCCGTAGTCGACACCTCTGATCCGACGGTCGAGATGGACGAGCCGGTCGACGTGACCTCGCTTCCCGTGTTTTCGACGACGGAGCCGGTATTCGACACCTCGGCTCCCTTTGCACTGACGTCGAGCGTGTGGAGTTCTTCGAGCGTCCCGCCGATGACATCGAGCTTGTTTCCGATGTTGAGGCGGTTCTCAGCGCCACCGATGACGTCGTTGACGATGCCGAGCACGAGGGACGACGACTCGCCCGCGATGAGCGTGTTTTCATTTCCGTTCACCGTCAGGTTGAATGCGTGGCCATCGAGCTGCGGGGTGAAAAAGTCCTGCAGGACGGCCGGGACCTGTTGCAGCAGTTGTCCGACCGGACCCGAAGGTGCGGTCGATTGCTGCATCTCGCTGCGGGCATGGGCTTTCTTGCCGCGCTTGCCTCGTCGTGCGGCCATCGCCTGCTGCAATTGACCGGCTGAGCCTGCGCCGGCTTGCTGCTGTAACAGACGTTGCGCGCCCGAGGGCGGCGGCGAAGTCGAACTGTCGCCCGAAGCGAGCGGCAAGCCCACTTCGATCGTGTGCGAACCCGCCGTGGCGTGCGTGGTGTTCGCTTCCACCGACGTGTCGTAATTGCGCTCGGCGTGCAGCTTGATCTGCTCCGAACCCTGCTTGTCCTCGAAGCGGAACATGTTGGCGTTGCTGCTGTTGCCGTTGGGCGTGCGCGTGAGAAAGCCGCTTTGCGTGGCCGAGTCGGGCAGGTTGAACGGCGGCATCTGCGAGGCGTTGTAGACGCGCCCGGTGATGAGCGGCCGATCGATGTTGCCGTTCATGAAATCCACCACCACTTCCTGACCGATACGCGGGATGTAGATGCCGCCATAATTCGAACCGGCCCAGGCATCGGAGACGCGTACCCAGCACGAACTGTTCTCGTCGCTCTTGCCGTAGCGGTCCCAGCGGAATTGCAGCTTCACGCGGCCGTGCTGGTCGGTCCAGATGGTCTCGCCTGCCGGGCCAACGACCACCGCTGTCTGCGGTCCTGTCGCTTTCGGCAGCGGCGTGATGGAAGGCGCGCGCCAGGGCAGTGAAGTCGGCTGCGCGAGAAACTCCGTGTCGTAACGCGCCGTGCTGCTGCCGCTGGCATCGCCGCCGCTTTGAAACTGATAACTTGCGCCGACGATCAGGTACTCGCGGTTGTCAGCCGTTCGGGGACATCCTGTGAGCGTGAACAGATAACCGGGCGCGAAAGCGCGAATGGTGGTGTGACCATGAGCGCTTTCACTCCCAGTCTGTTCCTCTTCGAGACGTACGCGCGAATAGTGATTGCCCTCGTCGCCATTGACATAGCCGAGCTGCCAGTTGTACTTCTCATAAGAGCCGTGTTCATCGCTGAGCGGATTGGCCTGCTGGCTTTGCAGGTCCGCCTTGGGCTTGCGGAAATCATAGTCATCGACGACGTAGCGGCCCGTAGTGACATTGTCCTCGGTGTGCCAGCGATCGACGCCTTCGGTCTCGGGCAGCGCAATCTGATCGGGCGCGAGATAAGGGAGCGAGGCGTAATCGGGCAGG
>NZ_JARUXQ010000002.1:838697-857059 GCF_031451265.1 Caballeronia sp. LZ033 | reverse complement strand
AAGTATTTCGCCTACGACGCCCACGGAGACCGCTTCAAGGTCGTACGTGACGACGAACGCGGACGAGAACTGCAGCACAACGATGGCGCGCGCTGGCTATTGGATGCGGCGGGCCAACTGATCATCCGCCAGGGCGGCGGACAGGGCGTGCAGCGCTTCGAATGGGATGCGTTCGGGAGGCTGGCGGGTTTCGAGAACACGCACAACGAGCGCTGGGCGTATCGCTATGACGCGCTGGGACGGCGCATCGGCAAGCGGGCGACTGAGGCGTGGCATGGCGCGCATAGCCAGCGAGGCTCACAAATCTGGTTCCTGTGGGACGGCGATGCGATGGCGGGTGAGGTACGGAGCGCTTCGAACAAACACGACACAGCACGCTTCTATGCCTATCACCTGGGCAGCTTCGAGCCCTTGGCGATGCAAACGAAAGACGCCGCATCGAAGCGCCTGTACTTCTACCAGAACGACCCGAACGGCGCGCCGATACGGTTGCGCAACGCGGACGGCGAGATCGTATGGGAAGTACACTACGGCGTGACCGGCCAGGTCGATCATGTCGGGACGGAGCGCATCGAGCAACCGATCCGGCTGCAAGGTCAATATGAAGACTATGAAAGTGGGCTGAGATACAACCGCCATCGGCATTTCGATCCACAAACTGGAAGCTTCATCAGCAATGACCCCGTCGGCTTGGCGGGAGGCATTAATCCTTGTGAATTCGCACCGAACATCTTCGGCTGGGCGGATCCGCTTGGATTGAGATGCAGCCTCGCTGACGCCATAGCAAACGGACACGCTTTTGAAAAACATGTACTTGATCAAGGCGAATATCGAGGTCTAGGAATTCGAACTCGCGCACAGTTCGCGGACTTGATTCACGATGTGATAAGCAATCCGACTCACGCCCGAAGCTTAAGCAATGATCGAACGGCTTATTGGCGCGAAGCGTTTGGTACGGTTGTCATTCACAACCCGAGAGCTGTGGACGGAGGAACTGCATTCCGTCCATCCGACGGTATCAACTATTTCAATCGTTTGAGGTAAGAATATGGAAATCGTTAGTTCGTCAGTCAATAAACTGAATATCGAAATCAGCCGTGATGAATTGCTCATCATCAATTCGGCTCTCAACGAGATATGCAATGGGATAGATCTTTTCGAGTTCGAAACCCGCATAGGTGCAAGTCGAGAAAACGTCATGAGGTTGCTTCAAGACGTCGGAACGGCACTCGATCGTGCATCTTGAGATTTTTCAAAGCCGCAGATAGCGGTCTTTTGTCAAGACTACTCCTCGTGAAGTGTCGCAGCTCGAATCTGCCACGGCGCCTGCAGAACCTCGATTTCACAAACGGCAGCTTCATTAGTCAGGACTCGATTGGCGCTTCCACCGCGGCTCCATCACGATCAGGTATATGCCCCCTTAAGTCCCACTTAAGCCTCGCCCCTTACGGTAGCGTGCTTCCCGCTTGTCGCCGCTTCCGCCGCCACTTCCATGCCGTCGCCCTTGCATACCCCTTCCCACCCGACGCGTAACTGAACGCGTCATGATCCGATTCCACCTCGTCTTCTTCATCTTCCTTTTCGCGAGTCTCGTGCCGCTCATTGCGCACGCGAAGCGCGCCGTCTCAAAACCGCTTGTGCACGCACGCGCCGCCATCGCCGTGGATCTCGCCACGGGCCGCACGCTGTACGCGCGCCACGCCGACCGGCGCCTGCCGATCGCCTCGCTGACCAAGCTGCTCACGGCCATGGTCGTCCTCGACTCGAAGCGTTCTCTCATCAAGCCCGCGCGCATCACCGATGCCGATGTCGACCGCCTCAAGTGGTCGCGCTCGCGCCTGCCGGTGGGCTCGCTGCTGCTGCGCCGGACGATGCTGCACATTGCGTTGATGTCGTCGGAGAACCGGGCGGCGTTCGCGCTGAGCCGAGACTATCCGGGCGGACGTCCTGGCTTCGTGCGCGCGATGAACCGCACCGCGAAGCGTCTGCACATGCAGCGCAGCCATTTCGTCGATCCGACGGGCCTGTCTCCGCACAACGTCTCGACGGCGCGCGACCTCACCAAGCTGGCCCGCGCGGCGTATCGCTATTCGACCATCCGCGACTATGCGACCTCGCATCACAAGCTCGTGCTCGGCGGCGCGGGGCCGCTGATGTATCGCAACACGGATCCGCTGGTGTACAACGCGGCATGGCGCGTCGGCCTGCAGAAGACCGGCTTTACGAACGAGGCGGGCCATTGCCTCATCGTGATCGCGCCGGTGCATGGGCGGCAGGTCGTGTTCGTGATTCTCGGCGCACCTGACGCGCACGCGCACGTCCAGGATGCCGTGAACCTGCGCAGCTGGTTAATGAAAAACGCGAACCACGCGGCGCGTCGCCGTTGAACGCGCCACCCCGGAGAGCTCCCGATGAAAACGCGGCATGTCGTATCGATGATCGGCTTGTGCATCATGATCGCGGCGTGCTCGCGTCAAGACAGCGTGTTCGCGCGCTCGCCGGTGTTCAGGGAACGCACGGCGGCGAAGGTGTCCGAGGTGGCGGAGTGCATCGCCGCGCGCTGGAAGAACGGCACGCGCGAGTTCAGCCGCGTGAAGCACGACGGCGCCGTCCGGTTGCGCGCGGAGACCTACTTCAAGGGCGTGACCATCGGCGTGAGCGTGCGGCAGGACGCGGGCTCGACACTCGTCGAATACTTCGAGCGGCGCGTCGCCGATCCGCTTTACGCGACGATGGTGCGCGGCTGCCTGAATCCGTCGTAAGCCGATACGCTCACGCCGTGGCGAGCGAGTCGCCAGTGAGCGGACGGTCGTCGATCGGAAAGTGCAGCAGCGCCGCGACCAGGCCTGCGACGGCCGTGGCGCCCCAGATCAGCGAGTAGGACCCGGTGGTATCGAACACATAGCCGCCGAGCCATGCGCCGAGAAACGAGCCCAGCTGATGGCTCAGGAACACGACACCGAACAGCGTCCCGAGATGGCGCGTGCCGAACACCTTCGCGATCAGGCCGTTGGTGAGCGGCACGGTGCCGAGCCAAGTCAGGCCCATGACGGCGGCGAACAGCACCACTGAGACGCTCGTCGTCGGCAACAGCACGAACAGCGCGATGGTGCCGCCGCGGATCAGATAGAGCCACGCCAGCACATGATGTTGCCGCCAGCGTCCGCCGAGCCAGCCGCATCCCCAGCTGCCGATCATGTTGAAGAAGCCGATGAGCGCGAGCGCCGTCGCGCCGAGTCCCACCGGCATGTGACAGAGCAGCAGATAGCCGGGCAGGTGCGTCGCGATGAACGCGAGCTGGAAGCCGCAGGTGAAGAAGCCGAGCGTCAGCAGCCGGTAGCCGCGATGGCGCGCCGCGTAAGCCAGTGTCTCGCGCAGCGGCAATGCCGCGGGCTGCGTCTGAACCTGCCCCTTGCGCCTCCGGCTGGCGCGATCCAGCACGATGCCCAGCGGCGCGATCAGCAGCAGCACGAAGGCGAGCGCATACATCGATGCCGGTACGCCCGCGTGCACGCGCACGGCCTGCGCGAACGGCACCATCAGCACTTGCCCGAGCGAGCCGCCCGCGCTGGCGAGACCCATCGCGAGGCTGCGGGTTTCCGGCGAGGCTACGCGTCCCACCGTCGCGAGCACCACGCCGAAGCTCGTGCAACTGATGCCGATGCCGACCAGCAGCCCGAGCCCGAGCATCAACATCCAGCCCGAGGTCGCCGCGCCCGCGATGGCAAGTCCGCAGGCGAAGGTCGCGGCGCCGAAGGCGACCACGGGGGCGGCGCCGTAGCGATCGGCGGCGGCGCCCGCGAACGGCTGCGCGAAGCCCCAGACGAGGTTGTGCAGCGCAATGGCAAAGGCGATCAGCGTGACCGGCAGGCCGCGATCGAAGGAAAACGGGCCGATGAACAGCCCGAAGGTCTGACGCACGCCCATGGCGGCGCTCAGGATCAGGCCGGCCGCGCCGATCAGCGCCCAGGCTGCGATGCGGGTGCGTTTTGCATCGAATGAAAGTGACGACATGGACGGTGTTCCTCCTTGCCGGGCATCGTCGCAGGCGCACGGGCGTGCTGACAAACGAAAAGTTTTCGCCGGCGGTTGAGCGCAGTTCAACCCAGCTTCAACCGCGCGGCTCGCTCGGGTCGAATCCGGCCGCCTGCTCGATCAGCCAGGCCTTGAACGCGGCGAGATCGGCGCGCTCGCCGGCCTGCGGCGTGTCGCACAGCCAGTAGGCGGTCTGCGTTTCGACCACCTTCTCCGATGCCTGCACCAGCGTGCCCTGCGCCAGTTCGCGCTCGACCAGCGGCAGCCGGCCGATCACCACGCCCAGTCCGGCTGCCGCCGCCTCGAAGCCCAGTTGCACGGTGTCGAAGCGCAGGCCCCCGCGCAGATCGAGCCCCGCCATGCCCGCGCCATCGAGCCACGCCTGCCAGTCCTGGCTGGCGGTATCGACGTGGATCAGTGTCGCGCGCGTGAGATCCGGTGCGTCGCCGCTGGCGGCGAGCATCGCGCGGTATGCGGGGCTGCACAGCGGCACGAGCCGCTCGCCGAACAGGCGCAGCCACGCGGCGCCGTCCACCGGGCCGCGGCTCAGGCGCAGGCCGAAATCGAAGCCATCGACGGGAAAGCCCGCCTGCCGCCGCGACGTATCGATGCTCACGTCGATTTCGGGCCAGCGCGCACGGAAATCGCCGAGACGCGGCACCAGCCAGCGGGCGGCGAGCGTCGGCGCGCAGGTGACGGAGATGGAGCGGCGGTTGCGCCGGTCGGGCAGCGAACGGGTGCCGATGGCGATCAGCGAAAACGCCTCGGCGATATACGGAAGATAGAGCTCGCCGGCCGCGCTGAGCGACAGGCCGCGCGGCTCGCGCACGAACAGTTCGACGCCGAGCATGTCCTCCAGCGCGCCGATGCCGTGACTCACGGCGCCCGGCGTCACGTTCAGTTCGGCGGCGGCGAGCTTGAAGCTGCGATGACGCGCGGCGCACTCGAAGAGGCGCAGCGCATTGAGCGGAGGCAGGCGAAGGGGCATGGAAGACCGGGAGCGACGGCGTTGCCGCCTAGTGTGCCATCGCTCCGTTCGGGCCGCCCGCCGATGCGGCGCTTACGCCGCCAGCGCTTCGTCGTCGCTTTCGAGATTGGCGAGCGAATCCGCATGCTCGCGGATCAGCCGGTACACCGTTTCGCCCGGCACGGTCTCCTCGTCGAGCAACTGCTCGGCGATCGACCGCAGGACCGGCGCGTTCGCCTGCAACAGCGCGAAACACGCATCGTTGAGCTCGTGCAGCAGCGCGTTCGCGTGTTCGATCGAGTTCTTCAGCTGCAGCCCCGCGTACTGCTGCGGCAGCGCCGCGAGACTGAAGAGGTTGCCTTCGCTGTTGAAGCCGTGCTTCGACACCATGTCGAGCCCGATGCGCGACGCTTCCTGCAAGTCATGTGCGGCGCCGCTCGATGCTTCGTTGAACATCAGCAGTTCGGCGTTGCGTCCGCCGAGCAGCACCTGGATCTCGTTGCGCAATTCCGTCTCGCGATACAGATGCTTGTCCTGCATCTTTGTGATCAGCGCGACGCCAAGCGCGCCGCCGCGCGGCAGGATCGTGACTTCCTCCAGCACGCCGGTGCCGAGCAGCGCCGCCACGAGTCCATGGCCCGCCTCGTGCACCGCAATGCGCGTGCGTTCGTCGTCGGACAGCGCGCGTTCCGCGCCGTTGATGTCGCCGATCCGCGCGATCTTGATTGCTTCCAGGAAGTGCGCGGCCGCGACTTCCCGCGTGCCGGCCTTGCGCGCGACGAGGCCCGCCTGGTTGACGATCATCGCGAGCGACGCCGGCGAGAGACCCGTCGTGAGCCGCGCGAGCTGTTCGAAGTCGATGTCGTCGCTCTTCTTTTTCAGGCTGTCCGCATAGAAGCGCAGGATCTCGGAGCGGTCTTCGAGGCTCGGCAGGCGCACCTGCACCGTGCGGTCGAAGCGACCGGGACGGCGCAGCGCTTCGTCGAGATTGTCCGGATGGTTGGTCGCCGCGACGATGATCACGCCTTCATTCGACGCAAAACCGTCCATCTCCGCGAGCAGCTGGTTGATGATGCGGTTGCTTTCCGCCTCGACCGGGCCGCCGCCCGTGTCGGTGCGCTTGCCGAGGCCGTCGGCTTCGTCGATGAAGATGACGGTCGGCGCATTCTTGCGCGCCAGTTCGAACAGATGCTTGACCTTCTGGATGCCGACGCCGTAGTACTTCGCGCTGAAGTAACTGCCCGTGATGGCGATGAAGTTCGCGCCGCATTCGCCCGCCAGCGCCTGCGCCAGCCGCGTCTTGCCGACGCCCGGACCGCCCGTCATCAGGATGCCGCACGGCGCGCGCACGCCCATGCCGGTGAACTGCGCGGGCTCGGAAAGCCAGGCGCGGACGTCGGTGAGCGCGGCTTTCGCCTCGCCGGCGCCGATCACGTCGTCGAAGCGCAGCGTCGGCGACTTGCCGAGCAACTGCGCGCCGCCGCGCATCTCGCGGCGCATGAACCACAGCAGGCCGCCGATCATCAGCAGCGGCAGCAGCAGGCTCAGCGCATCGCGCGAGCGGTCGAACATTTCGCTCCATTGCGCCGTGCCCGTGCGTACCTCCGCGTCCGGCAGCCAGACCAGCTGATAGGGCGTGGCGCTGCCGGGCTTCAGGTCGCCGAGCAGCAGGGAATTCGAGAACGCGCCGTTGTGATCGGCGACATAGTATTTGTCGCCCTTGAGCGTCGAGACGAGGATCGCCTCGCGGCTCACGCCGATGGCGGCCACCTGGCCGGCGCGGATATCGGCGAGCATGGCGGATGCATCCTTCTCCTGATGCGACCACGCCGACGCGTCATGCCGCATCTGGTGCGCGACGCCGGTCAGGGCAGCGGCCGAGGGCGCTGCGAGGCGCTGTTCGTGCCGCCAATGGACAAAGCCCACGGTGGCCACGAGCGCGACGGCAAGCACGCCGCACGCGACAAGGCGGCCGACGCGCGACCGCAGCGAATTCCTTACCGATTTCATCAATTCGTTCCTAATGGGGCCGCGAGGGCGCCGCACTCAAAGCTTTCGTCGGGGACTGAGACATCCGGGCATGCCGGACTCGTCACGGTGGCGGGATGCCTGCCGTACGCGCCAGGACTCGTATGGCGCTTCAGATGGCAAGGCGATCGACCTTGAACCGCAGATCGTCAACCATGCGGGCATGGCCCTGTTCGGGAGGCTCCGCTGGAATGGCGCCCGTATTGCATGACCATTCATTAACGCGGAACGGCACGAGGGACGGGAGCGGGCCCGCGCCTTGTCGATTTAACGTCCTGTTTTTATTTAACGGCAAACGGTCCGCGTAAGTTAACGGCCGTTCGCAGGCGGGCGCTCCACGCTCGCAAATCGATGCAGGTTCGATGGCGTACGCAAGGGCGAGCCAAGGATAGCACGGCAAAACTGTCCGCTCCATCCGGTAAGGAATACTGCTTGCTTGTCCATGATTTGCTACAGGCACGATCCGTGCGACAGGCGAAGCGCGGAACATTCGATAACCCGGGAGATACCGTCATGCTCTACTACGCGCTGGTCTTCTTCATCATCGCGATCATCGCTGCGGCGCTTGGCTTCGGCGGCATTGCCGCGGGAGCGGCAAGCATCGCGAAGATCCTGTTCTTCATCTTCCTCGTGATCTTCCTCGTCACGCTGGTGATGGGCCTGATGAGGCGATGACGCTTCGGCTGGCCAGCGTCGTGTCCGCGCCACGCGGCACGACGCTTTTTTTTGTCCGGATTTCCCCTTCTTTCATTTCGCCAACCGTTCGCTTCGACGCGCCTTCCAGTACCGCTGCGCGCGCCTCGCATAGTCCGCGAACGGCGGATTGATGAACAGCACCCATGCGCCCAGCGTCAATGCGCCGCACACGAGAAACGTGCCGCGATAGCCCAGCGCCGCGACCAGCACACCCGATAGCACGCCGGACAGGATCGAGCCGACGCGCGATGCATTGAAGAACAAGGCAGTCGCCGCGCCCGGACTGCGCGGCATCAGGTCCTGCATGTAGGTCATGCCGAGGCAGGACGTCACCGACACCACGAAGGCGCTGAACGCTTGCATCGGAATCAGGATGTGAATGCCGGGCGACGCCGCCACCGCGACGAAGTACACCATGTGCACGGCGGCGCTGGCGGCGAGCCAGCGCTGTTTGTCGAGACGCGAGCCGCGCGCGCCGAGCGCGAGCATCATCGGGATTTCGAGGAAGGCGCCGAGACCCAGCATGATGGACACGTCGATGCGCGTGCCGTGCATGCCGTGCACGACATAGAGCGGCAGCACGATCATGGTCGCACTGGCGGCGAGACCGATGAGCGTCAGCGCCACCGTGGCGCGCCAGATGTCCGCGCGCGGATGTGAGATGCCGGCATGCGGCGGCGCGAGCGTTTCGGTATCGGGCGCGGTGACTTCCAGCAGCGACGACGGATCGCCGGCGTAATGCGCGGGTGCGCTGTGCGGGTCGCCCTTCGGTGAATCGTGCATGCGCCAGACGATCACACCGCATGCCGCGAAGCAGGCCGCCGCGAACAGGAAGAGGCCGTAGAAGCCCGCGCCCGCCAGCACCAGCGCGCCCACCGACGGACCGAACACCCATGCCATGGAAAGTACCGTGCGCAGCGTGGCGAGCGCGAAGGCGCGCTGGGCTTCGTCTTCGATGGGCAGCGCGGAGCGCGCGAAGGAGAACACCAGCGACATGGCCGCGCCGCCCGCGCCGAGGAACGCGATGCCGATGCTCATCAGCCCCGCGTAGTTGCGCACCAGGCACAGCAGCAGGAAGCCGAGCGCCGATGCAATCAACGCCGCCAGCAACAACTCGCGATGATGTCCGCGACGGTCCGTCCATTTGCCCGCGAAGGCGCTCGTCACGACGCCGCTCGCCGCGATCATCGTCATGAAGAGGCCGAGTTGCAGCGGCGTCATGCCCGCCTGCTCGACGCTGAAGAGCGACAGATAGGGCGCGGTGAACGACATGGCGATGCCCAGCATCAGCGTCGCCGCGGAGAGCGGCAGGAAAAACGGAATGTGGGTGAGGCTGAGCAGGCGGGCGTTCATCGGGCGGGGAAGGGTGGGCCGTGGCGTTCGAAGCGTTTGAAGCGTGCAGGGCCCGCAGGCGATGTTCCGCGCACTTGGCAGGGCAGAGTCTTGCGGGCCAGTGCGCAGTGTGCCCATCGCTGGGCGGTTTTGCTGTAACAAAATATTTGGCGGTGCTTCACGGCAGGGTCACGCGTCTTACTCGTCGATGGCACTCACCTTGCCGATGAAATCCAGCTTCCCGACATCGACCCCATTGGCGCGCAAGATCGCATACGCCATCGCGACGTGGAAGTACACGTTTGGAATCACGATCTGCAATAGGTAGTTCTCGCCCGACAGTGTGCCCGGCACCCACGATACCTTCACGATCCGGCTGGCTGCGTCATCGTATTGACTTGCCGTCACGCTCCCGACGAACGCGAGTGTCTTGTAAATGCGTTCGCGCGCTTCGGCAAGCGTCTGTTCGTTGTCTTCGTGCCGCGGCGGCTGTTGTCCGGAAAGATAGGCAGCGCCGCCCTTGAGATAATCGCAGGCGCTCTGGATCTGATACAGCAATCCCGCCATGTCGGGCGCGAGCCGTGTCGAGAGCAACACGGCGACATCGAACTTCTTCGCCTGCGCGAAACGTTCGGCGCGGTCCAGATAAGTGTCCATCGTCCTGACTGCTTCCGCGCACTGCGCGATAGCCAGTGCATACATTGCCGTTCTCCCGTAACAGAGGTTCGCAGCGGCTTAAGGAGACACCACTCCAGTTGATTAGTGCGTTTGTAACTGATGTCTGCCGGACAACATCATCCATTGCGGACGAGGTGCTCACCAGGAATCGAACGTCACCCGGCTAACGCGTCGTTAGATCAACCATGGCTGACTCGTGCCGTCAGCGCTTGGCTTGGGTTTGCGGGGCGGCATTGGCGCCGCTTCGGCCATCATCGCGCCCGCCGGATAAAGGGTGAGAAAGGAGCGCGCCTCGTCGGTCGATCTGCACGACAACCAGTCCTGATAGGCGTCGGGGCGCACGATCACGACGCTGCGCTTCTCGTCACCGGGCTTGTGAAACCGCGACATGAGCGGGTGATCCTGCGCGTTCACTGTCAACATGGTGAAACTGAGCGCTGTGCCTTCGGGTCATCCCATTCGCGCCACAGACCCGCGATCGCCAGCGGTGAGCCGTCTGCCATGCCGATGCGCCACCGTACCGCTTTGCCCGTCTCATAGCTCGGCTCGTAGAAGCCGATACACGGGATCAGGCACAGTTGCAGCTTCTTCCATGCGCCGCTGAAGCTCCGTCTTTCGCCGACTGTCTCGGCGCGCGCGTTCATGGTGTCGAAGACCTTGACGTTCTCGGGAATGTGCTTGCGCGGCACGATGCCGAAGCTGGCCGGACTGGTCATGGGCGCGCCGTCGAGCCGGCGGAAGATCGGCGCCGCATAGTCCTTATAGACCTCGTCGCGGTAGTCAAAATCAGGCTGCGGAAACTCGCTGAAGGCCGGGAAGCCCGCCCAGCGGGTTTTGTCGCCTACTTTGTCGCTCGTGCACATGCGTCCCCCGGGTCAGATTCATTTACGCAGTGGGCCCGACCCGAGCACAGCGACATACTGTTCATCCATACAGTATGTCGCCCAGATGATGAACCCCTCCGAATTGCCCGACTATCGCTTGCCGGCGTTAATCCGCTTCCGATGGCCAGGCTGCGCGCGCTACAGGAGCAATATCGCGAGCGGCCCATCACGCGGGCCGTGCTGCTCGACCTGATCCGCAGCCGCCTGGTGCTCAACGACCTGTGCAACCAGATCGACCCGATCGAGGCGTCGATCCGGCGGCGCATGCGCGAGCTGGAAACCGAATGGCGGCAGATGAAAAAGCTCGAAGCCCGCATGCTGGCGGAAAAGGAGCGCGTCGGTACGATCGTGGAACGGGTCAAAGACCCGTATGCGCCGGTGGACATGCGAGAGATGAGCTTTCACAACAGCCCGGCCTCGAGCAAGTAGCGTGGCGCTCATCAAGGCACGTTGAGGCGGGACACCACGCGTCCCGGACGCCTCAGAGTTGCGCCGTCACCTGAAAACCGAACGTCACGCGCGCCGTGACGAGCGACGCCGGCTTATGGATCGGCGTCGCGGCGAACAGGTCGTAACTCAAACCGCCGGCCTTGAACGGAACGCCGCCGCGGATCCCGATCACGGCGCCGACCAACTGCGTGCTGGCCAGAAACGCCGTATTCGGCCCGAAAACCCGCCCATAGTCGACACCGGTGTAAAGCGACTGGCGAGTTTGTCCGAGCGGCGCCTGCACCTCATTGCGCCAGTAGAAACCGCGTTCGGCCGCGAGCATCTGCGCGCCGTCGAAGCCGCGCACGGTGTAGTGGCTGCCGATCGCGAGGTCGTCGACGTAGAACAGCCGATCAGCCGAGTACTGGCCGCGAAAGCTCGTCACATAGCGCAAGGGCTGTCCCGTCAGGACGAACGGCATGGAGAGGTTGAGATCGAGCACGGCCATCCGGTAGCGATACGTCGGGCCGCTTGGCTGGCTCGTCGAGGTAGCCGGAATCTGCGGAAGCGGCGCCGGGTCGGGCGTTGCACCGAGGCCGCCCACGCCTTGCCGGTAGCCGAGCGAGGCGTCAAGCTGCGCGCCGCCGAAGTAGTGCCGGTCCGTCAGCCCGGCCTCGATGAACGTATTATTGCGACGCTGGATCTCGATCTCGGTGTCGTTGATGAAGCTCGCGCCGAACCGCTTCGACAGCTGCACATAGGCCCCGAGCACGTCACTCTGAGACCGCCGTAGCACGCGCGCGATTCTGATCCCCGCTGTCTGCGTGTTGCCACTTGAGACGAAGGTTTGCGCGACGCCCGCGATCTGCTGGTAGTACGTGCTCGAATAGCCGAACAGCGACGCCGTCCAGTAGCTCCACGGCACCGCATACGAGCCGGTGAAGCCGTGCGAGCCGAGTCCCTTGTCGTCGAAGTAAAGGTCTTGCGACGCGCCGACGGTCAGGACGTCGTTCAGCCCGAGCGGGTTGTCCAGGCCGAGGCTGACATTGCCCTGGAGTTTGCCCGTTGCACGGCTGCCGGAATTGTCGATCGAGGCGACGAGCGTCCACGGCTTCGAGCGCTTGAGCGAAATCAGAATGTCGCTCTCGCCGGGCCGGTCGGTCGGCTCGATTTTCATGTCGGCGTCCTGGCTCGCGGGCCGCTTCATCTGCTCGATGCCTTGCTCAAGCGCACGCACGTCGAGCAGGTCGCCCGGCCGTGCGGGATACGCAGAGCGCCAAGACGCCCGCGTGACGGGTTCAACGAAACGAATCTCGCGAATCACGCCGGGCATGAGCGCGAACGACAACGTACCGCTTGCGATGTCCTGCTCGGGCACGAGCACCCGCGTTGTCACGTAGCCGCGGCTTAGTATCGCCTGCTGCAAACCCTTCGTGAGCACCGCGATTCCCTCGCGCCCGACGCATTGCCCGCGATAGTGATCCGCCCACTCACGCGCGAATGCGAAGTGATCGAACGGCAGCGCCGACGCACCTTGCACGCGCGCGTTGTCGGATAGCGTATCCGGGACCATCAACGCGAACGTGTCGATGCGATAGCACTGCGCTTCGTGCGGCAAGTCGGGATAGGCCGTGACCGCCGGCACCGTCGAGCGCACGACCGGCGCGCGCACGGCCGCGTCACGTTGCTGCGCGTCGCGTTGCTGTTGTACCTGCTGGTTTTGCTCGGCGTTGGCGCACGGCCGCCGCTTCGTCCGCGATCGCCGGAGCCTGCTGTGCATGACTGGCGAATGACACAAGGGCGGTAAGGGGAAGGGCCGTCAGGCGGTTGTTTACCTTCATGTGGCTTGTTCGGACTAAGAAACCTGGCGCGCGGCGAGGCAAAGACATCGAGGTCGCGCATCCCTTGGGATACGCGAGAACTACTTTAGCGAAGCGGCGTCGGACACGTAACAAGCAATGTCCGAAATACAAGGTCAGACGCTAATCGATCACTCCAGCCCTACGGAGATGTTTTGGAAGGAGGCAGACATGTAGGACTAGCGACACCAAAAACAAGGGAAGTCCGATCGAGAGCAACGCCGTAACCTCTCCTAGAACAAACATGATTCTGCATAAGCCAGCCACTATGAATGCATAAAGAACACTCGAACCAACAGCTATGCTGCCAACTATCGTAATCGTGCGCTCTGCCGCGAGAATGCTTCGCCAATTCATTTGAACCAAGGACCAAAGCTTTTAGGGTCATCGCTCAGCATGCCAGCCTTGCGAAGGTGAGCCGGCAAGTACCGAACAAAGGCTGTGAGCAGAAGCAGGAAGCACGGGATACCAATGGCAAACACAGAGACGTTCTCGCTCAATCCAATGAGCCTTCTGCATATGCCGATCAAGATCACAGAGTACAGACCGGCAGCCGCGATCGAGATGCAGCCGACGGTGCTAAGTATCTGACTAACGGCGTAGAGACGTGTCCAGTTCATCTGAACCAAGGTCCGAAGCTTTCAGGGTGGTCGCTTAGCATCCCAGCCTTGCGGAGATGGCTTGGCAAAGCTTTTGCAAGCCAAATGAAGAGCACAAGAACTAACGGCACCCCTATTGACAGAAGCGCAACATTCTCATTCATATCGAAGGCCAGACGACACAGACCCGCGACGAGGAAGGACCAACAGCCAGCACCAATCGTCGAAGCAAGCGAAACCATTGTCCAAATTTGAACCGTCGCGTAGAGACGCCTCCAGTTCATTTAAACCAAGGACCAAATTTCTCAGGGTCATCGCTCAGCATGCCAGCCTTTCGTAATGGCTTCGGAAGATGCTTCGCAAAAACAAAAAAAAACATCAGAAACAACGGCACGCCAATTACCAACATTGATTCATTTTCACCGAGATTAAAAGCTAATCGGCATAGCCCTGCAATAAGAAATGACCAACACCCCGCGCCAAAGAGGGAGGCTAAGCACACCGTAAACCAGATTTGCAGGGTTGCGTAAAGTCGTTTCCAGTTCATTTTTTGCTACCAGCATTTTGAACGTCATTGAAGACGGTAATGCCTTTCGTGGTTACTCCGTAGAACAAGATGGCTTGATTTGTTCCGTAAGGAGCGGCCTGGCCGACAAAGGGAATCAACGTGTTGTTGTTGATGCGCGGCACTGTAACTCCGAACATTGAGCCGGGGCGATTCAGACCGTCCGCAGTGCCCATTTTGAGCGGAACCGAAACCCTCAAAGCCAGAGCTGCCGCCACTAAGTTCAAGCCATCATAGGCAGTGTCACCCCATGTTGAATTGAGACTGTTGAACCCCGATCTCAGCGGATTCCAGCCGGAAGTCGCAGTTGCATCGTATCGGTTGAGCAAACTCGATCCCCCTTCAATTGCATCGCTTGTGCCGAAGGCGAACATCCATCCCCCGATCGCGCAGCCAACACCGCTGCCACACAATGAGCCGCCGGTGTTAGCAGTGACTATTCCCAGTCCAGTCTTCGCAAGATCCTTTGCCACACCGACCGGGTCGCTCTTCACCATATCCGTGACCTTCTGCCCGGGCGTGTAATTGAACAATCCCGCCTCCTTCTGATTTTTCACCCACGCCAGTTCCGGCCCGAGCTGTGACGCCTCAAGCTGACTCACAAAGTTAGCGTTATATTGCTCACTGCCCGGCGCGTATTCGGCCCAACATTTCACCGCATAGCACGCCGCTTTGGTCAACCGACTGGCCTCGGCCGCATCTCCGTTCGCCTGGTCCGCGATCGTCTTCTTCTCCTTCTGGTTCAACTGCCGATTGTACAAATCCGCGTTACTGGCGGTCACGGCGCCTGCTTCGCCGCCGGCCAACGCGCCGCCCGCGCCCGCGACTATATTCGCCGAGAAATTTCCAAGCGTCTTCGAGCCGGTCGCGTTTCCCACGCTCTCGGCTATTTCACTCAGCTGTGGCGCGAATCCCGCCGCCACGCCTGCGCCCGCTGCACCGCCTGCTGCCGTGTCGATGCCGCCGCCACCTAAACCGCCAATCAAGCCGCCGCCGATGACGTGCGCGATCACCCGGTCCCTTCCGCCCTCGGCCGTTGCATCGGCTGTCGCCTGATCGTGATCGGTGATTGCCAGCGCATGCTTTATATCAAAGTACGCGCCAATGCCTTGCGCGACCACTTGACCCGCCGCCTGTGCGGCCTGCATCGTGTCGGCCTGTTGGTTCAGTATCTCGTTCACGTCGGGCGTGCTCGCTACCGTGCCGTTCGTGTTCGTCGTGTCGCGGCTCAGGCTCGCAATGTCTTGCGCCTGATGAGCGTCATCGGTCAACGTGATCGTGCCCGGGCTGATCGCGCTGCGCGTGGTCGCGCTCTGGTCGCCGTTCTCATGCTGGCCGATCATCGGCACCGGGCCGCCCGAGCCCGGCACTGAAGCAGTGCCGACAGCCTTGTCGGAGCTCGGACCCGGCGACAGGCCCACCGATCCGCCAACACTGTTCGCCGAATAGTGCGAGTGGTTGCCGACGTCCGCGAACGTCAGCGTACCGGTGGACAGACTGTTCTTCGCCGCGTCATCCGCCCCCGCGATGACCGCCCCCGTGAGCGCCGTATTGCCTTTGACCGACACGTCAAAGCCGCCGTCGCCCGCAACCAGCCCCGCCTGTTCCTTGACCTGCGCGTAGCTGCCATCCGCATGGCCGTTCTGTGCGCTGAAGCTCGCGCCGCCGCCGCTCTGACTGATCGCAAAGCCGCCGCCGGCGCTGCTCTGGTGCGCCGCGCTGACGGTCGTATCCTGCACGCTCGCGATGTTCAGGTTGCCGCCGACGTCCGCCGCGATATGTCTTCCGGCGATCTGTGAGCCAATCACGTTCGTATCGCCGCCTGAGACGATCGCGACGCTATTAGCGCCCGTTACGTGCGACGCGTTCTGAATCGCTGCGTCGCTGTTGGCGTCGCCGTGCGCGTTCGCCATCGCCGCCGATATGCCGAAACCGTTCGTGCCGACCGACACGCCGACGCTCGCGCTCTTGCTGCTGTTGGAGCTGCGCGTCGACGCCGTGTCGGTCGTGTTGACGACGTTCACCTGATCCTGCGCGGCGAGCAACACGTCGCTTGCGCTGATGTTCGAGCCGGCGATGTTCAGGTTTCGCTCGGCTGCCACGAATGCCGCCGAGCCGCCGGCGTTCACGGTTGAGCCGCGATGGATTGTCTGCGTCTCACTCGAAACGCTGTAGCTGCTGCTCGAATCGTGTCGGCCTGCTAGTTCAGAATTCAGCAGACCATCACAGGGCATTGACCGAACTTCGTCGTAACGACATATGACTCAAATCCATTGACTTCCGGCAGGATTCGAAGTCGCAGCGCGTTGTCGAAAGAAATTGATAGAACCGATTCGCTGTCGAATTCAGCACTGGAAACTCGATGATTTAGCATGTCGAATAGCAGCGTTGAGCTCCTAAGATGCTCGCCGTGTCCATGTTGCAGGTCTGAACCATGAATTCGCTCGAACGGGCATTGGATCAGGATTTGCGAGCCGTTAGAGAAAGTAAGCACCATCGAACCAACACCAATTGTCACTCCAGTAAGCAGGCCTTCGCGCAACTCATTCAAATCTTTCTCTTCTATCATGATGTCCTCTCTAGCGTTTCGGCGGCAATGAGTTGGGCGGGAGCGGAATATGCGTGTCCCCCTTCGTTCCTGTTCCGCCTGTGGCGGGATTGATCGGTTGGCCGTCCCTTACCGAAATCCAGTAACCTTCTTGCAGGCCGGGCACGGGCGTCGTTCCCGGAGGCATTACGCGAATGTACGTACTTCCCGGCGCGCTCGGGTCTGTTCCCGGCGGGTAGTAGATGGTACTTCCGGGCGATCTACCGTCACGGCTTTCCCAACTTGAAGGGATAATCGGTGCTTGCGGCGGATTTGAGAACGGTTGCAGATTTACTGGAATCTTCGGCGTTCCGCCAAGCGCCCCAACCGGCGGCCGCAAGGTCGCCGCTCCATTGTCCGCTTGCTGAATGCTTCTCTGCCCAAGCGCCGCCCGCTCTTGGTCCAGAATCTTGCGAAGTTCCTTCTGGTCCTTCGCCGCCTGCGTCTCGTTCTTGTCGTTCTGCTGGTTGTACAGGTTCAGGCTCGACGCCGTAGCCGCGCCTGCCGGTCCGCCGATGAGAACGCCGCCGACGCCGTTCACTACGTTGCCCGTCAAGTTGCCGACCAACCCACCGCCTACGCTGTCAGCAAACGCTCGGGTATGGCCTCCCATGTATGACGACAGCCCCGCACCCGCCGCACCGCCTGCGGCGCCTCCGATACTTCCAACGCCCAGCCCGCCAATCATACCGCCACCAATTACATGTAAAGCCGCACGATTGTTCAGACCTCCGTCAGACCACGCGTCCGCCGTATCCAGATAGCTCTGCATCGCATCAAGATCGCCGCGGTAGTACGCCGACTTCGCGCCTTCGATCGCTTCATCGCGCCTACCGTCCGCATACGCACCGATTCCCTGCGCCACCACCTGACCGGCCGCCTGCGCCGCCTGCATCGTGTCGGCTTGCTTGTTCAGGATCTCGTTCACGTCGGGCGTGGTTGCGACTGTCCCGTTCGTGTTCGTCATGTCGCGACTCAGGCTCGCGATGTCCTGCGCCTGATGATCGCTGTCGGTCAACATGATCGTGCCCGGGCTGATCGCGCTACGCGTCGTCGAACTCTGATCGCCGTTCTCATGCTGGCCGATCATCGGCACCGGCCCGCCCGAGCCCGGCACTGAAGCAGTGCCGACAGCCTTTTCGGAGCTCGGACCCGGCGACAAGCCCACCGATCCGCCGATACTGTTCGCCGAATAGTGCGAGTGGTTGCCGACGTCCGCGAACGTCAGCGTACCGGTGGACAGACTGTTCTTCGCTGCGTCGTCCGCCCCTGCGATGACCGCGCCTATGAGCGCCGTATTGCCTTTGACCGAGACGTCAAAGCCGCCGTCGCCCGCAACCAGCCCCGCCTGTTCCTTGACCTGCGCGTAGCTGCCATCCGCATGGCCGTTCTGTGCGCTGAAGCTCGCGCCGCCACCGCTCTGACTGATCGCAAAGCCGCCGCCGGCGCTGCTCTGGTGCGCCGCGCTGACGGTCGTATCCTGCACGCTCGCAATGTTCAGATTGCCACCGACGTCCGCCGCGATCTGTCTTCCGGCGATCTGCGAGCCGATCACGTTTGTATCGCCGCCTGAGACGATCGCGACGCTATTCGCGCCCGTTACGTGCGACGCGTTCTGAATCGCCGCGTCGCTGTTGGCGTCGCCGTGCGCGTTCGCCATCGCCGCCGATATGCCGAAACCGTTCGTGCCGACCGACACGCCG
>NZ_JARUXQ010000002.1:465992-838597 GCF_031451265.1 Caballeronia sp. LZ033 | reverse complement strand
CAGCAGCAAGAGCGCGAGCGTCGGCGTGTCGGTCGGCACGAACGGTTTCGGCATATCGGCGGCGATGGCGAACGCGCACGGCGACGCCAACAGCGACGCGGCGATTCAGAACGCGTCGCAAATTACAGGCGCGAATAGCGTCGCGATCGTCTCAGGCGGTGATACGAACGTCATCGGCTCGCAGATCGCCGGAAGACAGATCGCGGCGGACGTCGGCGCCAATCTGAACATTGCGAGCGTGCAGGATACGACCGTCAGCGCGGCGCATCAGAGCAGCGCCGGCGGCGGCTTCACGATCAGTCAGGGCGGCGGCGGCGCGAGCTTCAGCGCACAGAACGGGCATGCGGATGGGAACTATGCGCAAGTCAAGGAACAGGCGGGGCTATATGCGGGCGACGGCGGCTTAGACGTATCAGTCAAAGGCAATACGGCGCTCACGGGGGCGGTCATCGCGGGGGCGGATGACGCAGCGAAGAACAGTCTGTCCACCGGTACGCTGACGTTCGCGGACGTCGGCAACCACTCACACTATTCGGCGAACAGTGTTGGCGGATCGGTGGGGCTGTCGCCGGGTCCGAACTCCGAAAAGGCTGTCGGCACTGCTTCAGTGCCGGGCTCGGGCGGGCCGGTGCCGATGATCGGCCAGCATGAGAGCGGCGACCAGAGCGCGACGACACGTAGCGCGGTGAGCCCGGGCACGATTACGCTGACTGACGGCGATCATCAGGCGCAGGACATCGCGAGCCTGAGTCGCGACATGACGAACACGAACGGGACAGTCGCAACCACGCCCGACGTGAACGAGATCCTGAACAAGCAAGCCGACACGATGCAGGCGGCGCAGGCGGCGGGTCAAGTGGTCGCGCAAGGCATTGGCGCGTACTTTGATATGAAGCATGCGCTGGCAATCGCCGATCACGATCAGGCGACAGCCGATGCAACGGCCGAGGGCGGAAGGGACCGGGTGATCGCGCACGTCATCGGCGGCGGCTTGATTGGCGGTTTAGGTGGCGGCGGCATCGACACGGCAGCAGGCGGTGCAGCGGGCGCAGGCGTGGCGGCGGGATTCGCGCCACAGCTAACTGAATTAGCCGAGAGCGTGGGAAACGCGACCGGCTCGAAGACGCTTGGAAATTTCTCGGCAAATATAGTCGCGGGCGCGGGCGGCGCGTTGGCAGGTGGCGAAGCAGGCGCCGTGACCGCCAGTAACGCGGATTTGTACAACCGCCAGTTGCATGCCGATGAGAAGACCACGGCGCAACAGATCGCGGACAAGGCGAGGATCCAAGGCATCACGAACCCGGATGGATCGCCGGTCACGGCCGCACAGATTGAGAACGCCATGCGTGGAGCGAACAATAGCCAGTATGGGGAGTACGCCTCGACGGGTGTTGTGGTGCCTCTGAATGCAAACACGCCTGCGAACGCGGTCTACGATTCGGCTGGCATGAAGCTTGTGACCGACAGCACCGGAAATTATCTCGTGCAGGACGCGTCGATGCTGGTTACCCCTTCGAAGGCGGTGCAGGACCTGATCACGCAAAACACGGGCGGCGCAAGCTCGCCGCACAGTTGGGGTACCTCCACGAATCAGGTCGAAGCGTCGAAGGTCGATCCCTATGGGCCGTTCGCGCCGAGTTGGAATACAGGAGACTATGCAGCGGGATTTGGCGAATATGCGCGAGGCCTTGCGCCCGACTACGCCACAATTGGCTCTGGAGCACTATCAGCAAGTGCTGGGCTGAGCGTTAATCTGCATGACGGAACCACGTATGCAGCTGGAGGCGTTACCCAGAATAATCCCGGATCAATCTCGGTAAGGCCAGGTGGAGTGGCTTCGTTTGGTTGGATATTCGGAGATAGAACTGCAGTAGGGACAAATTCATTTATGAATGGCGATGGGGTTCAGGGGTTCATATCGGTCCCCACGCTGTTCAATGTGAATGCCTTCCTCGCAATTACTCATGCGTATGGCGGAAATACTGCTCTTGAAGTTGGCGTTGCGAGTCCAGGGTCAACCTCGTTCGGCGCGTCGCTCTTCAGTCATTCCGTTCCAATTTCAGGATCAAAGGGGAATTGATATGGTCGCACCAGGCGGGCCCGATGAAAAGACATGGGCAAAGATGAACAAGAAGTCAAAGAGAATTTATATCGGAGTTATGATCACGTTCTGGACGGTGTTTCTCTGCGTTCTGGTTAGAAAGTTCTTCATTGGCTAAATCAGAAAACCCAACCATTTAGCTGGGTTTGGCGCCCTATTCTTATAGGTTCGTGCTCGTATATGAGGTGCTTCGACGGGACTACCTACCAATTAGCAACGAGCTTCGCGTCCTGAATTGAGAGCGGCGGGATGCGAAGAGGTCCTTAGGCAGCGAAGAGCAGCGCAAGAGCGACAAACAGGAGGTGCAAGAATGAACGAAACAATACTCAACAGCGGGATTGCCGAAGACATATTTACCCTCGCTCGGGCCGAGCTTTACCAGTTTGCGATCATACAGGTGGTGATTGCCTTGATGACCGCCACGGGGGCAGTTCTGCTCGGCATCTTTGCTAAGGGCTCGACAACGCAGCGCGTGTCGACAACTACAAAGGCAGTCGTTAGCCTCCTGTGCTTCGCGGTCGGTTACGCTTTGCTGGTGCGTTGCCCGAATCGCTGTACAAGCTTAGTGCGACGTATCTCCTCTGGTGTATTCGTGCTCAACAACGGCATCGCTGAACGAGCTTTAGCCGCTCAGTCCAACTTCTATCCGTTGTTGACGTCCGGCCTTTCTGTCGCTGTGCGATATCGGTCTGCAATGGGCGCGTAGTGGTTAGACAGTAAGCAAGCCGTGGCTCGAACGTCTGATCGGTTCAATCGGCAGTTGAACCAGAAGGAGAAGAAGACGATTGCGGACCAGGCGAATGGAGACGCGGCCGAGGCGAGTCGGTTGACCAAAGCGGCGTGCTATGCGGTGAAATGTTGGGCCGAATACGCGCCGGGCAGTGAGCAATACAGCGCTAACTTTGTGAGTCAGCTTGAGGCGTCACAGCTCGGGCCGGAACTGGCGTGGGTGAACAATCAGAAGGAGGCGGGACTCTTCAATTACACACCCGGTCAGAAGGTCACGGATATGGTGAAGAGTGATCCGATGGGCGTGGCGAAGGATGTCGTGAAGACTGGACTGGGACTGGTAACCGCGAATGCCGGGGGCTCGCTCTGTGGAAGCGGCGTGGGTTGTGCGGTTGGGGGATGGATGTTCGTCTTCGGCACGAGCGATGCAATCGAAGGCGCGACAAGCCTATCTAACCGCTACGATGGCATATCCGCATCTGGACTAAACCCGTTGCGTTATGGGTTCAACCAAGCGCTACCCGCCGGCTGGGGAGATGTGACATACGATGGAGCCAATCTTGCGACTGCACTTATAGCGCTTCGAGTGCCGGTGGTGTTGAACGTCGGGAAAGCGGACGGACTGAATCGTACAGGGTCGATGTTTGACGTGACCGTGCCGAACATTAACAACTTGAAGACGGTTCCGATCATCGGCACTTCGAATATTGCTAATCGAGTATCTCTATGGTCCGGAATTGACACTAAAGGCGCAACGGTGGTCAATGATATCCGCCGCACGGGAGAAAAGAATTGAACTGGCGTCGCGCCTACGGGATAGTCGGTGGAGGTCTTATGTATTCACCGGGTAATGGAACTGCGACGGTGATTGGTATTGGTGGTGGTAAGAACGCAGCGGAAAATCACACGAACATCGGTGGAATCGGTGGTGGGTTCAGCAACGATCAAGGTCGAACAGGATTGAGGTGGTGACTATGGTTGGAATTCCCGGATCGACTCCTAAAACACGAGGTGAGAAAATTGCGGGTATTGTCGTTTCTAGTGCAATCGTTGCCTTCATCATGTACGTCAACGTTAAAAACGTGTTCTTCTCGTGAAAGGAACGGCCATAGAGCCGGTTCCACGACCGACACGCTGCTCAACTTGGAAATAACACGTCGGTCAGTGGAACAATTGAGTTATTTGCGGAGCGAGCGCCATGCGCATGCTGTTCTGTACAATCGGCAGTTGAACCAGAAGGAGAAGAAGACGATCGCGGACCAGGCGAACGGAGACGCGGCCGAGGCGAGTCGGTTGACCAAAGCGGCGTGCTATGCGGTGAAATGTTGGGCCGAATACGCGCCGGGCAGTGAGCAATACAACGCTAACTTTGTGAGTCAGCTTGAGGCGTCACAGCTCGGGCCAGAACTGGCGTGGGTGAACAATCAGAAGGAGGCGGGATTGTTCAATTACACGCCCGGGCAGAAGGTCACGGATATGGTGAAGAGCGACCCGGTCGGTGTGGCAAAGGATCTTGCGAAGACTGGACTGGGAATAGTCACTGCTAACACCGGCGGCTCATTGTGTGGCAGCGGTGTTGGCTGCGCGATCGGGGGATGGATGTTCGCCTTCGGCACAAGCGATGCAATTGAAGGGGGGTCGAGTTTGCTCAACCGATACGATGCAACTGCGACCTCCGGCTGGAATCCGCTGAGATCAGGGTTCAACAGTCTCAATTCAACATGGGGTGACACTGCCTATGATGGCTTGAACTTAGTGGCGGCAGCTCTGGCTTTGCGGGTTTCGGTTCCGCTCAAAATGGGCACTGCGGACGGTCTGAATCGCCCCGGCTCAATGTTCGGAGTTACAGTGCCGCGCATCAACAACAACACGCTGATTCCCTTTGTCGGCCAGGCCGCTCCTTACGGAACCAATCAACCCATCTTGTTCTACGGAGTAACCACGAAAGGCATTACCGTCTTCAATGACGTTCAAAATGCTGGTAGCAAAAATGAACTGGAAACGACTTTACGCAACCCTGCAAATCTGGTTTACGGTGTGCTTAGCCTCCCTCTTTGGCGCGGGGTGTTGGTCATTTCTTATTGCAGGGCTATGCCGATTAGCTTTTAATCTCGGTGAAAATGAATCAATGTTGGTAATTGGCGTGCCGTTGTTTCTGATGTTTTTTTTTGTTTTTGCGAAGCATCTTCCGAAGCCATTACGAAAGGCTGGCATGCTGAGCGATGACCCTGAGAAATTTGGTCCTTGGTTTAAGTGAACTGGAGACGTCTCTATGCGACCCTGCAGACTGCGTGCGTAGTCTGGGGAACGGCCATTGGATGCGGAATAATGCTCGCTATGCTAATTACCGGAGCATGTCGCTTTGCATTCGGTCTTGAGGAAAAGGCGGCAATGCTCTTTGTGTTCAGTCCTAGCTGCCTGGGGCTGATCTTCTATTGGGTGAGAAGGCTGCCGCCGCGCCTAAGAAAGGCTGGCATGCTGAGCGATGACCCTGAGAAATTTGGTCCTTGGTTCAAATGAACTGGAGACGTCTCTACGCGACGGTTCAAATTTTGACAATGGTCTCGCTTGCTTCAACGATTGGTGCTGGCTGTTGGTCCTTCCTCGTCGCGGGTCTATGTCGTCTGGCCTTCGATATGAATGAGAATCTTGCGCTTCTGTCGATAGGGGTGCCGTTATTTCTTGTGCTCTTCATTTGGCTTGAAAAAACTTTGCCAAGCCATCTCCGCCGGGCTGGGATGCTAAGCGACGACCCTGAAAGCTCCGGACCTTGGTTCAGATGAACTGGAGACGTCTCTACGCCGTTAATCAGATACCTAGAATGGGGGACCCCCATCATCGCGAAATGACGGTAGCACCTTCAATAATCGGCCAGTTGACGGAGCGCATCTTTTATCGGCACAGTCCTCCGGATACTACACGGAGTATGTAGTTCCTACTTCGGGCGCGAATGGGCCAGGGCTTCAGCGTCTTGTGGTAGTCAAGAACGGAGAGATGTACTACACCCTGGACCACTATCAGACATGTGTGCCAATAAGGAGGTAAGGAAGCTATGACGATCAAGGAAGCCTTTGTCTTTGTGGACAAAGCTAATCAGTTCAATGACGAAAACGCTCTCGTAGGTCGGATTGACGAATGTTTGCGGACCCCGAAGGAACTGTTCGACGTGCTTTATCAGTCGCTGTCGTTACCAAGTTATTTCGGGTTTAACTGGAATGCGCTCTTCGATTGTTTGAGAGACTTCCATTGGATTAGTCAGGAGCGAGTCATCATCGTGCATGAACGGTTGCCTGAACTTGAGTCGTCTGAGATGAGGATTTATCTTGAAGTTCTGCACGATGCAATTCTAAATTGGCAGCCAGGAGAGGAACATTCTGTACAGGCGGTCTTTAACGCATGCGATCGAAATAGAGTTGAAGCGTTAATGGCATAGCCAAGAGACAAAAAGTTAACTTCGATCGGTGGCGCATGCGATCAACAACGCGTACTCGGAAGGCAAAACTATCAGCCATTCCACGAGCACGGGTAATTAGCGCGCGGCGACCCTGCACGCGATCGCGGCCGCGGGGAATGCGACGATGGCCGTCGCCGGCGCGCTGATGCAGAACCCGAGCATTGCCGTTCAATTAAGCGTCGAGTCGAGCAACAGCCGCAGCGATTCGAGCGAGGCGCAGACGATCCACCGCGGCTCATCTGTGAACGCGGGCGGCGCGACTGCATTCGTGGCAACGGGCGACGGCACGCCCGGCAGCGGCAATCTGAACATCGCCGGCTCGAACATCAGCGCAAACGACGTGTTGCCGGCGCTCACAGGCGCGGTCATCGCTGGGGCGGATAACGCAGCGAAGAACAACCTGTCGACCGGTACGCTGACGTTCGCTGACGTCGGCAACCACTCGCGTTACTCGGCGAACAGCATCGGCGGATCGGTGGATCTGTCGCCGGGTCCGAGTTCCGACAAGGCTGTCGGCACTGCTTCAGTGCCGGGATCGGGCGGGCTGATGCCGATGATCAGCCAGCATGAGAGCGACGACACGCAGCGCGATCAGCCCAGGCACGATCACGCTCACCGATGGCGCTCAGCAGGCGCAGGACATCGCGAGCTTGAGTCGCGACACGACGAACACAAACGGCATCGTGACGAGCACGCCCGACGTGAACGAGATACTGAACCAACCGGCCGACACGATGCACGCCGCGCAGGCAGCGGGTCAAGTGATGGCGCGGAGTATCGGCGCGTATGCCGATATGACGCGCGAAAGTGCGCTCAAGGACGCAAAGGCGACGAAGGCGCGCGGCGACCTTGACGCCATGCAGACATTTCTCGATACCGTCGATTCGTGGGATGAAGGTGGGAGCAATCGGGTGGCGCTCCACGTGATTGGTAGTGGTCTGATTAGTGGCCTTGGCGGTAGTGGCATCGGCACGTTCGTGTTGTGATCGAGCCCGCCAGCAAAGGTGGTGGAATCGTTACAGCGTTTCCAACAAATGTTCGCAGAAATCCGAAATGACGATGAAACAAGAATGCTACGCCGAGATTGAGCGATTGATGCGTGAATCGCTCACACAAGTTGAGGGCAAGTTCGCCGATCAAGACCGCAATGACGTTGCGGAATACATTGAATTCGGAGAGTACGGTGTGGCTTATGAACTCCTTACCTGCATTCCTGATAAGCAGCACATCGCCTACCCAGATGTGTTGAAAGTCGCCGGGACAATGATGGGAATCAGCAGTTAATGGAAAAACGAACCGGGCTTTTCCGGGTTCGTTGTTTGTGGCTCGCTCAAGCGGGCGTAATGATGATCCAAGGCAGGTTTAACAATCGCACAGCTCTGCACGTGGGCGGCGGCGGTTTGATCGTAGGCTCGGGCGTCGGCGGCGCAGCGGCCAGTGCGGCGGGCGCCGGCATGCCGTGTTACATCGCGAACCATACGCGCATCTCACGGAGAGCATTCAAGATGCGACGGGCTCGGAACTCGCCGGCAATCTGGCGGGTAACATGCTCATCGGACTGAGCGAGAACGTCTCTGTGTTTTGCATTGGTATGTCGCGCTTCCTGCTTCTGCTAACAGTCTTTGTTCGGTACTTGCCAGCTCACCTTCGCAAGGCTGGCATGCTGAGCGATGACCCTGAAAAATTTGGTCCTTGGTTCAAATGAACTGGAGACGTCTCTATGCGACCCTGCAAACTACGAGCGTGGTCTGGGGATCAGCCGTTGGCGCCAGCATCTTCTTCGCGATGCTGGCGACCGGACAATGTCGGCTAGCGTTCAAGCTAGACGAAGGACCTGCAATGCTAGTTCTTTTCTGTCCGCTGTGCCTATTGCTCGTGGTCTACTGGGTTAGAGCATTGCAGCCCCGTCTACGAGCAGCTGGAATGATCAGTGACAATCCCAGCCGCTTTGGACCTTGGTTCAGGCATTGACACCGCGTGCCGCAAAAAGCCGATGGTTGCGCCTGTTCGATTAGCACTTTCAGACATTGCTTGTTACGTGCTCAACGCCGCTTCGTTAAAGTAGTTCTCACTTATCCCACGGAAAGCGCGACCCCGAACTCTTTGCCTCGCCGCGCGCCCGGTTTACCAGTCCGAACAAGCCACATGAAGGTAAATAACCGCCTGACGGCCCTTCCCCTTACGGCCCTTGTGTCATTCGCCAGTCATGCACAGCAAGCTCCGGCGATCGCGGACGAAGCGGCGGCCGTACGCGCCAACGCCGAGCAAAACCAGCAGGTACAACAGCAACGCGAAGCGCAGCAACGTGACGCGGCCATGCGCGCGCCGGTCGTGCGCTCGACGGTCCCGGCGGTCACGGCCTATCCCGACTTGCCGCACGAAGCGCAGTGCTATCGCATCGACACTTTCGCGTTGATGGTCCCGGATACGCTATCCGACAACGCGCGCGCGCAAGGTGCATCGGCGTTGCCGTTCGATCCCTTCGCATTCGCGCGTGAGTGGGCGGATCACTATCGCGGGCAATGCGTCGGGCACGACGGTATCGCGGTGCTCACGAAGGGTCTGCAGCAGGCGATACTAAGCCGTGGCTACGTGACAACGCGGGTGCTCGTGCCCGAGCAGGACATCGCAAGCGGTACGTTGTTGTTCGCGCTCATGCCCGGCGTGATTCGAGAGATTCGTTTTGTTGAACCCGTCACGTGGGCCTCGTGGCGCTCTGCGTATCCCGCACGGCCGGGCGACCTGCTCGACGTGCGTGCGCTTGAGCAAGGCATCGAGCAGATGAAGCGGCCCGCGAGCCAGGACGCCGACATGAAAATCGAGCCGACCGACCGGCCCGGCGAGAGCGACATTCTGATTTCGCTCAAGCGCTCGAAGCCGTGGACGCTCGTCGCCTCGATCGACAATTCCGGCAGCCGTGCAACGGGCAAACTCCAGGGCAATGTCAGCCTCGGCCTGGACAACCCGCTCGGGCTGAACGACGTCCTGACCGTCGGCGCGTCGCAAGACCTTTACTTCGACGACAAGGGACTCGGCTCGCACGGCTTCACCGGCTCGTATGCGGTGCCGTGGGGCTACTGGACGGCGTCGCTGTTCGGCTATTCGAGCACGTACTACCAGCAGATCGCGGGCGTCGCGCAAACCTTCGTGTCAAGTGGCAACTCGCAGACGGCAGGGATCAGAATCGCGCGCGTACTGCGGCGTTCTCAGAGCGACGTGCTCGGGGCCTATGTGCAGCTCTCGAAGCGGTTCGGCGCGAGCTTCATCAACGACACCGAGATCGAGATGCAGCGCCGCAATAACACTTTCATTGAGGCCGGACTGACGGACCGGCACTACTTCGGCGGCGCGCAGCTTGACGCCTCGCTCGGCTACCGGCAAGGCGTGGGCGGCCTCGGTGCGACGCCCGACCCGGCGCCGATTCCGCAGATTCCGGCGGCCTCGACGAGCCAGCCAGGCGGCCCGACCTATCGCTACCGGATGGCCGTGCTCGATCTCAACTTCTCCATGCCGTTCGTTCTGGCGGGGCAACCCGTGCGCTACGTGACGAGCTTCCGCGGCCAGTACTCGGCTGATCGGCTGTTCTACGTCGACGACCTCGCGATCGGCAGCCGCTACACCGTGCGCGGCTTCGACGGCGCGCAGATGCTCGCGGCCGAACGTGGTTTCTACTGGCGCAATGAGGTGCAGGCGCCGCTCGGACAGACCCGCCAGTCTCTTTACACCGGCGTCGACTATGGGCGGGTTTTCGGGCCGAATACGACGTTTCTGGCCGGCACGCAGTTGGTCGGCGCCGTGATCGGGATCCGCGGCGGCGTACCGTTCAACGCCGGCGGTTTGAGTTATGACCTGTTCGCCGCGACGCCGATCCATAAGCCGGCGTCGCTCGTCACTGCGCGCGTGACGTTCGGTTTTCAGGTGACGGCGCAGCTTTAGGACGTTCGAGACGCGTGGTGTCTCGCCTCAACACGATAGTCGGTCCCGGCCTGAAGCCGTATCGGGCGTCGCGCCCCGCCGTCGAAAGTCACGGAAAGCGCAGGCTGAAAGAAACCTGTGCCCCCTCACCCGCCCTGCGCAGCCAGCTTCGAAACCTCCCCTTGCAAGGCAGCAAGAAAAACATTCACCCGATTCGGCACATACCGCCGGCTGGGAATGACGGCCCACACCGACAGTTCCTCCATCGCAGCGTCCTCCAGCCGCACCTCAACGAGCGAATGATCATTGAGCTGCCTGAAGACGTCCCAATAGCTCAACATCACCAGCCCGAGCCCTTGCACGGCTGCAGTCCGCGCCGCTTCCACGCTGGTCGTCGCCACAGGCCCATCAATGCGCTTGCGAATCCGCACCCCATCGACGATGAGCGGCCACATTCCCACCGAATCGAGTCGAATGCAGCGGTGCTGCTCCAATTCCGCCGAATTCGCAGGCTGCCCATGCCTCCGGATATACCCAGGCGACGCACAGATCATTCGTGGATTGGGAACCACCAACCTGGCCACCAGTTCCGAATCCTCCAACGGCGCAATCCGCAATGCAAGATCAAGACCCTGCCCTACGATGTCAAGTTGGCGATCGGACAGATCGAGATCGACACGAAGCTCCGGATTCGCTTCCAGCAGGCCCGGAAGCATCGGCAACACGACGGATTGCCCGAATCCGCTCGGCGCCGTGATGCGCAACACGCCGGACGCCTTGCCCGGCAGCGGACTCAGGTCGGCTCGCGCTCCCGCTTCGGCATCCACCATTGCCTGTGCATAGGGGGCAAACGCCTCACCCTCGGCTGTCAAGGTCAGTGAGCGAGTCGTCCGATGAAACAGACGCACGCGCAGATCGTCCTCGAGCACGGCAATCCGGCGCGACACCTGCATGGGCGCCACATTCAGCTGGCGGGCTGCTGCCGAGAGGCTTCCCGCCGAAACAACGGCGAGAAAGGTTCGTATGTCAGGAAGGAACATCGTTTATATCCGGAAGTGTTACGGCGGCTTCACGCTTCGAGCTCTGTTTCCTGCGACGGGCGACGCCTACCATGCAGTCACCTTCCCCACCGAACGAGCAGCGACATGAACCACTCGACCTCTGCCATCCATTCCCCGTATAGCGGCAACGGCATCGCCGTACGTAACCGCATCGCCGTGGCTCCAATGACGCGCATCACGGCCACCGAATCCGGACATCCGACGCAGACCATGTTCGACTACTACAAGCGCTTCGCGATGGGGGGCTTCGGCCTCGTCACAACCGAGGGCATCTACACCGATCAGGCGTTCTCGCAAGGATACCGGTTCCAGCCGGGCCTGGCCGACGACGAACAGGCAAAAGCGTGGTCGGCGTTCACGCACGACATGCGGGAGCATGGCACCCCTGTCTTTGCCCAGCTCATGCATGCGGGCGCGTTGAGTCAAGGCAACATCTATCGGGATCACACGGTGGGGCCGTCGGCCATTCGCCCGACAGGCGAACAGATGCAGTTCTACTTCGGTCAGGGGCGTTATGCCGAGCCGCATGCAATGACCGATACCGAGATCGACGAGGCCATCCAGGGCTTCGTCAGTGCAGCCCGACGTGCCGTGAATATCGCGGGCTTCGCGGGCGTGGAGATTCATGGCGCCAACGGCTATCTTCTCGATCAGTTCCTCACGGAAGGTACGAATCATCGCACCGACCGCTGGGGTGGCGACACGAAGGCTCGGGTGCAATTGCTCGTCGATGTCGCAACGGCCGTCAAGCGCGACATCGGAGAGGCTGTCCCCGTGGGTATCCGGATCTCGCAAGGCAAGGTCAACGACTTCCATGCGAAGTGGTCAGGCGGCGAGGCGGATGCCGAAGCGATCTTCAGCACCCTTGCCGATGCAGGCGTCAACTTCATTCACGTCACCGAGTTCGAGGCCTGGCAGCCGGCATTCGAAGGCACGCATGAGAGCCTTGTCACACTGGCACGACGCTACGCGCCTGCCGTGACGATCATTGCGAACGGCGGCTTGCACACGGCGGAGCGCATCGAAAACGCACTGATGTCAGGAGCGGATCTGGTGACGGTCGGACGCGGCGCACTGGCGAATCCCGACTTGCCGAAACTGCTCGAACGCCACGGCGAGCCGCGGTCATTCGACAGTTCCATCCTCCATCCTGTCGCCAGCATCAAGCCTGAAGAACTCGCGATGCAGACCGTAGCGTGAGAGCGTGTCAGTCTATTGCGCCTCCGCTGACGGGGGCGCCGCGCGTTGCTTCTCTTGCTGCGCACGCCGCCAGTCTGCCGGCGTCATGCCGAGGCGCTGGCTGAACGCACGGCGGAACGCGGCGACCGACTGATAGCCGACTGCTTCGGCCACGGCCTCAGTCGAAACGCCTGGCCTCTTCAGTCCGTTGGCCGCCAGCGCCATGCGGATGTCCGTCAGCAGGTCATTCGGCGAACGGCCCAGCTTGTCCTGGAAGTGCCGGATCAAGGTCGCTCGCGACATGCTGCAAAGGCTCGCCAATTCAGGCAGCGTCCATGGCCGAGCCGGGTCGCCGGCAATCGCGGCGAGCGCGGGAGAGAGACGCGGATTCCCCGCGACCGCGAGCAGACCGACAGGCGCCTCGCCCGACTCGCTCGCCACGCGCAAGGTCAATGCGAACAACGCCGCCGACAGCGCGTTCATCATCGCAAACCCGCCCAGATTGTCCGCGCTGGCCTCTGCTCGCATGAGCGCCACCAGACCGTTCAACTGCTCCTGTGCGCCATGCGTGCCTTCGCCAACGCTATTGTTGACGGGCGACGTACGCGTGACGAGGCGCGCGGGCAGATAGGCACTGATCAGCCTGTCGTGCGGCGGCGCGAGAATGATCCGCCCGCAAAGCATGTCCAGCCGGGGTCCGCTTCCCTTGTTCTCGCTGATGGTCAGATTCATGGCGGCCCGCTCGCGTGCACGCTTCGGCCGCGCACCACTGCCGTCGCGCAGCGCATGAGCGGAGCCGTGGGCCAGCATCACGATGTCGCCGGCCGTCAGTTGCTGCGGTGTGCCGCGACCCGGCGTCTCCAGCACGGCCGACCCGCTGAGCACGATGTGATACGGCATCTCTCCCGGATCCGACTCCCCGTAAATCACTTCCCAGGGCGCGCCATACGAGCAGCGCAATTCGAGTTGGCCGCGCACGGTCATCATGCCGAGCAAGCGGCTCAGCCAGTCTTGAGAAAGTGCCATCACCACCTCGAGTGAAACTTTTGAGCATCTTATTGCGAATTTAACGACTCAACAAGATCGCCAGCCAAAACTACGATGGAGGCTCCTGATCACCACTGACGAGGTTCCAATCATGAGTCGCATCGCCATTCCTGCAATCGGTAACGCCACCGGCGCCACCGCTGACGTGTACGAACGGGTTCGCAAGATCGCTGGCGGCGGCGTGCCGAATCTGTTTGCGGCACTCGGCCATCTTGCGCCGGAAACCTTGAACGCTGCACTCGACGCCGAGGGTGCGCTGGCATCGGGCAGCCTGAGCAAGCAGGACCTGGAAACCATCAAGTTGCTGGTGAGCGAGCAGACAGGCTGCGACTACTGCGTGGCCGCGCATGTGATGCTCGGCAAGATGACCGGCCTTGCGCCCGAAGCGCTCAAGAAGATTCGCGCAGGTCAGCCAACCGGCGACGCACGCCGCGACGCCCTCATCCGCTTCGTGCTGAATCTGCAGACGACACGCGGCACGATCCCCGAAGCCGAACTTTCCGCCATTCGCGCAGCAGGTTACAGCGATACGCAACTTGCCGAGATCTCGCTGGCGATCGCCATGACGATCTTCACCAACACCTTCAACCGCATCAACGATACCGACGTCGATTTTCCGCGAGTCGGTTGACACGCTCATCCAACGTGCGCACAGGCGGCCCGGGCTCGAGCCGTCTGTCCCGCACTCATCCATCGCAGGCTTGGAGAACATCATGTCTCAAATCGAACAGTTCGATACGTTGATCCTGGGTAGCGGTCAAGGCGGCAAGCTGCTGGCCTGGCATCTGGGCCGATCCGGTCAGCGCGTGGCGGTGGTCGAGCGTCAATGGGTAGGCGGATCATGTCCGGCGGTCGCTTGTTTGCCGAGCAAGAACGAGGTCTGGAGCGCGCGCGTGGCTCACCTCGCGCGCCATGCCGCCAACTTCGGCGCGATCACGGGCCCGGTCGACATCGACATGACGAAGGTCCGCGATCGCAAGCAGAAGATGGTGGAACGCGAAGCCGCGTTCCACGTCCAGGCTTACGCCGAAAGCGGCGCCGAGTTGATCATGGGTGTTGGCCGGTTCGTCGCACCGAAGACGATTCAGGTGCAGTTGAACGATGGCGGCACGCGCACGCTCAGCGGCAAGCAGGTCGTCGTGAACGTCGGGACTCACGCGGCCATTCCCGACATAGCGGGACTGCGCGCGGCCGAACCGCTGACGCATATCGGCGCGCTCGATCTCGACCGCGCGCCCGCACACCTGATCGTGCTGGGCGGCGGCTATATCGGCGTGGAGATGGCGCAGGCATATCGACGCTTCGGCAGTCGCGTGACCATCGTCGAGCACGGTGCGCGACTGATGGCGCGCGAAGATGCGGACGTCGGCGCGGAGATGCTGCGCATCCTGCGTGCGGAAGGCATCGACGTGGTGCTGGAAGCCCGGACCCTCGGCGTCACTGGGCGATCCGGCACACAGGTCCGGGTGACGGTGCAGACGCCTTCGGGCCAGCGCGAACTGGACGGGAGCGACATTCTGGTTGCCACGGGTCGCGTTCCCAACACGGCGGACATCGGGCTGGAACACGCAGGCATACAGCTCGACGAGCGCGGATACATTCGCGTGAACGAACGGCTGGAGTCGTCGGCGCCCGATGTGTGGGCCATTGGCGAGGTCGCGGGTAGTCCGCAATTCACGCATGTGTCGGTCGATGACTTCAGGATCGTGCGCGACAACCTCGCCGGCGGCGATCGAAGCACGGCGGATCGACTGATTCCGTACACGCTGTTCACCGATCCACCGCTCGCACGCGTCGGCATCAACGAAGGCGACGCGCAACGACAAGGCGTTCAGGTGCGGGTCGCGACACTGCCGATGAACAACGTGCTCAGGACCGAAGCTACCGACGAGACTCAAGGCTTCATGAAGGTCATCGTCAGCGCGAGCGACGATCGCATACTGGGCTTCACCATGATCGGCTCCGAAGCGGGCGAAGTCATGGCGACGATACAGACAGCGATGATCGGAGCGCTTCCCTACCCCAGGCTTCGTGATGCCGTGATCTCTCACCTGACGATCGCCGAAGGACTCGGGCCGCTTCTGTCGAGGGTGCCTGCACGAGCCGGCGAGTGAATGAAGCGTAGTCAAGCGCATGGTGCCCGACGCGCATCATGCGCCGCACTGCCCGCTCTAAAGCCGGAACTGCTGCCGTAGCGCCGACATGAGCAGGTCGATCGCCTCGGTCGCGCGTCCGGTGTCATTGCGCATCAACACGACTTCGTGGTCGCCTACAGGTGGAAGGCCGTCCAGCACGTGCATGTCCGCCGTAACGCGTGCACGGTCGAGCAAGGTCACCGCGAGCCCGGATTCCACGCATGCCTTGATGACGTGCGTCGATCCGCTTGCGAGCACCACACGCCACTTGCGCCCCGCGGCTTCCAGTGCCTCTGTCATCGCCAACCGGTAGGGACAAGGCTCGGCATAGAGCGCCAATGGGACTGGACGGGTATCGTCGAGAGCAAAGGTCGGACTGCCGACCCAGACGGGCGTCGTGAGGGTCAGTACGTGCGCGGATCTGCTTCGGTGCGCGGGTTGAACGAAGATCGCCACGTCGAGCTTGCCGCGCGCGAGTTGATCGCGAAGCTTGTAGCTCGGCGCGGCCATGACTTCGAGCACCACGTCAGGCCAGCGGGTCGCGAAGTCCGGCAGGATGTCGTGAATCACATGAGCCGCATATTCGTCGGGGATGCCGAGCACGACGCGACCCGCCAGCCGCTTTCCCTTGATCTCGTCGACGATCCGGTCGTGAGCCGTCAGCAACTCGCTCGTGCTCGACAGCAGCCGCTTGCCCAGCACGGTCAGCGTGACCGACTGGTTGTCCCGCTCCAGCAGCCTGCCGCCCGTCGCGGCTTCGAGGCGCTGGATGTGCAGGCTCACCGCCGCCGGGCTCCGGTTGACGTGCTCAGCCGCGGCCCGGAAGCGGCCCAGCCGCGCAACCGCGTGAAAAGTCCGCAGCAGTTCGATGTCTAGCACCGTGGTCATCGCAAGGTCCCGGGTGATTTAACGTTCTTGAACAACCGGATCAGTATATTTTAATTTTCGAAACGACAGCGGCGCGCTAATGTGGGCGCATGGAGACCACCTGTACGAACGAACGCGCATCGCAACGAAACTCCGTGCCGCTTCCGTTGCTCGAAGCGGCGATGGTGCTCACATGGAGTTCGGGCTTTATCGGCATGCGGTTTTCGGCGGATTACGCGCCGGTCTATCTGGTCACGTTATGGCGCTTCGTCGCGCTCTCCATCGCCCTGCTTCCGTTCGTGGCGCGAGAGATGCGGCGCACCGCGCGGCCCGTGCTGGTCCGCCAGGCCTGTATCGGCGTATTGGCGATGGCGGGCTATCTTGCAGGCGTCGCGGGCGGCGTTGAGCTTGGCGTGCCCGCCGGTCTTGCTGCGCTCATCGCGGATCTGCTGCCGGTGGGAGTGGTGCTGATTTCCACTTGTCTGTTTCGCGAGCGGAGTCCCGCTATCGTCTGGGCGGGCCTGGGACTCGGTCTCTCGGGGACGCTGGTCGTCTGTCGCGATGCTCTTTCGCTCGGTCAAGCGCCTGCATGGGTCTATGCTCTGCCGGTCGCGGGAATGCTGTCGCTCGCGGCGGGCACCGTCTGGCAGCAACGTTCCTCGCGTGACGGCACCCTGAGTCCGCTCGGCATGCTCTGGTTGCAGAGCGTCGTATCGTGCCCGATCTTTGTCGCGTTGCAGGCATCTCAAGGCCCGATCACCCCGATCCTGTCCGCCGGGTTCGCCGCGAGCGTCGCGTGGACGGCCATCCTCGCGACCCTCGGCGGCTGCGGCCTTTATTGGGCATGTCTGCGGCGGTCCTCGTCTGCGCGCGTAACGAGCGTGCTGTTCCTGAGTCCGCCCGTCACGCTGATCTGGGCACATGTCATGTTCGGCGAGCCGCTATCGTGGCTGATGGGATTGGGCACGCTGATGTCCGGCGTGGGAATACTTCTTGTCGTCAATCGCCGCAGCGGCAATGCCGCCTGACCGGACATGACATTCGTTCACGCATAACGCCACTCGAATCCTTGCGCGGTTCGCGTCACGGTTCCCGCTGATGTCTCGGCGAAATGTGCTGCGAATACGGTGGCGCCCGTCTCCGCTGCATGTTCCAGCAGACGCCTGCGCGAGGCACGCGCCTGCTGCCGGTCGAGACAGAACATCGAATCCCATTCCGGTCGATGCACCTGCACCGCACTGTGCATCACATCGCCGGAGAAGAGCGCCGTTTCGCCGCGCGAACGGATCTCGATCGCCATATGCCCGCTACTGTGGCCGAAGGTCGGCAGGAAGCGGATGCCGTCGAGAATCGCATCGCCCTTGTCCGGTACGACACGCGCCTGACCGGACTCGATGACGGGAAGCACGCTGTCCTCGAACACCCTGCGGCGCGATTCGCCTTCGGGCCCGAGCAGAAAGTCACGTTCTCGCTCGCCGAAGACGTACGACGCATGCAGAAACACCGGCGCCCAGCGGCCGTCCTGCCAATGCGTATTCCAGCCCACGTGATCCACATGCAAATGCGTGAGCAACACGTAATCCACCTTGTCTCGCGAAAAGCCCGCTGCTTCGAGTCGTTCGAGCACGGGGTTGTCGAGCATGTCGAACAGCGCGCTGAATGGCCGCGACTTGCCATTGCCGATTCCCGTATCGACGACGATCGTCATGCCATCGATTTCGACGACCCAGAGATGGGTCTTCAGCGGCACGCGCGCATGGGCGAGGTCGAGCGTGTCAGGGGAGAAGCGCTCGGCCAGTGCTCGTCCGTGGTCCGCATTCCACGCGGGAAACAGCAGGTCCGGAGCGAGCGCGAAGCGGGTTTCATCGACACGCGTGATGGTCGCCGCGCCGACATGATGGACTTGCGAAGCGGGTTTCATGGCCTGTCGTCCTCCTGTTGGCAATGTGAAAGCCTGCCTGTCACTCTGCGAGTTGCCACCGCATAGAGCATGGCGCTCGCAAGCGCCGATGCGCCGCCGACGATCGCCAGCGACATGCCGAGGCTGGCGCCCGTCGCTCCCAGACGCTCGTTGAGATAGCCAACCGACAGCGGCCCCACACCGCCGCTGATCGCATTGGTCATGAAGACAAGCAAGGCAAGCGAACGGCCCCGCATGCGATTGGGCATGGCGATCTGCAGCGGCACGGGCGCCAGTCCCATCGCGATACTGGCCGTCAATGCGCTGACGCCATAGAGTACGAGCGCAAGCTCGCTGCTGGCGACGAGCGGCATCGCAATGGCGGCAGGCGCCAGCAATGCAACGGCGCATGCGGAGAAGCCGAGCACCTTGCGCAACGCGGTGTCGTCGGTGACGCGGGTCGCGAGCAGACCCGCACATCCGACGCCGAGCATGCCGCCGATCATGTACGCGGGCGCCGCCATCTGTCCGACTACTTTCGGTGCGAGGTGAAACTGCCGCATCAGCAAGGTCGGGAACCACGCGGCATGCGAATAGAACAGCGTGATCAGCGCAACATAAGCCGCAAAGTACGGCAGGCAGAAGCGATTGCGCACAAACAGTTCGACAAGGACGTCGCGCAGCGAGGGCATCTCGTCGTGCCTATGCGCGCCGTGCGGGCCCGCCTCGCGTCTCGCCGGTTCGCGGACGGTGAACGCCACGAGCGCGGCCAGCAACAGACCTGGCAGACCGACTGCAACGAACACCGCTTGCCACGGCGCCAGGCCGTGTGCACTGAGCCATGCGTTGCGATGATCCGCCGCTGCCGACAACAGCATGCCCCCGCCGAACAACGCAGCGCCGCCGCCGACGTACGGCCCGAGCATGAAGACGCTGCTTGCGCGCGCGACACGGCGGGGTGCAAAGATATCACTGAAGATGGACAGCGCGGCGGGGCTCAACGCGGCCTCTGCGACTGCGGTTCCCGCCCGCGCGACGAGCAGTTCCGTGAAGTTGCTCGCGAAGCCGCACGCCGCCGTCGAGATTGCCCAGATCGCGATGCATGCAGCAATGAGCTTGACGCGGTTGCCGCGATCGACGAGGCGCGCGACGAACACACCTGCCGTGGCATAACAGATCGTGAACGAAAACCCTTGCAGCAAGCCGATTTGCGTATCGGTCAGCGCAAGCGACTGCTTGATGGGCTGCACGAGAATGCTGACGACCTGGCGGTCCAGATACGAAAACGCGAAGCAGACGAAGAACAGCAGCACGATATACACGGGATGGCCCACGCTGACGGCGGGCGTCATGCGTGCGGCGTCGGCAGCGGACTGGCTCGACATGGAGTGATCGCTCATATACGGTTCCTGGGGTTGATGAGCCTGGCTCAGTCGGCATTCGTTTCGGAAGCGAGCAGCGCGATGCAGTCGCCGGGTTCGACGCGTGCAAAAGTCCGCAGGCACATCACGATGCCATCGCCACGAAACGCGAGATCGAGCGGGGCCTGCCACGGGCGATGCGGATCGAACAGGCGTCCGGCGAGTTGACCTTCGCGCACCTGATCGCCGAGCCTGAACGCCGGTTCGAAAACACCGGCAAGCGGCGCGAACACGTAATGGCGTGCCCCGTCAACTCGCAGAAAGCGCGTGTTGCGGGGCGCCGCGACCGCGGCATCCGGTATCACGCCCAGCCGCTGCAACACGCGCTGCAAGCCGCTTTCCACAAGCGCAAGGTTCGCCGCATCGCAGCCGGCATGTCCACCGAACTCCCCGCACAGGAAGAGCTTGCCGTGACGTTCTGCAGCCGCTGCCATGGTGCGGTCCTCGCCGAGCAGGTCCATGATCATCGTGTGCGGTGCGCCGAATTCACGGACCAGATCCATATACAACGCGCGCCGTTCGGGATCGGCGGGCGGCGACGCAAGCAGCGTCGGTGCGTGTTCGAAAGATGCGCCGCCGGCATGCAGGTCTATCGCGACATCCGCGCGCGACAGCAGTTCGGTCTCCACGTAATGCGCGATCATTTCCGTAGGCGAGCCGTTGCGCGCGCCAGGGAACAGCCGGTTCAGGTTGCCGCGATCGATCGGCGACGTGCGTGTGCCGTTGATGAAGGCCGGAAAGTTCAGCGCGGGAATCACGATCAGGCGGCCACGTATCGACATGGACGGCATGTGCTGCATCAGCTTCATCAGTGCGACGGGGCCTTCGTACTCGTCGCCGTGATTACCGCCTGTCAGCAGGATGCTCGGACCCGTGCCGGCGCCGGCGTTGAGCACGGCGAGCGGAATGGGCACGTGTCCGTATGCCGAGCGGTCGTGTGAGTAAGGCAGACGCAGCGTTCCCGTCTGGAAGCCCGTTCGTTCGAAGTCGACGTCGGTGGCGATGAGCGAGGCGGATGTGGACATGGCGCGATCGGTAAAGAGCTGGGGTGTCTTTACTATCGGCGATGAAAAAACGTCCGGCCAATGCCGTTTTCTACGGCGAGTGATGCTTCCCAGGCATCACTCGCCGAACGGTCGAGCCACTAGCCCAGCAGTTCGACGAACCGCCTCAGCGCGGGATTGCCTTCCTGCGCGATGAAACAGAATTCGAGCGGCAAGGACACGGAGAGATCGCGCAATTCGACGAAGCGCACACGCGCGGGCGGCCGGTCGCGATTCGCGGCGTTGACGATGGCCGCGCCCAGACCCGCCGATACCAGCGAAAGAATCGCCGTTTCCGTCGATGCCTCCTGGCGGATATCGAGCGTCAGTCCCCGTTCGGCGCATGCGGAAAGCAGGCGGTCGTAATAGGCGGGATAGACGCGGCGCGGAAACGCGATGAACGGTTTGCCGGCGAGCTCGTGCGTGTCGACGGCGCCCGCGCTGCCCTGCGGCCACGATTCCGGCACTGCGAGCACGACGCTCTGGTCGAGCACATGCACGCTCCCGATGCCTTCCGGCAGCGCGCCGAAGCGATAGGCAAACCCGCCGTCGAGGCGTCCCGCCGCCAACGCATCGAGCTGTTCAGGCGTGTTCATCGGCGTGAGTTCGAGCGCGACATCCGGGGCGGCCTGTTCGAATTCGCTCAGCGCGCGCGAAACGATGCCGCTCCACGCAGCGTTCTCGACAAAGCCGATACGCAGATGACCTTGCACGCCGGACGCGATGCGGCGCGCGAGGCGATTGGCGGTATCGACGCGCGCGAGAATGTCGCGCGCCTCGGAGAGATACGCGTCGCCTGCCGGCGTCAGCTTGAGGCCACGCGATGTCCGCTCGAACAGCGTTGCGCCAATCGCGTCTTCGAGATCCTGGATTTGCCGGGATATCGCCGGTTGCGTCACATGCAGGTGCTCGGATGCGGCCCGCACGCTGCGCAGCTCCGCGACCGCGATGAAATAGCGAAGATGCCGAAGCTCCATGTCATTTCCTGCCCGATCCGATAGTTTCGTTTTGCGAGCCGCGAGCGCTCAACCCCCGCTCCATCAGCGCCCGGTGCAAGCGCTCGGTTTCAGCATCGACCGGCAGCATGCACTCCAGCCTCAACTGCTGCCCGGCGACGGTCTGCGGCGTTCCAACCGTGGTAACCATAGAAATGAATCGCAGCGTCCGACCGTCTTTGGTGAGCGCAAGCGGCACAACAGGCGACGTCATCACCGACTCGAGCCCTCGTGGGTTCTTCCATTCCGCAGGCACACCGGGATAGCCGAGCAAGCTCTCGAGCAACGCGAGTGTCTGCTCGTCCACATGCCGCCCCACTGCCTCGCGATACACGCGCTGAATGAGGCTGATCGCCAGATCGTTCCATCCCGCGATATGCGGCCGAAGCCGCGCGGGATCAAAAATAGCATGCAGAATGTTATGCGGCTCGCCCCAAGCCGAAGCATTCGTGAAGCAGTTGAACAGGCGCGGCAGTGCATCGTTGGTCATGAGCACGTTCCAGTAGCAGTCCATGACCACAGCCGGATACGGTTCCGCGTAATGCAGCATCCGCTCGAGCGCGGTCGTCACGCCCATCATGTCCTCGTCTTCCCAAGTGCCCTCCGGATACATCGGTGCAAAACCCGCCGAGAGCAACAGGCTGTTGCGATCCCGCAAAGGAATATCGAGCGATTCGGCGAGATCCAGAAGCGTGTGCCGGCTTGGAGAACTCCGGCCACTTTCGATAAAGCTGATGTGCCGCTGCGACACGCCGCTCATCAGCGACAGGTTCAGCTGCGTGCATCGACGAACATCGCGCCAGTATCTGAGCAGTTCGCCCGTTCCCAATCGGGTATTCCTGGATGCCGGATTCGCTTAGACCATCTCGATCTCACTCCGCGTTGACTGGGCGCCTTGATTACCCGCCGGGTAATTGAGAGGACCACCGTGAAAACGCCAGAATGGCGGGCACGTATTGTATTGAGGATGCAATGGAAGAACCCGTCACGATCGGCGCATTCACCGCTCCGGATTCAGAACATACGCGCCACGCCAGGGCGCTCGTCGAGCGAGTCCATTCAAGGGCGATGATGGCACATGTCCATCGCACCTGGTGGTTCACGGAATATCTCGGACATAAACGCGGTTTGAAGTATGACCGCGAGGTGGTGTATCTCGCATCGCTGTATCACGACCTCGGTCTGACTGAAGAACATGCCGCGGATCAACGCTTCGAAGTCGATGGCGCCGACGCCGCAAGCCGGATCCTGCTCGCAAACGGCTATCCCGAAGCGAAGGCGGATCTCGTCCGGGACGGCATCGCAATGCACTCCAGCGGCGGCATTGCCGAACGCAAGCGGCCGGAGATCGCATTGATTTACCTCGGCGCTCACGTCGATGTATTCGGCATGTTCCTCGACGAAATCACGCCGTCTTTCGTGGACGACGTGCTGCAACTGTATCCCCGCGACGGCTTCAAGCTGGCCTTCCAGCAGGCGCTTGCCGAGGTCGCCCGAAAGAAGCCTCACACGGCGATCGGCACGGGACTCGCGGACGTCGCACGGCGTCACGTGCATGGCTTCGACTGCCCCAACGTGTGCGATCTGATCGATCACGCACCCTTCGAAAGCTAGCCCTCACTCTTCCCGTTCAGGAGCAGCAGCATGACCGCCCGGTATAGCGAATACGAATTCAGGACCCAGCCCTGGTTCGATCAGGACGATTTCAAGGGCTTCAATCAGGCCATCCCGATGAAAACAATGGTGATCTGCTGCTTCGACCCGCGTGCGAGCGAAGTCCCGCAGATCGTGGCCGAACACTTCGGCGACGAGGTCTGGCCCGGACAGAATATTCTCGACGAACAGGGCAACAGGGTCGGTCACACGCGCACGCTGTTCGCCGTGTACTGTGCCGCGGGGCGCGCTGCATCGGCATTGCAATCCGTCGCGACCGTGGACTATCTCTTCAATGTCCAGAAGGTCGTCGTGGTGCATCACTCTTTCTGCGGCGCGACGGGTTTCAGGCCCGACCAGCTGATCGGCAAGTTCCACGCGTGTCATCACGCCGACATCTCAACGATGTTCGATCACGAAAGTCTCGCGATCATGAACTTCGAGGATTCCCTCAAGCACGATGTGAAGCTGCTGCGCGACAGCCCCGCCGTGCCCAAGCACGTTCAGCTATACGGCTTCTTCCATGAAATGAACGGCGCCGATCTGATCGAAGTGGTGCGCGACATTCCTGCCTGAAACAAGGCCTGTCGCGTTACGTTCAGGCCGCCTCTTCGCGCATCCGCCGCGCTTCCTCGCGCAGGAACTGCTGGTAATCGTCGAGATCCCCGTCGAAGGGCTCGACGCCGCCCTTGGTGACGAGCCAGAACTCGTCGCATACGGCACGCAAGAGCGATCGATCGTGACTGACCAGCATCACCGTGCCTTCGAACTCGTTGAGCGCCATGCCCAATGCTTCGCGCGTGGCGAGGTCGAGGTGATTGGTCGGCTCGTCGAGCAGCAGCAAGTTGGGACGCTGCCACACGATCATGCATAGCACGAGGCGCGCCTTTTCGCCGCCGCTCATCGTGCCGACCGCCTGATGCACGGTGTCGCCGCTGAAGTTGAAGGTGCCTAGGAAAGTGCGCAGCGATTGCTCGGTGCCGCTCTGGCCGGGCGCGCGCAGATGCGGCGGCGTGTCCCGGGCAAGACGGATCATGTGTTCCATCGGCGTGTCGAGCGGGCGCAAGACGTCCAGTTCCTGCTGCGCGAAGTAGCCGATGTTCAGGCCCTTGCCCTCGCTGATCTCGCCGGCAATCGGCGCCAGCTCGTGCGCCAGCGTCTTCACGAGCGTGGACTTCCCCTGCCCGTTCGCGCCAAGAATGCCGATGCGTTGCCCGGCCAGCACGGAGCGGTTGATGCCTCGCACGATGACCGTCGGCGCCGTGCCGGTCTGCGCCGGATAGCCGAAGCTCGCCTCCGACATCGACAGCAACGGATTCGGAACATTGAGCGGCTCCTTGAACTCGAACGTGAACTCGGCGTCGGCCAGCACGGGCGCGATCTTCTCCATGCGTTCGAGCGCCTTGACCCGGCTCTGCGCCTGCTTTGCCTTCGAGGCCTTGGCCTTGAAACGGTCGATGAACTTCTGCAGGTGGGCGATCTTCTCCGCCTGCTTCGCCATCGCGGCCTGCTGCAACTCGAGCTGCTCAGCGCGCATGTCTTCGAACTTGCTGTAATTGCCGCCGTAGCGCACGAGCTTCGCATTGTCGACGTGCACGGTCACCTGAGTCACCGCGTCGAGGAATTCCCGATCGTGGCTGATGACCACCAGCGTGCCCTGATAGCGCTTGAGCCATGCTTCCAGCCAGACCAGCGCGTCGAGATCCAGGTGATTGGTCGGCTCGTCCAGTAGCAGCAGGTCGGACGGACACATCAGTGCGCGCGCGAGTTGCAGCCGCATGCGCCAGCCGCCCGAGAAACTGTTGACCGGCTGTTCGAGCTGCGCAGCCGTGAAGCCCAGCCCCAGGATCAGCGCCTGGGCCCGTGCGGGGGCATCGTGTGCACCGGCGTCGTGCAAGGCCATGTAGGCGTGCGCCATGCGCATGCCGTCGTCGTCGGCCTCGGCGGCGGTGACTTCGGCCTGCGCGGCGAGCAGCAGCGTGTCGCCTTCGATGACGAAGTCCGTTGCGCTCTGCTCCGTTTCCGGCATGTCCTGCGCGACCTGGCCCATCTTCCACGCAGCCGGAATGGAGAACTCGCCGCCGTCTTCGTGCAGCGTGCCGTTGAGAAGGCCGAAAAAGGACGACTTGCCGGCGCCATTGCGGCCAACCAGACCAATCTTCTCGCCGGGAGTAAAAGTGACGGATGCGCGGTCGAGAACGACATTGACGCCGCGGCGGAGCGTGACATTACGGACGGAAATCATAAGAGGCAACTTCGGAGGGGACAGGCATGATAGCCGACCGGGCGTACCGACCGGTCAAATTCCTGACTTGCGCCTGGGCACCGAATCACGGGTGCACCGCGGCCTGACCTTGACAAGGGTGGATCGCAAGACTAGTTTCGAACCGGCTCGAACGGTGCGCCTTCGCAGCGAAGAACCCTTGAGATGACTCGACACCTGATCGCCCTGACGTTGATATCGACGTCGCTCGCCGCTTCGTTTCCGCTATCGGGCACGGCCCAGGAAAGCACCTCGCCGGTGTTCGGCGTTGCGCTTCCTCCAGGCTATCGCGACTGGCAATTCATCAGCGTTGCGCATGAAGCCGGCAACAACAACGATATTCGCGGCATCCTCGGCAACGACATTGCAATGAAAGCGCTCAGGGAAGGAAAGCTGCCCTTCCCGGACGGCTCCATCATCGTGCGGCTCGCCTACGCGTATGTTTCATCCGATCGAAACAACGCCATCTTCGGCCGTGAACAGTCGTTTGTTGCAGGCGCGCCCACCAACGTCCAGGTCGAGGTCAAGGACTCGAAGCGCTACGCGAGTACGGGCGGATGGGGCTATGGGCAGTTCGAGAACGGCAAGGCCAATCCTGGCGTGAAGATCATCAATAGCTGCTTTGCCTGCCACGCGAAATTGCCGGCCGCCGCGGACCAGGTCTTCACGACTTACTCGAAGTAGATCAGCTCATTCCCGCGATGACCTCGGCAGTGGGCGCCACCGCGTGGGCGAGAAACGCGTAGTTGATCATCGCGGCCTTGTAGCCATCTCCCCACACGGGATGACGTGGCCCCGCAGTCGCGTCGGCGACGACGCACACCTCGAAGCCCTGTTCGAGCAGATCCCGCAAGTGCGCCTCGACACACATGTTGGCGAGCATGCCGCCGAGGATCACCCGGCGCATGTTGCGTTTGCGCAGTTGCAATACGAGGTCGTTGGTTTGCGGCCCGAAGACCTTGTGGGGACTCACGACGACAGTGCGCCCGTCATCGATGTAGGGTTTGAATTCGTCGAGCCAGTCCGCGCCGGATCCCTGGAAACCCGACAGGTTCAACGCACCTTCGCGTGAGAACGTGCCGGTGGCGAACTCGTCGGCTTCCAGCGGACCATTGAAGTTCCACGCACGATCGGTCGGATAGAAGTAATGCGGCGAGATGAAGACATTGAAGTCTGAAGCTTTTGCCGCTGCGAAGATCTTCAGCATGTTCTCAACGGTCTTGTTCTCTGTGACGCTTGCGCCTACCGCGCCCCAGTTCTTGCCGGAAGGACTCAGAACGTCGTTCTGCGGATCGATGAAGACCACCGCCGTATCGCTTCGATCGAAATTCATCGCAAGGCCTTTTCACGTGGGTTGAAGGGGCCGCTCGGGCGCTCTCGCCGGAATTGTTCAGATCACGTCTTCGAAGGAAAAGGTTCGACGCTCCGGCTGAACAGGGAGCGGACCACCCGCCGCACGCTCGACCGGGAGCAGCGGATGCGTATTCAGTTATAGCAAAGATTCTGGGGCGCGCTGAGGTATGCGCCATGCGCTTCCGTTCACAACGCCACCGCGCTTGCCTGATGCGCAATCAGCCGCGCATACGCCCCTTGCCGCGCAAGCAGCTGATCGTGCGTTCCCGCTTCGATCACGCGGCCGTTCTCGATCACCAGAATGGCGTCCGCATTCCGGATGGTCGAAAGCCGGTGCGCGATGACAATGGACGTGCGCTGCACCATCAATTCCTCCAGCGCCGCGCGAATCTGCTGCTCGCTGATGGTGTCGAGGTGCGATGTCGCTTCATCGAGAATCAGGATCGGCGCATCTTTCAGGAAGGCACGCGCGATCGCAATACGCTGACGCTGGCCGCCGGACAGCTGCACGCCACGCTCGCCGACGCGCGTCGCCAGTCCTTCCGGCAAGCGCTCGATGAAATCGCCCAGCGCCGCACGCTGCACCGCGCGCCAGACATCCGCGTCCGATGCATCGTTGCCCGCCAGGCGAATATTGGCTTCGAGCGTGTCGTTGAACAGATACGTATCCTGCGCGACCAGCGCAATATGCTGGCGCAACGCATCGAGCCTGAGCGCGCGCAGGTCCGTCCCGCCCAGCGTGATGGCGCCCTGTTGCGGATCCCAGAAACGCAACAGCAGATTCGCCACCGTCGATTTGCCCGCGCCTGACGCGCCAACGAGCGCGATCGTGCTGCCCGGCGCCACGTCGAAGCTCATGCCGTCGATGGCGGGCGCCGCGCGGCCCGGATACGTGAAGCGCGTGTTGTCGAAACGCACGGTGGCGTCGGCGGGCATGTCGAGATGGCCGTCGGTCACGGCCGCCGGCTCTTTCTCGATGGCGCGCAGGCGCCGTGTCGACGCGATGGTGTCCGCGAGTTGACGGGCCACCTGGCCGATCTCGCCGACCGGCATGAACGCGGCGACCGCCACGAGCACCAGCAACGGCAAGGTTTCGTGCGGAAACCAGCCGCGCAGACACAGCCAGCCGCCGAGCGCCGCGACCGCGAGCCCGCCGAGACCGCTCGCGGCCTCCAGCGCGGCGCTCTGCAGGGACAGGTCGGCGAGCAGTCGGGCGCGCTTATGCCGATACGTATCGACGTCAGCGCCGAAGGCCGCGCGGCGTTGCCCGAGCGCCTCGAATGCAGTCAGTTCCGCGAGCCCCTGGATCGTCTCCGTCAGATGCGCGCCGAGCTGCCCGAGCGCTTCGCGAGCCTCGGTGCCGAGCGAATCGATATCGCGCCGCGCCAGCACCGGCGCCAGTCCCGCCCACAGCAGGAACGGCAGCAGGATCACGGCGAGCGGCCACGCGACGGCCGCAAGCAGCGCCAGGACGCCGAGCGGCACCAGCACGGCGACGAACGCAGGCGCGAGCGTGTGCGCGTAAAAATACTCGATGGTCTCCACATCCTGCGTCGCGAGCGCGACCAGATCGCCGGAGCGGCGGCGCAGCAGCCCGGCGGGCGCGAGCCGTTCGAGCCACCCATAGAGTGCGATGCGCATTTCAGCGAGCAGCCGGTACGCCATATCGTGCGCGAACCACGATTCCAGCCAGTGCAAGACCGCGGCGAGCGGCGCAAGAATCGCGAGCGCGACGAGCATCGCATGGAATGGCTGCCCGGCCGACACTTCCGCCACCACCAGCGCGCCCACGATACCCACGCCGATGAAGGCCAGCACCCGGCCGACTCCGCACAGCACGGTCAGCGCGACCTTCGGTTTCCACGGCGCGACGAAACGCAGCAGGGTTTGCAGGGTTTCGGGCCAGCCGATCTTCGCGGCATCTTCGTCGAGCGGGCGAACCGGCAGTCCGGATGCGGCACGGGCGGCGGTCTTCGCGGGGGCCGCCACGACCCCTGCTTCGCCCGCCGCTTCCATCTGCGGCTGCATCAGCCGGCGATACGGCCCGTCCTGCCGGATCAGCGTGGCGTGCGTCCCCGCTTCGGCGACGCGGCCATGGTCGAGCACGAGAATCCGGTCCGCGCCGATCACGCTGGAGAGCCGGTGCGCGAGAATCAGGGTCGTGCGTCCGCGCGTGAGCCGGTCGAGCGCCTGCTGGATCAGCGCTTCGTTTTCCGCATCCACCGATGACAGCGCCTCGTCGAGCACGAGGATCGGCGCGTCGCGCAGGAGCGCGCGGGCGATCGCGATACGCTGGCGCTGTCCGCCCGACAGCATCAGTCCACGCTCGCCGATCCGGGTCGCGTAACCCGCCGGCAACGCGGAGATGAAGTCGTGGGCGTTCGCGGCGCGCGCGGCCTCGAACATGTCGGCATCGCTGGCATCGGGACGGCCGAGACGCAGATTGTCGGCGATGGTGCCGTCGAACAGCGTCGCATCCTGTGCGACGACCGCGATCATCGAGCGCACTTGCCCGGCGTCGAGCGAGCGCACGTCGTGACCGCCGATGCGGATCGCACCATGCGCCGCATCGTGCTGCCGCAACAGCAGGCGCACGACCGTCGACTTGCCCGCGCCGCTCGGGCCGACGATCGCCACTTTCTCGCCCTCGCCGATCGTGAACGTCAGCCCCGTGTGGGCATCCACGCGGCGCCCCGGATAAGAGAACGTCACGCCGTCGAACGCGATCTCGGGCTTCAGACCGTCGATACGCGGCGCAGTGGCGACAGGGGATTGCACCCCACGCGCATCGAGCAAGGCGTGAATGGCATTCGCCGCCGACTGACCGATCATCCCCTGATGCAGCACGCCGCGCAGATCGCGCAGCGGCCGGAAGATCTCGCTGCCCGCCATCAGCACGATGAGCAGCGCCTCCAGGCTCATCGCGCCGTGTTGCACGCGCCAGGCGCCGAGACCGATGGCCGCCGCCGCGCCGAGGCCGATGCCCAGGTCCGTGAACAGCCGCGTCAGCAGCCCCAGCGCGAGCACCCAGAAGGTGCTGTCGGACAGCGCCCGGGCCTTGTTCGCGAGTTTCTCGCCGAACGCGCCGCTCTGGCCGAACGCCTTGAGCGTCGGCAGGCCTTGCACGGCATCGAGGAACTCTTCGCCGAATGCCTTGAAGGCGCCGGCACGCGCGAGCGCCGCCCGCTTGTCGGCGCGGTGAATGAGTTGCGGCAAGGCAAGCGTGACGAGCGCTGCGACCAGCAGCACGGATGCCGTCGGCACGTCCCACCACGCCAGCACCGCGAAGATCATCACCGGCGCGCAGGCCGCGATTGCGAGTTGCGGCAGATAGGCGCCGAAGAAGGTCTGCAACTGCTCTACGCCGTCGACGACCGCAAGCATCACGCCGCCCGTGCGTTCCGCGCCGAACCAGGCCGGCCCGAGCGCCGCGATCTGGTCGAACAGCCGCTCACGCAGCCGCGCCTGAAGCTGGCCGGCCGTGCGCTGCGCGAGCGCCGCGCGGCAGTGTTCCAGCCACGCGCGCAGCAGCACGCAGAGCGCGGCCGCGCTGACCGCGAGCGCCAGGCTGCGCAGCGGCGCGCCCGCGAACACCAGCGCGAGCACGCGCCCGAGAAACACGAAGCGCAGGATGCCCACGCCCATCGCGAGCAAGCCCAGCCCGATGGCCGCCGCGACCCGCCAGCGCAAACCCGCCATCATGGCCCACAGCCGCGCATCGAAATACATTGCTCTTTCTCCCCTGTCCGACAGCGTGGCGACACGTTACGCGCGGCGCGAGCCGCCGGCAAAAGATCATTTCTCATGGGGGTGTTGAATAACTTACACTACCCCCATGACCCGTCTTCCTCCGCTCAACACCCTGCGCGCTTTCGAAGCAGCCGTCCGGCTCGGGGGCTTCGCACGCGCGGCGGCGGAGCTGAACGTCTCGACCAGCGCGGTCAGTCATCAGATTCGCGCGCTGGAGGAAGCACTGGGCGCGCGGCTGCTGGAACGCAGCACCGGTCTGGGCGGCATCCGTGTCACGCCTGCGGGCGCGCGGCTCTTGCCTGCCGCCAGCAGCGCGCTCGCGCTCATCGGCGACGCCTGCAACGACATTCGCGGCGCAGCGCGGCAACTCACTGTGTCGGCGAACGCGCCGTTCTCCTCGATGTGGCTTGCGCGGCGGCTCGCCCAGTTCTCGTCGATGCATCCGCATTTCCCGATCAACGCGGTCGTGCTCGATGGCGAACCGGAGTTCGTGCGCACCGGCGTGGATCTCGCCATCGTCCACGTGCATGAAGGCAATCTGAAACCAGACGACGACGTGCTGCTGCGCGAGACGGTATTCCCGGTGTGCAGTCCCGAGATGTATCCGTTCGCGTCGAAGTCGGTGTGCCGCAGCCGCTTGCTGCAGGAGATGCACGAGGCAAGCCCGGAGATCGAGTGGCGCAACTGGACCTCCGCGTTCACCCTGCCGGCCGATTTCGAGTCGAAGATCGTCCGCTACAGCAGCTTCAGCCAGGTGATCGGCGCGGCGCTGGGCGGTGCGGGCATAGCGCTGGGCCGTGTTCCGCTGATCGATCCCGAACTGCGCAGCGGCCGGCTCGTACCGCTTCTGCACGGCGGCGCGAAGCTGGCGTCATGGCGCTTCGTGGTGCGCCGGAACCCGCACGAGCCGCATCCGCTTCTGGAGCCGCTGATTCGTTTTCTGCATGCGGAGGCGGCCTCTCCCGGCACCGAGGAAGTCGTAATGGCGACTCCTGCACGGGCGGATGATGTCCGGTCGATGCATGTGGCTCAGGAAGGGTTGTGAGTTCGGGGATCGCACTGCCCTGATGGTCCAACGAGATATTGCTCGTCCGTCACCGGTTCTAACCACTCGACATTTTTCCCGTCGAGCGCCTCCTGAATGGCGATGTGCGTAACCGACGTGGTCAACGACGCACCGTGCCAATGCTTGTGCCCCGGAGGACACCAGATCACGTCGCCCGCGCGCATCTCCACAATGGACCGCCTTCACATTGCGTCCAGCGCCTCGAAGAGATCGAGAGTGAACTTGCCGCAGTGATCGAAACGCGCGACAAGCCCGCCGGGACCATTCGCATCACCGCCACCGACTATGCAATCGATACGATTCTCTGGCCGCGCATCGCTCGCGTGTTGCCGGACTATCCCGACGCTCACGGCTGCATCGTTCACTGCAAGCCGGTTCAGCGGGTGGATGTGATTGAGTCCGTTACGTGCGCGCGGGCCGAGCAGACCTCGGCCTGTCGCATTGAGATGTGCGGGCACCCGATCGCCGGTCGCCAGCACGCACTTCTGGATGGTCGGGACGCCCACGCTCTCGATGAGCCTGATCGTTGCAGAAAGCTCGCGCGCCCGTACCAGCCTACCGGGCTGCTGCTCCAGCTTCTCGACCGCGTGACGAATCCACCACGCCCCCATCCATGAACAAATTTGATGCTTGCATGAAATAAATCCATTTTTATTCATGCGTCTTAAACTATATCATCGCTGCCAGTCAGTTCCCTTCTGAAGAGATGCGCGAAGCATTGAACCAGCAACGGACAGATGCGGGTTTCAAATCAGAAATCAGGGTGCAGGTCACGATGAGTAAAGAGATCAAATTTGCCATAAACAGCATCCGCTTCGATGAAGACTATCATCCTGCGGACAATACGCGAATCACGACCAATTTTGCCAACCTGGCGAGAGGAACGAGTCGCCAGGATAACTTGCGCAATACGTTCACGATGATCGACAATCGTTTCAATGCACTGGCGCATTGGGACAATCCTGAAGGTGATCGGTATTCCGTCAAGCTGGATATCATTTCCGTGGAGATGGACCTTGGCGGTGAAAGCAGGTCGAATGCGCTGCCTTTGATCGAAATACTGAAAACGAGCATTCTCGACCGGAAGACCCATAAGATCATCGAAGGCATCGCGGGCAATAATTTTTCGTCTTATGTGCGGGATTATGACTTCAGCGTGGTATTGCTGGAACATAACAAGAGCCGGACTGGCTTCAGCACGCCCGACAATTTCGGCGACCTGCATGGGAACCTGTTCAAGAGTTTCATCAATTCACGCGCTTACAAGGAGCACTTCGCCAAGCCGCCCGTGATATGCCTCAGTGTTTCGAGCAGCAAGACGTATCGGCGGACTGCGAACCGGCACCCTGTACTGGGCGTCGAATATCAGCAGGATGCCTACTCCCTGACGGACGAATATTTCGAAAAGATGGGCTTGAAGGTTCGCTATTTCATGCCCGCGAACAGCGTTGCGCCTCTGGCCTTCTACTTCACTGGCGATCTGCCTTCTGATTACACCAACCTCGAACTGATCAGCACCATCAGCACGATGGATAGCTTCCAGAAGATCTATCGGCCCGAGATCTACAACGCGAATTCTCCGGCAGGAAAATCCTATCAGCCCAGCTTGAAACACCAGGATTTTTCCTTGACTCGAATTGTCTACGATCGGGAAGAACGTAGCCGGCTGGCTATCGAGCAGGGACGGTTTGTTGAAGAGCAATTCATCAAACCTTACCAGGCCGTCCTCGAGCAGTGGTCCGCTGACTACGCTCTTTGAATAACAACAACGCAAGATCGTCTACCGTGAAAAAACTGCTACCCACCTCCACTGCCGGCAGCTTGCCCAAACCCTCCTGGCTTGCAGAACCCGAGAAACTCTGGTCACCCTGGAAATTGCAGGAACAAGGCTTGATTGAAGGCAAACAGGATGCCTTGCGTTTGTCGTTGCAGGAACAGCAACATGCGGGCATCGATATCGTCAGTGATGGCGAGCAAACGCGCCAGCATTTCGTGACCACGTTTATCGAGCACCTCAGCGGCGTCGATTTTGAAAATCGCAAGACCGTCCGCATTCGTGATCGCTATGATGCCAGCGTGCCGACGGTCGTTGATGCAGTCGCCCGGCAAAAGCCGGTTTTCGTTGACGATGCCAGGTTCCTGCGCCAGCAGACCATGCAGCCCATCAAATGGGCGTTGCCAGGCCCGATGACCATGATCGATACGCTTTACGACGATCATTACAAGAGTCGCGAAAAGCTCGCCTGGGAGTTCGCCAAGATACTGAACGAGGAAGCCAAAGAGTTGGAGGCCGCCGGCGTCGACATCATCCAGTTCGACGAACCCGCCTTCAATGTGTTCTTCGATGAGGTGAATGAATGGGGCGTCGCCACGCTGGAGCGGGCGATCGAAGGTCTCAAGTGCGAGACCGCCGTGCATATTTGCTATGGCTATGGCATCAAGGCCAATACGGACTGGAAGAAGACACTGGGATCGGAGTGGCGGCAATACGAGGAAGCCTTCCCGAAGCTGCAGAAGTCCAGTATCGACATGGTTTCGCTGGAGTGTCACAACTCGCACGTTCCCATGGAGTTGATCGAGCTCATTCGGGGGAAGAAGGTGATGGTGGGCGCCATCGATGTGGCAAGCGATACCATCGAAACCGCCGAAGAAGTCGCCAGCACGTTGCGCAAGGCGCTGCAGTTCGTGGATGCCGACAAGCTCTATCCCTGCACTAACTGCGGCATGGCGCCATTGTCGCGTGCCATCGCGAGAGGCAAGCTGAGTGCCTTGAGTGCGGGCGCGGAAATCGTTCGAAAAGAACTCACGAACTAAGCGAAGGCCACAGCACGAAAGGCACCCTTCGCAAGGCTGCCGCTATGGAAGACACATGTTGAAGTGCGCAGGTGCGCGGTTCAACACGAAGGCGCCAATTTCGTACGAGCCTGCAGGTGCGCCTTCGTAGATGATCGTACCGTTGTCCCCGCTGGCGCCGGCGCTCGTGCAATTCTCGAAGAAGGAGACTTGGCACGGGTAGGGGCCGAAGATCTGGTGGCCTACCTTGGCCGCCTGGCCTGAAGCGCCGCTCGCAATCGGACAGGAACACACGATCTGGTCCTGTCCGAGCCGGCCGAGGCCCGGGAACGATTGGCCTCGTGTGCTCGCGAAACAGATGCCGCCATCGCATGAGGCATAGGCGCCGGACTTTGACGATGGAGGGCAGAAGTAGAGCGCTCGGGTTCCGGAGGGCCCTACGCTTGCCGGGGGAACGCTGAACGTGCTCACGACGAAACCGTTGCTGGAACCCTCGGCATTCACATTGCAAACGTCCCCGCCGGAATAGGACAAGCGGCGGCTCACGCTGTCGCCATACAACACGTTGCAGCGGCAATAGGCCACGCTGTTGTACACGAAGCATTGGACACCCGCGCATAACGCGTACTCCTGGTTGCGGCAGATCGCAAGCCCATTGTTCGCCAAAGCAGCCGCGATGTTATCGGCGGCGCCGGCAGTGAGCGAGGCGCTGGAAGCAGCGGCGGCAGTACTGCTTGCAGCCCGGCTTCTCGACCCGAGCGAAGTCAGGAACGCCCCAAACAAACCACCGCCTATCAGTTGCAAGGTTCTGCGCCGGGCCGGCTTGCGCGCCACGGCCTTGGTCCAGGCATCGAATCGATGGTCCGTTGCATTTGAATTGGCGGGGCGGGTTTTCATGGCGGCGTCCTGGAATCGGTAGGCATTGCGTTCCGAGAATTCAATCGCTCAATCACAAAAGACTTTCAGCGCGGTTTGAAAGCGCGCTCTGGCTGTCTGCCAGGGCCAATATGGCATCGGATCCTTCCGCGACATCTGATTCGAGTACTCCACGCTCATCGATGAGATAGCCCACCGGCGTAGCGAAGGTCGCGTACTGGAGCGAGACCTCCCAGTTTCTCTGCAGCACCACCAGGAACGTCAATCCCAGCTTGGCCACCTTCTGGCGGTTGGTTTCTGCGTCCTGCCGGCTCACCATGAGCACCAGCACGTCTTTTTGCTCCCGATGCACGCGTTCCAGATGCGGCGCCAGACGCTCGCATGGGCCACAAGCCGGGTCGGTGAAGACCAGCAACACGCGCCTGCCCCGGAAATCCTCAAGGGCTCGCTCCTCTCCATCGAGGCTCGGCAAGCGGAAATTCGGCGCAGGCGTTCCGGCTTTGAGGCCGCTGCGGTTGAGCCGGCTTTTCTCCAGGGGCTTGTTTCCCCGAGCGGCCGGATGCCCGCTGTCCGGTTCCTCAACGGCTTGAGGGGTCGCTAACGCCAGCAAGGCTGCCGCGCCCATGGCCAATTCGCTGGCGACGCTTCCCGCCTCGTCGATCAGGTAGCCCACCGGCGTACCGTGCGCGCGATACTGCGCGGCCACTTCCATTTGTTCTTGCAGCAGCACCGGGCCTTCGAAGCCGTGGGTCCGGAAGATCTGACGGTTGACCTCGGCTTCTCCTGTGGTTATCACCAGCGGCATTGGCTTGCTGCCTTCGCCCTCACGCGCGAAGGCACTCAGCTCCGGCATCATGCTCGTGCAGAAACTGCAGGCCGGATTGAAGAAGATGAGCAGGACAGGACGGCCTCGAAACGCCGAGAGCCGGTGAAGCGTTCCGGAAAGATCAGGCAATTCGAAATCCGGAGCGATGGAGCCCGACGAGAGGCCGTTCAGTGCAGCCGATGCGGGACCGGGCGGCTCAGCGAGTCCGCCCTGAAAGCCCTTCTCGAGCGCTTCCAGGCTCAGCAAGATTCGTCCGTGTTGACGCAGCAGCTGATAGCCAAACCAGCAGCCAAAGACGATGAGCAACCAGGGCAAGACTACAGCGAAGACCAGGAGTGTCGTCATGGGAAACTCATTCGAGGCTTCGGCTACAAGAACCGGCTTGGATGAGATGGTAATAGTCCCACGAGGCGACGTCTGTCAAGCCTTATCGGCCGTCTTTGAAGTCCACTCACAAGCGTCTTGCCCCACAACTATTCGAATTGAATCGCGGTTCGCTATCGCCGGATTGGTCGAAGGAATTTTTTGTCCATCCTGACCGGTCGATGCCCTGAATACTAGGAAGCGCGCATTCGAGATGATCCTTCGATTCGACGAAGATAAGCCGCAATCTCGCCAGTGTCCTGAGACGAGCACGCCAGATAACCATCCGGGCGCACGAGCGAGATCGTATCGGCGTGCAGCGGCGGCTTGATAGTTGCGTCGAGCAGGCCAGGAAATGTGTTCACGAGACTTTCGACCTGACTGCTTTCCATTCCACACAGAACGAACACAGGCCGTGACCCCGAGCCAGCCGCAGCCTGCCCTTCGACTGGCGCCACTCTCTGTCCAGACTTCAGACTGCCATGATGCGGGCCATTGAGCGGACTATCGGCGTAGTGAATGTCGACCTCCGACATCGTTTCGGCAACGCCGCTGGAAAAGTGCGTCAGTCCCAACGCAAAATGCGCGGCGAGATTGCGAAGCTGCTGTGCCACCGGATTACGAATCGTGGCGACGGCGGTCAGCCGTTCAGCCGCCTTGAGTACCGTATCTCCCACTGAACTCCGTTCGGGACTATAGCTGTCGAGCAGGGATTCGTCGGCATCACCTCTTATGACCAGGGCAAGCTTCCAGCCGAGATTCATGGCATCCTGCATGCCCGTGTTCATGCCCTGTCCGCCTGCAGGACTGTGAATATGAGCAGCGTCTCCGGCAAGGAACGTGCGCCTCTGTCGATAGCTTGCGACTTTGCGGCCGTTTATCCGGAAACCGGACAGCCACATCGCGCCGTTCAAGCGGGTTCCGGCGGGGCCACGCTGATCCACGAGATGCTGCACCTGATCGAGCGTCGGTGTCGGCGGAGTGGCTCCTTCAGTGGCTGGCAGATCGCCGATGATTCTGTAACGCCCTGGCTGGATCGGGAAGATAAGCAGGACGCCGTCCTTATGCCAATGAATGGAAGCGTCAGTGTCCGGCCGAGGGTAGCCGCTCATGTGTACGTCTGCGAGGAACCAGTCGCTCAACAGCGTCTCCCCCGCGAAAGGAACGCTCATGGCATGGCGTACTGTGCTGTGCGCACCATCGCACCCGATCATCCAGTCAACGCGCACGGTTTCCTTTCGACCATCACCATGGACCAGCACCGTGTCCGCTCCTGAATCGTCAGGCGCGATCATCGTCGCCTCGACGTCGCGCTCGACGCGGACTCCCTGCTTGACCAGCCGCTCCTCCAGCAGTCGCTCCGTCTCTGACTGTGGCAGCGCCAGCGCGTAGTTGTGCAAGCTCGGAATCGAATCCATGGCGACTCGACCCACGACTCGATCGCTCGCAATGAATGTCACGCCCTCGAGTTTGAAGCCGGCATCGACGAACGGCGCCGCGCCGCCAACGCCCCGGTCAAGCAGCTCCAGCGTCCTGCTCCAGAGCACCATGGCCTTGGATTTGTCGGTTCGGCGCGGCGCCTTGTCAACGATACGAACAGGAATGCCGTAGCGATCCAGTTCGGATGCCAGCGTCATCCCCACGGGGCCGGCGCCAACAATGAGCACAGGAATCTTCATACACGTATCGTCCCAGGCAAAGTAATCGAGGTGAGACTCTCAGGGTAGGCCAATGCTATGGCAGAAGCCAGACAGCAACCAAGCAGTAAGCAATAGTATCCTCACGCAACCACCTGCTCATCCTCAACGCGTTTTTCCGCAGCAGGTCCTTGAATCGCACAACAGTCCCCCGCACTCGCGAACCCCGGGTGCACAGGCGCATCAGTCTCGTTCCACGCATAGCGTTTCAGCAACTCCCAATACCCGCCATGGATCACGAACGCGCCGTTTCTCGCAGCGTAAGCATTGCGGCGCATCCGGTACACGCGCGGCAGGTGATACCACGGCAAATGCGGAAGATCGTGATGCACGAGATGATAGTTGTTGTTCAGATAGAGCAGCCGCATGACCCATCCCGCTTCGTTGATGGCGATGCGGTGTTTCGGCTCCGGGTCCGCACGGTGCTCATAGAGCGACCGGATCATGGCCAGGGAAAGCGCAGGCCATGTCACGACCAGCAGGTAATACCACCATGCGATGCCTTCGAACCGTTGCAGCCAGAAGAGCAGCGCCGCCACGACGACGGCATGCACCGCCCAGACCCGTGCGTAACGCCATTCGCCGTGGCGCCAGTCATCGAACGTTGCCTTCAGCATCGAGAAGACACTGAGCGGCGGCCCGACCAGAAGCCGGCCGATAAAAGTCTTCCGTGCCCGCCACAAATCGCGTTGCAGCGGCGACGCCGCGCCCCATTGTTCGCGCAGCACGTAATTGCTTTCCGGATCGAGACCGGGCGCGGTCAGCCGGGCATCGCGATGATGCGCAAGATGCGTGTCGCGATAGATCCGGTAGGGATACCAGACCGACAAGGGAACACTGCCGAGCAACTGGTTGATGCGTACGGAGCGCGTCGGATGTCCATGCAGCAGTTCATGCTGGAGCGACATATGCCACGCACAAAGCAGGATCAGCAACGGCGTGCCCACGACCAGCGGCAAGCGCCCTGCGTGCACCGCGAGAACGACCGCGAGCCAGCCGCCGTGGATGACCGCGATCAGAATCCAGGTCGGCCACTCCGTGCGTTCGGTAAAGGTCCTGCTCAGCGCGGCCACTTCCTTGACTTGCGTCTTGTCGATATAGGCGGTCATTTCGCTCGTCCGCAATGCTTTGATCACGGGACGTAATCTAGGCCGCGACAATGAGCGAAGAGTTACGACAGGATTTGCCGCGCCAGGACGACGTAATTCACCGCTAAGTGGCGCGGATCACACTCCTCTCATACGGCGGGCTGGCCGCCGTGAGTGTCTCGCAGGACGCGAAGAACTTACTCGCGCTCGAAGAAGCGGTTGCCCGGCCTCGGCAAGCCGAGATGCTCCCGCAACGTCGTGCCTTCGTAGACGCGTCGGAAGAGGCCGCGCCGTTGCAACTCGGGCACCACCTTCCCGACGAAATCATCGAGCCCTTCGGGCAGGAACGGGAACATCACATTGAATCCGTCGCTGCCCTCCTCGACGAGCCATTGCTCCATCTCGTCGGCGATCTCCTGCGCGGTTCCCACCATCTGCAAGCCGGAATAGCCGCCGACACGCTGCGCCAGTTGCCGGACGGTAAGTCCTTCCGTGCGCGCCATCTCGATCACGCGTTCACGCGCGCTCTTGCTCGCGTTGGTCTCGGGAATGTCGGGCAGCGGGCCATCGGGATCGAAGGACGAGACATCGTGGCCTAGCGCAATCGACAATGAAGCGAAGCCGCTGTCGTCGTGCACGAAGGTGTCGAGCAAGGCGCGCTTCTCCTGCGCTTCGTCGCGTGAATCGCCCACGACGACGAACGCGCCGGGCAATATCTTCAGATGCTCGCGCGCGCGGCCGGCGCGTTCCATGCGGCCTTTGACATCGGCATAGAAGCGCCTGGCCGCTGCGAGATTCGGCTGCGCGGTAAACACCGCATCCGCCGTTTCGGCGGCAAGCTGCCTGCCCGCCTCCGACGACCCCGCCTGCACCACCACCGGCCAGCCCTGCACCGGCCGCGCGATGTTCAACGGCCCGCGCACCGACAGATACGGCCCCTTGTGGTCGAGCACGTGCAGCTTGTCCGGATCGAAGAAGAGGCCGCTGGCGGTGTCGCGCACGAAGGCGTCGTCGGCCCAGCTGTCCCACAAACCCGTCACGACATCGTAGAACTCGCGCGCGCGTCGGTAGCGCTCGTCGTGCTCCATGTGGTCTTCGCGGCCGAAGTTTCGTGCGGCATCCGGATTCGACGTGGTGACGAGGTTCCACCCCGCGCGCCCCTCGCTCAGATGATCCAGCGACGCAAAACGCCGTGCAATGTGATACGGCTCGTCGAAGGTGGTCGACGCCGTCGCCACCAGCCCGATGCGTTCCGTCACCGAGGCGAGCGCGGACAGCAACGTGAAGGGCTCGAACGATGTCGCGGTGTGGCTGCGCTTGAGCGCATTCACGGACATGTTGAGCACCGCGAGATGATCGGCCATGAAGAACGCATCGAAGCAGGCTTGCTCGAGCTTCTGGACGAACTGCTTCAGATGCCGGAAGTTGAAGTTGGCATCGGGGTACGCGCCGGGATAGCGCCACGCGCCGGTGTGCAGGCTGACCGGACGCATGAACGCGCCGAGATGAAGTTGGCGGGAGTGTGGCATCGCGTGGATGAATGAAGGAGTGAGGTATCGCGCCAAGTTACTTCAAGTCGCGGAAACACGCTCGATCGCGCCGGGCTTCATGAACCATCGGCGTTCAGGCGCAAGCCGCCGGCATCCTGATCAAAGCCGTCCCGGCCGCGGGTCCGGAACGAATCCATCCCGATTCGGCATGCGGATGGCAGCCAGCGAATGGGCATCGAGACGAGCATCGTCGGGAACGATGCCGTTCTGGTTCAGGATCCACGCGCTCAGCGCATACACCTCGTCCGCGCTCAACGACTGCGGCGCGTTATACGGCATCGCGCGGCGGATGTAGTCGAAGAGGGTCGTCGCGTACGGCCAGTAGCTGCCGACCGTGCGCACCGGCTTCGCACTCGCGAGCGTGCCGCGGCCACCGACCAGCTGGTCGCCAAGCACGCCCTCGCCCTTCGCACCATGGCACGCGGCGCACTTCGTCGCGAAGATCCGGGCGCCGGTCGCCACGTCGCCGCTGCCCGCAGGCAGGCCGTGGCCGTCGGGTGCGACGTCGATGTTCCACGCGGCGATGTCCGCGGCGCTCACCGGGGTGCCGATGGCCTCGATGGCGGCGCGCGGCGTCGCATCGGCCGCCGTGCCATGCGAAGCACGTCCGTCTCGCGACGGACCTGAGCAGGCGGCCAGACAGAGCGCAGTCAGGCCCACCATCATCGGGCGCAAGGAACGCCGGTTTCGAGCGATGTCGCTATGCATTTTTCACGCTGCCATCGGCGCCGATGCGCCATTGCTGGATGCCGTTGTAGTGGTAGTTCGAGTTCAACCCGCGCGCGGCGACCAGCGCCTCGCGGGTGGGCTGCACATACCCGGTCGAATCCGTCGCCCGCGAAAGTATCGCGGCCGGCTCGCCGTTCCACACCCAGCCGAAATGAAAGCGGGTGAGCGCACGATCGCGCACCGGGCCATCGAGCCGCGCCGCTTGCCAGGATCGCCCGCCATCGACGGACACGTCGACCCCGCGGATAGCGCCGCGTCCCGACCACGCCAGTCCTGTGATCGGGTAATAGCCGTGAGTCGTCAGCGCGTGCCCGGGCGATGGCCGTGTGATGACGGATTTCGCGTCCATCTCGAACACGAACTGACGCGCGCGGCCATCGGCCAGCAGGTTCGTGTATTTCGACGTCTCCTCGCGCGTTTCGAGCGGCGCATCGACGAGCTTCAGCCTGCGCAGCCACTTGACGTGCGTGTTGCCTTCGAAGCCCGGGATCAGAAGCCGCAGCGGATAGCCGTTCTCCGGCCGCAGGCGTTCGCCGTTTTGCGCGTACACGACCAGCGCATGATCGAGCACGCGGTCGAGCGGCAGGCTGCGCGTCATGGCCGCAGCATCCGAGCCTTCCGCGAGAATCCAGCGCGGTTCCTGACCATCGTTCGTCACGAGGCCGCCGGCGGCCTCGATCAACGTCGAAAGCCGGACGCCGGTCCACTCGCAGCACGACAGAAGACCATGCGTGAGCTGCACGGGCAAGCCGCTCGGCCCTTTCCATTCGCTCGCGGTGTTGCCCGAACATTCGAGAAAGTGCACGCGAGATTCGGAAGGCAGGCGCAGCACGTCGTCCATCGTGAACAGCTTCGGCTCACGCACGAGACCATGGATCACGAGCCGGTGCTGATCCGGATCGATATCCGGTACGCCGGCATGATGGCGCTCATAGACGAGTCCGTTCGGCGTGATCGCGCCATGCAGATCGGCCAGCGGCGTCAGCGACGAAGCCGCGCCCGGCACCGGCCATGCACGCGCCGCGCGGCGCACGACGCCTGATTCGTGCGGCGACGGCTGGCCATACGGATGGTCGAGAATCGGAGCGCCGGGTACGCGCGTCCAGGGCTCGACGCCGAGCGGCTGCAAGAGTGTGGAAGCGGCCTTCGCGTGCGGCGTCACGACTGCCGACAGCGCGAGACCGCCCAGCAGCCGTCGTCGCGGCGAAGCAGGCGATTGCGGGTTGGCCTTCGCGGAGTCGCGCGACCGGTTTGCGGAGAACGATGAGAAACGCGGGATTTTCGGCATGCTCGATCAGTCAGATGTCCGGTCATGCGTCGCTTTTTCACGAGGCACGATCGGGATTGCAACTATGCTGACGACGGCGATTGCGCAGGGGTCCTGGCGCCGCAAGAGCCGCGTCGAAATGCGTCGCACGATGTGCCATGACCGCCTGGAAACGCTCGCCGATTCAGCGGAAGCTCGCGCCCACATGCGGCGCTTGCAGACAAGGGCCCGCGCCCAGCAGCTTCTCGCGCAGCGTGCCTTCGGAATAGGCGGTCTTGTAAGCCCCGCGCCGCTGAAGCTCGGGCACGAGATACTCGACGACATCGTGGAAGGTGCGCGGCGACTCCACCCACGCGAGATTGAACCCATCGATTCCGGTGTCTTCCATCAGCGACTGCAATTCATCGGCGACTTGCGCGGCGTCGCCGACCACCACGGCGCCTCTTCCGCCGATGCTCACGAACTCCACGGCATCGCGCACGGTCCATTCGCGTTCCGGATCGAGCTTGCTGAAGGAAGCAAGCGCCGACTGGCCGGCGTCCGTATCGACATAGCTCAGGGTGTCGTCCGGCCGGTAGCGCGACAGGTCGATCCCCGTCCAGCCCGAAAGCAACGCGATCGCCCCGTCATAGCTCGCCCGTTGCCGGTACGCTTCGTAGCGTTCCTGCGCCCGCTCGGCGGTCTCGTCGACGATCACGGTCAGCATCGCGAAAAGCTGCGCGCTGTGGGGCGCGCGTCCTGCCTGTTCCAGCGCCGCACGCATCGCGCGGGCCGAAGTGCGCAGGCCATTGCGCGTCGGCGCCCCGAGAAAGATGCACTCGGCGTGGCGTGCGGCGAAGCGCGTGCCGCGCGCCGAGCCACCGGCCTGGAACAGCAAGGGCGTGCGTTGCGGCGACGGTTCGCACTGGAAGATCCCTTCGCTCTCGAAGTAACGGCCCTTGTGCGCGATCGGGCGCACCCGTTCGGGATCGGCATACACACCGCGTTGCCGGTCGCGCCTGAGCGCGCCCTCCTGCCAGCTTCCTTCCCAAAGCTGATAGCAAACCTCCAGGAACTCGTCGGCGCGATCGTAGCGCTCATCGTGGGCGCGCAGTTCCGTCTGACCGAGACTGCGCGCGCCGCTTTGCAGGTAAGACGTCACGACGTTCCAGGCCACCCTGCCGCGAGTCAGATGATCGAGCGTCGTGAAGCGCCGCGCGAGCAGATAGGGCGTCTCGTAAGCGACGGACACCGTGACGCCGAAGCCGAGATGTCGCGTTGCGTGCGCCATCAGCGGAATCAGTGGAACGGGATCGTTCATCGGCACTTGCGCGGCGGTACGGAGCGCCGCCGCGGGGCTGGCGCCGAACACGTCGTAGATGCCGGTGACGTCGCCGAGGAACAGACCGTCGAACAGGCCCTGCTCGAGCACCTTCGCGAGATCGACCCAGTAGTCCGTGTCGAGATAGCCGACCGAGCGGTCGTCGGGCGCCGTCCACTGACCGGGCGCGAGATGCCCGACGCAATTCATCATGAAGGCATTCAGGCGGATGTGGCGAGGCATGGCGGAGCGGATGGCTTGACGTGACAACCTGCGATTCTAGAGTTCGCCACGCGCGCTCTTAAACGCGCATTTGTCACACGCTTTTCAGGGCGCACATGGAAAGGAAAGCACGAGCGCCGATATAGCCCGCCGCGCGTGATGCGCGATATCCATAGCGCTCGAAGTTATTTGCGACCCCCTGCGCGCCGCACTAGGATCACGTCTTTTCCACTGACTACGCTCCGCTATGAAGATCACCCCGCCGATGAAGTCCGCCTTGCTCCCGATTCTCCTTGCCTGGGGCGTGGCCTGTGTACAGCCGGTGCAGGCAGCGGGCCAGACGGTTCGAGTCGGCATCATGTCGGGCGAGGACGAAGACGTCTGGCGCACGGTCGCGGCCAATGCGGCAAAGCAAGGCATCACGGTGAAGATCACGACCTTTGCCGACTACACCCAGCCCAACGAGGCGCTCGCCCAGCACGACCTCGACGCCAATTCATTCCAGCACAAGCCGTATCTCGATGCGCAGATCCAGGCGCGCCACTACGACATCGTGCCGGTCGGATTCACCTATGTGCAGCCGATCGGACTCTATTCGCGCAAGGTGAAATCGGTGGCGGAGCTGCCGCAGAACGCAGCCATCGGCGTGCCGAACGACCCGAGCAATGAAGGCCGCGCGCTGTTGCTGTTGCAGGCCAATGGCGTCATCAAGCTGCGTGACAAAGTCGGCCTGCTGCCGACCGCACGCGATATCGCCAGCAATCCGAAGCACGTGCAGATCAAGGAGCTCGACGCAGGCATCGTCGGACGCGCCATCGGCGACCTCGATGCCGCCGTGGTCAACACCGACTGGGCCATCAAGGCCGGCATCAGGATTCCGCAGGAACGTATTGCGCAGGAGAGCGTGCCGGGCAATCCGTATCGCAATTTCATTGCCGTGAACGCGAAGGATGCGAAGGCGCCGTGGGTGAAAACGGTGGTGGACAGCTATCAGCAAGCCGATGTCGCCTCGACCATTCTGAAGGTCTATCACGGGGCCACGCTGCCTGCGTGGGAGGGCGCGCCGCAGAAGTGAGGCTGCGAGGGCGCGCGGTCGACCTCGCGCTAAAGGTTACGCGCTCTTCACCCGTGCCTGATCGCCACCGTTTTCAGGTTGGTGAACCCGAACAGCGCCTCGAAGCCCTTCTCGCGCCCATGCCCGCTCGATTTCACGCCGCCGAACGGCAATTCCACGCCGCCGCCTGCGCCATAGTTGTTGATGAACACCTGTCCCGCCTGCAGCTTCCGCGCGAGACGCAGGCCACGTGAGGCGTCCTGCGTCCATACGCCCGCGACCAGACCGTATTCGGTGCCATTGGCCAGCCGCACGGCATCGGCTTCGGTATCGAAAGGCATGGCGGCGAGCACCGGGCCGAAGACTTCTTCCTGTGCGAGACGGCTGTCCGGCGGGACGTCGCGGAACAACACCGCCGGCTGATAGAAGCCGTCATGCGATGCCTCCGCCGCAATCCTGCCGCGCGCGGCGACGCGAATCCCCTCGGCCTCCGCGGCCTCGACGAAGGCACGCACACGCGCATGCTGCTTCGCGTTGACGAGCGGCCCCATGTCGAGGTCCATCGAGGGCGGACCGGCGCGCATCGCGGAGAAGCGTTCGCTCAGTCGTTCGATCACTTGCTCATAGACGCCGCGCTGAACCAGCAGACGGCTCCCCGCCGAACAGGTCTGCCCCGCGTTCTGCACGATCGCGTTCAGGATGACAGGCAGTGCCGCATCGAGATCGGCGTCGTCGAAGACGAGTTGCGGCGACTTGCCGCCGAGCTCCAGCACGACCGGACAATGACGCGCCGCCGCCGCTTGTGCAACGAGCGCGCCGGTCACCGTCGAACCGGTGAACGAGATATGGCGGATCCCCGGATGCGCCGATAACGCCGCCCCCGCTTCGCTGCCGAGCCCCGTCACCACGTTGACCGCACCCGCCGGCAGTCCGGCCTCGGCGGCGATTTCGGCGAGACGCAGGATCGACAGGCTCGCGTCCTCGGCGGGCTTGACCACGCAGGCATTGCCCGCCGCCAGCGAGGCGCCCACGCTGCGCCCGAAAATCTGCATCGGGTAATTCCACGGAATGATGTGGCCCGTCACGCCGATCGGCTCGCGCACCGTCAGCACCGTGAAGCCGGTGGTGTACGGCAGGGTTTCGCCGTGCAGCTTGTCGACGCAACCCGCGTAGTAACGCAGATAGCGCACCAGCACGGCGGCGTCGCTGCGCGCGGTCTTGCGCGCCTTGCCGGTGTCGCGCGCTTCGAGCTGCGCGAGTTCATCGGCGTGCCGGGCGACGGCGTCCGCATAGGCGAACAGCAGGTCGCTGCGTTCGACCGGCGACAGCCGCGACCACGGGCCGTCGAGCGCGTCGCCCATGGCGTATTGCGCAGCGGCGACCGCGCGTTCGATGTCGTGCGCATCGCCGCGTGCGATGGCGGCGAATGCTTCACCCGTGCTCGGATCGATCACGTCGAGCGTTGCGCCGGTTTCCGGCATGACGGGTGTGTTGCCGATGTAGTGCCGATATTCCATGACCTGGCTCCAGTTCGCTCAAGCCTTGCCGACCGCTTCCGCGACGGCGCTGCCCAGTTGCACGGTGGTCGAAGCGCCGCCCATGTCGGGCGTGCGCGGACCGGCTTCGAGAACGCTTTCGATGGCGCTGACGATGGCCTGCGCCGCCTGTTCATGACGCGCGTCGCCGCGGCCGAGGTGTTGCAGCATCAGCGCGGCCGACCAGATCTGCCCGATCGGATTGGCGATGCCGCGCCCCGCGATATCCGGCGCGGAACCATGCACCGGCTCGAACAGCGAAGGAAAGCGCCGCTCGGGGTTCAGGTTCGCGGACGGCGCGATGCCGATGGTGCCCGTACACGCCGGCCCGAGATCCGAAAGAATGTCGCCGAACAGGTTGGAAGCCACGACCACGTCGAAACGATCGGGATGCTGCACGAAGTGCGCGCACAGAATGTCGATGTGAAACTTGTTGGTCTTGATATCCGGATAGCGCTTCGACGCTTCCGCCAGGCGTTCGTCCCAGTACGGCATGGTGATCGAGATGCCGTTCGACTTGGTGGCTGCCGTGAGCTGCTTGCGCGGCCGGGTGCGCGCGAGTTCGAACGCATAGTTGAGGATGCGGTCCACGCCGGTGCGCGTGAACACGGATTCCTGCACCGCGAATTCGCGTTCGGTGCCGGGAAACATGCGTCCGCCGACGGACGAATACTCGCCTTCGGTGTTCTCGCGCACGACCAGGAAGTCGATGTCGCCGGGTTTGCGGCCCGCGAGCGGCGCGGGGATGCCGGGCATCAGCCGCACGGGGCGCAGGTTCACGTATTGATCGAATTCACGGCGGATCTTGATGACCGATTCCCACACCGCGGTATGGTCGGGTACGACATCGGGCGTGCCTACCGCGCCGAAGAAAATCGCGTCGTGCCGGCCGACCTGCTTGTCCCAGTCGGCGGGCATCATCGTGCCGTGGCGCAGGTAGTGTTCGGTGCACCAGTCGCCGAACTCTTCGAACTTGAGCGCGATGTCGAAGCGGTCCGCCGCCGCGCGCAGCACGCGCAATCCTTCGGGCATCACCTCCTTGCCGATCCCGTCGCCCGCGATGACCGCTATGTTGTGTACGGCGTTCGCCATCTTTCCTGTCTCCTGTCGATCGTGTCCGGTGTCCGCCAATCTACCGAAGGGCCGCCAACGGCGGAAGTGCGAATGCCGGAACGGGCCCTTCGAATTCATGCAAGATGCAGCGCGTCGTCACGGGACATCTCCGGCATGACCGACACCGGCTTCGAGGCGAACGCACTCAGGAAGTCGAAGAGCTTTTGCGTCGGCAGCGGCGCGGCGCCGGCGCGCATCGCGACCGACATCATGCGCGCCGCCCACGGATGATTCAGGCGCACAGAGCGCAGGCGCATCGGTTCGAGAAACAGGCCGACCGCGCCTTCCGGCAGAATGCCGATGCCCTGCCCGCTCGCGATCAGCCGGCACATCGCCTCGAAACTCTGCACCTGCACGCGAAAGCGGATCGACCTGCCGAGTGCAGCGGCTTCGCGCACCAATGAACGCGTGATCTCGGACTTGTCATCGAGGGCGACGAGATCGTGATCGAACAACGCAGCGAAGTCCACCGACGGCCCGCGCAGCGCGTGATCCTGCGGCACCAGCACGCTGATGCGATCGCTGCAATATGGCGCGAGCCGGAGCCCTTCGACAGGCTGCTGCGTCGTCACCACGCCGATATCGGCGCGGCCATCGCGCAGCGCCTGCAGGATATCGACGCTGCGCATCTCGCTGATATGCAGGCCGATGTCGCCGTAGCGCCCGGAGAATGCACGCAGTTGCTCGGGCAACTGCTGGGCGATCGCCGAGATATTCGCGTACACGCGCACGCGTCCGACCGCGCCGAGCGCATAGTCGGCCATTTCGCTGTGGATCGCATCGGTGCGGACCAGCAGATCGGTGGCATGGCGCGCCAGCGCTTCACCCGCCGGCGTGGGCTCGACGCCCGCCGACGAGCGGTTCAGCAGCGTCACCCGGAAATGATGTTCCAGCAAGGCGATGCGCCGGCTCGCCGTGGACAGCGACATATGCGACTGCTGCGCGGCGCGCGACAGGCTTCCGGTTGCCACTGCGCGCCCGAACAGCGCGAGTGAGGTGAGATCGAACATGCCGGGGCTTCCAGGAAAGAGGATGGTTTCGAGTTCTTCGAAGAGACGATTTCATGAATTCGCATTCACAGCATCGCCGCGGGGCGTTAGATTGCACACTATCGCGCGCGTGACAGGCAAGCGCGCGCGGCCACTCCATGCAACGGGACAGACATGAAACAACGAATCGGCATGATCGGCATTGGTTTGATGGGCCACGGCATTGCTCGCAACATCATCAGGCATGGCTATCCGCTGACGGTGGTGGAGCATCCGGGCAACCAGCCGCTCGATGAACTGATCGCGGGCGGCGCGAAGACCATCGGTTCGGGCGCGGCGCTGGCGGAGCAGGCCGACATCGTCATCCTGTGCGTTACCGGCTCGCCCGAAGTCGAAGCCGTTCTGACGGGCCCGGACGGCGTGCTGGCAGGGCTCAGGCGCGGCGCCATCGTGATCGACTGTTCCACCGCGGTGCCCGGCTCCACGCTGCGCATGGCCGCGCAGGTCGCGGAAGCGGGCGGCCTGCTCGTCGATGCCCCGATGACGCGCAGCGTCAAGGAAGCCCACGATGGCCGCCTGAATCTGCTGGTCGGTGCGGATGCCGCGACGTTTGAAACGATCCGCCCGCTGCTGGCGTGCTTTGCGGAGAACATCGCGCATGTGGGCGGCACGGGCGCGGGCCACACCATGAAGCTGCTGCACAACTACGTGTCGCTCGGATCGGTTGCGCTGATTTCGGAAGCGGCGGCGTGCGCGAAACGCGCGGGCGTCGCGCCCGAGGTCTTCGCCGATGTGCTCGCCAAAGGCGGCGGAGGCGGCGCGGCGCTGGAACGCGTCAGGCCGTTCCTGCAAAGCGGCGAGACCTCCGGTTTGACCTTTCATATGTCGAATGCGCTGAAGGACCTGAGTTACTACGTCGATATGACGAAGGACATGACCGCCACGCACGCCATTGCCGACTCGGTGAAAGCGACCTATGCGAAAGGCGTCGAACTGGGCGGCGCGCATTGCCCGGTGCTGCGCCTGTCAGACCTGATGGGTGGAGACTCGTTCCTGTAACGCCGGCCGGCCGCTCAGCCGCGCGCCGCGGCGCCAATCAGACCGTCTACCGAAAACTGGTAGACGGCATCGCTGTTGAGCGAACCGAGGTAGGCCGTGCGCTGATCGCCCGAGAACGTGAGGCTCGTCAGGTGCTTGAGGAAGTTGGCCTTCGAGCGATAGAAATGCGTGCGATGAAACGCATCGCGCTGAAAGGCTTCTTCGGCGGTGCGCAGCGATTCCTCGTCGTAGTCTTCGAGAATCACGCGATAGCGGCCCGTCGCCGTGAAGACCTGCACGACGCGGTTCGAGATCGGCGAGGTGATCCATGCGTCACCGGCCGCGTCGAGTTCGAGTCCGTCGGGCCAGATGCCCGACTCGAATTCCGCGACCGTCTGCCGGTTCGACAACTCCAGCCGCTCGTTCACATCGAAGCGGATCATGCGCCGTCCGATGGTCTCGTTCACGTACAGCACGGTGCCCGTCGGATCGAGCCGGCACTCGTTGGTCCAGCCGATATGATCCGCGACGATGCGGCTCGACCCGTCCGTGTCCACCACGGCGATGTAGCCCGTCGCTTCGGCGCGATCGAAGTGATAGCCGGGCGCACTGCAACCGGGCGTCGTGCTGCTCACGCAGATCCAGATGCGGCCGGCTTCATCGAGCAGGACGAAGTTGGTGCTGGGAAGATCGCGGCCATCGACCGAACGGACCAGCGGCTGCACGCGACCGGTGGTATCGACCGACCACACGCCGCCCTCCTCGCCCAGGTTCGCGAAGATGAACGAGCCGTCCGGACGTCGCGCGATGCCGTTCGGGCGCACGCCGTCCGGCAACGCGCCGGGCAGGCCGAGCAGACGGGTGGCGCCGTCCGCGCGCACGTGCGCGATCGCGCCCTTGGCGTCGCTGGTGTAGAGATCGCCTTCATGCCACCACACGCTTTCCGGTCGCGTGAGACCGGAGCCGGACGTGGTGACGGCATCGAGAGACAGTACGGTTTCCTGGCTGAGCGTGTGCATCGTTGCGCCTGAAAAGAATGAGAGATAGTCGGCGTCACTCGGTGACGGGACCGGCATGACCGCGCGACATGCGCCTGCCGAAGAGCATCGCGGCGAGCAGCAGGCCCGACAGCGCGCCGAGCACCGCAAGCACTTGCAGACCGCCATCGAATGTGCCGGTGAGATCCTTGATCTTGCCGATCACATAAGGGTCGATGAAACCGGACAGGTTGCCGACGCAGTTCACCATCGCCATGCTGGCGGCGGCCGCCGTTGCCGGCACCATGTCCGAGACCAGCGCCCAGAACACGACGATCGAGCAGAACGCGCCCGCGCAGGCGGCGGTGATGAGCAGCAGCTTCAGCGTGGCGGTCGCGGCGAGCGTCGAACCGCCCAGACCGATCACGGCGATGGCGAGCGGCGCCAGCACATGGAACGCGCGCTCCTTGCGCACGTCCGAGCGGCGGCCCCATAGCGGCATCGCGATGGCGGCGGCGAGGAACGGCAGCGCGCTCACCACGCCGGTCATTTGCAGGCTCAAGTGAAACGCGTGCACGATCTGCGGCAGGAAGAAACTCATGCCGTAGTTCAATCCGACGATGCCGAAGAACGCCAGACCGAGCGCCCACAGATACGGCGCGACGAGCACGCGGGCATTGCCGTGGCTCGCGACCAGGCGGTTCGAACGCTCGGCCGCGAGCGTGTCGATCAGCCAGCGTTTTTCCTGTGCGCCGAGCCAGGTGGCCTGGTCAGGATTGTCGGTGAAGACGCGCCAGATCACGCAGCCGAGCACCACGGAAGGAATCGCCTCGATCAGGAACATCAGCTGCCAGCCCTTGAGTCCGAACAGTCCGTGCAGCCCGATCAGATACCCCGACACCGGTGCGCCGATGACGCTGGCGACGGGCATCGACACGAGGAAAAACGCCAGCGCCCGCGCCCGATACGCGGCGGGGAACCAGAGCGTCAGGAAGAACATCGCACCGGGACCGAAGCCGGCCTCCGCCGCGCCGAGCAACATGCGCACCGCATAGAAGCTCGTCGGCCCGGTGATGAAGGCCGTCGCGCCCGCGACAATGCCCCACGTGATCATGATGCGCGCGAGCCAGACCCGCGCGCCATAGCGTTCCAGCGCGAGGTTCGACGGAATCTCGAAGAGGAAATACGTCAGGAAGAACAGTCCCGCGCCCAGCCCGAACACGGACGCGGAAAAGCCCAGATCGCGGTTCATCGTGAGCGCGGCAAAGCCGACGTTCACGCGATCCAGAAACGCCGCGACGAAACAGATGAACAGCAGCGGCATGAAACGGCGCGTCACCTTATGCATGGTTGCGCGTTCGAGCGTGTCCATCGCGGTCTCCTGTGCGGACGCACGCGGGCGAACGCCTGCGTGCTGGAAGAGCTTCGGAAAGCGGGAATGGAGGCGCGCTCAGCCCACCGCCGCGCACTGCGCTTCGGTCGAATAGCGGCGCAGACGGTCGCCGGACTTCATCACCTGACCGGGCAGCGTGCGGCCCAGCACGGCTTCGAGCCGGTGCGCGGCGTCGAGCAGCCGATCGAGATCGATACCCGTGCGGATCCCCAGGTGATGCGCCATGTGAACGGCGTCTTCGGTACTGACATTGCCCGTCGCGCCGGGTGCGAACGGACATCCGCCGATCCCGCCCAGCGACGATTCGAACGACGTCACGCCGACGTTCAGCGCTTCCAGCATGTTGGCAAGCGCCATGCCGCGCGTGTTGTGGAGATGCGCGGTGAGCGGAACGGGACCGAAGGCCTGACGCAGACGCAGGATCGTGTCGCGCACGATGGGCGGCGTCGCCATGCCGGTGGTGTCGCCGAGCGTGATGCCCTGGCAGCCCAGTTCGAGGTAATGTCCGGCGATACGCAGGATGGTGTCGCCATCGACTTCGCCTTCGAACGGACAACCGAACGCGACGGCGATCGCGCCTTGCATCGGCATGCCGGCATCGCGCGCGAGTTGCGCCGCCTCGCCGATATTGCCGAGCGACTGCGTGATATCGCAGTTCAGGTTCTTGCCGTTATGGCTTTCCGAGGCCGACACGAAGAACACGACGGAGTCGATCTTGCAGTCGATGGCTCGCTGCACGCCGCGTCGGTTCGGCGTCAGGGCGGCGAGATGCACGCCACGGTCACGCGGGATGGCGTTCACGAGCGCTTCGGCGTCGCGCAGTTGCGGTACTGCACGTGGCGATACGAACGAGGTGATTTCCAGATGGCGCACGCCGGCGTCGATCAGCGCGTTGGCCAGTTCGAGCTTGGTTTCGGTCGGCACGAAGGCCGCTTCGTTCTGCAGGCCGTCGCGCAGGCCGACTTCGGTCATGCGGATGCTTTCGGGATACGGCTGGGATTGCGGGGCGGGCATGCTGTCTCCATCGTCGTCTCTGTCTTTGTGAAGAGCTTAGACGCGCGACGATCGGGCACACGATCTATTTGGCGATTGAGACATGGCGAAACGCGATGGCTGATGCTTCAGCCGCTTCACGTCCCCGCCACCCGCGGCAGCCACGCCTGCGCCGGCGCATCCTGCTCCGCTTCGCCCCGCAGATGTTCCAGCAACTTCCGGCAGGCCGGCGACAGCGCCTCGACTGAACGCACGCACAGGCACAACTGCCGCGCGGCCCATTCGTCCTTGAGCTGGATCACGGCCAGCCCTTCCGATGCATACAGCTTGACCGACTGGTTCGGCATCATCCCGACGCCCAGGCCGGCCTTGATCATCGCGATCATCGCGTCATAGGACGTACACTGAAAACGCAGATTGATCTGCTCATGCGCCTCACGCGCCACTTTGCGCAGCAGCGTATTGGCTGCGCTGCCCGGATGCATGCCCACCTGTTCGTAAGGCAGCGTCTCGGTGAAATACACGCTGCGCTGCTGCGCCAGCGGATGCCCGACCGGCGCGACCAGCACCATCCGGTCCGTGCGATAGGGAAACGTCTCCAGCCCCGCGTCATTTTCCGCCGTGTTGTAGATGCCGATATCCGCCTCATTCGTGCTGACGCGCCGCACCACTTCGGTACTTACGAACTCGTCGAGATCCACGCGCACGAACGGATGCGCCTCGCCGAACGCGCTGAGATCGCGCGGCAGGAACTGCGTGATCGACGACAGGTTTGCTGCAACGCGGACCTGCCCGGACAGCCCGGCCGCAAAGTGCGAGATCTCTTCGGCAAGGTCGTTCGCGTTGCGCAGCAGCAGACGCGCGCCGCGTGCGAGCACGACGCCCGCCGCCGTCGGTTCGACGCCGCGCGCCTTGCGCAGCAGCAGCGGCGTGCCCAGTGCCTGTTCGAGCTCGGAAATACGCTTGCTGAGCGCGGACGTCGCGATGTGCTCGCGCTGCGCCGCTTCGGCGATGGTTCCGGCATCGACCACCGAAACGAACACCTGCAATGAGTAGAGACTCAGACGCATCGTCATATGAGGGAGGATCGAGGGGTCCGCCCATGCTAGGGAGCGCCGCGCAGGCTGTCCAGACGAGATGGCGAGTAAGCAGAAACCCTGATGCTTCACCCGGCATCCACGCGCGGCGTCGCAAAGCGCGATGGAACCGCGAGAAATGGTGATGTCTGAGTCCGCGTCGAATACCGCATCATGAGCGCTCGACGTGAACACGGAGCTTCACATGCAACTCGACGGTGTACGCGTGATCGATCTCACCCGCGTGATTTCGGGTCCGTTCTGCACGATGCTGCTGGCCGACCTGGGCGCCGACGTCGTCAAGATCGAAACGCCCGACGGCGATCCGGTGCGTCAGCAAGGAGCGATCGTCAACGGCATGAGCTGGTATTTCGCGGCCTTCAATCGCAACAAGCGTTCTATCGAACTCGACTTGCGCTCGGAACAGGGCAAGGCGACCTTGCGTGAATTGCTGCGCGATGCCGACGTCGTCGTGGAGAACTTCCGGCCCGGCGTGATGGAGCAGATGGGTCTGGGCTGGGACGCGTTGCAGGAGATCGCGCCGGGCATCATCCATACGAGCATCAACGGCTTCGGCACGACCGGGCCGTACGTCAAGCGGCCCGCCTTCGATTTCATCACGCAGGCGATGAGCGGCTTCATGAGCATGAACGGCACCGCCGAAACCGGCCCGCTGCGCACCGCCCTGCCGATCAGCGATCTCATCGCCGGCAACTACGCGGCGCTCGGCACGGTCGCGGCGCTGTACCGGCGCAAGGAGACCGGACGCGGCGAGCAGGTCTGCGCGTCGCTGCTCAGTTCGATGATCAGCCTCGGCGCGTTCGTGAGCGCGGACTATCTGGCCACCGGCGAGCAGATGCCGCAGACGGGCAATGACCATCCGCTGGTCGCGCCTTACGGGCTGTTCACGGCATCGGACGGCGATATTGCCGTGGCGCCGTCGAACGACGCGATGCTGCGGCGGCTGTTGCAGGCGCTCGGCCTGCTGCATCTGATGGACGATCCGCGCTTCTCCAGCAATGCGCAGCGCGTGGCGCGGCGCGCGGAGATCAACGCGCTCATCAACGCGGTGATGTCGAAACAGACGCGCGAACACTGGATCGGCGTCATCAACGAAGCCGGCGTGCCCTGCGGTCTCGTGATGGATCTCGCCGATGTCTACCGCGACCCGCAAGTGCGCGACCAGGAGATGCTGCTGGAGGTCGAGCATCCGGGTCACGGCGCGGTGCGCATGACGGGCTTTCCGATCAAGTTCCGCAACGAACCCTGCGCGCTGCGTCATCCCGCGCCCGAACGTGGCGGCAATACCGACGAGATTCTGGAGGAGGTGGCGTCGAAACTCGCCGCCACGGGCGAATGATGCTGCCGGGTTTGCCGGGCCTTTCCGATCTGAGGATCGGCTTTATCGGCGGCGGCCGGCTGGCGCTGGCGCTGGCCATCGCGTGCCGGAGCGCCGGCTTGCGCGTCGCGTCAGTCGCGAGCCGGCGGCGCGAATCGGCGGCGGCGTTTTGCGGGCAGGTCGAAGGATGCCGCGCGTCCGATGCCCAGGCGGTCTCCGCTACCTGCGATCTCGTGTTCATCACCACGCGCGATGACATGATCGAATCCATCGCCGCCTCGGTACGCTGGCGCCCGGGCATGGCGGTCGTGCATTGCAGCGGCGCAACGAGCCTGTCGGCGCTCGACAGCGCCGTGCGCGACGGAGCGCTGACCGGCGGCTTCCATCCGATGCAGTCGTTCGGCGACCCGCTCGCGGCGGTGCGCTCGCTGCCGGGTTGCGTGATTTCCGCCGAAGCGCCCGATGCGGAGCTTGCCCGCGTGCTCGGCGAACTGATCGAGCGGCTCGGCTGCCACGCCAACTGGCTGCCGCCGGGCGTGCGGGCGCGCTATCACGCGGCGGCGGGCTATCCGTCGCAGTTCATCAATGTGCTGCTCAGGGAAGCCGTATCGATCTGGAGCACATGGGGCGTGGCGCCCGAAGTCGCGCTCAAGGCCTTCTTGCCGATGGCACGCGGCACGCTCGATTCGATCGAAGCGCGCGGCCTTGCCGACAGCATGCCGGGACCGGTGTCGCGTGGCGACGCGAAGACTGTCGCTGCGCACGTCGCCGCGCTGGATGCGCTCGGCCCGGCGCATCGCGCGTTCTACACGAGCTTGTGCGGCCGGACCGTCGATCTCGCGATGGAGCGCGCGCAAGGACTGGATGACGACGCCTGCAGGACGATCCGCGCGACGCTCGCAGAAGAGTCGTCGAGCGGCTGATCGAGCCATCGTGTTTCGGCATGGGAGACTCGTCAAATGCGCCGGATGCACGCGGCGCAAGTGATTAAGCTGGATCGAATATAAAAAATAGCGGAGACACTTCATGAAGCCCTCTTTCGGCCGTATGGCATCCGGCTAGGTCCCGCGTCCGCTTCCCTTCGCATTTCTGCGCCTGATTTCCGGCGATGCCGCCGTGCATCGCGTATTCACGCTCATTCGAGGAGACGCACCGACATGACCCCTGTTGCCGCCCTGAACATCGATTCCGTCTCGACCCTGGGTTCCGGCCTCACCCGCCCCGAGAGCGTGCGTTGCTGGAACGGCCGCCTGTATTCGTGCGATGCCGTCGGCACCGTGGCCGTCACCACGCTCGACGGCGCGACGCGCTTTCTCTGTCAACCGGAAGCGCTGCCCGAAGGCGTGCGTCCGAACGGCATTTCGATACGGCGCGACGGCAGCATCGTGTTCGCCAATGTCGGCCATGCGGGCGGCGTGTGGCGGATCGATGGCGAAGGCCAGGTGCGGCCGCTGATCGAGGAAATCGACGGCGTGCGCCTGCCGAGCACGAATTTTGCATACGCCGATCGCGATGACCGCCTGTGGATCTGCGTCAGCAGCACGGCGGCCGATTGCCACGATCCGGAGTTCCGCTTCGATCGTCACCGACCGTCCGGCTTTGTCGCGATGGTCGATCAGAAAGGACAAGGCCGCATCGTCGCCGATGGTATTTCGTGGACCAACGAATGCCGCATCGATGCGACGGGCCGCGCGTTCTACGTCAACGAAACCATTGGCCGCCGTCTGTTGCGCTTCGATCTCGCGGGCGACGGCACGCTGTCGAACCGCACCGCCGTGACCGCATTCGGCGACGGCTCCTGGCCCGACGGCATGGAGATCGACCCGTCCGGCGCGATCTGGATCACCTCGCCGATCTCGAACCGTGTGATCAAGGTGCTGGCGAGCGGCGAGCAGGTTCCGGTGCTCGAGGATGCGGACGAAAAGTCGATCGAGATCACCGAAGCCGCCTACCGCGCCAACGATTTCCGTCGCTCGCACTTCTATCAGGTCGCGTCGAAGAACCTGCGCCATGTGACCAGCATCACGTTTTCGCTCGAGCACGAACTGGCCTTCCTCGGCTCATTGCGCAACGACGCGCTCTACCGCTTTTCGACCGCCGGACTGATGTAAGCGCGCAAGCTCCGCCTACCGACTGGAGATCACCGTGAACCCGTCAGCACAAGACCACGATACCGACCGGCTGATGTCCCGCGCGATGTGGCGGCTCGTCCCGTTCCTCTGCCTTTTGTACTTCGTGTCCTATCTCGATCGCGTCAACATCAGCTTCGCCGCGTTGACGATGAACGAAGACCTGAAATTTTCATCCGCGGTGTACGGCGCGGGGGCGAGCATTTTCTTCGTGGGCTATCTGCTCTTCGAAGTGCCGAGCAACCTGATGCTGGCGCGCTTCGGCGCGCGCCGCTGGATCGCGCGGATCCTCGTGACGTGGGGCGCGTTGTCGGCGTGCATGGCCTTCGTGTCGGGGCCGACGAGCTTCTATGTCATGCGCTTCCTGCTGGGCGTCGCGGAAGCAGGCTTTTTCCCGGGCGTGATCTACTACATCAGCAAGTGGTTCACCCAGCATCACAAGGGCCGCATCACCGGGGCATTCTTCGTGTCGCTGCCGCTGTCGAGCGTGATCGGCGCGCCGGTGTCCACGTTCATCCTCGCGCACATGAACACGGGCAGCCTCGCGGGCTGGCAGTGGATGTTCATACTCGAAGGCATTCCCGCCGTGATCCTCGGGCTGCTGTGCCTTCGCCTGCTTCCCGATCGCCCCGCGGAGGCGCGCTGGCTCAGTGCGGACGAAGCGCAGCTGATCGAGACCACGCTCGAACGCGAACGCGAGAACGTCAGGACACGCACCGGAACGGACGCGCCGATGCGCAGCTGGCAGGCGGTCGGCATTCTCAGCATGGTGCTGTTGCTGCTCGCCTCCGGCATCTACGGACTGGGCTTCTGGATGCCACAGCTCCTCAAGCTCAAGTTCCCCGACAATACGACCGTCGGCTGGCTCACCTCCGCGATCTATCTCGTGGGCGCGACCGGCATGAGGGGCTGGGCGCGCTTCTCGGATCGCGGCGGCCAGCGCCATGTGCACCTGGCGATTTAGAGTCTCGTGGGCGCGTTCGGGCTCATGCTGTGCGGCGCGTACAGCGGCTCTTCTTCGCTCACCGTGATCGGTCTCGCGCTCGGTGCGGCGGGCATTCTCGGCTCGCTCGTCGTGTTGTGGACCATTCCCGGCCTGTACCTGACCGGCACCGCGCTCGCCACGGGCGTCGCTGTCATCAACAGCGTGGCGCAGTTCTCGGGGATCATCGTGCCGTGGGTGATCGGCATCGCGCGCAAGTCGGGGTACGACTTTTCGATCGTGCTATACGGGCTGGGCGGCTTGCTGGTGCTCGCGGCGATATTGGCGCGGTTCGCGCTCGCCGCGCAGAGGCAGACGGCCGAGATACGCTCCGCACAAGCCGATCAGGTGACTTAGCCGACGTCGGGCGACCCGTCGGGCGACCGCTACGCAGGGAGCCCGCCGCAAAAAATCACCTGATGCTGTCGGTCTCCTGTCACAAAGCTTTCGTAGTCTCTCTGCTTCGACGACAACGAGTGGAGAACCTGGAATGACGACGGAACGCAACGCGCTGCTGGCTGTGGCCCTGACCTCGACGGCCCTGCTTGCCGCCTGCGGCAGCAATGACGACAACAGCCCGCCCGCCACGCCCGCCGTCGACGACGGCAAGAACAGTCGGCGTTGACAGGCGGACCGAAGTGCATGGCCAACGTGTGAACGTCGACGCCCCGCACGCGCGACAAGCCGCGTGGCATGTGCACCAGCGCGGCTGACAGCGCATTCCATCCTCGATCCGCGCTTGACTGAATGACTTTGGGCAGGGGCTGCAGTGTGGACTTCATGCTTTACCTCTGCGTGAAACGGCGCGCGGTCGGGCCACCTTCGGCAACCGCCGAGCATCGCCAAGACTCTCGACCAGCCGGATCTCGCATTCGGAAAGCGAGTATCCGCGCCGCTGCGAGACCATGAAAGTGAGCGGACGCATATGCCATGCACGCCGTTGAAGTTCGACGAGTGTTCCATTCGCGAGATCGTCTGCGACCATATGATGCGGCATGTGCCCCCAGCATAAACTGCCCCGCAGCAGATCGTGCTTCGCGCCGAGATCGTTCACCCACCACTGGCGCACGCTCGCGACCCCTTGCTGGCTCTTTTCCGCATCGGGCTGATTGTCGGTGACGACGAGCTGGATGTGCCGGCCGAATTCCTCGCGTGGAATCAATCCCGCGATGGCGGCCAGCGGATGCGACGGCGCACAGACGGTCACCATCTGCGTTTCGCATAAGTGCTGCCTTTCGATGGTGTCCGGGCTCAGCTCCGGCACATCCGCGATCGTCACCGCCAGCCCGCACGTCCCTTCGAGAACCATACGCTCGCCGCCCTGCATGGTGGTCATGCGCAGATTGATGGCGATGGTTGGAAAGTTCGTCTGCAGGGTGCGCAGGCAGTTGATCAGGTGCGTACGCGGAAAGTAGGTATCGACGGCAATCGAGACCTGCGGGATCCCTGCTTGAGCAATTGAAGCAGCGCGCATCTTCATCTCCTCGGTGCGCGAGATCACTGCACGAGCGTCAGGCAGGAGGCTGCGGCCCGCCGCCGTGAGCGTCGCCTTGCGAGCATTGCGCTCGAACAGCACGCAGTCGAAGGCACTCTCGAGCGCGCTGATCGCGTGGCTGATCGCCGACTGCGCACGCCTCAGCTCCCGCGCAGCGCCGGAAAAGCTTCCGTGGTCACACACGGCGACGAAGGTCCGCAGCTGGTTGATGGTGACGTTGTCGAGCATACGTATCCAAAGAGTAGATGGGAATTATAGATATTTAGTGAATTGGCTTCATGCACCGGACGCTCCAGAATGGCGTGGTCGCTTTTCATTGAGAACGCATGACATGAACAGACTGAAAGGAAAGACCGCCGTGATCACCGGCGGTGCGACCGGCATCGGCCGCGCCGCAGCACAGCGATTCATCGACGAAGGCGCCTTCGTCTTCATCTTCGGCCGCCGGCAGGAAGCGCTCGACGCAGCGGTGGCCGACCTCGGGCCCTCTGCCCACGCAGTGCGGGGCTCGGTCTCCGATCCGGCCGACCTCGACCGCCTCTACGCTGCGGTGAAGGCCGAGCGCGGAACACTCGACATCGTCTTTGCCAATGCCGGGACGGGCAGCCCGCTTCCGCTCGGCGAGATCACGACCCGGCACATCGACGACACGTTCGACACCAATGTGAAAGGGACCATCCTGACGGTCCAGAAGGCGCTGCCGCTGATGCGCGACGGCGGCTCGATCATCCTCACCGGATCGAGTGCGGGCACCACGGGCGCTCCCGCAATGAGCGCCTACAGCGCGAGCAAGGCGGCCGTGCGCAACCTCGCGCGGAGCTGGGCGGAGGACCTGAAGGGCACCGGCATCCGGATCAACGTGCTGTCTCCCGGCGCGACGGCGACCGAACTCGCGAAGCAGGCGCTGGGCGAGGAAGGCCAGAAGGTCTTTGCCTCGATGACGCCGCTCCAACGTATGGCTGATCCGGCGGAGATTGCCGCTGCGGCGGCCTTTCTCGCGTCGCCGGACAGCAGTTTCATGACTGCCAGCGAAGTCGCCGTCGACGGCGGCCTGGCGCAACTCTGACGCGCAATATCGAAGGAAAAAACATGAGCTATGCAATTGTTGGATTCGGCAAGATCGGCCAGGCCCTCGCCAGGGCGTTCGCCCGAAGCGGCATCGATGTATCCGTTGCAACCACACGCGACCCGGCGAGCTTCGCAGCGGATGCCGCCGCGATCGGACCCGGGATCGTTCCCAGGACGCTGGCGGAAGCCGTCAAGGCGGACATCATTTTTCTGGCGGTCCCTTTCGGCTTGCACGCCGATGTCGCGAAAGCGCTTTCCAACTGGCAAGGGAAGACCATCGTCGATGTCACCAATGCCTATGGCGTGCCTCCCGAGGCACTGGGAGGACTGCCTCCTTCCAGGTTCGTTGCACAGGCCTTCACGGGCGGACGACTCGTCAAGGGCTTCAACCACTTGGGGGCTTCGGTCCTTGCACAGGATCCGGCTGTCCACGGTGGAAGAAGAGTCGTGTTCCTGGCAAGCGACGATGACGGCGCCGCGGCGGACATAGCCGCGCTTGCGGAGCGCCTCGGCTTTGCGCCGGTCGAACTCGGCGGGCTTGCAGAAGGCGGATTGCTGGTCCAGGGGCTCGGAGACAGCTGGGGTCCACTGATCTTCAAGGACTTGCACAAGTTCGATCGATGAACATTGAACAGACCGCAAGGTCGATACATCCGGATCTCTCATGACTCCGCGACCGAGTAATCTGGCAGCGCCACGGCGATCGGCAATGCGCAAATCCAGTCGATCAAATGACGCGACGAAGCCGAACTCGATGCCATGAAAGACGAGTTCGGGCTCCAAGAACTGGCTGTGGAAGACGTGCGAACGCATCATCAGGCCGCAAGCCATGCGAAGGCATGACGACCTGCTTCAAGGCGGTGTACTTCCATCTGGAACGCATCGTGAGCGGCATCGGGGGACGGCGCGAGATGGTCATCACCGCGGTCCAGGTCAGTCTGAGCATGATCGCTGGGATCCACGACGCCTCGCTCACTGCAAGATCGTTGAGCTGCCCCGGCTTTCCCCATCCCGATGACAACCGCTCGATCAGCTTGTCACGATCGCCCTTGCCGCCCGGCTAAAAGAATTCAGCCGAGGTGTCGAAGACTTGACAGGGCGACGGAACACGGCCCCTCGCCTCTCACATTTTGCTGAACGATTTATGTCAGGCGCATCAATTTGGGGGCCCGTCGTTCGATAATCATCCGGGGGAGCTACACGCTTCGATCCATGAGGAAGCCCGCGCGCATCCGGATGGGAAGTGGCTGACGATTCCGATGCTGTCCGCTGAGGACCGGGATGAGGTGACGGAGTTGATGAGCTTGGAGCGCCCAGCCCTTTCACGTCGTTGACGTGCGTCGCAACGAAGGTGAATCTCGCAGCATCCCGATGCACACGTCGCTCAGATATTCTGCATCGCGCGGCAGCTCGATGGAATCCTGATCCATCAGCCAGTCGCGCAGCACACCGCCCAGAAACGCATGCACGACGCTTGAAGCGCGCGCGGTATCGAGTTCGAGCGGCAACTGTCCGCGCGCGATGGCATTGATGAGCCCCCGCTCCAGTTGTTTGCGGCCCCTGCGGGCGGCATCGCGCTGACGCTCGAACACGATATCCATATCGCCCATGTTGTGCGCGTGCTCGTAATTCGTGAACAGCACTTCGAACACATGGCGGCTGTGCGGTTCGATCGCCACCGTGCCCAGGCAATACACGAGCAGCGCGCGTATCTTGCCGAGCGGGTCCGGTTCGGCTGCATCGACGGCGGCTGCGACGAGCAACTCCATCGGCAAGCTCACGCGGTTCGTCACCGCGACGAACAGATCACCCTTGTTGCGGAAATGCCCATAGACCGCGCCGCGCGTAAAGCCCGCGCGCAGCGCAACCGCCTCCAGCGTCGCATGAAACACGCCGCGCTCCGCGAACACGCGCTCGGCCGCATCGAGGATCTGGTCGCGCGTACTCTGGGCCTGTTGCCGCGTTCTCTTCATCCGCCGCGTCCCCGCTGCTGGTGTCGCCATTACACCGGCTTGTCCTCGCCTGTACCTTCAGGAGGTCCGCTGGCATCATGGCCGCCGTTCTGTCCGTGATGCGGCATCTTGCGCGATACCTCGTCGAGCTTGTCGCCGAGCAACTGGCGCACCACGACATAGAACACCGGAATCAGCAGCAGGCCGAGGAAGGTCGCGAACAACATCCCGCCGATCACGCCAGTCCCGATCTCATGGCGCGAAGCCGCGCCCGCGCCCGACGAGATCACGAGCGGGAACACGCCGAGAATGAACGCCATCGACGTCATCAGGATCGGCCGCAATCGCAGTCGCGCCGCGGTCAGCACGGCATCGCGCAGCGTCATGCCCTTTTGCTGCCCCTCCACGGCGAACTCGACGATCAGGATCGCATTCTTCGCCGCCAGCCCGATCACGGTAACAAGACCGATCTTGAAGTAGATATCGTTCGGCACGCTGAAGCCGAGACAGAACACCAGCATGCCGAGCATGCCGAGCGGCACGACCAGCAGCACCGAGACCGGAATCGACCAGCTCTCGTAGAGCGCGGCGAGACACAGGAAGACGACGACGATCGACAGCGCCATCAGCGTCGTCGCCGACGAGCCCGACAGCAGTTCCTGGTACGACTGTCCGGTCCAGTCGGCCGCGAAGCCGCGTGGCAACTGGTGGTTGACGATATCGTCGAGCGTGTCGATCGCCTGTCCGGTGGAATAGCCCGGCCCCGAGTTGCCGACGATCTCGATCGCCGAGAAGCCGTTGTAGCGCGGCAGCACCGTCGGCCCGAAGGCCCATTTCGCGTTCACCACGCTCGCCAGCGGCACCATGTTGTAAGGCGCGATCGACGTATTGGCCGGCGACGGATCGACCGGCGTGACGAAGCCATTCGACGCCACCGTCGTGACCGTGCCGCTCTTCGAGGCGGAAGCCGTCGAAGTGAACACGCTCGGCGTGTACAGATGCTGAAGCGCATCGAGACTCATGCGGAACGGCGCATCGGCCTGTACGTAGACACGCTTGACGCGCCCGCCGTAGGTGAACTGGTTGATATAAAACGGCGCGAGCTCCATCTCGAGCGTCTGGTACACATCCGAGAGCGAGAGGCCCATCGCCTGCGCCTGCGTGCGGTCCACGGCGATATCCAGTTGCGGCGCATACGGCAGCGAGTTGGGCCGGATGCCGAACAGCACCGGGCTCTTCGCCGCGCTCCCGAGCAGCACGCCCTGCGCCTGTGCAAGCTCTGCGCGTGACTGTCCCGCGCGTGCCTGCAAGTACATGTCGACACCGCCGAACTGGCTCAGGCCGCGAATGGTCGGCAGGTTCACCACGAAGATCTGCGCATCCGGAATGGAAGACAGAATGCGGTTGAACTGCGGGATCAGCTGCATCGCGGTCTGGGAGCGCTTGTCCCAGTCCGACAGCTTGATGAAGGACATCCCCACGTTCTCGCTCGTACCGACGAAGCTGAAGCCTTCCGGCTGGAAGATGCCGACGATGTCCTTGCCGACCGCGCTGTGCAAAAGCTTCTCGCGCAGTTCGCCCATGACATGATTGGTGCGCTCCAGCGTGGAGCCGGACGGCAGGTTCACGAGCGCGAGGGCGAAGCCTTGATCTTCATCGGGCACGAAGCTGGTGGGCAGCCGGGTGTACAGAAAGCCCGTCAGCACCACGACCAGCACGAAGCCGATCATCCAGCGCGGCGCATGCCGCACTGCCTTGCCCGCATGGCTCAGGTAGTGGGTGGTGGTCCAGTCGAAGGTCCGGTCGAACCAGCGATAGAACGCGTTCTTCCTGACCTGATGCTCGGGCTTGAGGATCGCGGCGCACAGCGAAGGCGTGAAGGACATCGCGAGAAATGCGGAAAAGCCCATCGACACCGCGATGGTCAGCGCGAACTGCGCATAGATGATGCCGGTCGCGCCCGGCTGCAGCGCGGACGGAATGAACACGGCGGACAGCACCACGGTGATCGCGATGATGGCGCCGGTGATCTGCTGCATCGCCTTGCGGGTCGCGGCGCGTGGCTCCAGATTCTCCTCGGTCATGATGCGCTCGACATTCTCGATCACGACGATGGCATCGTCCACCACGATCCCGATCGCCAGCACCATGCCGAACAGCGTCAGCTGGTTCAGCGTGTAGTGCAGCGCCGCGAGACCGATGAAGGTGCCGAGCAGCGCCACCGGAATCACGAGCGTCGGGATGATGGTCGCGCGCAGGTTCTGCAGAAACACCAGCATCACGAAGAACACCAGCACGATCGCCTCGACCAGCGTGCGGATCACATCCGCGATGGAGGCCGTGATGAACGGCGTGGTGTCGTATGGGATGCTCCACGTGACGCCTTCGGGCAAGTCGCGCGCGAGCGTGTCCATCGAGGCCTTGACCGCCTTTTCGACCGTCAGCGCATTCGCGCCCGGCAGCAGGAACACCGCGAGGCCGCCGGCGGGCTTGCCGTTGTAGACCGGCGCCTGGCCATAGGTCTGCGAGCCGAACGAAATGCGCGCGACATCGCTCAGCCTAACTGTGGTGCCGTTATTGTTCGCCACCACGATGATGTCGCGGAACTGCTGCAGCGACGAGAACAGGCTGTCGCCTGACACGGTCGCGGTGAACACCTGCCCCTTGACCGCCGGATCGGCGCCGAGCGAGCCGGCCGCGAACTGCGCGTTCTGTCCGGTGACGGCGTTGAGCACCTGCGTCGTCGAGAGACCGTAGCTCTGCAGCTTGTCCGGGTCGAGCCAGATGCGCACCGCGTATTCCGAACCGAGCAGGGTCGTATTGCCCACGCCGGTCACGCGGCCGATCACCGGCTGGATCTGCGACGCGAGAATGTCGGAGAGCCGGCCTGCATCGATCGCCGCATTCTCGGATTGCAGCGCGATGAACAGCAGGATGTCCGGGCTCGACTTCGCGACGATCACCCCTTGCTGCGTGACCTGCGACGGCAACAGCGGTTCGGCGAGCGTCACCTTGTTCTGCACCTGCACCTGTGCGATATCCGGATTGGTGCCGGTCGCGAAGGTGAGGATGATCTGCGTCTGGCCGTTGGCGCTCGACGTCGAACTGAAGTACAGCAGGTTGTCGATACCGGTGAGCTGCTGTTCGATCACCTGCGTGACGGTCGATTCCATCGTCTGCGCGCTCGCGCCCGGGTATTGCGCGGTGACGGTCACCTGCGGCGGCGCGATATCCGGATACGAGTCGATCCCCATGGTCCGCACCGAGAGAATGCCGAACAGGGACAGCAGGATCGCGATGACCCACGCGAAGACGGGACGGTCGATGAAGAAACTCGGCATGGGCGCTCTCCTACTTCGCCGCGCCGGCCGAAGCCGCGCCCGGTCCCGACGCAGGCGGCTCCCACGCGACCGCCTTCACCGGCGCCCCGACGTGCGCCATCTGCACGCCGATGACGACGATCTCGTCGCCGTCCTTGAGCCCCTTCGTCACGACCCAGTTGTCGCCGAGGCTGTCGGTCGTCTCGACATCGCGCCGCGCCGCCTTGCTGTCCGCGCCGATCGTGAGCACGTAGGCCCCCGTGGTGTCGCGCAGCAGCGCCTGCTGCGGGATCAGGAACACATTGTTCTGGCGGCCGAAGTCCACTGTGAGCGACACGAACATGCCGGGCAGGAGACGCCGGTTCGGGTTCGCGACCAGCGCGCGCAGATTGACCGCACCGGTGGACGAGTTCACGGTCACGTCGGAGAAATCGAGCCGGGCCACGCTGCCGTACGACGCGCCGTTCGGCAACGCGATCCGCACCGTGGTCTGGTTCTGTTGCGACAGTTCGATCCCGCCGCCGTTCTGCGCCTGCTCCAGCGTCGCCAGGTCGGCCGCGCTGATCGTGAAGTTGACGTACATCGGATCGATCTGCTGGATCGTGGTCAGCAAGGTGCCGTTGCCGCCGCTGTCGGCCGTGCTGCTGCCCACCACCGCGCCCGCCGTGACCTGCTGCTGCCCCGCGATGCCGCTGATCGGCGCGGTCACGCGCGTGTAGTCGAGCGACACGCGCGCGCTCTGGACCAGCGCCTCGTCGGCCTTGATCTTGGCGGCCGCGCTGCGCTCGGCGGCATCCGAATTGTCGACCGTCTGCTGCGACACCGATCCCACGGGCAACAGCTTGCGATTGCGCAAGGCGGTCACATGATCGTTCGTGTAAGTGGCCTGGTCCTCGGCCAGCACCGCGAGGTCGTTGTTGAGTTGCGCGCGATAAAAGGTCGGATCGATCTCGAACAGCAACTGGCCCGCATGGACCTGCGAGCCTTCCACGTAGTTCCGCTTGAGCAGCACGCCGGACACGCGCGCGGTGACGTTCGCGCTGTAGTACGGCGACAGCCGGCCGACGAAGCGGCGTTCGAGCGGCACCGTCTGCGCGTGCACCTTCGTCGTCGAGACCTGCGGCGGTGGCGGCGGCGGCGTGCTCTTGTGGCAGGCGGCAAGGACGATCAGACACAAATACGAGAGCGAGACGCGCCAGGGACGTGACTTCATGAGAGCTCCGTTTTTGCTTGCAACCGGCTCGCGCGCAGCCGGGTTTCAGGCGTGGCGCGTCATACAGCGTGCGACTGTCAATCCGATGAAGCGACGGGCCGTTGCGCGGCCACGCCCGGTGCCGATGCCGCCGACGCCATGTCGGCGTCAGCGCGCTGCCAGCCGCCGCCGAGATTCTTCACGAGCAACACGTGGCTTTGCGCGAGCAGCGCCTGCGTGTCGCGCAGACTCTGTTGCGCCTGGATCAGCGTGAGGCGCTGGGTCAGCACGCTTTGCTGGCTGGCCGCGCCCGCCTTGAACTGCGCCTCCTGACTCGCGAAGATGCGGCTGTTGCTGTCCAGCACCTTCGCGTACGCGCCTTCCTGTGCGCGCAGATGATTCATCGAGGACAGACTGTCATCGACACTCTGGAACGCCGTCAGCACCGTGTTGCGATAGTTGGCGACGTTCTCGTCGTAGTTCGCGCGGGCCTCGTGCATTGCGGCCGTGCGCGCGCCGCCGTCGAAGATGGTTTGCGCGATGTCCGGCCCCAAGGTCCAGAAGCGGTTCGGCACCGTGAACAGATGCGCGATGGTGTTGTGCGCGAAGCCGCCTTCCGCCGAGAGCGAGACGGTCGGAAAGAACGCGGCTTCGGCCACGCCGATGCTCGCATTGGCCGCCGCCGCCGAGCGCTCGGCGCTGACGACGTCATAGCGCCGCTCGAGCAGTTCCGACGGCAGCGAGGAAGGCAGCGCAGGGGCGATGAAATGGTAGTCGGGGTCCGGAGCGATGCTGAGCGACGCGGGCGGCACGCCGGTCAGCACGGCGATCGCATGCTCGTCCTGCTCGCGCCGCGTGGCGACCGTCTGCAACTGGGCAATCACCGTGTCCAGTTCCTGATACGACAACAGCAGGTCGTCGTTCGACGCCTGGCCCGCCTGATAGGCGGCCTGGGTCATCGCGAGGAGGCGCGTGTCGATGTCCTGCTGCTCCTGCAGCGCCCGGACATCGAAATCGGCCTGACGCAGTTCGAAGTAGTCGGTGGCGACGCTTGCCGCGATCGACAGGCGCTCACCGGCCAGCTGTGCGTCCGATGCCTGCGCATTGGCCTTCGCCTGCTCGATCTGCCTGCGCACGCTGCCCCACAGATCGAGTTCCCAGCTGACTGAACCCAGCGCCACCACGCTGTTGCCCGGCGCGGCGATGGTCGATGAACCCGCGCTGCGGCCCGCGCTCGCCGACTGGATCGCGCCGCCCGAACGCGCGCCCGACAGCCCCGCCGTGACGATCGGGAACAGCCCCGCCCGGTTGCTCTCCACGGTCGCGAGCGCGACGCGATAGGCCGCCTCCGCCACCGCGATCGATTGATTCGCCTGTAGCGCCTGCTCGACGAGGCCGTTGAGCGTGTCGTCGTGGTACATGCGCCACCAGGTGCTGTCGATGGCGGCTTGCGGATTGGCGTCTGCGCGCTGCCAGTCGACGCCTTCCTTGAAGCCTTGCGGAATCTGTACTTCGGGCTTGCGGTAGTCGGGGCCCATCATGCATGCCGCAAGCGATACGACGACAACGAACCCTGAAGTGGCGCGCGCGGCATGACGCCATTGCGTGCGCATGCGGCCGGCGCGTGGGGAATCGAAGCTTCGCGAACCTGCGGTCATGCGCATCCTCCCCTACCGAAACAGGATTACGACATGCTTGTTTGGTATTACCTGTTAATTCATGGCTATCGCAAGATAACTACTCTATCTCTTGATCAGGATAACCAGTAAATAAGAATTTTTAATCGTTCCATTACCGCCGCGATCGGTACGGTATGCGGAATATTTCGTGTCAATCGTGACGTACCGGATAGCTGAAGATATCTTGACGACGCTCTTACAAATTGCTTGTGCTTCGATTGATCTCGCGGCTTGCGTCGGTGCGCCCGTCGCCTCCGGGTCAAGCTCGTCGGAAATCGGCCCTTGAACTCATCTCCACAGGCATCCTTCCTTGATGGTAATTCCGGGCTAAGTCTGCGCCGATACGATGCGCAGGCAGTCTCGAACTTCACCTCTTCACCACCATCAAGGATGTCCAAATGAACCTCGCAAAAAGCCTCGCAGCCGCCCTGTGCGTCCTCACCGTCGGCGTGTCCGGCATGGCCCACGCAGCTGAAAAGATTGCTCCCGCCAAGATGACGTGCGCCGACTTCGTTCAGGTTGACGACGCATACAAGCCGGCGCTGGTTTACTGGGTGGCGGGCGTCGACAAGCTCGGCGTGTCGGGCACCGAAACCACGGTCGTCGATACCATGCAGCCGGTCGCCGCGACCGTCGCGCAGGAATGCCAGAAAGACCCGCAGACCAAGTTCATGACCAAGGTCCGCTCGATGATCAAGTCGAAGCAGATTGCCCTGTTCGACCATCATTGAACGCATGCGCTATCGACGAAGGACCGACATCATGAAGCCGCACCTCATCGACGATTATCCGATCGCGGATAGCGCCATTCACATCCCTGCGATCGGGCTGGATCTGTCGGTCTGCATCGAGCCTTCGGAAACGGAGGGGCGCGCGACGCTCATCGAAACACGCGATGCACCGGGCTTCGGCCCGCCGCTGCATCGGCACCGGAACGAAACTGAAATCTTCCATGTGCTGCAAGGACGCTATCTCTTCGAAGTGGATGGCGTGCTGCGCATCCTGCAGGCAGGCGAGACGCTGACGGCGCGGGCCGGCACCACGCATCGCTTCATCAATATCAGCGAAGGCACGTCGCACATGCTGGTGCTGATCTCGCCAGGATTCGACGCCACCCGTTTCTTCAGCGAACTGCGCGACGTCATGGCGCGCGGCATTCCGGCCCCGGACACGCTTGCGAGGCTGGGTGCGAAGTGGGACATCGAGTTTCTCGGACCGCCGTTGACGGTCGAGCCATGATCCGCTGGACGTGGTGTTGGGGAGATGCGCCATCATCGTGATGGCGCATCTCTCTTTTCAATCGGCTTGAGACAGGCTCGCGCCGCGGCCATGCAAGGCCGACGCCGGTTCCGCGTGAGGCGCATCCTTCGGCTCGATGTCCTCCAGCGTTTGGGCTCGCGTGTTCACACCGAGCGCGAGCAACGCGAGTACCTGCAGCACGATCAGACCGATCAGGAAATTGGTCACGCCGAAGATCCCGCCCATGCCGAAAATCATCACGATGCCGCCCTGCGCACCCGCCGATGCAAGACGTCCCACGGCGGCGGACAGCGATGACCCGCGCATCCGCAACTCGGTCGGAAAGAGTTCCGGGATATAGACCGCGAACGCCAGCGACGTGATGCAGGACGAACACATCATGATGACGGCGCCCGTCGCCATCAGTTCGGCCGGCGAGTGAACCATCGGATAGAGCGCCGTGGCCACTGCTTCGAGCACCAGCACGCAGACAATGCTCACGCGGCGTCCGATGCGGTCCGTCAGCGCCATGCCGATCAGGCAGCCAACCGGCGTGCCGATGCCCATGACCGCCGTGTAGCCGAGCGTCGACGTGACCGCGATGCCCTGCTTGACGAGAAAGGTCGGGAACCAGGCGATCAGTCCGTAGAGCACCGACATGTTCACCGCCGACATGATCATCGTCAGCACGGTCCGCGACAGCAGCGGCTGGCGGAACAGTTCGCGATAGCCGGGTTTTGCCGCGACCGGCGCGGCCTCGCTCGCTGCCGCCGTCACGGAAAACGACACGCTGTCCCACGCCGGAAGTTCCGGAAAACGCGCTTCAATGGACCGCAACAACGCGTCCGCTTCTTCGTGTCGACCTTGCGCCTCGAGCCAGCGCGGCGATTCGGGCATCGACTTGCGCATGAACCAGATGCCGATGGCGCCCAGGCCGACGAGCGCGAACATCGAGCGCCAGCCGAGCGCGGGAATGGCCCAGTAGCCGATGATCCCGGTGGCCGTCACGGACAGGTTGGTGAGCAAGGCGAGGATGGCGCCGAAACGCCCGCGCGCGAGACTCGGCACGAATTCGCCGAGCGTCGCATAGCCGATGATCAGCTCGGCGCCAAGGCCGACGCCCATCACGAAGCGCAGCGCGATCAGCACCGTCATGTTCGGCGCGAACACGGCGGCGATCGAGGCCAGCCCGAAGACCGCGAGATTGAACTGGTAGGCCATGCGCCGCCCATAGCGGTCGCCGATATAGCCGCCGATCAGCGATCCCAGCCACATGCCGATCAAGGTACTGGAGATGAAGGCCGCGTTGCTTTGCAGCGTCGACCAGCCGCCCTTGACGAGCGTCGCCAGCACGCCGCTTTGCAGGTAGATATCGAACGCGTCGAGAAACAGGCCAGCCCCGATCATGCCCACGAGATTCCAATGGAACCGGCCGATCGGCAGCCGGTCGAGGCGAGCGCCGGAATGGGCGCGCAGCGTAGGGGATTGGCTCAAGAAACGTCTCCTTTTTTGGCCGTCGGAACCTGGCGGGCGTTCTCGTGGAATCGCTCTCTGTGTCGCTCATCATTGCTACCGTTCAAGACAAACGGCGATGACGGGCGCCCCACCCGGTCCGCTTGCGAGGCTTTCACGCCATATTAAGGTGCTCCCGCAAAAACTTTTATTGAATAATCGTTAGATTTCACGTCAATTTTTTTGACTTAGCGACGGCGCCTGCAGAGAGGCTCAAGGCTTGTCCGAGGCGGCATCCCTGTCAGCGGCGCGCGTGGCGGCCAGCAGGATTTCCTGCAGTGCGATCAACTGCCGGCTCTCGACGTCCGTCTTGCGCGTGACCAGCGAGAACTGGAGCACAGGCGCATCGCGCAACGCGATGACCGTGACGGGATAGAGCGTGCAGATGGCCGGCTCCATCAGCGGCACAAGGGAAATCCCTAGCCCCGCGCTGACCAGCGGCGCAATCGCACGGACGCTGTCGAACTCCAGATCTCCCGCCGGCTTGCCGCCGAAGCGCTGCTGGATATACTTGGCGGCCATCGCGCCGGAGATGGTGTTGCGGTCGTAGCGGATCCACTCGTAGCGTTTGAGCAGTGCGCCCAGCGAGCGCTCGCGTTCCTGCGGCGGCACCATCAGGGTCAGCCCGCGTTTGATCAGCGGCTGCCAGTGCAGCCGAGACAAGCCGCGCTCGGGCTGCGCGACTACTGCTGCATCGAGATCGCCTGCCTTGACTGCATTGGTCAGCTCGATGCTTTTGCCGCGCCTCGTCTGAAGATGCAGAAGCGGATAGCGTGTCTTCAGCCGCTTGAGCAGTTCGGGCAGCACGACGGGCAGCATCGATTCGAGCATGCCGAGCTGCACATGGCCTTCAACCTGAAAGCTGGGCTGACGGCGGAACGCATCGAGCCGCGACAGCATGCCGTGCAGCAACTCCGACAACTCGTACGCAGCAGGCAGCGGGCGCACTTCCAGCCCCGACCGATCGAACAGCTGACGGCCCACGTAGGCCTCCAGCTGCTTCATCTGCATGCTGACCGCGCTCGGTGTCAGATGCAGGTTCTTGGCCGCGCCCGCGAGCGACCCGACGTCCAGCACAGCCTGCAGGGTATTGAAGATTTCGATCTTCATCAGATTTTTTGTCGAGTTTCGTCAGCAAAACTCCATTTTATCTTACGAAGCGTTGCTCTATCCTTGCAGTCAAAGGGACTCTATCCCTGCGACAAGGAGATAAGCATGAGCGAAGCATCGGTGAAGCCAAAAATCTGGTACAGCGCGGACCTCGAACGCGACACGTCGTGGACCCTGCGCATGAGCGACGAAGCCGCGGAGGGCTTCGACCGTGCCATGCGTCATGCCAAAGCGCTCGGCAAGCCGCTGCTCGACATGACATCGGAAGACTTTCCGCTCGAACCCGCATCCGCCGAGATTCTGCATCGCGCGTTCCGTGCCACGCAGCAACGCTTCGGCATGTGCCTGCTGAAAGGCTTCCCGGTCCACAAGTGGTCCGTGGAAGAAGCCAAGCTCGCTTATTGGGGACTCGGCTTGCACGTCGGCGTCGCGCGCACGCAGAATCGCGCCAGCGAGATCATGAACGATGTCCGCGATTCGGGCGCGACCTACAAGTCGAAGAACGGCCGTGGCTACAACACCAACGCGGCGCTCGACTTCCACGCGGACTCATGCGATGTCGTCGCCCTGCTCTGTCTTCATGAGGCCAAGTCGGGCGGGCAGAGCAAGATCACGAGTTCGTTCGCATTGGTCGAGGAGATCCGCAAGCGCCGGCCGGAATTGATCGATGCATTGAAGGGACCTGTCTATCACAGCTATCAGGGCACGCAGGCGCCCGGCCGGCCGGGTTTCTACAACTGCCCGGTGATCGGTTCGCTGACGGATCACTTCGCGTTGCGCGCCAATCGGAAGAACACCAACGCGGCGCAGGCGGATTTTCCGGAAGTGCCGCGCCTCACGCCCAAACTGACCGAGGCGCTCGACTTGCTGGATGAGCTTGCCGCCGATCCGCGCCTGTGCTTTTCCATGTGGCTCGAACAGGGCGATCTGCAATTGCTGAACAACTACGTGATGCTGCATTCGCGCACGGAGTTCGAGGACTTCGAAGACGAGGCGCGGCGTCGCCATTTGCTGCGCCTGTGGATGTCGGTGCCCGATTCCGCGCCGCTGCCGCCCGAATGGGAGTATTACTTCGGCGACGCGCGTCCCGGTTCGGTGCGCGGCGGCGTCCGTGGCAGCTATATCACCGAGGCTTTCGTCCGCTTCGAGAAACGCCAGGCCGAACGCATGCACATGCTGCTCAAGCCCGGTCTCGACGGATCCGTGCCAGACACGTCGACAGCGGAGGGAGATGCCCATGTCGCCGCATGAGGACGCGTCGCCGTCCGGTGCCTTGAAGCGCCGTCTCGCTGCGGGCGAAACCGTGCTCGCACCCGGCATCTACGATGCGCTTACCGCGCTCATCGCGGAACAGGCCGGATTTCAGGCGCTGTATCTGTCGGGCGGAGCGGTCGCGTATACTTCGCTCGGGCGCTCTGATGTCGGCCTCACGACGGCCAAGGAAGCAGTCGACACGCTGTGGCGCATCACCGACCGGGTGCGCACGCCGGTCATCGTCGATGGCGATACGGGCTTCGGCAACGCGCTGAACACGCAGCGCACCGTGCGCGACTTCGAGCGTGCGGGCGCGGCCATGATCCAGCTCGAAGACCAGGGCTTTCCCAAGCGCTGCGGTCACCTGGCGGACAAGACCCTGGTGTCGTCGGCCGAGATGTGCGGCAAGCTGCGCGCCGCGCTCGATGCGCGCCACTCATCGGACACGCTGATCCTCGCACGCACCGACGCCATCGCGGTCGAAGGCTTCGACGCGGCCATGGAGCGCGCCGAGGCTTATCTTGAGTGCGGCGTCGATGCGCTGTTCGTCGAAGCCGTTCATACGGTGGAGCAGATGGACATCGTGTGCCGGCGCTTCGGCGAAAGGGTGCCGCTGCTGGCGAACATGGTGGAAGGCGGCAAGACGCCGGTGCGAAGCGTCGAGGAATTGCGGCAGCGGGGCTATCGCATCGTCATCTTTCCGGGCGGTACGGCCCGCTTCGTGGCGCACGGGCTGCAAGGGTACTACGCGAGTCTGCTGAAGCACGGAACGACTGAACCGATGTGGCCGGAGATGCTGACGTTCGACCAGTTGAACGAGCTGATCGGCACGCCGGAGCTGCTCGCGGCGGGGAAGCGGTACGTTTGAGCCCGCGCGGTCTTCAGCACGCTGAAAAGAACGCCATTACCTGGCGTAGAGACTGTCGAGGCTCCTGAACCCCTTCACCTCGATCGGATTGCCGCTCGGATCGAGGAAGAACATCGTGGCCTGTTCGCCGGGCTGGCCTTCGAATCGCAGTGTCGGGGCGATCACGAAGTCCACTCCGCCGGCGCGCAGACGGTCGGCGAGCGTACGCCAGTCGGGCATTTCAAGTACGAGTCCGAGATGCGGCATCGGCACCATGTGGTCGCCCACACGGCCCGTGTTGGTGACCGGGAAGGGTTCGCCCAGATGCAGCGAAATCTGATGCCCGAAGAAATCGAAGTCGACCCATGTATCTGTGCTGCGGCCTTCCTCGCAACCGAGCAATCCACCGTAGAATGCGCGCGCATTGTCGAGATCGCGCACGTGATAAGCCATGTGAAAAGCACTTCGCATCGTTTGTTCCAGTCTGTTCAGGTAAGAGTCAGGCGCTCGCCGTCACCACCACGCCACGCGCTGCACCTGTTTCCTCCAGCAGCGCGCCCCGCAGATACACCGCCTTCAGCGCCCAGGACACGTGCAAGCCATCGAACGGGGTGTAGCGCGCTTTTGAGCGCTGGTCACCGTCACGCAAGGTCATCGAGCCCTTCGGGTCGAGCAGCAGGAGGTCCGCATCATATCCCGGCGCGAGCAGGCCCTTCGTCTTCGCAAGACCGAACCGTTGTGCCGGATTGCAGGCGCAGAGCCTCGCCAGGTCGCGCAAGGTCAGATCGCCCTTGTCAACGAGATGCAGCATCGTCGCAACAAAGGTCTGCACGCCCGGCATGCCACTCGGAACGTCGCGAAAATCGTCGTAATGCGCGGCTTTCTCCGCATGGGCATGCGGCGCGTGATCGGTCACGATCATGTCGATCAGCCCTTCCCGCACCGCCTCCAGCAACGCCGCGCGGTCGCCTTCCGGTCGCAGCGGCGGCAGTGCCTTGAAGAAGTTGCGCCGTTCATTGTAGGCGTCTTCGGTGAGCAGCAAGGCTTGCGGCGTCGTTTCGATGCTGACATCCGCAAGATCACGCAAGCGCCGCCATGTGTCGATGCCGAGCTTCGAATTCCCCTGCCGCAGATGCACGCGCGTGCCGGTCGCCGCAGACGCCAGGACCGCATGGGCGATTCCCGCCGCTTCCGCGACGGGCGGACGGCTTGCGAGCAACGCATCGAGGCCGGCTCTGCCGGTGTGCGTTTGCGGCGCGCTTTGTAACGCTTGATCGCCCGGGGAAATACACGCCAGCGTGTTCAGCGGTTTCAGCGCCGTGAGCGAATCGACGAGCGTCTTCTGCGTGTCATGCCGATACGCTTCCGGCACGCCCGTCATGAACAGTTCGAACGACACGGGGTCGAGCGCGCGCACGTCGTCGAGTGCCGGGTGATCGCGCAGCTTCGCAACCTGGAAGCCTACATCGACATGAATACGGCCGCTCGCCAGCGCCATCTTCTCGCGCAGTTCGGCGGCGTGCGTCGTGATCGGCGAGTCTGTCGGCATGTCGAGCAGCGTCGTCACACCGCCAAGCGCGGCTGCGCGCGTGCCCGACTCGAAGTCCTCCTTGTGCGTGTAGCCGGGATCGCACAGGTGGACATGGGTATCGACGAAACCGGGCAGCACCACGAGTCCGTGCACGTCGCGGGTTACATGCGTCTCGGCCGGCGTATCCGGTGCGAGCAACGCGGCGATCCTGTGACCGACGATGGCAATGTCCGCATAACGCTCGCCGTTGGCATCGACGAGCATCGCGCCGCGCAGAATGAGATCGAACATGGTCAGTCCATTCGAATGAGTTGATCGCGTGCGATAGCGCCGGGCGACGCCGCTCCCATCCACGCGCAAATGGCCTGCACCTCGCCGATGAGACCGCGCAGCAGCGCGTGCACCGCCTCTTCGCCGCCCGCCGCGAGCGCATGCACGACCGGCCGCACGATGACCGAGAGATGCGCGCCGAGCACGCGCGCGGCGATGATATCGGCGGCCTGGCGGATCCCGCCGTCGACGAGCAGCGCCATGCCGTCATCAAGCACCTCGCCGATGCCTTCGAGTTGCCCCGCCACCGGCGCCCAGCGGTACGACTGGCGCACGCCGATGTTCGACACCATCACGCCGTCGCAACCCGCGGCCTGGGCGGCACGCGCATCGTCGGCATGCATGACGCCCTTGAGCACGAGCCGCATGCCGAGCGCATGCACGGCAGTCAGCAGTTCGCGCATTTCGCTCGAGCCCCACGACGGAAAAGCCGGCAGTTTCGCTACGCCCTCGCTCGCGCCAATGGTGGCCCAGCCGCGTTGCGCGACCTGCGCGGCGACATCGACGCCGCCCGGATGCAGCCCCGGCGCCGGATGCACCGGCGCGAGCACCGTCAGCACGATGCCCTGGCAGCCCGCCTGCGCCGCCTCCTGCGTCAGGCGGATCGCACGTTCGAGCGGTCCCGCAGCACGCAGTTGCAGCCAGCAATCGGCATGCGTCGCAGTGATCTGGCCGAGCGGCGTCACCGCTTCTTCCGATACCACGAGCGGCAGGCCAAGCGTCGCGCAGACACGCGCAATGGCGGTCACGCCCTCTTCGCCAAACAGACGATCCGCCGCGAACGCGCCTACGCCGATCGGCGCGGCATAGTCTTGACCGAACAGCCGGCAAGCGACATCGACATGATCGTGACCCTGCAGCACGCGCGGCACCAGCCGGTAACGCGACCACGCGAGTTCGTTGGGATCGGCGTCGTCGGGACGCATGTCATGCGGACGGCCCACGAGATAGCCGTATAGCTCCGCGCCGAGTGCGGCGCACGAGGCATCGCGAAAGTCTTTCATCGCGCGGCCTCGAGCATGGCCGGGGGCAACGGCTTCGCATCGGCGGCCTCATCTTCCGGATGACGCAGGAACGCTGCGAATTCCGGTGTCTTCGGCGCACGCAGGATATCGGGCGTGCCTTGTTCGATGATCCGTCCGTCGTGCAGGAACACGATGCGGTCCGCGACGCTCGCCGCGAAATCGATATCGTGCGTCGAGAGCAGCATCGTGATGCCGGTGCGCGCGAGACGCCGGATGGTTTCATCGACCTCGCCGACGAGTTCGGGATCGAGCGCGGACGTGGGCTCGTCGAAGAGAATCACACGCGGATCGCTCGCCAGTGCGCGCGCGATGCCCACGCGCTGCTGCTGCCCGCCCGACAACTCGTGCGGCATGTGTCCCGCGAAGTCCTTCAGGCCGACCTTCAACAGCGCGATGCGCGCTCTGCGCGAGGCCTCGATGCGCGGCACGTGCTGCACGCGCACGGGAATCGACGCGGCGTTATCGAGCGCGCTCAGATGGTCGAACAACGCGAAGTTCTGGAACACCATGCCGATGCGCGCATCGGCACGCGCTTTCGCCAGACGTCGGCGGGGCATGGGCGATCCTGTCGCAGTCGAGGTCAGCGAACGGCCCTCGATGCGGATGCTGCCCGCTTCGAGCGGATTGAGCGCCAGGATGGTCTTGAGCAAGGTGCTCTTGCCCGATCCCGACTTGCCGAGCAACGCGACCACTTCACCCGGGGCCACCGACAGCGACACATCCTTCAACACCTGCTTGCTGCCGTAGCTGACGCGGACCTTGTCGATCTCGAGTTGCGGCATGGTCAAATCGCCCTTCGTTTCGACCGGCGCCATGCGCGCGACCGGGCCAGGATCCTCGAGACCATGCTCCGCATGCGCACCGCGACGCACGCGGCGTCCCGTTCCGACATTGCGCTCGCACCAGTTCTGAATCGCCGCGATCACCGCTGAAAGCACGATATACATCACACCCGACGCGAGCAGCACGGGCAGGAACTCGAAGTTCTGCGACACGATGGTCTGGCTGCGCAAGGTCAGTTCGCTGACGCCGACGACCGAGGCCAGCGACGTCGACTTGAGCAGGCCCACCGCTTCATTGCCGAGCGCCGGAATGATCGCGCGCAGGCCTTGCGGCACGACGACATACCCGAGTTCCGTCAAAGCGGAGAAGCCGAACGCCTGCGCCGCGATGCGCTGATCGCGGTTCACCGAACGAATGCCGCCACGAATGATTTCCGCGCAGAACGCAGTCTCGTTGATGGTCAGCGCCAGCAGCGCGCTCACGAAGGGCGCCAGCGTAATGCCGGCCTGCGGCAGCACGTTGAACAGCAGGATCAGTTGCAGCAGCTGCGGCGTGCCGCGTATCACGTAGATGTAGGCGCGCACCGGATAGCGCAGCCAGAACCAGCGCGCATCGGCGGCGAGCGCAAGCACGAAGCCGATCAGGAGCCCGCCCGCCAGCGCGCCGAACAACAGTCCGAGCGCGGTGATGCAGCCTTGCAGCAGATAAGGGAAAGTCAGGTAATGCAGAAAGTTTTGCATGTCGGGCACGCTTCGTTCACGTCGAAAACAACCAGCGGTGCGGACGCCTTCCGGGCCGCGAAGGCATCCGCTGCGCCATTACTCCGCGTCGGCGGCCGTGCGCTGGGACGCTGCATCTTGTCCCCACTTGTCGAGCAGCGACTTCTCGATGCCCTTGTCCTGGATCACTTTCATCGAGGCCAGCACGGCGCCGCGCAGCGTCGTGTTCTCCTTGGCGATCGGGAAACCGTTGAGAATCGGCAGGTCGATGGTGAAGCCGCTTTCCAGCCCCGGCACCGAAGCCGCCAGCGCCTTCGCATCCGAATGCGCCGTGAGGTAGATGTCCGCGCGGCCGCTCACCACGGCCTGCACGCTCGCGTCCGTTGCTTGCAGAAGCAGCAGGTTCACGTCCGGCTTGTTCGCGGCCTTGCACTTCTCGGTAGCCTGCGGCACGAGCGTTACCGCTTCATACGTGCCTGCCGCGGCCGCGACGGTCGCGCCGCACAAGGTGTCGAGGGAAGTCAGCTTCTTCGGATTGCCCTTCTTGATGACCGATCCGTCGATCACCGCGAACGACGACACGAACGCAACCTGCTTGCGCCGGACCTCGGTGACATAGAGATTCGGGCCCATGTCGAAGCGCTTGCCGGTGATGCCCGTGAGCAGCACGTTGAAGGCCACGTTCTGGAATTCGTGCGTGTAGCCGAGGCACGCGCCCATATACGCGATCAGATCGGGATCGAGTCCCTCGATCTTCGACGGATCATCCTTCGCGGGCGCTTCGAAGCCGGCCGTATAGCCGCCGAGGCCGACCTTCAGATGCTGACCGACGAGCGTCGGATACTGCTTGCGCAGCGCGACGCATTCGGCGCTCTTGCCGAATGCTTCATAGGTCGGCAGACTGGCCGCATGGGCCGGCGCGGAAGAAAGCGCGAAGCACGCGGACGCCAGGGATGCCACAGTCATGAATACAGGACGAAACATGCTTACTCCGGATTGAATGAGTCGATGAGGTGACGTGTCGGCCACAACGTATCGCCGTGGACGATCGCCATGACACGTGGCTTGAAAGACGCGGCACTGAACGGATCGCGCTCGGCATCGATGCCGCGCATGACGCCGCCGTGCGGTGAATCGGTTGAGACGAGGGCGACGGCCCAGTCGGTCGGGTCCTGGCCGAACAGCATCGCCGGACGGCTCGATGCACGGCCGAGCACCGCTTGAGCGGGAACGCCCAGCGACTCGGCCAGCGTCAGCAGCGCGGGCAGGAAGTGATGTTGCGATTGCAGTCCCGGACCCGTGGTCGAGCCGTGCGCGACGTGATCGGTGGCGATCAGGTCGATCTCGTCGAAGCGGGCAAGCAGCGCATTGCGCGTGGTGTCGTCGGACACCGGCGGACGCACGCTCAGCGACGCGCGCCGCGAAGCGTCCACCGGCAGCAGATACTGCGGCGAACTCGCGACCCAGCGCGACACGTCGAGCGCGGCATCCGCGTGCATGGCATCGAGATCGGCTGCGCTGGCGGCGTGACGGAACACGACCGCGGACTGCCGCTCCACCGCCTGCGCCAGCACCGCGCGAGGGTCGGCGGTAAAGACGACCGGCAGCCAGCCCGCATTCCACACGGCGTCGAGGTTGCGCTGGAAGTGCGGCTCGCGTCCGTACAGCTTGCAGGCGCGTAACAGCGTGCCGTCTTCCGTCGGCGCATGCGGTGCGAAGTCCGCGAACCACGCGGCAAAGCCCGCGGTATCGTGGTCCGGCATGACCGACAGCAGCAGACGCACGCGCGGCATCACGCTGTCCTTCGCCATGCGCAGCAGCGCCGCCGCATCTTCGCGATCCGACATGCGCTGCCAGCCGATGCTCGCATTCAGCCGCGCCACCCCGCCCGCCAGTGCAATCTCGCGGTCGTTCTCGTCGAGACGGGCATCGCGCAACGCGAGCAGCGTATCGGCGTCGTACAGCGCCGGGTGCAACTGCCAGTGCGCGGCATCCAGCGTGCGCAGGTTCGCCGGCAATGTGCGCGGCACACGAAACACGCGCCGCGCGCCGAGCAGACCGGCGCTGTCGTTCAGATTGTCGAGGACAAGCTGCATGCTGATTCTGAAGCCTTCAAAGTCCAATTAGACCAAGCCAAATTTCGGCTTACCCGTGATCAAAAATCAGAACTTGTGGCGGATGCCGACTACGCCCAGCACCTGTTTGCCGTTCGACGATGCGTTGTTGTAGTCGCCCACGTTCGCGGTGGCGGCAACCACCGACGTGCCGTCGGCGGACAGCGTCGAGCCGTTTGCCTTGGTGTAGCCGGCGATTGCATAGACGTCGGTGCGCTTCGAGAGGAAGTAATCGACGCCTGCCGATACCTGGTTGTAGTTCGCGGACTGCGCGCCGCTTGCCTTCGTGTAGCCGTAGTTGACGGCGGCCATCAGCGCCGGCGTGAACTGGTAGGCCACATAGCCGCTGACCACGTTGAATTTCTCCGTGTCGTTGAAGACGGCGGTCTGCATGTAGGTCTTGTATTGCGAGTTCGAATAGCGCGCCCCGACCGTGAACTTGTTGAACGCGTACGAAATGGCCGCATGCGCCGTCTGGAACGAACCGGGCGCGACTCCGTAGCCCGCGGTAACGAGGCTGCCGTCGTTGATGAAGCCGCCCGACGATGCATTCGCGAGCGTGTCGTTCTTCGTGTACAGGTAACCGCCCGCGATATTCAGGCCGCCGTTGCTCCAGGCAAGCGCGGCGCCGATCGAATTGCCGCTGGAGATGCTGCCCGCCGTGCCGCCGAAACCGTACATGGCTTCGAACGTGAAGCCCGCGAGCGTCGGGCTCGTGTACTTGACCGAGTTGTTGACGCGGATGCTGTTGTCGTTGTTGTCGGCGTCGCCGGGCGTGGTGAAGAACGCGCCGAACACGCCGTCGCCGGTGATGCCTTGCACGAGATCCACGGTCGGATCATATTGACGGCCGAGCGTGATGGAACCGAGGCGCGCATCCGTGAGCCCGACATAGGCCTTGCGGCCGAACATGCGGCCGCCCTGTCCGAGTTTGCCGGTGGAGAGATCGTAGCCGTTCTCGAGGTTGAACACCGCCTTCAGGCCGCTGCCCAGGTCTTCCTCGCCGCGCAGGCCGAAGCGGCTGCCCGACATGGTGCCGCTCGCCGCCGCCCATTGCGCGCCGCCGCCGACGTTGTTGCCATAGGTGATGCCTTCATCGGCCACGCCGTACAAGGTGACGGTGCTCTGCGCAAACGCCTGCGACGAAGCGGTGGCCAGCAGTGAAGCGAACAGCGGCAGTGCGAGACGGTTCATGTTTTCGTTCCTTGTGAATGCGCTTTCGATGGGCATGTGGGTTAAGTCGAGGCCATCATAGGAAGGCGAAAAAATGACAACAAACGAGATTTTCGCGAGCATGCGATGAGTTGAGGTCATGCGTCGAGGCATGACCTCAACTCATGCGCGACGGCAAATTTATTCGTTTGATATCCGTATCAGCAGGCTCTATCGTGCGAGGTTTTCATCGACGAACAGGGCTGATTCATGGATATCCTGGTAGCGGTCGGCACCCCTCAGGCCGCGCGCTGGATGCAGGCGATACGGAGCGTTCTGCCCGGGGCGAATGTGCGCGAATGGACCGACGGCGATGCCAGCCCTGCCGACTACGCGCTCGTCTGGAAATGCGGCGCAGAGGCATTGCGGCCGCGTGCCTGCCTCAAAGGCGTCTTCAATCTGGGCGCGGGCGTGGATGCGCTGCTTGCCATGCTCGACGAATCGCCTATCGATGCGCCGATCTATCGCCTCGAAGATGCCGGCATGGCGCAGCAAATGGCGGATTACGCGCGTTATGGCGTGCTGCATCACATGCGGCGCTTCGAGGCGTATCGGCAGCAGGCCGCGCGGGGAGAATGGCGGCCGCTGGAGGCGCTGCATCGGCGGGACATGCGTGTCGGCGTACTGGGACTCGGAAGCCTGGGCGAGCACGTGGCGCGCACGCTGGCGTCGGACGGATTCATCGTGCGCGGCCATAGCCGTTCAAAAAAAACCATCGATGCGGTCGAAACGTTTGCCTCAAGCGATGGAATCGATGCCTTTCTCGATGGCCTTCATGTGCTCATCAATCTGCTGCCCGCCACGGCCGATACGCAGGGCATCATCGATCGCCGGACCCTGGCTTGTCTCGCGGATCACGCCTGCGTCATCAATCTCGCACGCGGCGTCCATGTGAACGAAGACGATCTGCTCGAAGCCCTCGACGCGGGCAGGCTCGCCTTCGCGATGCTCGACGTCTTCGCGCATGAGCCGCTCGATGCAGCCCATCCGTTCTGGCGGCATCCGCGCGTGATGGTCACGCCGCATATTTCCGCCGCGACCCTGATCGACGATTCCGCCCGGCAGGTCGCGGACAAGATCGTCGCGCTCGAAGCGGGACGTGACGTGTCGGGTCGTGTCGATCCGTCACGCGGTTACTGACGCGATCACGGCTGCGCTTGCAGCCATGCGAAGACCTGCTCATTGAACACGTGCGGGGCTTCGAAGTACGCGGAATGACCGGCGGCATCGATTTCCAGATAATCGGCGTGCGTCATCGTGCGCTGCGCCGCTTCGATTTCCCGCGGAGGGAACAGGACGTCCTCGTTGCCCGCCACGAACAGCACCGGCACGCCGCACGCATCGAGTTCCTCGAGCGAGGTCATCGGCTGGACGCCGCGCAAGGTGCGTACATTGGTGTCGTTGAAGCTCGCGAGCGCCGTGTAGAGATACGACTGCGCAGGCTGAGCACGCATGAACGTGGGCCCGAGCACGCGTTCGAGTTGCGACAGATTCGCGGTGCGTGCGGCAATGGCCTGCATGCGCGCGGCGAGGTCATCGGGCAGCGTCAGGCCGACGAGCGTATCGGCGAGCACCAGCGCGCGCACGCGTTCGGGATGGCGGACGGTGAAAGGAACGGCCGCACCGCCGCCCATCGACTGGGCAATCAGCGCGACACGCGGGAGTTGCAGATGATCCAGCAACGCTTCCAGATCGTTGGCGAAGGCCGCGCGTCCGAGCCCTTCCACATCGCTCGAATTGCCGAAGCCACGCGCGTCGAACGTGATGACCTGCCCCGTGTCGCGCCACGCGACCACCTGATGGAACCAGCTTGCATGATTGCCGCCCACGCCATGCAGCAGCACCAGCGGCGCGCCCTCGCCATGGGTTTCGTAATAGAGGCGGCTCGCGCCACGATCGAGATACGGCATCGACAGATCCTTCTGCAGCGGTAAAGGCCCATTATCGTGAGCCAAAAACGCGCCCGGCAAACGACTTTTGTTGTGCCCTTCGATGAGATCCGATCATGGCGACGCATGACGAGACCTCATCCGTGCGCGCAGAAAATCTCGTTTGTTGCGGGGTTTTGGCGCCCCTAAGATGCGTCCATACCCTGGAGAGACATAGCATGAATCAAAAGCAGGACAAGCAAGCGCTGCGTGTCGGGATTGCCGGCCTGGGCACGGTGGGCAAGTCGATTGCCAAGGCGATCGACACAGGCATCGACGGTCTCGAACTCGCCGCCGTCAGCGTACGCGATGCATCGACCGCCGGCGCCTGGCTCGCGGAACTGAGACACACGCCGCGCATCGTCTCGTTCGACGAGATGCCGCTCCACGCCGATGTCGTCATCGAATGTGCGCCGTCGCAGCTGTTGCCGAAGATCGCCGAACCCATGCTGCGCGCGGGCAAGACCCTGGTGCCGCTGAGCGTCGGCGCCTTGCTCGATCACATGGAACTCGTCGAAATTGCCCGCGAGAACGGCGGCCAGATCAGCGTGCCGACCGGCGCGCTACTCGGCCTCGACGCGGTGACCGCTGCGGCGAAAGGCAGGATTCACTTCGCGCGCATGGTCACGCGCAAGCCGGTGACCGGTCTGCTCGGCGCGCCGTTTCTCGAAGAGAACAACATCCGCATCGACGATATCAAGACGCCCATGCGTATCTTCTCGGGCACGCCGCGTGACGCGGCCAAAGGCTTTCCCGCAAATCTGAACGTGTCCGTGGCGCTGTCGCTCGCGGGCATCGGTCCGGACGACACCCAGCTCGAAATCTGGGCCGACCCCGCACTGACGCGCAATACGCACACCATCGAAATTGACTCGGACTCGGCACGCTTTACGATGACGATCGAAAACATTCCGAGCTCGAATCCGAAGACGGGACTCATCACCGCGTTGAGCGTCATCGCGCTGCTCGAAAAGATGCGCGCGCCGCTGCGCGTGGGCACCTGATGCACTCAATATAAAGGACCTGACCATGACTTCACGCTTCTTTGCCCCGCGCCGGCTCGCCCATGCCAATGTGTTCGTGGGCGACTATCAGCGCGCCAGCGACTATTACCGCGATATCTTCGGTTTCGAAGAGGTCTACAACCAGCCGGACAACAAGGCGAGTTTCATCAGCAACGGCAACACCTATCACGACTTCGCGCTGGTCGATATCGGCAGTCGTTACGCGAAGCCGGGGCAACAGCCGGGACTGAATCACGTTGCCTTCGAAGTGGCAAGCGAAGCGGCGCTCGTACAAGGTTATCGCGCGGCGGTGGCCGCGGGCGTGCTGTATCGCTCGACGGAAGACCACGACGTCGCCCACTCGCTCTATCAGAAAGACCCCGACGGCAACGAAGTCGAGATCTACGCGGACGTCGTGGAGGACTGGCGTTCGGCACGCAAGGGCTCGTTCAGCAAGAAGAAGCCGAAGTGGGTGCCGGGCGAAACCAATGTACCGGTTGCCGAGCAACTCTTCCCCGTCGATCCCGAGATTCGCGTGATCGACGCCGCGCTCGTCCATGGCCGCCGCGTGTCGCACGTTGCGTTGATCGCGCAGGACTTCGGGGCCATGTTCGACTTCTATACGAACATCGTCGGGCTGAATGCGCTTGCCGGCGGCCGCGATCAGCCCTTCGCGCTGCTCGCGGGCACGCATGGCATGGGCGATATCGCGCTGTATCGGAACGATGTGGAGTCGCACATGCCGATGCATCACATCGGCGTGGAAGTCAGCTCCGAAGCGGATCTGGACGCGGCGATCGAAGGCATCGAGCGTTCGGGCGGCAAGCTGATCGCCGCGCACGAGCACGCCGCGCGCCGCGTGGTGTTCGTGCACGATCCGGATGGCCTGCCCATCCAGCTCTACGTGAACCGCGACTGGACCGTGGATACGATCCGCAGCATCGACGCCAGGCTCGCGCCGTTCCTGATCTGATGTAGAGCCTAGAGACCGGCTTCGCTCAAGTCGGTCTCCTTCAGCGCCCGCTCTTCGTCGCGCTGCGCGAACAGCCAGTCGCGAAACGCACGCACTGTCGCGGAATCGGCCTGGTGATCGCGACACAGGATGTGATAGGCGCCCGCGCTTTCATGCTCCAGCGCCAGCGGCACGACAAGGCGGCCTGCCTGGATATCGGGCGCCGCCAGCATGCGCGGCACGAGCGCCACGCCGCGTCCCGCCAGCGCCGCATCCAGCACCATGAAGAAGTGCCCGTAAGCCTGGTTGTGCGCGGCGATATCGTATTCGACGCCGCTCGCGCGGAACCAGTCGGGCCAGGCGTGCACGCGCGTCGCCATGTGCAGCAGCGGCAATTGCAGCAGTTCGCGCGCTTCATGCACTTGCGGCATGCCTTCCATCAGCTCAGGGCTGCACACCGGCACCAGCACATCCGGCATCAGGCGATACGCCCGCACATTGCTCCAGTCATCCGCCATTTGCAGGCTGATGCGCGGACGCGTCTCGGCATCGGGATCCGGATCGCTGTCGGGAATGACGCCGACGCGAATGGCGACATCCAGATCCTCGCGCCAGAAATTGACGGGCCGTATCGACGTGATGAGTCTCACCTCGATATCCGGATGCTCGGTTGCGAAGTGCGGCAGGCGCGGAATGAGCCAGCGCATCGCGAACGTCGGCAGCACGTTGACGTTGAGGATGCGATGACGGTCGCGGTTCACGAGCCGCAGCGTGGCCTGCTCGATGCGGTCGAACGCGTCGCGCACCACGGGCAGGTAATCGCGCCCGTGCTCGGTGAGTTCGATGGTCCGCGTCAGCCGCCTGAACAAGGGCACGCCGAAGGACTCTTCGAGCAGCTTGATCTGCCGGCTGATGGCGCCCTGCGTCACGAAAAGCTCTTCCGCCGCGCGGCTGAAGTTGAGATGCCGCGCCGCCGCTTCGAAGGCGCGCAAGGCGTTCATGCTGGGCAGACGGCGGGACATGGATTCCTCGGCTTCAGTTGCACATGCAAAAGAGGTCATTATTCCGCGCCAAAAATCGTTTCAAAAATCTGCATGGACATGCGTTGACGCAATGGAGCACCGATCCGGTCGACACTCTGTCAACACATGCGATATTTATTGCCGCCACCGCTTTCCGTACGATCTTCATCACTCAACTTAACCTGGGAAAGACAATGAAGATCACGGTAGTCGGATACGGCAATGTCGGCGCGGCCATGGTGAAGCAGCTCAAGGCAGCCGGTCACGACGTGCAGGTCACGGGCCGCAAGCTGGAAGGCGCGGAGAAAGTCGCGCAGCAGTTCGGCGCAACGAGCGCATCGCTGGCAGCGGCGGCGAAGGATGCAGAACTGGTCGGCGCGCGATCAGGAAAGCGGCGACACGCGCGGCAACTTCCGCATCGGCGTGGCAGCGGTACCGCGCGTCTGATGCACGCGAAGACTAACGTGACCGCAGCGGGCCAGCCGGGACGCGTGCTCGTGATCGGCAGCATCAACACGGATTTCGTCGCGCGGACGCGGCGTCTGCCGCAGGCGGGCGAGACCGAGTTGTCGCATGCATTCGAAACGGTGCCCGGCGGCAAGGGCGCCAATCAGGCGATCGCGGCGGCGTGCATGGGCGCACGCGTGGCGATGATGGGCTGCGCCGGGCGCGACGAGTTCGGTGTGCAGCGTGTCAGGGAACTGGCGGCGGAAGGCATCGATTGCGCGGGGATCGAGGTGTCGGAGACGCATCCGACCGGCATCGCGATGATCACCGTGTCGGAGACGGGCGAGAACAGCATCGTGGTGGCGTCGGGCAGCAACGCGGCGCTGTCGCCTGCCAGCGTGCTCGCGCAGACCGACCGCTTCCGTGCCTGCGATGTCGTCGTGTGCCAGCTCGAAACGCCGCCCGACACGGTCCATGCGGCGCTGGCGATAGCGCGGCGGCTCGGCAAGATCACCGTGCTCAACCCGGGACCCGCGACGCAGCCGCTGCCCCGACACTGGATGCCGCTCATCGATTACCTGGTGCCGAACGAGAGCGAAGCGTCGATCCTGGCCGACGGCTTGCCGAGCGCAGAGGACGCCGCGCTGGCGCTGCATCGTGCGGGCGCGCGGCATGTCATCGTGACGCTGGGTGCGCGCGGGGTCCATGTGATCGGGGATGCCGTCGAGGGCGCGCATCATCCGGCGCGGCCGGTGCGCGCCGTGGATACGACCGTTGCCGGGGACACCTTCGTGGGCGTGCTGGCCACGCAACTGGCGACAGGTTGCACGCTCGACGACGCGATGGCGCACGCTCAGATCGCCGCGAGCGTGTGCGTTCAACATCATGGTGCACAACCCTCGATCCCCCGACGCGAAGCCTTGCCGATCTTCGATTCAGTGAGGTAGCGGCTTGCGGTGCAGCGCGAGCCTTCGCTCCGGCGTCTATGCAAAGCACAAACGATTGGTTCGCAGCGCGCCTGATCGATGCTTCAATTGCGCCTTTGCGTTCAAGTCCGTCACCACCGAATCATGTCATCCCCGCCCGTTTCGACGACCGCGCGCGCCGGTACCGCGCGCGTCGCTTTTGCCGCCTTCATCGGTACCACCATCGAGTGGTATGACTTCTACATCTACAGCACGGCGTCCGCGCTGATCTTCAGCCACACGTTCTTTCCCCCTGCCACCAATCCGCTTGCCGGCATTCTCGGTTCCTTCGCCGCCTACGGCGTGGGCTTCTTCGCACGGCCGCTGGGCGCCGTGTTCGCCGGTCATTTCGGCGATCGCATCGGGCGCAAGCGCGTGCTGGTGCTTTCGCTCGTGCTGATGGGCGTCGCCACGGTGCTGACCGGTCTGCTGCCGACCTACGCGAGCGCCGGCCTGCTGGCGACCGCGCTGCTGGTGACCCTGCGCCTGCTGCAAGGGGTCGCGACCGGCGCCGAATGGGGCGGTGCGTCGCTGCTGTCGGTCGAGCACGCGGCGCCGCGCCGGCGCGGGCTGCTCGGCTCGTTCACGCAGGTCGGGTCGGCGACGGGCATGCTGCTCGCGTCCGGGACCTTTCTGGCGGTGCGCTCGACGCTCTCGGTCGAAGCGTTCAACGACTGGGGCTGGCGCATCCCGTTCCTGTTCAGCGTCGTGCTGGTGGCGGTTGGCGCTTTCGTCCGCTCGCGCATCGACGAGCCCGCGCCATTCGTTGCCCTGCAGAGCGAAGGCCGCATCCGCCGCGCGCCGGTTGCCGACGTGCTGCGTTACCACCGGCGCGCGTTGCTCGTCACGATCGGCCTGCGTCTGCTGCAACCGGCCATGTACGCGATCGTCACGACCTACGCCATCAGCTATCTGAATCTCAAGCGCGGCGGCGCGTCATATGCGCTGACTGCGGTGATCGTCGGATCGGCGTTCGCGGTGATCGCGACGCCGCTGTGGGCCGCGCTCACGGATCGCATCGGCCGGCGCGGGCCGGCCATCTGGGCCGTGGTGGGCATCAGCCTGCTGGTCTGGCCGTTCTTCTGGTTTCTCGATCATGGCGATCTGCGCTACCTGCCGCTCGTCTTCGCGATCGAACTCGCCATTTTCGATGCCGCCATCTACGCGCCCGGCGCTGCATGGTTCGCCGAGCAGTTTCCGGTGGAAGTGCGTTATAGCGGCATTTCGCTCGGGTATCAGATCGGCACGTTGCTCTCCGGTGGGCTCACGCCGTTCGTTGCCGCCGCATTGCTGGCCGTGGGCGGCAACACGCCCTGGCTGATCTGTGCTTATATCAGTGCGCTCGGCTTGCTGAGTCTCATCGCAGTGCTGGCCGCCGCCGATCCGGCTGCACGCGGCGCACTGCGCGCTCCGCAGCCGCCCGTCGATCCTGCTGTCGCCAGTCCGGGCTGAGCGCCGTCATCACACGAAAGGGAAGTCATGAGTCACCCACGCTCTCATACGGAAGAAGCACGCATCCTGGCCCGGCTCGAACGCGAGCAAGCCGCGCCCAAGGCGTTTCGCGCGCTGTCGGCGCCGGTCTGGAAGGCCGGCGCGCTGAGTGAGAAGGACAAGCATCTGGTTGCCGTCGTGATTGCGCAGATCACGCGCTGTGCGTTCTGCATCGAACATCACGCCGAGCTGGCCCGTCACGGCGGCGCCAGCGCGGCTGAAGCGGTGGCGATCAGCTATCTGAGCGCCGCGCTCGAATCGCTGGGTGATGCAGTCGTGTCTGTTGATGCGGGCAATCTTGTTGTACAGGATGAGGACGCGGTCGCGGGTTCAGGCATCGCCGAGGCAAGACAACGGTTCGTGCAACAGGTGTTCGATACGGACGCGCTGACGCCGGCGCTGGTCTGGGTTGCTGCGGCCGCTGCCGCGTACGCGCAATCAAACGACGCGCGACGACGGGTCTTTCACGCCCAGGCGCTCGAAGCCGGTGCGCCAGGCGAGGCGCTCGATGAAGCGTATGCGATCGCCGTGGTGCTGCGCGCGGGTGCTGTCTATGCGCACGTGCTGCACGTGGCGGATGCGTTCGCGCACCATGGTTGAAAGCACGGCAGCGGGATGCTGAGTGCGGCGACTACCACTGATTCAAATCAGTGACGTTCCGATGCCTTTTCTCATCCGACGCCCCGGCAGCGTCCGAAGTCGTGTGTGCCTGCGCTTCCTCACGCTCTTGTTCGAGCATCACACGCGCCTGATGGGTGAGCTTCAGCAGAACGTTCGGCAACATCTCGCGCTCTGAACGCGTGAGGCAGGACAGCAGCCGCGCATTGCGCTCCTCGGCGATCGGAAACACCTTCGACACCAGCGCCCGCCCTTCCGCCGTCAGTGTAATGACGACGCCGCGGCCATCGGTGGCATCGGCCTCGCGCGCGAGCAGGCCGCGTTCTTCGAGACCGCGCACGGTGCGGCTCGCGAGCCCGCGATCGAATTGCGCATGCTCCGCAAGCCGGTTCATCGACATGCCGCGCTTGCCGTGCAACAGGGCAATGCAGCGCCATTCGTTCATCGTCAGCCCGAAGTTGCGCTCGTATTCGCTCGATGAACCCTTCGTGTAGATGTTGCTCAACTGACGCAACTGAAACGAGACGAGGTCGCGCAAATCGCGCAACGCGGATGCATCGTGCTCTTCTGCAACGGCTCGTCCCGCAGCCTGCCCCGCTGCTTGTCCCTTCGCCTTACGAACAGTCGCCCCCACGTTCACCTCCACCGGTCAAGATCCGCTTTACATGACATCGTCACGCATTTTAGCAGAAGCGGCAAGCACGTCGGCGGCGTGCACGGCGGGTTCGATGCGTGGCGCGTTGAGGATGAAATCGGCGCAGCGTTCGCCGATCATGATCGCCGTCGCGTTGGTGTTGCCACTGACGAGCGCAGGCATCACCGATGCATCCGCCACCCGCAAACCGCTCACGCCATGTACGCGCAAGTGCGGATCGACGACGGCCAGTTCATCGGTACCCATGCGGCAACTGCCTGCCGGATGGAACACGGTCTTGCACACCGTACGAACATGTTCTTCGATGCGCGCATCGCTGATTTCATCGGCCGCGCCCGGCAACAGCTCTTCCGCGATCACCTCACGCAACGCAGGCGCACGCAGGATCTTGCGGCTGATGCGCACGCCGCGAATCATCGTCTCCATGTCATCCGGGTGACTGAAGAAGCGCGGATCGAGCCTGGCGGGCGCAAGCGGATCCTTCGACACGAGCCGCACCGTGCCGCGTGACTTCGGCCGCACGACACACGGTCCGATGGTGATGCCGTGCCCTTCCAGCGGCTTCCTGTCGACGTCGCCGACGAGCGTGGGCGTCGTATGGATCTGGATGTCGGGACGGCCGCTGCCGCTGGTATCGATGAACGCGCCGCTCTCGATCACGTTCGAACTCAGCAGGCCCGAACGCGTGAGCACGTATTGCAATCCATGCCGCAGCGCGCGATAACCCCGGTCATGCCCCAGCACGCTATGCGGATGACGCGCACGGCCGTAGACCGGCGCGGTCAGATGATCCTGGAAGTTTTCGCCGACGCCGCGCAGATCATGCACGACGGGAATCCCGAATTCACGCAGATGCGCCGCCGGCCCGATGCCCGAATGCATCAGCAACCGGGGCGAAGCGGCGCCGCCCGCGCACACGATCACTTCCTCGCGGCACATCAACTGCTCGGTTTCGCCGTTCGCGTGCCGTACGAGTACGCCCGTTGCGCGCCGTCCTTCGCACAGCACCTTGAGCACGTCCGCGCCGGTGACGAGACGCAAGCGCGCATCGTGCTTCACCATCCTCAGATAGGTTGCCGCGCTGCTGCCGCGACGGCCATCGAACGTGGTCGTCTGAAACAGGCCGGCGCCTTCCTGACGCTCGCCGTTGAAGTCATCGGTGAGCGGCACGCCTGCCTGAACCGCCGCGTCGACGAAGGCGCGCGTGAACGGATGAACGTGACGCGCATCGTTGACCTTGAGCGGGCCGGACGTGCCGTGCAGCGGGCCTTTGAGCCGCGCATTGCCTTCGCTCTTCACGAAGAACGGCAGCACGTCGCGCCAGCCCCAGCCGCGCGCGCCGAGCGCTTCCCAGTCGTCGAAGTCTTCGTGCTGGCCGCGAATGTAGATCATCGCGTTGACCGAACTGCCGCCGCCGAGCGTGCGTCCCTGCGGGATGTACATTTCGCGATCGTTCACGTTGCCTTGCCGCGCAGTCTTGTACATCCACATGCGATTCGTACCGTGCACCTTGAAAAAGGTCGCAGGAATATGGATGAACGGATGATTGTCGGGCGGTCCCGATTCGATCAGCGCCACGCGCTTTCCCGCCTGCACGAGGCGTGCGGTGATCGTGCATCCGGCGGACCCGCCGCCCACGATGACATAGTCGAATGCGTCCATTTGGGGTGTGCTGGTTGAGTGACTGTTTTTTAGCGATCGAACTGCGCCGCGCGGCTCACCGCCAATTCATCGGAACGGATGCGCAGCGCGAGCACGGCGGCACTCAGCGCGCTTGCGCCGATGATCATCAGCCCGAGTGCATAGCTGCCCGTATGCTGTTTGACGTAGCCCATCAGATACGGCGCGCCGAAGCCCGCCAGGCTGCCGATGGTGTTGATCATCGCGATGCCCGCCGCCGCGCCGGTGCCTTTGAGGAACATCGGCGGCAGCGACCAGAACGGCGGCAGCGAAGCGAACGTGCCGCACGCGGCGAGTCCCAGCCCGATCATCTTGAGCGTGACCGTATCCGACTCCGCGGCGATGGCAAAGCCCGCGACCGCCACCAGCAGCGGCAGGATCAGATGCAGCTTGCGTTCGCCTGCGCGGTCCGACTTGCGGCCCCAGACGATCATCGAAATGGCGCCCGCCAGGAACGGCAGCGCGGTGATCAGACCCGTCTGCATCTTGCTGAAACCGAACTCCGACACGATCAGCGGCAGGAAGAACACGCAGCCGTAACTGCAGGCAATCAGCGCCACATTGATCAGACTCAGCAGCCATACGCGCGGATGCACGAACGCCGCCATGATCTCGCCGCGTCCGTGCGATTCGACATGCTCGACATCGCGTGCAAGACGTGCGATCAGCCACTTGCGTTCGGGTTCATCGAGCCATGTGGCTTGCGCGGGGGTATCGGTGAGAAAGAAGAAGCAGAAGAACGCGAAGAACACGGCAGGCGCTGCTTCGATGACGAACACCCACTGCCAGCCCGACAGGCCGCCCACGCCGTCCATATACAGGATCGATGCCGACACCGGCGCGCCGATCACGATGGACAACGGAATGGCGACGAGAAAATAGCCGAACGCCCGCGCACGATAAGTGGACGGAAACCAGAACGAGATGTAGTAGATCAGCCCCGGAAACAGCCCCGCTTCCGCAATGCCGAGCAGCACGCGCAGTGTGAACAGCGATTTCGCGCCGACCGCGAAGGCCATCGCGCCGGACAAGAGGCCCCACGTCAGCATGATCCGCGAGATCCACAGCCGCGCGCCCAGCTTCGACAGGAAGATGTTCGACGGAATCTCGCAGATCACATAGCCGAGAAAGAAAATGCCGGCAGCAAAGCCGTAATCCGTCGGCGACAGACCGAGTTCGCGGTTCATCGCGAGTGCGGCGACCGCGAGATTGCTGCGGTCGATATACGAGATCAGATAGCAAATGATCAGGACCGGCATCAAGCGGAACATGACGCGTTTCATGACCTGCTGTTCAAGATCCATTGCTTCGTCTCCGTCAATTTGTTTTGTATTTGAAGGCGCGCTTGCCTTGGACCAGTCGCGCCAGGCGGGTTTCAGATGTCGAGTTGCGAGATGTACTTCAGGTTGAGGTAGGCATCGATGGCTTCCGCGCCGCCTTCCGTGCCGTAGCCGCTGTCCTTCACGCCGCCGAACGGCACTTCCGGAAACGCGATGGCGATCTGGTTGATCGTCAACATGCCGGTCTCGACTTCAGCCGCAATGCGATGCGCCTGCCGGGCCGACCGCGTATAGGCAAACGCGCACAAGCCGTACGGCAGGCGGTTGGCCTCGGTGATCATGTCGTCGAGCGAATCGAACGCGTTGACGACCGCGATCGGACCGAACGGCTCTTCGCGCATGATGCGGGCGCCTTGCGGCACGTTGGCGAGCACCGTCGGCTCGAAGAAATACCCGCGCTCGCCGATGCGCTTGCCGCCCATGCGCAGTTCGCCGCCACCGGAAACGGCGTCATCGACCAGCCCTTGCAGCGCGCGTACCCGGCGTTCGTTGGCGAGCGGCCCCATCGTCACGCCGTCTTCGAGACCGTCGCCTACGCGGACCTTGTTCATCGCGGTCATCAGCTTGTCGAGGAACGGTTCGAACACGGCGCGCGCCACCATGAAACGCGTCGGCGACGTGCACACCTGACCCGCGTTGCGCAGCTTGAATGCGCCGAGTTGCGCGGCGGCGGTGTCGATATCGGCGTCATCGCAAATGAGCACGGGACCGTGGCCGCCGAGTTCCATCGTCGCTTTCTTCATGTGACGTCCGGCCAGTTCGGCGAGATGCTTGCCGACCGGTGTCGAACCGGTGAACGAGATCTTGCGGATGGCCGGATGCGGCACCAGGTATTCGCTGATCTCCGCCGGCACGCCATACACGAGATTGATGACGCCACGCGGCACGCCTGCATCCGCGAACGCGCGAATCAGCGCGGCCGGTGCGGCGGGCGTTTCTTCCGGCGCTTTCACGATGATCGAGCAGCCCGCCGCCAGCGCCGCCGAGAGCTTGCGCACCACCTGATTGATCGGGAAATTCCACGGCGAGAATGCAGCGACCGGACCGACCGGCTCCTTGATCACCAGCTGATACGAACCCGGAATCCGCGACGGCACCATGCGTCCATACGCGCGGCGTCCTTCATCGGCGAACCAGTCGATCAGATCGGCGGCGGAGAGCGCTTCACCCTTCGCTTCGGCGAGCGGCTTGCCTTGCTCCAACGTCATGATGCGTGCGATGCCATCGGCACGTTCACGCAGCAGATTCGCCGCGCGGCGCATGATGTTCGCGCGCTCGTAGGCGTTCATGCGCTTCCACGTAGCGAAGCCCGCTTGCGCGGCGGCGACCGCGGCATCGAGGTCCGCGGTTTCCGCATGCGCCACGCGGCCGATCGTTTCCTCGGTCGCCGGATTCACCACGTCGATGGTGCGGCCCGCTGCGCCCGCTTTCCATTCGCCATCGATAAAAAGTTGAACGTCTTCGTACATGAATTTGCTTCTCCTGGATTATTGGGCGTTCGGTGAGACAGCGAACACGGCGCTTGCCGTGGCGACGACGTCATCGTCGGCGTTGCGCGCCTCGGCTTCGCAGAATGCGAGCGTGCGGCCGCTGCGGCGCAGTTGCGCATGCACGGCAATGCGTCCTGATGCAGGCTTCAGGTAGTTCACGGTGAGGCTCGCCGTGCCGAGGTTCTGGACGCGCCCGCTGGCGCGCGTGGCGAGTCCCATCGCGGTATCGAGCAGCGCGGCCAGCAGGCCGCCGTGCGCGTTGCCGTGGCGGTTGGTGTGGCGCGGCTGCACAGTGCAGGCGAGCGTGCTCCAGCCGTCGCCGTAATCGACCAGCTCGAATCCTTGCTCGATGCAGAACTCGGATTCGAGCAAGAGCGGCGGAAGCGTCGCGGGCGCGTTCATGCGGCGAGCGCTTTGGCGCGCATGAGCATCGGGTTGAGTCCGGTGCGTGCGACCCGGCTCGCAAGTTGCCGCCCGAGCGCCGTTTCGCAAGCCTCCGACGCTTGCATCATCGCGTCCAGATCGATGCCGGTCACGACGCCCATCGTTTCCAGCACGTTCACGAAATCTTCCGTGCAGACATTGCCGGTCACACCGCCGCCGTACTTCACTTTCGCGGGATGCCCGCCCGTGCCGCCGAACGCGACGTCGAAATGACGCACGCCGGCTTCGAGCGCCGCCAGATAATTGACGATGCCGGTGCCGCGCGTGTCGTGGAAATGCGCGATGGCATGCACGCCCGGAAACGCTTGCAGCATCGCGCGGAACAGGCGCTGGGTGCTGGCCTGCGTCGCCACGCCGATGGTGTCGCCGAGCGTCACATGATGCACGCCGAGTGCGGCGAAGCGTTCGACATCCGCGAGCACGCTGGCTTCACTGATCTCGCCTTCGAACGGGCAGCCGAACGCAACAGAAATAGTCCCGATGAGGCGGAAGCGGCCCTTCGCGGCGGCGGCCATCGCTTCGATGCGCTTCCACTGATCCGCGCGCGACTGCTTGAGGTTGCGCTGCGAGTGCGCTTCGCTCGCGGATACGAGCAGGCTGATTTCATTGGCGCCGATGCCCGCATCCAGATCCGCCAGCGCGCGTTCGACGGCGCGCAGGTTCGCGCAGGTCGCCTTGTAGAAGACGCCGTCCAGGCGCGGCAGCGTGCGCAGGAGCTCGGTGGCATCGGCGAACTGCGGAACGACTGCCGGGTTCGAATACGACGTGGCTTCCACGCGCGCAAAGCCGGCACGCGCGAAGCGGTCGATCAGCGCGGCTTTCTCCGGCGTCGGGATGAATTCGGTCTCGTGCTGAAGCCCGTCGCGGGCGAAGCATTCACACAGAGTCAGGTCGGACATGGTTGGGCGGTGCTTGCGCAAGAGGTTGACTGTCAAGCGAATCAAAACATTGTTGTGATGCAATGTCAACTATATGGCCGAATGTTTCTGACAAGTCCACAAGTCGTTCAGCGCCTCGTAAAACAGGCCTAAACACCTCTATTTGCAACGTTTATTTACGACATGAGTGTCACCGTATGCCCGCAAAAAACGACCTGAACAGACTCAAATAGCGGGTTTACACCGACCCAATTGCGCTCGAATTAGTTGTTTTCATCACGGATATTTGTTTGACTTAATCACGCATCGGCCTTACTCTTTGCACCATCGCTTCGACTCGACTACTCATGACCACCTCTGACAGCCTCCTCATCGAAGACCGCGCCGCCGTGCGCGTCCTGACGATGAATCGCCCCGACAAGCGCAACGCGCTCAACAACGAACTCACGCACGCGCTGCTCGCCGCACTGCAAGCCGCCGAGCGCGATCCCGCGGTGAAGGCCATCGTCCTGACGGGCGCGGGCAAGGCGTTCTGCGCCGGCGCCGATGTCAAGGAATTCGGCGGCTTCGTCCAGTCCGGCAACGACGATGCAGCCAGCGCCGCCCAAGCCGCGCTCGAACGCGCGCATCTGACGACGAATCTGCATCGCGTGTTCTCGCAGATGTCGAAGCCGGTCGTTGGCGCGGCGCACGGTCATGCGATGGGCGGCGGCGCCGGTCTCGCGCTCGCCTGCGACATGCTCGTCGCGGGCGAAAGCCTCAAGCTCGGCTATCCCGAGCTGAAACACGGCATCGTGGCCGCCATCGTGATGGCCAATCTCGTGCGCCAGGCCGGACGCAAGACGGCGTTCGAACTGGTATCGCTGGGCGAAGCCGCCGACGCGCAACGCACGCTTGCGCTGGGCCTTGCCAACCGCGTCGTCGCTGACGAGGACATGCTCGACACCGCCGTGGGCATCGCCGAACGCCTCGCCGCCTTCGATGCCCCCGCCATGGCCGCGACCAAGCGCCTGTTCCATCGCGTCGCGGATTTGCCGCTGCAACAGGCGCTCGATGCATCGCTCGATACGAATCTCATGATGCGCAGCTTCCGCAAGCAACGCGCAAACGACCAATGACCGACGCTCAAGTCAAACCGCTCGCAGGCGTCACGGTCATCGAACTCGCGCGCGTGCTCGCGTGCCCGTTCGCGGACATGATCCTGGCCGAACTGGGCGCGACCGTCATCAAGATCGAGCAGCCGGGAACGGGCGATGAAACCCGCAGTTTCGAGCCGCAAGTGGGCGACGAATCCGCGTATTACTTCGCGTGCAACCGCGGCAAGCAGTCCGTGACGGCCAATCTCAAGACCGAAGCGGGACGGCGCATCGTCCGCGAACTCGCGCAGAACGCCGATATCCTCATCGAGAATTTCCCGGTGGGCACGCTGGCGCGCTACGGTCTCGATCACCAGACGCTGCGCGCGGATAATGAACGCCTCGTGTACGTGTCGTGTACCGGCTTCGGCCAGACCGGTCCGTATGCGAAGCGCAAGGGCTACGACACCGTGTTCCAGGCGATGGGCGGCATCATGAGCCTGACCGGCGAGCGCGGCGGCGGTCCGGTCAAGCCCGGCCTGCCGATCGCGGATCTGACGTCGGGCATGTGGATCGCCATCGGCTTGCTGTCGGCGCTGAATGGCCGCGCGATGACGGGCAAGGGCTGCCACATCGACTTTTCGATGCTCGATGGACAAGTCAGCCTGCTCACGCTCGCGGCGGGCCGCTTCTTCGCGCTGGGCGAAGTGCCGCCGCGTCTTGGCACGGAACATCCGGGCCGCGTGCCCTCCGCGACTTTCGCATGCAGCGACGGCGCGTTCGTGCATATTACGTGCAGCGACCAGCACTGGCTGCCGCTCTGCAAACTGCTGAAGCTCGATGCACTTGCCGGCGATCCCTTGCTGTCGACCAACGCGGGGCGCGTGGAGCATCGCGAACGCGTGATGGCGGCGCTCACGCAAGCCATTGCGGGCTGGACACGTCAGGCCTTGTGCGATGCGTGCGACGCCGAAGGCGTGCCCGCCGGTCCCATCAAGGACGTCGCGGAAGTGCTCTCCGACCCGCACGTGAAGGCGCGCGGCATGGTGAGCGAGTTCGAGCATCCCACCATCGGCACCTTCGGCGCATTGCCGCTGCCCTTCAAGTTCGATGGCTTCGCCGATCCCGAAGTGGTCCGCCCGCCTTTGCTCGGCGAACATACGGAACAGGTCCTGCGCGAACGGCTCGGCTACGACGCACAGCACATTGCAGCGCTGCGCCGCGACGGCGCCATCTGAGCGTGGCGCGCGCGGTACGGAATCAAGCATCAAGGGGAAACCATGACAGATGACCAAACGCTGATCGTCGAGCGCCTGGACGGCGTGGCCGAGATCATTCTCAACCGGCCGGAGCAGCGCAACGCGCTCAACGCACTGATGTGCGACGAATTGCGCGCCGCCGCGGTGCGCCTGCGCGCCGACGACTCGATCCGCTGCGTGATCGTGCGCGCCAACGGCCCGGTGTTCTGCGCGGGCGCGGACCTGAAGGAACGCAAGGGCATGAATATCGACGATGTGCGCGCCCGCCGCCTCAAGGCCTTCGCCGCTTACGATGCGCTCGAGAAGATCGGCAAGCCGTGCATCGCGCTGGTCGAAGGGCCGGCGGTCGGCTCGGGCGGCGAGATTGCGATGGCATGCGATTTCATCGTCGGAACGGAGAAAACGAGCTTTCGCACGCCGGAAGCGCTGTGGGGCACCGTCGGCGCGACGCAGCGTCTGCCGCGCGTGATCGGCAAGCGGCTCGCGAAGGACATGGCCTATACGGGCCGCACCCTGAGCGCCGACGAAGCGCTGCACGCCGGTCTCGTGTCGCGTATCGTGCCCGCCGGCGAAGCGGTGAAGCTTGTCCGCCAGATGGCCCGCGATATCGCCGATGCCCCGCCGCTCGCGATGCAGCTGACGCGCGATTGCATCGACCGTGGCGTGGAGACCGACCCGGCGGGCGCGCTTGCCATCGAGATTCTCGCTATCGACACGGTGCTGCAAAACTCCGACTGGAAGCAGTCGATCTCGGGCTTCGGCCAGCGCAACGATGCCGACGACAAACATGACAGCAGCGGAGCGCGCCATGCATGACGATTACCTGGCCTATGCCGAACGCTTCGGCCTGACACAACCGGTCACGCTGCCCGCGATCCTCGCCGCGCGCGCCGCCGCGACACCGGATGCCGAAGCGCTCGTCATCGACGGTGAGCGTATTGCTTACGGCGCCCTGGCGGAACGCGTGCAAAGCGCCGCCGCGCGAATGATCGCAGCGGGCGTGCAGCATGGCGAGCACGTCGGCATTCTGATGGGCAATTCCATCGACTGGGTCGTGCTGTTCTATGCGGCGGCGTCCATCGGCGCGGTGACGGTTCCGGTCAATACGCGCTTCAAGCTCGACGAGCTGAACTACTGTCTGAAGCAGGGCGACGTGCGCGTGCTGTTCTACGTCGATACCTTCCTCAACATCGACTACTCACAGCTGCTGCGCGACGTCGAACCGGCCTTCGATGCACACCTGCCCGGCGACGTGCTGCCGCTGTTGCGCCGCGCCGTGCTGGTCGGCAAGACGGAACGCGCTTTGCCCGCCGGCGTCGAACGTTTCGAAGCGCTGGCCGACACGCCGGAGACGCGCGCCGAAGCCACCAGGCGCGCGAACGAAGTCTCGCCCGAAGACACGCTGCTGATCCAGTACACGTCCGGCACGACCTCGTTCCCGAAGGGCGTGCTGCTCCGGCATCGCAACATGCTGATGAACGCGGCAGCCTCGGCGCAGCGCATCGGCGTGCAGCCGGACGACCGCTATTTCAGCGTGCGCCCGTTCTTTCACGTGGCGGGCACGACGATGTCGCTGCTCGTATCGCTGGTATCGGGCGCGTGCCTGCTGTCGGTGCCGTCGTTCGACGTGCCGAAGGTGCTCGACATCCTCGATGAAGAACGCTGCACGCTCACCTCGGGCAACGACACCATCTTTCTGATGATGATGAGCCACCCCGAATTCCGGCGCGAACGCATCCACTTGCGCGGCGGCTGGGCGGCGGCGGGTCCCGAGATCATGCAGAAGATTCACGACGTCATGGGCGTGAGGCACATGGTCGGCGCATACGGGCAATCGGAAGCGTCGCCGAACGTGGTCCTCAACGACTGGCGCGATCCGCTCGAGACTCGCGTCGCGGGCTGGGCGTCGCCGCATGCGGGCATCGAGATTCGCACGGTATCGACGGAAACGGGTGAAGTGCAGCCCGCCAACGCGCCCGGCGAAATCCAGGTGCGCGGCTGGAGCGTGATGAAGGGCTACTACAACAAGCCGCAGGAAACCGCGAAGGCGTTCAGCGAAGACGGCTGGCTGCGCACCGGCGATCTCGGCGTGATCGATGCCGATGGCCGCATGCGCATGCTCGGCCGCCTGAAGGACGTGTTCCGCGTCGGCGGCGAGAATGTCGCGCCTGCCGAAGTGGAAGAGACGCTGTTCGGCCATCCCGCCGTGCAGCTCGCGCAAGTGGTCGGCGTACCCGATGCGCGTCTCGGCGAAGTGGCCGCCGCATTCGTCGTGTTGCGGGCGGATGCCGAGGCATCGAGTGAAGAGTTGATCGCGTGGTGCAAGGCGCGCTGCGCGAACTTCAAGGTGCCGCGCTATCTGCGGGTGGTGCAGTCGTTCGACGACATCGGCATGACGGGAAGTTCGAAGGTGCAAAAAAACAAACTGCGCGACTACGCGATCCGTGAGTTCAAGCTCGCGTGATTGCAAGGCGGACGGCTGCGGCCGTCCGCGTGTCGACGCAAGCTGAAGAAGCCATCCACCAAGGAAGAGACAATGACGACGTACGCATCCGGCGCCGTCGGGCTTGCACGCCCGGAAGAAGCCGTCAGCGAAGCGACGTATCGCAAGATCAGCCGGCGCATTTTGCCGCTGCTGTTCGTGTGCTACATCATCAATTACATCGACCGCGTGAATATCGGCATCGCGCAGATTCAGTTCAAGGCCGACCTGCAGTTCAGCGATCTGGTGTACGGCATCGGCGCGGGACTGTTCTTCGTCGGCTTTCTGCTGTTCGAGGTGCCGAGCAATCTGCTGCTCGCGAAGATGGGCGCGCGCCGCACGCTTTTGCGCATCATGGTGCTGTGGGGCGCCGTCTCTGCCGCGACGATGTTGGTGCGCACGCCGTGGGAGTTCTACATCGCGCGCATGTTGCTGGGCGTAGCCGAAGCGGGCTTCTTTCCCGGCATCATCCTGTACCTGAGCTACTGGTTTCCGGCGGAGCGGCGCGCGCGCGTGACGGCCTTGTCGTTCATCGCCATTCCCGTTGCAACGATGATCGGCGCGCCGCTGTCCGGCTGGATCATGCGCAGCTTCCACCAGTTCCATGGCCTCGCGGGCTGGCAGTGGATGTTCCTGCTCGAAGGCTTGCCTGCGATTCTGCTCGGCGTCGTCGTGTATTTCCGGCTGGAAGACAAGCCTGAATCCGCTGCATGGCTGACGGCTGAAGAGAAGGCAAGCCTGGTCAGCGCGCTGTCCGCCGAACGCCGGGTGCGCGCCACGCATGGACACGGCGGCATGCTCGCCGCCCTGAGCGACTGGCGCGTGTATGTCGCGGGGCTGGTGTCGTTCTGCGCCTATGTGCTTGCCAGCACGATCGCCTTCTTCGCGCCGATGGTGATCCAGGCCACCGGCGTGCGCGATGCGCTGCACGTCGGCCTGCTCGCCGCCATTCCGGCGATCGCCGGCATCGTGACGATGGTCATCGTCAGCCGCCATTCCGACCGCGTCCGCGAACGCCGCTGGCACGCCGCCGTGCCGCTGATGTGCGCGGCCGCCAGCCTCATCGCCCTGCCCTTCGCACGCGGCGACCTGATGTTCTCCGTGCTGCTGCTCGCCATCGCGACATCGGGCCATCTGTCGAGCCTGTCCGTGTTCTGGACCATTCCATCGACCTATCTCGGCTCGACGAGCGCGGCGGCGGGGATCGCGCTGGTGAGCAGTATCGGATCGCTGGGCGGGCTGGTCGGCCCGAGCATGATCGGCTATGTGAAGTCGGTGTCGGGCAGTCTCACGCTCGGCATCCAGTTCGCCGGCTGCCTGATTCTTGTGGGCGGCGTCACCTTGCTGATCGGCATTCCGGCGCGCCTGCTGACGACCCGGAGCTGAGTTTTTAGAACAGGAATTTGGAGGATCGCACGATGACACCGACCCGACTCACCCGCATGCTGAACATTCGCTATCCAATCATCCAGGCCGGCATGAGCTGGGCGTCGTCGAATGCGGCGCTGCCTGCCGCCGTCAGCAACGCGGGCGGCCTCGGCGTGATCGCGGCGGGACCGATGTATCTCGATGCCTTTCGCCAGGCCGTGCGCGAGGTCAAGGCCGCCACCCACGGCGCGACGTTCGGCGTGAACCTGCCGCTGTATCGCCCCGAAGCGGCGCTGTTTCTCGATGTCATCGAGGAAGAGCGCGTGCCGGTGGTGTTCGCCTCGCAGGGCGGACCGAAAGCGCATCTGGAGCGCTTCAGGCGCGTCGGCACGCGCTGGATTCATGTCGTCTCGACGATGGAACATGCGCGCAAGGCCGCCTCCGCAGGCGTCGATGCGCTGGTCGTCGTCGGCGCGGAAGCAGGCGGTCATCCGCCCGCAAACGGCGTCAGCACGCTGATCGCGGTGCGGCGCGCGGCACAGGAGTTCAGCGTGCCGATCGTCGCGGGCGGCGGCGTGGCGGACGGCTACGGCATCGCGGCGCTGCTCGCGCTCGGCGCGGATGCGGTGCAGCTCGGCACGCGCTTCATCGCCACGCGGGAAGCCGGCGTGCATGAGAACTACAAGCGCGCCGTGCTGGAAACCGAAATCGATCAGACCGCGCTGGTGGGCGTGCGTCAGCTGCCGGTGCGCATGACGAAGAACCAGTTCGCCGCCGATGTCCTGCACGCCGACACCCACGAACCCGACGATGCCGCCTACGACACGCTCTTCAAAAGCAGCACGCTCAAACAAGCCGCGCTCGATGGCGATATCGAACGCGGCAAGGTGGAGCTAGGCCAGTCGGCGGGTCTGATCCACGATCTGCCGGGCGCGGCGGAAGTCGTGGCCCGACTCGTCGATGAGTATCGCGATGCGGTGGGACGGCTCATCGGCTGAATGAATGCAGCGGTATCCGCACGGATGCCGCTTCATGCAACCACTATTTCGCCACCCTAATCAAAATAAACCGGAGACTTGCAAGATGAAGAACGCATGCGCTGCAGCCGCTCTGCTCGCTTTCACCTGCGCCGCACACGCGCAAAGCAGCGTCACGCTGTACGGCCTGATCGATACCGCGATCTCGTGGCAGAACAACCAGGTCGGCGCGACGGCCGCGAACGGGCGCGCGCTGTCCAGCGGCAGTTCCGTGGCGCTCGGACCGGGCTTCTTCAACGGCTCGCGTTGGGGCTTGTTCGGCACGGAAGACCTGGGCGGCGGACTGTCCGCGATTTTCCGCATCGAGGCGGGCTTCAATCCGGGGACGGGGGTCTCGCTGCAAGGCAACCGCGAGTTCGGACGGCAGGCGTATGTCGGCATCAAGAGCAGCTATGGTCAATTGACGTTGGGCCGTCAATACAGCGTACCGTTCGAAACGCTGCTGCCATACGATGTCATCGGCTGGGCCAATTCCGCCGCCAGCGACGTGTGGGTTCAGTTGCTGGCCGGCTCGCGCATGGACAACACGGCGAAGTACACGCTCACCCTCGATCAGTGGAAGATCAACGCGGCCTACTCGTTCGGCGGCCAGGCGGGCAGCGTGTCGCACGGGTCCACGTATGCAGCCGGGCTCAACTATACGGGCAACGTGTTCTCCGCAGGCCTGACTGCGCAGCAGGCGAAGGATCTCGTCGGCAACAAGCAGTCGAATCTCGGCGCGGGCGCGTTCGTCGTGACGGGACCGGTGACGTGGCAGGCCTACTACCTCTACACGCGCCGCGACGGCGGCTTCACGCCGACCAGCGGTCAGGACTTCTCGCCCACTTACGGCACGTATTCGCAGCTCTACACGAATCCGGGCAATACGAACATCGGCGTGAGCAGTCAGGCGCGCACGGACAACGTGTTCCAGTTCGGTGCGACGTGGCAGGCGACGTCGTCGGTGCAAGTCAAGGCGGCCGCCATTTACGACCTCGGCCGCCATGTCAACGCGAACGGCGAAGGCGGCAACAAGCTATCGACGTTCCTGACCGGCGACTACTTCCTGTCGAAGCGGACCGACGTGTATCTGGCCGGCGCATACAGCAAGGTCAGCGGCACGTTCAATGGCCCGTTCGCGGGCAATGACGACAGTGCGTCGGTCACGCTGGGGCTGCGGCATCGGTTCTGATCGGGATACCGACACGATGCTGCGTGCGGGCAGGGGCTCCATGCTCGTGACTGCCGGCTAGTGCCGGCAGCGCCAGAACTTCTGTGCCGCTGCCTCGCTTCGAAGATCAACGGTCATTCGAATGACTGTACGCGGGCTTCGACCCCGGACAAGGCCATGCAACCGGTTTGTCCGGCCGAACGAAATCATCGAGCTTCCCGCCGGTGATTCTCTGCCGGTACTCCTCGGTATGCAGCATCGAATGCGGGAAGATCGGCGGGGGCTGGCTCACGGCATCGAGGTGCGCGACGTCCTCGGCGGAAAGTGCGATGTCGGCAGCGGCAAGATTCATGCGCAATTGTTCGACGCTTCGTCGTCCGATGGTCGGCAGCACGCCTTTCGCCATCACCCAGGCAGTGGCGATCTCATCCGGGCTCACGCCGCGCGCTTGTTCGGTCGCATATGAGGCGGAGGGGTCCGTTGGATGACTCGCTACGGATGTTGGGCTACAGCAACCGGACGGCGCGCAGGTTCTTTGTGCGGCAATAGATCAATGATGCTTTCGTTCGTCGCATCGTGTGCGTGTCGTACGCACGGTTGTCGAGTCCGATCGACGCGACCCAACGATGAACAATACGCGCGTACTGACGCGTCGACACATGGGCTGACGCGTGCTACCGACGTGGAAACAAACAGTCGGCTGGCCTTAATCCTCGAAGCGAAATCCAACCCGAAACACCTTGACGGGATCGAACACTGACTGCTCATGAACGATGGCTTCACAGCCGGTCGCAGCCATTCGATTTGAGACTACTGAATTTATTGTTGCAGAACCAAGGCACTACCCAATGCGGCTGTATCGCTTCGATCGCGACCTGAATTGGGCTAGCTCTTTCTCAGTGAGCAGGTATTCTCGGCAATCAAGCAGGCGAGCAAAAGCGAGGTCCAGGAAGGCTCGTACTCGCTTGGGTTGAGCAGCCCGGCTTCCGTAGTACACGTGCAAACCGATATGCGCGCTCATATGCCGCAAGAGAACTGGCTTCAGTCGGCCAGCCCGGATGTGGGCCGCTGCCGAGAAGCTCGCGAGTTGACCGATGACCTGCCCCGCAAGCACGGCTTGTAATTCGAGCTCCGAATCGTTCGTCGCGAATGCGGGGGACAATTGCCGGTGTTCGAGCTTACCGTCCACGGTCAAATACCAGGGCGCCACCTTGCCAGTGACCGGATGCCGGAACACACTGCAGCGATGTGCCGCCAGATCATCGAGTATCGATGGCGCGCCGTACGCTTTCAGGTAGGCGGGCGCCGCGCACACGATCATCTGGATCGGGAAGAGTTGCCGACCGATCACACCCTCGCTGGGCGACGCACCGATCCTGAAGCCGACATCTACGCGGTCCAGCACCCAGTTGCCGATACCGTCATCGAGCTGGACGTCCGGCTCGATGCCAGGGTACTCCCGGCAGAACTCGTCGAGCAGAGGCATGAGGATGGCGGCGAACGACGATTTCGGCCCGACGATCCGCAACGGCCCCGCGATCTCATCCTTGGACTCCCGCGCCAAGGCCAGAGCCCTGTCCAGTGCCGCCAGGGCGGGCTGTGTATTTTCCAAGAAGCGTTGGCCCTCCTCGGTTAAGGCGAGGCTGCGCGTCGTCCGATGCAACAGGCGCACTCCTAGATGCTCTTCCAACTGCGCAATGGCCTGACTGGCAGCCTGGGGGGTGACACCCTGGGCCAGAGCGGCCTTGCGGATGCTGCCGAGTTCGACGGCTCTGGCGAACGTCGCGATGGCCTTGAAATCATTCGTGGGCATGGTCGATTCTTTTCCTGAAGTACGACAGAAGCGTCGCACATTTACTCAGTATCAATCTGGGATTGATACTGGTGCAAGGGATAATCGACTAGTCGGTTGAAACTGCGGCGCCTAAAGTAACAAACATCGGGCCACGGCCCTCGTCGTCTACTGTAAGGAGCGCATCTTGGACAAGCGACAACTCGGCCATTCGGGACTCGAAGTTTCGGCGATTGGCCTGGGGTGCATGGGATTGAGTCACGGCTATGGGCCGGCCACGGATCGAACCAAAGCCGTTGAGCTGATTCGTGCGGCCTTTGACCGAGGCGTGACCTTCTTTGATACCGCCGAGGTCTACGGGCCGTATCTTAACGAGGAGGTTGTCGGAGAGGCGCTGGCGCCCGTACGAGACCAGGTTGTCATCGCCACCAAATTCGGCTTCACCTTTGGTGACGACGGCAAGCAGCAGATTCTCAACAGCCGCCCGGATCATATCCGGTGGGCGGTCGATGGCATGCTTAAGCGCCTGAAGACGGACGTGATCGACTTGCTGTATCAGCACCGAGTTGACCCGGACGTGCCCATCGAGGATGTCGCCGGCACCGTCAAGGAACTCATCCAGGCGGGCAAGGTGAAACACTTCGGCCTGTCGGAAGCCGGCGAGCAGACCATCCGCCGGGCGCATGCCGTGCAGCCCCTGACCGCTCTCCAGAGCGAATATTCGATGTGGTGGCGCGAGCCCGAAGAAAGAATTCTGCCCACGCTGGAGGAACTCGGCATCGGTTTTGTGCCGTTCAGCCCGCTCGGCAAGGGCTTCCTTACGGGCGCCATCGATAAGAGCGCGACGTTCGGCAAGGACGACTTCCGTAGCATCGTCCCTCGTTTCACTCGTCAGGCGCTTGAAGCTAACCAGGCACTGGTCGACGCTCTCAGCGGGATCGCCAAGGGCAAGGGCGCGACGCCGGCTCAGGTCGCGCTCGCATGGCTGCTTGTCCAAAAGCCCTGGATCGTGCCGATTCCGGGCACGACGAAGTTGCATCGTCTGGACGAGAATCTGGGCGCAGCATTGGTCGAACTGACTGAGCCTGACCTCCAGCACATTGCCCAGGCGCTCGCGAACGTCGAAATACATGGCGATCGCTACCCGGCCTCCTTGAAGGCTCGCGTTGGTCGCTGACACAAGGCAACATGATGTCTTCCAACGAGCGTAAGCGCCGGGTGCTTATGGCCGCGGTCGCAGCCTTGCCTTGGAACGCCGCAGTGGCTATAGGCAGCGGCAGCAACACAGTTCGCAAGACGAGGTCGCGAGTTCTCGTCGCCTACTTTTCGCGTTCCGGCAATACGCGGGTTGTAGCCGGGCTGTTGCAGCGAGCGTTCGAGGCGGACGTGTTCGAGATGCGACCGGCCGACCCGTATCCCGAGGAGTATCTCGCAACCGTCGAACAGGCCCGACAGGAGCGGGACAGTGGCTTCGCGCCGGCGCTGGCGGCTCGTCTCACGGACATCGGCACGTACGACACCGTCTACCTTGGCTTTCCGATCTGGGGAGAGACGGCGCCACCGGTGGTTCGTTCGTTTTTGGCGACCCACGATCTCACGGGCAAAACGCTCACGCCTTTCGTAACACATGGTGGATACGGCCTCGGCAACGGCCTGTCCGTGCTCGCCAGCCTCGCGCCGTTGGCGAAGATGCGTAGCCCGTTCGTGATGGAGGCGGACCAGGAGCGCAAAACGCTGAATCTCGTCAACGAGTGGCTCGACAAGACAGACTTGACCAGGGAACCTGGCGCGTCCTGAGCAGACCTCATGCCGCCGTCGACTTTCAACTGCAAGGAACGAACATGCAAGACGTGACACTCAACAACGGAATCAAGATGCCGATCCTCGGCTACGGTGTCTTCCAGATCGCCGACGAGACGGAATGCGAACGCTGCGTCGTGGACGCGGTGCAGGCAGGCTATCGTCTCATCGACACCGCTGCGTCCTATAAGAACGAGGAGGCGACCGGGCGTGGCCTCAAGCGTTGCGGGGTCCCCCGCGACCAGCTTTTCGTCACCAGCAAGCTGTGGGTCGAGGATGCTGGCTATGAACGTGCTCAGGCGGCCATCGACAAGTCGCTGAAGCGTCTGGGTCTGGACTACCTCGATCTGTTCCTGATTCACCAGCCGTTCTCGGACGTTCACGGCGCGTGGCGAGCGATGGAGGAGGCGCATCGCGCCGGCAAGCTTCGTGCGATCGGCCTGAGCAACTTCCAGCCGGATCGTCTCATGGACATCAAGTGTTTCAACGAGGTGACGCCAGCCGTTAACCAGATCGAAGTCAATCCCTTCCATCAGCAAGTTGAAAGCGTCGATTTCATGCGCGGGCTCGGCGTTCAGCCAGAGGCCTGGGCCCCCTTCGCCGAAGGACGAAACAACCTGTTCGAGAACGAGCAACTAGTGGCGATTGCGCAGGGCCACGGCAAGACCGTGGGGCAAGTGGTACTGCGATGGCTGGTTCAGCGCGGCATTGTCGCCCTCGCGAAGTCTGTGCGGAAGGAACGGATGCTGGAAAACCTGGCTGTCTTCGACTTCGAGCTGTCCGAGGGAGACATGCAGGCAGTCGCAACGCTGGAGACTGGTAAGAGCAGCTTCTTCTCCCATCGCGACCCGGCGATCGTGAAATGGATGAGCGAGCGAAAACTCGGCCTCTGACATGGCGGTCTGGCTAGTCGCCGAGGGAGACCCGGGCACCCCATAACCTGAAAGAGCGCAATCATGACCAAAGCATCTCAGACCATCGTCCGTAACGGCACGAAGCCGTCAATCAAGGGCCCTGAAAGCTGGTTTACCGGCTCGGTCCGTATCGATAGCCTCTTTCAGGCTGAGGAACCGGCGCGTCTCGGCGGCGGCATCGTGACGTTTGAACCCGGTGCACGCACCAACTGGCATACGCACCCGCTCGGGCAAACACTCCTCGTTCTCAATGGCGTCGGCTGGACTCAATGTGAAGGCGGCCTCCGAACGGAAATCCGCGCCGGTGACATCGTCTCGTGCTCGTGCGGCAAGCGGCACTGGCACGGAGCGGCTGCGACCACCGCCATGTCGCATCTTGCTCTAACCGAATTGCTCGACGGCAAGAATGTCGAATGGATGGAGCCGGTGACCGACGAGCAATATCATGCGGGGCCGCTCGTCACTGAATAATCGTGCTCCCGGTCTCAGCAGATATTCTTAGGCGAGACCGCAAATCGGTTAAGCGGCCACTGTACATGGCCCCCTTGTAACGGCGATGCAGCCCTACGGCTCAAGCGGTGAGGAACACCTTCAAAGTCGCGGAGAGGGTTGCCCCTGAACGTCGGGTTCTTTTCTGAAACCGGTCGCTCAGATTTCAGTTGCGTCCGGCCGTTCATGGCCGCCTGCTGCCTGCTGCGCCCGGCTACGCCGACCCTGATTCCAATAACGTCGCTGGCCTTCCGACCAAGAGAAGGCGCCGTATGGAATGGGAAGCTAACCCGGCCACTTTGCCTTAACGCAACGTGCAGTCGAAATCAGCGAAGGACTTCCCTGTTCGTCTGGACATCATTTGCTTTCTGCCTTGCCAGGTTTGCAGTCTTTTGCGACCGCCTTGCGACTAAGCCATTCACCGAAGCCTCATCTTCGGTTGAGCAATCACCGATCGCCATTCCCCTGATCTCTGTGCCTTGCTGACGAGCGGCCAGGACGAACCGCGCGGCGCACGTCCACCGGAAACCAGCACCCCTCCCCTTAATGTCCATATTCCAATTAATTATTTGCAATTTGCATTATTGACGCCCCAGAATGTGAAAACCACATTCTCCTCGCGACCATACACCGCATGGACCTACGCCAGCTCGAAGCCTTCGCCGCAGTCGTCACCACCGGCAGCATCACCGCCGCTGGCCGCCTGCTGAACCGCTCGCAGCCTGCCATCACGCGTCTGATCCAGGATCTGGAGGCCGACGTACGCTACGCGCTGTTCACCCGCAACGGCCCCCGCGTCACGCCAACCGAACAAGGCATCCAGTTCTACAATGAAGTCGAATCCATCCTTGCAAGCCTGCAAGGAATCCAGAAACGCTCTGACGAAATCGCGCGTGGCGACAGCCGTCCCTTGCGGATTGCCGCGACCTCGGCACTTGCCGCGGGCCTCGTGCCGCTCGGGCTCGCCCACGTCCAGACCGCCAACGCCACGCGCAACATCCAGTTACGCAGCGTGACCCCGGAGCAGGTGGTGCACGCCGTGCTCACCGGTGCCGCCGATATCGGCGTGGCCAGCCTGCCGCTCGAACATCGCGGCGTGCTCGTGCACTGGATCGGCCAATCCGCGTGCGTCGCGGCGCTGCGCGACGACGATCCCCTTGCGCAACACGACCGCCTGCCCCTTTCGGCCTGCGAGGGTCGCCCCATCGTCACGATGCAGAATCCGTATCGCCTGCGCCGCCGTCTCGACCACGCGTTCGCGCAAGCGTCAGTCAAACCCACGGAATTGATCGAAACGAATTCGTCGCTGAACGCGCTGACCGCCGTGCGCGCAGGCCTCGGCATCTCCGTTCTCGAACCGGTCACCGCCTATGGCACACCGCTGACCGGCATCGCGATCCGTCCGATCGACGCCGACATTCCGTATTTCTTCGGCGTGATCTCACGCGACGCAGTCCCGCTGCCGCCCGTAGCCGCACACCTCGTCGACGCGCTCGCCGATGCCGCCCGCACCCTGCTCCCGGATTTCACTCTGCGCGCGGGCACCGAACACGCCCAGGTCCTGCAGTCGCTCTATGGCGACCTGCCCGCCATGAAGGAAAACTTGCTGTGATGAACCCGAGCACTCCATCTACCGCGGGTCTCGCGGCGCTCGAAACCCGCTTGCGCCAGGATCTCGCCTGGCTCGAATTGCCCGCGAAACGCTGGATCCCTGAGCGGACCGTCGACGGCCACGCGCTCGTCAACGTCGCCATCATCGGCGGCGGCATGGCCGGGCTCGCGGTGTCGGCAGCACTGGGCCATCTCGGCATCGATGCCGTCATCTACGATCAATCGCCGCGCGGCTTCGAAGGCCCGTGGGCGACCACGGCACGCATGGAAACCCTCCGCTCGCCGAAGCAACTCACCGGTCCCGCGCTCGGCCTGCCGTCGCTCACCTTCCGCGCGTGGTTCGAAGCGCAGTTCGGCACGCAGGCCTGGGACGCGCTCGACAAGATCCCGCGCCTGCAATGGATGGACTATCTGCGCTGGTATCGCGATGTGCTGGACATCGACGTGCGCAATGAACACCGCATCACCGCCATCACGCCGCGCGAGGACGGTTGCGTGGCGCTCTCCATCACGAATGCCGCGGGCAACGAGACGGTCTTCGCGCGCCATGTCATCCTCGCGATGGGCCGCGACGGACTGGGCGGCCCCGCCGTGCCCGCGTTCGTGCGCGACCTGCCGCGCCGCTTCTACGCCCATTCGTCCGATGCGCTGGACTACGGCACGCTGCGCGGCAAGCGCGTGGGCGTCATCGGTGCGGGCGCATCGGCGATGGACAGCGCGGCGACCGCGCTCGAAGCAGGCGCAGCGTCCGTCGATCTGCTGATTCGCCGGACGGACATTCCCCGCATCAACAAAGGCAAGGGCGCAGGCAATCCGGGCCTCACGCACGGTCATGTCGTGTTGCCCGACGACTGGAAGTGGCGCATCCGCCATTACATCAACGTGCAGCAGGTGCCGCCGCCACGCGGCAGCACACTGCGCGTATCAGGTCACGCCAACGCGCGCTTCAATCTCGGTACGCCGATCACCGATGTCGAAGTGACCGGGAACGCGTTGCAGGTCCATACGCCGAAAGGCGACTTTGCGCTCGACTTCCTCCTGTTCGGCACGGGCTTTCGCATCGACTGGACGGCCCGTCCCGAGTTCGCGCCGTTCGCGCGTCATGTCCGCGTCTGGAAAGACCGCTACGCGCCGCCCGCCGGTGACGATGACATCGAGCTTGCTGATTCGCCGGATCTCGGACCTGTCTTCGAATTCCAGGAAAAGACCGCGGGCGAATGCCCCGGCCTGGAACGCATCCATTGCTTCTGTGCGCCTGCGACGCTCTCGCACGGCGCGCTCTCAGGCGACATCCCGGCCGTGAGCGACGGAGCCAAGCGGCTTGCCCAAGGGCTCGCGGCGACGTTCTATCGGGAGGATGTCGAATTGCATTACGCCAACATGGAGACGTTCGCGGAGCCCGAAATTGACGGGACCGAGTGGACGCCCGCGCCACCGCCGCCGGCACTCGCCGACCAGGCTTTCGGGAGTTGAACATGACACATGACATTGATCAGGACGTGATCGATAGCGTCGCTGGCCTCGCGCCCGACTCAGGCACTTACGCGCTGCGGCACCAGCGGGCGAAGGTCGTGGACGCGACTCAGGGCAGCTACGACGCGCTGTTCGATCCCGCGCTCGAAGACCTCACGCTTGTCGAACGATTGCTCGTCGCGCTCTACGCAAGCCGTCTCACGCCCTCCCCGGCGCTTGCCGCCCATTACCGCGCCGAACTGACCGCGCACGATATCGATCAAGCGACGCTCAGCGCCGTGGAAAGCGGCACGCCTGACGATCTGACCGAGCCGCGCCTGCGTGCAATCCTCGCGTTCACGCGCACGTTGATCGAGAACCCGGTCGCCGGCGACGAGGCCGCCCTGCAGACGCTGCCCGCTGCCGGACTCACGACGCCCGCTGTCGTCGCGCTTGCGCAATTGATTGCCTTCCTCTCGTATCAGACGCGCCTCGTCGCGGGTCTGCAAGCCTTTGCACAACTGGAGCGCGCAGCATGACCGACTTCATCCGTTCGAACGGCTTCACGAACGAGTCACTGGGATGGCGCGCATGGCTCGACGTCGTGAACCTCGACCAGGCGACCGGGGAACAGATCGCCGTGCTCGAAGAGAGCCACCCCAAGGCAAAGGAGTCGGATTACTACCGCTTTCTGGTGCATCAGCCGGAGATCCTGCGGCAGCGCTCCGCGGCTTTCAACGCGATCATGTACGCACCCGGCGGCCTGCCTCGCGCGGAACGGGAACTGTCGACCACCGTGGTATCGCGGATCAATGGCTGTGTGTATTGCGCGTCGGTCCATGCGCAGCGTTTCGAACAGCTCGCCAAGCGCAACGACGTCATCCGCCAGGTTTTCGACGATCCCCACAGCGCCGGCACGACGAGCCGCGAACAAGCGATTGCGCGCTTCTCGGCCGCGTTGACCGAGCATCCCGACAACATCGAAGCCAGCCATCTGCGCGCGTTGCGCGAGGCCGGTCTCTCTGATGCCGAGATTCTCGATCTCATCCATTCGATCGCCATCTTCGCGTGGGCCAACCGGCTGATGCTGAATCTCGGCGAGCCTGTGTTTCCCGGGCAAACGCCGGTTGCATGATCCGACGAATTCGGACTCTCCTTCCAACCTTGTCCCGAGATAGCCGATGGATACTCAACCTGGCCTGAAGCCCGTCATCGTGGCCGCGGTGCTGGCCAATGCGATGGAGTGGTTCGACTTCACCATCTTCGCCGCGATGACGCCGCTCATCAGCAAGCTGTTCTTTCCCGCCGCACCTGCCGATTCGGGCGCGAGCCTGAATGCCATCCTCCTGACGACCGCCCTGTTCGGCGCGGGCTTCTTCATGCGGCCGGTGGGCGGCGTGCTGCTCGGTCTCTATGGCGACAAATACGGCCGCAAGTCGGCCATGACGCTCGGCATGAGCATCATGGCGCTGGCCGCGGCCATCATGACCTTCGCACCGACCTACGCCACGGCGGGCGTCGCCGCACCGCTGCTGATGCTCGCGGCCCGGCTGCTGCAAGGCTTCTCGATTGGCGGCGAGTTCGGCACCTCGACGGCCTTCCTGATCGAACTCGCGCCGCCCAGGCGCTCCGGCTTCTATGGATCGTGGCAGATGAGCGGCCAACTCATGTCGACGATGCTGGGCGCCGCGCTCGGCGTGCTGGTCACCCAGGTGTTCACGCCCGAGCAGCAGATTGCGGGCGGCTGGCGTCTTCCCTTTGCCGTCGGCCTGCTCATTGCGCCACTGACGGTTTATCTGCGCCGTCACGCCAGCGAAACCTACGCGCGCATCCATGCAACGCCGCACGCGCGCCCGGCAGACGCAAGCGCCGTCAAGCGCGGACTGTCGGACTATCTGATCGGCATGGGCATGGTGGTCGCGAGCACGGTCACGTTCTACGTCACCTTCGGCTATACCGTCACCTATGCGAAACAGGTGCTCAAGCTGCCCGTGTCCGAGAGCTTCATGGTGCAGATGATCGCGGCCATCGTCATGCTGATCGTCACGCCGATTGCCGGCGCGCTGTCCGATCGTCACGACCGCAAAACCCTGCTGGTCGGCTCGCTGGCCGCCTACCTCGTCGCCATCTATCCGCTCTATGCCTGGGTCGTGGCGGCGCCATCCGTCTCACGGCTTCTGGTCGCGCAGATCGTGATCGGCGTGATCAGCGCCACCTTCCTCGGCGTCTATTGCACGACGCTCGCGGAAATGTTCCCCAGGCGTTCGCGCGCGACGTCGCTCGCCGTGGTCAACAACGTGGTCGTTTTAATCTTTGGGGGCTTTGCGCAGACCTTCGTCACGTGGCTCATCGCGCTCACGGGTTCGCCGCTTGCGCCCGTCCTGTACGTGATGATCGGCATTGCGTTGAGTCTCATCGCCGTGCTGGCCCTCAAGCCGGGCCACTTCGCGCAAGGCCGGGCCAGCGCTGCGCAAACCACGGGATAGCCGCAAGCGGGTCAAGCGGCGTACGGCCCGCGCTTACGCCGCCTTGACCGCCGCTTCGTCCCGCGCGGCTCGCTCCAGATGCCGCAGCAGCAGGTTCACCATCACGACCACGGTCACGCCGATCGCGACGAAGAACAGGGCCAGCGGCGCAAGTATCTGCACTGACACGAAGCCGGCCAGTCCCATCATGACGGACGAAACCAGCAGCAGTGCGCAACCGAGAATCGCGCTCGTCAAACCGGCGATATGCGGAAACAGCGAGTTGCCCTTCGCCATGAAGGTCGGATACATGGCCCCTGCACAAAAGCCCATCACGAGCACGGGCAAGGCAAGCGACCACACCGTGAGTCCCGCGGTGAGCGAGAAGAGCAGCATCGCGACCGCGGCGCCTGCCATGATTCGCGAGCCCAGGCGCAAGCGCGTTTCGGCGCTCGGAAAGCGCGGTCCATGCAAACGGTTCGAGAGGCCGCCGAGAAAATACATCATGCCGATGGCCAGCGCGAGATAGCCGAAATAGGTCGGCGGCCTGTGCAGCGTGTTCTGCACCATGAACGGCCCGACGATATTGAACACCAGCAGAATGCTGTAGCACAGGCCTTGCGCCAGAAAACAGCTTTGAAACACGGGGCTTGCCAGGACCTTCCCGGCATTGCTGATCAGCGTGCGCGGCGCCAGATGCACAGGCTTGCGCAACGTCTCCTGGTATCGCCAGACGAACCCCCACATCACGATCGAATAGATCAGCAGGAACACCAGGCAGGCTTTCCAGCCCAGCCATTCCTGCAGGTGCGCGCCGATGACCGGCGCGACGATCGGCGCGAACCCCCAGGCAATCGACATGTAGGTGAACGCGTGCAGCAAGCGCTGGCCACTGAACGAATCGGTGATGATCGCCTTGGCAAGCAGATTGGTGGCCGCGATGCCGAAGCCCTGCAGGACGCGCGCGAGGATGAAGGTTTCGAGGCTGTTCGCCGTGAGCGAGAGCAGACAGCCGAGGGTATAGACCACCAGCCCGAAAGCGAGCACGCGCTTGCGGCCATAGGCATCGGCGACGGGACCGAGCACGAGCTGGCCGATGGCGTAGGCGGCCATGTAGCCGGACACGCTCGACTGAATGGCTTGCGCCGACACGCTGAAATAGCGCGCCATCGCGGGCAGCGCGGGCACATAAATGTCGATGGCGAGTTGTCCGGCGGACGCGAACAGGCACACGAGCAACAGCAGAAAGCGCGGCGAATTCTGCCTGGAAGAAGCTTCAGTCATGGGTGGGCGGGGACGAGGAACAGGCGGCCGCGCGCGGACAACCCGCAGCGGCTGGCGCTGCGTATTGTGCCTGCTATCGTTGGCGTCGTCCCAATACCCCTGCTTCAGCCGATGTCGGCCACCGGCATCGAACGCGCCCGTTCCGGTTCATGCAAACGCAACGGCCCCGCGCGTCAGGCCGCCTTTTCCTTCCTCGCCAGCTTCCTGCCCTCTTCAACCCACCCCTCACCCTTCAGCTTCTTCTTCGTCTCCCGCAGCACGCCCGCCAGCTCGGACGCCTTGGTCGCATCGAGCAGCACGAAGCTCCGCAGTGCCGCCGTGGCGTCGATCTCGAAGCAACGCCTGCCGCTCGTCGTCGTTCTGGCGTCGCCCGCCTCGATCCCGGCGATCTCCTCTGCCAGCGAATGAAGCTGTCGCTTGAGCAAGGCGCGAAGGCGCGCGTCAACCATCACGCGGTCCATGCTCCAGGAGGCCCGGTTCGACAGCGCGTTTTCGCCGGCAAGCACGCTATCGGCGACGACCTGAAGCCCCATTGCCCTGAGCCTCGCGAGATCCGCGCGCAGGCTTTCCGTGTTCACGCGAGCGGTGCCGCGTTCGAGCCGCAGTTCAAGGCGGTTCGCGTCGACGCCGCTCTCGCGCAGCGCCAATGTCAGCGTCTCGGTGAAGTCGCTCGTCAGAAGCTGCTTGGGGTAGACGGGCACGCAGACCGTCACTTCGGGCAGCCGCGTGGCGAGCTTGCAGGCCTCGCGCAAGACCCATTCTCCGAGCGGCACGACAAGCCCGCTCTGCTCGGCCACGCGCAGATAACTTTCCGTGCCGAGCCGGCCGAGCGTCGGATGATTCCACCACGGCTGGACCTCGACGGCGATCGCGTTCGTGGACGAGACGCGCACGCTGCAGGCGAGATCGAATTCACGCGCCTTGATCGCGATCAGCATGTCATGCGCGAGATGCCGTTCGGTCTCGGCCGAGGTTTCCGCATCTTCGGCGTAGAACGTGTAGGTGCCGCGCTGCTTGCCCTTGGACCGATACAGCGCAACGTCGGCGAAGCGGAACAACTCGTCTTCTTCGAGCGTATCCTGCGGCGTCAGCGCGATACCGATCGACAGGCCCACCTCCAGCCACCGGTCGCCATGAGCGATGGGCTGGGACACCGCCTCGATCAGGCGTTCCGCGAGTTCGACGACCTGCGGCCGCGCCAGGTTCGAGGCAGCAACAACGAACTCGTCGCCACCGATCCGCGCAACCAGCTGCCCTTCCCTCATCTCACCCGTCAGGCGCGCGGCGACAGTGCGCAACACGAGATCGCCCACATCATGGCCGAACGTGTCGTTGATCGGCTTGAAGTGATCGAGGTCGAGATAGAACAGCGCGAGTTCGCTGTCGGTCGCCCTGAGCACCTGGCGCATGAACATGCGCAGGCCGAGCCGGTTCGGCAGGCCCGTCGCCGGGTCGTGCTGGACCTCCTTCTGGGCCCGCGAGAGATCGGCGGCGAGGGACACGTCGGCGGTGATGTCGGCGGCGATCTTGACGATCTTGAAGGGCTTGCCGTTCAGGTCGTAGATCGGGTTATAGGATGCCTGGATCCAGACCTCGGCCCCGTTCGCCGCGATGCGCTTGAACTTGGAAGACAGGAACGTGCCCGCGCGCAGCTCGGTCCAGAAGCGTGCGTAATCCGCATGCGCGGCGGTTTCCTTGTCGACGAACATGCGATGGTGCCGGCCCACCACGTCCCGAAGCGTGTAGCCCATCAGCGTCAGGAAGTTGTCGTTCGCTTCGAGCACGTTGCCGTCCATGTCGAACGAGACCACGCTCTGCGACTTGTTGATCGCGGCGATCTGGCCTTCGTAGTCGCCTTGCCGCAGCTTCTGCTGGGTCACGTCGACGGCGTTCTTGACGACCTTGAAGGTCCGCCCGTTCATGTCGAGGATCGGATTGTAGGAAGCCTGCAGCCAGATCTCGCGGCCATCGCGGCCGAGGCGCTTGAATTCGCCCGCCTGGTACTGACCCGCGGCGAGCGCCTGCCAGAACTTCCCATAGCTTTCGCTGTCCCGCTCCTCCGCCGAAACAAACATCGAATGATGCCGGCCGATAACCTGCGACAGGCGGTAACCCGCCAGGTCGAGAAAGTTGTCGTTGGCGTCGAGGATCGTGCCGTCGACATTGAAGGCGACCACGCTCTGCGACTTGTGGATCGCGGCGATCTGACCTTGATGGTCCGCCTGGCGAAGCTTCTCGCGCGTGACCACCGTTGCGTACTTGACGATCTTGAAGGGCCGGCCGTCCTGATCGAGCACCGGGCTATAGATGGCCTGCAGCCAGATCTCGCGCTTGTCGCGGCCAATCCGCCGGAACTCGCCGCTGCGATGACGGCCGGCGGCCAGATCGCTCCAGAAAATCTCGTAGTCGAGACTGTGCGCGTAGGCCGGATCGACGAACATGCGGTGATGGCGGCCTTCGAGTTCCTCCATCGTGTAGCCCACCGCTTCGAGGAAGTTGCGGTTGGCATCCAGAATGGTGCCGTCGGGCGCAAAGGTCACGATGCACTGCGACTTGTCGATGGCCGCAATCTGGCCTTCGAAATCGGCGTTCTGCTGTTTTTCCGAGGTGACGTCGACCGCATACTTGACGATCTTGAACGGACGACCTTCGAGGTCGAGGATGGGATTGTAGGTCGCACGCAGCCAGACGGCGCGGCCGTCCTTGCTGAAGCGCCGATATTCGCCGGAAGCGTGCAAGCCTTCTCGCAAGCGTTCCCAGAACGCGGCATACGACGGGTCGCTGGCCTCGTCGGCGGCGACGAACATGCGGTGATGCTGGCCGACGACTTCATCGAGACCATAGCCGGTCGCGTCGAGAAACATCTCGTTGGCGTGAAGGATCGTGCCGTCCATCGCGAAGTGGATCACGGCCTGCGAGGTATTGATGGCGGCGATCTGGCCGGCGTCGTCCACGGCCGACATCATGCGGGCGGTCACGTCGCGCACCAGCATGACGATTTCGCCGACCGTGCCGTCCGCGGCCGCGAACGGGATGCAGGAAACCTCGGTCCAGAAGGACGAGCCGTCGCGCTTCAGCTGCTGCATTTCGCCGAAGAACGCTTCGGCGGTTTCAAGGACCGTATCGATCTCGTCCCGCACGGCTGCGCCCGCTGCGAGCGGCCGGAAGATGCTGCGATTGCGTCCGACGAGCTCCCATCCCTGGTAGTCGAAGAGTTCCAGGAAGCGCTCGTTCACGCGAAGGATGCTGCCGTCGGGCGCAAAAGCGATCCGCCCCACGGTTCGCTCCATGGCTTCCGCATCGGCGGGCGTGAAGGAAGACTTGATCGAATTGTGAAGCATCATCACCCCGCCAATATGGGTTGCGGCGACATGTGCTGATGACGGGTTGCAACGGCGTTGGCTTATGCTCGAACACGATGATCGCTCAACCCCTTCGCTCAGCACGAACTTTCCGCTTATCGGCACTGAATGGGAAAAGTTGAGCGTAATGACATGAACCAAACGACCCAAGGCAGGAACTACTTCCTCGCAAACCTTTGCGATGCTTCCGGCGTAACCGGCGTGAAGAAGTTGATGAGATTGCCGTCGGGGTCACGGAAGAGCAGGGAGCGGTTGCCCCATGGTTGTGTGACGGGCGCCTGCTCGATGCGTGCGCCCATTGCCTGCAGCTTCTCGTAGTCGGCGTCGGCGTCCTCCACGCGGAATTCAATGATGACCGAGCGATTGCTCGCCGCCGTCGCAGCGCCGGCAAAGAACTGCTGCATCGTCCGGGTGGTGCCGATCGCCAGCGTGCAGGACGGCGACCTGAGTTCTGCAAACTCGTCGGCCAGCCACGTGGCGGTCAGGCCGAGCTGTTCATAGAAACGGACGAGCCCGGCAATGTCGTCGGTGATAATGCGGGTTGAAACGAAGTCCATGTTTTCCTCCGTGATGGGATCGCACCAGAATGGTGTGCGACGTCACGGCCATCCTACAAAGGTGCTGTTGCCACCGTGTTGTCAGCAGCGAACGCATGCGCCGATCCGACCGCCTCTTCCAGCTCATCCAGATCCTGCGACGCGCACGGCGTCCCGTCATCGCGCGTAGTCTCGCCGAGGAACTCGAGGTGTCGACCCGCACGGTCTACCGGGACATCGCGGACCTGATGGCGCAGCGCGTGCCGATTCGTGGCGAGGCCGGGACAGGGTATGTTCTCGATCGTCAATACGACATGCCCCCTTTGATGCTGACCGCCGAGGAACTGGAGGCGGCCGTGCTCGGCGCACAATGGGTGGCGCAGCGTAGCGACGCGGTGCTCTCGCGGGCAGCGAACGACCTCATCGCGAAGATCGCGGCCGCGGTGCCCGACCATCTCCGGCCCTTCATCGCAGACCCGACGATCGGCGCGGTGGCGCCGCTCACGGTCTCCGCCGACACGCTCGACATGAGCCGCTTGCGCGAGTCGATCCGCGACGGCCGCAAGCTGCGGATCCGCTATCGCGACGAAGCAGAACGCATGAGCGAGCGGACGATCTGGCCGCTAATCATCGGCTATGCGGATGCCGCGCGTCTGTTGGCTGCCTGGTGCGAGTTGCGGCAGGCCTTCCGACACTTCAGGACCGACCGGATCGTGAGCATCCACTTCCTCGATGAACGGCACGGCGAACGCAGGCTGATGCTGGTCGCGCGCTGGAAGCGGTATATGAAGGAATCGCGTGGCGTGGATCTGTCTCCTTAGACAACCGCGCGTCATGACTGACGGGCCCGCCCCCGCCCGCGTAAACACCTACCCGCTTCTATTGACGCCCAACATACGCGTCAGTATGATTTCCCTCGCGACATACTCATGAGTATGTATTTGAAGATGCCACTTCGCCCGCCAGCCGGGCTTCCTCGTTGTCTGATGTTCAAGGAGAGCTTCCGCCGTCATGGATCGCATGCCCACAATGTCGCTCTCCGGCAGCGAGCCGCGTGCGCCGCTCCCCGCCCTCATCCAGATCGACGGTCTGCAGAAGCATTACCGCACCCGCAGCGGCGATTCGGTGCAAGCCCTCGGTCCCATCGACCTGACCATCGACCGGGGTGAATTCATTACCGTCGTCGGTCCCTCGGGATGCGGCAAGTCCACGCTTCTCAAGATGCTGGCCGGTCTCATCCCGCGTACTTCCGGCACCATTCGCGTCAATGGACAGGCCATCGACGGTCCGCAGCGCGATATCGGCGTCGTGTTCCAGAGTCCGGTCCTGTTGCCGTGGAAAACCACCTTCGACAACGTCATGCTGCCCGCCACGGTGCTCAAGCTCGATCGCGAGGCGACCGGCGCGCGTGCCAGGCAATTGCTCGACATGGTCGGTCTGGCCGATTTCGCAAACCGCTATCCGAACGAGCTGTCGGGCGGCATGCAGCAGCGCGTTGCGATCGCCCGCGCCTTGGTGCACGACCCGGCCGTGCTGCTGATGGACGAGCCCTTCGGCGCGCTCGACGCCATGACGCGCGAAACCATGAACGTCGAAATCCGGCGCATCTGGCGCGAGTCCGGCAAGACGGTGCTGTTCGTCACGCACTCGATTCCCGAAGCGGTGTTTCTCGGCAGCCGCGTGCTGGTGCTGTCGAGCCGTCCGGGCTGCATCGCTGAAATCGTCGATGTCGAGCTGCCCGCGCAACGCGATCTCGATGTCATGACCACCGAACGCTTCGGCTCGTACACGCGCCGCATCCGTCAACACTTCCAGGCCAAGGGATTCATAGAATGAGCGCCGAACTCGCGATTCCGCATTCGCCGCCGACGCCGCGCCGTCAGGCATTCGCCATGTTGAAGCAACATCCGGAATGGATCTGCGTGCCGGCGCTGTTCGTGCTGGTCGTCGCCGTGTGGGAAATCGGCTTCATGCTGGCAGCGGTGCCCATCTACATTGCGCCGGCGCCTTCCGACATCTTTCACGCGCTCGTCAACGGCCTCTCGTCCGGACTCTTCATCAGCAACGGCCTGACCACGCTCGCTGAAGCGCTGCTCGGCTTCCTGCTGGCGACCATTCTCGGCATCATGCTCGGCGCGGTGATCGCGCAATCGCGCTTCGTCGAGAAGACGCTCTACCCCTATCTGATTGCCATCCAGACCACGCCGAAGGTGGCGATCGCGCCGCTCTTCATCATCTGGTTCGGCTTCGGCATGACGTCGAAGGTCATCATGGCGGCGGTCGTCGCGTTCTTTCCAATCCTGGTCAACGTGATCGTCGGGCTGCGTTCCACCGATATCTCCCGCATCGAACTGATGCGTTCCCTGCAGGCGAGCCGCTGGCAGATCTTCACGATGGTGCGCCTGCCGAGCGCCGCGCCGATGATCTTCGCCGGCCTGCACATCGCGGTCATCTTCAGCGTGCTGGGTGCGATCGTCGGGGAATTCGTCGGCTCGCGCAAAGGGCTGGGCAATCTCATCATGCAGCTGAACAACAACCTCGACACCGCCGGCGTGTTCGCTGCGCTCGTCGTGCTGTCCGGGATGGGCATCGTGCTGCATCTGCTGATGCACATGCTGCAGAAGAAGCTGTTGTTCTGGTCCGAGCAGCAGCAGATCGCGCAGGTCTGATCGCACCCGGTCCAACGTCACATCACACGGATTCCATCATGACGTTCACGTTGAAACCTCTTGCGTCGGCGATCGGCGCGGAAGTGGTCGGGCTCGATCTGCGCACAGCGATCGACGACGACACCATCGCCGCGTTACGCGACGCCTGGCATCGTCATACGATCCTGCTGTTTCGCGGCCAGTCGCTAGATCATGCGCAGCATGTTGCGTTCAGCCGCCGCTTCGGCGCGCTCGACGATCACGCTTCCATTCCGCGCTTCCGGCATCCGGAGCATCCGGAAATCCTGCTGGTGACCAATCACGAAGCGGGCGGCAAGCGGCTTGCGGTGGGCCGGCAATGGCACTCCGATCTGTCGACCACCACGCGTCCCGCCAAGGGTTCGCTGCTGTATTGCTCGGTGCTGCCGCCGGTCGGCGGCGACACCATGTTCTGCAACATGGTGCGGGCGTGGGAGACGCTTTCGCCTGGCCTTCAGTCGATGCTCGACGGCCGCTGGGCGCTGCATGACATGACCATCGCGCGCGAGACGCGGGCGAACCGCACGCCGGAAGATCTCGCCGACATTCGCCGGCGCAACCCGCCCGTGTTTCAGCCGGTCGCGCGCGTGCACGACGAAGCAGGTCACAAGGCGCTCTACGTGAGCGAGATGACGACGGTTTCCTTCGAGGACATGACGCGCGCCGAAAGCCGTCCATTGCTCGAATACTTGTATCAGCACAGCGTGCAGCCGGAGAATGTCTATCGGCACCGCTGGCAGGTCGGCGATCTGATGATGTGGGACAACCGCAGCGCCATGCATATCGCGCTATCCGACTACGACCAGACGCAGCCGCGCATGATGTATCGCACCACGCTGCTCGGCAATCCGAGCGGACGCGTCGCCGAAGAAGCGGCGCTCGCGCTCGCCGCCTGAAGCATGCCTGCACACGCGCCGCTGGGTCCGGCGCAACTGCTGAACTGGCCGATCGACGCCCTCTCGCAGCGCTACACCGCCCGTGACGTCATGTTCTACGCGCTGTCACTGGGCATCGGTCAGGCGCCGCTGGACCCGGCACAACTCGCTTACGTGTATGAAGAAGGCCTCGCTGTATTGCCGGCCTTCGCCACCGTCCTCGCCGATCCGGGCCCCTGGCTCGGCGATCCGCGTCTCGGGCTCGACTGGCCCGGCATGCTGCATGGTGCGCAGCGCATCGAGCTTCATCGTCCGCTGGCAACCGCTGCACATGTGCGCAGCGAAAGCCGTGTGGTGACCGTGGAGGATCTCGGCCGCGAGCGCGGTGCGCGCGTCGTGACGAGACGCAAGTTGTTCGATGCCGACGATGGCGCGCCCATCGCCACGCTCGACATGACTTCGATCCTGCGCACCCATGGAGGATTCGACTCCACTCCTCGCGTGCGTGAGGCAGCGCAACGCGACGAGCGTAAAGCCGCAAGCCGTCATGCATTCGACTACACCGTGCCGCCGCAAACCGCGCTTCTGTTTCGCCTGAACGGCGACATGAACGGCCTGCATGCCGATCCCGCCATCGCCCGCGCGGCAGGATTCGCGCAACCCATCCTGCATGGCATGGCGAGCTTCGGCATCGCGGGCTACATGCTGTTGCGCGCGCTCGAACGGCGCGCCGTCGAACTCCGCGAAATGGAAGCGCGTTTCAGCGCGCCCGTGTTTCCAGGGGACACGCTGCGCATCGAAGCATCCAGCCGTACCTGCGTTGAAGGCGATCACCTCTCTTTCGACGTGTTTGCCCTCGAACGCAACGTGAAGGTCATGACGCGCGGGGCCGCGCGCTTCGGCCCCGCCTGACGCCCGAGTCTCAGTATCGGCCGCCGGAGACGTGCAGGAGATCGCCGCTTACATAGCTCGCGCGTTCGGACAGCAGGAATGCCACCGCATCCGCGACATCGGACGGGTTGCCCATGCGCGGCACCGGCGTGGTCTTCTCGGCGGCTTCGCGCACCTTGTCGTAGTGAGGCAGATCGCGCACCGCCTGCGTGTCGATGATGCCCGGCGCGATCGCATTCACGGTCACGCCAAAGCGCCCGTTCTCCAGCGACATCGCCCGCGTGAAGCCGATCAGTCCCGCCTTGGCCGCCGAGTAGTTCGCCTGCCCCGGATTGCCCAGATGCGCACGCGACGAGATATTGACGATGCGTCCCCACCGCTGGCCTTCCGCCGTCATGTGCGGCAACACGGCGCGCGTACACAGGAAGGCGCCCTTCAGGATGACATCGACAACGCTGTCCCAGTCGCCGACGCCCATCTTCGTGATGCGCATGTCGCGGGTGAATCCCGCATTGTTCACGAGCAGGTGCACGCTGCCCCATGTGTCCGCCACCGCCTCGACCATGTCGTTGACCGATGCTTCGTCGGTGACATCGACGGCATACGCGCGCGCCTCCACGCCCATCGTCTGAAGCTTGTCCGCTTGTGCCCGCGCGCCGGCTCCATCGCGATCGACCACCGCGACGCGCGCGCCTTCCATCGCCAGACGCTCGCCGATTGCCGCGCCGATGCCGCGCGCCCCTCCGGTGACGATCGCCACCTTGTCCCTGAGTCCGAGATCCATTTCCGCCGTTTCCCTGTTTTTATGAAGTCATGACGCCGCGGCACGCCGGGCGAGTTCCCTGCCGATGATGATCTGCTGAATCTGCGTCGTGCCTTCGTAGATGCGGAACAGCCGCACGTCGCGGTAGAAGCGCTCCACGGCGCTGTCGCGCATGTAGCCCGCGCCGCCGTGAATCTGCACGGCGCGATCCGCGATGCGGCCGACCATCTCCGAGCAGAACAGCTTGCAGCACGACGCTTCGAGCGAGACACGCTCGCCCGCGTCATACCGGCGGGCGACGTCGCGCAGCATGCATTCGGCAGCGTAGAGATCGGTCTGGCTGTCGGCGAGCATGGCCTGGATCAGCTGGAAGCTGGCGAGCGGCTCGCCGAACTGCGTCCGTCCGACCGCATACTGCGTGGCCTCGTGAAGAATGCGCCGCGCCTGGCCGACACACACCGAGGCAACATTGATGCGGCCGCGATCGAGCGACTTCATGGCCGTCACGAATCCCCGGCCAGGTTCGCCGCCGATGATCGCGCTCCGCGGCACCCGCACGTTTTCGAAGTACACGTCCGCCGACCAGGCGCCCGCCTGACCCATCTTCTTGTCCTTCGGGCCAACGGTCACGCCCGGCGTATCCGCCGGCACGAGGAACGCGGTGACGTGCCCGTTCTTCGGCAGCCGTTCCGGATGCGTGCGGGCCATGACGAGGAACAGCCCCGCGACCGGCGCATTCGTGATGTAGCGCTTGCTGCCGTCGATGACCCAGCTGTCGCCGTCGAGCACCGCGCGCGTGCGCAGCGCCGCGCTGTCCGAGCCCGAATCGGGTTCGGTGAGGCAGAAGCTCGTGATGACTTCGCCGCTCGCGATCTTCGGCAGCCAGTGATCCTTCTGCGCCTCGGTGCCGTCCATCAGGATGCCTTGCGAGCCGAGCCCGAGATTGATGCCCACCGCCGAGCGGAAGGCCGCCGAGGCCCACGTCAGCTCGATGATGATCTCGATCTCTTCCGCGCAGACGAGCCCGAGGCCGCCGTACGCTTCGGGCGTCGAGAGTCCGAACAGGCCCATCTGGCGAAAGTCGTCGAGGATGCCAGGCGGAATGCGGTCTTCTTCAGCGACCTGCTGCTCCAGCGGCACCAGCTTCTCGCGCACGTAACGGCGCACGGAGTCTTTCAGTTGTTCGAGGGTTTCGCGGTCGAGCATCGTCAGGCTCCGGCCACGCCGACAATCGCGACCGCACTGACGTTCTGGTTCGGCATGCCGCCGAGGTTGTGCGACAGCGCGAGCACCGGCGGCTTGCGCACCTGCCGCTTGCCGGCGCGGCCCAGCAATTGCAGATAGTTCTCGTAGATCATGCGCAGTCCCGATGCGCCGATCGGATGCCCGAAGCACTTCAGCCCGCCGTCGATCTGGCATGGATTGGCGCCGTCCGCGTCGAAGCGGCCGTCGAGCACGTCGCGCCAGCCTTCGCCGGGCTCGCTCACGTGCAGATCTTCCATCGTCACGAGTTCGGTGACGGAGAAGCAGTCGTGGACTTCCATCAGGCTCAGTTGCTCGCGCGGCTTCGTGATACCCGCTTCGTCGTAGGCGCGTTGCGCGGCAATACGTGTGGTATGGAAATAGCTGCCGTCCCAGCCCGCGCCCTGCAGTTCCCAGCCGTTCGATACCGCGAGTTGCAGCGCCTTCACCGTCACGAGCTCGCCGCCCTTGCCGAGCGCGCGGGCGATCTCCGGCGTCGTGACGATCGCGCAGGCCGCGCCATCCGACACGCCGCAGCAGTCGTACAGGCCGAGCGGCTCGGCGACCATCGGCGCGTTCAGCACGGTGTCCATGTCCACGGCACGGCGCAGATGCGCCTTCGGATTGTTGACGCCGTTCGCATGGCTCTTGACCGAGACGTGCGCCATGGCGCGTTTGAGATCGTCACGCGAGACGCCATGCCGCGCGCGATAGGCGCCGGCAAGCTGGGCGAAGTTGCCGGGCGCCGAACCCACCACGCCGATCATGTCGAACGTGGTGCCGCGCGTGCGCACCGGCAGGCCGCCGTAGCCCGTGTCCTTCAGCTTCTCGACCCCAAGCGCGAGCGCGATGTCGGCCGCGCCCGAAGCGACCGCATAGACCGCGCCGCGAAAGGCCTCGGTGCCCGACGCACAGTAGTTCTCCACTTTCGTGACCGCAATGTCGTGCAGCCGCAGCGCCATGGCGAGCGGAATGCCCGACGGCCCGATGTTCATCGCGTCGAAGCCCACCGACAGCCACGCCGCGTCGATCTGCGCGGTCTCGACGCCCGCATCGGCGAGCGCCTCCGTGTAGGCCTCGACCATGAGATCGTCGGCCTCGTCGTTCCAGCGCTCGCCGAAGCGCGCGCAGCCCATGCCGAGTATCGCTACCTTGTCCCGAATGCCTTTGGGCATGTTGATTCGCTCCTTGTCAGGCGGGCATCGCCTTCCAGAAATATTTGACGAAGCCGCGCCGCTCATCGACGGACTTGATTCGAAAGCTCATGCGCATGGCCCGGCCGACTTCAATCTGATCCGCATCGGCGTCCGTGAACTCCGCCAGCATGCGGCCGCCGCCGTCAAACTCGACCATGCCGTAGCAGCCCGGTGGATCCGGCGTGAAGGCCAGCCGGTCCGCCGTGAAGGTCAGCACGCGCGCGGTGCGTTCGGCGAGCGGATAAGGTTCGAGCGTCGCGCTGCGCGCATCGTGCGATCCCACGGCGATGCCGGTCGGCGGGTACTGCACCGCGCCGCTTTCCGGATCGCGCCCGCCGACCAGGCCGAGCACCGCCGACCGGTTGCGATACAGCGCGGTGAGCGGCTGCTTCTGCTCGAACTCGGCGCGCATGCCGGTATCCAGCCCGATGCCGCCCGTGAAGAACAGATACTTGAGGTAGTTCGCTTCGGGCTTGCCGCGCGCGAGCCAGCCCGACACGCCGCGCTTCGTCGCGTTCGTCTGGGCGGCGATGGCGGGCGTGGTCTCGAAGATCAGCACGTCCGCGCCCTGGCCGAAGCCGAGCAGCACGATCCGCTCACCCGGCTGCGCGCGTTCGAGCGCATGCGCCAGCAGCACGAGCGGCTGCGCGCAGCCGGCATGACCGAGCGTGGCGCCGAGCGTGTCCACGATGGCGCTCGCCGGCACGCCGCAGGTCCGCGCCAGCGCTTCGGCGACGCCACGCACCGGAATCGGCACGATCAGCCGATGCACGTCCTCGCCGGCCAGGCCGAACTTCGCGAGCGCCTGCGTCAGCGCGTCGCCGGCAATGCGGCCGTAGCCTTCATCGCGGACCCAGCGCGCTTCCCAGCCGTAGTCGAAACTGGCGTCGCTGCCGCGGAAATGATCGACGAAATCGACCGAGACCGAATGGCTGCCGATGAAGCGCGCAATCGCTTCGCCGCGACCCAGCACGAACGCGGCGGCGGCATCGCCGTTGATCAGTTCCGCCTCCGAGGCAGGCTTCGCGGCCGCGCGCTCGGATGCGATGCAGAGCGTGTGCGCGGCATCGGCCGAGGCTACCCCGCGCAATGCCTGGATCAGCGCGCCCGTGCCCGCTTTCTGGCTGCCGGTGATGTCCTGGGTGAACACGTCGTCGGCGAGATTGAGTGCTTCCTTCACGATGCCGGCATTCTGACGGTCCGCGAACGGCAGACTCGTCGAGGCGAGCATCAACGTGCCGATTTCCCCGCGCGCCGCTTCGGCGGCGGCGTCGCGCGCGGCTTCCACCGCGAGCGTGAGCGCGTCTTCGTCCCAGTTCGCCATCGCCCGCTCGCCTTTGCCATGCGCCTTCAATGCCGGCGCGAACCACGCGTGCGCCGCGCTCACCGACGCGCGTTGCAGGCGCAGACGCGGAACATACGCGCCGCAAGCCAAGATTCCAATCATTGCTGTATCCGTCAGGTTGAAGGCTTCAATGCCATTGAAAGCGGCCATTGCCGAGGACGACCGCATCGCGTTCCGCGACGCGCGCGACGAACGACGCCTCGCCCGCGCCAGTGACCCAGATGTCGGTGACGATCGTCTCGCCCGGATAGACCGGCTTCGAGAAGCGGCAGTCCATGCGCGAGAAGCGGACGGCGTCGCCGTCGCACAAGGCGTCGGTCAGCGCGCGCGCCGCCACGCCGTAGGTGCACAGGCCGTGCAGGATGGGCCGCGCAAAGCCCGCCGATTCGGCGATATGCGGATCGATATGCAGCGGATTGCGATCGCCGCTCAGCCGGTACAGCAACGCCTGATCGTCCCGGGTGGCAAGCGCGACCGACTTGTCCGGCGCGCGTTCCGGCAGCGCGTGCGGCGTTGGCGCCGCATCGTCATGCGGGCCCGCCGAGCCGCGTCCGCCGTCGCCACGCAGAAAAGTGGCGCGACGCTCGGTCGCGAGCAACTGGCCGCTCTCGCTCGCATACAGGTCGCGCCGCGAGTACAGCAGCGCGCCCTTGTCGGCGCCCTTGTCGACGATGCGCTCGACCCTCAGCACGCTTCGGATGCTGCCTTCGCAAGGCAAGGGCGCGAACACTTCCAGCGACTGCTCCGCGTGCAGCACCTTGCGCCAGTTCACGCCGTATTGCGGTTCCTTCAACCAGAAGCCGGGCCATGCGAGCACCACTGCCATCGTCGGGCAGACCTGCAGCCGGTCTTCGTAGACGTATCGCAAGGTGGAAGCCGAAGTCGCCGCATCGCTGCCGACACCGATGCCCAGCGCATACAGCATCACATCGCGCACATCATGCGTCGCGACGGTCTCGCGCGGCGGCGCTGCCACGAGGCGCGCGGGTTCGAACGCGGCGTTCATGCCGGATCCCACGCGAACACATCCGATGAGCGCTGCAAGGGCTGCAAGGTCGGGCGGAACGCGGGCAGCAGATCCGAGGCGAGCGTATCGACACTCCAGCCTTCGGCACGCTGCATCGAACGCACCGGACGCGGCAGGGAAAACAGGAAGATTTCGTTCTTGCGCGCGCAGAACACCTGCCCGCTGACGTCCTTCGCCAGGTCGGAGCACAGGAACGCGGCAAGCGGCGCCACCTTGTCGGCGGACATGGTCTTGAGCCGCTCCACGCGCGCCTTGTCCGCTTCGGTTTCCGCCGGGATCGATGCCGTCATGCGGCTCCACGCGAACGGCGCGATGCAGTTGGAACGCACGTTGTAGCGCTGCATGTCCAGCGCAATCGATGTCGACAGGCCGACGATACCCATCTTCGCCGCCGCATAGTTCGCCTGGCCCAGGTTGCCGACCAGCCCTGACGTCGACGTGAAATGAACGAACGCGCCGCTGCCCTGCTCCTTGAAATGAACGGCCGCCGCTTTCGATACGTAGAAATAGCCGTTCAGATGCACATCGACGACGTCGCGCCATTCGGCACGGCTCATCTTGTGGAACATGCGGTCGCGCAGAATGCCGGCGTTGTTGACCACGGCATCGATGCGGCCGAAGTGCTGCACCGCATCCTCGACGATGGACGTCGCGCCCTGCTCGTCGGCGATGCTGGCCGCATTCGACACCGCGCGCCCGCCGGCCTTTACGATCTCCTCGACCACCTCCGCACCAGGATTCGGCTCGTTGCCGTCCGCACCGCCATAGTCGTTCACGACCACCGCCGCGCCCTCGCGCGCGCACAGCAGCGCAATCTCCCGGCCAATGCCGCGTCCCGCCCCCGTTACCGCCACTACCTTGTCGATCAGGTTCACGTCGTCTCCGTTGTTGAGAGCATTATTTGTCGTCGTCCCACGCTTTTTCGGGCAGCGGCAGGCCGGCGAGGTCGGCGGGCGTGAACGGCTCGCGGACCGCATGGCCTTGCGCCTCGATTACGACCGTCAGTTGCCGCGCGTGCTGCATCGCATGCCAGGTTGTGCGCTCGAGCACTTCGTGCAGGGATTGCTCGCCCCAGTAGGTGGGCTGCATGGCAGAGAAGTCGTCGTCGCGATGCATCTGCCACCAGCGGTTGAAGCGCGCGAGCACCGCTTCCCCGTAGGTCAGTACGTCCTGGCCCGGCACCACTTCATGCGTGCCGCGCATCGTCATTTCGTAGGTGAGTTCGCGCTGTTCCTCGACCGCTTCGAGATACGCCTCGACCACGCGGAATACGTGATGAGCCAGCCCGCGCGGCGGCGCCCAGCTGTTGCGGAACGGACCGTCGAGCACGTCGTCCGGCAACTGCTTCACGAAGCCAAGCGCCTTCATGATGGTGAGGTTGACCCGCTCCGCCAGCGTGGCGGGCGTCAGCCGCGTGTCGTCGGGGATATCGAGTTCGAGGAAGGTCTTGATGTCCGCAAGCGACTGGCAGTACACATAGCGCGTCCCGATCGCGAGCACCGGCACGCTGCGGGCGCCGAGACTGCGCAACTCCTCCATCGCGCCCGCCTGCGCCGCCACGTTCACCGATTCGAACGCGATGCCATGCCGCGTCAGAAACTCCTTGGTACGCAGACAGCTTGAACAACCCGGCGCCCAGAACACCCTGAGCGGCTGTGCAGCCGTTTCCTGTGCGTGCATCGCGTGTCTCCTGTTGATCGGTTTGCAGCCTCCGGGGCGGGCTTTCCCTGCCCTGCGCGCTGTTGACCGAAAACATACTCGTTAGTATGATGCGTTGACCGAGCATACTACACAGTATTTTTTTGGGTCAACCGTTTCGAACCTGGCAGGGTCCTGGCGAATGAATATTTCCGAACGCGCAGCCGTTGCAGCAGAGAGTGAAGAGAGGGCGCATGAAGAGCCCGCAAACGGCGCCACGCGCGGCATCCGTCCGACGCGTGAAGTCGTGTGGCAGCCGCAGTTGAACGCTGCGGAAGCGCATTGGCGCGATCTTGCCGCTGAGTTGTCCGCCACGTACTTCGCACCGCTTGCGGCCGAGATCGATGCGAGTCAGCGCTATCCGCTCGAGACCGTGCAGCGCCTGCGCGACAGCGGCATCGCCAGCATGGTGCTGCCCGCGCGCCACGGCGGCGGCGGCGCGAGCCTGGTCGCGTATTGCGCGGTGGTGGAAGAGATCGCGCAGACCTGTGCTTCGACGAGCGGCATCGTCGCCACCATTCAGCTCGGCGCGGCGCCGCTCCTGTTGCTGCGCGACGAGGCGCTCAAGAGCGAACTGCTGCGCGGCCTCATTGAGCGCGGCGAAGCCATTTCGTTTGCGTTGAGCGAACGCCACGCGGGCTCCGATCCCGCGTCGATGCAGACCCTCGCGACGCCTGAAGACGGCGGCTGGCGCATTCGCGGCGAGAAGTGCTGGATCGGCGGCGGCGGCGCCGCGCACTGGTATGTCGTGTTCGCGCAGACCCAGGCGGGCGCGGGCAAGCACGGCATCGCCGCGTTTCTCGTCGATGCAAAGGCGCCCGGCGTCGACGACAGCCAGCTCGAAGACAAGATGGGCATGCGCGGCACCCGCACCGCGACGATCGAACTCGATACCTGGGTCGCACAGGCGCGCATGCTCGCGCCGCCAGGCGATGGCCTGCGCATGGCGTTCGGCTCGCTCGATGTGGGCCGCATCGGCGTGGCCGCGCAGGCTTGCGGCATGGCGCTGGCCGCTTTCCGCCTGGCTGTGGAGTATGCTGCGAAGCGGCGCACGTTCGGTCAGTTGCTGATCGATCATCAGGCGCTCGGTTTCAATCTCGCCGATCTCGCGGCCCGCCTGTCCGCAGCCCGCGCCCTCACCTACGAAGCGGCGCGCGCCCATGACAACGGCCTCGACGTTTCCGTGCTGGCCGCCCAGGCCAAGCTGATCGCGAGCGAAACGAGTCACGACGTGATCGATGCCGCGCTGCAGATCTTCGGCGGCGCGGGTTACGTGAAGCCGAATCCGGTGGAACGTCTGTACCGCGACCAGCGTGTCACTGAAATCTACGAGGGCACTTCCGAGATCCAGCGCCTGCTCATCGCGCGCGCGATCCGTGCTCAGGCAACAGGAGAATCCGCATGACGGTCGAAGTCGAATCCCGCCCGGCGCGCAGCCGCGCGGCTCAGCCGAAAGCATCGAAGTCCGCCGACGACGACAGCAGCAGCGTCGCCCAGATCCTGCACGCGGCGGCGAGCGCGTTCATGCTCAAGGGCTACGCCGCCACCAGCATCGACGATGTCGCCGAGGTGCTCGGCTGCACCAAGGGCCGCATTTATCACCACTTCAAGAGCAAGGCCGACCTGTTCTTCCAGGTGCACGGCGCGGCCATGCAGATGGTCACGAACGCGGTCGCCACGGCGGCGGAAGGCGTCGCCGATCCCATCGCCCGCATTGCCGCGATGTCCCGCGCGCACGTGCTGATCATCATGAGCAACATCGAGTTCCAGTGCGTGGTCGTGCAGGGTCTCGACATGCATCTGCACGGCCAGACCACGCCGGCGCAGCGCAAGGTGCTCAAGGAGTTCCTGGCCATGCGCGACCGGTATCAGGCCTTGTTCGTCGGCGCGATCGAAGAGGCGATGGCGGCGGGGTCGTTGCCGCAGCAGGACACGCACGTCGTCGTGAAGGCGCTGCTCGGCGCGCTCAACTGGACGACGATCTGGTATCGCCCGCGCCGCACCGAAACCGTCGCGGAGCGCAATGCCACCGCCGACAGCGTGGCCGCATTCTGCGTGCGCGGACTGGGAGCGACGTATGCAGGCTGACACGCTCACGCCGACGGATACGCCGCGCGACGCCTGCGAGACCTGGACGCGTGAAGCAATCGGCGCCTATCAGCTCGGGCGCCTGCGCGAGCAGCTCGACTACGTCGGCGAGCACAGTGTGTACTACCGTCGCCTGTTCGCGGAACACGGCTTTCGCGCGGCGCAGCTGACGAGCCTCGACGATTTGCGCGCGCTGCCGTTCACCCGCAAGCGTGACTATGTGGATTCGATCGGCCGCGTGCCGCCTTATGGCGAGTTCCAGGCCGCCGCGCCCGCCGACGTGCGGCGCATCCACTTTTCCTCGGGCACCAGCGGCGCGCCCGCACCGCAATACTGGACCGAAGCCGACCTGGATCGCTGGGCAGGCCTGTACGCACGCTATGCCCATGCGCAGGGCGTGCGGCCCGGCGACGTCTACCAGTGCCTGTTCGGCTATGCATGGTTCGTCGGCGGCCTTGGAGCGACAGCGGGCTACCAGAAGCTCGGCGCGACCTGCATTCCCGGCGGCAGCGCCGACTCCGAAAGACAGATCCGCTCGATCTTCGAATACGGCGTCAGCGTGATTACCGCGACGCCTTCCTTCGTCGCGCATCTGGCCCAGACCGCGCGTTCGATGGGCCTCGACGCACGCGAGTCTCCGGTCCGGCACATCATGCTCGGCGGCGAGACCGGCGCGAGCGTGCCGGCCACGCGCGAGCGTCTCGAAGCCGAATGGAACGCGAAATGTTTCGATGCGTACGGCAGCCTCGAATTCCAGACCATCGGCCAGGACTGCCATGTACAGAGCGGCCCGCATCTCGCGGAAGACTTCGCGTACGCGGAAATCGTCGATGACGAGGGTCAACCGGTTGCCGACGGCACGCCGGGCGTGTTGGTGCTGACGCATCTGGACAAGCAGGCGGGTCCGCTCGTGCGCTGGTGGACCGGCGATGTCGTCGTGCGCGACAGCAGCCGCTGCGCATGCGGACGGACGCACGCGCGTCTGCCCGGCGGCGTGCGCGGCCGTGCCGACGACATGCTGGTCATCCGCGGCGTCAACGTGTTTCCCTCGTCGGTCGAGCAGATCGTGCGCGGCTTCGAGGGACTCAGCAGCGAGTATCAGATCGTGCTCGATCCGTCCGTATGCGATGCCCGCACCGGCTTCCTGACCGGCTTCCGCTTGCGCGTCGAACTGGAAGGCGCGCCACTCGGCGCGGACGTGGCAGAACGGCTCGCGCATGAGATCCGCGAGAAGCTGCAAGTCCGCGCGAGCGTCGATATCGTGCCGGCCGGAAGCTTGCCGCGCAGCACGCACAAATCGAAGCGCGTGGTCCGCGAAGGGCTCGACACGTGAATGCGTCCGCGCCGGTCCTCGCCCCGTCCGCACTGCGCGGCAAACGCATTTATGTGACCGGAGCGGGCTCGGGCATAGGACGCGCCATTGCGTGCCGGGCCGCGGCGCTGGGCGCCACGGTCGGCGGTTGTGGCCGGCATGCCGAAGGCCTTGCCGAGACCGGCCGCATGATCGCGAACGCGGACGGTACGTTCCTTTACGACATCTGCGACGTGCGCGACGCCGAGGCCCTGCGCTCCGTGCTGCACGCCTTCGCGGGCGAACACGGCCTGGACGGCCTCGTGAACAACGCAGGCGGCCAGTTTGCCGCGCGTGCCGAACAGATCTCGCCCAAGGGCTTCGCGGCTGTCGTCGATCTCAACCTCAATGCGGTATTTGCCGCATCGCGCGCCGCGCACGACGCGATGCCGCGCGGCGGCGCAATCGTCAACCTGTCGATCTGTCCCGCCGAGCGCGGTGGTCTCGGGCTGGCGCATGCGGTCGCGGCGCGCAGCGGCGTGGCCGGACTGACGCGCGCGCTCGCGCTGGAATGGGGCGGACGCGGCATTCGCGTGAACAGCGTGGCTCCAGCGGCGGTGGAAACAGAAGCGTTCGTCGCGTCCTATGGCGCCGCTGCAAGCCAGGCGCTCGGCGCCGCAACGCCGCTCGGCCGCAATGCGAGCGTCGGCGAGATTGCCGAACTCGTGGCGTTCCTGCTGAGCGATGCGGCAGCCCTCATCACCGGACAACTGCTGCGCATCGACGGCGGCGCGTTTCTCGGCGCGCCGCTGGACCTTCGCCCCGTGCACGAGGAGACATTGGCATGAGCGACGAAACCACAAGCGACACAGGCGCTTCCGTGCGCTGCGAACGGCATGGCGCTGTCCTGCTGATCCGGTTGAACCTGCCGGACAAGCGCAATGCCCTCGCGGCCGAACTGCGTGAAGGCCTGATCGCGGCGCTCGAGTCCGCGCAGCAGGACGAAGCGTGCCGCGCGATCGTCGTCACGGGCAACGGTACGAGCTTCTGTGCGGGCGGCGATCTCGACGGCCTGCGCGATCACGATCCGCTCAACGTGCGTGCGCGCATGAGGCGCGGCCAGCAGCTGATCCGCCTGATCGCGGCCGGCGACAAGCCGGTCATCGCCGCCGTCAACGGCGCGGCGCACGGCGCGGGACTGTCGATCGCGGCGGCGTGCGATTTCGTCGTCGCAAGCCAGACGGCGAAGTTCGGCGCCGTGTTCGGCAAGCTCGGCCTGATGGCGGACTTCGGTCTGCTGTGGACGCTGCCGCGCCGCATCGGCATGGCGCAGACCCGGCGCGTGCTGTTCGCGAGCCGCGTGCTCGATGCCCGGGAAGCGGCCACGCTCGGCCTCGTGGATCAGCTTGCCGAACCCGCTGCGCTGCTCGCCGATGCCCTCGCGCTCGCCGAGTCGTTCTGCGACGCCGCACCCGTCGCCGTGGCGATGACGAAGGCCGCGCTCGCCAAGCCCATCGAGTCCCTGGACGCCGCACTCGCGCTCGAGCTCGAAGGCCAGACCCTGCTCTTTTCCACCGAGGATTTCGTCGAAGGCCGCAGCGCATTTCGTGAGCGCAGAACGCCGCAATTCAAAGGCCGCTAACAGACACCACGGCCCCATTCATAAAAAGCAAGGAGACACGCATCATGACCCGTTCGACCCGCGCCCGCCTGACGCTGTGCGCCCTCGCCGCTTCACTCCCGCTCGTCGCGGCGCCGGGCATCGCTCTCGCGCAGGACATGCAGAAGATCACGATGGCGGTGGGCACCACGGTCATCGATGCATCGCAGGCCAACAACACGTCCATCCCGCTCTACACCAAGTGCTGGCAGAAGCAGGGTCTCGACGTGACCATCCAGCCGATCAACTCGACCGCCGGCATGCAGGCAGTGCTCTCGGGTCAGGCGCAGTTCGTCAACATGGCGCCCGGCGCGGCGATCGTCGCGCGCTCCAAGGGCGCGCCGATCAAGGCGGTCTATCTGAACATCCGCCACAACTTCCAGTTTCCGGTCGTGCTTGATTCGAGTCCGATCAAGAGCATCAAGGACTTCAAGGGCAAGACCATCGGCGTGATTTCCTATGGGGCGGTGCTCGTCAACATCATCAAAGGACAGATCGCCGAGGCGGGTCTCGACCCGGACAAGGACGTGACCTTCGTCGAGACCGGCACCGGCGCGCAAGCCATTACGGCGCTGCGCAGCGGCAAGGTCGATATCTGGGGAACCTGGGATTCGCAGATTGCGCTGGCGGAAGACATGGGCCTCAAGCTGCGTGTGTTCAAGTCGCCTTCCGCCGAGAAGCTCACGTTCGGCAGCGCCTATTTCGTGCGCGACGACTACACCAGGTCGCATCCTGAAGTGATCGAAAAGCTGCTGCGCTGCGTCGTGCAGGGCACGCAGATCACGATGGCCGATCCGCAAGGCGCCATCCGTGCGCACTGGGAAGAGTTTCCCGCCAGCAAGCCTACGGGTCTTTCGGACGCGGCCGCGATGAAACAGGCACTGGCGCTCGTCAACATGCGCATGAACTACCTGAAGACGGACGCGGGCGAAAAGATGGGCGAGACGCCTTCCGCATCGGCCGCCGCCATGGTCGATTTCCTGAAGGCGAACAAGCAGCTCGCGGGGCCGCTCGATCCGAAGGACGTGTACACCAACCAGTTCATTCCCGCCGCCAACCAGTTCGACTCGCAAGCGGTCAAACAGGCAGTGGCGACGCTGCCGAAGTCGTGAGGCCAGTCATATGAGTTCTTCTTTGTCGCAGGATGCAAGCAAGGGGGCGCGCGTGCGCGCCATGCTCGCGAGACGCGAGGCGGTGGCGGTGCCGGGCACGCACGACGCCCTCGGCGCGATGCTCATCGAAGCCGCGGGCTTCGAGGCCGTGTACATGTCGGGCTATTGCGTGGCGGCGAGCCGCGGCAAGCCGGACATCGGCCTCATCAGCGGGTCGGAGATGATTGCGCAGGCTGCGCAGATCGTCACGGCGGTGAATCTGCCGGTGATCGCCGATGCGGACACCGGCTACGGCGATGTGTCCAACATCGCGGAAACCGTGCGCGCACTCGAACGCGCGGGCGTGGCGGCGATGCACCTCGAAGACCAGATGTCGCCGAAGCGTTGCGGCGCGATGTCAGGCAAGGCGCTCGTCGACGATGCCGAGATGGCCGGCCGGCTGCGTGCCGCGTTGCTCGCGCGCCGTTCGCCGGACTTCCTCGTCATCGGACGCACGGATGCGGTGGCGCTGCACGGCGTCAGCGAGGCGATCCGCCGTCTGAAAGCCATGGCCGAGCTCGGCGTCGATGCGGTGATGGTTCCGTCGCTGTCGTCGCTGGACGAGTGCCGCGCAGTGGCCGAGGCGGTGAACATCCCGGTCATCCACACGGTCGCTGAAACCATCCGGCCGTTGCAACCGCAGCGCGAACTGGCGCAGACCGGACTGGGCATGTCGCTCTATCCGATCACGCTCATTCAAGGCATCGTCGGCTGGCAGCGTACGCTGCTGGAACGCCTGAAAGAGGAAGGCAGCACCGCTGCGATGGTGCCGGACATGGCGCCGCTCGCGCAGATCACCGAGATGCTCGGCGCGTCGCACTATGCGGCGTTCGAGCGCCAGGTCGTGAAGGGAGCGTGATCCATGGCCGCGACGCTGGTACAAAAAATTCTGGCGCGTGCAAGCGGGCGCGCGCACGTCGAACCGGGCGAAGTGATCTGGGCAACGCCCGATCTGACGACGATGCCCGAGGTGTCGTATCCCGCGTATGTGAAGCGGCTCGCGGATATCGGCATCGACACGCTTGCGCATCCTGAGCGCCTCGTCGTTGCCATCGACCACGAGACGCCGGCGCACAGCGTGGCCGCCGCCGATCGCAACCGTCTCACGCGGCAACTCGCCGTGAAGATGCAGGTCGGCCATCTCTTCGACAGCGAAGGCATTACGCATCCGCTGACCATCGAACGCGGGCTGGTGGCGCCCGGCATGTTCGTCGCGGGCGCCGATACGCATACGCCGGGACTCGGCGGCGTCGGCGCGCTGGCGATTCCTTTCGGCATCGAAGTGACCATGATCATGGCGACCGGTCGCATCTGGCTCAAGGTGCCCCGGACGATCCGCGTGCGCGTGCACGGCGTGCTGCTTGCGGGCGTCACGGCGCGTGATGTCGTACTGCATGCGATGCGGCTCATCGACGCGGACGAGGCGAACGAGAGCGTCATCGAATACGGCGGGACGGCCATCGAACGGCTTTCCGTGCCGGAGCGCTGTACGATTTCCGGCCTGAGTGTCGATATGGGCGCCGATGCGGGCGTGGTACCCGCGGATGCACGCACGCTCGATTATTTGCGCGAAGCGGGCATGCAAGCACCCGCGCTCCTTCGCGGCGATGATGACGCGCCCTGCCTGCGCACGATCGACATCGATGCCGGCACGCTCGAACCGCTCGTCAGCATTCCGCCCTCCCCCACGCACGTGCGCACCGCGGCGGAACTGGGCGGTATCGAGATTCAGCACGCGTATATCGGTTCATGTGCATCCGGGAGTCTCGCTGAACTGCGCGCGGCGGCTGACGTATTGAAGGGACGAAAAGTCCACGACAACGTGAAGCTGCTGGTCATTCCCGCCACGCGGCGCGTGCATGAACAGGCAATGGCCGAAGGCGTGCTGGGCGTGCTGATGTCGGCCGGCGCGCAGATCGCGCCATCGACGTGCGGACCCTGCTTCGGCGGCCTTGCGCAACTCGCGGCGGGCGAGGTGCGCATCAGCACCAGCACGCGCAACGACCCTGGCCGCATGGGCAGCCCCGATGCGCATATCTATCTGGCGAGCGCGCTGACGGTCGCCGCTTCGGCGCTTGCGGGCCGGGTAGCCGATCCGCGCGCCTTCCTGCAGGAGACCGTTGCATGACCGCCCCGCTGACGACGACAGGCCGAGTCTGGAAACTGCCCGACGATGTGTCGAGCGACGCGCTCATCTCCGCGAATCATGTCTTCAACTACGACCCGCGCGTGCTGCGCAAACACCTGCTGCATGAGGTGCGCCCCGAGATCGCCGAAGACGCCCGGCCCGGCGACATGCTGATGGCCGGAAAGCGCTTTGCTCACGGCAGTCAGCACAGCCATCCGTTTCTTGCCATGAAAGAGATTGGCCTGGGATTGCTGGCGATGCGGCTGACGCGTGCGCCATATCGCATCTCGGTCTACATGGGCGTGCCCTTCCTCGAGATTTCCGCGGCTGAATACGATGCCATCGCCGATGGCGAAACGTTGGAGATCGACTATCGAAATGGAGTCATCCGGCAGACGGCGAGTGGCGTCGTGCATCGCGTGCCGACCTTGCCGCCGTTCGTGATGGACATCGTGTCGGCGGGCGGTGGCCTCGCTTATTTGCAGGCGCAGGCGTCGCCGGTAGGGAACGGGGTGCGGGGTGCCTGAGCGCACAGGCTCGTGAACGCTGCAGCCGGTCTTCGTCAGGCAAGGATCGTCTGCAGCTCGCCGTCCGGCCCGTACTCCAGACCAGACGATACGCCTTCGATACCGTTCAAAAACTGCTTGATCGCGCGCGGCTTCGCCGGCGACGTGGCGAGCAACTTTTCGACCAGCGCATCGGTGACGTTTTCGAGTTCGGTGTCCACCGTGAACTCGTTCGCGATGCCCCAGTTGTAGGCCTTCACGCCATCCAGGAAGCGCGAGCGCATGACCAGGTCCTTGGTCCTGCCCGTCCCTATCAGCCGATGCAGCCGCCGCATGCTCTCATATCCTGGCAGATGGCCGTCGTGCAGCGCCGGCAAGGCATAGACCGTGGACTCCGTGACTACCCGGAAGTCGCACGCCAGCGACAACTCGAAAGCGCTGCCGAAGCAATGGCCGCGATTGGCTGCAATCACCGGCTTGCTGCAGCGCGAAGGCGCGCTCAATGCAAAAACCAGTTTCGATGCGTTCTGCATGGCGGCATGGCTCAGGCCGAACGCGTCCATGCCATTGGAGAAGTGTTCCCGCGAACTTCGCAGCACGATGATCTGAACGACCGGATCACGATCCAGCGCTTCGATGACGGCACGGATCTGCTCGTGCTGCGAGAGCGACATGACGTTGAACGGCGGCCGGTCGAGCACGATGTCGGCGCGCACGCCCTGCATGCTGGTTTCGACACGAAAGCTGTCGAGGTCTTACAGACAGTCGGAAGAGAGATACACAAGCCGGTTCATATGCTCACCTTTTGCCATGCGCTTGCGGGAAGCAAACGCCTTCACGCGCGTCCTTCGAAGCCCAGCAGTACGTTCACGGCATTGACCCCGATCTCGTCGACCATGTAGCCGCCTTCCATGACGAAGAGCGTCGGCAGCCCGAACGTCGCGATCCTTCGGCCGATGCGCGTGAAGTCAGGCGTGCTCAGACGGAAATGGCCTATGGCGTCGCTTTCGAACGTATCGACGCCCAGCGAGACGATCAAGGCATCGGCGCCATGCTGTGCAATCGCGACGCCGGCTTGCAGCAGCGCGGGTTCGTGGAGATCGAATGTCGTCGCGCGCGGCAGCGGGAGATTGAGGTTGCTTCCCACGCCCTCACCCGCGCCACGTTCATCGGCATAGCCCGAGAAATACGGGAACGACACGCCGGGGTCTCCGTGGATGGAGACGAACAGCACGTCCTTGCGTTCGTAGAAGATGTCCTGCGTGCCGTTGCCGTGATGGAAGTCGATGTCCAGGATGGCCACGCGCCGCGCGCCCTGTTGAACGCAGCGCTGTGCCGCAAGCGCCGCATTGTTCAGATAGCAGTAACCGCCCATGTACTCGCGCCCCGCGTGATGACCCGGTGGCCTGCACAATGCGAATGCGGCATTCGTGCCTTTGGACAAGACTTCCGCGCCCGTCAGCGCCGAGTTTGCGCTGGCGGACACGGCGTCCCATGTACCTGCGTTGATGGGCGATCCGGCGTCCATCGAAAACAGGCCGAGCTTGCCGTCGATGAATTGCGGCATGGCCGTGGCAGGCAGCCCCCGAACGGGCCATACCAGCGGCAAGGCCTGACAGGTGCGGCCCGTGGCGGTCCACTCGTCCCACGCATGAGCCAGAAATTCAACATACCTTTCGCTATGCGCGCCGACATAGTGATGACGCTCATAGTGGGTCGGGCTGATGACCTCGCCCAGTTCCGCCGCCTTGACCTGACGAAGTATCGCTTCTGCACGAACCGGTTTTTCGAAGGACTCGGAGATCGCGCCGTCCTTCAGTTCGACACCTTGATGAAGACTGTGATCGCTGCTGTAGATGGTAAGCATGGTGGACTGCCGTGCTGAGACTGCCTTAAGTCTAGTCACGCGTGGACGCACTCATTTTGCTTTTGGATGCGCGAAAGCCTACACTATTAGAACGTTTGTCTACGGATCGGGCCCAATGAGCACAAACCGTTCAAGACCTGTCATGGATCCGGTCGACCGGTCCATGCTGCGCCTCCTTCAGAATGACGGCACGCTTTCCAATGCCGCGCTTGGCGAACAGCTTTCCTTGAGCGTCACGCCATGCTGGCGGCGACGCAAGCACCTCGAAGACCAGGGGGTGATCACAGGCTATCAGGCCAATCTCAATCGACGCGCCATTGGCCTGGACCTGCTGGCCTTCGTGCATATCCGCATCGACATCCATTCCGACAAGACCGCCGATAACTTCGAGGCCGTCATGCGCGGCCGGCCGGAAGTGCTGTCTTGCCACAAGATCACCGGCGACGCGGACTACATTCTTCAGGTGGTGACACCCGATCTCGACGCATACGGCGACTTCATCGAGCGTGTGTTGCGCAAGCAGGCGGGCATTGCCTCCATTCAGTCGAGCGTCGCGCTGCGTGAAGTCAAGTCGTCGTGGAAATACCCGATACCCGACGAGTCGTGACGGCTCGTTCATCGCAGGAGAAACAGCTTGCCCACGGAACAAGTCATCATCCCGACCGCTGACGGAATGTGCCCCGCGTATGTCATGTCGCCGGACGGCGTCGGACCCTGGCCTGCCGCGATCTTCTACGGCGATGCCGGCGGCATCCGGCCGGCCATGCTGGACATGGCCACGAAGCTCGCGGACGCGGGCCATGTCGTCTTGCTGCCGGACCTTTACTATCGGTTTGGTCCTTATGAGCCGCTTGTGCCCAAGGAAGTTTTCAAGGGCGACGTGAAGGCCATCCTCGGCCCGCTCATGGCGACGACAGGAATCGACAAGGCCTCCAGCGATACCAGCGGCTTCCTGGCCTGGCTCGACACGCGCAAGGACATTGCGCACGGCAAGCTGGGCGCAGTGGGTTTCTGCATGGGCGGCGGCATGGCCATCGCTGCGGCGGCCACGTTCCCCGAGCGCTTCGCGGCGGTCGCCAGCTTTCACGGCGGCAATCTGGCAACCGACGCGCCAACGAGCCCGCACTTGCTCGCAAGCAGTCTGGACGCGCAGGTGTACATCGCGAGTGCCGACAACGACGACAGCTACCCACCGGCGATGGCTGCCCGTCTAGAAGAGTCGTTGATCCATGCAGGCGTCCACTACCGCGCCGAAACCTACCCTGGCGCCTTGCACGGCTGGATGGTCCCAGACTTTCCCGTGTATGACCCGAACGCGGCTGAGCGAGGCTGGCACGCGCTGCTCGACTTGTTCAAGCAGACGCTCCGAGCTTGAACCGGCGTCAAAGCCAGCCCATCGCCGATGCCTTCAGCGTCGCGGCCGCACGGGTCGAACATTCGAGCTTGCGAAAGATATTCTCGATATGCGTTCGCACCGTGCTCGGACTCAACGCGAGCTCGCGCGCGGCTTCCTTGTTGCTCGCGCCGCGCGAGATGGATCGCAGGACTTCGATCTCCCGTACCGAGAGCAGCACGCGCGTGTGCGCTTCGTTGACGGGCCGTCTGATGGGGCTGTCGGCATCGGCGAGGAGCGCATCGACTGCTTCGCCATCCAGACGGCCGCCGGCCACGTCTTCGAGCAACTGCCGCGCGGCCTCGTCGGACGATAACGCGGGACGCCAGGGACGCGGCAAGCGCAGTGCAACCCAGGCCACCGACGCCGCCAGAACGCGTGCTTCCATGCTGATCGCACGGTCGCGCACGCCGCGAAAATAGCCGGAGCCATCGAGCCTCTCATAGGCATACGATGCGAGCTCGGCCGCTTCGCCGATCGCGCCAGCCAGGCGTCCCGCACGCGACGTCCAGTACGGCACCAGACGCACCTTCTCCCAGGCGCTTTCAGTGAGGCGCTCGCGCTGATTCCATACGGCATTGGGCACCGATGCCCGGCCAATGCCATGGATCAATCCGGCGTGATACACGCGCGCATGCACCTCCGTGTCCGGCGTAAGGCGCACACACGCCGCTGCCGCAGTCGCCGCAACCGTGCGCGAGAAGCCGGTCATCCACGGCAGTTTCAGATCGATGACATCCGCGACCAAGGCCGGCGACGTGCTGTGCTGCATGTGCCGGGTCAGCAGCGCGGCATCGACCTCGGCGGATGACAGTTCGTTCAGTTGCTTCAGCCATGGCCGAGCATGCGTGATCGCGTGCTTCACGAGATCGGCGGGATAGCGCATGTCCGAACGCTGCGCCAGTCGGGCCAGCGCGCCTTCCACGCCGAACACGCGGCTATAGATCTCGAGATCGCCGGCCAGCGCGACGATGAAGACCGCTGCGGGCACGGCGTCGCCCGCGAGATGCGCAGGCAGGCCGCGGCCATCCCACGTCTCGAAGACATGGCGCAACGCGGTCTCCGTGGATGCACTCAATCCGAGCATGCGCGCCACTTCGCCCGCGACCTCGCAGTGAATCACGGCGAGCGGCGTCAGGGCCGCGCCCGCGTCACCGAGCGCTTCGAGCGGCTCCGCCCAGTCCGGATGCTCTTCGAGCATGGCCTGGCGAAACGCCACGTCGTCACCGAAAACCTGCGCGAAGCCTGCCGCGTTCGCCGTACAGCCCGACCAGCGCAGCAAGGCTGCTTCACGAACCGCGTCGCGATCCGCCGCAGACAGTCCGGCCGCATCGGCGAGACGCGCGGCGAGCCATGCCGTGCGGGGCGAATGGTCGGTGGGCTGTCCCATGCTCAGGTCGCCGATGAAGGCGAGCGCCTTCACGCAATCGAACACGAGCAAGGGGAGACGGCTGGCTTCCGGAGGGGTCATGGATGTCAGCGAAGAGAGGGGCATCGGAAAGGCCCCACTATACGCGACAACGGTTTCAGGCCGCCTCGGTCATTTGACCGATGTCCGCGCGACGCCATAACTGAGAATCTCTCGATCATCATCTTCAAGGGAGTTTCACATGGCAGAGCATCGAGTCACACAGGGACTGCAAGCCGCGGCTGAGCAATGGCTCAAACACTATTACTTCACTCGCGCGGCGGTTTCGATCATATGGGTGGCACTGGCCTTCGCGGTCGGCATGCATTCCACCGTCGGCGCGGCCATCCTGCTGGTCCTCTATCCCGCGTGGGATGCACTCGCCAACTATCTCGACCTTTCGCGCAGCGGCGGCAAGACGGATAACCGCACGCAGGCCATCAACGTAGCGATCAGCGCGGCCACCACCGCCGCCGTGATCATTGCATTGAAGACCGATCCGGCCTGGGTGCTCGGCGTCTTCGGCGTCTGGGCCATCCTGTCCGGTCTGCTGCAACTGGGTACAGCGCTGCGTCGCTGGAAGCAATCGGGTGCGCAATGGGCGATGATCCTGAGCGGCGCGCAATCCGCAGTCGCCGGGTGCTTGTTCCTCACGCTCGCGCCCACACCCCTTCTTGCGGCCATTGCGAGAATCGCCGGCTATGCGGGCGTGGGAGCGGCGTACTTCCTCATCTCGGCGGTATGGCTCTCGGTCGGGCAGTTTCGACGCAGCCGGGCAAGGGTCTCGTGAGCGAGCGGTCCAACTCCATACCGGAAGCATCGCCATGCATGAGCACGCCACCGTCGAGAAGATCTGCATTCTGGATGGCGGGATAGCGCGCGTCGAAGACGGCTCGATCTATTCGCCGGGCGTGAATGTCGACGTGCCCATGACGCTGAGTTGCAATGCCTACCTCATCCGCCACAGGAACAAGTGGCTGATGTGGGATACGGGCACGCCGGACCGCATCTACGCCGAGCCCGGCGGCGTGATCATGGCGCATGGCATCCGCGGCATCGTGACCCGGACAATCGCCTCGCAGTTCGACGCGATAGGCGTCTCTCCCGACGACGTCGACATCATTCTGTTCTCGCATGCGCACTATGATCACGTGGGCAATGCGAAGCTGTTCAGGAATGCCCGATGGATCGTCCAGCGCGCGGAACACGATGCCATGTTCGGACCGCATCCCGAAGCATGGGGCTATCTTCCGGAGCTATACGATACGATGCGCCAGAACGACATCGAGATCGTGGAAGGCGATTGCGATGTGTTCGACGACGGCGCCATCCGCCTGCTTCATACGCCCGGACACACGCCGGGCCATGGCTCCTTGCTGATACGTCTTCCGCAAACCGGCCCGGTCATCCTGAGCGGCGACGTCGCGCATAGCTGTTGCAACCTGAAGCATCGCAGGGTTCCGCAATTCAATGCCGCGCTACACGCCTCGCTCGAGTCGATGAGAAGAATCGAGGAAATCGCTGCGAAGGAAGGCGCCCGCATCTGGATCAATCACGATATTGCGCAGAGCGCCACGCTGCCCCACGCACCCGCGTGGATCGTTTGATCGCGCGTCCATTCGCTTCAAGATATGACAGCATTTTTTCAACCCTCCTTGAGCAGGGTGCGATTTACCACGCTAAAAGCTTGCAGCGCATGAAAGACCTGTTTATATTACGTAACACTCTGTAAGCACTTACCAAGAAAAGGAAGTTAAACATGTTCAAGAGAGTTATGTTTTATGGCGCGACTGCTTCTGCAATGTGTCTTGTTCTTTCAGCCTGCGGGGGCACACAGCTGAACATGACGGAGATGCAGACCACTACAGCAAAGACGTTGGGTCTTGCGTCCTCTGACGAGATCACGGTCACCAATGTGCAATACGTGAAGAAAAACGCTATTGGCGGCAGCAAGATCAGCTACGACGCCACCACGGCGCGCGGCCGCAAGTTCACCTGCACGGCTTTTGTGATTCCGGGGCTGACGCCTCTGGACAAGGCAACGTACACGGACGGCGAATGCCATCCGAGAACGTAACGCGATGGTTGCGATCGTTGTGATCGTTGCGATTGTCCCGAGTCTATTTTCAGCGCCGCTAACATGAAAAAAATCTTTCTGATCGCCCTGCTTTTCTCTCTGGCTGCGTGCTCCACGGGTGGCGCAATGGGAGTGGGCAACGAGAAATTCGATCCGGTCTGGATCAAGCAGCATGTCGTGATCGGTAAATCGACCCAGCAGGATATCTATTCGCTGTATGGAGAACCCGAAAGCAAGCAGACCAGCGCGAATAACTCGGATACATGGATTTACTCCAAGAACCGCTCAGGGAATAACCTGCTTTCGATGGCCTCGGGAATGATCCCGGGCATGTCGACCGTGAATCAGGCCACCACAGTTGCCGACGTCCACACGAAAGAAGGCTATGGCAATACGCTCTGGTTCTGGTTCAAGAACGGAACCGTGACGAACTGGCATAACTGATCTTCGCTCGCCGCTTGCGCGCAAGTCTCGGGATCAACGATAAAGCCGGGACTTCACGCCATTGCCAGCGCGGCTCCAGATATCTGCATTGGTCAGGCTCGTCTGAATCAATTCAATCGGCATTCCGCCGTTGTCGATGACGGCGACGCGGAAATCGTCGATCGGTTCGTAGGGCCCAAGAATGACCACATGCCCTTCGATCGCCGCCTCGAGGTTGTCCACCTTGTACGCAATGTGCGGCTGACTGCGCATGGGCTCGGCCAGCGTGCAGTCTGGGCCGAAGCGGTGCCATTGAATCGGCAGCGGGCCGGTGAGATCGTCCGACGTGTACATGTCGATGCTGGCCGCGTAGCGCTCGCCGGGCCGGTGTTCGCCGGTGGGAATGCCGATGTGATGCAGTTCGTAGGTCACGCCTTCACGTCGCATGATTTTTTCCTTCTTTTCGCCGATGAGTGCAGTAAGCCAAGCTTACGCAGCGAGAATTAGCCAGAAATTACCGCCGTCGTGCGCCCTCATACCGACCGTAGATCCCACACGACATCCAGCACGTGCTGAGTGGCGCGCTCGACGTGCCCCGCACGGTGCGCCACGCCGAGCCGGCGCCACATTGCCGGCCGCAGCGGCCGCATGACGATGCGCTTCTCCGGCAACGGCGTCGCAGCCTCATGGGGCAGCAGCGCCGCGCCATAGCCCGCCGCCACCAGACTCTTGATTGCATCGTTGTAATTCAGTTGAATGCGCGGCGCAGGATGATGGCCCGCCGCCGCGAACCATTCCGCCGTCAGGCGCGAGAGGCGCGTGGTCGTGTCATTGAGGATCAAGGGCTGAGCGGCCAGCCAGGCCGGCGTGACACGCGCGGGGCACGGCCAGTGCGCCGGCACGAAGGCCATCACCGGATCGCGGCGCCAGGGCTTGATGACGAGTCCCGCCACCGGCGGCTGAGGCAAAGCGACGAGCCCCACATCCAGCGTTCCGTCCGCCAGCCGGGACAACGTCTCATGCGACGTCAGCACGGCAAGCTGGATATCGATGGCGGGATGATGCTGACGCAATGTCTCGAGTGCTTGCGGCAGCAAGTACGCAATCACGCCCGTGGATGCCCCGAGCCGCACGCGCCCTTCGAGCCCCTGCACCTGGCGCTGGATATCGTCCAGCGCCTGCTCGGCATCGGCCAGCAACCGGCGCGCACGCTCCACCAGCACTTCTCCTATCGCCGACGGCCTGACCTGTCCACGCTTGCGTGACAGAAGCGGCGCGCCGACGCGGTCTTCGAGTTCGGCGATATGGAGGCTGACGGTGGGAGGCGCCAGGTTCAGGGCGCGCGCTGCATCGGCGAACGAACCGCGCTCGCTGATCGCAACCAATGTGCGCAAGCGGTCCAGACTGATCTCTCGCATGGCGGCATCCTGATTCAGGAAAAATGAATGATTGGGTCATGAAATTCAACTTTTCCTATTCTAGCGAATCGGTGAACATGAGCGCTCGTTCAACCCCACACCTTGACTTCGAGTCTTCCGCATATGAGCGCACCCATTGTCTTCATCGATGGAGACCAGGGCACCACCGGACTGCAAATCCACGAACGGTTGCGTAACCGGACCGATATCACGCTGTCCACGCTTCCCGCCACGGAACGCAAGGATGCGCGACGTCGCGCGGAAGCGATCAATGCCTGCGACATCGCCATTCTCTGTCTGCCCGATGCCGCCGCGCGCGATGCGGTGGAAGCGATCGTCAATCCTGCGGTGAGGGTCATCGATGCCAGTTCGGCCCATCGCACACAGGCGGGCTGGACCTACGGCTTTCCGGAAATGGCGCCAGGCCAGGCCGCGCGTATCGCTGAGGCGCATCGCGTCAGCAATCCCGGCTGCTATCCGACCGGTGCTATCGGCTTGCTGCGGCCCTTGTTGCAGGCCGGGCTCATTCCGGACAGCTATCCGGTCAGCATCCATGCGGTGTCCGGCTATTCCGGACGCGGTCGCGCGGGCGTCGAGGAACATGAGGGCCGGGGTGCCGTCAACGCACCCTCGTTCCAGCTCTATGGCCTGGGACTCGCGCACAAGCACACGCCGGAAATCCAGCAGCACGCGGGGCTCGCGCAGCGGCCGCTTTTTATCCCAGCCTATGGTTCCTATCGCCAGGGCATTGTCTTGACCGTGCCGCTCGAATTGCGACTGCTCGCACCCGGTGTGGACGGCGCCACGCTGCACGAATGCCTCACGCGTCATTACGAGGACGCAGCGCACGTACACGTCCTGCCGGCCGATGAAGCCGCAGCGCAAACGCATCTGGACCCTCAAGCACTGAACGGTACGAACGACATGCAATTGAGCGTGCTGTTCAATGCGGAACACGGGCAAGTGCTGTTGTCCGCCGTGTTCGACAATCTCGGCAAAGGCGCATCAGGCGCTGCGGTTCAGAACCTGGACCTGATGCTGGCGCGTGACTGAAAGCACTAGCTTCAAGGCCACTTTCGACATGTCGAGTCGAGGGTCAGAAAGATGCTTCGACTCGCCGTCAGACTTCGAGATGTATGCGCAAAGCATGCCGATGTTACCCACCCTCCCACGTCGTGAAATCTGCTTCGGAAGATATTCCACAGTATTAAATGTTCAATTGAAATTTCGAAAGGCTTTCTCTATCCTCGGCGCTGGCGATAAACAGAAGCGATAACCAGGACACGTCGAAGGCATGCAAAGGCACGCAAGCGCGGCCCCGACGACTCGAGGAGACAGCTCATGCGTTGGGTCAGCGTTGCCACCACTCTGATGCTTGCCATCACGGCCGCCCATGCCGACGAATCCAGCGTGCCTGCCACGCTGGCGCAAGGCGCGCAGAAGCCGGCTCTCAAGGTCTATGACGCCCATCACAAGGCTATCGGACTGCTGGCTTCGTACAACGGAGCGGACGGCGTCTATATCGCGATCAACGGCGCCACGACCTTCGTGCGCATCGGCCGCCCGTTGGATGCGGCCGGCAGCGGCACCGCCACCGGCGCGCCGGCGAATGCTTTCGCCTGGTCGACGCTCAACACGGCCTACTTCGAAAGCGCGGATTGCAGCGGACAGCCCGTGATCAACTACGACTCGAACTGGCCACGCTCGTCGGTCGCCGTCCGTCAGGGCGCCGATGTCGTGGTCTATGTCGGCAGCGATACGAACACCACGCCCATCCCCGCTGCTTCCATCCTGAACGGCACCTCCTGCGTCGTACAGAAATCGACCATGCAGAGCGTCAGGCCGGAGTCGAGCTTCGACGTGTCGCAGCGCTATCCTGAGCCGCTGACGATCGACTACTGAGTCACTCCCGCATAACGACATCGAGGAGCCACCGATGCGCAGCATTACCTTGCCCGCCCTGCTGCTTGCAAGCGCGACGGCCGCGCATGCGCAAGTCGCAACGCCTGCCTTGAACCCGCCCGGACAGACAAAAGTACTGAAAGTATTCGATGCGCAAGGCAAGCCGGTTGGCCCGGTCGAAAGCTATGAACGCACGCAAGGCGTCTATATGAGATTCGGACGCACGCCCGTGTTCATGCCGCTGCGTCACAAGAAGATCTCCGCCACCCAGTACTCGGAGTCGCAGTTCGAATGGGCCGATGACACCGCCGCCGCTTTTCCGTCTGCGAATTGCAGCGGTGCGCCGCTCATCATGATGGGATCGTCGCCGCGCCCCGTTGACCTCGTGCGAACCGGCGCGGACGTGACCGCGTATATCGCGGGTCCGGGTTATGGCAGTCCGCTCACCGCGAACTCTTATATCTCGTATGACGGCGCGTGCGTGACGGCCACCCGCTCGGTGCCTTCGTACTGGACGCCGCAGACATCCTTCTCGCTCACGCAGCACTATCCCGAGCCGCTGACGGTTCGTTACTGAGCCGGATCACCGTGATTCATGCTTCGAGGAGACTGACCATGAACAAGGCGTTTATCGCGATGTTCACCGTGCTCGCCGCGAGCCTCGCTCACGCGCAGATATCGGCAGAGGCCGTTGCGCCGAATACACCGGATACACCGGATATGCCGCCCAATGTGCTCGATGCATCCGGCCACCTCGTCGGCACACTTTCGCACTTCCAGTACAACTATGGGCCGCTGATCACGCGGGGCAACACGCGCTTCGTCGTCCCCTTGCAGCGCAAGACGACGACCGACGATCCCAGCGATATCAAGGCGCCTTCATCGGCATCGCTGTTCCTTTACCACACTGTTGACTCGCTGCTTTACTACACATCCGCTGATTGCAGCGGCGACCCCGTCGTGATCCCTTCCGAAGGTCCGACGCCCGCCCTGGTGGTGCGCGAAGGCGCGACCGTCACCGCCTATGTCGCGAGCAACACGGCTTCGCAGTCGTTCAGCATCGCATCGCAACGGAGCACGCAGACCGAAGCCTGCACGCCGCTGTCCACTCCGTCGCAACGCACGGGATGGCCCATGGGCAGCAAGATCGTGTTGACCCGCGAGCATCCGGAACCATTGACGGTCAGTTACTGACATACCGGCGCGCCTTTCAAGGCGCTTATTTTTTATATTGTGACGCACCTCCAACTTACCAGTCGAACATGCGCACACGTCATCTGTCTTCCCTGACTCTCGCCGGCATTGCCATTCTTATAAGCGGATGTGCCGCCACGCTGCAAACCCAGGACACCGCAGCGCCGACCGCGAAGACCACGCAACCGGGCGTCGTGGTGCCGGCAGCGTCCGCGCATACCATCGTGCTGCGCATGAACGGATCGTCGGTTGCCACGTCCGCATCCGACTGGCCGCGTGTCCAGACGGAATGGCGCGAAGCCTTGGAAGGCGCGTCCAAGGACGCCAGTTCGACCTTCTTCGACGAAACCGTCAAGCGCATGGCGCGTCAGGGCGCGGGCACGGTGGTCGATGTCTACGTGGAAGACTTCCACTTCGTCGCGCCCGGTGCGCGCTACACGCTGGGCATCATGACGGGTAACGCATTCATGCAGGCCCGCGTCACCTTCCGCGACCTGCAAAGCGGTCGCGTGTTCGGCGAACGCAACTACAACACCACGTCGTCCGCGTGGCAGGGCATCTTTGCGCCGACGTCCGACAAGCAGGCGCGCGCCATCGCCGCCGATATCGTCAAGCAGATCAATCCGCGCTAGGCAGGGGCAACGCACCTCGGCGGTGAATTCTCATGCAAGTCGATAGGCGCGGCTTCGGCCGCGCATCTCCAAGCTGACAACCCGTAATCATCAGCGCAAAGCTATCGATTTTCATCGGTAAGCAATACTCGTCGCCTTGCGAAAACATCGAACGCGACTTGAAAAATCCTTTCTCATCATAGTTTCGATTTCCTAAACTCAACCTGTCGCGTTTCGTAACGCTAAAGGTTGAGCGATGGCGGCGCACGATCAAAAAGAACATCGAGGTCATCGCGGGCCGCCTCCGGTCGTCATGTTCTTCGTTCGCCTGTGTGCGACGCTCGCGATCGGATGTCTGGCTGCGCTCATTCTGCCAAGCCGCTTCACGGAAGAACTCGGGGCACAGAAGATCGCGAAGCTGGCGGCGCCCATCGAGGGCTATCACTATCCGGTCGCGCAACGCGACGACATCACGATACTGTTGATCGACGAGCCGTCGCTTGAGGTCGAACACCAGTCGTGGCCGGCCACGTTCGACTACTACGTGAAGCTTCTCGAATACGTCGATACGCCCGCGAATGCCCCTCTGCGAAGATCCTGGCATCCCAAGGCCGTGTTCTTCGACATCGTCTTCGAACACGAACAGGACAAGGCGCGTCTGCTGGCGTTCGAGACAGCGCTCGACGCCATCGACGCAGCCAGTCAGGCGCGTCGCAAGGCGCACGGGCAATCCGGCAGCGGGCGGCCCGTGGTCTTCCTGGCCGCGCGCCTGCAAGAGCACAAGGACCTTCACATCAACGAAGACCTCGACGCTTATCCCGGCGCGACCGAAGTCGCGATCGAATATGCGCCGAGTGAAGTGGATCGCATCGCGTGGACCTACCGGCTCTTCCTCGACGAGCACGGCGTCGCCCCGCCACGGGACCATGCGGATATCAGGCACGCCTCCACGCAGGCCCGTGCCTCGGATGCGGCGCTTCCGCCCGAGCGGCGCAGCGCGGCGCTGTCCATCTACGAAGACGCCTATGGCCTGGCCAGGCCCACGCCCTACAGGTACGTTTCGCCGACGATGATGCTGACGTGGGGCCTCGACACCGCGGAGTACGGCCTGCGCTGGAAGGTGGAGGAAGACGACGAAGAGGATCGTAAAGACGCGTGGTGGAGCGCCGACGGCGAACACAGCAACGACCCCATGTATTGCACGTCGGATGAAAACGACAACGTTCTGCTGAAGCGCGCCGAGGCACGCTCCATCATGCGCAGCCTGAGCCGGCCGCTCTGCGTGTTCCATCGCACCATTCATGCAAGCCAGCTTCGCGACATGACATCGGGCGAACTGAAAGCGGCCTTCGACGACAAGGTGGTCATGATCGGCACGTCACTCAGATATTCAAACGACATCGTAGTGTCGCCGCTGCATGACCGCATTCCCGGCGTGTTCCTGCATGCCATGGCGCTGGACAACCTGCTTGCCTCGAACCATCGCTATCAGGAGTATTGGGAGCCGCCGCAATCACCATTCAACGAGCATTGGCCTGCCTTCGCGGCGCTGTGTGTCATCGGACTGGCGCCTGTGGCGCTGGTGCGCGGCTTGAAGGAAGTCGCGCGGAACGCTTATCGGCAGTGGAGACAGCCCCGCCCCGGAGGCAGGCCGAAGCCCCTCGGCGGACTGTGGTGGCGAAGAAAAGCGTTGGACGCCACTTTCAAGTGCCTTCTCTTCGTCATCAGTGGCCTGTTGCTCGTCTACTGTGCGATCAAGCTGCTGGTGTGGGGACAGACATGGATGCATGTTCCGTTTCTCGCCGTTTCGCATCTCGTTGCGTGCGCGATGACGGTCGAGTGGTTCGATTGGGGCAGTGATTTCGTCAACTGGATCCTGGACGTCAGGGAGTGAGTTTCATGAACACACGTGCTTCCGGAACAAGACGCGCCGTGCTGGCCTGCAGCACCTTACTCACGATGGCCACACTGATGCCACTCCCCTCCTCCGCCGCCGATTCGGGTGCCATCGTCGAGCCGATGAAAGCCGGCGCGCTAGTCAAGCTCTACGAGACGCCGGACTCGAAGGACAGCACCGTCACCGCACCGCCCGACAGCTTGCCGCTGCGGGTGGAGGGCAGCGAGAGCAACGGCTTCTATCCGGTGAACGTGCGCGGCAAGCGCTACTGGGTCGACGGCATGGAGGTCAAGATGAAACGCACCAATCATGCGCAATGCAATGCTGGCGCATCGGTCCATGCAGCCGGGCAGCTCGGCGCCGCCACCAACCGGTGCGAATGATGAGCGCCCCGAAGATGAGCGCGCTGAACCGGCGCGGTTTCTGCCTTGCCTGTTCCAGCCTGCTGCTGGGCGCGTGCGCGGACGCGAAGCTGCCGATCGATCTCGGCAATCTCACCGGGACCAATCGGAATGCGGGCGGCATGGATAGCGTCGGCGTGCTGCCCCCGCCGCCGCAGCGCGACTGGCCCGACCCGAAGGTGGAACTCAATCGGGCGCGCGCAGACGGCTATGGTCTCGTGCCCATGCCCGACATGGAAAGCTATCTCAACGGCCTGCTCGCCACCATCAGGAAAACCGCCGGTACGCCGGGCTATCCGGGGTCCGTGCACATCATCGCGGACACGGCGCTGAACGCCAATTCGGACGCGGCGGGGCACATCTTCGTCTCGGTCGGATGGTTGCAGTCCGCCGAAACCGAGGACGAGATCTTTGCGATCCTCTCGCACGAGTTCGGGCATATCTATCTGAACCATCACGCGATCTTCGACGTGCGCAGCGCAGGCCAGCGTTCCGTCGAGGTCGTCTCGCTCGCCTGGTCCGTCGCCAACAAGCCGCCGGCAGCCAACACGTGGACCGGCATCGACAACGTCGGCGTGATCGATACGCTGGGTACGCGCGTGATGTTTCCCGCGTGGCAGCGCAGCGTCGAGGAGCAGGCAGACCGCTTCGGCGCGACCATCAGCCTGCGCTGCAATTACTCGTATATCGACGGTTTCAAGGCGTTCTTCGAGCGCGTGATCACCTACGACCAGCAAGCGAAGGAGCGGCGCCAGAAGCTGCGGGACCAGCAAGCGCAGGTGGCGCGCGCCAAAGCGGGCAAGGAAGCCGCAGCCACAGCCCACGCCCAGCCGCTCGTGCCGGTGTCGGTCGCCGGCTCGAATGCGGCGCGGCTGAATCAGCTGGGCAGCCTGTCGGCCCTGAGTGAAGCCGTCTCGTCCTATACCTCGATGCGCACGGACGCAGAAGTTGGCCTCACCCAAAACGTGTTCGATCTGCAGCAGATGATCGAGAATCAGATCGACGAACAGATGGACAGCCTTCACGACGATCACGGCGATCCCGCCGCGCGCGAGGAAAGCCTGACGAAGCTGGTCCGAGCCGCGATGAGCGGCAAGCGTCCAGAACCGCGCAAGGAGCCATGGGAGGCGGCGCGCAAGCGCGGCACGACGCCGACGATCCTCGCCCACTATGCGGCGACGACCGAGGTCGTGAACCTCCAGGCAGCGGGCCAGTATGGTCAGGCGCTGGATCAGGCGCAGCGTGCGGCATCGGGCGTCACGTCGAACGACGCCTATCCTCTGTACCTGTTGACGAACCTGATGGCGCTTTCGCACAGCGGTTCGGCCGATGCGCAGACGCAGGCACTGCGGCGCAACCAGAATTCGCGCGACCCGTCGTGGTTGATCCAGGCGAGCCTGGCGCAACACGTGACGGCGAAGGATCCGCGCGCCGGCGAGTCCTTCCTGCTGCAGCAATTCGATAACTTCGACAGGGCGCCGCCCGCGTGGCCTTCCGTCATTACGTGGTATCGCGAGCACGGCAACATCCAGCATGCGAACGAGCTGGCGCAGACATGCAGCCTGAAGCATCCCGAGATGAAGGCGGCCTGTCTCGCCGCTGCGAAGACGCCGACTCAGCAGGCCAAGGCCGAAGGCGGCAACGAACTCGACAAGGCGCGCAACAAGGTCGTCGACTGGGCGAAGAGCATCCTGCCGAAATGAGAATGGGCAACCCCGCCCTTGACCATGCTTATCACGATCTCGATCGCTCCACGACATACTGACTGACGAGCAGATCGAGATACGCGCCGCCAGCGTTTTTATAGACCGTGCGGTCGGCTGCTTCGCGATGAAAAGCCGTGTCCTGGCACAGCTCGAACAGGTCGGCCTCGATCTGCTGCGCCTGAATGACCTGCGCCTGCATCGGAATCAGGATGTCACCTGAAACGCTCGCATTCTCGCGATCGTCGACGAAGATGCGTGCGCCTCTGAGTGCGTCGCAATCGGCCTCCTGCATGTCCGGGCGATAGCCGCCCACCAGATCCACGTGCGTGCCCGGACGAACCCGCTCTCCCCGAATCACGGGTGTGGCTGCGCCGGTGGCCGCCGTCACGATATCGGCGCGGGCGACGGCTGCATCCAGATCCTCGACCACGCGCACGCGGACGTCTCTACTCTCAAGTATCGCGCGCATCTCATCCAGCTTCGACAACGTGCGATTCCACAGCAGCACCTCGCGCAGCGACGGCCGAATGTGCAGATAAGCCTCCGCCAACGCCAGCGCAACCGGCCCCGCGCCCAGCACGAGCAGCACCTCGCTGTCTTCCCGGCTCAGCTTCGTGGCGGCCAGCGCGGAATCGGCGGCGGTCTTCCAGCGCGTGATCTCCGGACCGTCCAGCATCGCGACGAGGCTTCTGCTGTGCTCGTCCACCACCAGAAAGGCGGACTGCTCGGTCGGCCGCGCTGGACTCGCGAACTGATTGCCCGGACAGAGCGACGCAACCTTGAACCCGGCGCCCTTGCCCGGCAGAATCACGCCCCGGCTGAACAGGCCAAACCCGGCATCGCCGACGAAATAGCTGCCCCCGATCGGCCGCGCACCCGCATGTCCCGCGCGCAATGCGTCGAGCACGCCCGTCCAGTCCAGCACCGACCTGATCTGCTGCGCCGTCACGATCTGCATCTTCAATGCTCCTGTTGGTGCGGCCAGATATCGCCGACGATATAGCCCTCGGGGAATGGATCGTCGTGATCCAGCACGATGGTGTTGATGCCATGAATCCAGCTGGTCCCTGACAGCGTGGGAATGACCGCATCGTTCCCGCCGATGCGCGCCTGCTCGACCAGCCGTCCCGTGAACACGGTGCCCAGGATGCCCTGATGCCGGAAGTCCTGGTGCAACGGCAACTCGCCCTTCGCGTGCAGCACGGCCATCTTCGCGCACGTGCCGGTGCCGCAGGGACAACGGTCGATCGCGCCGGTCCAGGTCGAGGGATCGTCCCAGGAGAGCGGACCCGTCGGCATGGTGACGGCGTTCTTCCAGTCCGCGCGTGGATCATCCGACGGACCCGAAAGCTGCGAGATGGTGATGCCCACGCCCGGATAGTCGGGATGTGCGACCGGCAATTGCTCGATGGCCGCCTGCCGGATCAACGCCGACACCCGCGTGATCTCCTTGCCATGTTCCGGCTTGAGTTCGAGCCCCGCGAATTGCCGCACATCGGCGATGACATAGAACATGCCGCCCCAGCCGACATCCACGCGCACCTTGCCCAGATGCGGCACGTCGATGACGGCATCCAGATGCGCGGCGAACGCCGGCACGTTCCTGAACGTCACCCGCCTGACCTTGCCGTGCTCGCATTCGGCGACGACCCGGATGAGTCCCGCGGGCGCTTCCAGCGTGAGTTCGGTGACCGGCTCGCGCATCGGCAGCATGCCCATCTCCAGCAGCACCGTAACAACGGAGATGGTGTTGCCGCCCGACATCATCGGATACTCGACCTGTTCGAGGATGATGAAGCCCGCGTCCGCCTCCGGATGACACGGCGGCACGACGATATTGCAGCAATGCGCCGGATAGCCGCGCGGCTCGCGCAGCAGCAGCTTGCGCAAGCCATCGTCGTTCGCGGCCAGCCAATGCATCTTGGCCCGGACGGTGTCGCCGGGAATGTGTGGGAGTCCGCCTGTGACGACGCGCATCGGTATGCCCGAATGCGTCTCCACCGCGTGCAGGGTTCGCTTGAAGCCCATCGATGTTGTCCTCGTTCAGGCCGCACGACAGGCGCGGCGCATGAGGCAATCTATGAGAGTTCGCGGCTCAACCCAAACGACGTTTTCTCCGGCCTTGCTTCAACTTTTGGTTGAAGCGGCATCCTTCGCATTTGCCAGGAGCGCAAGTTGCGGCCTGAGCCACTCGCAGAACTTTCTGCATACGGCGGCATCGGCCTTGTCGCGGCGCACGGAAAGATAATGGCCGCGATTCTTCATCACCGTCTTGTGCGGCAGCGGGCGCACGAGGTCACCGCTCGCGACCAGATGTCCGACAAGATGATGCCAGCCGAGCACGATGCCCTGATGCGCCAGCGCCATCTGCACCAGCGCGGGGTAATCGTTGCTGGTGAAAAGCTGGCGCGGAATGTCGGCGCGCCAGACCGTATCGACGTCGTGCAGCGCCAGCCAGACCTTCCAGTCGATATGCTCGGAAATCTGCGACCGGCCATAAGCGCTGATGTCCAGCAGCGCCATGCCCAGCAGCGCTTCCGGCGTATCGATCGGGCCATGGCGCTGCAAGTACTGCGGCGTGCAGACGGGATACACCTCGTCGTCGAACAGGTGCTCGGTATCGTAGCCGTCGCGCATGCTCGCCAGCTTCGCGATGTAGACGTCCGGCTGCACGCCCGCTTCCATCGCGATGAAGTTCTGCGTGGCCAGCACCGTGAGTTCGATATCCGGATGCGCCTGGATGAACTCCGGCAGCCGCCGATGCAGCCACAGCGCGGAAAACGCCGGCGAACAGCACACGATGAGCGTCTGCCGCGCGGAGATCTTCCTGCGCAGGCGCTCGGCAGCCTGATGAATGTTGATGAGGGAAAGCTGGGCGGCATCCTTGAACATCTCGCCATCGGACGTGAGCGTGACGGCCCTGCCCGTTCGCACGAAGAGCGTGGTGCCCAGGTAGTCTTCCAGTTCCCTCACCTGCTTGCTGATGGCCGCGGGCGTCACGCACAGCACATCCGCAGCCGCCGTGAAGCTCCTGCATTTCGCGGCCGCAAGAAAGGCCTTGATGGCTCTCAGCGAGAGCGCACCGGACAGGCTGTCGCTGACATCGAACCTCGCCGTCATCGCCGTGGGCCCATTCAGATGTCCTTCATCAGCCGAAGCGCGTCGTAGATCGCCGCATGCGTGTTACGCGCGGAGACTGCATCGCCAATGCGGAAAAGCTGGAAGCGTCCGTCAGGGTTGCGCTCGACAACCTGCGCCTTGCCGTCGATCAGATCCTCGTAATCGACCGCGCCGAGATTGCGCGACAGCGGCTTCAGCTCGAAGTACAGCTCGTCCATTGGAATGGTGCCGTGATTGACGACGATCTGGTCATGACGCTGTTCCTTCGTCACGCCGCCGTAATCGCTGCCGATGGTGGCCACCAGTTCCTTGCCTTCCCGGCGCACGGCCTCCAGCCGGAAGGTCACGGTGAAGGTCGTGGCAAGCTTCTGCAACGCGCGCATGTATGGCACCAGGTTCATGCTCATCACTTCAGGCGAGAAGGTGCGGTCGGGCGTCATCACCTCGACCTTGCCGCCCGCCTGCGCAATGGTTTCCGCTGCCTGGAGCGCGGCATGATCGCCGGCATCGTCGAAGACGAGGACATTGGCGCCCGGCTTCACATCGCCCGAAATGATGTCCCACGACGACACGACATGCTCGTTGCCCGCGCTGCACACGTCGGTATGCGGCATGCCGCCCGTCGCGACGATCACCACATCCGGGCTGTACGACAGCACCGTTTCCGTATCCGCCCACGTATTGAATGCAAAACGCACGCCGAGCTTCTCGCACTGCGCCATGCGCCAGTCGACGATGCCCATCATCTCCTTGCGGCGTGGGTTCTGGGCAGTCAGGCGAATCTGCCCGCCCGGATCGTTCATGGCTTCGAGCACGGTCACATCGTGTCCACGCTCGCCCGCCACGCGCGCCGCTTCGAGTCCCGCCGGCCCCGCGCCCACGATCACGATCTTGCGCTTCGTCTGCGCCGGCGCAATCCGGTGCGGCATCTCCAGCTCGCGTCCGGTCGCGGCATTATGAATGCATAACGCCATGCCGCCCTGATAGATGCGATCCAGACAGTAATTCGCCCCGACGCAAGGCCGGATATCGTCTTCCCGCTTCTCGATGATCTTGCGCACAATATGCGGATCCGTCATGTGCGCACGCGTCATGCCGACCATGTCGATCCTGCCCGACTCGATGGCAAAGCGCGCCGTCGCCACGTCCTGGATGCGCGCGCCGTGAAACGTGGGAAAGTCCGTCGCCTGGCGGATGTCGCCCGCGAAGTCCAGTTGCGGCGCGCTGCGCATGCCCATGATCGGGATGACATCGGTGAGGCCGGCATCGGTATCGATATGACCGCGCACGATGTTGAGAAAATCGACCAGCCCGCTGTTCTTCAGCCGTTTCGAAATCTCGATGCCCTCTTCCTTCGTGATGCCACCCGCCATCATTTCGTCGGCGGTATAACGAATGCCAAGCAGAAAACGTTCGCCGACGCGTTCACGCATCGCGCGCATCACGTCGAAGGTGAAGCGCAGGCGATGATCGAGCGACCCGCCATACGGACCTTCCAGCGTGTTCGTCAGCGGCGACCAGAACTGGTCCATCAGATGCCCGTACGACTCGATCTCCAGGCCATCGAGACCGGCCGCTTTCATGCGTTCGGCGGCATCGGCGAAATCCTTCACGATGCGCTCGATATCCCACTCTTCCAGCTTCTTCGGAAACGCGCGATGCGAAGGCTCACGCTGATGCGACGGCGACACCGCCGGCAGCCAGTCGCCCTTGTCCCAGCGCGTGCGCCGGCCCAGATGCGTGAGCTGGATCATCACCTTCGCGCCGTGCTCGTGGCATTCGTCGACGAGATCCTTCATCCACGGCACCACTTCATCCCGGTACGCGAGGATGTTGTTGAACACCGGCGGACTGTCCTTCGACACCGCCGCGGAACCGGCCGTCATCGTCAGCGCGATGCCCGCCCGGGCCCGCTCGACGTGATACGCGCGATACCGCTCCTTCGGCATGCCGTCCTCGGCATACGCGGGTTCGTGCGACGTCGTCATGATGCGATTGCGAAACGTGAGATGTTTGAGCGTGTACGGCTGGAGCAGCGGGTCCGTGGACATGAGCGCCTCATGGGGACGATTGGGGGAATCGAAAGACGTGTCGTGCGCTCAGATTAGGTCGCATGTACACAGGTGTCAAGTGAAACGACAGTGGTGTACATTACGTGTATCGCACGCAAGCAAGAAAGAAAGGGAATGCCATGGATCAGACCGTCGATACCGTGCGCGGCTCGGCCGACATGTGGCTAGATTGCGCCTACGAAAGCCTGCTGGAAGGCGGGGTGGAAGCGGTGCGCATCCTGCCGCTGGCCAAGAAGCTGAATCTCGCGCGCACGAGCTTCTACTGGTTCTTCCGCGACCGCGACGAATTGCTGAACGCGCTGGTCGCGCGCTGGGAAGAAAAGAACACGGGCAACTGGGTCACGCGCAACGAGGCCTATGCGGACAGCATCTGCGAGGCGATGCTGAATATCTTCGACTGCTGGTTCGACGACTCCTTGTTCGACACCCGCTTCGAAGCGGCCATCCGCAACTGGGCGCAGCAGTCGCCCGAGATCACGCGCCTCATTCAGAAAGACGATGCACTGCGCATCGATGTCCTGACCGCGACCTTCGTGCGCTTCGGCTACGACGCCGATGTCGCCGACGTGCGCGCCCGCACCACCTATCTCACGCAAGTGGGCTATGCCGCGATGCGGGCGGAGGAATCGTTCGAGACGCGCATGAAACGCATCCCCGCCTTCGTCGAAGTATTCACCGGCGTCCGTCCGCAAGAACACGAGATGCAGCGCTTCTATGCGCGCAGAAACTTCGAGGGCTGAAGCTTCATCCGGCGCGTTTCGCATAACCTGAAGTAATGGCGTCACAACTTCAAATCACGTTGACAGCCCTTTAATGCACTCGAATACTCAAGCCCCATCGCGTTGGCAAGCGCTTTCAGAGCACTAATCAGGGTATTCCATCAATCAGCAGATCGATCCAGTTTCTTCGTCGCGGCAAGAACTCCGGGAGCTTCACATGAAGAAGTCCACGCTCGTACGTTTCGTTCTCCAGGCTGGCATCGCGGTGTCCACCGCCGCGTTCGCAATGACGGCCAGCGCCGCCGATCCGCTCAAGATCTCACTGGCCAACTGGGCCGATACCCAGGCGGTGACCTATACCGCCAAGTACGTGCTCGAAACCAAGCTGAATCAGCCGGTGACGCTGATCGTCGCCGATCTGGGCATCCAGTTCCAGGGCGTGGCGCGCGGCGACGTCGACCTGATGCTGGGCGCGTGGCTCCCCGTGACGCACGCGGCCTATTACGCGCGCTTCAAGGACGAGATGGACGATCTCGGCGTGATCTACACGGGTGCGAAGATTGGCTGGGCCGTGCCCGACTATGTGCCCGAGAGCGAAGTGGCCTCCATCGCCGACCTGAACAAGCCGGAAGTCAAGACCAAGCTCAACAGCACGATCCAGGGCATCGAACCGGGTGCGGGCGAGATGGTGGCGTCGGAGAAGGCGCTCAAGGAATACGATCTCGCGGGCTATAACCTGATCCGCGCAAGCGAGGCCGGCATGCTCACGGCCATCTCGCGTGCGTATCCGGCGAAGAACTGGATCGTCGCGACGGTGTGGAGCCCGCACTGGTTATGGCAGAAGTACAAGATGCGTTATCTGAAGGATCCCAAGGGCGTGCTGGGCGGCGATGAGCAGATTCGCGGCTTCGGTTCGAAACAGTTCGCGACGAAGTTTCCGCGCGCCAATACCTTCATCAAGCATTACAAGCTGACGCTCGCCGAGGTCGAGCAGATCGAACTCGACGGCAATGCCTCGAACGACTGGAATGCCGCAGCGAAGAAGTTCGTCGACGCGCATCCGGAGAAGCTCAAGGAATGGCTCCAGCAATGACGGCTTCAGTGAAGCAGCCATCATGAGAATGGCGCGGATTGCGTTGGTTTTGCTGGGTCTGTTCTGGGGTTCCAACTTCATCTATATGAAGTGGGCCGCGTCATCCATCACGCCGATGCAGATTGCCTTCGTGCGCGTGCTGTTCGGCTTTCTGCCGCTGGCGTTCGTCGCGTGGCGCACGAAGGTCATCGAGCGGCGTCAGTTGCGTCATCTGCATCACTACTGCGTGATGGGCGTGCTCGCCACGGCGTTCTACTATGTCGCGATCACGCGGGGTACGGCGCTGCTTCCCTCCGGCATGGCCGCCGTGCTCGGGAATGCCGCCACGCTGTTCACCGCGATCTTCTCCGCGCTGTTCCTGAGAAGCGAGAAGCTCAACAGCACGATGACCTTCGGCGTGCTGCTGGGCTTCCTCGGCATTACGCTGATCGCGCGGCCTTGGGAAGGCGCCGGTGGAACCATCGACTTGACAGGCGTGCTGTGGCTTCTGACGAGCTCGATGGTGCTAGGGCTCTCCTACGTCTATGTGCGCGTCTTCCTGACGCCGCTGGGCTTGCCGCCGCTCGCACTCGCGACCTGGCAGATGGGCATCGCCGTGCTCGTGCTCGCGGCCGTCACGGACTTCAACGGCATCAGCCACTTGCTCAACGATCCGTTTGCCGCCGTGGCGCTTGTGATAGGAGGCGGCGTGCTGGGGACCGGTGTGTCGTTCTTCCTGTACTACTACCTGCTGGAGCGCTTCGGCGCCGTTGCTTCGTCCGCCGCAACCTATCTCGCGCCGGCGGTTGCGCTGGTGATCGGCTGGGCGGTCGGAGAGCGGTTCGGCTGGCTGGAGTTGACGGCGTTCGTGCTCGTCATCCTCAGCGTGGTGACCCTCCATCTCGGCCGACAACGAACCGTTCAGCGCGCTACCGCCTGATCAGTCGGATGCCGCCCGGGCACGGACACGGGCACCGTGAACGACTTCTGCATCAGGAACGAGGCATCCAGCTGATCGAGCGACGTGATGCCGAGCATGCCCATGTCGCGCGACACTTCATCGGCGAGCAAGCGGATGCCATGCTGCACGCCCGCCTCGCCCGCAATCGCCGACGCATACGCGAAGGGCCGCCCCACGAACGCCAGCTTCGCGCCGAGCGCGAGGCACTTCAGCACATCGGTGCCGCGCCGCACGCCGCTGTCGATCATCACCGGCACGTCCCGGCACACGTCCACGATGCCGGGCAGCACGCGCAACGGCGCCACGCTGCCGTCGAGTTGCCGTCCGCCATGATTGGACACGATGATGCCGTCCGCGCCGGTCTGGCAGGCCCTCGCGGCCTCATGCCGGTTGAGGATGCCCTTCACCACCAGCGGCCCCTTCCACATCTGCCGGATCATCGCGAGGTGATCCCACGTGAAGTGGCCGCGATCGGAGAAATCGCGCAACACGCTCGGCGAAAGAATGGGCGCGCCGCGCGTGGCGTAGTTGTTCTCGAAGTGCGGCATGCCGTGCTTCAGCACTGTCTTGAGGAAGGTGCCCAGCAGCCAAGCAGGATGCGTCACGCCGTCCCACGCGAGACGCACTGTCGGCCGCAAGGGCGTCGAGAAACCGGTGCGGATGTTGTTCTCGCGATTGGCCGCGACCGGCGTATCCACCGTGATGACGAGCGTCCCGAAGCCCGCCGCGCGCACACGGTCGATCAGTTGCGTGATCTGCGCGGTCTGTCCCGGCAGATAGGCCTGGAACCAGGTTCCTTGCGCCACGCTTGCGACGTCTTCCAGACGGATCAGCGACGAACCGCTCATGATCATCGGCACGTTGGCCTGCTGCGCCGCGCGCGCGAGCACGATATCGCCCCGGTACGCGGACAGCGCGGCCAGGCCGAACGGCGCAAGGCCGAATGGCGATGCATAGCGGACGCCGAAGAGTTCGACCTGCGATGAGCGCTTCGATACATCGACGAGCACGTTCGGCACGAAGTCATAGTCCTGAAAGCTCAGGCGGTTCTGTGCGAGCGATGCGTTGGTCTCCGCCGCCCCGGCGATATAGCCGAACACCGGCCGCGGCAGGAAGCGCTGGGCGGCGGGCTCGAAGTCATCGAGGCTGAGGATGGGCTTGAGTCTTCGGGATGGTTTGTGTGCTTGCATGCCGTGAGCGGTCAACACGATGATGATTGCCGATGTCCGGCACATGTTAGGCGCGGCATCGCAATCAGTCCAATCAATGGGTGATGCCTTTCATCGAGATTGACGCACAGGCTCGACCTCGAGCGGTTCCGAGATCGTCAGCAGGATGATGAAGGTCAGCGCCGAAATGGCCGACATGAAGCCGAACACGTAGTTCCAGCCGAAGTGATCGAGCAGCAGCCCTGCGATGAACGGCGTCGCCGCGCCGCCGAGTTGTCCGCCCATGTTGACGATGGCGTTCGCCAGCGGAAACTTCTCCCGCGATACGAACGAAGTCGGATACACCATGTACGCCGAAAAGCCGATGCTCAACGTCACGCCCGTCATGAAGATCAGGAAGCCGTACACGACGGGCGATGCCGGCGACTTGATGAGCGCAACCATCATGACGGCGGTCGCGATGGCGGAGAACATCATGCCGGGCTTGCGCCGCTTGCCGAGCGCGCGGTCCGAGAGCAGCCCGCCCGCGATGTTGCCGAACACCGCGCCCACCCACGGCGCGGCGGCCACGAAGCCCATCCCCGCGACGCTGAAGTGCTTCACGTTGAGCAGATAGGTGGGGATCCACGCGAGCAGCACGCTCGAAATGCCGAGCTGGCAGCAGTAGCCCAACGCACAGCCATAGATGTTCCATGAGGTGGCCACGGCGCGGCTCGTCTCCAGCGGCTTCTCGCTGCGCACGCGTGTCAGGCGGTCGAGCAAGGGCATCGCGCGGGTGCGTTCGATCTGCGTCGCGGAAGGCGTGCCGGGACTGGCCGTATCGATCAAATCGCGCTCGGCCTGATTGACTGCGCGGCTGTCGGACGGACGGTCGGCCACCATCAGCCACCACACCAGCGAGAACAGCACGCCCGGCACCGCGAACACGATGAAGATCGCCTGCCAGCCCCACAGCGAAATGACCGCCGCGCCGATGATCGGCGTGATCACCGGACCGAACTTCACCGCCGAAAGAAACAGGCCGGATGCCGTGCCCTTCTCCTTCGCCGGGAACCAGCGATTGATGGTCGCGGCAATGCCCAGCGGCAACGGGCCTTCCGCGAAGCCGAGCGCGAGCCGGCACATCTTGAGCGCGAACAGCGAGCCCACGACGCCGGTGAGCGCAGTGGCTACTGATGTGAGGATCATCGAGATGGGCAGCGTGCGGCGCACGCCGAAACGCGACACGATCCACGCCGAAGGCAACTGCGCGCACGCATAGGCGATGAGGAACACGCTGACGAGCGCGCCGGCTTCCGCGTTGCTCATCGCGAACTCGCGCCGCAGGAACGGCAAGGCGATGCCGAGGTTCGCGCGATCGGCGGCGGCTACCGTGTAGATCAGGAAGAACAGCGTGGCGACGACCCAGCGATAGCGTGTCGGACGCGCCGTGGCGGCGACGGTGTTCATCGCGGGCATTCCGGTTGATTCTTTCATGTTGTCTCGCTCCATCCTGGCGGCTTTTATGCGGTTCTTGTCGAGTTCTTTCTCAAACAGGCGCGATCATTGAAGGCCGAGCCGCTCCAGCGTGTCCTGCAATCCCAGCAGTTCGACGGTGCTCGCGCCCTCGCGAATCCGTTGCCGGAACACGCTCTCCTTTTCCTCGCGCGCACGGCTGACCTGCACCACGCGTTCGACGTCATGCTTCGGCACGATGACCACGCCATCGATGTCGCCCACGACGATATCGCCCGGCTGGATCGCTACATCGCCGATGCACACCGGCACGTTCACGCGGCCCGGCTGGTTCTTGCCCGTGCCCTTGATGCTCAAGCCACGGCTGAACACCGGAAATCCCATGTCGATGATGCTGCGCGCATCGCGCACCGCGCCATGGATCACGAGTCCCGCGAGGCCCTTGTGCAGCGCGAGTTCGGTGAACACGTCGCCCCATGGGCCGGCTTCGAGAAAGCCCTTGGCGTCGACGACGAGCACGTCGCCGGGTTTCACCTTCAGCATCGCGTAGTGCAGCATCAGGTTGTCGCCGGGACGGGTATCGACGGTCACTGCCGGGCCGGCCATGCACATCGACGGATGAATGGGCTTGATGCCGCTGTCGAGCGCGCCATGCGCGCCCTGGGCTTCGTAGACGGTAGCGCTGCCGAGTGCGCGCAGCGCCGCGATGAGATCGGCGGATGTCTCTTGACTGCTCATGTCGCTTGATTGGAAGTTCGGAAGTTTGATCGCAGCGACAGTTTTAGATAAAGTTTCTCCGCTATCAAACATCGATTTCTGAGCTTAGGCTCAATAAAAATGAATCTACGTCAGGTCCGGTACTTCTGCGCGGTGGTCGAAGCCGGCAGCGCGACCAGCGCGGCGGACGCGCTCCACGTCGCGCCGACGGCCATCAGCATGCAGCTTGCGCAACTCGAAGCGCATCTCGGCGGCGAACTGTTCGACCGCTCGCGCCGCCCAATGGAACTCACGTCGCTCGGCAAATACTTCTATCCGCGTGCGAAGGAATTGCTGTCCCACGCCGGCAGGCTCGACGACGAAGCGCGCGGCATTGCTTCGGGGCAGCGCGGCTGGCTGGGTATCGGTTTCGTGCGCTCGGTGTCTTATTCGGTGCTGCCGGCCGCGGTGCGGCGCTTTCGCCAGAGCTGCCCGGACGTGCATCTGGATCTGGTCGAGGCGCTGTCCGAATACCAGCCCGAACGCTTGCGTCAGGGGCGGATCGATGTCGGCATCTCGCGCTTCATCGGGCCGCTGGAACCGGGTCTGGATCTCGACTGCGCCGTGGTGCTCGACGAACCGTTCGTCGCGGCAGTGCCGGCCGGCGATCCGCTGGCGAAACAGCGCTCGGTGACGGCGGCGGAACTGTCCCGCCTGCCGTTCATCCACTATCCCAAGGATGAGCGCAGTCCGTTCGGCCAGCAGTTGCTGACCGCGCTCAAGCGCGCGGGCGGGGCTCCGCGCGTGGCCCACGAAGCCATCGAGATTCATACGGCGCTCGCGCTGGTGGGCGCGGGACTGGGCGCGACACTCGTCGGCCGCTCGACCTCGAAGAACAACCGGCGCGACGTCCGCTTCATTCCCGTCGCCGATCTCGACTTGCGGACCAAGCTCGTCATGCTCACGCGCGCGGGCGAGGACAACCGGCTGGTCGAAACCTTTCGCGAGGCGCTGTCGAAGTCGAGCGGACGACGCTGAATGGCGCTGAACAACACGCGGAGCGACACGGAGCGCGCGACGCGTCATCGGGCGGCTTTCGTTAGAATCGTTCTTCACCCCTTTTCCCCAAGTGCAGGAGGCGAGCGTGCCAGCGTTACTCCCTGATGTCGACCGCGAGGGGCTCCTCGAATATTCGGTCGTCTACACCGACCGGTCGATCAACCACATGTCGCAGCTGTTCCAGGGCGTCATGCGCGATCTCTCCGCCGGTCTGAAGAAAGTCTATAACGCGCATGCCGTCGCGATCGTGCCCGGCAGCGGCACGTTTGGCATGGAAGCCGTGGCCCGACAGTTCGCCACGAACCAGAAGTGTCTCGTCATCCGCAACGGCTGGTTCAGCTTCCGCTGGACGCAGATCTTCGACATGGGCGGCATCCCGTCCGAATCCGTGGTGCTGAAGGCGCGTCCGGTCGAAGCGGGACGTCAGGCCGCGTATGCACCGGCGCCCATCGAAGAAGTCGTCGCGGCGATCCGCGAACACAAGCCGGATCTGGTCTTCGCGCCGCATGTGGAAACCGCCGCCGGGATCATCTTGCCCGAAGACTATCTGCGCGCCGTGGCGGACGCCGTGCACGAAGTGGGCGGCATGTTCGTGCTGGACTGCATCGCCTCGGGCACGGTCTGGGTGGACATGCAGGCAAGCGGCGTCGACGTGCTTATCAGCGCGCCGCAGAAAGGCTGGAGCGCGTCGCCGTGCTGCGGGCTGGTCATGCTGAGCGCGCTGGCTCGCGAGCGTATCGACGGGACCACCAGTACGAGTTTCGCCTGCGATCTGCGCAAGTGGCTGCAGATCATGGAAGCCTACGAGAACAATGGCTTCGCGTACCACGCCACGATGCCCACCGACAGCCTCGCGATCCTGCGCGACGTCATCAAGGAAACCGAAGCCTACGGCTTCGACAAGGTGAAGGCCGAGCAGCTGGACCTGGGCCAGCGCATCCGGGCCGTGCTGGCCGACAAGGGCTTCAGGAGCGTGGCGGCGAAGGGTTTTGAAGCGCCGGGCGTCGTGGTCTGCTACACGGACGACGACGGCATCCGTTCCGGCAAGAAGTTCGCCGATGCGGGCGTGCAGATCGCGGCGGGCGTGCCGCTCCAGTGCGACGAGCCGGCGGATTTCAAGACCTTCCGCATCGGCCTGTTCGGCCTCGACAAACTGCATGATGTGGCGGGCGCCGTGGCCCGCTTCGAGAGGGCGCTGAACGAAGTCGTCTGACACACGAAAGCACGAAAGCACGAAAGCACGAAAGAGCCGGTTACTGCGCCTCGTGTTCCGCGGCGGAGGCCGGCTCCGTATCGTGCGGCGACAGTTGCTCCCACGTGCTGTGCACATGCCGGCGCAGGAACTCGCCGAGCTTCGCGCCATCGCGGGCCGTCAGCAGGCGAATGATGACCTCATGTTCGTCAATGGCGGTATGCCACGTCTCCGACGTCACGCTGCCCTGGAACCGGTAGCGGTACAACTGCCGGTTCAGGCGCTCGTGGACCTCCCTGAGCGTCGCGTTCTTCGCCGCCGCGATGATGCTCGTATGGATCGCCTGATTGAGCCGGAAGTAGTTCATCCGGTCGCGCCGCTCGTACGCCGCATGCATTTCATGATGCAGCGCGCGTATTTCGGCGATCTCCTCGCCGCTCGCCATCCGGCAGGCCGCCTCCCCGCCGAACGCCTCGATCACCCCCAGCACGTCCAGCTTCTCGGCGATTTGCGCCGCTCCAAGATCCGCCACGACCGCGCCGCGTTTCGGCAGCACGACCACTAATCCATCGCTCGCCAGCTCCTTCAGCGCCTCGCGCAGCGGCGTGCGCGATACGTCGAGCCGCTCGGCCAGCGTGCGCTCGCGCAGGCGCTCGCCGGGCTTGAGTTCGTCGGTGGCGATGAGCGTGCGCAGCCGCTGCGCGATCTGCATCGACAGCAGTTCGTCGGGCGCTTCGCCGTTCTCTAAAGCTTCGGTGTCGTCTTCGGAATCCATCATGGGGGCGATCCTTCTTGGCCGAAATGCATCGTCGGCGCTTTCGGTATGCCACTTTACCAGCGCGGGATGAGCGACGACAGCCGCGCAAGCCTTTTGCTCTCCATGGTGTTATCCCGCACTTGACCGGATCATGACCTCCGGATAAATTTTGGTATACCAAACCAGCCGTTTCATCATGCAAAAGCAGATGAAGCGTTGTCGCGAACAAGAATGAAACAGGGATGAAGCCACGCCCGGAGACCTCCGAAAGCCTTATCTGATATAGCTTTCCGCCCGATTTCCGGGCGCTGCGACAGATTGTCTCCATCAGGTCGCCACGCCCTCTCATTGGTATACCGCGCCAGATCGCAAGGCAGACCGCTCAACCTGAAAACGACCGCCGCTTCCAGGCCGTCATCCGCCGGAATGTGCGGCACAGCACACTCCCGCTCGCCCAAGGACGAACACACATGAATTACGAACATCTCTTCCAGTCGCTCGGCAGCCGCACGATCCGCATGGCGCTCGTCGGGCCGAAGGGCGGCTTCGGCCGCTCGCTGCTGGTGCAATGCCGCGTGCTGCCGGGCATCGAGATCGCCGCGCTGTGCGACCTGGACGTGGACGGCACGCTCGCCGCTCTCGCCTCGCTCGGCTTCGACGCCAGCGCGGTCGCCGTCTGCAACGATGCCGCCGATGTCCGCACCGCGCGCGCGGCAAGCCGCATTGCGCTCGTCGCCGATTACCGGCTGCTCGACGGCGTGGAACTCGACATCGTCGTCGAGGCGACCGGCCATCCCGAAGTGAGCGTGCGGATCGCGGAGAACGCGCTGCGGCGCGGCGTGCACGTCGCGATGGCGACCAAGGAAACCGATTCGGTCGTCGGACCGTATCTGAATCAACTGGCGCTGGAGAGCAAGGTCGTCTACACGACGCCCGACGGCGACCAGCCGAGCAACCTGATCGGCCTCGTCACGTGGGCGCGGGTGCTTGGCTTCGACGTGGTGGCGGCGGGCAAGTCGAGCGAATACGACTACATCTACGATCCGGCCGCGCACAGCGTCGACTATCTGGAGCAGCGTCACACGGTGTCGCTGGATGCGTGCTGGGCGCTCGGCGACGACATCTCCGCGACGCTCGCCGCACGCAGCCAGGCGCTTGCAATGCTGCCGCAGAGCGCGACGCCCGACTATTGCGAGCTGAACGTGGTCGCGAATTCCACCGGCCTGCTGCCCGCCGCCGACGCGCTGAACTATCCGCTCGCGCGCATCAACGAACTGGCGGACATCTTCGTGCCGAAGGAAGACGGCGGCATCCTGGAGCGCACCGGCGTGGTCGATGTCTTCAACTGCCTGCGCCGTCCGGACGATGTCAGCTTTGGCGGCGGCGTGTTCGTCGTCGTGCGCTGCAAGGACGACGAAACCTGGCAATTGCTGAAGCAAAAGGGCCACGTGGTCGGCAAGAGCGGACGCTACGCGTGCATCTACCTGCCCTATCACCTGATGGGCCTGGAAACCCCGATGAGCCTGTTCTCCGCCGTGCTGCTCGGCCAGCCGACGGGCAGCGCCGCGCAACGGCCGCACGCGCGCATGGTGGCGCGCGCGGAACGCGACTTCAAGGCGGGCGAGACGCTGACGATGGGCGGCCATCACCACACCATCGAAGGCGCGACGCCCCTGCTCGTCGATACGGCCAAGGCCGGCGGCGCCGCGCCGTTCTATCTGGCGGCCAACAAGCGCCTGCTCGCCGATGTCGCGAAGGGCGAACAGGTGCCGCTCGCCGCGCTGGATCTCGACGGCTCGGCGCTGTACGCGGCATGGCAGCGCAACCCGGCGCACTGAGCGTTGATGCACTCGAATCACCAATAAGAGAGAAGAGACATGCAAACCGAAAGTCCCGTCGCGGCTTCGTCCGGATCGATCCGCTCGCTCGCGTCCACCACGCGCTGGCGCATGGTGCTGCTGCTGTTCGTGCTCTACACGATCAACTGCGTCGACCGGATGTCGCTGTCCATCGCGATGCCGACCATCGTGCACGAGTTCCATCTCGCCGCGACCATGCAGGGGCTGATCCTGTCGGCGTTCTTCTGGACCTACAGCACGTTCCAGATTCCCGCCGGCTGGGCCGCCGACCGCTTCGGCGGACGCCGCATGATCGGCATTGCGGCGGTGCTGTGGGGCGGCTTTCAGTGTCTCGCGGCCTTCGCGGTGAATGGCGTGACGCTGCTGCTGTCGCGCATCGGCCTCGGCGTGTTCGAAGCGCCCTACATGCCCGCCGCGACCAAACTCACGGCCGCGTGGCTGCCGCCCGCGGAACGCGCGCGTGGCGTCACGCTGATCGACAGCGGCGCGCCGCTCGGTTCGGCCATCGGCGGGCTGGCGATCAGCGCGCTGCTCGCGTTCACGGGCTCGTGGCGCACGGCCTTCCTGATCGTCGGCGGGCTGACCATCGTGTTCGGTCTGGTGGTGTATCGGCTGCTGCGCGAGACGCCGGAGCAGCATCCCGGACTCGATGAAAGCGAAGCCGCCTATATCCGCGCGCAAAAACTCGCCGCCGGCGAAGCGCCCCGCGCGAAGAAGGAACCGCTGTCGCGCGCCACGATTGCGGCGATGGTGGTCGGCCGGATCGGCTGGGCGATGGTGTTCTTCGGCCTCGTGACCTGGGGCCCGAACTATCTCTCCGCCGGACGCGGTCTCGATATCCGCAGCATGGGCTTCGCCACCTTCCTGATCTTCCTGGCAGGCGCCATCGGCGAAGTGCTGTCGGGCGTGACCGCCGACTGGCTGCAGAAGCGCTTCTCGCGCAAGGTGGCGTTCCGGATCCTGTTCGGCCTGTCGGGCGGCATGTCGCTCGTCTGCCTGCTTGCGCTGCCCTTCGTGTCGGATATCCGTTATGCGGTCGCGCTGCTGTCGCTCGGCGTGTTCTTTCATCTGTGGGGCGGCCTCTACTGGCTGATTCCCGCGATGCTCGCGCCGCGCGAACAGGTCGGCCTCGTCGGCGGCGTGATGAACTTCGCGGGCACGGGCGGCGCCATCGTGGTGCCGATCGTCGTCGGCGTGCTCGTCGATGCCACCGGCGGCTTCAACGCCGTCATCCTGTTCTTCGCCGCCGCGGCGTTCGCGTATCTGGTCGGCTCTTTGCTGATCGACTTCGGCGGCGGCAAAGCCGGAGAGCGCGCATGACGACGCTCTACGACGGCCCGATCATCGACGCCCATCAGCACTTCTGGGATCTCGAAGCGAATCACTATCCGTGGCTCGCGGGCGACACGCTGGTGCCGCACCGCTACGGCGACTACTCGGCGATCAAGCGCACCTATCTGCCGGCCGACTATCTGCGCGATGCCGCCGGTCACGACGTGGTCGGCAGCGTGTATGTCGAAGCGGAGTGGGACCCGGCCGATCCGCTCGGCGAGACGCGCTATGTGTCGCAACTGGCGGCATCGAGCGGACGGCCCAATGCGATCGCCGCGCAGGCGTGGCTCGATCGCGACGACACCGAAACCTTGCTCGCCGCACAGTCCGCCTTCGAGCGCGTGCGCAGCATGCGCCACAAGCCGGGCGCGCCGGATGACGCGGGCCGCACGCTGATGTCCGACGCACGCTGGCGGCGCGGCTATGCGCAACTCGCGCAACACGGATTGCATTTTGAATTACAGGCGCCGTGGACCCAGATGCACGAGGCCGCGCGCCTCGCCCGCGACTTTCCTGAAACGCTGCTGATCGTGAATCACTCTGGCGTGCCGGGCGACCGCGCGCCGGACACGCTGCGCGGCTGGGGCGACGCGATGGCCGCGCTCGCCGCGCTGCCGAATGTCTCCGTGAAGGTGTCGGGCTTGTGCGAGCGCGGCCAGCCGTGGAGCGTGGCGGCGAACCAGCCGGTCATCGATACGCTGCATGCGCTGTTCGGCGCGGAGCGGCTGATGTTCGGCAGCAACTTTCCGGTCGACGGCATGTTCATTTCGCTCGACGGCCTGCTGGACGGTTTCATGCAACTCGTGCGCGCGTGGCCGCAGACGCAGCAGCGGGCGTTTTTCCATGACACGGCCGAGCGTGTGTATCGCCCGCTCGGACTGGCTTCCTGATCACTCAAAGGACTTCCGCATGACCACCCGGACCGACAACGCGCTCGGCTTCACATTGCCGATCTTCGACGCGCATCACCATTTCTGGGATCTGTCGGACGGCACGTTTCCGTGGCTCACCGACGAATACGACGACAGCTTCTTCCTCGGCGACTACCGCCAGATGTGCAGCGACTTCCTGCCCGAGCAATATCACCGCGCGACGGCGGGCTTCGACGTGATCGGCACGGTGCACGTGGAAGCGGAACGTTCGCGCAAGGAACAGGTGCGCGAAACCGAATGGCTCACGCAACTGAACGCCAAGACCGGGCTGCCGAGCGCGATCGTCGGTCATGTGTTCTTTGTGCAGCCGGATTGCGATGCGATTCTCGCGGGCCATGCCAAAAGCCCGCTGATGCGCGGCGTGCGCTCGAAGCCGGAGATCTCGGCGGGCCCGGGCGATTCGGTGCAGGGCCGTCCCGGCACGATGCAGGACGACGCCTGGCTGCGCGGCCTCGCCCTGCTCGGCAAGTACGGCTTCTCGTGGGATTTGCGCGTGCCGTACTGGCATCTGGAGGAAGCCGCGGCGGTGGCGCGGGCCTTCCCCGATACGCCGATCGTCACGAATCACCTGGGCCTGCCGCTCGACCGCTCGGAGGAAGGCATCGCGATCTGGCGCACGGGGATGGAAGCGCTCGCGGCCTGCCCGAACGTGTTCCTGAAGGTGTCGGAACTCGGCCTGCCGAACGGCACGTGGGACAGCGCGAGCAACCGCCGCGTGATCCGCGAAGCCGTGGAGCTGTTCGGCTATGACCGCTCGATGTTCGCGAGCAACCTGCCGGTGGGCAATCTGTCGGCGACGATGACGGAGATCGTCGCCGATGTGCTCGCGGCCGTTCCGCGAGCCGACGAAACGCAACTGCGCCAGCTGTTCGCCGGCACGGCGAAACGCTTTTACCGCATCGACTGACCCTGATTCGTTCCGAAAAAAACATTACGAGACAAGCAATGCAGACCATCGACGAAAACGCGCTGTTCCGGAAAATATCGATACGGATCCTTCCGGTTTTGATGCTCGGGTTTTTCTTTTCTTATCTGAACCGCGTGAACGTGGGCTTCGCCAAGCTGCAAATGGCGAGCGACCTGAGCTTCAGCGACGCCGTCTATGGCTTCGGCGCGGGCATCTTCTTCGTCGGCTATTTTTTGCTTGAAGTGCCGAGCAACGTGATCCTGCACAAGGTGGGCGCGCGGCGCTGGATCTCGCGCATCATGGTGACGTGGGGACTGCTGTCGTGCGCGTCGATCTTCGTGCGCACGCCCACGCAGTTCTACATCATGCGTTTCCTGCTCGGTCTCGCCGAAGCGGGCTTCATTCCGGGCGCGATCTACTACATGAGCCAGTGGTACCCGTCCGCGCGACGCGGCCGCGCCTGGGGCGTGTTCTATATCGCGCTGGCTTCGTCGGGGGTGATCGGCGGGCTGGTGTCGGGGTCGATTCTCGGCTTCATGTCGGGACTTGGCGGCCTGCGCGGCTGGCAATGGCTGATCCTCGTCGAAGGCCTGCCCACCGTGCTGCTCGGCATTTATATCTTCTTCCGCATGAGCGAGGACATTGGCCGGGTGAAGTGGCTGTCGGAGCCGGAGAAGGCGCACCTGACTGGCCTGCTCGCCACGGAGAACCGCGACAAGCTCGGCCACGGTTTCACGGCGCTGCTCGGCAACGGGCGCATCTGGGCGCTAGTCGTGATCTACTTCGTCTACAACATGGGCCTCTACGCCATCAGCTTCTGGATGCCGACGCTGGTGCAGAAGATGGGCGTGAAGGATGCGTTCACCATCGGCGTGATGACGGCGATTCCGGGCGTGTGCGCCATCGTCAGCATGCTGGCCTTCGGCTACAGCGCGGACCGGCACAATGAACGCAAATGGCATCTCATCGTGGCGTTCGCGATGGCGGCGGTCGGCTTCTCGCTGTGCGTGCTGTGGCAGACGCAGCCGGTCCTCGGCCTCGTTGCGCTGTGTATCGCCAACATGGGCGTGCTGTCGATTCCCGCGCTGTTCTGGAGCCTGCCGACCGCGTTCCTGACCGGCGTCACGGCGGCGGCGGGCATTGCGATGATCAACTCGATCGGCAATCTCGCGGGCTTCGTCTCGCCGTACATGATCGGTTATCTGAAGGACCTCACCGGACGCACCGATACCGCGTTGTTCGTCGTGGCGGGCGGGCTCGTGCTGGGCGCGCTGCTGGTGGCGGCGATCGTCCGCTCGCGTTCGCATGCGCCGCAGGTGAGCGTGGAAGCGCGTTGAGGCATGGACTCACTGCCGCACACCGCGCGGCAGTCGCGTTCAATCCTTGCGCCGCCGCGTCCCGAAGTGCAGATCGACCACGCTGCGAATGTGATACGTCATCTCCGCGATGCCGATGGTGGCATCGCGACGTTCCAGCGCGCTCAGCACGCGCGAGTGTTCGTCGATGGAATACTTGAGCCAGTTGGGCACGTCGTATTCGCGGCCGCGCGTCAGGCGGATCTTTTCGTGGATGGCCGTCAACTGCTGCAACAGCAACCCGTTGCCCGCGCCTTCCGCGAGCGTCAGATGAAAGGCCGAGTCGTATACCGAGAAGCGTTGCCGGTCATTTGCCGCCAACGCCTCCACCTGCCCGGCGATGGTTTCCCGCAGCCGGTCGAGGATGGAATCGTCGGCGCGCTCGACGCATAGCCGCACCGCCGTGGTTTCGAGACTCTCGCGGACCTCGTACAGGTCACGGACGTCACTGGGCGTCAGGTCCTTCACCTGATAAAAGCGCCCCTTGCGCTCGACGAAGCCTTCGTCGAGCAATTGCCGCAACGCCTCGCGCACCGGCGTGCGGCTCACGCCGTAGTGCGAGGCCAGCTCCACTTCCTGTAGCGGCGCGCCCGCCAGCAGGCGCATCTCCAGGATCCCGGCCTTGATGCTGCCGTACACGCTGCCACGCAACGGCCCGTTGGCCGCGCCTTCGGCAATCACGTCGTCGTCCGACATCTTCATCCTCTCTGTCGCTCGGGCCGCCAGCCGGCATTGCCCATCGGTTCAGCATACCGAAAATCTGTCCAAACGGAAAAATACCGACGAAAAACCCGAAATTTAAGCTTGTTATGCTTTTTTGACGTGTTTAATGTATACCGAAAGCCGCATGAAATCTGATTGCGGCAAGCGACATCACGGTAACGACCACTTCAAAAGGGGAGCTTCGCAATGAGGAACTGGCTTGGATTTTTCGCGGGTATCGCGATGGTAGCGGGAGTCACCCTGAGCGGCACGGCAGGCGCCGAGACGCTGAAAGTGGGCTCCACGCCCACGGGCGTACCGTTCACGTACCTCGATACGAAGACCGACACCATCACCGGCGTCATGGTGGACATCATGAGCCTGGTCGGCAAGGAAGCGGGCGATAACGTCACCACCGTGCCGCTGGCGTGGTCGGCGCTGATTCCGTCGCTCACCACCGGCAAGATCGATGCTGTCGCCGCCGCGATGTTCATCACGCCGGACCGCCAGAAAGTGGTCGATTTCACCGACCCCGTCTACCAGTACGGCGAAGGCCTGATCGTGCCGAAGTCCGACACGAAGAACTACGTGAGCTTCGCGGACCTGAAGGGCAAGGTGGTGGGCGCGCAGATCGGCACGCCGTTCCTGAAGGCGATGCAGGACTCCGGCCTGTTCGCCGAAGTGAAGGTCTATGAAACGCTCCAGGATCTGCTGCGCGACACCAACACCGGCCGCGTGGATGCCGCCGTCGCCGACTATCCGATCCTCGCCTACCAGGTCTCGCACGGCGGCTTCAACAACACGCGTCTCGTCACCAGCTACAAGCCCGTGATGCCGGGGCAGATCGGCATTGCGGTGCAGAAGGGTCATCCGGAGCGCGTCGCGAAGCTCAACGCCGCCATTGCCAAGGTCAAGGCCGACGGCCGGATCGACGCCGTCGTGAAGAAGTGGGGTCTCTGATCTCCATCTGGCCGGGGCCTGTCCGGCCCCGGCGCCGCAGATGTTCGAGCAACCCTGCTCTGGCCGGCAACGGCCAGGAGAACCTGATTCATGCAAGACTTTTTCCAGCATTCGGCCGAGTACCTGCCGATCCTTCTACGCGGCGTCAAGCTGACGATCGTCGTCACGATCGGCTCGCTGCTGCTCTCGACCGTGCTCGGCATGGTATGGGCGCTGATGCGGGTGTCGGGCGTGCGTTCGCTCGACCTGATCGCACGCGGCGTCATCAACTTCATTCGCGGCGTGCCGATCATCGTGCAGCTGTTCGTGATCTATTTCGTGCTGCCGGACTTCGGCATCTCGATCACGGCCTTGCAGGCGGCGATCATCGGTCTGGGCGTCGCGTATTCGGCGTACCAGGCGGAGAACTTCCGCGCCGGTATCCAGGCCATCGACAAGGGGCAGATCGAGGCGGCGCATTCCATCGGCATGCGCGGCGCGATGACCATGCGCCGCGTGATCCTGCCGCAGGCCTTCCGGATCGCGCTGCCGCCCTACGGCAACACCATGATCATGATGCTCAAGGACAGCTCGCAGGCATCGACCATCACGGTGGCCGAGCTCGCGCTGCAAGGCAAGCTGATTGCATCGTCCACCTTCCAGAACACGACGGTGTTCACGCTGGTCGCGGCGCTCTATCTGGTGATGTGCATTCCGCTGTTCCTGCTCGTGGGCCAGCTTGAAAAGAGACTCGGGAGCGGACGCAAATGATCGAACTGCACGACATTCACAAGAGCTACGGTTCGCTCGAAGTCATCAAGGGCGTGTCGGCCACGGTGTCGAAGGGTGAAGTGGTGTGCCTCATCGGTCCTTCGGGGTCGGGCAAGTCCACCATCCTGCGCTGCATCAACGGGCTGGAGAACTATCAGTCGGGCACCATCACCGTCGAAGGGCGCAAGGTGGACGCGGCGCACCGCTCGATCGCCGAACTGCGCGCGAGCGTGTCGATGGTGTTCCAGCGCTTCAACCTGTTTCCGCACCGGACAGTGCTCGAGAACGTGATCGAAGGTCCTATCTTCGTCAGGCGCGAGCCGCGCAAGGAAGCCATGGAACGCGGCCGCAGCCTGCTGGCGCGCGTCGGCCTGTCGGCCAAGGAACACGCGTATCCGGCCCAACTGTCGGGCGGCCAGCAGCAGCGCGTGGCAATCGCCCGGGCGCTCGCCATGCAGCCGAAGGCCATTCTCTTCGACGAACCGACCTCCGCGCTCGACCCGGAACTCGTCGGCGAAGTCCTCGCGGTGATGCGCAGCCTCGCCGACGAGCAGATGACGATGATCGTCGTCACGCATGAAATGGGCTTCGCGCGCGATGTCGCGGACCGCGTGCTGTTTCTGGACCGCGGCACGATCGTCGAACAAGGCGCGGCCAAGGAGGTGCTCGGCAATCCGCGGCATCCGCGAACCCAGGACTTTCTGAAGCGAGTCATCGAGCATGTCTGATTCCACGCTGACGCCCGCCGCGCAATTCCGCGCCACCGCGCCCGGCGAACTCTTACCGCTGGCCCCGTCGCTGTGGGCTCACACGGCTGTTCCCGCCGTCTCCACGCCCGCGCTCGGCGCGAGCTGCACGGCGGATGTCGTGATCGTCGGCGCGGGCTATGCGGGCCTGTCGACGGCCTGCCATCTCGCGAAGAACGGCGTGAATGTCGTCGTGCTGGAAGCGCGCGAACCGGGCTGGGGCGGCTCGGGCCGCAACGGCGGGCAGATCATTCCGGGCCTCAAGTACGATCCGGACGAACTCGAAGCGCGCTTCGGCGCTGAAGCGGGCCGCGCGGTGGCGGCCTTCGCCGGCTCCACGACCGAGCACGTCTTCAGGATGATCGACACCGAAAAGCTCGCGGTGCCGCACGTGCGCCACGGCTGGGTGCAGGGCGCGCACAACGACGCCGCGCTGCATACGGTCGAGTCGCGCATGCGTCAATGGGAGCGGCGCGGCCTGAAAGGCGCGCAACTGCTGGACGCCGCGCAAGTGCGCAACCTGCTCGGCACGCAGGCATACAAGGGCGGCTGGCTCGACCCGCGCGCGGGCGGCCTGCAGCCGCTGACGTATGCGCGTGAACTCGCCCGTGTGGCCATGGCCTCGGGCGCGCGCATCTTCGGCCAGACGCCCGTGACGGGCTGGCAGCGGGAAGGCAATGCGTGGAAGGTGAACACGGCATTGGGGCCGCATGTGACGGCCAGGACGGTCATCGTGTGCACGAATGCCTACACGCGCGAACTGTCCTCGAAGCTGTCGAGCACGGTGATCACGCCGAACTCGTATCAACTCTCCACGGCGCCGCTGACCGCGCAACAGGCCGAGAGCGTCATGCCGGGCGGACAGGTGTCCTCGGACACACGCAACCTGCTGCTGTATTTCCGCAAGGACCATACGGGCCGCCTGCTGATGGGCGGACGCGGGCCGTTCCGCCAGCCTGCGTCGAACAACGACTGGGCGCATCTCGAACGCGCCGTCGTGAAGATGTTCCCGCAGCTCGCGGGCATTGCATTCGATCATCGCTGGTGCGGCCATGTCTCGGTCACGCGCGATTTCCTGCCGCATGTGCATGAACCGGAGCCGGGCTTGCTCATCAACATCGGCTGCATGGGTCGCGGCGTCGCGCTGGAAACCGCGATGGGCGATGCGCTCGCCCGCTACACCCTCACCCGCGACGTGCGCGCCCTGCCCTTCCCGCTGACGCGCATTTCGCCGATCCCGTTCCACGGCTTGCAGCGGCTCTATCTGGCGGCGGTGGTGAGCTGGTATCGCATGCGCGACGCCGGATTGCTCTGATCGCGGTTATCGCTCCCGGTTATCGCTCTTTCTGACACGACCTTATTAAACCCAGCCCATGTCCCTGCTCGTCTCACTCGACACCGCGCCCGATTTCGCCCCGCAACCCGGCGCGCCGCTGCCCGAACGCCTGATCTCGGGCAACCCGCAGAACCAGACCTGGCTGCTCGACGAAGCCTTCGACGGCAAGATCCAGACCGGCATCTGGGAATCGACGCCGGGTGCGAACCGCTCGATCCGCGGTGAGATGTTCGAGTTCTGCCACATCCTGTCGGGCGTCGTGGAAATCACCGAGGACGGCGGCTCGCCCGTCCGCTTCGGCCCCGGCGACAGCTTCCTGATCAAGCCCGGTTTCACCGGCGTGTGGCGCAACATCGAGACGGTACGGAAGATTTTCGTCATCTACGAGTAGTTCCAGAGGCCCGCTGCACCGCACTGACGCCGCCCTATTCGGTTTCCGGATAGCCGACCAATTTTGACAGCGTTGAGTCGCCCGATTTCGCGACTCACCATGCTTACATGACGCCGCTTCACACCGGAGCGGCGAGATGAACGGCAGCACATGGAGGTGTCGGAAATGACGAAGGACGGCAAACTCAGACTCGGTCTCTCGATGCGGTATCTCGGCTATCACGTGGCCGCGTGGCGGCATCCGTCGGTGCCCGCCGATGGCGCGCTCAGCTTCGAGCATTTCCTGAACACGGCGCGCAAGGCGGAAGCCGCGCACTTCGACATGATCTTCTTCGCGGATGGCCTCGGCATCCGCGCCAACGACAATCCCAAGGGCTCGCTCGCCCGCGACATGCGCAACGCGGAACTCGAACCGCTGACGCTGCTGGCGGCGCTCGCGGCCACGACGCGCAACATCGGCCTGGTGGCGACGGCATCGACCACCTACAACGAGCCGTTCCACATCGCGCGCAAATATGCATCGATCGATCACATCAGCGGCGGGCGCGCGGGCTGGAACGTGGTGACGTCGTGGTCGGACGAAGAGGCGCAGAACTTCAGCCGCACCGAGAACCTCGCCTACGCGGACCGCTACGAACGCGCCGACGAATTCGTCGACGTCGTGCGCTCGCTGTGGAACAGCTGGGAAGACGATGCCTTCGTGCGCGACAAGGACTCCGGCCTGTTCTACGACGAAGCGAAGCTGCACACCCCGAACCACAAGGGCAAGCACTTCCAGGTGCGCGGCCCGCTGAACTCGGCGCGCACGCCGCAGGGACAGCCGGTCATCGTGCAGGCGGGCGCGTCCGAAGCGGGCCGCCGGCTCGCGGCGCGCTGTGCGGAAGTGGTGTACAGCAACTCGCACGATCTCAGCAGCGCGCAGGCCTATTACGCCGACCTCAAGGGCCGGCTCGCCGCTCATGGCCGGCAGCCGGATGACCTGCTCATCATGCCGGGCATCGCGCCCTTCGTCGCGGCGACGCGCGAGGAAGCGCGCGACAAGTACGAGGAACTCCAGGCGCTGATCCATCCGCTGAGCGGGCTGGCGGCGCTGTACGGCCAATTGGGCGATCTGTCGGCCTATCCGCTGGATGGCCCGGTGCCCGATCTGAATACGGCGAACACGAAGAACATCGGCAGCATCGCGCAGAACCTGGTCGAGGTCGCGCATGCCGAGAACCTGTCGATCCGCCAACTCGGCCAGCGCGTGGCGTCGACGTTCGGCGTGCGTCTGCTGATCGGCACGGCGGCGGATGTCGCCGACGAAATGGAACACTGGTTCCGCAACGACGCCGCCGACGGCTTCAACATCTGCCCGCCGATTCTGCCCACCGGCATGGACGACATGAGCGACTTTCTCGTGCCCGAACTGCGTCGGCGCGGGCTGTTCCGCTCGCGCTACGAAGGCACGACCTTGCGCGCGAACCTCGGCCTCGCGCCGAGCGTCTTCCAGCGCATCGGAGGCGCGTCATGATGCCGACCGCAACCGCAACCGATACCGAACACAGCTTCCAGGACGCCATGGCGCTGTTCGCGGCGGGCGTCACGGCCGTCACCACCTTGCGCGACGGCAAGCCCGCGGGATTGATCGCGACCTCGGTGTGCAGCCTGTCGTCGGATCCGCCTTCGCTCGTCGTGTGCGTGAACAAGAACGCCTCCGCGCACGATGCCATCGTCGCGCACGGCACGTTCGCGGTGAACCTGCTGTCGGTGGAACAAAGCGACATCGTCGACCGCTTTCGCGCGGCAAAAGGCGATGCGCGCTTCGAGCCCGGCCAGTGGACGACGCTCGAAACCGGCGCGCCTGTGCTCGCCGATGCCGCCGTCGTGCTCGATTGCCGGCTCGACAAGTGTCACGACGGCTACACGCATTCGATTTTCGTCGGCGTGATCGAGCGGATTTCGTCGCGCCGCGATGCCGATTCCGCTTGTCTGCTCTGGCATGGCCGGAGCTTCGCGCGCAGCACGCCACTGGGTGCGGCGCAAAGGGTTTCAAAGGCAGTTGAGGTCTGAACCAGCACTATCGCTATTGAACGTTGGCACCACGGCATCCGGCGGCCGCTCCGCCTGCTCAAGACTGCAAAGGATGAATATGTTGAACAAGGCCAGCACCCTCGACGCCCCGGTCGTGGACCAACCCGCTCCAAACCGCGTGCGGGATGTCATCGCCGCGAACTTCGGCACGTTCTTTGAATGGTTCGACCTGCTGGTGTACGCGATGTTCGCGATCACCGTGTCGAAGCTGTTCTTCCCGACCGGCGACGGCCAATCCGCGCTGCTGCTCAGTCTGCTCACCTTCGGCAGTTCCTTCGTCATCCGTCCGGTGGGCGCGATCGTGCTCGGCGTCATCGCGGACCGGCGCGGGCGGCGCTTCGCGCTCAGTCTGGCCGCCCTGCTGATGCTGCTCGGGACGGCGTCCATCGCCGTGGTGCCGACCTATGACAGCATCGGCGTGCTCGCGCCGGTGATTCTCGTCGCCGGACGCCTGCTGCAAGGCTTTTCGGCGGGCGGGGAATTCGGCGCCGCGAACTCGTTCCTGACCGAACAGGACAAGCGCCGCATGGCCTTCTTCGGCAGCCTGCAGTTTTCGGCGTCGGGTCTCGCGGTGCTGACGTCGTCGCTGTTCGCGTACTGCATCAACCACTTCCTGACGGCCGAGCAGGTCAATTCGTGGGGCTGGCGCCTGCCCTTCGTGTTCGGCTGCCTGATCGGGCCGGTCGGGCTGTATATCCGCCGCAAGGTGAGCGAGACCGCCGACTTCGAACAGGTGAAGAAGACCGAGCATTCGCCGCTGCGTGAAACCGCGCGCTCGCACAAATCCGCCGTGCTGATTGGCGCGATCGTCGCGGGCGCGGGCGGGCTGGCGAGCTTCATCAACATCTACATGCCGACCTTCGCCATCAACAATCTCGGCGTCAGCAAGGACGCGGCGTTTTCGTCGTCGATCGCGAGCGGCCTGGTGTGCGTGCTGCTGCCGCTGGTCGGCGGCATGGCGGCGGACCGCTTCGGCACGGTAAAGGTGATGCGCGCCGCGCTCCTCACCGGCATGGTGCTGATCCTGCCGCTCTTTTACATGCTGACGCGCGCGCCGGGCCCGGTCACGCTCGTCGCGTTCCAGTGCATTCTTTCGCTGGTGTTCTACAGCTTCTACTACTCGCCGGTCGGATCGCTCCTGTCGCAGCTGTTTCCGGCGAGCTGCCGCACGACCGGCGTGTCGCTCGCCTATGTGATCGCGATGACGCTGTTCGGCGGCCTCACGCCGCTGGTGACGAGCCTGCTGGTCAAGACCACCGGCAGCATCATGTCGCCCGCGTGGTATCTGATCGCCGTCTCGGCGCTCGCGCTCTGCGGTCTGGCCGCGAGCCGGAAGCGCCTCGCCTGACGGCCGGGCCGCATCGACTGACTCATTTCGGAGCAAGCGAGTTGAAACCGGATCTGCCCAAGCAAGTGTCCGTCGCCATTGTCGGCGGCGGGATCATCGGCGTGAGTTGCGCGCTGGCGCTGGCCCGCAAGGGCGTCGACGTCGCGGTGTTCGAAAAGGGCACGGTGGCGGGCGAGCAGTCGTCGCGCAACTGGGGATGGATTCGCAGCGTGGGCCGCGACGTGCGTGAGTTGCCCTTGTCGATGCTTGCGAACGAACTCTGGCAAGAGATCCAGTCGCAGGTCGACGTCGGCTATCGCACCACCGGCCTCGCCTATCTCGCCGCCTCCGATGCCGACATGGCCGCTCACGAGAAGTGGCTCGCCGCCGCGCAGACGAAGGGCGCACACGCGCGGCTCATGGACCGCGCCGCGCTGGCGAAACTGATCCCGCCTTCGCAGCGGCCGTGGGCGGGCGCGCTGTACAGCGATGCCGACGGCGTCGCCGAGCCGCTCGCCGCCACGCGCGGCATCGCCGACCTGGCGCGGGCGCACGGCGCGCGCATCATCGAACACTGCGCGGTGCGCGGGCTCGACGTGGCCGCCGGACGCGTCGCGGGCATCGTGACCGAGCACGGGCGCGTGCAATGCGCGGACGTCGTGCTGGCGGGCGGCGCGTGGTCGCGGCTGTTCTGCGGCAATCACACCATCGACTTTCCGCAGCTCAAGGTGCATGCCTCGGTGATGCAGACCGCGCCCATCGATGCCGGTCTCGATGTCACCATCAACGGCGGCGACTTCACCTGCCGCAAGCGCAGCGACGGCGGCTACACGGTGTCGAAGCTCGGCGCATCAGTCGCGGATCTCACGCCCGACAGCATCCGTCTCAGCACGAAGTTCATGCGCGCGTGGCTCAGCGAGCGCAAGTATCTGAAGCTGCGCCTGGGCCGGCGCTTCTTCGAGGAGATGATGATTCCGCGCCGCTTCGGCCTCGACCGTCCGTCGCCGTTCGAAGCGTGCAGGACGCTCGACCCGGCCGCCAACCTGCCGATGCTGCACGACGCGCTCGCGCGGCTCAAGGCCGCGTTCCCGAGCTTCGCAAACGCCACCATCCAGCGTGCGTGGGCCGGCATGATCGACGTGACGCCGGACGCCATACCGGTCATCTCGAAGGTCAAGGCGCTGCCCGGCTTTCACCTCGGCTCGGGCTTCTCGGGACACGGCTTCGGCATCGGGCCGGCCGCCGGACAGGTGCTGGCGGATCTGGTGACGGGCGACCGACCGCGCGTCGATCCGCGTGACTTTGCTCTCGAACGGTTTTCCTCCTAGGATGGGGGCTTCCGTTTGCAGGGCGGTTGCGCCGTCGTCATCATGAACATCCGGCAACTTGAAGCATTCCAGGCCACGATGAAGGTCGGCACGATGATTGGCGCCGCCGAACTGCTCGGGCTGTCGCAGCCGTCCGTCAGCAGGCTCATCAGCGACTTCGAACGCGCACTGGGCGTCACGCTGTTCGACCGCGCCAACGGCAGGCTCGTGCCGACGCCGGAAGCCCGCATGATCCGCGAACAGGTCGAGGCGACCATCCGCTCGCACGAACGCATCGCCGAACTCGCCGCCGACGTGCGCAAGCTGCGCGTCGGAAGCATTGCGATTGCCTGCATGCCCGCGCTCGGCATCACCTTCATGCCCACGGTGATCGCGCGCTTTCGCGAGGCGCATCCGGAAGTGGACGTGTCGCTCGATGTGCAGATGTCCTCGAAGATCGAAGACTGGATCGCGGCGCAGCAGATCGATTTCGGGCTCGCCGAACTGCCCGCCGTCGCGGACGATCTGACCGTCGACGAGTTCTGCAACGTGCCCTACTACGCGGTGATGAAGAAGCAGCACGAACTGTCGGCGAAGGACGTACTCGCGCCGCAGGACTTCGAAGGACGCACCTTCATCTCGATGACTGGCCACTACCAGCCGCGCGGCCACGTGGACCGTTTCTTCGACAGTCACGACGTGAGCCGGATCACGCGCATCGATACGTCGCTGTCGCATGCCACGTGCGAGATGGCGGCGCTGGATCTGGGCATCGGCTTCGTCGATCCGTTCAGCGTGCATGGCTATCTGGATCGCGTCGATGCCCGGCCGGTGGATCCCTGTATCCGCTTTCGCGTCGGGCTGATGTATCCGACGCATCGTCCGCTGTCGAAGCTCGGGCGCACGTTCGTCGCGTTCATGAAGGAGTTCCGCGACGAATGGCTCGCCGACGTGGCCGCCCGATGCCGTCCGGCCGCCTGACGCGGTACCTTGTTTTCACGATTGCAGCGCACTATCGAGGAGAGGCGTTTTCATGTTGTTACTGGTCAATTCGGGCGGACCCGGCGCGGTCGGCGAGTGGCGGGATCATTTTGCGAAGTGGCTGCCCGAACTCGAGGTGCGCGGCTGGAACGATCCCGAAGTCGACGATGCGAAGGTGGACTTCGTCCTCGTCTGGGAACCGACGCCGGGACGTCTGGCACGCATGTCCGCGCTGAAGATCGTGTTCAGCGCGGCGGCGGGCGTCGATCACATCATGGCCGACCGATCCGTGCCCGCGCATCTGCCCATCGTGCGGATGGTCACGCCCGAGACCACCGAACGCATGTCGGACTACGTGATGGCCGCGTGCTTCGGCATCACGCGGGATTTTGCCGCGCTTAACGATGCGCAGCGCCGGCGTAGCTGGAACGACGAGCTGATCGGCAGGCGCTCGGGCGAGACGAACGTGGCCGTGCTCGGTCTCGGCGAACTCGGCGCGGCCTGTGCGCAACGGCTCGCGCTGAACGGCTTTCAGGTCCGGGGCTGGTCGCGTTCGCCGGGAAACTTGCAGGGTGTGACGTGCTACAGCGGCAATGAAGCACTCGATGCCCTGCTCGACAACGCGCACATCGTGATCAATCTGCTGCCCGACACGCCGCAGACGCGCGGCATGATCGACGCGGCCTTGCTCGCAAGACTGCCGGTGGGCGCGTCCATCGTGAACGCGGGCCGTGGTCCGCAAGTCGTGCTCGACGACGTGCTCGCCGCGCTCGACGAAGGCCGCCTGCGCAGCGCGTGGCTCGATGTCTTCGAGCAAGAGCCGCTCGATCCGGACAGCCGCCTCTGGTCTCATCCGGGCGTGGTCGTCACGCCGCATGTGGCTTCGCTGCCTTCTCGCGGCGCACGGGCGGAGCAGGTCGCGCGGGCGCTGCGCGAGCATCTCGAAGGCAAGCCCTTGCAGCATGTGTATGACCGGGTGCTGGGATATTGAGTCTGCCGAGGTCCGAAAGCAGCTGAACTGAACGACTGGACACTTCTTTTGCAGCGCTCCTTCGCCACAAGAGCGAACAACGAGCGGAAAAGCGCTGCATTTTGACCTTGTTTAGAGACAGGTCATCGCCTAGTTTCATATCTAACCGACGTCCATCCCGATACCGCGCGCATCGTTCTCTTTCCTTCACCTGCGCATTGCTTGCCTGAGCAGTAGAGGCTGAAGTCGCCGCTGCACGAACGGCTCTCGTGCAGGGCCATCCTTGCGGTTGCGAAGAACCCTGTGTCGAGGGCAGCATGGACGGTCGATTTCCGGTTACACGGCGGGTGTTCCTCAAGGCTGTCGGCGGCGGCGCCGCGACGGTCACGGTCAGCGGAATCGCGTCGCTGCTGGACGGTTGCGCGACGCACGCCGTCGATGACGCGTCGCCACGAACCGCCGACAACGCTTGGCCGACGCATGCCGGCAACCCCGACTGGGCGCCGGAACCCGGCAAGGCGCGCTGGCGGATCGAGGGCGTGAGCAAGGTCACGGGCGCGAAGGTCTATGCGCGCGACTTCAAGGCCGCCGACTTCGATGGCTGGCCCAAGGAAGAAAACTGGCTGTACGCGCTGCGCTGCGATCGCGTCGATCAGGTCATCGACGATTTCGACCTGAGCATGCTGCCCGGCGCGTTGAAGCCGCTCGTGGTCATCACCAGCGAGACGCTTGCAGAACACAAGATCCCTTCTTCCGCCGACAGCAGCGGCATCGGTCACGCAGCCGCCGAGTTGTTCGCGCGACGATCCGCGCCGGCAGGATGCTATGGACAGCCGGTCGCATTGCTGATCTTCGAGAACTTCGACATCTATCGCCGGGCGAAGAAAATCCTCGACTTCAATCCCGCCGTCATCCGCTACGGCGCAATGAAATCCGATGCCGTCACGCCGTATCCCACGCTGAGTCCGGATGCCTTCAAGAACAGCAAGATCTACGTCCGGAACGACGCAAACGGCGTCTGGAACACCAACATGCAGCCCGACGACAACGGCAATCCGACGCAGGCGTTCAAGGAGGTCGCGCGTGACGAACGCGAGGTCATCCTTGACCTGGCCCGGGCGCAGGTCCGGAAGGGAAATTGGCTGCAATTCGGCACCACGGACGGACACATCTTCCAGACCCCCGCGATGGACCCGGTGTTCATGGAGCCGGAATCAGGCCTCGCGTGGTTCGACCCGGACACGCGCGTCATGAAGATGGTGCTGGGCACGCAATCGCCGCGTGACGATGGCTTCAGCGTCAGTGATCTGCTGAAGCCCAGCGACCTCCCGCTCGATCACGTCGATATCATTGCCTGCTATCCCGGCGGCGGCTTCGGCGGGCGCGACAAGTCGCCGTTTCCCGCCTACCTTGGGCTGGCCGCGCGCTTCGCCAGGGCGCCGTTGCGCTGGCAGCTGTCGCGTTACGAACAGTTTCAAGTGGGCTTGAAGCGCACCGAGTCGAGATTCGAGGAAACCATCTGGCTCGATCACGGCGGGAAGATCCAGGCGCTCAGCAGCCGCTTCCTGCTCAACTCCGGTGGCAGGCAAAACTTGACGGGCGCGGTCGGCGACCTCGCGGCAATGAGCGCGATGAGCTGCTATGACATTCCGCGCGCCAGCGCCGAAGGCGCCACCTTCTTCTCGCCGGAAATCTATGGCGGCTCGCAGCGTGGCTTCGGCGGTCCGCAGGCCTTCATGGCCATCGAGACCCTGCTCGACGAAGCGGCTCACGCGCTCGGCAAATCGCCCTTCGAGATTCGCCGCATGAACCTGCTTGGCACGCCGGGAAGCCGGACCATCACGGGCGGAAAAATCCTCTTCGATCTCCAGTTGAACCAGCATCTGAGGCAGCTGGAAACGCATCCGCTCTGGACCGGACGCGCGCGGATACGCAGCGAGCGCGCGAAGGACGGGTTGCGCTATGGCGTCGGCTTCGCGATGTCCAATCAGGCCTATGGCACGGCAAAGGATGGCGTGTTCGCGCTGGTGGAGATCAGCCAGACGACGGGCGTGCGCGTGGTGACGCACTACACCGACATGGGCAACGGCGCGGCCACCACGCTGGCGCTCGCGCCGGCCCGGCATCTCGGCCGCAATGCGCAGCAGATCAGGATGAGCGACGCGGCCGTATTCATTGCCATCAAGGATTACGACGCCAGCCAATCCGGCCTCTGGAACAAGTTCCGCAACGCCAAGGGGCTCGGCGGGCCGTTCGGTTCGTCGAGCGCGTGCCTCGGCGCGTTCCATCACGTCCAGGCGGTCGATCGCGCGGCGTTGACGTTGATGCTCCAGAGCGTCCTGCCGGCCGCGCGCGCGATCTGGCGCGACGACAAGGTCCCGTTCGGCGATCTGAAGTGGATCGAAGGGAATCTCACCGCTCCGGGACGTGAGCCGCTGACCTGGTCCAGGCTGCTCGACGCCATCAACCGCCAGGGCCTGCATACCGTTGCCGCCGCCCACCTCACCTACGCGGGCGACTTCTGGAAGAGCAACTATGTCTTCACGTCGGGCGTGACGATGATGGACTGCGATTTCATCGCCACGGGGCCGAGCGTCAGCGAACTGCGCCCCGTGACGCACGGTGTCCTGCGCGAGCCGAAGGAGATCATCGTCGGCTATGGACGAACCAACTATGCGCCGGCGGCGGCGCTCGTGTCCGTTGCGGTGGATGCGCAAACGGGCCGCGTCAAGGTCGAGCAGGTCGTGAGCACGCTGAGCGCCGGGCGGCTGTTGTGTCCGGAGATCGTCAGCGGACAGTCGCATGGCGCAGTGGCGATGGCGCTCAGCAACGTGCTGACCGAAGCCTGCCCTCCCGGACCGAAGGGTCCGGGCAACGGCAGATGGAATCTGGACCAGTACCGGATCATGAGCATGCAGGAGGCGCCCAGGCAGGAACTCCATACGCTCGATCCGCCCGACGACGGTCAGCAACACGCGGCGCGCGGCATCGGCGAAGCGGTCATGTGTCCGATCGCGCCCGCGCTGCTCAACGCGCTCGCGATGGCGACGGGACATCGCTTCAGGCAGACGCCGGTGACGCCGGCCGTGATCCGCGAGGCCCTCAAGTGAACGGCGCCGTCATCAGGCTGCACGTCAACGGCCAGCCACGCACCGTCAGCGCCGACGATGCCGACATGAGCCTCGCCGATTATCTGCACGAGCGCCTCGACCTGACGGGCACGAAGGTCTGCTGCGGGATCGGCGTGTGCCGCGCGTGCACGGTCGGCATTCGCAACCGGCCGGATGCGCTGCTGGAGAAGACGCTTGCGTGCGTCACCACCGTCAGCACGCTGGCGAATCAGCACGTCTATACGGTCGAGAGCCTGGCACAGGGCAACCGGCTCGCGCCGCTTCAGCAGAGTTTTCTGGAGGCGTTCGCGTTCCAGTGCGGCTACTGCACGCCCGGCTTCCTGATGGCCGCGACCGCCATGCTGGAGCATCTCGGCCAGTACGGCGCGTCCGTCGAACGGATCGACGACGCGATCGATACATGGGTCGGCGGCAACCTGTGCCGCTGCACCGGCTACGTCAGGTACAAGGAAGCGATCCGACGGGTCGCGCAGGCGAAGGTCAAGGGTGGAGCGGGATCATGAGGCTCGCGCTCGTCATTGCTGCGGTGGCGGTGGTGGCTATGGCGCTTGCCGCTGAAGCCGCTCCGCCGCAGCAGCAGGGCATCCTCGATTATGGCGCGCAGTGCTCGCGGGAAATCGGCGAGATTCCGCCATTCGATTGCGCCAGCGGCACCGAGATACCCGTGACCGTCGACGGCAGGCGGATCGGGCTGGACGAACGCCCCACCCGTTGCGACCGCCCGTCGCTGCTTTATCCTCGGGATGACAAGGTGCAGCAGTGCCTGCCCGGCGCGAGGATTCTCGATCTGTCGCGCGGGGCGACGCAGATTTCCGCCTATTGCCGCAAGAACGATCCCAGCAATACCGTTGCGGCCCGTTTCGACGAGGTCGTGATCGTGCTGCATCACACGGGGAACGGCAAGACGTGCTGGTTTGCGTCGAAGGATCCGCCCGATCCGAAGATGGGCTGGGACACGTCGCGCGTGCCGCCGCCCGACGAGAAGACGCCGCCCGCGGCGAAGCTGGCGGCGGTCGAGTTCTGGCAGACGCCGGGCATCCTGGCCGGCAAGAATCCCAACTGCATTCAATGCCACGATGCCGGGCCGTTCATCATGAGCCCGTTCATCGCGCAGGTGTGGGACAAGGTGCCGACCGATCCGTGGGGCAAGTATTCGAGCATCGGACCGGCTTTCCAGATGGAGCGTCTGAAGACGATGAGCACGCCGGGCAATACGTGTGTCGGCTGCCACCGGATCGGCACGAAGCAGACTTGCGAGGTCTTTCTCGGGCTCTCGGCAGGCGGGCACGCACCGGGTAACGGTCCGCTCGCCGATCGCTTTCCGCTGAGCCACTGGATGCCCACGGATACCAATTTGAGCGAAGCGCAGTGGAAAGCCGCGCATCACGATTCCATCGACGCGCTGCAAGCCTGCTGCCGTGACCGGACCACGCCCGGCTGCACCTTCACGCCGATGCCGAGATGACTGGGCGCAAGCGCCTGCTCAGGTCGCGCGCAACGGCCTGAAGAATGCGCGGATCTCTTCCGCGAGCAAGGCCGGCTGTTCGAGCGCGGCGAAGTGTCCGCCGCGCGGCATGGCGTTCCAGCGCTGCACATCGAAGACGCGTTCGAGCCACGAACGCGGCGGCATCGGCAACTCGCGCGGAAACAGCGCGACGCCGAGCGGTGTCGCCACGCGTTCCGCGGGATCGAAGCTCAGCGGCTGACGGCGGTTCTCCTTGTAGATGCGATACGACGCATCGAGCATGTGGCCGAACCAGTAGAGGGACACGTCGGTCAGCACGTCGTCGAGCGTGAATGCACGTTCGATGTCGCCGTCGCAATCGCTCCAGGTGCGGAACTTCTCGACGATCCACGCGGCGAGGCCGACGGGTGAGTCGGTCATCGCATAGGCGAGCGTGAGGGGCTTCGTGCTCTGCAAGGCGGCATACGCGCCTTCGGCTGAGGCCCATGCGGCTATGGTGTCGAGATAGGCCTGTTCGTCTGCATTTGGAGGAGGCAGGTCCGGGGCAAGCGCCGGACGGTAACTGGCGGGGATGTAGTTGACATGGGCACCGACGACATCGTCCGGGAAACGGCGCGCCAGCCACAAGGAGACCGCTGCGCCGATGTCGCCGCCTTGCGTGCCGAAGCGTTGGTAGCCGAGGCCGTGCATCAGCCCGCGCCACAGTCCGGCGATGTGGCGCGCACTGCAGCCGGGGCTGGCCGGTGGCGCTGAAAAACCGAAACCCGGCAGGGATGGCACGACGACGTGGAACGCATCGGCCGCCTCTCCGCCGTGCGCGGCGGGATCGGTGAGCAGCGGAATGATCCGCTCCATTTCGATGAAGGAACCGGGCCAGCCATGCGTCAGGATCAGCGGCATGGGCGCGGGGCCTTGGCCAGACCGATGGATGAAGTGGATGTCCTGGCCGTCGATGGTCGCCTGGAACTGCGGCAGACGGTTCAGGCGGGCTTCCTGGGCGCGCCAGTCGAAATGGTTGAGCCAGTGGTTTGAAAGGCGTTGCAGGTAGGCGAGGCTCGTGCCGTCTTCCCAGTCGTCCGCATCGAGCGAGGATGGCCAACGGGTCTGGCGCAGGCGCTGTTTGAGGTCGTCGAGCCGGGCCTCGGGGATGGCGATGGTGAAGGGGCGCGAGTTCATGGCGCGGTGCGGGCGTGGGCTGGAGAGCAGGTCAGCTTAGCGGGTTTCGGGGCGTCGCGTCCGGGGGGCGCACCGCCCCGCCTCAGGGTTTTCCACTCCCACGCCACTGCATAAAACCTATTCCCCCCGCCCCCTGAATCCCTCGAAACTCCGCTCCTATACTGGCTCCTCACCCCACACGAGGAGACGTATCGATGCTGATGGACGCCAAGGATTCGATCTACAGTCCCACGCAAAACGGCCTGATCTTCCCGCAGGAACCCAGCTTCGCCAGTTCCGCCGAAGAACGCCGTTATCGCAAGGAACATCTCGCCGCCGCGTGCCGGATCTTCGCCCGGCACGGCTTCAGCTTCGGCTTCGGCGGCCATCTGACGGTGCGCGATCCCGAACACCCCGACCTCTTCTGGACCAATCCGATGTGCGTGCCGTGGTCGCGCACGAAGACCTCGCAGCTCGTCCTCGTCGATCACTCGGGCACCGTGATCGAAGGCCAATACGCGGTGAATCGCGCGGGCTACGTGCTGCATTCCGCGATCCACGCCGATAACCCCGACATCATCGGCTCATGCCATGCACACACCGTCCACGGCGATGCGTGGGCCGCGATGGGCAAGCCGCTCGACTACGTGACCCAGGATGCCTGCATGTTCTACGGCAGCCATGCCGTGGTCCGCGACGGCGCGGGCAAGGTGCCGGTGGCGGACGAATCGGGCAATCCGATCGCGCGCGCCTTCCACGATCACAAGGCCATCATTCACCAGAACCACGGCCTGCTGACGGCGAGCCGCCACAGCATCGACGATGCCGTGTGGACCTTCATCGCGCTCGATCACTGCTGCAGGATGCAGTTGCTGATGGACGCGACCGAATCGCGTCCGGTCGAGATCGACCCGAAGTTCGCGGAGTATTCGCATCAGCATCTGGGCAATTCGTTCATCAGCTGGCTGCACTTCCAGACCATGCTCTACGAGATCAACGAACAGGAGCCCGATTACCTCGACTGAAGCACCGGCGTTCCCCCAGTACATCGGCGGCATGAGCGATCCTGCACGTCGCGCATGCCGCACGAAAGCGCTCGAGAATACTTATATCGGAGACATGCATGGAAGCGCTCTATGGTGAAGACACCGTCCGGCAGACAGACACGAGCCGCACGTATTACCGCGCCTACTGGCGGCTCCTGCCGCTGCTGCTGATCTGTTATCTGGTCGCCTATCTGGACCGCGTCAACGTCGGTTTCGCGAAGCTGCAGATGCTCGACGCGCTGCACTTCGACGACGCCATCTACGGCCTCGGCTCAGGCATCTTCTTCGCAGGCTATTTCTTCTTCGAGGTGCCCAGCAATCTCGTCATGCGCAAGGTGGGCGCGCGCAAGTGGATCGCGCGCATCATGCTGACCTGGGGCGTGATCTCGGCGGCGATGATCTTCGTCAAGACGCCCACCATGTTCTACGTCGCGCGCTTTCTGCTCGGCGCCGCCGAAGCCGGCTTCGCGCCCGCCATCATGTATCTGCTCACGCTCTGGTTCCCCGCGCGCTATCGCGGCCGCGCGATGTCCATCTACGTGATGGGCGCACCGCTCGCGTTCGTCGTCGGCGGGCCGATCTCGGGCTATATCCTGCACGCGTTCACCGGAAACGAGCATCTCGCGGCATGGCAATGGCTGTTCCTGATCGAAGCCATTCCGGCTGTCGCGCTGGCCTTCATCGTGCTCGCCTTCCTCGACGACGATCCCGCGCACTCACGCTGGATCAGCGAAGAAGAACGCCAGAACGTGCTCGCCGAACTGCGCGCGGAAAACGCCGGCAAGGTCGATCATTCGAGCGTGCGCGCGTTCCTCGCCAATCGCAAGCTGTGGGAGTTCTGCGGCATCTACTTCTGCCTCATCATGGGCCTCTACGCGCTGGGCTTCTGGATGCCCTCGCTCATCAAGCGCAGCGGCGTGATCGATCCCTTCGCCATCGGGCTCTATTCGGCCGTACCCAACATCTTTGCGGCCATCGCGCTGTATGTGTCGAACCGCAGCGCCGACCGCACCGGCGGACGCCGCGTGCACTTCGCGCTGTTCATGCTGATCGGCGCGGCAGGACTCGCGGCCAGCATGTGGTTCTCGGCAGGACCGCTCGTGACGACAGCCTGTCTCTCCGTCGCCGCCGCGGGCGTCTACTCGTGCATCGCACTGTTCTGGGCCTTGCCGACGAGTCTCTTCGTCGGGGCATCGGTGGCCGCCGCGCTCGCGTTCATCAATTCGGTAGGGAACATCGCCGGCTTCGTGTCGCCGTATCTCGTCGGCATGCTCAACGTGATGGCCGGGCACGCGGAGGTCGGCATGTACGTGATCTCCGCGTTTCTCGTGCTCGGCGGAGCGATGACCATGCGCCTGCCGAAGACGCTCGACGACCGCTGACCGCTGACGTCACCTTGCGCTCAGGCGGCCCACGGCGGCCGCCTGAGCCGCTCCGCCACATGGTCGATGAACGCCCGCACCCGTGGATGCAGCGACGCATCGCGCGGATACAGCGCATAGATGGCGGTCTCGTCGCTGGGCTGGAAGTCAGTGAGGAGCGGCACGAGCATCTTGCTGCGGATCGACGGCAGCACCATGTGCTCCGCCATGCGCGTGATGCCGACGCCCGCCAGGCACATGTTCACCGAACTCACGCCGCTGCTCGTCTGGAAGTTGCCGTTGATGAGCATGGAAGTGCGCTCGCCGTCGATCATGAACGGCCAGTGGTTCAGATGATCCATCGGCGGTTCCCACATCAGGCAGTTGTGCCGGGCGAGATCGGCGGGCACCGAAGGCACGCCGTGCCGCGCAATGTACAAGGGCGACGCGGTGACCACGCGTTGCAGATGACACAGCTTGCGGCTCACGAGGTTCGAGTCCTGCAGGCTGCCCATGCGTATCGCGACATCGAAGCCTTCGCCGATGATGTCCGCCAGCGTGTCCGATAAAGAGAGCCGCACGCGCAGCCCCGGATAGCGTTCGAGAAAACCGGGAATGAGCGGCACGATCTGATCCATGCCGAACGAGGTCGCCACCGTCACGCGAATGCCGCCGGTCATGTCCTGACTGGCGCGCGCAAGCTGCGCCTCGGCGGTATCGATGTCATCGAGCACGCGCCGGCACAGCGCGAGGTACTGGTGCCCTTCCTGCGTCACCTGAAGACTGCGCGTGGAGCGCCGCAACAGCGCGACGCCGAGGCGCTTCTCCAGCGCCGACACGGCGCGGCTGACATACGGCTGCTGGAGATCAAGCAGGAGCGCCGCGGCGGTGAAGCCGCCGCTTTCCGCGACGGCCTTGAAGATCTTCATTTCGACGAGACGTTCGTCCTTCATGTTCGCTATGCACGCTCGAGCGGATCAAAGCGAGCATCTTAGCCAGCGGCCGCATGCCGTCCTACCGGGACTTGCACTGCCCTCTGCTTCGATATACGATTCGTATATGTTTCATATAAGGAGAAAAGTATGGGCATCGTCAATATCGACGACGATCTGCACGACCAGATCCGCAAGGCCAGCGCCGTGTCGTGCCGGTCCATCAATGCGCAAGCGGCTTTCTGGATCAAGGCCGGCATGTTGTGCGAGATGAATCCGGGCATGACGCTCAACGAGATCGTCGCGCGGGAATTGCGCGCGGCGGGCGTGGTCGCCGAGTCCGCCGGGCTTGCCGGAGTCGCGCCAGCGTGACCAGGCGTCCCGAGGAAATCGCCTTGCTCGCCGAGTCGGGCAGGCTGCTGGCGCTGGTATTCGGTCACCTGGACCGCCTGGATCTGACCGGCATGTCGACGATGCAGGTCAACGATCGGGTAGACAGCCTCATCGTCGATGAACTGAGCGCGCGCCCTGCAAGCAAGGGGCAGTATGGCTATGCCTACGCGCTCAACGCATCCCGCAACGACGTGGTGTGCCATGGCGTTCCGTCGCACGCGGAGATTCTGCAGAGCGGCGACATCGTCAACTTCGACATCACGCTCGAGAAGAACGGCTATATCGCGGATTCGAGCAAGACCTATCTGGTCGGCGATGTCGCAGCGCCCGCCAGGCGGCTCGTGCAGGTGACCTATGAATCCATGTGGAAAGGCATCAAGGCGGTGCGGCCCGGCGCGACGCTCGGCGACATCGGTCATGCCATCGAGCGGCATGCCCGCAGGAACGGCTATTCGGTCGTCAGGGAGTATTGCGGGCACGGCATCGGCCGGGAGATGCATGAAGATCCGCAAGTGCTGCACTGGGGCCGGCCGCGAACCGGCCTGCGCTTGCAGGAAGGCATGGTGTTCACCATCGAACCGATGCTCAATCAAGGGCGCTCCGCCGTGTGGACTGGGAAGGATGGCTGGACCGTCCTAACCCGCGACGGTCAGCTCTCCGCGCAGTTCGAGCACACCGTCGCGGTGACGCGCAATGGCGTGCGTGTGCTGACCTTGCGAGCCGAGGAAACGCGCCTGCACTGAACAGGACTTCACGCGACACCCCGCCTCGGCACGGCGGTCGAGTGCTGACGCCTTCGCCCCGGTGACATCGACTCAACACCTGTTGCGTTTTTTGAGTTTGAGCGGCCACACGCGGGCCGGTACGCTGGGATGAGTTGCCGGACGCCTGATCCGGCGCCCGCACCCGGCGCACCGATCTCCATGAAACTCGACCATTCCATCGTGCTCCTGCACGCGACGCCCGTCGCGATCGCGCCGATTCAGGCCGCGTTCGCTACTGACTGGCCCAAAGCGAAACTGAGCAATCTCCTCGACGATGGCCTGACGGCCGCACGCGGCAAGAGCCGGGACCTGGACGGCGCGCTGCGGCAGCGCTTCGTCCGCCTCGCGCGCTATGGCTGCGAGACCGGCGCCGATGCCGTGCTCGCCACCTGCTCGGCCTTCGGTCCCGCCATCGAGGCAGCGGACGCCGAGTTGCCCATTCCGGTCTGCAAGCCGAACACGGCGATGTTCGCCGACGCGCTGGCACAAGGCCAAAGCATCGCGATGCTCGCGACCTTCGCGCCCGCCTTGCCGACGATGGTCACGGAATTCTTCGAGGAAGCCGAACGCAGCAATCCGGGCGCGACGCTTTCGACGTTCGTGGTCGACGATGCGATCGACTGCCTGCGCGCCGGCGATGCCGCGACACACAACCGTCTCGTCGCGGACAAGGCCGCGAGCCTGCATGGCTACGACGCGATCATGCTCGCGCACTTCTCGACGGCACAGGCCCTCGATGCCGTCACGGCCGTTGCCGCGTGTCCGGTGTTTTCGGCGCCGCGCAGTGCGATCGCGCATCTGAAAAGACGGCTTGGCGTGTCCTGCTGATGAATCAGATCCCCGACTCTTCGTTTTCGCTGATGAGCACGCTGGCTGTGAAAGGCGCGCTCGTCGATACGGTGATCCCTTCCTTCGAGGCTGAACACGGAATCGAAGTGCAGCCGCTCTTCGATCCCACCAACGTGCTGCAACAGCGCATCTCGGACGGCACACGGGCGGACGTGCTGATCGCGACACGCGCCTGCGTGCAGCGTCTCGCGGAAGACGGGATCGTTGCAGCGCCAAGCGTGCGTGCGCTGGTCAGGACCGGCGTCGGCGTGGCAGTTGCCGGAGATGTGGCCCTGCCGTCCCTGCACAACGTCGACGCATTGCGCACGCTGCTCCTCGACGCGCGCTCGGTCGCCTACTCGCAAACAGGCGCGAGCGGCGTGTATTTTTCGTCGCTGCTTCGGAGACTGGGCATCGCGGAACAGGTCGATGCGCGCGCAACCATCATCGAGAAAGGCCTGACGGGCGAATGCATCCTGCGCGGCGAGGCGGATGTCGCGATCCAGCAGATGAGCGAACTGGCGATGGTGAACGGCATCGCGCTCGCCGGTCCCTTGCCTGAAGAGGTACAGCACTACACCGATTTCGATGTCGCAATGTTCGACGCCAGCGCCGGCCTGCCAGCGAGCGCCGCGTTCGTCGAAGCCTTGTTCTCTGCCACGGCCCGTCACGCTTATGCGCGCTTCGGCCTCACTGTCTTCTGACTACTCATGGACCCCGACAAGCACACGCCCAGTTCACTCATCACGCCCGTCACCGTGTTCGGCAATCTCGCGTTCGTGAGCGGCCAGTTGCCGCGCCAGAATGGCGTCGTGATGTATTCGGGCAAGGTCGGCGCCGACCTGTCCGTGGACGATGCCCGCCACGCCGCCGCACTGTGCGCGCAGGCTTGTCTCGATGCCCTCGCCCAAGCGCTGAATGACGACGCGCGCGTTGCACGGATCGTGAAGATCACGGGATTCGTCGCCTCCGCGCCGGATTTCACGCAGCAAGGCGCGGTGATCGACGGCGCATCGCGCGTGCTGATCGATGCTCTCGGCGAGCGCGGCCGGCACGCGCGAAGTGCAATCGGCGTGCAGCAGTTGCCGCATGGAGCCGCGGTGGAAGTCGAGATGATCGTGGGGCTGACATGAAGCGCCGCTTCGCCGCGAATCTCAAATGGCTGTTCACCGAACTGCCGTTCATGAAACGCTTCGAAGCGGCGGCGCGGCAAGGCTTCGAAGCAGTCGAGTACGCCTCGCCCTATGAATATGCGCCGCCCGAACTTCGACGCGAACTTGAACGCTGGAACCTGACCCAGGTGCTCATCAACACGCCCGCGGCGCAGCCGGGCACGACCGGCGCGAACGGCCATGCGTGCCTGCCAGACCATGTCGAGGTGTTCCGCGAAGGCATCGATCAGGCGCTCGACTACGCCGACGCTCTCGGCTGCGGTCTGATCCATCTGCTTGCCGGAAAGCGGCCGGATACGTGCCCACAAGAAGAAGCCGAAGCGGTCTTCCGAGACAACCTCGCATGGGCGTCTGAGCGGGCATCGGGAACGCACGTGACCTTCGTGCTCGAATGCCTGAATCAGCAGGACGTGCCCGGCTACTTTCTTCACAGCCTCGACCACGCGAGCACGTTCCTGCAACGCAATGTCAGGCTGCTGTTCGATTGCTATCACGCCGGCATGAGCGGCGTAGACGTGGCACGCGAGTTCACCACGCATCAGGAAAACATCGCGCATATCCAGATAGCCGATCTGCCGGGCCGCCATGAACCCGGATCAGGCCGTCTGCCGTGGCGCGCGATCCTGTGCGCCATCGACGACAGTGCCTATGCCGGATGGATCGGTTGCGAATACCGTCCGCGTACGACGACGCTCGCGGGCCTCGACTGGCGCAACGATTTCCCGGCTACAGCAAGCTGAGCCGCGCGGCGCTCAGAACATCGTCCGCAGGTGCGCGGTCTCGAGTGCCGCGCGCAACCACTTCTCGAACACGGCGGCCTCGGCCGAGTTGCGCAGGCTCGAAGACCGCAGCAGGTAGTACGAGATATTGTCGACGTGATACTTCGGGTCGGGAAACGGCTCGATCAGGCGTCCGTCGCGCAACTCCTCTTCCGCGAGAATCTCGCTCTCGAGCACCACGCCCAGTCCCTCGACCGCGGCTTCGATCGCCATGGCCGAACGGTCGAGCCACAAGTCGTGCGCCGGCTTGACGACCAGATTGCCCACACGGCGAAAATAATCCACCCAGTTCAGCGGATTGTTGGAATGGATCAGCGTCGCCCTGGCGAGATCGCGCGGACTTTCCAGCGCGAGTTCGCGGGCCAATTGCGGACTGCACAGCGGTCTCAGCCGTTCGACCAGCAGCGGCTCGGCCAGCTTGAGACCGGGCGTTTGCGGACCGTGCGCGATGGCGATGTCGTAGCGGTTGGAATCGAGTTCGTGGGTATGCAGCGTGGCGAGGCGCACGCGGAACAGCGGATTGGCCTTCAGGAAGGTTTGCAGGCGCGGCTGCAGCCACTTGACCGAAAAGCTGTTGGGCACGGCAATCGCCAGATAGCCGCCCCAGGACTGCGGCGCCAGCGCATTGGTCGCGTTCGCGATCAGGCCGAACGCCTTCTCGAGTTCGCGCGCATACGAACGGCCGGCGACGGTCAGCACCGCGCGGCCCGCATGGCGCTGGAACAGCGGCACGCCGAGGAAGTCTTCGAGTTGCTGGATATGGTGGCTGACGGCGGAGGTCGTGATGCCGATCTCGTCCGCGCCCTGCGTGAAACTGCCATGACGCGCGGCGGCCTCGAAGGCAATCAGGGACTTGAGCGGCGGAAAGCGCACACGGCGCGCATCGGCTGCCGTATCCGCCGGTTCGCCGTTCTTCTTCCTCGACTCAGCCGTCATGAACCTGTCCTTCGCTTTTCGATGACGGCCAGCATAACGCAGTTCAAGTCAGCGACCCAGGCACAGACTGAAGAAGCGCATCAGCTCGTCGGCCAGCTTCTGAGGCTGCTCTTCGGGAATGTAATGACCGCACGCTTCGATCACGCCGCCGTCAAGCCGCTCGCACAACGGTTTCATCAGTTCGTGGATGGTCGGCGCGCTGCCGACGTCGCCGCCGAGCGCCAGCACCGGCGGCCGGATGCGTTTGGCGAACAGCTCCCGGTTCTGCCGCATGTCTTCCTCGACGGCGCGGTAATAACCCAGCATGCCGCGCAGCCCGCCGGGCGACGCATAGGCTTTAACGTACTCGTCGACATCGGCGGCTTCGAAGGTCGTCATCGCATTCGCGGTCTTGCGATTGAAGAACCATTCGATCAGGATGCGCTCGCGCCCCGCAATCAACGCCTCGGGCAAGTCTTCCACGGCATTGAACAGGAAATGCCAGCTGCGCCAGTTCGACGGCGCCGTGACCGACACGTCCGGCTTGAGCGTGATGCCCGGAATATTGCCGTCGATGAACACGATGCCGTCGAGATCGTCCGCGTAGTGATGCGCATACGGGTACGCGACCCACGAGCCGATGTCGTGTCCCACATAGAAGTGCCGGCCCACGCCCAGCGTCTTCAGCAGGTCGTGGATGCGGGCCGCGGCGGTTTCGGTGTCATAGCCGCCCATCGGCTTGTCCGTGTAGCCCTGACCCGGAAGGTCAATGGCGATGGTGCGGAACGAATCGGCCAGCAGCGGCTGGACCCGGCGCCACGCGTACGCCGTCTGCGGGAAGCCCGCGAGGAGCACGACCGTCGGCCCGGTTCCGCCGTCCACCATGTGATACCGGATGTCGCCGCTGCGGACGAAGCGGCGCTTGAACGGCTTGCCGCCGAGATCGATCACGCCTTCCATGAGAGTCCTCTTCGAGAGTTGTCGGGGAGCGCCGCATGCCGATTGTATCGGCGCCTTGCCAACGTTTCAGACGATGGCCTCAGGCAAGTTCGCGCGACTGCCGCGGATAATTCGCCGCGACGAACTGCGCGCTGACGAGGCCCGCATCGAGGTCCGCCGCGATGCGCGCAACCGGCCGCCGCGCGGGATCGCCGAAACCGCCGCCGCCCGCATCGCGAATCTCGACGATGCCGCCGTCCGGAATCAGCACGCGCGCCTTCGGATCGGTCTCCACGCCATCCACGATCACCCGCCGGTGCGCGCCCGGCTGCGCGCCTGCAAAACCCTTCGCCGCGATGCGCGTGCGCGACGCCATGAACGACGCTTCCAGCGGCCGGCCGGTGTCGTTGCGGATCGCAAAGACCTGGCCGTTGCCGCCCTGATACTCGCCGGGTCCGCCGGTGTCCTCCAGCACTTCCTTGCGCAGGAACGTGCAACTGATCTGCTGCTCCCAGAACTCCACCGAGCCGCCGATGATATTGGCCGGCGCCGGCAGTGCCGCGCGGCCGTCGTAGCCCAGCAGCGCGCCATAGCCGCCCGCCGAAAAGTAGATGGACGAATACGGCTTGCCCGCGCGCGTCTGGCCGCGCAGGTTCATCTGGAACACCATGCCAGAGTCGGCCTGCACGTCGTGCGGAAAAGCATCGGCGAGCGCATTGAAGATCAACGGCCCGACAAAATGCCCGAACACATGGCGCGCGCCGGTCGGGTTCGGACGCAGCGCGTTCAGGATGCAGTTGTCCGGGGCATCGATGGTGACGAAGTCCAGGATCGCCTGGTTGTTCGGGATGTTCGGCGCCACCAGCACCTTGGTGCAGAAGTAGCAGAACGCCCGCGTGTAGCACAGCGGCACATTCACGCCGCGCGCCACCACGGGGTCCGTGCCAGCGAAGTCATAGGCGAAGCCCGCGTCGCTCAGCGTCACCGCGACGGCCAGCGTAATGTCCGGGAAGTCGCTGCCGCCTTCGACCGGGATCGTCGCCGCATAGCGCCCCTTCGGCATCGCTTCGAGCTTCGCGAGGATCGACTTGCGCGTCAGGGCGAAAATGGCGTCGGCGGCCTCCGTCGTCGTGGCGAGCCCGTGCTCCGCGAGAATCCTGACGAGCCCCTGCGCGCCCACGTTGCAGGCCGCGATGTTGCAGTAGATGTCGCCGAGCACGTAGTCGACGGTACGCACGTTGTTCCGGATGAACTCGATCACGAAGCGGTTCTCCACGCCCGCCTCGTACAACTTGACCGGCGGGAGCGAGAAGCCTTCCTCGTAGACGTCGCGTGCGACTGAACCCATCCCCACGCCGCCGACATCCGCCAGATGCGACACGGTCAGGCAATAGCCGACCAGCGCGCCCTCATGAAACACCGGCTTCATCACGTTGATGTCGAAGGTATGCCCGGTGCCGATCCACGGATCATTGGTTACGATGACGTCGCCGTCGCGCAGCGTGGCTGCATCGAACGCGTCGAGCATGTGGCCCAGCGTGCTCGGACCCGTGCCGGTGAATGACGGCACGCTGGTCGCGCCCTGCGCGATCAGACGGCCGCGTGCATCGAACAGCATGCAGGAGAAATCGCCGCTGGCCCGCACCATCGTCGAGAAGGCGGTGCGCTCCATGGCCGAGACCATTTCGTCGGCGACGGAAACGAAGCGCGACCAGATGATGCCGGCATCCACCGGGTCCATGTTGATTGGGGTTGTCACTGCATGATCTCCGCGATGAGGTCCAGCGTCGGCGCCACACGAGCGTGCGCGTAAGCGGGAATGTAGAGGGTCGTGTCGTTCTCCTCGATCAGCGCCGGACCCGTCCGCGCCCAGCCGACCGGCAATGCATAGCGGTTGAACACGGGCACGTCGGTCCAGGTGTCGCGTTCGCCGTCGCTGATGTAGCAGGCGCGCGGCGCCTTCTCCTGCTGCGCGGCGGGCGTCAGCGCGTCGTAGGTGAAGCGGCGCACGGACTTGAGCTGCTCCGGCATCGACACCTCGACCTCCCAGGTGCTGATCTCGATACCGTAGTCGGCGAAGTTCAGGCCGAAGATGTCCTTGTACGCGGCAAGAAAGCGCGTGCGGATCGCGGCCGCATCGAGATAACGTCCTTCAGCGGATATCTCGACCGTCACCTCGGAATCCTGCCCCTCGTAGCGCATGCCGAGCTTCACGCTGGTCTGCGCGCCGCCCGACACGAGTTGCCGCGCATACGGCTCGGCAGCGATGAGCGCATCAACGGCGCGGCGAATCACGTCATCGTCCACATCCGCGAGGTTCATCTTGCGCGTCTGTTGCAGCACGATGCCTTCGCTGCTCGCGAACTGACCCATCGCCGATGCCACGCCCGCGGCGAACGGAAAGATCACCCGGCGGATCGACAGCAGACGGGCAATGGGCAGCGCGTGTACCGGCGATGAACCGCCGGTGCAGACCAGCGTGGCCCGCCGGTAATCGACACCCCGTTCCGCCGCATGCACGCGAAACGCACGAGCCACGTTCTCGTTGATCGTGCGGTGGATGCCGAGCGCCGCGCGTTCCACGGCGATCCCGAGCGGCCGCGCAATCCGCTCTTCGATGACCCGCTGCGCTTCCATGCGCGTCGCCTCGATGCCGCTGTTGCGAAAGTTGGCTTCGCCCAGAAAGCCGAGGAACAGGTTCGCGTCCGTGACAGTGGCTTCGGTGCCGCCGCGCGCATAGCACGCCGGTCCCGGCGCCGCACCCGCGCTGCGTGGTCCGACCGAGAGCGCGCCGCGTTCGTCGATCTCCGCGATGCTGCCGCCGCCCGCGCCGATCTCGATCAGATCCAGCGCCGGGATCATCAGCGGGAAGCCGCTGCCCGCTTCGAACGCGCCTTCACGCGCCACTTCGAGCCCGGCCTGCACGTCCACCTTCCCGCCGATCAGGAACGCGCCCTTGGCGGTCGTGCCGCCCATGTCGTAGGCGAGCACGGTGTGCGCGTCCGGCGCGGCATCGTCGGGCGCGTTGCGCGCGGCGATCTCGCGCGCCGCCAGCACGCCCGCCGCCGGCCCGGATTCGATCAGCCGCACCGGCGCGCGCACGCAGTGATCGATCGGCAAGGGCAGGCCCGAGGACGTCATCATCAGCAGACGGCCTTCGAAACCCTTCTCGCGCGCGCCGGCATCCAGACGCGTCACGTATTGCGCCAGCAACGGCTTGGTGAACGCGTTCACCGCGCAGGTCATCCAGCGTTCGTATTCGCCGGAGCGCGGCGCGAGCGCGCTGGACACCGAGACCACCGCATCCGGAAAAGCTTCGAGCAGCCAGGCTTCGACCAGCCGTTCGTTGGCGGGATTTTGAAACGCATGCAGGAAACAGATGGCGAAGTTGCGGGTGCCGGTGTCCTGGGTCAGCCGCCGCACGTCCGCCAGCAACGCGTGCTTGTCCGGCTGCTGCACGACGTCGCCGTCATAGGCCACGCGCTCCCGCACCGGCACCTTCAGCCGATGCTTCGTCAACGGCTTCGGAAACGCGAGCCGCAGGTTGGACACGTTGTAGCGATGCTCACGGCCGGTCTCCAGCGTCGTGCCGAAGCCTTCGGTATGCAGCAGGATGAAGTCGTGACCGCGCCGCTCGATCACGGCATTGGTAATGACCGTGGTGGCGTGCAGGAACACGTCGCAAGCGGCGAGATCGAGGTGCGCGTCGTCGCGCAGATGATCGAAACCCGCGAAGATGGCCTCTTCCGGGCGCGGCGGCGTGCTCAGCACCTTCGCGGTGGTCACGCGGTGTGTCTCGTGGTCGAGCACGACGAAGTCGGTGAAGGTGCCACCGATATCCACTGAAACAGCAAACCTGGACGTCATGGTGTTTTTCATTTGACGATGCAATGGGCGAAGGGTCGTGGCGTTCATTTCATGCCGAGGTGTTCGGGCAGCCACAGCGCGATCTGCGGAAACGCAATCAGCGCGATGCCGAACAGGATGAGCAGCGCGAGGTACGGCAGCGTGGCTTTCGTGATGACGGACAGCTTCTCGCCGGTGATGCCCTGGATCACGAACAGGTTGAAGCCGATGGGCGGATGCACCTGCACGATCTCGACGGCGATCACGAGAAAGATGCCGAACCAGATCGCGTTGAAGCCGGCGGCGAGCACCATCGGCAGGACGATGGGCAAGGTGATGACGATGATGGAAAAGCCTTCCAGGAAGGAGCCGAGCAGGATGTAGCCGATGAACAGCACGAACAGCAGCGCGAACGGCGACAGATGCAGCTGGTGCACGAACGACGCCGCCGCCTGCCCGACGCCGAGGAACGCCGAGGCGCTGCCGAGGATCGATGCGCCCAGGATGATCAGCGCGATCATCGAGCAGGTCTTCACCGCGCCGAGGCCCACTTCCTTGAGCTTGGCGACGCTCAGGTCGCGCTGGAATCCGGCAATCGCCAGCGCGCCCACCACTCCGGCCGCCGCGGCCTCGGACGGCGTGACCAGCCCGCCGTACATGCTGCCGAGCACCGCCCCGATGAGCAGCGAGACCGGCGCGAGATGCCTGAGCGAAGCCCAGCGTTCGCTCCACGGCAATGTCGCCATGCTCTCTTCCTCGGGGATCAGTTTCTTGTTCCACGTCGTGTGAATCATGATCCACGCCATGAAGCAGGACGCCAGCAGGATCGCGGGCACGAGTCCGGCCGCGAACAGCTTCAGCACCGACACCTGCGCGAGCACGCCGTACACGATCATGATGTTCGAGGGCGGCACCAGGAAACCCAGCGTGCCTGCGCCCGCGAGACTGCCCATCGAGATGCGGCGGTCATAGTGACGGCGGTCGAGTTCGGCGAGCGTCACGCGTCCGACGATCTGCGTCGTCGCGGCCGAGGACCCGGAGATCGCCGCGAACAGGGAGCAGCCGATCACGTTCGAATGCAGCAGCTTGCCGGGCAACAGGCTGGCCCATGGCGCGAGTCCCTTGAACAGCGACGTGGAAATGCGCGTGCGGAACAGGATCTCGCCCATCACGATGAAGAGCGGTAGCGCCAGCAGTTCCTGCGTGGTCATCACGTTCCACGCATATTGCGCGACGAGGCGGTCGACCGGAATCGACTTGAAGATGAAGAGCGCGAGCGAGCCGGTGATCGCCAGCGTCAGTCCGACCCAGATACCGATGGACAGCCCGCCGAACAGCAGCACGCCCATCGTGGCCAGTACGGTTCCCATATGCGTTACCTCCGTGTGATCGACGCTGCGCTCAGCGGATCAGGTTCTTGTCTTCGACCGGCTCGCCAAGCAACAGCTGGCCGAGACGCGCGAGCAGTTGCAACGCGAGCAGCATCGCGCCGAAAGCGACCAGCGCTTCCGGTATCCACAGCGGCGTATTGCTGGCGAGCGAGCGTTCGTCGAGCGTGTAGGCCTGATACGAGAAGTGCGTCATCGCGATGGAGAAGAACGTGGCAAAGGCAAGGCCCGCCGCGCTCGAGATGCATTCGAGCGCCGTCACCACGGCGGGCGACGCGTTCGACAGCAACACCCGCACGCGAATGTGGCCGCCGGCCCGCAAGGTGAGCGCCGCGCCGAACGTGAAGGTCACGGCCATCAGGTACGAGCTGTATTCCCATGCAATCGGGATATCCTTAGGCAGCCAGCTGACCACGCTCGACAGCGTCCGCACGACGATGCCCGCGATCATCAGCAGGCACAGCAGAAACAGGCACAGCGCGCCGAGCCAGCCGTCGAGCCGCGCGAGCGTGTCGATCGCGAGCAGCGCCTTCTGCGCGAACGCACGGCCCCGGGAGCCCGTGACGTGGGCGCCTGATTCGATGTTTTCCATGATTGATTCGCTCCGCTTCGGTCCGTGGCCGGTGCGAGAAACAAGATGCGGCGGCTTACTTGCCGGCCGCCTTCAGGTATTGATCCAGCAGCGGCCGGGCAGCGGGCACGGCTTGCTCGAAGGCGGTCCAGCTCGCCTTCCCCTTCGCCGCCATGGCATTGCGCACATCGGCGGACGGCGTATAGATCGCCATGCCCTTGGCCTTGAGCATCGTGAAATTGCGCGTGTCTTCTTCCCGCGCCGCTTCCCAGAACTCAGGCTCGAGCTTCGCGGCGACCTCTTCGATCGCTTTCTGGTCTTTCGGACTGAGCTTGTTCCATGCGTCGAGATTGACCGTGACGCCTTCGAAGTTCGATTGCCAGTTGACGACGTTGCAGAACTTCTGGAAGTCCCAGAACTGACCATCCACCGCCGACGAAGTGGACGTCGACACACTGTTGATCACGCCCGTCGACAGCGCCGGCACCACTTCGCCCCACGGAATCTGCGCGGGCGACGCCCCCAGGCTGCGGAAGAAGTCGCTGCCGTTGCGGTCGGTGGTGCGGATCTTCATCGAGCGGAAGGTGTCCGCATTCGCCAGTTCGGCCTTCGAGAAAATGTTCTGGCCGGGCCACGGAATCGTGAACAGCAGCTTCTGGTTGAACTTCTTGAATTCGGCGTCGTAGTAGGGCTTCGAGACGGTGCGGAAGGTCTTCATCTCGTCGAAGCCGGACACCAGATACGGCACGGAGGACGCGCCGAGAACGGGCGAGACGCCCACTTGCTGCGCGAACTGGAACGAGCCGATCGGCACGAGTCCGTCGCGGATCACGCCGAGCATTTCAGGGCCCTTGAAGCCCAGTTGTCCGCCGGCGTGAACGGAAATCTGCACGTCGTTCTGCGTGGCCGCGGCCACAGCAGCCGCAAATTTTTCGTCCAGTTTCGTCTGGTAATTGCCGGGCGCATTGGCGGTCGCGAAGTCCCAGTTCACGGCATGCGCGGGCATCGCCGCAAGCGATGCAACGACGCACGCGCATGCCGCGCCCAGCCTTTTCAATCCGTTCATGTCTCACCTGTTCGAAGGGGTTCATCGGCGAGATCGGGCTTCGCCTGACTCGACTTCGATCAGGTTAATCAGCCGGGTTGGGACCGGCCAGTTCAAAAAAGAAATGACTTGTTGAATGAAATTCAACGGCGCGGAGGGCGTGCTTCAAGCGGCTTCTGCCGCCCTCCATCAGGGCGGCTGGCGCTCAGGCCTTGCTCACCCGCACGCCGCGCGCACCCGGCGTACGCGCCGGCGCGGTCTTGTAGTGCGTGCTATAGAGCGTCGCGCCGACGAACGTCAAACCGCCGACCAGATTCCCGAGCACCGTGGGAATCTCGTTCCACAAGAGGTAGTCCATCAGCGTGAAGTGACCGCCGAGCATCAGGCCCGACGGAAACAGGAACATGTTGACGACCGAGTGCTCGAAGCCCATGTAGAAGAACACGAGAATGGGCATCCACATCGCGACGACCTTGCCGGTGACCGAAGTCGACAGCATCGCCGCCACCACGCCGGTGGACACCATCCAGTTGCACATCACGCCGCGAATGAAGAGCGTCAGCATGCCCGCCGCGCCGTGCGCCGCATAACCCAGCGTGCGGGCCTCGCCGATCCCGCCGATCTTGTGCCCGATGGCGTTCGGCGCTTCCGAGAAGCCGAACGTGAAGATGATGGCCATGAACAGGGCCACGGTGAGCGCGCCCGCGAAGTTGCCGATGAACACCAGCGACCAGTTGCGCATCACGCCGCCCCATGTCGCGCCGGGACGGCCATCGAGTACGGCCAGCGGCGCGAGCGTGAACACGCCGGTGAGCAGGTCGAAGCCCAGCAGATACAGCATGCAGAAGCCCACGGGAAACAGCAGCGAGCCGACCAGCGCATTGCCCGTGTTGATGGTGATGCTCACCGCGAACGCCGCCGCCAGCGCGAGAATGGCGCCGGCCATGTAGGCGCGGATCAGCGTGTCGCGGGTGGACATCAGGAGCTTCGACTCGCCGGCATCGATCATCTTCGGAACGAACTCGGCGGGAGACAGGTAGGCCATGGTTGTACTCGCTTTGAAAAGCCAAAAAAAAACCGCGCACGGGCAACGCATTCACATGCGTGACCTTGTGCGCGGACTTCGTTATCCACGGGTTGACGCGCAGCGTGTTGCCTGCGCGACGATCAAACCACCGTTAGCTTGATGGCCTCTAAAAGCACCTTCCATACCAGGCGACGTTCATGACGGTATGACAGGGCTTGCTTGCGGTGCGTGTGTTCGCGGTTGCACTGACGAAGTGCTTTGAGGCATCGCGCGGGACCAATCTAGTGCAGGCGTGCTCAGGAAGAGCGCTTGTCCGGCCGTGCATGACGCGGCGAGAAGCTCACCGTCTCCGGCGCGATCAGGAATTCTTCGGCAAGCTCCACGAGCGAACGGTTGCGGTCCATCGAGGTCTTCTGCAACAGCCTGAAGGCGACGTCCTCGCTGAGACCATGACGCACCATCAACGCATGCTTCGCCCGCTGCACGAGCTTGCGTTCATGCAGTGCGCGGCGTGCTTCGTCGAGTTCGACTTCCATGCGTGCCAGCCGTGCCGACTGCGCCTCCAGCACCGACTTCAGGCTGCTGACCGTCGCGCGGTCCGCGCCGGTCAGCGTGTCCGACGAGACTGGCGCGCCGTCGCCTGCGAAGAAATGATCGAGCGCCTGCGCGTGCGTGGGCGGCGTGTCGCGCAACGCCTGCAACAGCGCTTCGGAGTCGCGCAGCGCCTGTTGTGCGAGCGCGATGGAGGCATCGCACGCCGCGCGGCCGAGCGCCGTCAGCGCGAGTTGCAGATGCCACAGGTCGGTGATGCGCGCACTGCTGGCATCGAACCAGGATTCGGTCAGCGATGCATCGAGCGTCTCGCCCGCCTGCGCGCCGCACAGGATGCGCCGCAGCCGCATCAGCGCGCCGGCATGCGGCGTGAGTGCACGGCTTGTCCACCAGTCGGCCTGGGCGGCAGCGGCGAAATTCTCGAAGACTTCGAGACTGCGGTCCTGTGCGTGGATCAGATGAAGCAAGCGTTGCTGCTGGTCGGCCGGGAAGCCGCCCGACGCGAACATGTGCGCGCCCACCGCGCGTTCCTGCCCGGCTTCTTCCTTGCCCTGCACCACATGCACCAGCGCGACGAGCAGCCGCGAGATGGCCGGCTCGGGCGCGCCGTCGGCGAGCTGGAACACGAGCTCCATCAGGCCGCCGATGACCTTGCTGAAGGCCAGCACGGATGACGGCGCGGACAGGCTGCGACGATCGATCCGTCCGCGTAATGCATCGAGCGAGTCGAGATCGAGCAGCACCCACGCGATCAGCGCGAGCATGCGCGACGACGCAGCGCGCTCCGGCGCGAGTTGGAGTTCGAGATGCGTCTGCAATTGCGCGATGAGCGGCCCAAGCTCGCCGCGCGCCGTCATGCGTTCTTCGCTGAAGCGCTTGCCGCTGGACGCGAGAAAAATGCTCGTGATGCCGCGCTCGCGTTGCAGGACGTGAATGGTGCGGCCGATGAGATCGACGAGTTCGATACGGTCGGCCAGCAGCTGCAACGCGGCGATCTCTCGTTGCTTGGCGCGCAGCGCGAACTGCGAGGCGGGTGCGAACATCGTTCCGGAAAAAAACTGAATGCGGGTTGCACGAATTGTAAGCCGGACAATATTCGCCGCGGTTCAGCGTGGCTTCGAAACACGGACGCACGGATTTTTGAAGTGTTCAACTGTGCATCCCGCTGTTTGAATCGACCGGAGGAAACCTCATGCAATCGCAGATCTCGCAGTTGTCGCGCGCCACGCTGAGCGAGGCGCTCGTCGCGGCCAAGGCGCGTCTTGGCCTGACCTATGCCGAACTCGCGGAAGGCACCGGACTGAGCGTGCCCTACGTCACGGCGGCGATACTCGGCCAGCATCCGCTGCCGGAACAGGCCGCGCACAGCGTCGCCGAAAAGCTCGGCATGGACGGCGACGCCGCCGCGCTGCTGCAAACCATTCCCCTGCGCGGCAGCATTCCCGGCAACGTGCCGACCGACCCGACCATCTACCGTTTCTACGAAATGGTGCAGGTCTACGGCACGACGCTGAAGGCGCTCGTGCATGAACAGTTCGGCGACGGCATCATCAGCGCGATCAACTTCCGTATCGACATCAAGAAGGTGGAGGATCCGGAAGGCGGATCACGCGCGGTGATCACGCTGGACGGCAAGTTCCTGCCGTACAAGCCGTTCTGAGCAGCCGCGCGCTGGCGGGACGGACGGGTCAGTCACGTGCGACGTGCGGCCCGTGGCATGATGTTCGTTCAGCTTCCACGCCACCTACGCGTCATGGTTCGTCCCACTTCATCTTCGCGGTCATCGTCATCGTCCAAGGACACGCCTCATTCCAGTCCGGGCAACCGCAAACGCAGCGGCTTGCTGCGCGGCTTCTTCGCGCTGCGCCATTCGCGTGACGGCATCGTCGCGACGTGGCGCGAGGAAAGCGCGTTCCGCCAGGAGGTATGCATCGCGGTGATCCTGCTGCCGATCGCGTTTCTCGTGCCGGTCACGAGCGCCGAGCGCATCTTGCTGGCTGCCTCGGTGCTGCTCGTGCTGCTGGTCGAGTTGATCAATTCGAGCATCGAGGCGGCCATCGACCGCATCTCGCTGGAGCGCCATGAACTGTCCGGCCGCGCGAAGGACTGCGGCAGCGCGGCGGTGACCGTGGCGCTCGTGATCTGCGTCATGACCTGGGGCGTGATCTGCGGACCGCTCGCGTGGCAGTGGCTGCGGGCGCATCTGTGACGCTGTGCCGTTTCATCGACTCGTGGAGCTTCCATGCCTGTTCGACTTCTCACCGCCGCCGACGCCTCCTCGTTCCAGGCACTGCGGCTCGCCGGACTCAGTGAATGTCCGGCATCGTTTGCATCGAGTCACGAGGAAGAAGCGGACCGCTCTGCTACGCAGGTCGAGCGCATGCTCACGACGAACGACGACCAGGGCGTGTTCGGCTGCTTTGAAGGAGCGCGCCTGATCGGCATTGCAGGCGTGAAGCGCGAGACTCTGCGGAAGTTGAGCCACAAGGCCTTCGTCTGGGGCGTATATGTCGCACAGGACATGCGAGGCAAAGGCGTCAGCCGAAGCTTGCTCCGCGAAGCCATCGCCTTTGCGCAACGCACGCCGGGCGTTACCCAGTTGAACCTGACCGTGAATGCGGACAATGCGGCTGCGATACGGCTCTATGCATCGCTCGGCTTCGAGCAGTTCGGCCTCGAACGCAATGCGATCTTCGCCGAGGGATGCTTGCACGACGAGATGCTGATGCAACTCCTCCTCGACTTGCAAAGCCGCTGAAGACACGAGCGCCCGGACGCAGTCGCGACTGCGCCCGCGAACTTTGGTGCGACCGCTTCATGAGCGGTCAAGTAAGCGCACGTTCCAATCTTTTCTATTCCGCAGTTCTTCCCTTCCCCAACGTTTCATTTTTCGAAACGCATTCCGCTATTTATCGGCGAAGAATATTCCGTTACACGAAAGCCCCGACGGACGCGACGGATCGCAAAGCACAGCCACGTTAAAGAGCCATTGCCGACGGAATTCCTGTCCGAGGTAATAAGCACGATTGGCTGATGTCATGTTTGCGCGCGGTTTTTTTAAGCGACTCACCACCGCTCCAGAAAACGCGTCGCCCGGAAATGTGATTGCGCAAATCAAGTCGAAGACGTCCTACGAGGTTCAACCGATCATGAAAGCCACCCTCACCCTTCTTGCGCTTGCAGGCGCTTTTTATTTTTCAAATGCCCAGGCGCAGGTCATCGTGGCGCCGCCGCCGGCTGTCGTGGTCGCGCCGCCACTTCCGGTAGTGGTCGCCCCGCCGCCGGCGGTCGCGCCGGCGGGCGTGGCCTATCTCGCGCCCGTAGGCGTGGCGCCGGCCCCCGGCTATCTGTGGCGCTATCACGTCGGTGCTGGCTGGGGATGGTGGCATCCGCATTACGGATGGCATGCGCCGGTCGTTTATCACCACTGGGGCTATCGCCGGTGGTAAGCGGGATCACGGTGCATCAACGGATCACATCATGGTTTGGGCCATTGGAACTCTAATGAACAAGCAATTCACCTTACTCGTCGTCTCGACCTTATTGGCTGGAATGCTCGGCGGATGTGTAGTGGAGCCCGTGCCTGCCGCGCAATGGGTGCCGGCGCATTACGGTCCTCACGGCGGCTGGATCCCGGGACACTGGAGATGATCCGGCCTGCCCCTTGCATTACGCGCGTGCATCCCGCGGGAGCGCTCGCGGCGCGTGGCTCGACTGTTTATCGCTGGACTGGCGAAATCTTGAAAACGCTTTTTGTAATCACCGCGCTGGGTCTGGGCGCGGCACTGGGCGGGTGCGCCGTGTATGACACGCCCGGTGGCCAGCTGGTCGGCCCCATAACGGCAGCACCCGTGGCGGCATCCGCCGTTGTTGATACAACGGTGACGCCCGCGCAGACAGCACCTGTGGTGGCGCCGGCCACCGTCGTGACGGCGGCTCCGCCCGCGCCGGTCGTGGTCGCTCCGCCCGCGCCCGTGGTTGTCGCACCGCCCGCGCCTATGGTGGTTGCGCCAGCGGTCGTGGCGCGGCCCCCTTATGTATGGGTGCCTGCGCACTATGGGCCTTATGGCCGCTGGATACCAGGACACTGGCGTTACTACTGACGGGCATCATGCCGGAGGCGATTCGCGTTCGCGCAAGACGATGCACCCGCGAACCGCCCCCACCCGCAAAGCATCACACTCAGTCCGAATACTTCTTGATGAGCCGGTGCAGTTCGTGCATCGCCTGCGCGCCCTTCAACGCGCTTTGCCATAGCGTTCCAGTCAGATGATCGTGCTTGGCCAGCGCCTCCGGATCTTCCGTGATGGTGCCGACGCCATAGCGCAGGTTGGTCGGCTGGCCGATCCGGAACGGGCTGTTCACGAGATACCGCCGCCCTTCCGCATGAATGATCTGATAGCCGGAGGTAGGCAAGGGCTGCGTCGTCAGGCCGATCTGCACATGCATCGGCGGCGAAGCGATCAGGTCCGCCATGTGCCCGATCTCGCGCGCGGCCTCGCGTCGGAGTTCGGCGCGCTCGGCGTACGGCTTGTCGGCCGTCACCGCGAGTCCGTTGGCAAGATAGCGTTCGATGCTGCTCAACGGAACGATGTTGACCATCGCCGGCTGGCGAAAACGAAAGATCGCCTTGCGCCGCTCCAGGACCTGCAACAGCCGCTTGCCTTCGGCCGGCGTGAGCGGATCCAGGTCCTGTGGATCATGCAGGCTGCGCGCGAGCGAGCGGTCGTAACCCGCCGAACTCAGCACGTAGATCAGCGGCCCGAACACCACTGACACTCGGTCTGCCTTCTCTTCCAGGCTCGCGACGCGCTCAAAAAAGCGGAACCCGTCGGTCAGGTATTCGGCGCCGAGCCCGAGCAGCGTGCTCGGCGACATGCCATATACCCGCGCGAGCCTTTCGAGCGTCTCCAGCTTGACGATATTGCCCGCTTCATACCGGTGCAGCAGCGCGCGCGAGACGCCGATGGCCTCGGCGACTTCATCGGCGGTCATTTTCAATTGCTGGCGATGCAGCTTCAGGCGCTCCCCGATAGCGCGAAAACTCTCCATGCGTTCCGTTTTTTAATGGTGGCCCGTGACTCAAAAAAGTTACATGCGCCATAAATATGCGTCAAATCATAAAAATGAGCGTTGGCCCGCTGGTTTTGCCGCCCGATACTCGCTCCATCCAACCAGGAGCACTTCATGCCCATCATCCGACTCGACGGCGCCCGCGTTCACTACACCGACAGCGGTGGCGAAGGCCGCCCGGTCATCTTCCTGCACGGCGGTTTCGGCAGTTCGTCCGAACTCTGGCAACGCACCATCGACGCGCTGCCGCCCGGCTATCGCGGTCTCGCCATCGACAACTTCCTGCGCTCCGACGCACCGCCCGACGGCTTCACCATCGAAGCGCTCGCGCGCCGCGTGGCGGCATTCATCGACCGGCTCGAACTGGAGCGGCCGGTGGTAGTCGGTCATTCGATGGGCGGCGTCGTCACGCAGATGACGGCCGTGCGCTATCAGGAAAAGCTCGGCGGCATCGTGCTGGTCTGCACGGGTCCGTCGATGACCAATCACGCTTTGGGCCGCGCGCTGCTTGCCCAACTGGAAAACGACGGCATCGAAACGATGCGCGAGATCAGCGCGCACTGGTTCCGCGAACTGCCGCAGCCGTTCTTCGACGGCTACGTGGAGCGCGCCAAGGCCGCGCCGCTGACGGCGATGATCGACATCCAGTCTTCGCTGATCGAAACCGACATGCGCCCGCATCTGCCGGGCGTGCAGCTTCCCGCGCTGGTGGTCTGGGGTGCGCACGACAGCGGCCGCACGATGGAGCATGCGCAGCGCCTGCTGGATGGCCTGCCGAACAGCACGCTCGCCGCCATGACCGACAGCGGCCATTCGCCGATGCTGGAAACCCCCGCTGTATTCGACGAAGCCTTCCACGCCTTCCTGAAGTCCATTCCGGAGTCTGCACAATGAGTTTCACCGCTACGTTCAAGCGCCGCCTGGGTGCGGCCATGTTGTCGGTTGCCGGCGCGATGGCGCTGCTGAGTCACGCCCCAGCCGCGCATGCCGACACGCTCGACACCGTGAAGAAGACCGGTGTGATCCGCGTCGCGGTGCCGCAGGATTACGCGCCGTTCGGCTCGGTGGGCAGCGACATGGAGCTGCACGGCTACGATGTCGAAGTGGCGAAGCTGACTGCCGCCGCGCTGCATGTGAAGCTGCAGATCGTGCCGGTGACGATGGCCAACAAGATTCCGTTCCTGGTAACCAACAAGGTCGATCTCGTACTCAATCTCGGCAAGAATCCGCAGCGCGCGGAAGTGATCGACTTCACCTCGCCGTACGCGCCGTACTACACGGCGGTGTTCGGTCCGCAAGCCGATGCTCTGACGGACGTCGCTGGCCTGAAGGACAAGAAGATCGGCGTGGTGACGGGCTCGCAGGAAGACCTCTTCATCACGAAGAACGCGCCCGCCGGCACGCTGTTCTCGCGCTATCAGGACAACAGTTCGGCAGTGGCCGCCTTCCTGTCCGGGCAGACGGAATATCTCGCGACGGGCAACATCGTCGGCGCGAAGCTGCTCGCCGACAATCCGCAGAAGCATTTCGCACAGAAGCTCCTGCTGATCGATTCGCCGGTGTGCGCCGCCGTGCGCAAGGGCGACAGCGCCATGCTGGCCGCCGTCAACAGCGTCTTCGCGGCACAGAAGGCCAGCGGCCAGCTCGACGCGTTGTCGCGTCAATGGCTCAAGCAGCCGCTCGACGCAAAACCCTGACGCACTCCGCTGCCTCATCCGCTTCCTTCGCGTGGCATGAGGCAGTGAAGCGCCCTTCCGCCGCATCCCGCTCCGGATAGCTTCAGACCATGTCCTATCAATTCGACTTCGGCGCCATTGCGCCGTATCTGCCCCTGCTCGTCCAGGGCGTGGCGATGACGCTCGCAGTCAGCATCGCCGGCGGCCTGGGCGGCTTTGCGCTGAGCATTGCCGGTGCGTGGATTCATGCGGAAGGCAAGCCGTGGGCGCGCGCCATCACGCGTGCCTATGTGGAAGTGTTCCGCAACACGCCGTTCCTGATTCAACTGTTCTTCATCTTCTTCGGCTTGCCGCAACTGCATGTCAGGCTCGATGCCGTCGAGGCCGCGCTGTTGGCCGTGACGATCAACTTCGGCGCATATGGAACGGAGATCCTGCGCAGCGCGATTGCAGCGACGCCGCGCGGCCAGCATGAAGCAGCCGCGAGTCTCGCGCTGACGCGCCTGCAAACCTTCCGTCACGTGCTGCTGCGGCCCGCATTGCAGAAGGTATGGCCCGCGCTCACGAGCCAGTTCATCATCATGATGCTGACGACTTCCGTCTGCTCGCAGATCGCGCTGATGGACCTCTCGCATGTGGCGGACTTCATCCAGGGCCGCACGTTCCGTTCTTTTGAAACCTACGCCGCCGCGACGTTCACGTATCTGCTGCTCGCCCTCGTGCTGCGCCATGCGCTGCGCACGCTCGGCAAGCGCTTCGTGACCGCGCGCCCCGCGAGATAAGCCACCATGGACTTCACCCTGTGGGACATCCTGCGCGTATTGCTCGCCTCGCTGCGCTGGACCGTGGCGCTCTCATTGGTCGCCTTCGTCTGCGGCGGCGCGCTGGCCTTCGCGATCATGTGGCTGCGCCTGACGCCCGCACGCCTGCCGCGCGGCGCGGCGGCCGCCTTCATCGAACTGTTCCAGGGCACGCCGCTGCTGATGCAGTTGTTCATCGTGTTCTTCGGCATCGCGCTGTTCGGCTTTGACGTGCCCGCGTGGCTCGCGGCAGGCTTGGCGGTGTCGCTGTGGTCGGCGGCGTTCCTCGCTGAAATCTGGCGCGGCTGCATTGAAGCGGTGCCGCGCGGACAGTGGGAGTCATCCGCTTCGCTGGCGATGACACGCATGCAGCAGTACCGCCATATCGTGCTGCCGCAGGCCTGCCGCCTCGCCGTGGCGCCGACGGTCGGCTTCTGCGTGCAGATCGTCAAGAACACCTCGGTCACGTCGATCATCGGCTTCGTCGAGCTCACGAAGGCAGGCACGATGATCAGCAACACGACCTTCCGGCCGCTCGAAACCTTCGGGCTCGTCGCGCTGATGTACTTCCTGCTGTGCTCGGCGCTGTCCGCGCTGAGCCGTCATCTGGAGAAGCATTTCAATGCCCCTTATCGCAATTGACCAGGTCACCAAGCGCTTCGGCGGTAACGAAGTGCTCAAGGGCATCGACCTGAACATCGGCGCCGGCGAAGTCATTTCGCTGATCGGCAGGAGCGGCTCGGGCAAGAGCACGCTTCTGCGCTGCATCAATGGACTGGAGGGCATCGACGGCGGCCGCATCGATGTGGCGGGCACGCGCCTGTCCCACGACGACGCCGCGCTCAAGCAGTTGCGGCTTCAGGTCGGCATGATCTTCCAGCAGTTCAACCTGTTTCCGCATCTGAGCATTGGCCGCAACGTGATGCTCGCACCGATGATCGTGCTCGGCATGAAGCCCGCCGAAGCACGCAGGCAAGCGGGCCTGCAACTGGAGCGCGTCGGCCTCAGCGACAAGTTCGACGCCTATCCCGACCAACTGTCCGGCGGACAGCAGCAGCGTGTGGCGATCGCGCGTGCGCTGTGCATGTCGCCCAAGGCGTTGCTGTGCGACGAGATCACGTCCGCGCTCGATCCGGAACTCGTGCAGGAAGTGCTCGCGGTGATGAAGGAACTCGCGGCGGGCGGCATGACGCTCGTGATGGTCACGCACGAGATGCGCTTCGCGCGCGAGGTCTGCGACCGCGTGGTGTTCCTGCATCAGGGGCGCATTCATGAAAGCGGCACGCCCGATGTGCTCTTTAACCAGCCGCGCACCGACGAACTGCGCCAGTTCCTTGCAGCGGCCCATGATGCATGAGCGCACTCGCATGACGGCATCGACTGATTACGCGCACATTGCACAGCAGCTCTTCGACACAGTGCGCGAGGCCACCGCTGAAGGTCGTGGCGTGACGCGCGCATCGTACGGCGCGGGCGAGAGCCGTGCGCTCGACTTGCTGACGGCGTTCGCACAGAAGCAAGGCTTCGCTGCACATGTCGATCGCGCGGGCAACGTCACCTTCTCGCATCCCGATGACGCACGCACACGCCCCATCCTGTGCGGCTCGCACATGGATTCCGTGCCGGAAGGCGGCAACTTCGACGGCCTCGCCGGCGTGATCGCGGGCCTGCTGTGTCTCATGCGGCAACGCGATGAAGGACAGCGAGGTATGCATCCGCTGCGCGTGCTGGCGCTGCGCGGCGAGGAGAGCGCGTGGTTCGGCAAGGCATATATCGGCTCCAGCGCGCTCTTCGGGCGCTTGCCGCCCACGACGCTGGACGCGCAGCAGCGCTCGACAGGCGAGACGCTCGCGGCCTGCATGCGCGAAGCAGGCGCCGATGTGGAGGCGATCGCGGCGGGCGAAGTGCTGCTCGACGCGAACGGCGTCGCGGGCTATATCGAGTTGCATATCGAACAGGGTGCGCTGCTCGATGATGCACAACGCGCGGTCGCCATCGTGCCGTCGATACGCGGCAACGTGCGTTACCGCAACGTGCGCTGTATCGGAGAGCCAGGTCATTCGGGTGCGGTGCCGCGTGAACGCCGTCACGATGCGGTGTTCGCGGCGGCCCACGTGGTCAGCGCGCTCGATACGTACTGGAAACGCGCGCTCGCCGAGGGCGCGGACCTCGTGATCACCTGCGGCGTGTTCGGCACGCGCGCGGAACAGCACGCGATCTCGCGCATTCCAGGCGAAGTCGATTTCAGTTTCGAGGCACGCAGCGCGGACCCCAACGTGCTGGCGCAGGTGCTCGACGTGTTCGAACACACGCTCGCGGACACGGCGGCATCCCATGGCGTGCGCTTTGAAACGGGCGCGCTGTTGCAGACCGCGCCCGCGCACATGGACGCGGGCTGGATCGGCTTGCTCGAACAGCATGCGCAGACACTGAACCTGCCCGCGCCGCACGTGCCGAGCGGAGCGGGTCATGACGCCGCCATGTTCGCCGCAGCCGGCATTCGCAGCGCGATGATTTTCGTGCGCAACCAGAACGGTTCGCACAATCCCGACGAGGCCATGCGTCTCGTCGATTTCATGGACGGCGTGGCGCTGCTGTATGAAACCATCAACGCCTTCGTCTGACCGGTCGCACCGCGCGACGCCTCATCTTTGGAGAAGCAACTATGAATCTGGAACTGGCAGCGGCATCGCTTTCGCGACGAGGTCTGGGCTTGACCGATATCCGCGAGTTCGCGCTGCAATGCCGTGACAGCGCCCGTCAGCCCGGCGGCGAGGCGGCCGCGTTGATCCTGCTCGCGGAGAAGGCATCGGCGTTCTTCGAGCGGCACGAAGGCATCGCGATGACCAACGACGCGCTGCACCGCTTCGTCGAATCCCTTGGTGCCGATGTCACGCGTCTGCGCGCCGCCGCCATGGCAGGCGATGCCGCGCTGATTGAAGCGTTGAATGCGTTCGCCTCGGCCTTCTCGAACGACGTGGTGATCTGAGCGCGACCTTCAGCGCATCAGGACGATATGAGTGGCGCGTTCGGTCGGAACATGTTCGACGGTCCTGTATCCCAATGCATGGAGATCCAGCCCGTCGAAGAGCGGTTCTCCGGCGCCCAGCACGACCGGCGCCATCGCGAGATGAATCTCGTCCACATGGCCCGCCTGAATGTACTGCTTCACCGTAGAAGCCCCGCCGCCGATCTTGACGTCCCGCGCACCCGCCGCTTCGCGGGCCCGCTGCAGCGCTTCGTCGATCCCGCCGGTGATGAAATGAAACGTGGTGCCGCCGCGCATCTCGATGGAAGGCCGCGCGTAATGCGTCAGCACGAACGTGGGCGCGTGATAAGGCGGATCTTCGCCCCACCATCCTTTCCATTGATCGTCGGGCCATTCGCCACGCACCGGTCCGAACATGTTGCGGCCGAGAATGAAGGCGCCGAAGTTATCCATGGCGCGGTGGGCGAAGCTGTCGTCGGGGCCGGTTTCGCCATCGTCCTTGCCTTGCATCGCGCGGAAGGTGCGCGTCGGGAAGAACCACTGGAAGATTTCGTGGCCTCGCACGCCAAGCGGATGTTCCAGGCTCTGCGCGGGGCCCGCAGCATAGCCATCGAGTGAAACGCCGAAGCCGGCAACTTTTACTTTGCTCATTCACGTCTCCGTGTCAGGTCGTGCATGTCGGTCACGAGAGCATGAGCACGAATCGACGCGGACGCAATAGAGGTTTGTCTCTTCAAGGCTGCCCTTCGAAAGCCTCTGCCGTGCCGAGATCCGGGAGCCAGCCGAAGCGCCGCCGGGTCCACGACTGCCGCTTCGGCACGCCGAGTTCGTAACGCTGCTTCAGCGCGCCTACGCGCAACGAATAAGAAGAAGGGTTCTCTTGCGCCGACGAATACACCGGCCCGCCGCATTCCGCACAGAACGCGTGGATGCGGCGCGCGCCGCTGTCGGCGGTCTTCAGATAGCGCTTGGGCTCGCCTCTGAGGATGCGAAAGCTCTCCGCCGGTGCGGCGATATTCACGCGAAACGCCGAGCCCGTCAGCGTCTGGCAGTCCGCGCAATGACAGATGGCGACGGTGCCAGGCGTGACGTCAGCTTCATAGGCGATCGCGCCGCAATGACATTGCCCTTCGACTTTCATGGACACTCCTTCGATCAGATCTTGAAGCTCTCCAGCGTCGCCGGATGAAACAGTTCTTCCGGTTGCAGCAGCCGGCTCGACAGCCCTTCATCATGATGCCGCTTCAGGAAGCGCGACAACACATGCCGGTTGGGCGCAAAACCATACGACCAGAAATCGTGGCCCATCAAGCGGCGCGCATTGCTCAACTGTTCCTCGACGAAAGGCAGCGTCACTTTCGTGGCCGACGTGTCGCTCAACTTTGCAAGTGCCACTGCCTTGCTCTTCTCGAACGCCTTGGCCACCGCGCCCGGCAGCCACGGATGCCGCTCGGCGAGGGTGCGCCGCACGCCCAGCAGGTGCATCACCGGGAACAGCTTCGTGCGCGTGTACCAGTCGGCGGCCGCTTTCTGCGGATCGTCGTAAAGATACTTCACGTTCGGATGACCGTTCGTGAAACAAGACGGCGCACGCGGACCGATGACCGCATCGATTTCACCGGATGCCAGCATACCCGTGATGGTCGCGTTCGACGGTGCATTCTCCAGCCGTACATCGGCGGGAAGATTCAGCGTGATCTTTTCTTCACGGCCGGTCTCTTCATAACCGCCGCGCACCCACGTCACATCCGATGCCTTGACGCCATGATCCTCTTCGAGAAACAGACGCGCCCATACGTTGGCGGTCAATTGATACTCGGGCACGCCGATGCGCTTGCCCTTCAGATCCGCAGGCGTGTCGATGCCGCGATCGTTGCGCACGTAGATGGACGTATGACGGAACGCACGCGACGGAAACACCGGCACGCCGATATACGGACTCGTGCCCGCGGCCGTCTTCACGCTGTAACTGGAGAGCGACAGTTCGCAGACGTCGTAATCCGCGTGACGGAAGGCGCGAAAGAAGATTTCTTCCGGGTCTTGCAGCATGAACACCGGATCGACGCCGTCGATCTGTACTTCGCCATCCACCAGCGGTCGCATGCGGTCGTAGTTGCCCACTGCAACCGACAGATTCAGCTTGCTCATGTTCAATGTTCCTGTGTTGTAAGCGTCTCGCCGCCGATGAGTACGTCGCGCTGCTCAGCGCTCGAACGCAGCATCGCGAGGCAGATTTCCAGCGTGCCGCGTGCCCATACGCCGTCGTGCAGCGGTGCGATATCGCGCTGTACCGCGGCGATCAGTTCGTCGATGACTTCGGCGCGCGGGACCTGCGGCGCATCGAGCGCGACTCGTTCACACCGCTCGTCGCCATACACGACGATGGCGTCCGGCAACGGCCGCAGGTCGCCCCGTTCGCACGAGACGATGAGCGGCCCGAAGTGCTGATGCCAGCGTGCTTCGGATCGAGTTGGGGAATAAGCCGCGCCCCCGTAAGTGCCCGCAGCCTTCAGGCGCGCCTCTTCATCCCGCGACTGCACACGAGCCAGCTTGCGCCGCGCGGCGCCATAGTCGGCGGCGTGCTTCGTCTGCCCCATCTCGCCGATCCATCCGGTCCATTCATCGGAATCGAAGTGCGCATAGCCGTTGTAGGAGAGCGTCGCGAACGCCCCGTTCTCGAACCACAAGGTCGCCGTGTATGCGCCTTCGGTCGGACGCGCGGCGTCCCAACGGCCCACAGCTGCACGGATGCGCGTCACGCGGCTTCCGGCGAGCACTCGCACGATATCGACCTGATGCGCCGCCTGACTGAACACCGCGCCGCCGCCCTCTTCCGTCTGCAATTCCTCGGGCCTGCGCGGCCGGTACAAATAATCCGTGAAGTTGAGCGCCTGGATCATCTTCACGTCACCGAATGCGCCCGACGCAATCACCTCGCGCGTGCGCAGATACGGCGTGTCGAAGCTATGGCAATGACCGACGATCAGATGCACGTGCGCATCACGGCATGCGTCGATCATCGCGTCGCATTCGGCGAGCGAGAGCGCCATCGGTTTTTCGACCAATACATGCTTGCCATGCCGCGCCGCCACCCGCGCATGCGCTGCATGAAACTGATGCGGACTCGCGATGTACAGCGCATCGATGTCCGGCTGGCTCGCGAGCGCTTCGATATCGGCGAAGGTGGGCGCATCGAAGTCGGCGGTGAACTGCGCACGCGCCGTCTCGCGCGGGTCGCATGCCGCGACCAGCCGCACGCGCGGGTCCGCGAGAAAGGTCGGCAGCATCAACGAGAACGCGCGCCCGAGGCCCACGATGCCAAGCCGCAACGGCTCCATCAGACCTGCACCTGATAGTTCGTCTCGAGCTCCGGCGCCGCTTCCGCAGCCGGTTCGACCCACACCGGATGCGCGGCATACTGCTTCCAGTCGGTGTCCTTCGGCACCATCGCCTGGAACGAGCACACGTGGCGCGGAATCGCCTGCTCACCCGTACCGATACCAGCCTCGCCCGCCTGAAATTCCCGCAGCGCATCGAGCATGCGGCGGCGGAACTCGACCACGGCAACATCGCTGGCGCCGAGCCTTTCTTCGGTGCGATCGGCGATCGGACCCATCGTCACCCACATCGCGATGTCCTGATTCGGGAAGCCCTTGATGCCGGTGAAGTTGCCGTTCTTCATCGCCTCGCGATCCTGCCAGAAGCGATTGTCGTGATTGCGCAGCGGCCGATACGTCGCATCCAGATCGACGCCTACCTGCTGCCCGAGAAACTTGCGCCACGTCTCGGTTTCCGGCGTCTTGTCCGGGTGCCCCCACGCCATGAAATAAAAAGCAGTGCTGGTGTCGTCGCAGGGCACGTTGATGTTCGCGACGTTGTAGAGATTGTTCGGCGGAATCAGCGCGGTGGCCGGCGCGACGAACACCGTGGAGCGCACATAGTCATGCGTCGCGGCGTTCTGGATGGGACGGCGCAGCGCGGCATAGCGGAAGCCATAGCTCGTGCGATGCACTTGCAGGCGCGGCGCCTTGTCCGTCGACGGACGCAGCCAGTTCTTCGCCGTGGCTTCCGCGCCGCCGACGCGCGCGGGCACGAAATCCGACGAATGCAGACTCGAACTGTGCGCGGAATCGATCGCGCCTTCGAGAATCTGCGCCCAGTTGCACGGCACGATGACCTTGGCGATGCTCACGCGCGTGTCCTCGGTCGGCGCCCACGCGGGCGGCGCGAACGCGGGAATCGCGTCCTGCGGGCCCATGTAGGCCCAGACGAAGCCGCCCCATTCCTTCGTTTCATAAGCCTTGTGGCGGACCTTCTTCGTCATGTCGCTGCAGGAAGGCTCGGAGACCATTTCGATGACGTTGCCCTTCACGTCCATCTTCCAGCCGTGATAGAGGCAGCGCAGGCCGCAGTCCTCGTTGCGTCCGTATACGAGCGACACGCGGCGGTGCGGACAGTATTCATCCATCACGCCGACGTTGCCATCGGTATCGCGGAACACGACGAGATCTTCGCCGAACACACGCGCCTTCACCGGCGCGCCGTCCGGCTCGCTCACTTCCTCGATGAGACAGACCGGCGTCCAGTGACGACGCATCAACTGGCCCATGGGCGCGTCGCCTTCGACGCGGCACAGCAATTCGTTTTCTTCATGCGTAAGCATTTGCGCTTCTCCTGACCTGCTTATCTGAAATCAATGCAATGGGGATGAATTCAAAATTCAAAGATCCAGCACGAGTTCTTCGCTCCGGGCGCGCGACACGCAAATCATGATCTGATCGTGCTGCTCGTCTTCGCCGAGCACCATGTCGCGATGTTCCGCCACGCCCGCACACAGCTTCGTGCGGCACGATCCGCACGTGCCGCTCTCGCAGGAACTCGGCGCGCGGATGCCGTTGTCGCGCAGGATTTCGAGAATCGAGCGGTCGGCGGGGATGGCGAAACTGCGACCGGTCCGTTCCAGTTTTATGTTGAACGGCGTGTTCTCCGCCGCGCGCGACTGGTCCACGCCGAAGCTTTCGAAATGCACGCTGCCGGTCGGCCAGTGACCCGTCATGTCGCGCACGCCATCCATCAGCGCGCGCGGGCCGCAGCAGTAGACGTGTGCGCCGCTGCCGGTCTTTTCGAAGACCGGCCAGAAGTCGAAGGCCCGGGCGAGGTCGCCGTGATCGTGATGAACCACCACATGCGGCTGCCATTCCTCACTCGAGAGTTCATCGAGAAATGCCGTGGTTTCAGGGCTGCGCGACACGTAATACAGCTTGAAGCGCGGGCCGCCCGTGGCCTTGAGATGACGCATCATCGAGAGAATCGGCGTAATGCCGATGCCGCCCGCGACAAACACGAAGCTCCGCGCGCGCTCGCTCAGTCCGAACTCGTTGCGCGGCTCCGAGACCTCGATGCGTGCGCCTTCCTCCACCTCGTCCGCCATGCTCACCGAGCCGCCGCGGCCGGCTGCTTCGCGCTTCACGGCGATCACATAGCGGTCCGTTTCAGCAGGATCGCTGCACAGCGAATAGTTGCGGTTCGCTCCGCTCGGCACCCGCACGGTGAGGTGCGCGCCCGCCGTAAACGGCGCCAGCTCGCGCCCTGCTTCATCACGCAATTCGAAACGGAAGATGCCTTGCGCCACGCATTCCTTCTTCGTCACCACGAGCGTCCTGAATGACATTTCGTGGCTCGCCGACTCGTTCATTGCACCTGCTCCCTTGCTGATCTCCATGGGCTTTATATTAGATATCTAATCATTTGTAGGCAAGGGGGTTTTCCCTGAACGCGTTGTTTTTTACTGTTGCGCCGTTGCAAAAAAAACGGCGCCTTCGATACGAAGGCGCCGTGCTGCCGCAAAAAACCGGAACGTCAGGAGAGCTTTTCCGCGTGCTCGCGCAGCGTGTTCGCCGGCACGCCGATCAGCACCGCCAGGCCGCCGAGCATCACGATCGCCGCGATGGCCGCAAGCCCGATCGCCAGGCTGCCCGTCATGGTCTTGATCCAGCCGAGCGCGATAGGTCCGCAGAACGCGCCGACCTGGCCCAGACAACTGATCGCGCCGATGCCCGCGGCGGCGCCTTCGTCGGAGAGATAGGCGGGCGGAATCGACCAGATGATGGCCGCCGCGCCGAAGTAGGAAATGGAGATCATGCCGAGACAGATGATCGCGGCCGCCGTGTTGCCCGACAGCACCGGCAACAGGAAGCCGCCCAATGCGCCAATGGCCGTGCAGGCAAAGAAGTGCCAGCGGCGTTCGAGCGTGACATCGGAACTGCGCGCCACCGCAAACATGCCGAGCGCGCCGATGATGTACGGCAACGCGGACAGCAGGCCCACGTTGAGCACGTCGGACACGCCGGCCTGACGAATGATGGTCGGCGTCCAGTAGTTGAGGATCGTGCCGCACAGCGGGACCGTGCCCCAGCCCGCCGCGAGGATGTACACGCGCGGATCCTTCAACGCGACCAGCAACTGGTGGCGCGTGTGCTTTTCCGTTTTTTTCTCGGCACGGTCGGCGGCGAGCGCATCGAGGATGATCCGTTTCTGTTCGTCGTCGAGCCAGCGCGCGTCCTGCGGACGATCGACAAGATAGAAGAACGCCACCACGCCCATCAGCAACGCCGGCAGGCCTTCGAGGAAGAACAGCCATTGCCAGTTGCGGAAGCCGAGCACGTCGACGAAGTTATGCAGGATCCAGCCCGACAGCGGCCCGCCGATGACGCCCGCCGCCGCAATCGCCAGCAGGAAGCGTGAGGTGATGCGTGCGCGCCGCGCGCCCGGATACCAGTAGGTCAGGTACAGGATGATGCCGGGCCAGAAACCCGCTTCCGCTGCACCGAGCAGAATGCGCGCGATGTAGAACTGCATCGGCGTGGTCATGAAGGCCATCGCAGTGGAGATGCCGCCCCACAGGATCATGATGCGTGAGATCGTCAGCCGCGCGCCGATCCGCTTGAGCCACAGCGTGCTCGGCACTTCCAGCAGGATATAGCCGATGAAGAAGAGGCTGACGCCGAGGCCGTAGGCGGCATCGGACAGGCCGAGATCCTGCTTGAGATGCAGTTGCGCGAAGCTCACGTTCACGCGGTCCAGGTAGTTCAACACCCAGCAGACGAAGATGAACGACATCAGCCGCCAGGTGACCTTGTGATAAGTCGCCTCGACGCGCGCCGCTGCTGCGTCCGATTCCGACATGAATTGCGTGACTGTGGATTTGGCCACCAGACTCTCCGTTTCCCGCATCGATGAGGATGATGCGCGAACCGGCTCGATCGTCCGGCTCACGCTTTGGTTTTTATTCGATATCTAATCATAATGGTAAGGAGGCAGCGGTTCGCGAACAAGTTCGGGTTTGCACGGAGAGCGCCGCGCGCGCGGCCGGACGGCTGATTGAAGGGGCCAGCTGAGGGGGCCAGCGGCTATCATGTCGGGAGATACCCGCTTTCATGAAAGAAGACATCGCCATGACACGAAAGAAGACCGTTGAAGGCGCGCCGCGCGAAACCGTGGAAATGCTGCGCCACTGGCACGAGTCCGTGCCGAACGACCGTCTCGCGCACCTCGTCAAGGACGCCGCGCGCTCGATGGTCCGCGCGTTGCAGATGCGGCTCGCGGAACACGCGGTATCGTTCGGGCACTGGACCTTCCTGCGCATCCTGTGGGAGACGGACGGTCTCACGCAGCGCGAGCTGAGCGAACAGGCCGGCGTGATGGCGCCTACGACGTTCGCCGCCGTGACGGCGATGGAGAAGCTCGGACTGGTCGAGCGTCAGCAGCGTCCCGAGAACAAGAAGAACACGCATGTGTATCTCACGGCCGAGGGCCGTGCGCTGAAGGACAAGCTCGTGCCGCTCGCGGAGGAGGTGAACGACATCAGCGTGACCGGACTGAGCGAGCGCGAGATCAAGGTCGCGCGCAAGGTGCTGTTGACGATCATCGAGAATCTCGCGGATGACGAGTCGGGTTCCACCGATCCGCGACGGCGTGTGCTGTCCACGCGCGAACTCGGCAAGCTGATTGCCGAGCGCGGCGAGAGTCTGGAAGACGCCTGATTCGGCATATGCACAACTGGATCACCACGCCCATCGATGCCGCGCTGCTGCGTGGCGCCATCGAACTCGAACACACGCCGTATGGCGTGCGACCGCATCGCCTGCCGGCCTGGGCTCGCAAGCAGTGCCCCGATCCGCAACTGATGCTCGCGGAGGCCAAGCCTTCCGGCGTGCGGCTCGTGTTCGATACCGCCGCGACCGACATCGAACTCGACGTCCTGCCCACGCGCTATGTCCATGCCGGTGCGCCGGTGCGTCCTTCGGGCCTCTACGATCTCATCGTCGATGGCCAGCTCACGCAGCAACACCGCGCCAAAGGCGGCGACACCGTAACGGTCGATGCCGCGACCAACACCACCTCCGTGCAATCGGACGGCCCTGTCACGCTCGCGTTCCCGGGCCTGCTGGAAGGCCGCAAGCGTATCGAGATCTGGCTGCCGCACGACGAACTCAGCGTGCTCGCCGCGTTGCGCACGAACGGCCGCATCGAAGCAGTCGGCACGGAGGGCAGGAAGACGTGGATGCACCATGGCAGTTCGATCAGCCAGGGCTCGAATGGCGACAGCCCCACGTCGATATGGACCGCGCTCGCGGCCCGTCTCGCGGATGTCGAGCTAACGAACCTGGGCTTCAGCGGCAGCGCGTTGCTCGACCCGTTCACGGCGCGCGTCATGCGCGACACGCCGGCTGACTTCATCAGCGTCAAGATGGGCATCAACGTGGTCAACTTCGATCTGATGCGCATGCGCGCCTTCGGTCCGGCGATGCATGGGTTTATCGATACGATCCGCGACGGTCATCCGCACACGCCGCTGCTGATCGTTTCACCGCTCTATTGTCCGATCCACGAAGCCACGCCCGGTCCGGGTGCCTTCGATTTCGCCGCGCTGGCCGAAGGCAGGATAGCGTTTCGAGCGACCGGCAACCCGGACGATGTTCAGGCCGGCAAGCTGACCCTGCAGGTGATTCGCGAGGAACTGCGCCGCATTGTCGAACAGCGCGCCGCCGATGATCCGAACCTGCATTATCTCGACGGCACCCGTCTGTATGGTCCTGAAGATCAGGCCGCGTATCCGCTACCTGATGAACTGCATCCGGATGGAGCGACGCATCGTTTCATCGGCTTGCGGTTCGCGCAATTCGCTTTCGCTGACAATGGTCCCTTCGCGCGGCGTAACGCGCGCTGACGGTCACGCGCTAAGCCCCTATTCCGGCATCTGCGCCCCGCGCCATATCCGGCACTGCTGACGCACGACCTCATGCAACGAATCATGCGCGTCATACACGCGGCGCAGCCACGCGGCGTCGCTAGCGCCTTGCGTCACGGCGCGCCGGATGTCCGCCAGTCCTTCTTCCGCGCCCAATGCCTGCGCATGGGGCGCCAGGACGTCCAGCGTGGCGAGGATGCGCTCGCGAATCGGCGCGCTTTGCCCGGTTTCGGGATCGACGCAAGCGCCGTCCAGACCGAAGCGGCAGGCCATGAACCGGTTGGTCCGATACACCTCGTAGTCGCGCTCGCTGAGACGTAACGGCCGGTCAACCAGCAGATAGCGCGAGAGCGCCTGGATATACGCGGCGATGCTGGCGGCCCATTCGACGCGCAACGGCGTATCCATCACACGCACCTCGACGGTGCCATAGCCCGGACTCGGGCGAATGTCCCAGTAGAAATCCTTGAGGCTATGCACCAACCCGGTATTCGTCATGCGTTCGAAGTATGCTTCGAAGTCGGACCAGTTCGTCACGAACGGCGCCTGGCCCGACAGCGGAAACGGCGCAACCGAGTTCAGCCGTGCGCACTGGAACTGCGTGTCGCTGCCCTGCACGAAGGGTGAAGCGGCGGCCAGCGCGATGAAATGCGGCACATAGCGCGACAGCGAATGCAGCAGGACGAGCGCCGAATCCGCATCGGGACAGCCCACATGCACGTGCTGGCCAAAGATCGTGAATTGCTGATAAAGCGCGCCGTACAGACCCATCAAATATTCGGAACGCTCGCGGCCGTCAGAACGCTGGTCGTACCAGTTCTGGAAAAAATTGGTGCCGCCGCCGCACACGCCGACGTTCAGGAAATCCGCCGCGCGCACCAGCGTGTCGCGCAGCGTCTGCAACTCGCTGCGTGCCTGACCGAAGTTCCGGCAGACGCCGGTCGACAACTCGATCATGCCTTCGGTCGTCTCGGGATTGATTGCGCCCGCAAAGCGCTCTTCCCGCACGCGGGTCAGGAGCTCGGTGGTGGCCTTGGTCAGGTTGTAGTCGTGTGTGTTGACGACCTGGATTTCGAGTTCAACGCCGATCGTGAACGGATCTGATGACGCAAAGGCTTGCAGCATGGGAGGTCCTGTGCGGTCGGAGAGCGCGTGTTTTCATTCTACGCGCGCCGTCTCGACGCCATGGATATCCACGACGCACGTCCGTGCCATTCCGGTTTCTTGTGATGGTCAGGTTTGAAGCCAGGCATCCGCAAGCGTCGAATAGAACAGCATCGGTCCCTTGCGCAATCCCTTGAGCCGGCTCGAATAGAAGCCGAAGAACTTCAGTTCGAGCAGGTTGATCGAGGGCACCTCGGTCTGCACGAGCAACTGCATCTCGTCGATGAGCGCCTTGCGCTTCGCGACATCGCCTTCTTCCTGAATGCCTTCGATGATCCGGTCCATCTGCGGATTCGCATAACTGGATGCATTGCTGGACGGCACGCCCTGCTTGATGTTCTTGCTCCAGAAACGGCGCGTGACGCCGATCTGCGGATCCGGATAAGCGGAATACCACATTGAGGCCGTGTCGAAATCGCGTTCCGTGTACAGCTTGCGAATCACGCCCGGCAGGTCGAGATTGACCAGCGTCATCTCGACGCCCACGTTGCGCAACTGCTGGCGCATCAGCTCCGCCGCACGCAAATACACCTGTCCATACGCCACCTCGGTCACATGATCGATACGAAGGCGCACGCCGTCCGCGCCGCGTTTCAATCCCGCTTCATCGAGCAGACGCTCGGCTTCCTTGGGATTGAACGCGTGTTGCGGCAGTCCCGGTTTGAAGAACTGCTTTTGGTAGCTTGGCACGCAACTCTGCGCGACATCCGCCAGACCGAACCAGACGATGCGCGCCAGCGCGGCCCGGTCGATGGCATGCGCGAACGCCCGCCGCACGCGGATATCGTCAAAGGTCTTGCGGCGGTAGTTGAAGTCGAAGAAGAACATCGGCGCGGGCGCCTGCCAGCCGATCGTATCGAGCACGAGCTTCGGGTTCTTCTGCAAACGCGCGACATCCACTTCCGGCACCGGGTTGTTCGCCGCGAATGTCAGTTCGCCCGTCTCGAGCGCGACAGCACGCGCCGCCGCGTCCGGCACCATCTTGAAGATGATCTGCTCCAGATAGGGCTTGTTTTCCTTGCCCGAGGCGCCTTTGTCCCAATAGTCCGGATTGCGCTGCAAGATCACATGACTGCCGCGCACCCATTCCTTGAACATGAACGCGCCATTACCGATCGGCTTCACGTTCCAGGGATTCGTCAGCGGATCGGTGCCCTCGTAGAGATGCTTCGGGACGATCTGCGTTTCAGTGCCGAACAGCACGGCCCACAGTACCGGCGAAGGACCGCTGAGCCGGAACACGACAGTATGCGGGTCAGGTGTATCCACGCCGATCACCTTCGCCAGATTCGACGCGCCGCGCGGATGCGTCTTCTTGACCACGTTGAGGATCGAGTACTGGACATCGGCGGAAGTGAACGGCACGCCGTCGTGCCATTTGACGTTCCTGCGCAGCCGGAACGTGATTGACTTGCCATCCGGCGCGGTGTCCCACGATTCGGCCAGCTGCGGCTTCGGGCGATAGTCGCTGTCGTAGGTCAGGAGGCCGTCGAAGATGTTCGCCGAGATCACCACCGCCGGACTGGAGATGTTGATGCCCGCCACGAGACCGCCCGGCTCGGGCGTCACGTTCGCGAGCAGCGTTCCGCCTCGCACGACGGCGCCGGGCAGCGACGCGGCGAGCGCCTGCGCCGCGTGAGCGGAGGACACGAGGCCGGCTCCGGAGCTGGCCAGCAACAATTGCAGCATGCGGCGGCGTGTGATGAGGGGCGAATCCGGATTCATGGGCAAATTGGCAGGCAAGGTTATGCGCGGGTGGACGCCGTGCTTTGGAAGGACCGAAAGCGTAGGCCATGCGCGCCATCGCGCGAACCAATCTGATCTGCTATGCAAAGCTCGCGCGCTGGAAACGCGGTTTGCCCGCGTATAAGGTTGTGACGAATGCTTGGTTCGGAAAGCCGCGTGGCATTTCTAGAATGGGGCTCTCCGCGGAATGCGGAATGCATAACGCAACATGCAAAATGCAACCCCTCTCGAACACCGTGACAGGTAACCCACCCATGCCCTTTGCCATCGACGCTTTCCGCTTCATCGACGCCGCCACCCTGCGCGCCTGGCTCAACGATGGCCGCGAACTCGCGCTGCTCGACGTACGCGAGGCCGGACAGTTCGGCGAGGGCCACCCATTCTTTGCGATCCCGTTGCCGTTCAGCCGCCTCGAACTCGATGCGCCGCGCCTGCTGCCGCGCACCAGCGTGCGCATCGTGCTGATCGACGACGGCGCGACGGCCAGCGGCGCGGGCATCGACCATGCGCCGGTCGCGCAGCGGGCCGCCGCGCGTCTGCATGCCCTTGGCTACAGTAACGTCGCGGTGCTGGAAGGCGGCGCGCCGGCGTGGCAGCGCGCGGGCCGAACACTGTTTCGCGGCGTGAACGTACCATCCAAGACATTCGGCGAACTCGTCGAACATGCATACGGCACACCGCATGTCAGTGCATCGCAACTGGCGCGCTGGCGCGCCGAGCGCGGCGGATGTCCGCTCGCGCTGATCGACGGACGCACCCGCGAAGAGCATCGCAAGATGGCGGTTCCGGGTGCGGTATGCGTGCCGAACGGCGAACTGCCCGCGTGGGTCGACGCCTTTGCCGGACCGCCGGACACGACCATCGTCGTGCATTGCGCGGGCCGCACGCGCAGCATCATCGGCGCGCAGACGCTGCGCAATCTCGGCGTGCGCCGCGACGTGTTCGCGCTGGAAAACGGCACGCAGGGCTGGGCGCTGGCAGGTCTGACGCTCGAACACGGCAGCACGCGCAGTTACGCCGACCTGCCACCGTTGAGCGAAGCCGAACGTGATACCGCGCGGGAACGGGCCCGGGCGCTGGCGGAGCGCTTCGGCGTCAGCGCGGTGGACGCCGGCACGGTGCGGCAATGGCTCGGCGATCCCGCCCGCACCACGTATCTCTTCGATGTCCGCACCGCCGAAGAGTACCGCCGCGATGGCCTGCCGCTTGCGCGGCACGCGCCCGGCGGCCAGTTGATCCAGGCAACCGACCAGAGCGTGGCCGTGCGGAATGCGCGCATCGTGCTGGTGGATCATGACGGCATCCGCGCGCCGGTAGTGGCGCACTGGCTGGTGCAACTGGGCTATGAGACGGCGATCGTGGAAGCGCGATCGCTGGCGTCGACGTCCGCTGAAGCCGAGCCATCTTCGACAGTGGACGAAGACACTCCCGTCGATCCGGCCGCCCTCATACTCGATCTGCGCGCCAGCGAAGCGCATCAGATATCGCGGCCTGCCGGAAGCATCTGGACGAACCGCGTGCGTGTCTTCGACGCACTCCGCGCCCGCGACGTGCAGCGCGATGCGCCCCTGATCGTATTCGCCGATGCCCGTTCGCGCGACGCCGCGCGTCTCGTCGTACAGGATCTGCGCGATGCGGATTACACAGGCGTCACACTCGCGGCACATGGAATCAACGGATGGTCAAGCGCAGGCTGGCCCGTGGATGACACGCCGCTCCGTCTCGCGCCTGAAGACCGCATCGACTTTTTATTTTTTGTACACGATCGGCACGACGGCAATCTCGATGCCGCACGCGCTTATCTTGAATGGGAAACCGGTCTGATCGCCCAATGCGCGGAGGATGAACTCGCAGTGTTTCGCGTGGGCGAGGCGGCGCTGAGCGGGCGCTGATTCACGCCGCATCCGCCCCACGTTCGTACTGACTGCGCGGACGCGGCAAGCCCAGATGCTCGCGCAAGGTCGTGCCTTCGTACTCGCGTCGAAAGATGCCCTTGCGCTGCAACAGCGGCACGACATGATCGACGAACGCGGCCAGTCCGGACGGAAACACATCCGCATTCAGATTGAAACCGTCCGCGCCGCGTTCATGAAACCAGCGCGCGATATCGTCGGCGATCTGCTCCGGCGTGCCGACGATCATCCTGTGCGCACCCGGATTGCGATCGAGCAGATCACGCACCGTGAGACCTTCGCTGCGCGCCAGCGCAACCGTCGAATCGATGAAACCGCGCGGCAGGTCCGAGCGCGATACCTTCGCGATCAGGTCATAGGGCAGCGGCGCATCGATGCGCAGATCGTCGGGTGCAAGCCCCAGCGCACCCGCGAGCCGCGCCACCTCACGCTCCGTATCGAGCAGCGCGTCGAGTTCGGCCTTGCGTTGCCGCGCTTCGGCTTCGGTGCCGCCGATCACCGGATACAGCCCCGGCAACAACAGGAAATGATCCGGATTGCGCCCGTGACGCCGCACGCGCTCCTTCATCTCCGTATAAAAAACCTGCGCGGTGGGCAGCGTGGTCTGGGCGGTGAACACGGCATCGGCGAAACGCGCGGCGAGCGCCCGCCCGCCTTCCGACGATCCCGCCTGCACCAGCACCGGCCTTCCCTGCGGACTGCGCGGTACAGTCAGCGGCCCGCGCACCGCGAAGTGAGCGCCGCGATGCGCAATCGCATGCACGCGCGCCGGATCGGTATAACGCCCGCTGTGCTGCTCGGCGAGGAAGGCATCGTCTTCCCAGCTGTCCCACAGCTTCGTGACCACCTCCACGAATTCCTGCGCGCGCGCATAGCGTTCTTCGGTGGAGAGCGGCACGTCATGACTGAAGTTCGCCGCAGCGGACGCGTCGTACGTGGTCACTGCATTGAAGGCCACGCGCCCGCCGCTCACGTGATCGACGGATGCGAAACGCCGCGCGAGATTGAACGGATCGTTGAACGTGGTCGATGCCGTGCCGATCAGCCCGACATGCGTCGTCGCGCCCGCGAGCGCCGTCAGCAACACGGTCGGCTCCAGCGCCTGCGACGGCCCTTCCGCGTGATTGCGCAGCGCCAGCAGGTCGGACAGGAAGATGGCATCGAGCTTGCCGCGTTCCGCCGTCCGCGCGATCTCCTTGTAGAAGTTCAGATCGACGATCGCGCGCGGATTCTCGAGCGTGCGCCATCCCGCCGGGTGACGTCCGACGCCCGTGACATTGGTGTTCAGGTGAAGCTGACGTGGCTGGCTCATGACGTTGCCTGAAGTGAAGAGCGAAGCGGCGCTGCGGGCACGCGCAAGCCCGCTTTCACGAGCAGCGGCAGCACGGCCTCGCCGAAATACTTGAGGTCCGGCTCGAAGTCGAAGAAGGTGAGCTGAACGCCGTCGCAGCCTGCGTGCTTCAGCGCGATCAGTTGCTCCACGACCTGTTCCGGCGAGCCGATCAGATGCAGGTTTCCGCCCAGCACGCGCTGCTCGCGCTTGTGCTTGGCCCACGCTTTCGCGTCGCTGCGGCCATGCATGCCGATGAAACCATCGAGCGCGCCTTCGTCCGGATGCGCGACGATGGCATCGTGATACGCGCGGGCTTCGCGTTCGGTCGGCCGGCAGACGATGGTCGGATTGATCAGCGTGCGTACGCGCCGCCGGACGCGCGCCGCGCCTTCGCGGATCTTCGCCGTATGCGCGGGCAGCGCGCCGATCGCATCCTTGAAGTCCGCGCCGGCCGGGCTCGTGATGAAGATCAGGTCGGAATGCCGCACGGCATAGTCGATGCCCGCCGCCGAGCCCGTCGCGTTCACCAGCACCGGCCGATGAAAGCACGGACGCGGACTGACGAAGGCATCGTCGAGTTGCCAGTGCGGCGTGCGGATGGTCAGGTTGGCATCGCTGCGCCACAGCGTGTCCAATACGCCGACGAACTCCGCCGCGCGCACATAGCGTTCGTCATGCTCGATCATCGGCTGGCCGAACATCGCCCATTCGCTCGCGACGTGACCCGTCACGAGATTGATGCCCCAGCGCCCGTTCGAGATGTGATCGAGCGTCGCGCCGAACTTCGCCAGATGCAGCGGATGCCACGGCCCATAGAGCGCGTGCACCGTCGAGATGAGCAGGATGCGTTCGGTGATGGCGGCGAGCGCGCTCGTCGCGATGAACGCATCGAGCGACTGCTCGCGATACTTCAGCGTGCCGCCATGTCCGTTCTTGCCGAGCCACTGCGCGAGGCCGAACACGAGATCGAAGCCGAGCGCCTCGGCCTGCTTCGTCAGGCGCGCGTTGTAGTCGAAGCGCCAGTCGGTCCCGCGCGGCAGCGTCGAGATCGACCAGCCGCCGTTCTGGATCGGCAGGAACAGGCCGAGCATCAACGGCTGCGCGAAGGCCGCCGCGAGCGGACTGCCGGGGATGTCGGCGGGGCTCGTGGCGCCGTCGAAGACGGGCGAGACGGCCGCGTTCATGCGGCGCGCGCCTGGTCAGCCTTCAGTTCGTCAAGCCGCGCATGACTGCGCTTCGCCGTTGCCGTGCCGAAATCGAGCACGTCGATGGACGCAATGTCGTCACGCTCCAGTTGCTCGACGAGTTGCAGTTCCCATGCGAGATACGCGTTCATCTGCTCGGCGACACGTTCTGGCGCGGCGTGATAGGGGCTGTACCAGGCGTCGTCGTCGCCGGTGAGATTGCCGGTATCGCCGGAAGCCTGCGGCAGGCCCAGGGACAACCAGCGCCGCGTGCCGCCCGCGAGTGCCGCAACATTCGCGCGCTGTTCCGCCAGTTCAGCCGCGACCAGCGCTGCCAGCGCGCCGTCTTCCGAGGTCAGCACCAGATCACGATCTGACGGGAAATCCGCGAGCTTCGACGGAAGTTCGCTCGCCGCGATGAAGCGCGCGCCCTCGATATGCGCGCGCCTGAACCCCAGACTGCTGTCGATATCGATGACCTGCGCCGTGCCCTGCTTCAGCGCATCGGCCAGCCGGTCCGCCTCGATCCAGCGCGTGCGCGCGCCGTGCGGCCGCACGTTCAGCGGCTCGGGGCCAGCCGCGTAGCGATCGTTGCTCAGCGCAGCGCTGGCCGTGTCATCGAGCACGCGGACATCGAGATAGCCGAGTTGCTTGAGCCACGACGCGGTCATGCGCGCGCGCACGCCATCGTCGTCGCGGAGGATCACGCGTGCATGCAAAGTACCGATGTACTCGTCCGTCGCCTGCACCAGTTGGCCGCCCGGCGCCGAACGCCAGCCTGCCGGATGCCCGGCTTCGTATTCCAGCGGATCGCGCACGTCGAAGCGGTACAGCGTGCGCGTGCCGCTCTCCTGTTCCAACGCGGCGAGCGCGGCGCCGTCGATGACCGCTACATCGGCCTTGCGTACCGCCGCAGCGGCAAGCTCGCGCGCGGCTGCGAGCGTTGCGCCTTCAGGGCGCGGCGCAGTGCGCACTTCGCCATGTTGCAGTTCGAGGCCCTCAAGCAGCCACGCCATCGAGCCCCCCGTGAGCGCGGCAACCGGATTCGGCACGCCCGCGTTGATGAGCGACTGCGCGCCGAGAATGCTGCGCGTGCGGCCCGCGCAGTTCACCACGATCAGCGTGTCCGGCGAAGGCACCGCCGCCAGCGCGCGATACACCAGTTCCGCGCCCGCGCAGTCGATGCCGCCCGGAATGTTCATCGTGTGATATTCGCCGAAGGGACGCGAATCCAGCACGACCAGATCGTCGCCGGCATCCTGGCGCGCCTTGAGCGTGACAGCGTCGATGTTGGGCGTATGCAGGCGATGTTCGATCAGTTCGCCGAACGCCTTGCCCGGCACGTTGGTGCCGCTGAATACTTCGAAGCCCGCCTGCTCCCAGCCGTCGATGCCGCCCGCAAGCACCGCGACGTCCGTATAGCCCCAGCGCGCGAGCAACGCGGCGGCGCGCGGCGCTTGCTCTCCATGACTGTCGACGAGCACGACCGGCGTGCCGCGGCGCGGCACGAGCCGCTCGATCAGCAAGCCGAGCCGCCCCACCGGCGCAACCGACGAATAGAACAACCGCCTGCGGGCTGACACGCCTTCCTCGCGGACGTCGAGCACCGCGAGTTCGGAGCGTTGGGCGATGAGCGTGCGCAATTGCGCGGGAGACACGGAGCGGGACATGAGCGCGGGATCCTGGGTAATGAATATCAATGAAGGTTGGCCGGACACGGCGCGTCAGCGCGTTGCCACTGCCTGCGCGTCGAACACCGGGTTGAACTCGATGTCGACCTTGATGGGATGCTTGATGTCGCCCGACTTGTGCAGCGTGTCGGCGATCTTCTGCTCGCGTGCGACCAGCGCGCCATCGAGCGGATAGAACACGGAACGGCCGTTCTCCGCCGAGAACTTCGCGCGCGCCGGGCTCTGCTTCATTTTCTCCAGATAGATTTTTTCGACCGCCGGCACGTTCTGCGCCCACCAGGTCCACGAGTTCTTCAGACGGCCGAGAAAGTCGCCGAGCGCGCGGCTCTTTGCGGGATCGCGCAGCACGTCCGTGCGCGCGGCGAACACTGACAACGCGGGGATGTCCAGTTCGTCGCTCTTGATGATGACGCGCGCCTCGCCCTTGTCGACGGCTTCCTTCACCGGCGCATAGCCGCCCGAATACACCGCGACCTGACCGGCATTGAAGGCCGAAGCCGACACGTTGCCGTCGCCGAACTTCACGCCTTCGAAGTCCTTCGGCTTCAGATCGGCCTTGATGTACGAGAGCACGTATTGCAGATAGTTGAAGCCGCCGAAGTTATAGCCCCAGGTCTTGCCGCGCAGGTCCGCAATGGTCTTCACATTGGCGTTGTTGCGCACCACCGTGACGATGGGCGGATAGCTGCTGTCCGGGTTGCGCCATCCCGCGATGATCTGCAACGGCGCGGTGTCCGCGGTCCATGGCGCGCGCGCGTTGCCTTGCTCGATGATGAGCGAGGTATCGCCCATCAGGCCCACGTCGAGGCTCTTCGAATACAGCGCGGAGAGTTGCGCGGCGGGACCCGTGAGCACGGCCCACTTGATCTTGTAGGGCGCGCCATCGAGCACGTGCGACTGCTCGACGATCAGCGGCCACGCCGCATCCTGCGTGCCGATGGTGAGGGTGAGCGGTTCATCGGCGAACGCGGAAGAGGCGCCCGCAAGCAGGCTCGTGAAGAAGACAGCGGCAAGACGTGTTCTGATGCGCATGGTGCTTGAAGAGGAGTTGAGTGAGAGGTTCAGGCAGCGTCGGCATGCGTGACGCCAAGCTCGGCGAGCAGCCGTGCTCTGAGAGCGACGGCGGCGGCATCGCTACGCGAGCGCGGGCGCGGGGTGTCCACTTGCAGGTGCGCGCTGATCTCGCCCTCTGCCAGCACGACGATGCGGTCGGACAGCAGAATGGCTTCGTCGATATCGTGCGTGACGAGCACCACGGCCGGCGTATGTGAACGCCATAACCGCGCGACCAGTTCGTACATGCGGATGCGGGTCAGCGCGTCGAGCGCGGCGAAGGGCTCGTCGAGCAGCAGCAGCTTCGGCTCGCGCACCAGCGCACGCGCCAGCGCGACCCGCTGCGCCTCGCCGCCCGAGAGCGTCTTGGGCCAGCCATCGGCATGACGCGCGAGGCCGACTTCATCGAGCGCGGCGAGCGCCGCCGCCTTCGCGCTGCCCAGCCGCGCATGACCGATCACGACGTTCTCCCACACGCGTCGAGCCGGCACGAGGCGCGGTTCCTGAAACACCACGGAGCGCGCGCCCGCGACGCGCACGCGGCCGCTGTCGGCCTGATCGAGTCCGGCGAGGATGCGCAGCAGCGTGGTCTTGCCCGCCCCCGAGGCGCCGAGCATCGAGACGAACTGGCCGCGCCGCACGTTCAGCGAGACGTCCTTCAGCACGGCGCGGCCGTCGAAGACGCGGCTGACGGCTTCGAGCGCGAGCGCGTCGTGAGCATGGGCATTGGCATGCGTGCGTTCAGGCGAGTTCAAAGCGCGGCCTCCATGGCAAAGCGAGATGTTCGAGCGCACGCATGACGAGGTCCGTCACGATGCCGAGCGTCGCATAGACCAGGATGCCCGCGATGATGATGTCCGCGCGCTGGTTCTGGTTCGCATTGACGAGGATGTAGCCGATGCCGTTCTGCGCGTTGATCTGCTCGGCGACGACGAGCGCCAGCAGCGCCACCGCCGACGCATAGCGCACGCCGACGAGGATCGCGGGCAGCGCGGTCGGCAGGATGATGCGCCACGCGACCTGGCGGCCCGAGAGGCCGAACACGCTGGCCGCTTCGAGCAGTTTCGGATCGACGCCGCGCACGCCGGCATAGGTGTTGAGATACATCGGGAAGATGGTGGCCGCGAGGATCACCGCGACCTTCGCGCCCTCGCCGATGCCGAACCACGTGATGAACAGCGGAATCAGCGCGATGAACGGAATGGTGCGCAGCATCTGCAACGGCGCGTCGATGACTTCTTCGCCGATGCGCCAGAGTCCGGCCAGCAGCCCCGCAATCAAGCCAATGCCGCCGCCAATCGCGAGGCCCGTCGCCGCGCGCACCAGCGACACGCCGATGGCGCTCTGCAACTCCCCATCGGCGATCAGTTCCTTGAGCGCGGCGAAGATGACGGTGGGGGGCGGGAGCGTTTCAGGCGCGACGAGCTGCAAGGAAGAGGCAAGCTGCCACAACACGACGAGCGCCACCGGCACGCCGATGCGCAGCGAGCGCGAGCGCAACGCCGCGCGGCGTTGCGTGCCGCGGCGGGCGGCGGCACGCGTGGGGAGATCAATCAGCGAAGTGTTCGTGCCGCGCGCGCCCGGGCGTTCGAGCGGCGTGCCGGGATCGAGTCCGAGCGCGGCGGAGGGAAAGCGGGGGACGGTCATCGGTGTTCATCGGCGGATGGGTGAACAACCGATGGTACGGCTGCCCTATCCCGTGCCCAACCAACGAATTACCAGATGCTATGCGCATGAATCGTCATTTGGAATCCCGCGTGGGCGCAATGAGCGCGCGCGCCTATTCCACCGTCGATACCGCCTTCTCCGCAAGCGCCGGCTCGAACCCCGGCATGCGCATGCCGCCCAGCGCGAACAGCGCGAGCGCCGCGACGAAAGCCGGCACCGCGAGCAGCATGAACACCGCGCCGAACGGCAGGCCCATGCTCATCATCACGCCGCCGGTCATCGCGCCGGCCACCGCGCCCATGCGGCCGACGCCCAGCATCCATGCAACGCCGGTCGCACGGCCCTGCGTCGGATAGAAGGCGGCAGCGAGCGCCGACATCGACGTGACCGCGCTCGTCACCGCCGTCCCCGTGAGGAAGATCAGCACGGCCAGCCAGACGCGGTCCGATACCCCGCTGCCGATCACCAGCACCAGCGCCGCCGACACCACATAGGCACACGCATTGACCCGCCGCGGATTCGTGCGGTCCATCACCCAGCCGAGGCACAGATTGCCGAGAATGCCGCCAAGCGGAAACAGCGACGTGGTGAGCGCGGCGCCCTGTGCAGTGAAGCCCGCATCCTTGAAGAGCGTCGGCAGCCAGTTGGTCAGGAGGTAATAAATCATCAGGCCCGTGAAGTACGCGAGCCACAGCATCGCCGTGCCGAAGCGATACGGCCTGGACACGATCAGCGATACCGCCGAGGTCTTCTCCGTCGCCGCTTTTGTGTCGGCGGCCACGAAATGGATGCGGGCGCTGTCGTCGAGACGCGGGTCGCTGGAGATGCGCCGCAACACGCGCGCGATCCGCTCGGCGGGACGCTTGCGGACCACCATGAACTGCGCGGACTCGGGCAGCAACGCGACGAGCAGCGCCGCCAGCACGAGCGGCCCGACGCCGCCCGTCACCAGCACGCTTTGCCAGCCGAAATGCGGAATGAGCCACGCGGCGCTCAAGCCACCGATCGACAGTCCCACGGAAAAGCCGCAGAACATCGCATTGACCGCGACGCCGCGAATGCGCGCAGGCGCGTACTCGGACATCAACGTCACTGCGTTCGGCATGGCCGCGCCCAGCCCGAGCCCGGTCAGGAAGCGCCACGCCGTCAACGACTCGATGGAGCTTGCATGCGCCGACGCCAGACTCCACACGCCGAAGAAGAACACCGACAACACCAGCACCGCCTTGCGTCCGATACGGTCTGCCGCCGGCCCGGCCGCCAGCGCGCCGATGCCGAGACCGACGAGCGCCGCGCTCATCACCGGGCCGAGCGCGGCGCGTGTGATGCCCCACTCGCCGAGCAGCGAAGGCGCGATGAAACCGACCGCCGCCGTGTCGAAGCCATCGGCGGCCACGACCAGGAAGCAGAGAATCAGGATCCTCCATTGATACGGCGAGAAGCGTTGACTATCGATGAAACTCTGGACTTCCAGACTGTGCGTTTTCATGGCGGTTCGTCTCCGTTGATCTGCTGTCGTTGTCGTGGTTCATGCAAGCGCGGGTTCAGGCGTCATCGGCCGTCATGCCGAGCCCGACGCATGCCAGCCGCCGTCCACGCTCAGCACTGCGCCGGTGACGTAGCTGGCGGCATCGGAGGCGAGGAAGAGAATGGCCTGCGCGATCTCGTCGGGTTGCGCGAGGCGGCCCATCGGCGTGCGGCGTTCGATGCGCGCCAGGTCGATCTGCCCGTTCTTCACGAGTCCCTGCGCGAGCTCGGTCGCAACATAGCCCGGCGCAACCGCATTGACACGAAGGCCGTCACGGGCCCATTCGCATGCCATCGAACGGGTCATCGCCGCGATGCCTGCCTTGGCCGCGCCGTAGGCATTGCGTTGCGGAATGCCTGCCAGCCCGGCGATCGAACACAGGTTCACGATGGCGCCCGAGCCTTGCGCGAGCATCGCTTTCGCGGCCTCGCGGCTGGTCAGAAAGGTGCCGCGCAAGTGAATGCCGATCAGCGCATCGAACGCGTCCACGCCTTGCTCGATGGTCGGCTTCGCCTGTTCGCCGATGCCCGCGTTGTTGACCAGCACGTCGAGCCGTCCGCAGGCTTCGAGCGTGCCTTGCAACAAGGCCGCGACCTCGGACTCCGACGACACATCCACGCCGATCGCCACATGCCCTTCGCCGTCGAGTTGCGCAATACGCTGTCGCGCCGCTTCGCGATGCAAGTCGGCGATGACCACGCGATATCCCTGCGAGGCAAACGCGCACACCGTCGCCCAACCAATCCCGTTCGCGCCGCCGGTGACCAGCGCCACGCGTTGCCGTGCTTCGTTCATCGTCTCCTCCTTCATGCTTCAGCGCACGGCCGCCGACAGGCTCCTGAACTCGACGCGCCTGATGATGCGGCTTTCCTGCGCGGTGATCAGATGCGCCGATGCCTGCAAATAAGCGGGCCAAGCGGGATCGTCGTCGCGCGCGGTGCGGCGCTGGTCGTAATCGGCGATGCTGTCGTAGCCCCACAGATGCACGACCTGGTTCAACGCGCCGATATCGCTCATGTAGAAGCCCACCGGCGCGCCGAGATACTTGAGCTGGATGGGCATGGCAAGACGATCGAACACGTCGATGAACTCGGCCATGCCGCGCGGCCTGATGGTGTAGATGCGGTGGTCGATGAAATACTTGTGGCTCATGCCGCGCTCCTCAATGGGCTGACGCTGCTGCGCTCGGCGATGCGTCCGGCGAGATGCAAACCGGTGAGATAGCCGAAGGTCATGATCGGTCCGAGCGTGATGCCCGCGCCCGGATAGTTGCCGCCCATGATGCTCGCGCGGTCGTTGCCGACGGCGTAGAGACCGGCAATCGGCTCCGTGCCCTTCAGCACTTGGCCATGCGTGTTGGTGGCGATGCCGTCGAAGGTGCCGAGATCGCCCATCACGAGCTTGAGCGCGTAGTACGGGCCAGCGCCGAGCGGCGCGACACACGGGTTCGGTGCATGAGCGGCATCGCCGAGATAGCGGTTGAAGGACGTCGTGCCGCGCCCGAAAGCCCGGTCCTGTCCCGTCGCCGCATCGCGGTTGTACTCGCGCACCGTGGCTTCGAGCGCGGGGCCGTCGATGCCCGCGCGCTGCGCGAGTTCGGCGAGCGTGCGTCCCTTCACGAGATAGCCGCTCGTCAGATGCGGCTTCAGCGAGAGCGGCGCGGGTTTCGCGAAACCGAGTCCGTAACGGCGGATCGTCGCGTGATCGCAGATGAGCCACATCGCGGTTTCATGCGCGCCGCGGCAGGCTTCGATCATCGCCGCGCCCACGTCGTGATACGAATTCGCTTCGTTGGTGAAACGCACGCCGCCGCGCGTCACGCCGATGACACCCGGCTTGTAGCGGTCGAGCAGATGCGGAAACACGCCGACGCTGCCGTCTTTCTGCGGCACGCGTGACACGGGCATCCATGCGGCGGCCTGCGGATAGCGCAGATCGACGCGTCCGCCCGCGCGTTCGGCCATGCGCGCGCCATCGCCGGTATTGCCCGTGGGCACCGGCGACACGTGTTCTCCGCCCCGTTGCACATGCGGATACGCCGCCGAGAGACGCGCGAGATCGTGCGAGAAGCCGCCGCAGGCCAGCACCACGCCGCGCCGCGCCACGATGCGTTGCTCGCTGCCGTTCGCTTCGACTATCGCGCCGGTCACGCGGCCCTTCTCGGTGATGAGTTCCTTCGCGCCGGTGTGAGTGTGGATGGGAATGCCGAGATCGAGCGCGGACTTCGCGAGGCGTGCGGCCAGTGCGTTGCCGCTCGTCACCTGCACGCCGCGCCTGTAGCGCACGAGTTCCGTGATGTGGCTGCTCAACCGCTTCGCGACATACCACGCCGAAGCAAGCGATTTCGTCGCGTTGAAGAAGTGCTTGAGATCCGCGCTCGACGAATTGAACATCATGCCGATGAAGGTGATGGTCTTCAGCGGCGGACGCAGACGCGGCAGGTCCGCGCCGAGCGCACGCGCATCGAAGGGCTTCGCGACGATCGAGCGGCCGACATCCACACCGCCCGGCGCGTCGGGATGGTAGTCGGGATAGAGCGTGGGCAGGAATTCGACCGAGGTTTCGCGCTCGAAGAATTCAACCATGCGCGGACCGTGATCGAGAAACGCATCGATGGCGGCCTGATCGAACATCGGGCCGGTTTCATGACGCAGATACTCAATAGCAGCGGCGCGCGTGTCCTCGATCCCGGCACGTCGCGCATGCGGATTGCCGGGAATCCACAGCACGCCGCCCGAATACGCGGTGGTGCCGCCGAAATAGCCTTCCTTCTCGACGACGATTACGTCGAGCCCCTGTTTCCTGGCGGTGATGGCGGTCGCAAGACCGCCAGCGCCCGAGCCGATCACGAGCACGTCGCAAGCGAGATCGGACGACCGTGTCACGGTAGTCATCATCGTGTCCTTTATGAGTGAAACGGGCGCGGCGATGCGCGCAAATGAATGCTCTATGCAGCGCGTCTGGCTTCGTAGCCGGGGCGCGGCACGAGGTCCATGAGCATGCATTCGAAGCCGCCGTCCACGGCGATCTCGGCGCCGTTCACATAGGCCGAGCGCGGACTGGCGAGGAAGGCCACGACTTCGGCGATGTCGGCCGGCTCGCCGATGCGCCGGCTCGCGGTCATCGCGCTGCGGCGCGCTTCGACATCGCCCTGTTCATAGAAGGCACGCGAGAGCGGCGTGCGGATCATGCCAGGGCACACGGTGTTGCTGCGGACGCCGCGCGGTCCCCACTCGGCGGCGATCTGCCGCGAAAGCATCGCGATGCCGGCCTTGCTCGCGCTATACGCGCCGCTCCAGGTTTGCGGATGATGCGCCGCCACGGAAGCAATCTGTACGATGCTGCCTCGGCCTTGCGCGAGCATGCCGCGTCCGAAGGCTTGGGCGCACAGCATGGTGCCCGTGAGATTGACGGCGAGCATCGCGTTCCATGCATCCAGCGCGATCTCTTCGATACCGCCCGCACGCAACAGGCCGGCATTGTTCACAAGCACGTCTGCCGTGCCCATTGCGCGTTCCACTTTTTCGCAAGCGCCTTGCACGCTTGCTGCATCGCCGATGTCGCAGGCCACGGCAAGCGCCTGGATGCCCCGTGCCTGCAATGCGCGCGCCGTTTCATGACAGGCTGCTTCGTCGCGGTCCAGCAGCGCGATGCGCGCGCCGGCATCGGCCAGCGTCGCGGCAATGGCGCGGCCGATGCCGCCCGCCGCGCCCGTCACCACGCACAAGCGCGCTTCGACACCGAGCCAGTGCTGCGGGCCGTCGTTCGTCTCCTTCATCCTTCTCTCCTTTTGCACTTTTCGAGCCTTCAGGGAAGGGCTTTTCCGCGTTGCCGCGTGACGCTTCCCTGTGAGAAAAGTATATTCACGGCCTCGTTCCAGGAATTGGACAAAGGCAGCAGACCACAGGACAATTTGTGCAAAGGAGACGGGACGTGCTCAGGAGAATCCCTAACTACAATTTATACGGCGAATCGGCGCGGCCGCCGTGGTATGACGCGTTCAACTTCGAATGGATCGCCGAGCGCAGCGCGCCGAACGACTGGCATATTGATGCGCATCGGCATGACGCGCTCTTGCAGTTTTTGTACATTCGCGGCGGCGGCGACGACGGCGACGTGCTCATCGAGAACACGCGCATTCCCATTCAGCCGCCCTGCGTCATCATGCTGCCCGCGCAAACAGTCCACGGCTTCAACTTCGCGCCGGATGTGGACGGGCTCGTGTTGACGGTAGCGCAACGTTCGCTCGAAGCGCTTGCCGCGATGGCGGCGCCCCCGCTCATTCCGCTGTTGCAGCGCGCGGGCGTGACGCGCGTGAATGCCCGCACGCACGCCGGTGCGCTGATGCCGCTGATCGAACTGCTGGAGAAGGAATATCGCGCAACGGACCGCGGACACATGGCGGCAGGGTTGCCGTTGCTGATCGCGCTCTTCGTGCATGTCGGGCGCCTGTGCGAAGCGGCGCCGGCCTCGCGCACGGCGGCCGGCACGAGCCTGTCCGCCACGCAACGGCGCGCCGGGCAGATCAGGCGCTTCAGGGAACTGGTGGTCAAGCATGCGCGCGAACATCGTCCTGTGGATTTCTATGCGCAGACGCTCGGCACGACCGTCGCGCAGCTAGGGCGCATCTGTCGTGAGGAGATTTCGAGTTCGCCGCTTGCGGTGATCAACGAGCATCTCGTGCGCGAGGCGCAGCGGGATCTGGTCTACTCGCATATGTCGGTCAAGCAGATTGCGCATGAACTCGGGTTCGACGACATCGCCTATTTCAGCCGCTATTTCCGCAAGCAGACCGGCGTGACGCCGACGCAGTTCCAGAAGGAAGCGATACGCGCGCTGGCGATCGACCGGCGCGGAGCCTGACGCGCCGGTCCTGTTGTCAGCTTACGGAAATGACCGCTCAACGCACGCCCTGACTCATCGCCGCCGGCGGCGTGGCCTTCCGCTCCGACGCTTCACCGTTGACGTCGTTCACCTTCGGCGCCCAGTTGCGCCGCATGAGCACGATGGTGCTCGTCGCGCCGACCAGCAGGAACACGAAGATCGCCATCATCGGCAGTGTGTAGCTATGTCCCACATGCAGCAGCCAGCCGGAGAGACTGGCGGACACGCCGCCCGCGAGGCTCGTCGCGACCTGCTGCAAGCCGGTGTTCAAGCCCACAGCCTGCTTCGGAATCAGTGTGAGCTTGACGAGCGCGAGGTTGTTCGTCGTGACGAGACCCACCAGCGTCAACGACAGCACGTTCCAGAACAGCGCCATCTGCACGCTCGGTGCGTAGGCCCCGAACAACACCGTCATGCCGCCGATGAAGCCGACCACCATGAACGACTTGCGCACCACGACGGCATCGTGACCGCGGGCAATCAGCCGGTCCGCCAGCCAGCCGCTGAGCGCGGCCGTGACCGCCACGCCGCAGAAGCTGAAGGCCGTGTACAGACCCGACTGCTGCAATGAGAGTCCACGCTGCTCCACCAGATACGCGGGCATCCACGTCATGCAGTAGAACGCGAAGTAGGCGTAGCAGAAGTTGGTCAGCAGGCCGCCCCACACCACTGGGCTCGCCAGCAGATTGCGCAACGGCACCGAGGCGGCGCGCTGCTTTCTCGATGCGAGTTCGGTCGCATCGGGGAAGTCGTTGCGCACCATCAGCAACCAGGGCAGGAGCCACACCAAACCCGCGAGACCCGTCACGATGAACATCATCTTCCACGACGTGCCCGCGATCAGCCACGCGGCAGCCGGCGCGCCGAGAGCCGGACCCATCTTGCCGCCGACCGAATAGATGCCGAGCGCCGTGCCCTTCTGCGTTTCCTCGAAGCGGTTGGCGATATAGCGATAGGTAGCGGGCACGACCACCGCTTCCGCCGCGCCGATCAGCACCCGCACGATGATGAGCGCCGACAGCGTGGTGACGATGCCGGTGACCGCTGCCGCGACACACCACAGCAGGAAGCAGATCGCGTAAGGCCATTTGACGCCGTAGCGGTCGACGAGCCAGCCCATCGGCAATTGCAGCAGCCCGTAGGCCCAGAACACCGATGAGCCGAGCCAGCCGCGCTGCACCGACGTGAGCGTGAAATGCTGGACGAAATGATGATCCGCAAGCGCGGCCGACATGCTCGTGCGGTCCATGAACGCGATCATCAGGCCAAAGGCGAGCAGGAATACGACGCCCCAACGGCTCTCGAGGCGTGCCGCTCTTCGAATAGTCTCCATCACATCGTCTCCGTCTGATTTTTTGTTATCACTGCGCGCCCGTGCGCGGGTCTATCCGAGACTGCCGGTTACATCGTCGAACAGTTCGTCCACCGAGAAGCGGCGCGGAATGATCTTCTGGTCGAGCGCCCAGTCGATGGCAAGCTGGATACCCTTGCGGTTCGCTTCCAGACCGAACGGCGGGATCACGGCGGGCACGCCCTCGCCCAGTGCGCGGCTCTCCACGATCATCCGGTACAGCTCGCGCACGATGTCCGGCCGCTCCTTCGACAGCCCGGCATGCACGACGAACATATGGTTGATCGGCACCACGCCCTCGCGCGCGAACCAGTCCTTCGCGGCGGCCTGGGCATCAGGAACCAGCGTTTTCACGCGCGGGTCCTTCGGCATGTCTTCGCCCGCCAGCACCGCCGCGAGTTCGCCGTCCAGCATCATCTGCCCGACCGACGAACCCTTCGGCAGCCGCTGGCAATTGGCCGGGTCCGTGTATTCGGCGAGATGCCCCTCGCCTTGCGTCATCCACGTGACCTTGTCGAGATCGACGCCGTACTCGTGACGCAGGATGCCGCGAATCCACAGGCCAGTGGTCTGTGCATAGGTGCGCACGCCCACCCGCTTGCCCTCGATGTCCTTCGGGTCGAGATGACCCAGCTCACCGTTATAGCCTGCGCAATGATGCTGGAAGCGTCCTGAGATCGGCGCCGGAAGCAGCACATAAGGCTTGCCGTAAGCCTTCGCCTGCAGATACGTGACGATGGCCAGCTCGCCGGCATCGAACGCATTCTCGCGCAGCATCGGCTTGAAGCCGTCGTGCGCGCGTGCCGGGCCGCAGTAGTCGAGATTGACCACGTTCGACGACACGCGGCCGTCTCTCATCGCTTTCGTTGCCGCGTACTCGGCCAGGTTCACCCGCAGCGTCGGCAGGTCGGTTTGAATCGTCGCCATCTGGTTGTTCCTCATGCTTCGTTCACTGGAGATCCGTCGCCACGCCGCTCAGGCCAGCGCCGGATACAACTGTTGCGCCGTCTTGCCGAAGATCCACGCGCGGTCGTCTTCGTTCAGGCAACGGAGGCCCGCTTCGGCTGTCGCGAGAATCTCAGGCAGCGTGCCCTTCGAACTCGGGAAGTTCGAACCCCACGCCAGACGCTGCGCGCCAAACACGTCGATCAGGCGCGGGAAAAAGGTCCCGGCGTTCGCTTCGCCCTTCTGCATGTCGTCGAAAATGCGCGGGGTCAGCTTCATGTAGATGTTCGTGAGCGGCGCAAGGTCGAACAGGGTCTGTGCCTTTGCGTAAGGCGCGCCGTCCGTCACGTCGGGACGGCCGAGGTGATCGAGAATGATCTTCACGTTCGGAAAGCGCCGCGCCAGATCGGCGACCTGCGGCAGGCCCACCGGACCGGTCTGGATGCACATCGGCAGGTTCAGTTCCGCGCAGGTTTCCCAGGCAGGCCAGGCGCGCGGGTCTTCGAGTTCGCCCGGATCGAAATCCTTCGTGCTGCCGCCCGTGAACATGCGCAGGCCCGCGAGGCCGCGCTCCACGCAGGCGCGAATGGTGCGCGGGGCATCGGGCAGCGTCACGTCGACGGAGCCCACCGCGACGAGACGGTCCGGATAAGCCGCGCACGCATCGAGCACGTAGCTGTTGTCGAAGCCATACGTGGTCGACGAATGCACGACGGCGGCCTTCGCCACACCGGCTTCGTCCATTGCGGCGATCAGCGACTCGACGGTGGAAGGACGCTCCTTCGACCAGTCGGAACGCTTGCCGCCCAGCGGCGCGACGGGATAGCGCGCGGTATCGTCGGAGATGATGTGCGGATGAATATCAACGATGGATGCCATGAGTTGCTCTGTGATTCGATTGAATGGTTATGCGGTGGTGGCTATGAACTAAGCAAGCGGATCGACGAACAGCTCGGCCATCGACATCCGGCGCGGCGTGAGCCGCTGCTCGAAGGCGGTGGCTTCCAGTGCCTCGATGGTCTTGCGATTGGCCTCGATCCCGTACGGCAACGGATCATGTCCGACGATCTTGCGCAGCGCGAGATACTTCTTGTCGCTGGCGTTGGTCGGGTCGTTGTGGTCGAGCGTGGCGAGCCATGCCTGCTTCGCCTGCTCGAATGCGTCGTAGAGCGACTTCGCGATCCACGGATGCTCGGCGAGCACCGCATCTTTCACGACGATGGTGCCGTGCATCGGATACACGCCCGTGCGGCGGTAATAGTCGGCTTCGAGTTCGGCCGCGTTCGGCAGCAGGTCGGGATAGTCGGCTTCGACTTCCTGCCAGCCGCCGTTCGGGTTGCCGGTGCGGCCGATGCCGGCATTTGCCGCAAAGCCCGCCGCGAGTTCGCCTGAGGCCATCAGGTCCGCAAGCGACTTGCCTTGCGGCGCGTGCATCACATTCGACGGAAGCTTGAGCTGCGTGACGTGTTCCTCGTCATCGACGACCCATGTGACCTTCGACGAATCGAGACCGAACTCGTCGATCAGCACTTGCCGCGTCCATACGCCGGTCGTGACGGAATACGCGCGCACGCCGACCTTCCTGCCTTCGAGATCCTTGGGTGTGGCAATGCCCGCATCCGGGCGCACGAGCAGGCCGCCATGATGAAAGCGCCGCATGACGAAGATCGGCAGCGCGACGAACGGTGCGCCATAGGCTCGCGCGATGATGTAGGTGGTCGGTGCGAGTTCGCACACGTCGAACTCGACATCGCGGACCATCCGGCGGAACGCGCCGATCTGCGGCTTGACGGTGACGATCTCGGCATCGACGCCTTCGATGAGAATCGAGCCGTTGCGAATGGCCGACGTATGCGGATACTCTGCAATGGCGATCTTGAGCGGGACTTTCCTGGTCAACGGGGTCTCCTGTTGGACTCGAATGATGTTCGGGGACCGTCGGGCGATCCGGTCAGAAGATCATCGGGTAGCGTGTGTTTCCCGTCTATTGAAATAAGCCGTGGGTGCGTTAACCAACTGGTAAATGCTTCGGGATCCGTATAGGTGAGTTTTGGTCAGCGCAACTGCGCCACGTAACGGGCCACGTCCCTCACGTTTTCATCGTTCAGGACGTGTGGATACAGGCGCGGCATGATGCCCGCGGGTTCGCGAATGCGCGCTTCGATGTCGCTCGTTCCATAACGGCTCGCGATGCCGCGCAACGCGGGACCTGCACCGCCCTCGCCGCCCGCGCCATGACATGCCGCGCAATTCGCTGCGTAAATGGACGAGCCGTGTCCCGGTGACACCGATGCTTGCGCTGTGGGCGCCGCGCCGTCGTTCAGCAACGCGAGGCTCTCCGCGGGAGGATTCGGCGGCAAGGAGGCGAGATAAGCGTGAATGCGGGCGATCTCGTCATCGGAGAGAATCCGCTTGCTGTAGACCGGCATCTCGCCCTTGGGATCGTGCACATACGCTTGCATCGCCGATAGCGGGACCGGATGCGGCGCGAGCGCAGGCCCCGTCGATGCGCTGCCCTGCCCCAGCACGCCATGACATTCGTAGCAGCCCTTCTGGATGAAGAGCGCGCGGCCGGTTTCGATATCGGCGTTCGTGTCGGCATGTGCTCCCAACGACACCGCGAACGCGATGAACGCGATGAACGCCAGCGCCTTCATCGGCAAACGTGAACAGAGAGGCATTGCGGCGTCCGTCATCGAGGTTGGGTCAGCACGTCGAGCAGCGCGGGCTTGCCGCTTCTGACCTGCGCCATCGCGCGCGTCAGGGCCGGGCCGAGATCGGCGGGACTGGAGATCGGGCCTTCCGCCCAGACACCCATGCTCTTCGCCATCGATGCGTAATCGATCGGCGGATCCTGCAACACGGTGCCGATGCGCCCGCGCTCAGGATGACGATCACGCCGTCCCGCCATGCGCTGGATATGCATGGTCTCCTGATGCCACGCGCGGTTGTTGTGCATCACCATCAGCAAGGGCACTTGATGATGCGCCGCCGTCCACAGCACGCCGGGCAGCACCATCAGATCGCCGTCGGTCTGGATGCTGACGGCGATGCGCCCGGCATCGCGATGCGCGATCGCCGCGCCCACGGCGGCGGGCGCCGCATAGCCGACGCCGTATCCTCCGCCCGCGCCGATGAACTGATATGTCTTCGTGAAGTCCCACAGGCGGTTGGGCCACTGGCTGCACGCGCCGGGCGGTGAAACGAGCGCCCAGTCATCGTGGCGGATGACGTTCCATACTTCCTGCGCGAGACGTGCGGTGCTGGTCGGCGTGCCGTCCCATCCGCGCGCGGCGGCTTCCCGCGCGGCGTGCTGCATGCTGTCGTGCGAGGCTCGCAGCGTTGCCGCACGCGCTTCAACGACCGTGCGTTGCGCAGCAGTCATCGTCGTGCGGATGGCCTGCGCCAGCGCCGGCATCGACGCCTGGGCATCCGCGCCGATGGGCAAGGTCGCAGCGTAATAACGCTCCGCATCCTGCATGTTCGACTTGCCGTAGAGATAGGACGTCGAGATGCTGATGACGCGCACGTCCGGCTTCGCGCGCCGCTTCGACGCGCGGCCGATCGTATCTGGAACGCTCTGCGTAAGGCCCCAGACATCGCCCACTTCGAGCGCAAGGATCACGTCGGCATCGGCCAGCAGGCGTGCCTGCATCGACGAATGATTGAGGGGGTGCCGCGTGGGGAAGTTCATGCGGCCCAGCAGGTCGATCACCGGCGCGTTGAGCGATTCAGCCAGCGCGACCAGCGACTCCAGGCCCGCCTGCGTGCGCACCGCGCGATCCGCGACGATCACCGGCGCCTTCGCCGCGCACAGCATCGTGGCGGCGGCTTGCAAGGCATCGGCGCTTGCGGCGGGCGGCGACACTTCGCGCAGCGGCGGCACCGTGATGCCATGCGGGTCTGCGATCGGCTGTTCCTGCAACTCCGCATCCGCGACGATCAGCACGGGCGCCATCGGCGGCGTGACGGACATCGTGTAGGCGCGCAAGAACGATTCGGCGTAATGCTGGAGCGACACCGGATAGTCGTCGTACTTGGTGTAGTCGCGTACCAGCGCGCCGAGGTCCTGCGCCGTGTGATACCACTCGACACCCGGACGGCGCTTGGTCGCGTCGGCGATATTGCCGGCGATGACCGTCATCGGCACGTGATCGCACCATGCGTTGTAGAGCGCCATCGACGCATGCTGCAAGCCCACCGTGCTGTGCACGAGACAGGCCATGGGCTTGCCCGCGACTTTTGCGTATCCGTGCGCAATCGCCGCCGACGCTTCCTCGTGGGTGCAGACGATCATCTGCGGATGCGTGGCGCCCGCATAGTTCACGATCGACTCGTGAAGGCCGCGAAAAGTCGAGCCGGGCATCGTCGCGACATAGTCGATACCCGCGATGCGCAGCAGATCCACCATGAAATCGGAGCCGGGATTGCCGATGTGCGCGGCATCCGTGGCAGGCGCTTCGTCGAGCGAGGGCGCCAGGGCATCGCTTTGAGCTTCCGCTGCCACCAGCGCCGGCGATGGCCTGCTCACTGAAGGCCGCTGCGGCGCGGTGGACGTCGGCGTGGCCACCGCGGGCTTGACGAGCGCCGCCGCTGTGCCGGTGATGAGCGCTTCCTTCAGAAAGGTGCGTCGGCCTGTCATGCAGGATTTCCCCTTTATTTTTTATATCGCCGTTGTGTGTTGGCCGTGCGTGCAGGCGTACGGAGGCCGGCCGCGACTGCGCGCGGCGGAGATCGAACTCTGATTGACTGGAACGGGAAGCGCCTTCGGATAGCGAAGGCTAGCGTCGCGGCTGGCTCAGATCGTCCATGCCGAAGATGGGGATCAACACCGGGAATTGTCCCGGCCAGGCACGCGCGATTGCTTTCGTGGTGCGCGCAGCCGTGCCGCACCATGCGGCCGCGCGACGCCATGCTCTCATGATGGGGATGGCCATCCGTCTGTCTCCTTTACGGTGAACCGCCGGCGCGTCAACGCGCTCTTGATGCGGGTTCGATGAAGACATCATCGCGCCGCCTGCGTTTTCCGTCCATTGAATAAAAGGGCAGATGCCTTAACCTTTCGGTTAAGTCCCTTGACCGGATCCGGCGTGCTCCGCCATCGCGGCGAGGTCGGCTTCATCCTGCACGCCGCTCGGCGGACATTCACGTTCGAGGCATTGCAGAAGCAGCATGGCGCTGGGCGCGAGCGGCTTGTCGGCACGCCAGATCACGCCGAGCGGCCGGGTCGCGAGGTTCATGTCGAGCGGCAGCACATGGAACGGGCTGGCCTCCGAATCCGGATACAGCATGTCCACGGTATGCAGCGCAATGGCGTCGTTGATCTGGATGTAGGCGCGGATCAGATGCGTAGAAAGGGTCTCAATGGTGTTCGACGGCATCGGCAGGCCATGGCGCGCCAGCGTGTTTTCGATCGGCTCGCGCAGCAGCGAACCCGAAGGGGGCAGGATCCACGGATAGTCCTTCAGGTCCGACCATTGCACGGTGCTTCTGCTTGCGAGCGGATGCTGCACGCCCGTGACGAGCTTGATAGGCGTGTTGATGAGCGCGCGTTCATGCAGGCCCACGGTGTCCGCGCGGTTCGGCAGACGGCCCACGATCATGTCGAGGTCGCCGCGCCGCAGGTCCTGCAACAGCCCGTTCATGCGGCCTTCGAGGATCGAGACGTTGGTCTGCGGCGCTTCCTGCTTCAGGCGCGCGAGGGCGCGCGGCATGAGGGTGGAGATGAGCGTCGGCAGCGCGCCGACATGCACCTTGCCGGCGCTGCCGGTCTGCAGCGCCTTGATCTCTTCGGCCGTCTGGCTCAGGCTGCTCAGCACGGCGCGCGCGTGCCGCACCACGCATTCGCCATAGGCAGTGGGACGCAGGCCGTTGACGGTGCGCTCGAAGAGTTTCACGCCCAGCGCGCTTTCAATTTCGCCGAGCGCCTTCGATACCGCCGGAACCGTAATGTAAGAATTCGACGCCACTTGCCGCAAGTTGCGGAAGTCATAAATGGCGACGAGCAGGCGCAGATGACGCGCCTTCATGTTGACGCTCAAATACCAGTCCAGCTGACTCATAGTGTCTCCGATGCGCCTTGCGCATCGGACGATGACACGCTTCGACGCTAGTCGTTCTGCGTGCGGCTTTCCGCTCGCGCCGTCGCACGATTCTTATGCCGCACTTGTTCCTCTGCCTGCCGCGCGAAAACCGGCTGCGCGGCGATAAAGAATAACGCAGCAGGATAATGGAAACGACGGGGAGCGTGCAGAACCGGCATCGAAGATGCGCTGACCGACTTATCAGAAGCCATGGTTGATCCCCACGGTGAAAGCGAGTTGATGCGGCTGCTGGGTGGCGTTCAAGGTCTTGTTGGTGATGTAGGTTCCGGAGAACTTCGTGTAGTCGAACTCGGCGTAGAGCACCGTCTGCTTCGACAGCGAATAGGCGATGCTCGCCAGTCCCTGACTGCGCTTGCCGCCCGTATTTGGCAAGTCCGTGATGTAGTACGCAGCGCCCACGCGCGTGTACGGAGTCAACTGATACGTCAGGCCGCCCCAGTAGTTGAGCGTGCGCACGTCGCGGTTCGGCGCGGCCACGTCGACGTTATCGTTCATGTAGCCACCCGCGAAGCGCAAGTCGCCGAAGGTCAGCGCGGCACCGAGCGTGTAGTAGTTATCCGGCTGATAGGTCGTGCCTGACAGTACCGACCGGTGGATATAGACGCCGCCCACGTTCACCGGTCCCATTTTGTATTGCAAGCCCACGCCGCGTGCCGATCCCGCGTTGAAATCGCCCGCCACGCCGCCGAAGGAATTCTCCGCGCGGAAGCGGAACGGCCCATACGTGCGGCTGTACTTCACGTCGTTGTTGAAGCGCGTGCCCGCGGTCGCGGGCGTGAGCGGCGTGATGCCGGGATACTCGAAGTTGAAGGGATCGTAGTCGTAGACCACGTCATGCGCGATGGTGTACTGGCGGCCGAAGTCGAGCGAACCGAACCACCCGCCCAGGCCGACATACGCGCCCCGGTTGAACGCGACGTTGTTCGTGTTGTCGTACGCGCCATTGCCGAGATTGAAGCCGCTCTCGAGCCTGAAGTGCGCGTTGTAGCCGCCGCCGAGATCTTCCTTGCCGATGAAATCGAGCCGGTTCGAAGTGAAGAAGCCGTTCGAGTTCATCGAATACTGGTTGCCCAGTCCCGTGTGCGTATAACGAATGCCGCCGTCCACCACGCCTGCCAGCGTGACAAAGGATTGCGCGTGCGCCACACCCGCGAACTGACAGGCGGCGAGAACGATTGTTAGTTTTCTGATCATGAGATTTTTTCGGTGAGATGCGGTATCGCTTTCTCATGCCGTCCGCGCGACCCGGACGGCATGGGGCCGTCTGTCAGTCATTCGGCGTGCTGCTCCGCTCTCTTTCCGGATGATCCGATGTGTGTCTCGTTCGCTTGCTTGCATGCATGGCTGTCTCCAATATGGCGCCTTGTTTCAGGCTTCTTTTATTGCGGGCGTGAGTGCCCCTCACCGCCTTTTCGGGCAGTGATTCCTGCGTTGATGCGTGATGGGGGTACGAAGGCCGCGTGCCTTCGCAAAGCGCGTATCGGCCTTGAATGAAGGCGTCAGCCGCCCTGCGCGATCTCGCGATGCATGTGCTTGTCTCCTTGTGCCGCTGTATGCGCCACACCCTTATGCTTGTAGCTCAAGACATTGACTTGCAAGGTGGCTTGCAGCGAGTCGTCTGTGGCTTTCGATGCTTGCATCGTCTCATCGCGACCCGGCAGCGTCCATTGAATAAATTTCTCGACGCGTTAACCTGCGGGTAAAGGCGCCTGCCTGATTCAGTGCGGGAAGTGGACACCCATGCTCACGCGGGCAGTCCGCATTCTTCGCGCAAGCACTCGATGAAAGCCTGCTGCACGGCGGTGCCGAGCCAGTCGCTTCGCACCGTATAGCCGACCGCGCGATCCGCCTCCGGCGTCTTCAGTTCGAGCGCGACCATGTCGCTGCCAGGATAGGCCTCGCGTATCTGCGAGCGCGACAGCAAGGTGATGCAATCACTCTCGACGAGCATGGCGATCATCATCGCAAGCGAACTCGTTTCGACCACGAGCGGCGGCGTGGCGGGCAAGCGCGCGAAGAGGCGGTCGATTACCGCGCGGCGCGGCACGGTGCGCTGCGGCACGACCCAGTCGTAGTCGGCGAGATGGTTGGGCATGATCGACTTCTGCCGCGCAAGCTTATGCCCCTTGCGCACCGCGACCACATACGGGTCCGCGAACAGCTCGGTTTCCTGCACTGCGCCAGTGAGCCGGGGCTCGCGCAAGCCGCCGACGATGATGTCGATGCCGCCCGCGCGCAGATCGCGCAGCAGTGGCGCGTGCGAACCTTCGTCCACCGTGATGCGGGCCGCCGGATAGCGTGCGCGCAGCCGTTGAATCACGCGCGCGACGAGCCGCGGCGGCAACAGCGGCAACACGCCAATGGCCACGCGCCCGGTGCGCTGGCCGCGCGCATAGGCGAGATCTTCACGGGCCTGCGCAATCTCATACAGCGCAAGACTGAGCCGCCGCGCAAATTCGACGCCCGCCGGATTCGCCGCGACGCTGTGCACGCGCCGTCGATACAGCGACACACCCACGCTCTGTTCGATCTGTCGCGCCGCGCGATGCACGGCCGGCTGCGAGATGCCGAGCTGCTGAGCCGCCTCCGCCGCCGACCCGGTCTGCGCGATGGCGATATGACAGCGCACCTGGGCATCCGTGAGGTGCCGGCAGATCGTCGCGCTGTGCGGGGAAGGCTCGTCATGGCCGGTCAAAGCCGCGACCGCGCGCTCCATCTGATCGAGCATGCGCCGCGTGCGCCGTTGCAGGATGCGCCCTTCCGCCGTCAGTTCGCTGCCGCCGTAGCCGCGCTCGAACAGTTGCCCGCCGAAGCTGGCCTCGAGTTTGGCGATGGCAAGGCTCACCGCCGGCTGGGTGCGTCCCGCGCGTGCCGCCGCCTGTCCGATACCACCCGATTCGCACACGGCGTCGAACAGGAACAGGCGCCGCAAGCGCGTCAGATCGTCATTCGACGGGTCGTCTTCGCGGTTCGCCATGGCGTTCAACCCCTATGTGAAAACCCTTAGCTTAACCAGAATTTATGCCCAAGCGCAAAGTTCATATTGAGGGACTCGCTCGCAACCGGCTTACAGTGACGTCCATTCCACTGCAAAGAAGACCCCCTGGAGCCGCTTCATGTCCGTTGTCATCGATACTCACACTCACGCCATTTCCCCGGATAAACAGCGTTTTCCGCTTGCGCCGGTTGGCGGCCACCAGTCCGAATGGTCGGCCAAGCGTCCCGTCAGTTTCGAAGGCTTGCTGGCCTCGCTCGACGATGCCGGCATCGACCGTGCCGTGGTCGTGCAGGCGTCCACCGTGTACGGCAACGACAATAGTTATGTGGTGGAAGCGGTGCGCAGTCATCCGGACCGCTTCGCCGGCGTGTTCTCCATCGACGTGCTTGCGAACGACGCCGTCACGCAACTGCAACGCTGGCTCGACGCGGGCCTCGCCGGACTGCGCCTCTTCACGACGGGCAGCACGATGCCCGGGCAAGCGGGCTGGCTCAACGACGAGCGCTCCTTCCCGGTGTGGGAATACGCGGAACGTCATGGCGTATCGATCTGTCTGCAAATGACGGCGCAAGGCATTCCCGCGCTGCTGAACATGCTCGCGCGCTTTCCGAAGATCCGCGTGTTGCTCGATCACCTGGCGCGTCCCGACCTCGCGGGCGGAGCGCCGTATGAAGCGGCGGCACCGCTGTTCAGCCTGGCATCGCATGAAGGGGTGTATCTGAAGCTCACGAACCGCACGATCGCGGAAGCGTCGCGCGGCGCATCGACGCCGGAGGCTTTCTTTCCGCGCGTGCTCGACGCCTTCGGTGCGCACCGTATTGCGTGGGGCTCGAACTTCCCCGCGGCGGAAGGCGCGCTGCCGCAATTGCTCGCCGATGCACGCGCCAGCCTCGCGATGCTGCGCGCTGATGCACAGCAAGCCATCTTTGGCGGCACCGCGCTGACCGTCTATCCGGCGCTGGCCGTCTGAATACGCCTTCCGTGAGTCACGACATGCAACCGCTGCTGCTGAAAACCGCCCTGAAAACGTATCCGCACACGCGTGCGCTCAAGCGTGGCGAACTGACCGATCCCGCCGTGCAACTCGTGTTCGACGAAGTCGAGCCGATTCACAACGCGTTCGCGCCGATGGCACGTCGCCAGGCTTATGACGTAAGCGAACTCGCCATCGTCACGTACTTGCAGGCCAAGGCTTATGGCAAGCCGCTCATCCTGCTGCCCGCCGTCGTGGCCGCACGGTTCCAGCAGGGCTGCATTATTTATAATGCGCGGCGCGGCAAGCTCGATATCGATCAGTTGTCTGGCAAGAAGATCGGCGTGCGTACTTATACGCAAACCACCGGCATGTGGGTGCGCGCCATTCTGTCTGGCACGTACGGCGTGCCGGTCGAAGCGAACGAATGGATCACCATCGAAGGCGCGCATCTCGAAGAGTATGCGGACCCGTCGTTCGTGCAACGCGCCGCGCCCGGCAAGCAACTGTTGCCGATGCTGCGTGCCGGTGAACTCGATGCCGCCATCCTCGGCAACGACCTGCCCGACGAAGCGGGTCTCGAACCGCTGATTCCGGATGCCGCGACGGCGGATCTCGCGTGGTACGCCGCGCATCGCTACGTGCCGATCAACCATGTCGTCGTCGTGACGCAAGCGCTGGCCGATGCCCATCCGCAAGCGGTGCGCGCCGTGTATGACCTGCTGTGCCGCGGCAAGGCCTCGGTGGCCGCGGAGAATGCCGGCAAGCCCGACAAGCTGCTGTTCGGTTACGACGCATTGCGCGCGCCGCTCGAAGAAACCCTGGCGTTCTGCGAGGAACAGGGTCTGCTGCCACGCAAGCTGACCGTCGATGAAATCTTCGCGGACAGCGAACGCATTCTGGGCGACGCGGGACGTTGAGCCGCCTCGCACGCCGACTTTTCACTTATTTCATTCCCAGAAGCGAATCTGAACTCGCCACCCGCACCGCAAGGAGACATCCATGAGCTTGCCCGGCAACGCCGCCACGCAACCCAGGAAACGCCGGCCGTTCTATCGCGACCTGTCCTTCCAGGTCCTGGCCGGCATGGCGCTCGGCATCGCCACAGGCTATCTGTTCCCGAAGTTCGGCATCAATCTGCAACCGGTCGGCGACGCCTTCATCCGCATCATCCAGATGCTGATCGGCCCAATCATCTTCTGCACGGTATGCAGCGGCATCGCGGGCGTGAAGGACTTCAAGAAGGTGGGCCGCGTCGCGATCAAGGCGCTGTTCTACTTCGAAGTCGTCACGTCGCTCGCACTGGTGCTCGGGCTGGTCGTCATCAACGTGCTGAAGCCGGGCGTCGGCATGAACGTGGACATGCACAGCGTGCATTCCGCCGCCGTCGATGCGTATGTCGCGAAGGCTCATCATGTCGTCACGACGAGCGAGTTTCTGCTCAATGTGATTCCGCACACCGCGTTCAGCGCGTTCTCGGGCGGCGACGTGCTGCAAGTGCTGTTCTTCTCGGTCCTGTTCGCGTTCGGTCTTGCGGCGATCGGCGACCGCGCGAAACCCGCACTTGATTTCATCGACTCGGTTTCGGGCGCGCTGTTCTGGGTAATCGGCCTGACGATGAAGATTGCGCCCATCGCGGCGTTCGGCGCCATCGCGTTCACGGTCAGCAAGTTCGGCTTCGGCACGCTGCTCTCGCTCGGCAAGCTGATCCTCGAGTTCTACCTGACCTGTGCGCTGTTCATCGTGCTGATCCTGTGGCCCATCGCTCGTGCGAATGGCTTCAGCCTGCTGCGGCTGATGCGCTATATCGGCGCGGAGTTGCTGCTCGTGATCGGCACGAGTTCCTCCGAAACCGTGTTCCCGCAATTGATCGACAAGCTCGAACGCCTGGGATGCGAACAGTCCGTCGTGGGTCTCGTGCTGCCGACGGCCTACACCTTCAATCACGACGGCACCTGCCTGTACTTCGCTGCTGCCGCCGTGTTCCTCGCCCAGGCCACCAACACGCCGATGGGCTGGCACGAACAGCTCGTCCTGCTCGCGGTGCTGCTGCTCACCTCGAAGGGCGCGGCTGGCGTATCCGGCGCGGCCATCGCGGTGCTCGCGGCCACGCTGGCTGCATCGAACACGATTCCTGTCGAGTCCATCGCGCTGATTCTCGGCATTCACAAGGCGATGTCGAGTGCGTTCGTCTTCACGAACATCATCGGCAATAGCGTGGCGACAATTGTCGTCGCGAACTGGGAGAAGGCCCTCGATCGCGTGGCCCTGACGCGCGAGCTGAAGTCCGGATTCCGTCCGTCCGACGTCCAGATCGGACCGATCAAACAGGCGAGCGGCAGCTCCGCCGGTCACTGACTGACCGCCGCCGGCATCGACTCGATTCCGGCGGCCTTATTTTCGGAAAGAAAAGTTCCGAAAATATTTAGTCATACCGATCGCAAAAAATCCTAATGAAGTTGGAGACACGTTGTGAAAAAGATAGCTTGGAAAAGGCTAGGACTGACCCTGTCCGCGGCCGCCGGAACGTTGTCGGCCTTCTCTGTACATGCGCAAACCAGCGTGACGCTGTACGGCACCGTGGATGGCGGCATCCGCCATCAGACCAGTGCGGCCAAGGGCGGCGGCACCGTGACCACGATGAACTCGAACGGTTACTACAGCTCGAACAAGCTCGGTTTTCGCTTGAAGGAAGATCTGGGCGATGGCTGGAACGCACACGCCCAGCTGGAAAGCGGCTTTAATCTCGGTAACGGCCAGTTCGACAACACGGCCAACCGCGAATTCAACCGGCAGTCGTTCGTCGGCATCGGGCATCGGACTTACGGCTCGATCGATCTTGGCCGGCAGTACACGATCGCGCACGACATCATCAGCATCTACGATCCGTTCAGTTTTCATTTCACGCCGATCCTGCCGCTCACCGCCGCCTCCGACGGCACGCGCAACGACAACGACGTGAAGTACAGAAACCGGATCGGTTCGTTGCTGTTCGAAGCGGACAACTCGTTCGGCGGTGTCGCGGGCAATTTCAGCAGTGGCGCGGCCCGTGCCGTGGGCATGAGCTACGCGGCGGGCCCCGTGGCCGTGGGCGGCGTGTATGGACACCGCAATGTGCTGAACGGCACGCGCTACCTGGGCGACAGCTACTACATGCTGGGCACCAGCTATGCGATCGGACCAGTCAAACTGTCCGGCGGCTTCATGGCCGAAGACCTGCAGGACCCCGCCGCGCCGCATACGGTGACGAACAATGCGTTCGGCGGGCTGGCATGGACGGTGACGCCGTTTATCGTGTTTCGTGGCGGCTATTACCAGACCAACGTCTCCACCGACAAGGCGGGACGCCGCAGCCTGTCAGTCCTGTCACTGGCTTATCTGCTGTCCAAGCGCACGACGCTCTATGCCGAAGCCGACTACACGTCCTATCGCCACGCTGTTGTCAGCACGCTGAACCCGGCCGGGGCGAACAGTCAGACCGCGTTCACCATCGGTATCGATCATCTGTTCTGAAGCGACATGCGCTGTTCACGCCGGATGCGGGACAGCGCATAGCCGCCGACCGATACGGCGGCGAACCCCGACAGCGCGCCAATCCCCAATGCCCAGCGCGGCCCCAGGTGGTTGGCGACCCAGCCGACCACGGGTGCGCCAATCGGCGTTCCGCCAAGCGCAATGGCCAGCCGCAGCGCCATGACGCGCCCTCGCATCGCGGGTTCGGTCGAGATCTGCATCAGACTGTTCGTGGTGTTCGTAAAAGTGAGCGCCGCCACGCCGATCACGGCCAGCGCACCTGCGAACAGCCAGTAGGTCGGCGCAACGGCCGCGAATGTGCAGCCCACGCCGAACATGCCGGCTCCGGCCAGGATGGCGCCGAAGCGCGGCCGGCCGCGTCCCGCCGCGAGCAAGGCGCCGGAAATCGTGCCGATCGCCATGAACGACGAAAGCAGGCCGTAGCCGCGCGCGTCGGTATGAAAAACGCCGACGGCCATCGTCGAAATGAAAATCGGAAAGTTGAGACCAAAAGTGCCGATCAGGAAAAGCATGACGAGAATCGCCTTGAGGTCGGGGCGTGACCACGCATAGCGGAACCCCTCGGACATGCCCTTCCGGGCGCGCCCGGCCCGCGCGCTCTCGCGCAGCTCGGACCTGCGGAACCACGACATCGAAACCAGCACGGCGACGAAGCTGACACCGTTGACGAGAAAGGCCCAGCCCGTGCCCACCGAGCCGATGACCAGCCCCGCCACCGCCGGTCCGATCATCCGTCCCGCGTTGAACGACGTGGAGTTGAGCGCGACCGCGTTGTGCAGGTCCGCGTCACCCACCAGCGAGCCGACGAAAGTCTGCCGCACCGGCCCGTCGAAAGCCGATGCACATCCGAACAGCAGCGCGAACACATACACATGCCACAGCACGACGACGCCGGTCACTGTCAGCACGCCCAGCGCCAGTGCCAGCGCGCCCATGGTCGCCTGGGTGAACATCAGGAGCTTGCGCTGGTCGTAGTGATCCGCCGCATAGCCCGTCCACGGCAGCAGGACGATCTGCGGCCCGAACTGGAGCGCCATCACCGTGCCGACCGCCGAGGCGTTGTGATGCGTCAACTGCGTCAATACGAGCCAGTCCTGCGCGGTGCGCTGCATCCAGGTGCCGACATTGGAGACGAGCGCACCGGCCGCCCACAGGCGATAGTTGAAAACCTTCAGGGAACGGAATGCCTGCACTGCCTGAATCCCTCACGTCCGCGTAGTCATCCGGCCACCATGGAAGCGGCCGAAGTGCCTGGCTAGAAACAGCCCGATGAACAGCATGCCGAGGCCGAATGCCAGGGCGTCAATGGTGTTGCGAAAATCGAAATGTCCGACGTGACACACCAGCACATATCCGATGACGAGATTGAAGAAGCCCCACACCACGTTCACCGTGGATGAGGAGAGGCCCTGGCCGGGCGGCGTCGCAAAGGGGCTCTGGAACGGTTCGCCTCGTACGCCGCTGACCAGATGCGGCAATGCGTTGCAAAAAAAGACGCCGCCGAAGAACCAGGCGATGAGATCGAGCCATTCCATTTTTTTCAAACGCCTCGTGTGTCGAAATGGTCAAGGCGTCGCGCTTCCGGCGACGCATGAAGACAAGCAGGTTCACTCGTCCACCAGCCGCACGAGCAATGCCACGGCCGCTGCGACTTGCGCCTGCTCGGTGGCAGACAGCCGCGCCCGGATGGTGCGGGACAACCAGTCCTGCCGCGCGCTGCGCCCTTTGCGGATCATCGAGAGACTGGTTTTGGTGAGGGACAGGATGGTGCGTCGTCCATCCTCCGGGTCCGGCTTGCCCACGACATGCCCGCCGGCCATGAGCGCCGCAACCGCCGTTCCCATGGATTGCGTGCGGATGCCTTCGGCCTGTGCGAGTTCCGATACCGAGGCCGGGCCCTCGCGCTCCAGACGCAGCAACACGGCAGTCTGCGTGCCGGTCAGATCGCCATAGGTCGACTGTGCGCGCATGTTGCGCTTGAGCCGGGAGACGACGGAACGAAGTGCGGAAGCGAGTTCGTCGGCGCTGTCGAGCTTTGAGGTTGCGGATTGATCTGCCATGGCGTCACTCTGACAGATGAAAAGAAAACTGCCAAGTTAACTTACTAATTTGCACGAGGCAAAGATTCGTTCACCCTTAACCAAACCGTCAACTCTCACGCCGATAAATTCAATAGACTAGGTAATTACCCTAGTGTGAAATACGACCTGTCGCCGCTGAACAGTCACGCGGTTCTCATCACGCAGAAAGGTCAAGACATGAAACTCGCCATCCACGCCGTATTGGTCGCCGCCGCCATCCTCGTTCCCGCATCAGCCTTCGCTCAGACGAGCGAGCCGCTCACGCGCGCTCAGGTCCGGGCTGAACTCGTGCAGCTCGAGAAAGCCGGCTACAACCCGCTCAGCAACTGCGACGGAAATTGCCCGGACAGCCTCCAGCGCGCCGAAGCCACCCTCCTGCGCAGCCGGAACGAGGCGACCGCCGCGTACGGTCCCGCATTCGACGGCACGCAACAAGCCGGCCGATGAACCCTTGGCGAACCCTTGGCGCTGCGTTCAATGCAGCGCGTCGCGCGTGGCGAGCGGCTTGAACAGGTGGCTCCATGCAAGGCTCACGAGAATCGTCGCAACGCCGCCCGCGACCACTGAGCCGATTACGCCGAGACCTGACGCCGTGACGCCGGACTCGAATTCCCCGAGCTGATTGCTGGCCCCGATGAAGAGCGTATTCACCGCCGCCACGCGACCGCGCATGCGATCCGGTGTCTCCAACTGAATGAGCGTCTGCCTTACGACCACGCTGATGGTGTCCGCGCCGCCAGAGACGGCCAGCAGGATGAGCGACAAGGGAAACCATGTCGACAGCCCGAAACCGACGATGGCAACGCCATAAATGCCCACCGCAACGAGCAGCTTCTTGCCGACGCCGCTGGCAATCGACCGTCGCGACAGGAACACGCCGACACACAATGCACCAATGGCAGGCGCCGAGCGCAGCAGTCCAAGCCCTTGCGGTCCCACATGCAGGACTTGCCGCGCATAGACCGGCAGCAACGCCGTAGCGCCGCCGAACAGCACGGCGAAGAGATCGAGCGAAATGGCGCCGAGCAGAAGCGGATGGCTCCAGATGAAGCGCAGGCCGGCAAGGATCGAATCCGCGGTGACGGGTTCACGCGGCGGCGGCGTGAAGTCATAACGCACGAAGAAATACAGCAAGGCGCTGAAGCCGAACAGCGCCGCGCTGGTCAGATACACCGTGACCACGCTGATAGCAAACAGCACGCCGCCCAGCGCCGGCCCGGCGATGACGCAGGTCTGCTGGACCACGGTGCTCAGCGCCATTGAGCGCGCGAGGAGCCTGGGCGGCACGAGCATCGGCAAAAGCGCCTGCTGGCCAGCCATCTGGAACGGCCTGATGGCGCCGAGCACAAGCGACAGCGCCAACAGCGCGTCGCGCGTGACATGATGCGTGGAGGTAGCCGCCGTCAGCAGCGCTGCCGCAACCGCTTGCAGCGCGAGACACGCGGCGACCATCCGCCCGCGATGCAGGCGGTCCGCGCAATGACCGGCAACGAGCGTCGTCGCGAGGCCCGGCGCGAACTGAAACAGACCGACGAGGCCAAGGTCCCACGCGCTCGATGTCAGGTCATACATGTGCCAGCTGATCGCCAGCATCAACATCTGCTGGGCCGTGATGGAACCGATGCGCGCGATCAGGAAGCGCGTGAGCGGTGCGTGGCGCAGCAACGACGTCACGTCATCGGAACGGGTCTGCATGGCGGGTGATGGAGTCATCTCTTGTACTGCGGAGCGCAGCCGCTCACGGCCTTGTATCAACCGAGGCTGCCGGTCACATCGTCGAAGAGTTCGTCCACGGACAGGCGCCGCGGAATGATCTTCTGGTCGAGCGCCCAGTCCACCGCGAGTTGCAGACCCTTGCGGTTCGCTTCCAGCCCGAGCGGAGGAAACACGGCCGGAACGCTCTCCGCAGCCGCGCGGCTCTCGGCCACCATGCGATACAACTCGCGCACGATATCCGGCCGCTCCTGCGACAAGCGCTCGTGCACCACGAACATGTGATTGATCGGCACGACGCCCGTGCGCGCAAACCAGTCTTTTGCGGCGTTCTGCGCATCGGGCACGAGGGTGCGCACGCGCTCATCCTTGGGCATGTCCTCGCCCAGAAGGGCCGCCGTCAGCTCGCCGTCCATCATCATCTGCGGAATCGACGAACCGGCCGGCAGACGACGGCAGTTCGAAGGATCGCTGTATTCGGCGAGGTGGCCGTCACCGAGCGTCATCCACGTGACCTTGTCCAGATCGACACCGTACTCATGACGCAGGATGCCGCGAATCCACAGCGCAGTAGTCTGCGTGTAGGTGCGCACGCCGACCTGCTTGCCTTCGATGTCCTTCGGATCAAGATGACCGAAGTCGAGGTTATAGCCCGCGCAGTGATGCTGGAAGCGGCCCGAGATCGGCGCGGGCAGCAGGACATACGGCTTGCCATAAGCCTTCGCCTGCAGGAAGGTGACGATGGCGAGCTCGCCGGCATCGAACTGGTTCTCGCGCACCATCGCCTTGAAGCCGTTGTGCGCGGGCGTCGGTCCGCAGTAGTCGAGTGTGACGAGGTCGGACTTCACGCGGCCGTCGCGCATGGCCTTCGTCACGCCGTATTCGGCGAGATTGACGCGGAGCGTCGTTGTCATGATGTGTGCTCCTTCATTGCTTGTAGCGTGCTCGTGATGAGGTTCAGAGGCGCACTTCGATCAGGCAAGGTCCGTCCGCGTGCGTCGAATCGGTCAAGGCCTTGTGGAAGCCCTCGGCCGTCTCGACCGCCACTGCCGGCACGCCCATGCTCTTCGCCATCGCCAGCCAGTCGATGCGCGGCTTGTCGATGTCGATCATCGACAGCGCCCGCTCACCCGGCGCACCCGCGCCCATGTTCGCGTACTCCGCCTTGAGAATGGCGTAGCTGTTGTTGGCGAAGATGATCGTCGTGACGTTCAGGCTCTCGCGGGCCTGCGTCCACAGCGACTGGATGGTGTACATCGCGCTGCCGTCGCCGACCATGCAGAACACGCGGCGATCGGGACACGCGAGCGAAGCGCCGGTGGCTACCGGCGTCGCATAGCCGATCGACCCGCCCATGTTGTTGATGAGATCGTGCGGACGCGCGCCCATCGTGAGATTCATCGACTCGCGCCCGGTTGTCAGCGATTCGTCGACGACGATGCAATGCTCCGGCAACGCCGCCGCCAGTGCATGCGCGATGCTGGCCGGATTGAGCGCGCCCGTGGGTACCGGCGTCTCGATGCGTGCTTGCAGCAACGGCGCCGTGCCGGATGCACCGAGCGCATCCAACAGCATGTCGAACGCGAGTTCGCTGTCTTCGTCGGCTTCGACGAGCGCATGCACCAGCGTGCCTTCGGGCTTCAGCAAGCTCGGCTTGTCCGGATACGCGAAGAACGCCACCGGCTCGCGCGTCTCCACTGTGATGATGTGCTTGAAGTCCTTGAGGAACGCTGTGGCCTGCGCGACCGCATACGGAATGCGCGCGAGCGGCACACGCCCGGCGCCCCGCTCGATGCGCGCCGTGAAGAACTGCGATCCCAGCACCGCGCCGGTCGCGGCGGCGACACGGCCGGCCTTGTCCAGCGTCACGCCGCGGGTCGCCTTGTTCGCAAGCACGATCAGCGCGGGTTCGCCCGAACGAAGCACGCGCGCAATGTGCTCGATGCGTTGCGCGGACGGCGCCTTGCGGCCCGTCGCGCGAGCGGGCCACGCTTGCGGCGCGGTACCGGCTTGCTGCCAGGACGTGTCGCCCGGAAGAATCAGCGTCGCGATCTGCCCCGGATGCTCGCTTGCCTTGGCGACTGCTTGCGCGGCATCCCAAGCGATGGTGTCCGCGGATTCGGCACGGCGTACCCAATGACTCAAGGGCCGCGCGAGGCCTTCGATATCCGAGGTCAGCGGCGGATCGTACTTGAGATGCGACACCGAATGCTCGCCGACGACATTGACCATGCCCGACGATGCGCGCTTCGCGTTGTGGATGTTCGCAAGACCGTTCGCCAGGCCCGGTCCGAGATGCAGCAGCGTGGACGCGGGCGTGTCCTTCATGCGGTACCAGCCGTCCGCGGCGCCCGTAGCGACGCCTTCGAACAGGCACAGCACGCTGCGCATGCGCGGGTTGTTGCCGAGCGCGGCAAGGAAGTGCATCTCCGAGGTGCCCGGATTCGCGAAGCAGATATCGACGCCCTGATCCACCAGCGTCGCGACGAGACTTTCGGCGCCGTTCATCAGTAGCCTGCCAGTTCGCGTGCGAGACCGACGACGCCATACGTACGCGCCGGCGCCGACATCAGGAAGCGATAACCTTCTTCCTGCAAGCGGCGATGATTCTTCGCGGTCACATGCGGGTTGCCGACGACCACGTTGTGCTTGTGACAGGTCTCGGCAATCTGCCGCATCGCGGCGACCACTTCAGGATGCTCGTACTGACGCGGCAGCCCCAGTTCCTGGCTCAGATCGCCCTCGCCGATCAGGATGAAGCCGATGCCCGGCACGTTGGCGAGGATGTCGTCGAGGTTCTCGATAGCCTGCGTGCTCTCGCACATCAGGCCCACGAGAATCTCGCCTTGCGGCGCGAGCGGCCAGACGTCGGCCTTCTCGTAGTACTGCTGCATCGACAAGCCCCAGTAGCGCGCGGCATTCGCGGGACCGTCGCCGCGCACGCCCTTCGGTTCGTACAGCGGCGCGTTCTTCGGGCGCGCATAGCGGCACGAGGCCACGGCGTTATAGGCCTGCTCCACGGTTGCCACGTGCGGCCAGATCACGCCGTATGCGCCGCGGTCCAGCACCTGCTTGGCGAAGCTCTGGTTCATCTCCACGCCGTTCGCCGGAATGCGCGCCAGCGGCGTCACCTTGGGCGCGACCGAGCCGGATTCGGCAATCTGCTTGCGGTTCAACATGTACTGGAAGGCATCGCCGAGCGCGGCCACGTCGTACGGGTTGTGCTCCATCTCGAAGACGATGCCGTCATACGGCGAATCGCTCATCTCGATGGCGGTCTGCTTGTCGAGCTTCGCGAATGCCGCGTGCGCGGCCTTGCCCGATTCGAAGGCGCGGATGATGCTGTTCAGGCGAGTGTCTGACATGATGGTCTCCGTTATTGGCTCAATGCCGGATAGAGCTTCTGCGCGGTCTTGCCGAAGATCCATGCGCGATCTTCTTCGCTGAGGCATGCAAGCCCTTGCTGGGCCGTCGCGAGGATCTCGCCGAGCTTGCCAGGCGACGTCGGGAAGTTCGAGCCCCATGCGAGACGTTGCGCGCCGAATGCCTCGACCACGCGCGGGAAGAACGTCTCCGAGCTGGCCTTCTCCTTCTTCACATCGCCGAAGATGCGCGGCGTGAGCTTCATGTACACGTTGGACAGGTCGCGCAGTTCGAACAGTCCTGCTGCGTTCGCATACGGCGGGCCGTCGAGGACATCGGGACGCGCGAGGTGGTCGAGAATGATGTTCACGCCGGGAAACTTCTCTGCGAGCATGCGCACCTGCGGCAAACCGACCGGACCCGTCTGGATGCACATCGGCAGCTTGAGTTCGGCGAGCATCTCCCACGCCTTGAACGACTTCGGGTTATCGAGCTCGCTCGGGTCGAAGTCCTTCGTGGAACCGCCCGTGAAGATGCGCAGGCCCGCAAGACCCTTGTCGGCCCAGCCCTTGATGACGGTGGCCACGTCGTCGGCCAGCATGTCGACGGAGCCCACCGCGATGAGCCGGTCCTTGTACTGGTCGCAGCCGTCCACCACGTAGCTGTTGTCGAAACCATAGGTGGTCGACGAATGCACGACGGCGGCCTTCGCAACGCCTGCCTGATCCATCGCCGCGATCAGCGCCTCGACGGTGTTCGGGCGCTCCTGTGACCAGTCCGAGCGCTTGCCGAACAGCGGCGCCGGCGGATAGCGCGTCTCGTCGTCCGAGATGATGTGCGGATGAATGTCGATGATGTTCATGTCTGCCTTCCTCGTCCGGTCACAGGCCGCGCGCCTTGAGTTGCTGGTCCAGGCGCGGATAGACGCGGCGCGCGTTGCCTTCGAAGATCGCGTGGCGGTCCGCGTCGCTGAGCGCTTCGCAGGCGTCGATATAGCGCTTCGTATCGTCGAAGTACTCGCCGGTATTCGGATCACGCCCGCGCACCGCGCCGATCATCTCCGAACCGAACATCACGTTGCTCGTCGGCACGACCTTGGTCAGCAGTTCCACGCCCGGATGGTGATAGACGCAGGTGTCGAAGAAGATGTTGTTCAGCAGGCCTTCGAGCGGACGCTTGGCGATCTCCAGCGACATGCCGCGATAACGTCCCCAGTGATACGGCACCGCGCCGCCGCCGTGCGGAATGACCAGGCGCAGCGTCGGGAAGTCCTTGAACACATCGCCTTGCAGCAACTGCATGAACACCGAGGTATCGGCGTTCAGATAGTGCGCGCCGGTGCCGTGATGGCACGGATTGCAGGAGGCCGCGACGTGGATCATGGCGGGTACGTGGAGATCGCAGAGCGCTTCATAGACCGGATACCACTCGCGGTCCGTCATCGGCTTGCCGGTCCAGTAGCCGCCGCTCGGATCCGGATTCAGGTTGCAGCCGACGAAGCCCATTTCCTCGACACAGCGGCGCAACTCGGGCACCGAGTTCTTCGGCGGCGCCTTCGGCGATTGCGGCAGCTGGCACACCGGCGCGAAGTTCTCCGGGTACAGGTCGCATACGCGCCGCACCAGATTGTTCGATACCTCGGCCCATTCGAGGCTCGTACGCTCGTTGCCGAGGTGATGGCTCATGAGGCCGGCGATCGGCGAGAACAGCGTGAGGTCGCCGCCGCGTTCCTGTTGCAGACGCAGCTGACCATTGCCGACGCCTTCGCGGATCTCGTCGTCGGACACATGCGCGCCGGAGAGCGGCGGCGCGTTGGAGGGGTCGTCCGCGGCTGCGATCTGCTTGGCGCGCCAGTCGCGGAAAGAGGCGGGGACGGTCGTGAAGTGACCGTGACAGTCGATGATCATGTTCCTGGCCTTACGGGTGATTTAGACGCGGGGATCGACGAACAGCTCGTTCATGGACATGCGGCGCGGCGTCAGGCCTTGCTTGAACGCGGTCGCTTCGAGCGCTTCGATGGTCTTGCGGTTCTCTTCCACGCCATACGGCAGCGGATCGTTGCCGACGATCTTCTGCAACTCGATGTACTTCCTGTTCTTCTTGTCGGTCAGTTCGCCCGCGTTGAGCTTCGCGAGCCAGTCCTGCTTGGCCTTGTCGAAGGCGTCGTAGAGTGACTTCGCCACCCACGGATGCTCGGCCAGCACCGAGTCCTTGACGACGATGGTGCCGTGCATCGGATACACGCCGGTGCGGGCGTAGTACTCCGATTCGAGTTCAGCCGCATTCGGGAACATGTCCGGATAATCCGCTTCGACTTCCTTCCAGCCGCCCGTCGGGTCGCCGGTACGGCCGATGCCTGCGTTGCCGTGGAAGCCGGCAACGAGTTCCCCGTTGGCCATCATCTCGGCAAGCGAGGTGCCCTTCGGCGCATGGATCACGTTCGGCGGCAACTGCAGTTGCGTGACGTGCTCTTCGTCATCGACAACCCAGGTCACCTTCGAGGGATCGAGACCGAACTCGTCGATCAGTACCTGACGCGTCCATGCGCCGGTGGTCACCGAATACGCGCGCACGCCAACCTTCTTGCCTTCGAGATCCTTCGGCGTCTTGATGCCCGCATCCGGACGCACCAGCAGACCCGAATGATGGAAGCGGCGCACGACGAAGATCGGCAGCGCGACGAACGGCGCGCCATACGCACGGGCGATGATGTAAGTGGTCGGCGCCAGTTCGCAGACATCGAATTCGACGTCGCGCACCATGCGGCGGAACGCGCCGATCTGCGGCTGCACCGTGATGAATTCCGCGTCCACGCCTTCGATGGGAATGGAGCCGTCGCGGATGGCCGAGGTATGCGGATGCTCGGCGATCGCGAGCTTGAGATGGACTTTCTTGGTCACTGGAGTCTCCTGGAAAGATTGATCGTGCGAGTCGAACTCGTGTCGGTGCCGACATGATCTTTCGAGACGCCCTGCTCCGTCTATTGAATAAAGAAGCAAGGGGCTTAACCGTTTGGTAAAGAGTGGGTTGCACGTCGCCGATACGGAACCCTAACTAACTGGACGATGAAAAACCGAAAACACGTCGCCGTGCTTTCGGCAGTCAGGCCTTGGCGCTTTGCAGCTGTTGCGCGGCCTCCTCCAGGCACGCGACCATGAGTTGCGCGCTCGGCGTCAGGCCGCGATTGCGGTTCCACAGCACGCCGGAGGGGCGCAACAGCCGCGGCAAGCTCAGGGGCAGCGCATACAGCGGTTGCGTCGGATCGTTGGCGGGTGTGCCCACCATGACGGCAATGAAGTCCGATATCTGCAGATGCGCCCGGGTCACATGCACGGACAGGGTCTCGATGTAGTTGTTGGTCAGCGGTACGTCATGCGCTCTCAGCGTGCGTTCGAGTGAATCCCGCAGGATCGAGTTCTGCGGCGGCAGGATCCAGGGATAAGGAAGAAGGTCGGACCACTTGATTGTCTTCGCCCGCGCCAGTGGATGATGCCGCCCGGTCATCAGCGTCACGGGTTCTTCCAGCAGCGGCTTTTCCTCGAAGCTGCCGAGCGTATCCGGCGCGGGCAGGCGCCCGACGATCAGGTCGAGACGGCCCTGCCACAACTCCGGCAGCAACGCGCCGCGCGTGCCTTCCACGACTCGCACGTTGGTGCCTGGCGACTTGTTCTTCAGCAGGTTGAGCGCGAGCGGCAGCAGCGCGGACGCCGAAGCCGGCAACATGCCGATATGCACCTTGCCCTCGGTGCCCGCGCTCAGTGCCTTCATTTCATCGCGCGCCTGATGCAGGATGGTCAGCATCTCGCGCGCATGACGGATGAGGCATTCGCCGTGCGGCGTGGGCACGAGCCCTTGCGCCGTGCGCGCGAACAGCGTGAGGCCGAGCCCGCGTTCCAGCTCGGCCAGCGACTTCGACACCGCCGGCATCGTGACGTGGGTGACTTCCGCCACCTGCGTCAGATTGCGATAGGTATCGATGGTCACGAGCAGGCGCAGATGTCTCGCCTTGAGATTCACTTGCAGATAACCGTCGAGTTCCGACACGATCTTTCTCCTACTGCCTCATAAGCTGAGTCGTTCAGTCTTTGGGCTGCAATGCATGCAAGGTCATGCCGAGCGAGATCGACGTGAAATAACCGATCGTGACGAGAAGTTCGGCGATCACCGCCCGGCCCAACTCAGCATCGTACTGGGCAAAGCGCGCATCGTCGACCGCGCCGCCTGCGAGCAGCGCGCTCACCGCGTCGCATACCAGCGCCAGACGCCCGTCGTCCGCCTCGGGCTTGCGCCGCTCCAGGATCGCGGCGACCACCGTTTCCGGAACGCCCGCCTTCAGCGCGTGCCGCCGATGATTGGCGATCACATACGGGGCATTCCAGAACACCGCGGTGGCCAGGATCGCGACCTCGGTTTCCGCTTCGCTCAGCACGGGCGAATGATCCACATGCGTGCCGATGATCTCCATGCCTTCAGCCAGACGCGGGTTGTGCAACCAGATGTTGAACGGCGTGGGAATCCGTCCGCGCCCTGCGCCCAGTTGCGCGATGACGCGCTGCTGATGGTCGGTGGCCTGCTGCGCGTCGATGCGCGCCAGTCGGTCTTGCGTCATGCTTCGCTTCCTTTCGATGATGAATCAGGCTCCGCCCAGTCCGGGCAACCACTGTCCGAGAAAGCTCTCCGGCCAAGGGATATGCAGGATCTGATCGAAGACGATGTACAGGAACACGGTCACGCACGCGGCGAGAATCAGGCTCAGCTTCCACGACTCACGGCCTTCGATGCGCATGTACGCAACGATCATCAGCGGCACCGTGGGCAGCATGCCGATCACCGACATGCAGGCGAGAAACGCGAGAAACCAGCTGAAAAAGCGGGCCGCACGCTTCAGCACGGTCCTGACGGGGAGCTGCTCGTCGTGGTCGCCGGATACGTCCATGTGAACGCCGCTGCTCGCCCGCGCCACGCCGTGCGCCGGAATCACGAAGACCTTGTACGCGAGGCTCAATGTTCCCGCGATGACGAGAATGCTCGCGACCACCGTCGGCCCGATGCGCGCCATCAGCAGCCAGTCCTGCGAGCTTGCCAGCATGTAAATCCCGACGATGATGAAGAACACATGCACCAGATCTTCGCGCTTGAAGTGCACCGAGCCGCTCGGCTTGAACTGCGCGAAGCCGCCGCTGCGCAAGGCCGTGAAGAGCGGCTTGAAGAACACCAGCGCGGCCAGCCCCAGCAACACGATGACGACAGGACGCGCGAGCCAGTCGGTCCCGTAGCGGACGAAGGAGATCGACATGTAGCGCTCCATCAGCACGCCGAGCACGAGGCCGAGGATCAGCGGCGGACGCGCCCACCTGAGCCGCTTCATGGTCCAGCCGATGACGCCCGCGATCAGCAACACGAACAGGTCGCCCCAGCTGCGCGAGCCCTGGAACGCGCCGACATAGATGACGGGCATGATGACCGGCAGAATGAGCGTATAGCGCAGCGTCGATACCTTCGCGAACTGGCCGCTCAACAGGAAGCACAGCCCCGCGCCGAAGATGTTGGCGAGCGCGATGGACCAGACCATCGAATAGGTGAAGTCGAGATGCTTGGTCAGCATGTCGGGGCCGGGGATGAAGCCGTGCACCATCATCGCGCCGAGCAGGATGGCCTGCGCCGCGCCGCCCGGCACGCCGAAGGACAGCATCGGCACGAGGCTGCCGCCCTCGCGCGCATTGTTGGCCGCTTCGGGCGCGATCACGCCGCGCACGTCGCCCTTGGTGAACGTCTCCTTCGCACCCTTCGCGGTCTGCAACGCATGGCCGTAGGCGATCCAGTCCGTCACCGCGCCGGTGATGCCCGGCACCGCGCCAAGGATCGCACCGAGACCGCCGCAACGCAGCACCAGGAACCAGTTGCGGAAGCTGTCGAGCACACCCTCGCGCATGCCTTGCCGCGACGTGAACTGCACGTTCTGCGCAATGGCCGCGCGGCGGATGGCCAGCTCGCACAACTCGGGCAACGCAAAGATGCCGAGGATGATCGGCACCAGCGGAATGCCGTCCTGCAGATAGAGAAGATTGCCGGTCCAGCGCATCTGTCCGGTCGCGACATTGGTGCCGATCATGCCGACCAGAATGCCGAAGCACGCGGCGACAACGCCACGAAGCGGCGCGTTGCCGGACAGCGCCGACACCATCGACACGCCGAACACGGTCAGCGACAACATCTCCGGCGTGCCGATGGACAACACGAACGGACGCACCAGCGGCAGCGACACCGCGAGAATGACCGCGCCGATCAGGCCGCCCATCAGCGAAGACATGTAGCAGGCGCTCAGCGCCCGCGAGGCTTCACCGCGCTTGGTCATCGGCAGGCCGTCTAGCACCGTGGCCTGCGACGCGGCATGGCCGGGCACGCCGAACAGCACGGCCGGAATCACGTCCGAGGTGGTGATGACGGACGCCATGCCGAGCAGCATCGCGAAGGCGGAATACGGGTCCATCGTGTAGGTGAACGGCACCAGCAGCGCAAAGCCCGTCAGCCCGCCGATGCCCGGCAGCAAGCCGATCGCGAGACCGACCGCCACGCCGAACACGAGAAACATGATGCGGTGGAATTGCAGGAGCGTCGACAGCGCATGTCCGGCCGCCATCAACGTTGCATCGTTGAAGAACTCCATGTCTCATCCTGATGGAATGGCGAGCTGCACAGGCTCGCCTGTTATCGGTCGTGCAGGAACGGACTTAGCCGGCCAGCATCGGATACAGCTTTTTCGCGGTGCCGCCCCAGATCCAGGCGCGCTCGTCGTCGCTCAGGCCCGCGAAGCAGTCATTGCCTTGTGCAACGAGATCCTTCAACGGGCCGGCCGAAGCCGGATAGTTCGAGCCGAACGCGAGATGGTCTGCGCCGGACACCTCGACGAGCTTCGCGAAGAACGGCTGCGCACCGCCCGGCGCGGCCTGCGCGAGATCGAAAGTGCGCGGCGTGATCTTCATGTAGACATTGGGGAATGCGGCCAGCGCGAACAGGTCCGCGCAATTCGCATACGGCGGCCCGGCTTCGAGGTTGGGCCGGCCGCAGTGATCCAGCACGATGTTCACCGAAGGAAAGCGATGGGCCAGTTCCGCCACCATCGAAAGGCCTTCAGGCGTGGTCTGCACCGCCATCGTCATGCCGATCCCGGCGCAGCGTTCCCAGATCGGGAAGGTCGCGGGATTCACCAGCCAGCTGCCGTCGCTCTGATGCGTGGCGCCGCCGGTGAAGAGGCGAATGCCGCCCATGCCACGAGCAAGCCAGTAGTCGAACGTCTGCAGTGCGTCGGGCGCGAGCAGGTCGAACGAATAGACGCCGGTGAAGCGGTCCGGATGTTGCGCGACGCTGTCGGCGACGTACGCGTTGTTGGTGCCGTAGGTCGTCGATGAGTGCACGATCGCGGCCTTGGACACGCCCGCCTCATCCATCTCGGCGATCAGCTGCTCGAACGTGATGGGCCGCGTCGCCGACCACTTCGACCGGTGTCCGTGCTGAGGCGCGATCGGATACCGTGCCGTGTCGGTCGAGATGATGTGCGGATGAATGTCGATGATGTCGGGCGTCATGGGAAGCTACCGTAAGGGTGTTGATGTTCTCTCAGGTTCTTTCTCGCTGCGGCTGCTCAATGCGCGCTGAAGATGAGCTTGCGTGCATCGTCGAGCTGACGTTGGGGCGTCGCATACAGCTTCGCGATGATCTGTTCCACCGCATCGCCGCTGATGGGATCGATCGGATAGCCCGACTGCTTCATGGCGTCGATGAAATCCGGATCCGCGATGGTCTTCGCGAACGCCTCGCGCAGCGCATCGAGCCGGTCTTGCGGCACGTCCTTCGGCACGGCGATGGGACGCCCCGCCTGGAACGGCAGGATGAAGAGGTTGAACAGCGCCTTGACGTCCGGCTGCGTGATGTAGGAAGAGAGGTTCGGCACGTCGGTGTACCCGGCCGGGCTTTGCCAGCCCAGATGCAGCAGCACCTTCATCTTGCCGTCCTTGAGCAGCCGCACGGGTTCGCCCTGTTGCAGCCCGTCGATGGTGGAGGCCCAGCCGTCGACTTCACCGCGCTGCATCGCCAGATACACTTCGCCGCGGCCCGTATAGCCGGGCACGATGCTCATCTTCGCGCCCATGTATTCGTTCAGCAGCGCGGGCAGCGTGCGGTCCTCGTTGGCGAAGCCGGTCGCGCCGATATACATCTTCTTCTTGTTCAGGTCGTCCGCCGAAGAGACGCCGGAACGGGTCATCGAGACCAGGCAGTACTCCACCTTGTTGAGACTGCCGAGCCATCTCACCTTGCGCGGATCGAAGCGGTTCTGCCGCTCATCGAGCAGCGGGATGTACAGGTTGTTTCGTTGCAGGAAGCCGATCACGGTACCGTCGCTCGGCTGCCGCGATTGCAGCGATGCCGCTGCCACCATGCCGCCCGCGCCCACCACGTTCATCACGATGGCCTTCGGATGACCCGGAACATACTTGACGAAGAAGCGTGAGAACTGGCGCGCGACGATGTCCGTCACCGTGCCGGCGTCCGCGCTGACCAGAAGCGTCAACGCCTTGCCGCGATAGAAGTCCGCGACCGACTGCGTGGATGCCGGGGCCGCGTAGGCATGTGCGGCGAAACCGAACAGCGTCGCGCAGGCGCAGAGCGCGGTCCTCAGATTCATCATCGTTCTCGTCTCCGTGTAGATGCGCGGAACTGTCCGTGGAATGGCCGGGAAAGCGTGCTTCCCGGTGGCAGTTCGCGTCGTCGCCCGTGTCGTTGAGCGTGAATGAATTGTGCCAGCGCCTCGAATGGCCCGGTTTGAGAAAAACTGCGGGCCGGTTGAGGAAATGGTTAAGGGGCTGACGGGAGGCGTCAGCCGCGCTTCTGGCCTTCCCGGGACAGGCGCTGCGCGGTTTCCTCGAGGCAGGAGATCATCAGTTGCGCGCTCGGCGTGAGCGTGCGGACGCGGTTCCAGAGCACGCCGGCGGGCCGCAGCAGGCGGGGAAGCGTGAGCGGCAGGGTATGGAGCGGCTGGGGCAGCGTGGCCTCGCGCGCGGAGGTGTCGGCCATGACGGCGATGCAGTCGGACACCTGCAAGTGCGCGCGGATCACATGCAGGGACAAGGTCTCGATGTAGTTGTTGGTCAGCGGCACGCCGTGGACTTCGAGCGCGCGCTCCAGCGGATCACGAAGAATGGAGCCCGCGGGCGGCAAGATCCACGGATAGGGCAACAGGTCCGCCCACTGCACGCTCTTCCTGCGCGCCAGCGGATGCTGCCGGCCCGTGACGAGCACGACGGGCTCCTCCAGCAGTTCCTTCTCGTCGAAGCTGCCCGGCGCATCCGGAGGCGGCAAACGGCCGACGACGAGATCGAGATGGCCTTGCCACAACTCCGGCAACAGCGACTCCGCGGACCCTTCGACGATCTTCACGTTGGTGCCCGGCGAGCGCTGCTTGAGCAGGTTCAACGCATGGGTCAGCAGACTGGACGCCGAGACGGGCAGCACGCCGATCTCGATCTTGCCTTCCGTGCCGGCGCTGAGGGCCTTCAGTTCGTCGATGGTCTGATGCAGCACATGCAGCATGGCCCGCGCGTGGCGCGTCAGGCATTCGCCGTAGGGCGTCGGCACCAGTCCCTGTGCCGTGCGCGTGAACAGCGTGAGGCCGAGTCCGCGCTCCAGTTCGGTCAGCGACTTCGAGACCGCGGCCAGCGTGACGTGCGAGACCTCCGCCACCTGGCTCAGATTGCGATAGGTATCGATGGTCACCAGCAAGCGCAAGTGCCGCGCCTTGAGGTTGATTTGCAGGTACCAGTCGAGTTCCGCCGACACGTTGCCTCCTCTCCCGGTATGAGTCATTCGTCAAGTCGTTGCCCATTTTACTCAATCGACCCGGCCGCGACGGTTCGGCACAATGCGCCCTCGTGCCAGCGCTTCCCGATTAATAACGACCGGCATCCGGAGACACTAAGATGACCTGTGATTTGAACCGTCGCGGCTTCTTGCGCAAGGCGGGCGCCCTCGGCGTGGGTCTCGCCGCGGGTCCGTTTGGCGCGCCTTATGTCGCACGCGCCGCCAACAGCGAGATCCGCATTGTCAGCAATCCGGGCCTGGAGAACGCGACGCTCAACGCGCTGATGGACGAACTGGGATACTTCAAGACCTATGACGTCGATGCGCGGATCATCCAGATCCCCGGCCCCACCGGTCCGTTCGACGCCATCGCGCGTGGCGCGGCCGACGTCTGCATGGTGTCGGGCTACAACCTCGTGCTCACGCGCATTGAACAGGGCGCGCCGGTGAAGATCGTCGGTGCGGGGATGAAGAAATGTGCGCTGACGGTGTACGCAAGGCCTGGCGGCGTGCGGACGCTTGAAGGGCTGGAGGGAAAGACCTTCGCGGTTGGCCCGCAGCATGGCCTGCTGCATACCCTGATGCTTCAGCTCTTGAAGGAGAAAGCCCTCGATGCTTCGCGCATCACCTTCGCCGATCATGGCAGCAACGAGCACTGTTTCGATGCGGTCGCAAGCGGCGCCGCCGATGCCTGCCTCGCCAGCATCTCGCATCTGAACGACGATAGAGGGCCGCAGGTCATCAGCGATGGCAACCTGTGGCAGGCGTTGCCGGATTGCGTGTTTCAAACGGCCTATGCGGCGGATGCGGCGCTCGGCGCGAAGCACGAAGGTCTGGTGGCCGTCATGGCCGCGTATGGCGCGCTCTATGACTATCTGATGTCGCCCGCCTCGCACGATGCTTTTATCGATGCTCGCAAACGGGCGCAGAAGCATTTCGACGCTGCATCGGCCGAGGCGATCTGGCGGTTCAACCAGAAGCAACGTCCGTACTCGCGCAACCTGGCGCTGAGCGAGCGCGAGATCGGTTATCTGCAGGACATGGATATCGGCGTCGGCAGCCTGAAGCGCAAGCAGCCGTTCAGTGCGGTGGCGGATATGTCGGTGGCGCGCGCGGCCGCAGCCCGTTTCGAGGCTTAGTCCTTCCTTGCCGAACGCTCCGCGATCCCGCGCATGATGGCCGCGAACGCGGCTGGATCTTCCGCACAGGACGTGTGGCCCGTATCGAGCACATGCAGCGTGGCGTGCGGCATCCCTGCCGCCAGTTCCTGCGCATGGGCCAGTGTGCGCGCGACGTCGGACTTCCCATGCACGATGGCAGCCGGCAAACCGCCAAGCCGGCCGAGCAAGGGCGTGAGATCCGTCTCCATCTGACTGCGGACGGCGGCGGCGACCGCTTCCTTGCGCACGCGCGAAGGGTAGTTGCGCACTTCCATCAGCAAGGGCTCTTCGGGAAGACGCAGGAAGCAGCGCGCCAGGAAAGCCTCCCAGAACTCGACGCCCCAGTCGGTTTCGATGCGCCTCACGATGGCATCGGCATCGCCATGACCACGCGTGTTGGCGCCGCTGTTCGACAGCACCAGCCCGCACACGCGCGGGCCGTCGCGTTGCATGTCCTGCAATGCGGCGAGCACTGCGAGCGGCGTGCCGAGCGAGTGGCCGACGAGCACGATGCGCGGTTCATCGGCGACGCATTGCAAAGCACGCCCGGCGATCGCTTCCAGCGAAAACGGGCCATCATCCTCGAGCCATGCGAGCGCCAGTGCGCGCAGGCCGGACAGACGCGCGGCCTCCGCGAACACGGCCGGACTGCACATGGCCCCGGGCAGGCAAACCAAGGTGGGCAGCGACCGGTCTCCGTCGCTGATAGGAAGGATGCGCATGCTGTTCGATGGAAGGTTGAGGCCGCAAGGGCGCCCGAAGGTGACCGACTTTATCAGATCGATCTGCGGCAGGCGTCCGCGCCGGCACTAAAGCTCACCATGCCTCGCACATATCGCATGCAGAACACAAAATGCCATCCGGCATTTTGAATGCAAACGTAATGCGCCCGTTTCGACGGAGCGCAAGGCATCGGAAACCACGCTGAAAGCCTTGGCGGAACAGGAACCGGGCGGTGCGAGGGCCGGGCCACGTTCTTGCTGGCAGCGCCTCGGACGTCCTGTGATCCATCCATCTCTTCACTCGCCAAGGAGCCCTCTTGCGACGCTACACTTCCCTCCTCCTCATGTTCGTCACCCTGTTCTCCGGCTGTGCGGCTTACCGGACCCACGAGGCCCGCAAGGACTCGGGCGCGCTGATCGGCTCGAACGTACTCGACCTGGTGGCTGCTGTCGGCATTCCCGACAAGACCATGAAACTCGTGGACACGAACTCCCCGAATGACCGCATGGTCATGCAGTGGAATTTCTCCAATTCGGATGCCGCATTCGACCTGAACGTGATCCTGCTCGACCTCAAGATCGGCGGCGCGGGCAAGTGCAGCATGACCGCCACCGCCGACCGCTGGGGTGGCAAGGTCCTTTCGGTCAACTTTCCCCAGGCACACAGCGACAGCATGAATTCCGACTACAGCGCATGCGAACCGCTCGTGGAAGAAGCGCTTCAGCATCTGGCACATACACCCGTCGATCCGTCTTTCGACGCCTTCTCGCTGGTCGGCGCGGCGAAGTAACGATGGCATGACGGAGCATCGCAAGGGTGCTCCACGCCCTGCTTTCCGATTCGAATAGCACGCGAGAGCCGGTCCGAAGCATGCGCTTTCTCGTGCTTCCTGCATGCAGCAAGTGTTGTTTTCTGCATGCAGCATCAAAAAAACATAAGCCCCGAAGTGGTTCCTCTCGGCCCTCGATCAGTGCATCGCGGGTGCATCATGCATCGCTTGCGGGCAAACACGCCCATGCAAACGATCGCCCGCAATCCCTTATGGTGCATGGCTTTGCAGCCGGCCCTATGCATTCTTTCGACCGCATTCTTTTCCGGTTGACGCCAAAAAATCGACTTCATATCGTTCGTCGTCGCGTGCAGTTCTGCATGCAGAAAACAACGATTCAGGGGTGTTCCATCGCCCCGCCATGGAGCTTCGATGAACTTCGACGTCCGCGAGTGCAGGACCACGCTCGCGCAGCAATTGCCCGAGATGACGCACACGCTCGAGCGCCTCGTGAATATCGACAGCGGGTCGTATTGCGTCGAAGGCGTGAACCGGGTCGTCGACATCATGGAAGCCGGGCTGCGCACGCTCGGCTTCACGATCGACCGCCGGCCAATGTCCGCATGCGCGGATCAACTGGTTGCCACGCGCACGCTGTCCGGCAGGGGCCGCCTGCTGATCCTCGGTCACGCCGATACCGTATGGCCGGAAGGCACCGTCGCCGAGTGGCCCTTCAGCATCGACGGCGACCGCGCCACCGGCCCGGGCGTCGGCGACATGAAGGGCGGACTCGTGATGGCGCTCTCGTCGCTGCGCTATTTGTTCGCGCATGGCTTCGACGACCTCGCCTCCATCACCTTCTTCCTCGTGCCCGACGAAGAACTCGGCAGCGTGCACAGCCGCCCCGCCATCGAAGCGGCGGCGCAAGAAGCGGACTTCGTGCTGGTGCTCGAACCGGGACGCCCCGGCGGCGGGATCGTCACCGCACGCGGCGCGCTCGGCGCGTTCCAGCTCTGCGCTCACGGACGCAGCGCGCATTGCGCGGTGAACTACGCAAAAGGCGCGAGCGCGATCCGCGAACTCGCCGTCAAGGTCGAACCGCTCGAAGCGTTGAGCGATCCGGAGCACGGCGCAGTGGTCAACGTCGGCATGTTCCATGGCGGCGCGGCGCGTCAGGTGGTGCCGCCCGAAGCGCGGATGGATATCGACCTGCGGGCGCGCACGCAAGCGCAAGCCGACGCGATGATCGCGGAGATTCGCCGTATCGGCGCGGAACGGCGCAATGAAGGCGTCGCGCTCGATCTGCGCGGCGGCCTGACGCGCCCCGCCTTCACCGACGCCCACAACGGCCCGTTGCGCGACATCGCGCTCGATCTGGCCGCGCAACTCGACATTCCGCTGTTCGAAGTGCCGCCGACAGGCGGTGGCTCGGACGGCAATTTTTCGGCCGCACTCGGCATCCCGACGCTCGATGCGCTCGGCCCGGTCTGCGAGAACATCTGCGCGCGCGATGAATCCATTTCGCTCGCCAGTCTCGCCGAACGTGGCGCGCTCTTTTGCGGCCTCATCCTGCAACTCAATAACACCAGGAAGATTTGACCCATGGCACTGATGACGGGGGATCAATATCGCGCTTCGCTCCGCGATGGACGCGAGGTCTATATCTCGGGCGAGCGTGTCACCGACGTGACCACGCATCCGGCAAGCAAGCCGATGGTCGATGCAATGGCGCGCATGTACGACCTGCAGCACGACCCGCGCTATGCCGACGTCTTCGGCTATCGCACGGAAGACGGCGAGATGGCAAGCCGCGTGTACAAACTGCCCGATACGCTCGACGACCTGCGCAACCGCCGCGAGATGACTGCTGCGGTGCTGAATGAAGTGAGTCCGGTGATCGACCGCTTCGGCGACGAAACCGTCACGCCGCTGTTCGTGATGAAGGACCGCAAGGACCTGCTCGACCGCTTCGACACGCGCTATGCACAGAACGTCGAGCGCTGGCTCTCGAAGCTGCAGCGCGAGAACCTCTTCATGACGAGCGGCAATACCGATCCGAAGGGCGACCGCAGCAAGCAGCCGTATCAGCAGGACGATCTCGACATGTACCTGCGCGTGGTAGAGGAACGCGACGACGGCATCGTAATTCGTGGCGCCAAGTATGAAACCGGCGCGTGCTATGCGCACGTGGCGTTCTGCAAGCCGACCGTCGGCAACTGGATTCCCGAGAATCGCGACTACGCGGTGGCCTGCATCGTGCCGCTCAATTCGCCGAACGTGCGCCATATCTGCCGCGCGCCGCTGGAAGAAAAGCAGTCCGCCTTCGATCATCCGCTGTCTGCACGCTTCGACGAACTGGACACGCTGATGGTGTTCGACAACGTGTTCGTGCCGTGGGAGAACGTGATCTTCTCGCGTCAGCCCGAACTCGCCAACCTGATTCGCCAGGATTTGCCGAAGTGGGCCGCGCAAGGTTTCTTGAACCGCTCGTATGCGAAGGCGGACCTGCTGGTCGGCACCGCGTTGCTGCTCGCCGAACAGACGCGCCTCATCAATGTGCCCGTGATCCGCGAAAAGATCGCGACGCTGATGGGGTTCCGCGAAGGCATCCGCTCGTTCATCCTCGCGTCCGAAGCCGCGTACGAAACCAGCCGCACCGGCATGATCATGCCGAACCAGTCCATCCAGAATGCGGGCCGCGTGTTCGCGTCGTCGAACTACTACACGATGACGCAGATCCTGCGCGACCTCGCGGGCGGCGCGGCCGTGATGGCGCCGGACGAAGCCACCTATAACAACCTGGACCTGCGCCGCGATCTCGAGAAGTACTACCGCATCGGCGAAGCAAGCGGCGCGGAACGTCTGCGCACGCTGAACCTCGCGGCCGAACTCACCGCGACGTCGTTCGGCGGCCGCATGCAGGCCTATCAGATGTTCGCCGAAAGCCCGCCGCCCGTGCAGGCGATGGCGCTCTTCCATTCGTTCGACAAGCAGGCCTCGGTGGCGCGTGCCCGCGCGCTGATCGGCGCCTGACGAGAAAGCAACGGCCTGGTCCGAAACCGCTTCCGGAGACACCTTCATGACCAACACCACCGACACGATCGACACACAAGCCGGTGATGCCGCGCTGCTGCTGCCGCCGAACGACGCCGCGCCCGAACGGGTCGCGGACCAGCTCTATCGCAAGCTGCGCCGCGCGATCATCGAAGGCCAGTTGCCCGCGCGCAGCCGGCTGATCGAAGTCGAACTGGCGCAAGCGCTCAACGCGAGCCGCACGCCGGTACGCGAGGCGATCTCGCGTCTCACGAGTGACCAGCTCGTGCGGCCGCTGAAGCATGGCGGCGTGGAAGTGGTGGATACGTCGAGCGAACTCGACGAGATCTACATGATCCGCGAGGCGCTCGAAGGCTGCGCGGCGCGGCTCGCGGCGGAGCGCATCACGGACGAGGAACTGAAGGTGCTCGATGGCCTGATCGACGAGACGCATGCGTCGATGCATGACATCGATGCACGCGTGCAGATCAACCAACGCTTCCACGAAGCGATCACCCGCGCCGCGCGCTCGGAACGGCTCGCGCGAATGGTCGAAAGCTTTCAGGAATTTTTCCTGAACGAAAAGATGCTCGCGAGCTACAGCCCGCGCGAAAGCCAGACGGCCATTGCGCAGCACAGCGAGATTGTCGCCGCGCTGCGGGCCCACGACAGCGCGCGTGCCGAGAAGCTGGTGCGCAAGCATCTCGAACAGGACAGGAAGCGTGCGCTGAAGGAAAAGGCCAAGGCCGCCTTGCGCTGAAACAGAACAGCTCGATTTTTTTATCAACGATTTCCACTACGGGGTAATGCAATGAACCTGAAGCTTGCAATTTCCCGCCGCGTCGCGCTTGCGACGGCGGCCGTACTGACCCTGCTGGGCGCGACCACCTCGCAGGCCGACGAAACCCGTTCCATCACGGTACTGTCCTGGGGTCTCACGTGGCAGACCGCGCTGCAGGCCGCGAGCGAGGCCTATACGAAGAAGACCGGCGTGAAGGTGAATCTCGTCACGCAGTCGTCGTCGGGCGAAGGACTCGTCAAGCTTCAGGCGATGAAGAGCGCGCCGAGCGTCGATGTGTGGCTCACCACCTCGTCCGTCGCGGAACGCGCGGTGACCGACCAGCAGTTGTTCACGCCACTGCCCGCCGCGCAGATGCCGAACCTGAAGGACGTGATGCCCGGACTCGCGACGCCGAACTACGTCGCACTGTATTCGTATCCGCTGTCGATCGTGTATCGCAACGACCTCGTGGACAAGCCCATCACGTCCTGGAAGGAACTGTGGGATCCGCGCTTCGCCGGCAAGATCGCCGTGCCCGCCATGGGCTTCTATCAGGGCCGCATGCTGATGATCGCCGCGAACGTCGGCGGCAAGCCGGGCTCGGCGGATACGGGCTTCGACATGCTGAAGAAGATCAAGCCGAACGCCGCCATGTTCTACAACTCGGACGCACAGGCACGCCAGGCGCTCGCGCAGGGTGAAGTGTCGGTGCTGATCGCGCCGCCGTCGCAGGCCAAGCGGGTCGCGGACGCGGGACGCCCGGTGAAGATCGTTAGCCCGAAGGGCACGCCGATGAACTCCGACGTCGCCGTGCTGGTGCGCACGCCCAACAGCGCGCTCGCCGCCGACTACCTCAACTTTTTGCTGAGCGCCGACATCAACGGCCAGATCGCTGAAAAGCTGAACATGAGCGCGATCAACCGCAAGTCGACGCAGCCCGCCGCGCTGGTGGACGCCCTGCCCAAGCCGGGCGACGAGATGGTGATCGACGAGAAGAACGTCAACGCCAACATCGGCGCATGGACCGACCGCTTCAATCAGGAAATCGCACGATGAGCACCCAACTGTCGGCCGCCGTGACGGCGCCGGATATCGCATCGCCCACACGCGGCGAGCCATTGTCGGTCATCGGCGTGCGCAAGCGCTACGGCGATTTCACCGCGATCGACAGTGTCTCGCTCGATGTTCCCGCCGGCGCGCTGCTCACGCTGCTCGGCCCGAGCGGCTGCGGCAAGTCCACGCTGCTGCGTCTGATCGCGGGCTTCGTCACCGCCGACGAAGGCCGCGTGACGCTCGGTCAGCGCGACGTGCTCGGTGTCGCGCCGCATCGCCGCGACACCGCCATGGTGTTCCAGAGCTACGCGCTGTTCCCGCACATGGACGTGCTGACCAACGTGATGTTCGGCCTGAAGATGCGCCGCGTGCCCGCTGCGGAAGCCCGCAAACGCGCGCTCGAAGCGCTCGAGATGGTGCGGCTCTCCGCACTGGCCGAACGCTATCCCGCGCAGCTGAGCGGCGGCCAGCAACAGCGCGCCGCACTGGCGCGCGCACTGGTCACGCAGCCGAAGGTCCTGTTGCTCGACGAACCCTTCGGCGCGCTCGACAAGAGCCTGCGCGACCAGATGCAGGTGGAACTGCGCAAGCTGCAACGCGCGGTGGGCGTCACCACCATCTGCGTCACGCACGACCAGCAGGAAGCGATGGCGATCTCGGACCGCATCGCGGTGATGAACGCGGGCCGCATCGAGCAGTGCGGCGCGCCCGCCGACATCTACGACCGCCCGGCCACGCGTTTCGTCGCGCAGTTCATCGGCACGTCGAATACCGTTACGGGCACACTGGCCGCCATGGAAGGCCAGCGCGGCGTGCTGAACCTGCCGGACGGCGGACGCCTGAGCGTAAGCGGGATCGCCGAGCGGCGCGTGGGCGACGCTGTGGACGTCACCATCCGTCCCGGCGCGATACGTCTCGCGGCAGCGGGCACGGCACGAACCGGCGTGCAGTCCGGCTCGCATCTCGTTGGACGCATCGCGCTCGCGATGAATCTCGGCGACAAGGTGACGTATGAAGTGGAATCGCATGGTCTGCGTTTGACCGTCGACGCACCGCGTCATGCCGGCGAGCCGGTCTTTCCCGAAGGCGCGCTGGTCGAACTCTCGATCGCTGTCGCGGACTGCATGGTGCTGCGCGCATGAAGAACCCGCCCATCATTGCTCCGGGCATTGCGCCCATCGTCGATTTCACGCCGCGCGTATCGCGCTGGAATCTCGCGCCGGCCGCCGTGGTGCTGATCGTGTTCTTCAGCGCCTATGCGATCTTTCTTTATACGAGCCTGCTGCATCGGGTGCCGGGACAGGCGGCCAGCGTCGGACCCATCAGTCTCGACAACTACGCCCGCTTCCTGCGCTCCGCCTCCGAGTGGCGCATTCTCGGCGCGACGCTTGGCATCTCCGCCGAACTGACCGTCGCCGCCGCGCTGGTGGGCTTTCCGATGGCGTATGTGATGGTGCGCTGCGCATCGAGCGGCTTGCGCCAGTTCCTGATGGTGTCGCTGGTCGTGACGTTCCTTTCCGGAACGGTCACGCGCGCTTATGCGTGGGTCATCATCCTCGGCAACAGCGGGCTCATCAATTCGGTGCTGCGCAAGCTCGGCGTGATCGATTCGCCGCTTCACCTGATCTACAACCAGGGCGGCGTCTTCGTGTCCCTGCTGCATTTCGTGATTCCCTTCTTCGTGCTCACGCTGCTCGGCCCGCTGAAGAACGTGCCGCGCGTGCTGGAGGAATCCGCCATCAATCTGGGCGCATCGAGGCTGTCCGCGTTCTGTCGCGTCACGCTGCCGCTCAGCGTGCCGGGCGTGATCGCGGCGAGTGCGTTGACCTTCGCGGTCTCGCTGAGCTCGTTCCTGTTTCCGCTCGTGCTGGGCGGCGGACACGTGCGCCTGCTGTCGAACGAGATCTACGAACTGATCTTCGTCGCGTTCGATCTGCCGTTTGCCGCCGCCACGGCGACTCTCTTTCTCGTTGTTTCGCTCGCGTTCGTGTGGCTGTTCTCGCTGTCGCAACGACTCGCCGGCGGTCATGTTGCCAGGAGCGCCACCCGATGAGCACCGCCCGTGAAGACTATCTCGCCTATGGCCCCGGCGTGCGTCTGTTCGCCGTCCTGGTCGGGCTGTTCATGCTGACGCCGGTGGTGTTCATCGTGTACTACGCGTTCAGCAACGACAGTTATTTTTCGTTGTCCCCTTCCGGTTTTTCCCTGAAGTGGTTTCAGCAATTTTTTTCCAGCGATTCGTTCCGCACGGCGTTCGGCACCAGCCTGCTGATGGGCGCCATCGTGACGCCGGTGAGCCTCATCATCGCGGTGCCGACAGCATGGGCGCTCGTGCGCGGCCGTTTCCGCGGCGTGGAGGCGATCAACGCGCTGCTGATGTCGCCGATCATCATTCCGGGCGTCGTGACCGGCATCGCGTTCCTGATCCTGCTGTATCACACCGGCATCGGCCCGGGATTCACCGGACTCGTGATCGCGATGATCTGCTTCACGCTGCCCTACTCCGTGCGCGCGCTCGTCGCGAACCTGCACGGCATGCGCACCGATCTCGAAGAGGCCGCGCGCAACCTCGGGGCGTCGAACTGGCAGGCCTTTCGCCTGGTCGTGCTGCCGCAACTGAGACCGGGACTGATCGCGGGCGGCACCTTCGTATTCGTCGAGGCCATCGACAACTTCTCCGTCTCCACCTTCCTCGCCGCGCAGCACAGCACGACGCTGCCCGTCGCCGCCTATGCGTATATGCGCGACTTCGACGATCCCACTGTCGCGGCGATGTCGGCGGTGCTGATCCTGCTCTCCACGCTGCTCGTGCTCGTGGTGGGCCGGCTGATCGGGCTGGAGAAGATCTTCCGTGTCGAATGAGCGTGCCGCCCTCCACTGAACGCATACCGTCATGACCTTCTCTCTCGTTGCCCGTTGCGCCGAAACCGGCGCCTTCGGGATGATCGTCACTTCGTCGAGCATCTGCGTGGCCAGCCGTTGCGCATGGGTTCGCGCGGGCGTCGGCGCCGTCGCCACGCAGAACCTGACCAATCCGGCGCTCGGCAACATCGGCCTGGATTTGCTCGCGCAGGGCATTCCCGCCGCGAAGGTGCTCGACGCGCTGCAACGCATCGATCCACAACCGGACTATCGCCAGTTGAGCGTCATCGATGCGCGCGGCGAAACCGCCGTGTTCACCGGCGCTGCCGCGCTGCCAACTGTCGCGTCGGCGCGCGGGCTGAACTGCGCCGCGGCCGGCAACCTGCTCGCATCGAGCGACATTCCTGCTGCGATGGTCGCGGCCTTCGAGGCATCGGACGCGCCCTTCGCGGAGCGTCTGCTCGCTGCCGCCGATGCCGGGCTTGCCGCAGGCGGCGAAGTGCGCGCGCTGCGCTCGGCCGGCCTGCTGTGCGCGCATGCCGAGCCCTGGCCTGAAACCGATCTGCGCATCGATGGCGCGGATACGCCCTTGCGCGCGCTGCGTGATCTATGGACCGTCCACGCACCGCTGCGCGACGGTTATGTGAGCCGCGCGCATGCGCCGCAGCTGACCGTCGTCTGAACCTGTTTCGCCACGAGGACAACTTCACATGCAACTGATGTACGCCGCAACATCGCCGTTCGTGCGCAAGGTGGTGATCGTCGCGCACGAACTCGGGCTCGATGCGCGCATCGAGAAAGTCGCCGCCACGGCCAGTCCGGTCAGGCGCAACGACACGCTCGGCGCGCTCAATCCCTTGTGCAAGCTGCCCACGCTCGTCACCGACGACGGCCTCGCGCTGTTCGATTCACGCGTGATCGCCGAGTACCTGTGCGCACAGGCAGCGCCCGAAGCGACCGTGCTGCTGCCCGAGGGCGCGGCGCACTGGACCGTGCGACGCGCCGAAGCGCTCGGCGACGGCCTGCTCGACGCGGCCTTGCTCATCCGCTACGAGGCCGTGCGTCCCGAAGCCTTGCAGTGGGAACAATGGTCTTCCGCGCAATTGCTGAAAGTGACCGCCGCGCTCGATGAAATTGAATGCATGTCGAATGCATTCAATATGCCCGTCGATCTCGGCCAGATTGCCATTGCGTGCGCGCTGGGCTATCTCGACTTCCGCTTTGAATCGCTGGACTGGCGCGCGGGCCGCCCTGCCGCGAGCGCATGGTTCGCGCGCTTCGCGCTTCGTCCGTCGTTCGCCGCGACTCGTCCTGCCTGACCTGCCCGACCAAGGAACCAGAACAATGCTCATCAAAGACCGCCCGCCGCTGCTCGTCCCGATCGAAACCGAAGCCGATGCGCGTCTGCATCTGTGCGCGCTGTATCGTCTGCTCGCTCACTACGGACTCGACGACACCATCTTCACGCACGCCTCGGCCAAGGTGCCGGGCGAAGAGGCCTTCCTCATCAACCCCTACGGCCTGCGCTTCGAGGAAGTGACGCCGGGTGGCCTGCTCAAGGTCGATTACGCCGGCTTCAGCGACGATCCGTCGAACCATCCCGCCAATGCCGCCGGCTACGTGATCCACAGCGCGCTGTTGTCGGCGCGGCCGGATATCGGTTGCGTGGTGCATACGCATACGCGCTCGGGCGTCGCGCTGTCGTGTCTCGAAGACGGTCTGCTGCCGATCAACCAGTTCGCGATCGAGTTCCATGACCGCATCGGCATGCATGAATACGAAGGTCTCGCCTTCAACCTCGACGAAGGCGAACGCCTGCGCCGCGATATCGCGGGCAAGGTGGGGCTGATCCTGCGCAACCATGGCTTGCTCGCCGTGGGTCCGAACATCCCCGCCGCGTTCTACCTGATGTACTACCTGGAGCAGTCCGCCCAGGTGCAGATGGACGTGCTCGCGTCCGGCCGGCCGTTCGTGACGCCGTCGCGGGCGCTGATCGAGAAGACCGTGAGCCAGTTCACCAGCAGCTTCAATCCCGAAGCGGCCGGTCACCGGATGTGGCCTTCGATGCTGCGCTTGCTCGATGAAAAATATCCCGGCTGGCGCGAAGACTGATCCACACGACACTGAAGGCATGCACGCGGCTCGCCTCCGCTCAAATCACTCGCAGGAGCAGGAATTGCAGGTCACCGATCCGGTCATTGAGTTTCAGAAAGCGATGTCGCTGTTCGCCGCTGGCGTGACGGTCATCACCACGATGAGCGACGGCAAGCCGGCCGGTCTGGTCGCAACATCGGTATGCAGTCTTTCATCGACGCCGCCTTCCATCGTCGTGTGTGTCAACAAGAGCGCGGCCACGCACGACGTGTTGATCCAGGAAGGGAAGTTCGCCGTGAACCTGCTTTCGGTGGAGCATCGCGACGTGGTCGACCGGTTCCGCGACGTGCGCGGCGAAGCCCGCTTCGACACGCATCGGTGGCGCGTGAGCAAGACCGGTTCGCCGATGCTCGACGATGCCGTCGTCGTGCTCGATTGCGAAATCGCCGGGCGGCACGATGGTTTTTCGCATTCAATATTCATCGGCGTGATCCGGGATATTGCATTCACGCAACAGGACGATGCCCCGGCATGCCTGATGTGGCACGGCCGGACCTTCGCGCATTGCAGTCCATTGAGTGCATGAAGCTCGCAGGCGGATCTGATCAGACCCACGCCGCGACGACGGACGCGCCCAGCATCGCACCCATCGCGAGATTGAGCACGCGCCATTGCAGCGGCGTGCGGAAGACCCGCGCCAGCACGGCGCCGAGCGCACACCACAGCGCAAGCGAGACGCACGCGGCCACGCCGAACGCCACCGCGAGCAGCATCGCAAGGCGGCCGGGACTACTCGCGAGCAACTCGAAGGACGCCGCCGCGCCGACGGTCATCGCCCAGCTCTTCGGATTGAGCCAGAGCAGCATCACGCCGTTGACGAGCGTGACCGGCCGCGCGGGGCCCGCTTGCGCGTTCAGCGGCCCGCTGCGCGCAATGCGCCACGCGAGCCACAACAGGTAGGCGGAGCCGATTGCCTTCACGGCGGTTTGCAACGTAGGCATGGCCAGCAGCATGCCGCCCAGGCCGAGCGCCGCCACCGCCGCAAGCGAAGCGAGGCCGGTCGCGATGCCGAGCATCAGCGGCAGCGAACGCGTGAAGCCAAAGCGTGCGCCCGATGCGGTGGCGAGCGTGGTGGCGCCGCCGGGCGTGACGGTCGCCACGGCGACAAAGAGGCAGAGCGGGAGGATCGAGGCAGTCATTAGCGCAAATCGGGTAATCGATATTTGCACTCTAGCGACCGCCTATGCATCATAAAAGCTAATAATATTGATGCCGTCCATTACCGCGCCTAATGCATCGATGATCCGCAATCTCGACCTCGACCTGATCCGCACGTTCGTGACCGTCGCCGACAGCGGCAGCATGACCGTGGCCGCACATCTCCTGCACATGACGCAGGGCGCCGTCAGTCAGCAGGTGAAGCGTCTGGAAGAGCAACTGGACTGCCCGTTGTTCGTGCGCAAGACGCGCAAGCTGGAGCTGTCGCGCCAGGGCGAACCGTTTCTCGTCAAGGCGCGTCAGCTGTTGAAGCTGAACGACGAGATCTGGGCCGACATGAACGCGCAGCCGTTGCGCGGCAGCCTGCGCGTCGGCGTGCCCTACGACCTCGTGACCCCGCTCGCTCCCGCAATGAAGGCATTCGCTGAAGCCCATCCGCATGTGGATGTGTCGCTGGTCTGCGCGGCCTCGTCCGAAGTCGGCGAGGCACTGGATGCGGGGCGCGTCGATGTGGCGCTGGTCGAAGCCGTCGCAGGCGAAGCCGAGGGCGACGTGATCCGTATCGAACCGCTCGTCTGGGTGACGGGGCGCGACAGCGTCGCGTGGCAGAAGCGGCCACTGCCTCTTTCGATGGTGGATGAACGCTGCGCCTTCCGGCCGCTGGTGCTCGGCGCGCTCGCGGACAAAGGCATCGCGTGGCGCACGGTCTTCGAGAGCGGCAATATCGAGGCGACCGCCGCCACGGTCAGGGCCGGCCTTGCGATTACCGCATGGCTCGCATCCACGGTGCCCGCCGACCTCGAAACGCTCGCGCCGCATCTCGCAGGCTTGCCTTCGCTTCCGCAGTTCGCCATCTGCCTGCGCTTGCCGGCATCGGCCCAGCCTTCAGCGCAGGCCTTCGCGCGCTGTGTGCGGGAAACGATGCCGCAGGAAGTTGCTTCATCAGGGCGGATCGCGAAGATCGCGTGAACGTGAAGCCGCGGACGCACGCTGTCGCTCAATACCCCGCATCCGCATCCAGGGGAAACACCGGACGCTTCAGATTGACGAACGGGAACAGCGCATAGTCCGAACTCGTCGGTCCGCGACTGTCGCACTCCACCAACCCTCCGGCGATAGGCACGAACACCGGGCGGCAATACATGCGCGACTTGAGAATCAGAAAACGGGCGCCGCGCGGATCGATGCCCACGCTTTCGAACACGCCCAGATCCCACGGCTCATGCGTGCGTTCGGTCAGGAGAATGCGCGCAGCAGGCGTTTCGATGACAGCCGCACGTCCCATGTAGGCGCGCTGTCCCGTGTAAGTCGGGCCGCTGATCACATACTCGCCATCCGTCAGCGCGCGAACGATACCCGTCACCTCGAAAGGCGGCTTGCCCCGCGAAGTCACACTCGCCAGCTTGTTGCCGATGCCGAGCGTGACCGTCGCGCCTTCGCCCGCCGCAAACAGCTGTGCCACCGCTTCCGGATCGCACAGCGGCCCGACGACGATGCCTTCGAGTCCCTGCCGCAACGCTTCCTCGAACGCATCGGTGGTGTCGCACGTGCCGCCTGACATGCAGTTGTCGCCATGATCGAGCAGCAGGACGGGCTTCGTGGCATCGCGCGCAAGCGACGCCCCTTCAGCGATGGATTCCGCAAGCGGCGCGCTGCGATACACGAAGTCTTCGCGCTCATCCCAGATCTGCCGTGCGATACGGTCCGCCACGTCCTGCGCCTTCGCCCGATCGCCGTCCGCCACCACCACCACGCTGATGCACGGCGATGCGATGTCCGCCAGCGAAAAACCCGACAACACCGAAACCGCCAGCACGCCGTCGCGTCCTTCGACGGCGCGCGCGGCATCGACGGCCCGCTTCATCGCCCCTGCGGCCGTCGAACTCCTGAGCGTGTGGGTCAGGAGCGGCGGCTGCGCCCATGCGATGACAGGCTTTGCCCGCGCATGAACCCGATCGAACACGAGCCGCGCCGCAAGCTCGCCGCTCTCGTACATGTCCACGTGCGGATAGGTCTTGAAGCTCGTGATGACATCGGCGTTATCGATCATCTTCTGCGTGACGTTCGCATGCAGGTCCAGCGATACCGCAATCGGCGCATGCGGCAGCGCTCGCCGCACGCGTTCGAGCAGATCGCCTTCGCCGTCGGGCGAATTTTCGGCGACCATCGCGCCATGCAGATCGAGCATCACGAGGTCACAGCCTTCGGCGGCATCGACGATGGACTGGCAGATCGCATCGTAAGCCGCGGCATCCACGCGACCGCTCGGATTTGCCGAAGCGGAGATCGGCGTAACGATCTCCGCTTGCGCGCGTTCGGCGGCGTCGATGAACGCGGACATTGCCGTGCGCATGCCCGCGTTCTCGCGATAAGCCTCCGCGCCATAACAGGGACCATCGCGGCCGAAGGCTTCGAGCGGCGTCGGCACCGGCGAGAACGTGTTGGTCTCGTGGTTCATCCGGGCGATGAGGATCTTCATGCGCGCGCTCCTTCAACCGATGCATTCGCTGCGCGCAGCATCGCCTGAAGCAGCACGTTGCAGCCCGCTTCCAGATGGTCGGCGCGCGCATCCTCGATTTCGTTGTGGCTGATGCCGTCCTTGCACGGCACGAAGATCATCGCGGCAGGCGCGACGCGTGCGAGATACACGGCGTCATGTCCCGCGCCGCTTACCACGTCCATCGATGTCAGACCGAGCGCACCGGCGCCTTCGCGCACCGCCGCCACCAGCGATGCTTCGAGAGGCTGCGGCGCGAAGTAGACGACCTCGTCTACCGTCACCGGCAAGTCAGCCTGCGCACACAACTCGCGCAGCGCACGGTCCATCGCGTGCAGCGTCGCATCGTCGGGGGCGCGCAGATCGACGGTCAGTTTCACGCGCCCGGGAATCACGTTGCGCGAGTTCGGATGCACACCCACCCAGCCGACCGTGCCGCGCGCATGCGGCGTATGCGTCAGCGCAATACCGTTGACCGCGCGAATCAGGTCCGCCGCGACGAGCAGCGCATCGCGGCGCAGTTCCATCGGCGTCGGGCCGGCGTGCGCTTCCATGCCTTCGATCGTCACGTCGTACCAGCGCTGCCCGAGCGCGCCCTGCACCACGCCGATCACCTTGTCATTCGCCTCGAGCACCGGACCTTGTTCGATATGCGCCTCGAAATACGCGCCCACCGCATGCGCCGCAATGCGCTCGCCCGCGTAACCGATCGCCGCGAGCGCGTCCTTCACCGTCACGCCTTCGCGATCGGCCTGCGCCAGCGCATGTTCCAGCGTGAACGCGCCGGCGAACACACCCGAGCCCATCATCACCGGCACGAAGCGCGAGCCTTCCTCGTTGGTCCAGACCGCGACTTCGAGCGGCGCCTGCGTGCGCACGTCGTTGTCGTTCAGCGTGCGCAGCACTTCGAGGCCCGCGAGCACGCCATAGTTGCCGTCGAACTTGCCGCCGGTCGGTTGCGTATCGATATGACTGCCGGTCATCACGGGCGGAAGATCATGGCGCAAGCCCGCGCGGCGCGCGAAGATGTTGCCGATCGCATCCACACGCACCGTGCAGCCCATGTCCTTCGCCCAGGACACGAACAGATCGCGGCCCTGACGGTCCAGGTCCGTGAGCGCCAGACGGCACACGCCGCCCTTCTCCGTCGCGCCGATTTGCGCGAGTTCCATCAGGCTGTTCCAAAGACGCGCACCATCGATGCGCAAGCCGGCGTGCGCCGGCAGATCGTGAGCTTGCATGCCAGGTTTCCTTCGCTGTGTGCTATGTAGGCGGCGCTCAGACGACGCCGACACCGAGATAACGGTCCTTGACGGATTCATCCGCGATGAAATCCGCATTCGTGCCTTCGTAGACGATGCGCCCTTGCTCGATGATGGTGTGCCGATCAGCAAGCTGCGTGCAGACTTCGAGGTTCTGTTCGACCAGCAGAATGGTCACGCCTGCCTGCCGAATCAGCTTCAGTTGCGCGACGATCTCCTCGACGATCACCGGTGCAAGACCTTCCACCGGTTCATCGAGCATCAACAGACGCGGATGATTCATCAGCGCCCGGCCGATGGCGAGCATCTGCTGCTCGCCGCCCGAGAGCTGGCCGCCGCCGTTCGTCCTGCGCTCTTTCAGGCGCGGAAAGATGCGATAGATATCGGCGAGTTGCCACGGCGAATCCTTGCGCGCGCCGAGCCTCAGGTTCTCTTCCACCGACAGCAGCTTGAAGATGCCGCGATGCTCCGGCACGAAACACACGCCGCGCGCCGCGATCTTGTGCGGCGGCAGTTTCTCGAGCTGCGTGCCGTTGAAACTCACGCTGCCTTGCTTCGGCGTCACGACGCCCGCGATGCTCTTGAGCGTCGTCGATTTGCCCGCGCCGTTGCGGCCCAGCAGCGTGACCGTCTCGCCCTCGGCAATCTTCAGCGTCACGCCTTGCAGGATATGGCTCTTGCCGTAGTAGCCATGAAGGTTCTGGACCTCGAGCATCATGCGCGGCCTCCGGTGATCATGTTGCCGAGATAGGCGCTGCGCACGCGCGGGTCGCCGCGAATCTCGGCGGGCTTGCCTTCCACCAGCACGCGGCCCTGCTGCATCACCGTAATCGTGTCCGAGATGTCCATCACGATGTCCATGTTGTGCTCGATCAGCACCACCGTGTAGTCGTCGCGCAGGCTGCGGATCAGGTGCTTCATGTCGTCGAGATCGTCGATACCCATGCCTGACGTCGGCTCGTCGAGGAAGATGGCCTTCGGGCGCGCGGCCAGCGCCATGCCCACTTCCAGACGGCGCTGCTGGCCATGCGACAGCACACCGGCCTGCGTCTGCGCGAACCGTTGCAGCGCGAGGCGTTCGAGAATGCCGTCCACCGTGTCGCGATGTTCGAGCGCGCCGCGCGGCGGCGTCCAGGCGTTGAGCGCGCGCTTCGAATCGACGCCCTGTGCGGCGAGCCGCAAGTTCTCGCGCACCGGCAGATTCGTGAACAGGCTCGTCACCTGGAAGGAGCGCGCGATGCCGCGCTTCACGCGCCGGTGATCCGGCTCGCGCGTCACGTCATGTCCGTCGAACACGATCTGCCCCGCGCTGCTCGGCACGGTGCCGGTGAGCACGTGGAACAGCGTGGTCTTGCCCGCGCCGTTCGGACCGATCACCGAATGCACGGTGTTCTTCGCGATGCTCAGGTTCACGTCGGTAAGCGCCGCGAACTTGCCATAGCGCTTGCCTAAGTCTTTTGCCTCCAGTAACACGCTCATGCTGGCTCTCCCCCTTCACGCTTCACCGCGCGCCAGATGCGCTCGCCCAAGCCCCACAGGCCGCGCTGCATGAACAGGCTCACGGCGATCAGCACGAGGCCCAGCAACAGCAGCCAGCGCGGCCATAGCGTGGCGAGCCAGTCGGCGAACAACACATAGAAGGCTGCGCCCAGCACCGAAGAAAACAGATTGCCCGTCCCGCCGATCACCGTCATCACGAGGATCATCTCGCTCGTGTGATAGTCGATGTTGGACAGCGGCGCAATGCCGGTCATCAACGCGTGCAGCGCGCCGGCCAGCCCCGTGACCGCACCCGACACGACGAACGCCGCGAGCTTGAAGCGCTTCACGTCGTAGCCCACGGCGGCGGCGCGCGCTTCGTTGTCGCGGATCGCGAGCAGCGTGCGGCCGAACACCGAGTGCGACACGCGCAGCATGACCCAGAACGCGATCAGGAACAGCACCGCGACGAACGCGTAGTACTGCCACGGCGACGCGATGGACACGAGCGGATGCCCGAGAACCGACAGCGCGGGACGCGGAATGTCGAGCAGGCCGTTGTCGCCGCCGGTGAGATCGGGCGTCGTGTAGGCGAGGAAGTAGAACATCTGCCCGAACGCCAGCGTGAGCATCACGAAGTACGCGCCGCGCTGACGAATGGAGAACCATCCGACCACCGCCGCCGCCACGGCGCCCACCACGATGGCGCCAAGCAGCGCAGCGGGAACCTGGAGTCCGGCTTTCGTCAGGATCAGCCCGGCGCTATAGCTGCCGAGGCCGAAGAAGATGCCCTGCCCGAACGAGAGCAACCCGGTATGTCCCAGCAGCAGGTTGCAGCCAAGCGCCGCGAGCGCGAAGACCAGTACTTCCGTCGCGAGCGATCCGGAGCGGACGGTCAGCGGCAGGATGCAGACGACCACGGCCGCGAGCAGAAGAAAGCGATAGCGGTGCAGCGCATGCCGCGGGGAAGGTCGTGACTCGCTCACGTTCAGCGCCTCCGATGTCGGTTTGGAATTCACGCGGCCCTCCCGAGCAATCCGTTCGGACGCAGCAACAGAACCGCCGCCATGGCGACATAGATCATGAGACGCGCGCCTTCGGGCCACAGCGTGCTCATCACGCTCTGCACGATGCCCACCAGCAGTCCGCCGACGAGCGCCCCCAGAAAATTGCCCATGCCGCCCACCACCACGACGACGAAGGCCACGCCGAGCGCTTCGATGCCCATGAAGGGATCGACACCGCGAATCGGCGCCCCCAGCACGCCGGCGAGCGCCGCGGTGCCCGCGCCCAGGGCGAACACGAGACTGAAGATGCGCGTCACGTTGATGCCGAGCAGCGACACCATCTCGCTCGATTCACTGCCCGCGCGCACCGCGCTGCCGAGCCGCGTGCCTTCGAGCACCCACCAGAGCAGCGCCGCGAGCACGGCCGTGAACGCGATCACGAAGAGCCGGTACTTCGGGTAGATGAAGCTGCCCCAGATCACCACGCCGTTGAGGATGTCCGGCACGGCCACGTTGTCGCCGATCGGCCCCCACGCGATGATCGAACACTCCTGGATCACGAGCGCGAGTCCGACCGTCGCGAGAATATGAAACTCATGCTGTTGCGCGTAGACGTGCCGCAGCACGGCCTTCTCGACGACCCACGCCAGCGCGCCCACGATCACGGGCACGATGACGAGCGCGGTCCAGAAGTTCATCGACCATTGCATGGCCTGATAACAGAAATACGCGCCCAGCAGATAGAACGCGCCGTGGGCGAAGTTCACGAAGCGCAACAGCCCGAACACGATCGACAAGCCGACCGCGAGCAGAAAGTACAGCATGCCCACGCCGATGCCGTTCACGACCTGCAACAGATAAACGTTCATGGCCTTGCGTCAGAAGAGTGACGGAGCGAATGCGGGCCGCGCCTGCATTCGCCTGGAAGACACACACGCCACGCGCCTTACGCGAGCTTGCACTGCGTCTTGTCGAGCGGCAGGAACGACTGGCCGGAGCTGACGATATCCGCGTAATCGTCCTTGTCCTTCATCTTGCCCTTGGCCTTGCCCTTCAGAAGATAGTAGTTCTTCAACACCTGATGGTCGCCCGCGCGGATCTCTTCGGGACCCGTCAGCCCGGCGTACTTCATCCCTTCGAGCGCCGCGATCACCTTCTTCGGATCCGCACTGCCCGCCTTCACGATGCCGTCCAGCAGGATCTTCGTGCAGATATACGAGCCGGCGAGGCTGTAGTTCGGGTTCGACTTGTAAGCCGCGTTCACGCGCTTGACGAGGTCATGATTCAGCGGCGAGTCGATCGCATGCCAGTACTGTGCGCCGAAGTACACGCCTTCGCAGATGTCCGGGCCGAGCGCTTCGAACTGTTCGAGGCCCGATGCCCACGCCATCAGGATCGTGCAGTTGTTCTTCATGCCGAAGCTCACGGCCTGCCGCAGCGTATCCGACGATTGCGAGCCGAAGTTCAGGATCAGCAGCACATCGGGCTTGGCCGCAACGGCGTTCGTCAGATAGCCGCTGAACTCCTTTTCGTTGAGCGAGTGATAGCTGTTGCCCACGTGCTCGATGCCCTTTTCCTTGAAGATGTTCTTCGCGGCGGACAAGAGGCCGTCGCCGAACACGTATTGCGGCGTGATCGTGTACCAGCGCTTCGCGTTGGGCATCGTCTGGATCAGCGGCCGCACGGTCTGTTCGATGGCGCCGAAGGTCGGCACGGACCAGCGGAAGGTGGCGCTGTTGCAGTCCTTGCCGGTGAGTTCGTCCGCGCCCGCCGTCGTGATGAAGATGCCGCCGGCCTTCTCGGCTTCCTTGCCCATGGCGAGCGCCTCGGACGAGAGAATGCCGCCCGCGAAGAAATGCGCGTTCTTCTGCTGCGCGATTTCCTGAACGCGCCGCACCGCGGTTGCGGGTTTTCCCTCGGTATCGAGCGTCGTGTAGGCGAGCGGCTGGCCGAGCACCTTGCCATATTGTTCGATGGCGAGCTTCATGCCGAGGTCGGCGTACTTGCCGTTGGCCGCGAAGGGGCCGGACATCGGCACCGGACAGGCGAACTGGAGCGGCGACCCCTGCGCCAGCGCGCTTCTTGATACGAGCGCTTCGAACGATCCAGGAATGGCCGTCAGCGCGGCCAGCTTCAACATGTTTCGGCGATTCAAAATTGACGCTCCTTGAGAGATGACCTTCGCGACCGCCGCGCTTTTTTTCGTGATACGTTCAGGCATCGGCTGGCTTCATCCTATTTATCATGATAAATAGGATGAAGCTGATGCTAGGAACAATAAATTCGGGTGTCAATAAGGCAATATTCCGGTCTGCGCGAAAGCGCATGCGAATGTAGGTGCCCTGGACAGGTTGAACGGCCGGCGAGTCGAGAGGAGCAAGGAATGGTGATGGAGCGTGCCAAGCGCGCCGGCGCGGGAATCGAGCTCGCGCGGCAATCGATCAAGCAGCCCAAGCGCGCGGACCTGGTCGCCGAGGAAATCAAGCGGCTGATCACGGAGAAGGACCTGAAGCCCGGCGACAAGCTGCCGCGCGAAGTGGAATTGCAGCAGCTCTTCACGGTGAGCAAGAGCACGATTCGCGAGGCGCTCAAGTCGCTCGAAGTGCAAGGGCTCATCAAGGTGACGACGGGGCCGTCGGGCGGCGGGACCATCGTCGAGGTGCCGCTCGACCGCACCTTGCAGTTGCTGCAGAACTATCTGTTCTTCAAGGACGTGACCATCGACGACATCTACACCGTGCGCCAGTTGCTCGAACCCGAACTGGCGGCCGGTGCGGTGCCGCATCTCACCGAAGAAGACTTCGCGGCGCTCGAAAGCAATATCGCCTGTTGCGACGAGCCGTCGTCGGCGCTGGCGGGAAAGGATATCGTCAGGCAGCGTCAGGAAGACGTGAACTTCCACGACATCCTCGCCGCCGCGAATCCGAATCCGTTCCTGCGCTTCAGTTGCGAGCTGATCAACGAGATGATCCGCCAGTTGATCGAATACCGGAACGATACGCCGCAGGCCGAACATGAACGCTTCGGGCGCGCCAACGTGAAGATTCATAAGGCGATCACCGAAGCGGCGCGCGCGCGGGACGCCGAAAAGGTCCGCGAGCTGATGGTGATTCACATGACGGAAGCGCCGCGATACGTGAAGCGCATGAAGGGCAAGCTGCGCGGGCGGCTGATTCTCGATTCCGAAATCCGCAAGCGCATGCGTGCGCGCAGCGAGTGATCCAGGAGCGACATGCCGTGCCTGGCGAACTGACTTCCTTCTTCTGGAGCGGCGACACGTTGCGCAGCCGCTCGGTCAGCCGCATCGTGCTGTCGGATACGCTCGACGTGCCCGCGCCTTCGGCGCGCGTGCTCGCGGACTGGCAACGGGAGATAACGTCCCAACTGGATCTGGAAGCCGGCGACGTCGAACCGATGTCCCTCGCGCGCACCCAGGCGCGCTGGCCGGATTATCGCCACTGCGTGCAGGCCATGGTTGCGTGGACGGATGCGCTCGGATTGCCCGGTGCGCTGGCTTCGAGCGACGTGGCGCTGATGGCATGCCGTGGCGCACGCTATCACCATGACGGCGCGCAGTACGGCGGCGCGGCGTTCTGCAATCTGTTCCTGAGCGAGGACAAGGGACTGGATGTGCATTTCCCGCTCACGGGCCAGCGCATTCCATTGGTGCGCGGAACCGCCATGATCTTCGATACGGGGCAGCCGCATGCGGTCATCCCGCGTGGCAGCAGCGGCTTCTGCGAAGCGGACTTCGCGCCGGATCAGGACCTCACCCAAGTGTTCCTGACCTGGGAGCTTCCCGTCGAAGATGCACGTATCGCGCAAGCCCTGAACGTGGCCTTCGATACAGCCCCCGCCACCGCCCTCCAACTCGATGACGAACAAGTGTGGGTGGATGGTGCGCCTGCCAGCTTGTGTCCGGAGACAGGGAGTTGGAAGCCAGTCGGCCAGCCCGGCTAACGCGTCACCGCCTTCGGCCGCATCCCAAGCGTCTCGCGCATGCACACGTCATCGCGCTGACGCTCCCAGTGCGCGACCGCCACCGTCGCCACTGCATTGCCGATCATGTTGGTCGTCGCGCGAATCTCCGCGATGAAGCGATCGACGCCCAGCACGATCGCCGCGCCTTCAATCGGAATGTGCTTGAACGCGGCAAGCGTCGCGAGCAGGCAGATGAAGCTCGCGCCGGCCACGCCCGCCATGCCGCGCGAGGTCAGCATCGAGATGCCCACCAGCACCGCCTGTTCCGCCACGGATAATTGAATGCCGAATGCCTGTGCAATGAATACCGCGCAGATCACCTGCGCGACGCAGGTTCCGGCGAGATTGAAGGTGTAGCCCATCGGCATGACGATGCCGACCACGCCAGTCGGACAGCCCAGCGCTTCGAGCTTCTTCACGAGCTGCGGGAACGCGGCTTCCGATGACACCGTCGCGATCACCAGCAGGATCTCGCCGCGAATGTATTTGAGCAGACGCCAGAGACTCACGTCGCACATCAGGCAGATGCCGCCGAGAATCAGCACGATATACGCGAGCGTCGCGACATACACGGTGACGAGCAGCATCAGCAGCGAGTTCATCGTGCCGAAGCCGAACTTGCCCACCGCATACGCCATCGCGCCGAACGCACCGATGGGCGCAAGCCGCATCACGATGCGCACGATGCCGAACAGCGCACTGCCGACGCCTTCGAAGAACTTGTAGGCCGTCTCGCCGGTCTTGCCCGCATGCGACAGGCCGATCGCGAAGAGCGTCGAGAACAGCACGACCTGGAGCATGTCGGCGTTTGCGAATGCCGATACCGCACTGTCCGGAATGATGCCCAGCAGGAAGCCCATGATGCCGCCCGATGCATGCATCGAGTGTTCATAGCCGTTGAGCACGCTCGCGTCGATGGAACTGGGCGTCAGGTTCAGGCCTGCACCCGGCTGGATCGTATTGACTGCCCAGAGCCCGAACAGCAGCGCAAGGGTCGTCGTGAGTTCGAACAGGATGATCGACTTCCCGCCGATCCGCCCGAGCGCGCCCGCACCGCCCATCTCCTTCGCGCCGAGCACGATGGTCACGAAGATCAGCGGCGCGGTCACCATCTTCACCAGCTTGATGAACGCCGTGCTCAGCGGCGCCACGCTCTGCCCCGCATGCGGGAAGTAATGGCCGAGCAACGCGCCGGCGACGATTGCGATGAGAACCTGCACGTAAATCTGACGAAAGATCTTGCGCATGCTTGTCTCCGGGGCGTCTTGAAGGCGCCTGTTCGGGTATCGCGAGGGAAGGTGTTCGTGCGGTGTGTTGCCTTTTACTGATAAGAATTTTTTATGCGGAGCGGATATCAGAGCGCGTCAGCGTTATCGTTCGCCAGTGCGCTGAGTTGCTCGAACAGCTTGCGGTTCAGCACGATGCCCGAGCGCTCGCTGGCCGCCGCAATCTCATGCCGCCGATAACCCGGCAGACGCACGTCGTCATCCGCGAGCATCAGTTCGATCAGCGTCTCGATGCGCTCCTGATAGACCCGCGAGCCCGCCAGCGCATCCGGATCGAGCAGCCAGAACAGATGGCCCACGCCCGAGCGCGGACCCTCTTCGGTCAGGAACGATCCCGCCTCCGAACCGAACTGCGCGCCCGACAACGCCGCCGCCAGCAGTTCCACCATCAGCGCCAGCACGGCGCCCTTCGCGCCGCCGAAGGGCAGCATCATGCCGCCGAGCGCGGCGTGAGCGTCGGTGGTCGGCGCGCCATCGGCGGTGGTGGCCCAGCCTTCCGGAATGGGCTTGCCGTCGCGGGCCGCGACCATGATCTTGCCGCGCGCCACCTGCGACAGCGAAAGGTCGATCATCAACGGCTCGGCCTGTGCACGCGGAAACACGGCGGCAATCGGATTGGTGCCGAGCAGCGCGCGCTTGCCGCCCCATACAGGCATGGAACCCGGCGCATTGCTGAACGCGAGACCGACGAGTCCCGCCTGCCCCACCGCTTCGAGGTGATACGCGCCCGCGCCGAAGTGATGACTGCGCGTGACGCTTGCCGTCGCCGTGCCGAAAGTGCGGGCGCGTTCGATGCCGGTCGCGATGGCAAGTGCGCAGGCATCGAAGGCGAGGCCATCGGCGGCGTCGACGAGAAACGCCGCGCCCCGGTCGCGCACGATGGACGGCACCGCCGCCGCATCCACGCGGCCGTTGCGCAGTTGCGCGAGGTACATCGGCAGGCGTGCGACGCCATGTGAGGACAGACCGCGCGCATCGGCATAGACGAGCGCCTTTGCCGTGGCTTCCGCAGCCGATGCGGTGGCGCCCGCCGCCAGCAAGGCGCGGCGCGCGAGTGCGTGCAGTGTGTCGGGAGCGAGCGTGATGTCTTCTGATGCGGTCATTTCTGCAGATCCTGCGCGGGTTCGATCAACATGCGCGTGTCCTCCTGGAGGGCCGCGCGCGGGTCCGCGAGTATCGCACGCGCGGTTTCGACATCGAACACGCCTTCCCAGCGCGCGACCACCAGCGTCGCCACCGCATTGCCGATCATGTTGACGAGCGCGCGGATCTCGTTGAGCACGCGATCGATCCCGATGATCAGCGTAATGCCCGCCACCGGAATGATGTTGTGCGAGGAGAGCGTAGCGGTCAGCGCGACCAGCGCCGCGCCCGCCACGCCCGCGCCGCCCTTCGACGTCAGCAGCAGGATCGCCAGCAAGCCGAGTTGCTGCATCAGCGAGAGATGCGTGTTGGTGGCCTGCGCGATGAACAGCGAGGTCATCGTCAGATAGATGGCGGCGCCGTCGAGGTTAAACGAATAGCCCGTGGGCAGCACGAGACCCACCACCGACTTCGGACAGCCGAGCCGTTCGAGCTTCTCCATCAGCCGCGGCAGCACGGATTCCGTCGTGGAGGTGCCCAGCACGATCAGCAATTCCTCGCGCAGATAGCGCAGCAGCGGCCACAGGCTCACGCCCGCCCAGCGGCACGCGGTGCCCAGCACGAGCACGACGAACAGGATGCTCGTCACGTAGAAGCACAGGATCAGCAGGCCGAGTTGCTGCAAGGTGCCGATGCCGTACTTGCCCACCGTGAACGCGATGGCGCCGAACGCGCCAAGCGGCGCCAGACGCATGATCATCTCGACGATGCGCATCAACGCATCGCCCAGTTGCTCGATCGCCTGCGCCAGGAACTTGCTGCGTTCGGCCATCAGCGAGAGCGCCACGCCGAACAGCACCGAAAACAGCAGCACCTGCAACAGATCGCCGCGCGCGAACGCGCCGACCACCGAGTTCGGCACGAGTTCTTCGAGCAGGCTCTTGTGCTCGGCGGTGTGCACTTCGGTGACGAAGTGCGAGACCGCGCCGGGATCGAGCGTCTTCGGATCGATGTCGAGACCCGCGCCCGGATGCACCACGTTCGCGACCACGAGACCGATGACCAGTGCGATGGTCGTGACCACTTCGAAGTACAGGATGGTCTTGAAGCCGACGCGTCCCACCTGCTTGAGGCTCTCCATGCGCGCGATACCCACGGACACCGTGCAGAAGATCAGCAGCGTGATGAGCATCTTGATGAGGCGGATGAAGGTGTCGCCCAGCGGCTTGAACTGCACGCCGAGCGTCGGCGCGAAATAGCCGACGAGAATGCCGGCTGCCAGGCCGATCAGGACCTGGACATAGAGATGCTTGAGCACGCGCAAGATGGTGTCTCCTCCACTTGCTGTCAGATGACTTGCGATGCGCGCCGCCGCGGTCCGGGCCGTTTCTGTGACGGCTTGCCGGACCGCCGGGCGCATCGGGCGGGGACTTCTGTATGCCTCTGCAATCCTTGCTTCTGAAACTACCGCAACGTCATGCGCTTTCGAACAGACGCGTCAGCACGAACTCGCGATGACCGAGCGTCTCCGCAGCGGTCCAGCGGCCGTTCGCGGTGGCAAGCATGCATTCGAGGAGCTTGTCGCCGGTCTGGTCGAGGTTCTGCTCGCGTTGCAGGATCCCGGAGACATCCACGTCGATGTGTTCACCCATCGTGCGTACCGTGCGGGGGTTCGCGCAGATCTTGATGACGGGCACGATGGCATTGCCGATCACGTTGCCTTGCCCCGTCGGGAAGAAATGCACCGCGAAGCCCGATGCCGCGCACAGCGTCACCATCTCCGCCGCCGCCGACGACGAATCCATGAACCACAGGCCCGAATGCGTCGGCTCTTCGGCCTTGTCGAGCACGCCGTCCACCATGCACTTCTTGCCGATCTTCTGGATGTTGCCGAGCGCCTTTTCTTCGATGGTCGTCAGGCCACCCGCGATGTTGCCCTTGGTCGGCTGCGACTCGGAGAGGTCGTCGGTCTTCCAGCGGTTGATCATGTCCTGATAGCGGTCGAACATGAACTGGAAGCGCTCGCGCACGCCGTCATTCGCGCAGCGCGCCGCGACGATCTGCTCGCCGCCCGTCAGTTCCGAGGTCTCGCCGAACACCAGCGTATTGCCGAGGCCGTAGAGCTTGTCGAACGCATTGCCGACCGTGGGATTCGCGCCGCAGCCCGACGTCGTGTCGGATTCGCCGCACTTCGTGGAGACCCACAGTTCGCTGATCGGGCATTCCTCGCGTTCGAGCGCGGTGGCGTACTGGACCATTTCTTTCGCGGCCTTCGAGGCACGCATGATGGTGTCGTGATCGCCATGCAGTTCGATGCCGAAGCCCATCACCGGCTTGCCCGACTTCGCAATGCCGTCCACGACGCGCTTGGTCCAGCCCTCCTCGATGCCGATCACCACCACCGCCGCGACATTCGGATTGGAGCCCGCGCCGATCAGCGTGCGGAAGTGCAGGTCGAGGTCGGCGCCGAACTGGAGGCGGCCGTAGGGATGCGGAATGGCCATGGTGCCCTTGATGGCCGCTTCGACCGCCTGGGCGGCGGCATTGGACAGGTCGTCCACGGGCAGGATGATGACGTGGTTGCGCACGCCGACGCGGCCGTTGTCCCGGCGATAGCCGCGGAAAGTGGTATCCAGTTGAATCGCGCTCATGGTGTCTCTCTCTCGATGTGGGGTGAAGGGTCCGATGCAGCGCGACGGCTTACCAGCGCTTCGTCTTGATGTTGTGCACGTGCGCGTGCTCGCCCGCCGAGATGGGCGCGACCACCTTGCCGATGTCCACGCCGTACTTGAACACCGTGTCGCCCACTTTCATGTCCTTCAGCGCGACCTTGTGACCGATGGGAATGTCCTGCTTCGCGGGCACCGTGACGATCTCGTCCTCGTCCATCATCCACGCGTTCAACTGCGATCCGGCCTTGATGCCTTCGACCACCGCGACGCCCACCGTGTCCTTGGCTTCGTGCAGCACGATATGAATGGTCCTGCGCTCACCCGCTTCCGCCTGGGTTGCACTGCTTGCTCCCGCTGCTGCGTGACTCATGTGCTCCTCCTGTTGGTGATGTTCCGATGGCCTGCCCGGGATGCCCCGCGCCGTTCGTTGAGATGCATGGTAGGCGTCGATGTCATCCATGTCAACTAGGTCATCTATATGTGTTACATGTTTCTGGAGACGCGGGTTACAATACGCGGACAGTTCAGGAGAAGGTCGAGGGAGGCGCGATGAGCACGGTCATGGGCATGCCGGTCGGTCCGGGCGGTACGCGGTACAAGGAAGTCAAGGAAGCAATGCTGGCCGCGCTCACCGCACAGGAATGGAAAGGCGGCGAGGTGATTCCATCCGAGAAGAAGCTGGCGGAGCGCTTCGGCGTGTCGATCGGCACCTTGCGCAAGGCAATCGACGAGCTATGCGCCGAGAACATCCTGATCCGGCATCAAGGGCTGGGCACCTTCGTCGCGCAGCATCGGCGTGACCGGCATTTCTTCCGCTATTTCCGCGTGGCGCGGCGCGATGGCGACCGCGCCTATCCCGTGGTGACGCTGGTCAACTTCAAGCGCGCGAAGACGCCGCCGGCGGTGGCCGCGCGGCTGGGCATCGCCGAAGGGACGCGGCTGTTCGTGTTCACGAACGCGCTCGCGCTGCATGACAAGGTCGTGGTGGTGGACACGGTCATGCTGCCGGAAACCAAGTTCCCCGGCCTGACCGAAAGCATGTTGCGCGAACGGCCGAACACGCTCTACAACTTCTATCAGGATGCGTTCGGCATCAACGTGACCAGCACGGATGAACGCCTGCGGGTCGCGCGCGCGAGCGAGCTGGAAGGCAAGCTGCTCGAACTCGAAGCGGGCGCGCCCGTGCTGGAAGTGGAGCGCGTGGCCTACTCGATCAACCAGAAGCCGGTTGAGTATCGGATCACGCACATCAACACGGACGAGTACGAGTATCTGGCGGGAGGGGCGCGGAATGGGGAGAGTTGATCGGACGGGGGCCCGTCACTTCTTCTTGACGAGCGTTCCGCCCAGATCCATCTCGAGGCGCACCACGTCGCCGCGATAGACGACATCGGCGTAATAGATCACCACGCCGTCACGGTCATTGAACACGCGCTCCACGCGCGCAATGGGCGATTCAGCAGGCACGCGCAACAGCCGCGCGGTTTCCGCGTCGGCGCTCCCGATCGTCAGGGTCTGATGCGCCTTCGCAATGGGACACGGCTTCAGATCCATCAGCAGCGGAATGACCGTTTGCGAGCGAAAGCGCTCGGGTGACTTGGAGAAAATGCGCTCGTCCAGATAGAGCGAGATGACGCAGTACGGCGCCCCCTCTGTGGAATGCACGCGCTTCATGTGCGTGTACGCGGGCGCGAGCGCGCCGAGCGAAGCGCCCACCGCCGGCGCGCGGCTGTTCTCGTCCACCGTGAGCAGCTCCGGCGTGGTCGAACGGTACATCTCCGCGAGTTCCTGCAGGTTGGTCACGACCTGCACCGGCTTGATGGAGGGCGCTGCCGCCGACACGAACGTGCCGCGTCCGCGCTGCGGCGTCAGCGCGCCTTCGGTCATCAACATCTGCACGGCCTGCCGCGCGGTCACGCGCGCGACATCGAACTCGTCGGCGATCTGTTCGAGCGTCGGGATCAGTTGCCCCTGCTGCCAGACGCCGCGCGCGATGCGGTCGCGCAGCGCATCGGCGATCTGAAGGTACAGCGGAATGGGACTGGCCAGCGAGGCACGTGTCATTGTCAGCATGTCTGGACTATAGAGCCTCTACTATAGTGCCTCGGCAAGCGCGGGCGCCGCGATGCGTCCCTGTACGAGCGCCGCGCCCTTCTCGCCGATCATGATCGCGGCCGCGTTCGTATTGGTCGAGATCATGTTGGGCATCACCGACGCATCGATCACACGCAGCCGGTTCACGCCACGCACACGCAGTTCGGCATCGACGACTGACCGGTCGTCGGAACCCATGCGGCAGGTGCCGACCGGATGGAACACCGTGCCGCCCTTCTGCCGCGCAAACGCCTCCAGTTCCGCGTCGCCGCGCAGACCCGCGCCCGGCAGATGTTCCTCGCCGGTCACGAGCGAACGGAAGGTCGGCTGATCGTAGATCTCGCGCAAAATCTTCAACCCCGCCACGAGCGTCTTCACGTCCTTCGTCTCGCGCAGATAGTTTGCGTGGATGAGCGGCGGCGCGAACGGATCGCCGCTGCGCAAACCGACGGTGCCCGACGATTCCGGGCGGCATTGGGTCGCCGAAGCGGAGAATCCCGAGAAGCCGTGCAGCGGGTCGCCAGGCTTGTCGACCGAAAGCGGCATCACGTTGAACAGGACATCGGGACGGCCGCGTTCGGCATGCTCGGTCGCGACGAGCCCGCCCACCTGCCCCGCGCCGACCGTCAACGGGCCGCGCTTGCCGAATAACCACTGCGCGCCCATGCCCGCGAGCTTGAACGGATTGCGCACGTCGTCGTTCAGGGACATGCGGTGCTTGAGCTTGACGATGACGCGCGCCTGATAGTGATCGCGCAGATTGCGTCCGACTTCGGGCGCATGCACGCGCGCGCCGATGCCATGCTGTCGGAGCAGCGCCGCATCGCCGATACCCGACAGTTGCAGCAGTTGCGGCGATTGCAGCGCGCCCGCCGCGAGCAGCGTCTCCTGACTCGCGCGCGCCTGATGCGCGACGCCGTCGAGCACATATTCGACGCCCACTGCATCGTCGCCTTCGAAGAGCACGCGCGTCACATGCACGCCCGTCTTCACGGTGAGATTCGGGCGCTGCCGGACCGGATGCAAAAACGCCGTCGCCGCGCTGCAGCGCCAATGTCCCGCGATGGTCAGTTGATACGGCCCGAGCCCGTCATCCTTCTCGCCGTTGAAGTCTTGCGTGCGCGAAAAGCCTGCTTCCTCGCCCGCACGCAGCCATGCGTCGCAGTAGGGATGATCGTTGCGCAGGTCCGAGACCCCCAGCTCGCCCGAGGCGCCGTGATATACCGTCTCGCCGCCCGCGTACTTCTCCGAGCGCTTGAATAATGGCAGCACGTCGCGATACGACCAGCCGTGTGCGCCGAGCGCGTCCCAGTCGTCGTAATCGGCGCGCTGTCCACGGATATACAGCAAGCCGTTGATCGCGCTGGATCCGCCGAGCACGCGCCCGCGCGGCCAGACGATGGGCCGCATGCCCGTGGTGGCTTCCGGCTCGACTGCGAATTGCCAGGAAAAGCGCGTGTCGTAGATGCTCCGGAAGTAACCGACCGGCAGCTTCAGCCAGAAGTGACGGTCATGCCCGCCGGCCTCCAGCAGCAATACCCGGCACGCCGGATCCGCGGACAGCCGGTTGGCCAATACGCATCCCGCCGATCCCGCGCCGACGATCACATAGTCATAAGCGTCCTGTTTGTTCTGCATGGCGTGTCTCCTGTTGCTCTGATTGTGAACCGGTGGCCCTTGCGGGAAAGCCCGCATCGATACCGATTGCAAAATTCTAAAACATGGTAGTACTATAAACCATACTTTCTAACTTGAAAAATCATCAGGAGGCAGGCAATGACCGAAACGCGACGCGGAGCGTTTCCACGGCTGGATCCGCATGGCATCGAGCCGGTGAGCATCGCGCGGGTGGAAGCGTTCGTGTTCCGCGCCCCGATTGCGACGCCGGTGCGCACCTCCTTCGGCACGATGACGGACCGCCCCGCCGTGTTCGTGCGCATCACGGATTCGGACGGTGTTCAGGGTTTCGGCGAAGTCTGGTGCAATTTCCCGTCGGTGGGCGCGGAGCATCGGGCGCGTCTGGTGGAGTCCGTGTTCGCGCCGATGCTCGTCGAGCATCCGGTCGTGCATCCCGTCGATACCTTCCACATGCTCACGCAGCGCACCGAAGTCCTCGCGCTGCAATCCGGCGAGCCGGGACCGTTCGCGCAGGCCATCGCCGGCCTCGATCTGGCGCTGTGGGATCTGTGGGCCCGCAAGGCGCAGTTGCCGCTGTGGCGTCTGCTCGGCGGCGCATCCGGCGACATCGAGGTGTATGCCAGCGGCCTGAATCCGGTTGGCGCGGAAGCGCTGGTGCGCGAGAAAGCCGCTGAAGGTTATCGCTCGTTCAAGCTGAAGGTCGGTTTCGGGCGCGAGCGCGATCTGGGCAATCTGGCGCGCCTGCGCGAGATCATCGGCGAGCATTGCACGCTGCAAGTCGATGCCAACCAGGCATGGGACCTGCCTGCCGCGATCGAGATGGCGCATGCCTTTGCGCCGTTCGATCTGGGCTGGCTTGAAGAGCCGCTGCGCTGCAACCGTCCGGTGGCCGAATGGCGCGCGCTGCTCGAGCAATCGCCGGTGCCGATTGCAGGCGGCGAGAATCTCGCTGACGCGCAGAGCTTCGCGATGCACATCGAGCAACGCGCCTACGACGTCGTGCAGCCCGACGCCGCCAAGTGGGGCGGCGTTTCCGGCTGCTGGCCGGTGATCCAGGCGACGCGCGCGGCGGGCCTGCGCTACTGTCCGCACTATCTCGGCGGCGGCCTTGGGCTGCTGGCTTCGGCGCACCTGCTGGCGGCGGCGGGCGGCGACGGCATGCTCGAAGTCGACGCCAATCCCAATCCGTTGCGCACCTTGCTGTGCGGGCCGATTGCCCAGCCACACGACGGGCGCGTGGCGCTCGGCGAATTACCCGGCATCGGTTTCGTGCCGCCGCTCGACGAACTGGCGGCACAGTTCAAGCAAGCGTCATAAACAAACACATCAGACGTGGACAGACAGGAGACACAGGACATGGACAGGTTGGTCGTCAAATCGGCGCAGGACATTGAGCGCTTCGTGGATGCGCACCCTTCGGACAAGCGCACGCTCTTGCTCACGCTGGTCGCACTCGGCGGCATCTTCGTGGATGCCTACGACTTCGCGAGCCTGGGCGTCGGCATCGTGCAGTTGCGGCAGGCGTTCCATCTCACGCCGGCGGAAGTCGGCCTCATCACCGCGATCATGGCGCTGGGCGCGTGTCTGGGCGGAATCGTCGGCGGGCGTTACATCGACCGGATCGGGCGCTTCAAGATTCTCATCATCAACGTGGCGCTGCTGGTGGTGGCGGCCATCGGCGCGGCGCTCTCGACCAGCTTCGAAATGCTGCTGGCGTTCCGTCTGCTGATGGGCATCGGCGTCGGTCTCGACTTTCCGGTGGCGCTGTCGTATGTCGCCGAGATCGTCAACAAGAAGTCGAAGACGGCAAGCGTCGGCGCATGGCAGGTCATGTGGTACGTCGCGGCATCGTGCAGCGGTCTCGTTATCCTGCCATTCGACACCGCCATGTTCGGCGATCATCTGTGGCGCTTCGCGATTGGCTTCGGCGCGATTCCGGCGCTGATCATCCTGCTGGCGCGCTACTTCTTCGCCGATGAAAGCCCGCGCTGGGCCGCGCACAACCTGCCGCTGGACCAGGCCGCGAGGATTCTCGAGAAGACCTACAACATTCGCGTCGATCTGCAGCCGTCGGGCTTCGCGGAGAAACGCGAGGCGAAGCAGAGCCTGTCAGCGCTGTTCCAGGGCAAGTATCTGCCGCGCACCATTCTCGCTTCGGCTGTGTGCATCACGCAGGCCATCGAATACTTCTCGGTGGGCTTCAACATCCCGTCGATGTCGCAGGCCATCTTCGGCAACTCCATGGAAAACGCCATTCTCGGCGCCGTGTGCTTCAACGTGTTCGGCATCATCGGCGCGGCGCTCGGCGCGAAGTATTCGGGAAGAGTCGGCGTACGGCGCATGTCGATGCTCGGCTACTGCATCGTCGCGCTGAGCCTGCTCCTGTTCGGCACGATGCATGCGCATCTGAGCCCGTACGTCATGGCGCTGCTGCTCGCCACGATGATCTTCGGCCATTCGATCGGACCGGGACAGGGCATGACGCTCGCAACGCTCTCCTACCCAACCGAACTGCGCGGGCTCGGCTCCGGCTGGGGCCAGGGCATGGCGCGCGGCGGCAGCATCTTCGGCTTCTTCCTGTTTCCGATCATCATGGCGTCGGCGGGCATGGCCACTACGTTGCTGTACATCTCGGTGGTGCCGGTCATCGGGCTCGTGATCGCGCTGATGATCAACTGGGATCCGATCTACGAAGACACCCATGCGGCGCCCAAGGCAGTTTCGGCGTCGCGTACTTAAGGAGACATTCAGGCCATGGCAGCACACCAACCGAATCGCGCGTATTCCGACACGCTGCTTCACATTGGCGGCGCCTGGTGCACAGGCGGTCGCTCGCGGCCGGTCGTCAATCCGGCGACGGAGGACATCATCGGCAGCGTCGTGCTCGCGGAAGAGCGGGAACTGGAGGACGCGGTGCGCGCGGCGCAGCACGGCTTCGCAGTCTGGCGCAAGACCGCCGCGTTCGAACGCAGCAAGCTGATGCGCCAGGCCGCGCACAACGTGCGGTCGCGGGCGGAAGCCATCGCCGTGGCGATGACGATGGAGCAAGGCAAGCCGCTCGCGGAAGCGCGTCTGGAGACGCTCGCCGCCGCTGACACCATCGAGTGGTTCGCGGAAGAAGCGCGCCGCACCTACGGCCGCGTGATCCCGGCGCGCGTCGGCGGCGTAACGCAGATCGTCACGCGCGAGCCGGTGGGCATCGTCGCCGCCTTCACGCCGTGGAATTTCCCGCTCAACCAGGCGGTGCGCAAGGTATCGGCGGCGCTGGCGGCGGGTTGCTCGATCATCCTCAAGGGACCCGAGGAAACGCCCGCGAGCTGCGCGGCGCTGGTGCAGGCTTTTGTCGATGCCGGTTTGCCCGAAGGCGTTCTCAATCTCGTCTTCGGCGTGCCGGCGGACGTGTCGAGCTATCTGATCGCCCATCCCGCGGTCGCGAAGATTTCGTTCACGGGGTCGACGCAGGTCGGCAAGTTGCTTGCGTCGATGGCGGGTCAGCACATGAAGCGCGCGACGATGGAACTGGGCGGTCATGCGCCGGCCATCGTCTTCGCCGACGCCGACCTGCCGCGCGCGGCGAAGCTGCTCGCCGCCGCCAAGTTCCGCAACGCCGGACAGGTGTGCATTTCGCCGACGCGCTTTCTCGTCGAAGAGAAGGCATGCGAGGCCTTCACGCAGCATTTCGTCGCGGCAGCGCGTGCGCTCGAAACCGGCGACGGTCTGCATGAAGGCGTGCAGATGGGACCGCTCGCGAATGCGCGGCGCGTCGAAGCAATGGAGCGGCTGGTAGCCGATGCCCTTGCCCACGGCGCGAAGCTGGCGCTCGGCGGACATCGTCCGGAGAGGCGCGGCTTTTTCTTCGAGCCGACCGTGCTGACCGGCGTGCCGCTCGCGGCGCGTGTGATGAACGAGGAACCGTTCGGTCCCATCGCGCCGATCGTCTCGTTCCGCACCTGCGATGAAGTCATCGCGGAAGCGAACCGCCTGCCCGTGGGCCTGGCGGCGTATGCTTACAGCGGCGAGGCCGGCACGCTCGCCGCGCTGTCGCGTGATATCGAAAGCGGCATGATCTCGCTGAACCATCACGGACTCGGCCTGCCGGAAACGCCGTTCGGCGGCGTGAAGGAATCCGGCTACGGGTCGGAAGGCGGCACCGAAGCGATGGAAGCGTATCTCGTCACGAAGTTCGTATCGCAGATGGCTTAGTGGAAAGGGACGCTTTGAAGCGGAGGCTTCTCAGTCCAGGCGATCCGCTCGCGCCAGATGTCTGGCGTGAGCCTGCCGGATCGCGGCATCGAAATCGGGCTCGGTGGCGAGGTGCCGATGGTTCACGCTGACGAGCCAGCCCTCACTGGAACGGCACCAGCGAATGCGGCCTTCCTGACAGGCCAGACAGAACCAGCGCCATAGCTCGGCGTCGTCCCGATTCGCGCGTCTGGCCGCTTCGGTCCGCACTCCGTCTTCGCGCTGCTGCATCAAGGTCGGCACGTCCGCGCCCTCTTCGACACACGATATTGGCGCGCTTCATCGAGCGGCGAAACGCGCAGTTTCCTTGCGGCGACACCTGGCGTGCCGGGTGTCGCCGCCCTTCATCAGAACCGCTGCCGCATCCCGATGACAAAGCCCGTCTGGTCATACCCCGCCGCAACGGTCTTGTAACCGCCCACGCCGAGCGCCGAATTGCCTTCGTTATGCGCATATCCGGCGGTGGCGTAGATATCCGTGCGCTTGGACAGCACGTAGTCCGCGCGCAGCACGAGCAGCCACGGATCCGCATCCGAAGAATTCACATCCTGCAGATAGCCCGCCGCGCTGACGAAGAACGCCGGTGTCACGGCGTAGCGGCCGCCCAGCCAGTACATGTTCGCCGAGCTTGCATCGGAGCCGTTCGCCAGCGCAATCGGGCTTGCGGGCAGGAACTGGCGCGACGCCTGCAAGTAGCGATAGCCCGCGAACGCCTTCAGCGCACCGATCTCATAGCTCAGCGCGGCCGTCGCGCGCCGCTCGCGGGCCGTGTTGGTCGTCACCGTATTGCTGTTGCGCTGCTCGTACGACACGCTGGCGCCCAGCGGTCCCGCGCCATAGGTCAGCGAACCGCCGAAGTAGCGCCCCGTCAGTTGCGCGCCGGGGACTTCGGCGCCGTAGCCGGTGTCGTAGCGCGTGCTGTACATGGCCGCCGCCTTGAACGCGCCGAAGCTGCCGAGATACTTCACCGAGTTGTCCGCGCGCGCCGACATCGCGTAGTCCACCGACAGCGCCGAATAGCGCGACGACACCGCCATCGGATCGAAGGCGATGGCCTGGTCGTACAGCAGCGTGTTCTGGCGGCCCAGCGTCACGCGCTGTCCTTTCATCGCGATGCCGACCCACGCCTGCCGGCCGAACAGCCGCGTCGTGGTCGCGGCGTTCGCGCCGATACCCTTGGTGGATTGCGCCGTTGCGCCGTCGTTGATGTTGAAGCCGTCTTCGAGCGTGAACACGGCCTTGACGCCGCCGCCGAGATCCTCGACGCCCTTCAGCCCCCAGCGCGATCCCGACGAATTGCCGGACACCACGCGCGTCTGCGCGCCGCCCGCCGACGTGTTGTTGACGTGTTCCACGCCTGCATCGACGATCCCGTACAGCGTCACGCTGCTCTGCGCATGCGCGCCTGCGGCGCAGAGCAGCGCGCCTGTCATTGCCGTGATGCGCAGCGCCCCCGTGGGTCGTCGATTGTTCGTTGTGGTGTGCATCCAGGTGTCTCCGTTGTGGTCGTTGGCAAGAGAACGCCTCGCCGCGGCGCGGGACCGGGCGGGCAAAGGGAAGTCATCGGGAGATGACGAGACGAGACGGCGCGCACACCGGTTCGGGAACCGGCGCGGGTCGTTCGAATGGCGATGGAATATCCGTCCCGATGCGCAACGCATCGGGCGGCAAGGGCCGGCGCCGCCTCATGACGCGGCGGCGCGGCCCGGAGAGGTCAGCTCGTCGTGCGCAATTGCGCCGTCTGCTGACGCTGCCTGCGCTCACGGTGCATGGCGCGCATGCCGAGCCACACCTGCACGAGAATCAGCACGGCGCTGATGCCCATGAACACCGCGCTGATCGGATGCTCCACAAACACCAGCAGGTCGCCGCGCGAGAGCAGCAGCGCGCGGCGGAAGTTCTCTTCCACCATCGGTCCGAGTACATAGCCGAGCAGGATCGGCGCCACCGGGAACTTGAGCGACGCGAAGATCGCGCCCGCAACGCCGAACACCAGCACCTCGCCGATCTCGAACAGGCTGTTGTTGGTGCTGTACACGCCGATCGCAATGAAGAACAGCGCAGCCGGATACAGGAAGCGATACGGCACGCGCAGCAGACGCACCCACACGCCGATCAGCGGCACATTCAGGATCACCAGCAGCACGTTGCCGATCCAGAAGCTCGCGATGAGCCCCCAGAACAGATCGGCATGTTCGGTGATGAGACGCGGGCCCGGCTGGATGCCGTGAATCAGCAGCGCGCCGAGAATCAGCGCCATGGTGGCGTCGCCGGGAATGCCGAGACTCATGGTCGGGATGAAGTCGACCTGCGTCTTCGAATGCGCGGCCGCTTCGGGACTCGCGACGCCCGCGATCATCCCCGTGCCGAACTTCTCCGGATTGCGCGATACCTTGCGCTCCAGCGTATAGGCGATGAAGGTCGTGATGGTCGGGCCGGTGCCGGGCATCGCGCCGAACAGCGTGCCGATGAACGTGCCGCGCAGCAGCGGGAAGAACGCCTCGCGCAACTCCGCGCGGCTCGGCCGCATGTCGCGCAAACGGATGCGGGTCTTGCCGCCCACCGCCTGGATGCGGTTCACGCTGCGCAGGAACTCCGCCACGCCGAAGATGCCCAGCGCGAGCGCCACCAGCTCCACCTTGTCCGACAGCTCCACCATGCCGAAGGTAAAGCGCGAGATGCCGGTGTTGACATCGGTGCCGGCCACGCCCACCAGCAGTCCGACGGACGTCATCGCCACGCCCTTGAGCGCCGAGCCGCGGCTCATCGTGGCGCCGGCCAGCAGGCCGAGCAGCATGATCGCGAAGATTTCGGTCGGGCCGAACTTGAAGGCCATCTGCACGAGCAGCGGCGAAGCGAAGATCATCACGATGATGCCGAACGACGCCGCGAAGAACGACGCCACCATCGTGATGCCAAGCGCGGTCCCGCCGCGGCCCTGCTTGGCGAGCGGATAACCGTCGAGACAGGTGACGGCATGCGGCGGATGGCACGGCAGGTTCAGCAGGATTGCGCCGATTGCGCCGCCATACTGCGAGCCGTAGAAGATGCCGGCCAGCATCAGCACGGCGGGCACCGGGCCCATCGAATAGGTGAGCGGCAGAAGAATGGAAATGGCCGAGAGCGCGCCCATGCCGGGCAACACGCCGATCAGGTTGCCGACCAGCACGCCGACAAACGACCACATCAGGTTGTGCATCTCCAGCGCGACGCCGAAGCCATGCCACAGATCAGCCAGCGATTGTCCGATCATGGCTCAACTCCACTGGAACAGCGGCAGTTGCACTTGCAGCAACCACCAGAACACCACGACCGCGACCACGCACATGGCGGCCGCGAGCAGGAAGGCATCGCGCAGGTTGTTCTTGCGGTCGCCGAGCGCGGCGATGAACACCGTCGCGAAAGTGGCGGGCACGAGGCCGCCGTGATTGCCGAGCACGATGAACGCAACGATGCCGAGCAGAATGCAGATCCAGCCGCGCCATTCGGGCTTCTGCCTGTCGCCGGCCGGTTCGACGGCCACGCTGGTCAGCGCGATGCCCAGCCCCGACAGCGCCATGATCGCGCCGACCGCCACCGGGAAAAAGCCCGGCCCCATTTCGCGCAGGCTGCCGATGTCGTAGCTCGAGCCTTTGAAGATCGCGCCCAGGCCGAGCAGAATCATCAGCCCGCCCGCGTAATAGTCGCGTCGCTGCGTCGACGCTGCCGGATGCTGTTCAACCACGTCTGTCTCCTTTCATGTCCGTCTGTGCCGACGGCATTGCGCGCCGTGCGCGCCCGCTGGCTATCGATCAGGAACGCGGCTGGCGCGTCCCGATCGATGCCGGTTTCGCGCCGCTCTCAGGCAGCGTCGAAGAACTTCATGGCGAGGCCGCCGTGCGCCGCGGCTGCGCCCGCGCACAGTGCCGCCGACAGCAGGATGGCTTCGCTCATTTCTTCCTTCGTCATGCCCGCGGCCTTGCCCTTCTTCGCGTGCGATTCGATGCAGTACGGGCAGCCCGTGGCGTGCGCGACGGCAATGGCGATCAGCTCGCGGTACTTCAGCGGAATCGCACCGTCTTCGCGGCCGACGATGTTGTTCAGGTTCGCCCACGCCTTGAACTCCTCCGGCGCGGCCTTGGCCATGCCCATGCGGTGCGCGCTGTCTTCCTTGTCGTAGTAATGGGATGTCATCTCGATGCTCCTGGTTTCTTATGGTGAAGGGATTGTGCGATTCAGGTCACGCTGCGGTGAGCCGCGATCACGATGACTGATTATCTACAAATTAGATGAACATGCAATAGATTATTCCGATAGTGGCTAATCACCGGAAGTTGGGATATCGTTCGGTCATCGTCGAACCAACCGAGTGGCCCTGATGCTTCGTGACCCGCACGCCGAAACTTCCTCAACTTCCACCGCGGACGCCTTCCTGAGCGGGCTGCGCGAGATCGTCGGCCCGCAGGGCGTCGTCACTGAAGCCGCTGACCTCGAACGTTACGAGCGCGACTGGCGCGGCAATTTCCCGGGCCGCGCGCGCGCCGTGGTGCGTCCGTCGACGACCGGACAGGTCGCGGCGGTCGTGCGTTTGTGTGCGGCCGAGCGCGTGCCGGTGGTGCCGCAGGGCGGCAATACGGGGCTGGCGGGCGGATCGTCGCCGGACGAGTCGGGCCGCGAAGTGGTGTTGAGCCTTACGCGCATGAACCGCGTGCGCAACGTGTCGCTGGAAGATCACGCGATGATCGTCGAGGCCGGCTGCATCCTGCAGAACGTGCAGGAAGAAGCGGCGCGCCACAACCGGCTGTTTCCGCTGTCGCTGGCGGCCGAGGGCAGCGCGACCATCGGCGGGAATCTGGCGAGCAATGCCGGCGGCGAACAGGTGCTGCGCTACGGCAATGCGCGCGATCTCACGCTGGGCCTCGAAGTCGTCCTGCCCGACGGCCGCATCTGGAACGGCCTCTCGCCGCTGCGCAAGGACAACACGGGCTACGACCTCAAGCATCTTTTCATCGGCAGCGAAGGCACGCTCGGCGTCATCACGGCGGCGTCGCTGAAGCTGTTTCCGCTGCCGCGCCAGCAGGCCACCGCATGGCTCGGGCTCGACACGCCGCAACAGGCCATCGACGTGCTGGTGCTGCTGCGCGAAACGCTCGGCGATTGCGTGACCTCCTTCGAACTGATCGGCAGCAAGACGCTGGAACAGGTGCTCGCGCATATCGAGAACACGCGCGCCCCGCTGACGGAGGCAACGCCCTGGTCGGTGCTCGTCGAGGTCTCGGAAGCCGCGCGCGACGCGCAACTGGCCGAACGCTTCGAAGCCGCGCTCGGCGATGCCTTCGAACGCGGCCTCGTGCGCGACGTGATGATCGCGCAGTCGTCGGAACAGGCGCATGCGCTGTGGCATATCCGCGATCACGTGCCGGAGGCGCAGCGCCGCGACGGCCCGTCGATCAAGCACGACCTGTCCGTGCCGATCTCGCAGATTCCGCGCTTCATCGAGGAAACCGGCGCCGCGCTCGAAGCGGCGTTTCCCGGCATCCGCCTGATCACCTTCGGTCATGTCGGCGACGGCAACCTGCACTACAACCAGAGCAAGCCCGCCGGCCAGAGCGACGCCGACTTTCGCGCGCAGATCGAACGGGTGCATGAGATCGTGCATGAACAGGTCGCGAAGATGAGCGGCTCGATCTCGGCGGAACACGGCATCGGCCGCCTCAAGCAGGACGCGCTGATGCACTACAAGGACCCGGTCGCCCTCGACCTGATGACGCGCGTGAAGCGCGCCTTCGACCCCGACACTCTGTTCAATCCGGGCCGCATGCTGCCCGCCGACAAAAAGTAAAAGGAGATATCCATGAGCGTTTCCGTATTCGACATGCTTGCGCTGCAACATCTGTGGAGCAGCGAAAAGCTGCGGCAAATCTATTCGGAGGAACAGCGCATCCAGAAGTGGCTCGACTTCGAAGCCGCGCTCGCCAATGCGCAGGCGGCGCTGGGCATCATTCCGAAGGCGGCGGCGCAGGCCATCACGGAGAACGCGAAGGTCGAGAAGATCGACATTCCGCTGATGGCGAGCGAGATCCGCCGCATCAAGCATTCGCTCGTGCCGCTGCTCAAACAGTTGCAGGCCCACGCCGGCAAGGAAGGCGAATGGGTGCATTACGGCGCGACCACGCAGGACGTGCTCGATACCGGCACGATCCTGCAACTGAAGGACGCGCACCAGGTGTTCATGCACGAGTTGCGCGCCATCGGCCGGGAACTGGCGCGTCTCGCGAAGCAGCATCGCGATACGGTGATGGTCGGCCGCACGCACGGCGTCCAGGCGCTGCCCATCACCTTCGGCCACAAATGTGCAATCTGGCTCGACGAAGTGTCGCGCCACTATCAGCGCATGGAGGAATGCGAGAAGCGCGTGTTCGTCGGCATGCTGATCGGCGCCGTGGGCACGCAGGCCTCGCTCGGACCGCAGGCGCGCGAAGTGGAAACGCGCACGCTCGAAGCCCTCGGCCTCGCCGTGCCGACCATCAGCTGGGGCCCGTCGCGCGACCGCGTTACCGAATACGCGAACCTGCTGGCGATGATCGGCGCGACGATGTCGAAGATCGGCAACGAGCTGTTCAACATGCAGCGCAACGAGTTCGGCGAAGTGGAAGAACAGTTCTCCGACGGCAAGCTGGCCTCCTCCACGATGCCGCACAAGCGCAATCCGACCGCCGCCGAGAACATCGCCGGGCTGTCGCGCGCGCTGCGCTACAACGCAGCGATGATGACCGAGGCGATGGTGCAGGAGCACGAGCGCGACGGCATCGCGTGGAAGACCGAATGGAAGGCGCTGCCGGAATGCTGCCTGATCTCCGGCGCGCTGCTGGAACAGACCACGAAGCTGCTGGCCGGCCTGCGTGTCGATGCGGACGCGATGTCGCACAATCTCGACAAGATGCGCGGCTATCTGCTGACCGAGCGCGTGATGATCGAGCTGGGCGAGCGCGTCGGCAAGCAGACGGCGCACCATTGGCTGTATGAAGCGTCGATGCACGGCATCGCCAACAAGCTCGATTTCGCCGATGCCATGCGCACCCACGAAGGCCTCGCGAAGGTGCTCGACGAGAACGACATCGTGCGCCTGACCGATCCGGCCGGCTATCTCGGCCAGACCGGCGCGAGCATCGACCGGACGCTCGCCGCTCAGGAAGCGGCGGGCTGGATGAACGACTGACTCCACCTTTTTTCGGCATGAAACTCGAAGACATCAATGCATTCGTGGCGGTGGTCCGCTATGAATCCGTCACCGGCGCCGCGGAGGCGCTGCTGACGCGCCAGCCGCTCATCAGCCGGCGCGTGCAGAACCTCGAGCGCGATCTCGGCGTGGAACTGCTCGACCGCCATACCAAGCCGCCCCGGCCCACGCCGCTCGGCCGCCGCGTGTATGAGCGCTGCGAGGCGGTGCTGCGCGAAGTGGCGTCGATCGACGATCTGGTGCGGGGCGACTCGCCGCCGGGCGGGACGCTGCGCGTCGGGGTGTCGGAGGTGATTGCCGAACTCGCGCTGCTCGACGCCATGCCCCGGCAGATGGAAGAGACGCCGGGGCTGTCCATCCAGATTTCGTCGGGCTGGAGCACGGACGTGATCGCGCGCCTCAAGGCCGATGAACTCGACGGCGCCATCGTCGTGTTGCCGGGCTCGACCCAGTTCGACCCGGGCCTGAGCGCCACGCGCCTGGGCGAGCTGCACATGGTGGTGGTGGCGCGCAAGGGCGCGATGCCGGCGCACACGCTGCATCTCGCCGATCTCGGCGGCATGGGCTGGGTGCTGAACCCCGAAGGCTGCGGCTTCCGCGACGGCCTCTTCAGCGCGTTCCGCGAGCGCGGCATGCCGTTGCAGGTGAACGTGGGCGCGTTCGGCGCGGAGCAGAAGCTGGGACTCGTCGCGCATGGCGTGGGCCTCGGCTTCGTGCCGGACTGCATGCTGGCCGCGAGCGCCTATGCGGACGATCTCGAAGCCGTCGATCTCGACGACTTCTCGCCGCGTCCGTGCATCTGGCGCGTCGTGCCGGCGCATGCGGAGCGCTCGGCCGCGCAGGTCGAACGTTTCGGCGATGCCGTGGTGCAGGCGCTCGAAAAGCTCGCTGCGGACACCGCGCCAACGCTCCCGCGCCGTCCGGCTCGTTCCAGCGCCGTGCGCGCGCGCAGCGGCGCCGAGCCGCGCAAATAAATCCAGGGGCTGTGCAGAAAAGCGGCGTGCGTGCCGGTCGCGCGCCGCTCTGACAAAACTAACCGGAAGGAGACGACTCGCATGAAACTCACCCGCCTGCTCGGCGCAATCGGCCTCGCCTGTTGCGCGATCCTGCCGGTCACCAGCCACGCCGACGATAGCTATCCGACGCAAACCATCCGCCTCGTGGTCGGCTTTCCGCCGGGCGGCGGCGGCGACCTCTACGGCCGCGCGCTCGCGGCGGCGCTCGCCCCGATCCTGCATCAGACCGTGATCGTCGACAACCGGCCCGGCGCGGGCGGCATCATCGCGGCGGAGACGGTCGCGCACGCGAAGCCGGACGGCTACACGCTGCTGCTCGCGATGAGCGGCAACCTCGCGACCGCGCCCGCCATCCGCAAGCGGCTGCCGTACAAGGTGCCCGAGAGCTTCGCGCCGATCGCGCTGGTGGCCGAGGCGCCGCAGGGGCTGATGGTGTCGGCGAAATCGAAATACCACACGCTCGCCGATTTCATCAGCGCGGCCAAGGGCGGCAAGCTGAGCTATGCATCGACGGGCACCGGCTCCGCCGCGCAGCTCGGCATGGAAATGTTCAAGCAGGCCGCGGGCGTGGACGTGCTGCACGTGCCGTACAAGGGCTCGGGCCCGGCGATCAACGACCTGATCAGCGGCCGCGTCGATGCGTTCTTCGCCACCTATCCGCCGCTCGCCGGCCAGATCAAGGGCGGCCAGTTGCGCCTGCTGGCGAGCACGGCCGAGAAGCGCAACGCGCAGATGCCGGACGTGCCGACGATGAAGGAAGCCGGCGTCAACATGACGCTGACCCAGTGGTACGGCCTCGCGGCGCCTGCGGGCACGCCCGCGCCGGTCGTCGCGAAGCTCGAACAGGCGACCATGCAGGCCCTCGCCGCGCCGACGGTCAAGGAACTGTTCGACCGTGAAGGCGTGGTGCCGGGCACGCTCACCGGCGACGCGTTCTCGAAGTACATCGTCGAGGACATCGGCCGCTATCGGCAGACCGTGCAGAAGGGGCACATGCAGTTGTTGCAATGACGCGGCGCGCTTGCGGTGCAGGCCATCGATAACAACGGAGACAAGCATGCGTTCAACCCGAAATGCGAAGAACGAGGTTCCGGCGCGTCTGCTGCGCGCTGTGTCGGCCTGTGTGCTGGGCCTGGGCATCGGCGTGGCGGCCATGCCTGCGGCGCACGCAGGCGGCTATCCGGACGGCCCGATCAAGCTGCTGGTCGGCTTTCCGCCGGGCGGCGGCGGCGATACGTACGCGCGCATCGTCGCCACGGCGCTCTCGAAGAGTCTCGACAATCCCGTCGTGGTCGAGAACCGTCCCGGCGCGGGCGGCAACATCGCGGCGGATATCGTCGCTCACGCGAAGCCCGACGGCTACACGCTGCTGCTCGCGATGAGCGGCAACTTTTCGGTCGCGCCGGTGGTGCATCCGGACCTGCGCTACAAGGTGCCGGGCAGCTTCGCGCCCATTTCGATGGTGGTCGAAACGCCCTTCGGCCTGATGGTCAGCGCGAAGTCGAAATACAAGACGATCCAGGACTACGTGGCCGCGGCCAAGGGCGGCAAGCTCACTTACGCGTCCACCGGCACGGGCGGCGCGGCGCAATCGACGATGGAGATTTTCAAGAAGAAGGCGGGCCTCGACATCCTCAACGTGCCCTTCACCGGCTCGGGCCCGGCGACCACCGCGCTGCTCGGCGGCCAGGTGGACAGCTTCTTCGCGCCTTATACGCCGCTCGCCGGGCAACTGACCGACGACGGCATGCGCCTGCTCGCGACCAGCGGCGCGCAGCGCAATCCCGCTTATCCGGACGTGCCGACCTTCCGCGAACTCGGCTGGGCCGTGGGCACGACGCAATGGTACGGCGTCGCCGCACCGGCCGGCACGCCGCCCGACGTGGTCGCGAAGCTGAACCAGAACATCCAGCAGCTTCTCAAGCAGCCCGACGTCGCGAAGCAACTGACGATGAACGGCGCGGTGCTGACCAACACCTCGGGCGACGCCTTCGCGAAGTTCATCGAAAGCGATATCGCGGATTACCGCGCCGTGGTCAAGCCGTTCAATCATTGAGCGCGCCGCGAGCGAGACCTTCAACCTCATTCTCTCAAGCAACAGGAACCCCATGCGCTTCGACACGCTGATTTCCCCCGAACAACTCGCCGCGCTGCTCGCCGATGGTTCGGCCAACGTGCTGGTCTGCGATTGCAGCTTCGACCTGACCAACCCGGACGCGGGTCTCGCGAGCTATCGCGATGCGCACGTGCCGGGCGCGGTGCATCTGCATCTGGAAAGCGAACTGAGCGGCCCGAAGACCGGCCAGAATGGCCGTCATCCGCTGCCGTCCGTCGAGGCCTTCGCCGCCGCGATGGCGCGCGCCGGCGCGAACGACGCCACGCAGATCGTCTGCTACGACAGCGCGGGCGGCATGTACGCGGCGCGTCTGTGGTGGCTGGCGCGCTGGGCCGGTCATCGCGATGTCGCGGTGCTCGACGGCGGCCTGCCTGCCTGGCGCGGCGCGGGTCACGCGGTGGAAAGCGGCGAGCGCAAGGCGTCCGCGCCGGGCAGCTTCACGGTCCGCACGCCGCTCGTCACGACGGTCGATTTCGACGCCGTGCGCGCCAATATCGACAGCGGTGAGCGCGTGGTGCTCGACGCCCGCGCGGCCGACCGCTATCGCGGCGAGAACGAAACGCTCGATGCCGTGGGCGGCCATATTCCGAAGGCGCGCAACCGCTTCTTCCGCGACAACCTCGACGCCGGCGGCCGCTTCAAGCCGGCGGATACGCTGCGTGAGGAGATCGGCGCGATTGCCGGCACGACCGACGGCGCGGTGTTGATCGGCCAGTGCGGTTCCGGCGTGACCGCCTGTCACAACCTGCTGGCGATGGAGATCGCGGGCATTCGCGGCGCGGCGCTCTACCCGGGCTCGTGGAGCGAGTGGAGTTCGCGCCAGGGCGCGCCGGTCGCTACCGGCGCACAGGCGTAACCGGCGCGCGGCCGCGATGAAGATCGCCATCCTCGACGACCATCAGGACGCCGTCCGCAAGCTCGACTGCTTCCGGCTGCTCGACGGTCATGATGTCCAGGTGTTGCACGACACCATCAAGGACCTCGACACGCTGGCCGCGCGCATCGCCGAGGCAGAAGTGCTGGTGCTGATCCGCGAACGCACGCCGGTGCCGCGCGCACTGCTGGAGCAGCTGCCGAACCTGCGCTTCATCGCGCAGACCGGCAAGGCGAGCGCGCATATCGACCTGGACGCGGCGACGGAGTTCGGCATTCCCGTGACCGAGAGCCGCTTCTCCGGCGTCGCCACGGCGGAACTCGTGTGGGGGCTGATTCTCGCGGCGGCGCGGCGCATTCCGCAATACGCGGCGAACCTGAAGGCGGGCGTCTGGCAGCGCAGCGGCCTTGAAGACGATGCGACGCCTTACGGCCACGGTCTCGGCGTCGCGCTGGAGCATCGCACGCTCGGCATCTGGGGTTATGGGCGCATCGGCCGGCGTCTGGCGCAGTACGCGACGGCCTTCGGCATGCGCGTGCTGGTGTGGAGCCGGCCGGAGTCGCTCGCGCTCGCGGCGGAACACGGTCATGAACTTGCCGCCGACGCGCACGACCTCTTCACCCGATCCGACGTGCTGACCTTGCAGGTGCGCCAGAACGACGCCACGCGCGGCATGGTCACGCTGGATCATCTGCTGGCGATGAAGCCCGACGCGCTCTTCGTCAACACGAGCCGCGCGGGCCTGGTGCAGCCGGGCGCGCTCGCCGAAGCGCTGGCGCGCGGGCGGCCGGGCCTTGCCGCACTCGATGTCTTCGACGAGGAACCCGCGCTGCGCGATGCCTTCGTGCAGATGCCCAACGTCGTCTGCACGCCGCATCTCGGCTATGTGCAGAAAGAAAACTACGAAACGCTCTTCGATGCGGCGTTTCGCGACGTGCTCGCCTGGCAGGCCGGGACGCCGCGCAACCTCGTCAATCCGGCGGCATTCGGGCGACGGCACTGAACCGCCGGCCGCCATCCAGTCACAGCATTCCACGGAGACCCTCATGAGCGAAGCTTCGAGCGCCCGCTACCCTCTCACACGCGAACTTGCCGAGACCTGTCTCGCACGCGCCCGCGACCCGCTGCCGGCTGAAGTCATCGAGATCGCGAAGCACTCGCTGCTCGACTGGCTCGGCACGCTGACTTCCGGCTGGGCGGATCCTTCGGTGGGCATGCTCGAAGCCGAGATTCGCGCGGAAGAAGCCGCGCCGCGCGCGACGCTGCTCGGCAGCGGCGCGCGGACCAGCGTGCGCAACGCGGCGCTGGTCAACGGCATGGCTTCGCACGTGCTCGATTTCGACGACGTGCATCTCGGTTCGCGCGTGCATCCGTCGGTGCCGCTGTGGTCGGCGATTCTCGCGATCGGCGAACGCGACGGCCTGCCCGGTCAGCGCGCGCTCGCCGCCTTCGTCGCGGGCGTGGAGATGCAGAGCCGCATCGCGCTCGTGATGGGCGAGGAACACTACAAGCGCGGCTGGCACAACACCGCGACCTTCGGCATGTTCGGCGCGGCGCTCGCCAGCGCGACGCTGCTCGATCTCACGCCCGCGCAGACGCAGCACGCGCTGGGCATTGCCGCGACGCAATCGGCCGGGCTGCGCGCGGCGTTCGGCACCATGTGCAAGCCGCTGCATGCGGGCCACGCGGCCGCGAGCGGCGTGCTCGCCGCGAGTCTCGCGAAGCGCGGCTTCACCAGCCAGACCGACATGCTCGAATGCGAGGCCGGTTTCATCGAGCTGTACGCCAGCGCGCGCGACCACGACGCGATTGCACGCGCGCTCGCCAACGCGCCGGACTATCAGGCGCGCACGATTCTGTTCAAGTACAACGCGTCGTGCTACGGCACGCAGGGTTCGATCGAAGCGTCCAAGCTGTTGAGAGAACAACTGGGCGCGCGCCTCGACGACATCGAGCGCATCGAGATCCGCGTCGAGCCGCAATATCTCTCGGTGTGCTGCATTCCATCGCCGACGAACGGACTCGAAGCGAAGTTCAGCATCGCGCAGATGGTTGCGCTGACGCTGGCGGGCTGGAGCACCGTCGATGCCGCATCGTACGGCCCCGCCGCGCTCGACGACGCGCAGGTCGGCCGGCTGCGCCGGCTCGTGACGATCACGCCCAATCCGCAGCAGCCGCGCGCGAGCGCCGATGTCGCGATCGTGCTGAAGGACGGCACGCGCCTCGAACAGCACATCAACACGAGCCGCCCCGAACAGGATCTCGCCCGACAGGAACGCAACCTGAGCGCGAAGGCCGGTTCGCTGCTGGGCGAGCGGCTGGAGGCGGCACAGGTGGACGGCATCGTGAAGAGCGTGCTGGGCTTCGAAAAGGTCGGGAACGTCGGCGACTCCATCGCGCGCTTCGCCCAGGCGCTACGCAAGGATTGAGCACGCCATGATCTTCCGACAACTCTTCGACAGCGCCTCCTGCACCTACACCTATCTGCTCGCGTCGCGGCCGGGCGGCGAGGCGCTGATCATCGATCCCGTGAAGGAGAAGCTCGACCAGTACCTGCAACTGATCGAGGAACTCGGCGTGGAACTCGTGCATGCCATCGACACGCATACGCACGCCGACCACATCACCGCGCTTGGCGACCTGCGCGACGTGCTGGATTGCACGACGATCATGGGCGAACGCACGCGCGCCGAATGCGTGACGCGCCATGTGCGCGACGGCGAGCGCATCGACGTGGACGGCATCACGCTGGGCGCGCTCTACACGCCCGGCCATACCGATGAGTCGTTCAGCTTCGTGCTGCAACCGGACGCGCCGCGCGCCGTGTTCACCGGCGACGTGCTGCTGATCCGCGGCAGCGGCCGCACCGACTTCCAGGGCGGCGACGCGCGCCGTTCGTGGGACTCCATCGTCAACCGGCTGTTCCGCCTGCCCGAGCCTACGATCGTCTATCCGGCGCACGACTACAAGGGCATGAGCGCGTCGAGCATCGGCGAGGAACAGCGCTGGAATCCGCGCATCGCGGGCAAGACCGAGGACGAGTATGCGCGCATCATGGCGTCGCTCGACCTGCCCTATCCGAAGATGATGGACGTGGCCGTGCCCGCGAACCTGACCTGCGGCCAGCCCGCGTCCACACCGCGACGGCAGGGCTGAACGCATGCCCGCACCGTCTCTCATCCAGATCCTTCTTGCTTTGCTGTGCGGCGGTTTCGTGAGTTTCATGCTCGGCATGATCGGCGGCGGCGGGTCCATCCTCGCCATTCCGCTGCTGCTCTATGTGGTCGGCCTGCACAACGCGCATGCGGCCATCGGCACGGCGGCGCTCGCGGTGGCCGCGAGCGCTTATCTCAACATGATCCCGCATGCGCGCGCCGGACGCGTGCGCTGGGACGCGGCCTTTACCTTCGCGGCGAGCGGCGTGCTCGGCGCGGCGCTGGGTTCGACGCTCGGCAAGCTCGTCGACGGGCACCGTCTGCTCGACTACTTCGCCATTCTCATGTGCATCGTGGCCGTGCTGATGCTGCGCAGCACTCCCGCCGACGCCGACGACACGCGCGCCGGCACCTCGCGACGCTATCCGCAGCTGTGCGGCACGGGGCTGGGCGCGGGCGGACTGTCGGGCTTCTTCGGCATCGGCGGCGGCTTCCTGATCGTGCCGGGACTGATGTTCGCCGCGCAGATGCAGATTGTGGAGGCCATCGGCACCTCGCTGTTCGCGGTCGGCACCTTCGGCCTCACCACCGCGATCAACTATTCGATCTCCGGCGACGTCGACTGGCCCGTGGCCGCGGTGTTCGTGCTCGGCGGCACGGTCGGCGGCTGGATGGGGGCGCGCGCGGCCGGACGGCTCGCGCATCGGCGCGGCACGCTCAACCGCGTGTTCGCCGGGGTGATCGTGCTGGTGGCGGGCTACATGCTGATGCATGCGTCGCAGGGGTGACGGACTTCTACCGATGCGCGATCCTGAACCCGATATTGCTCGCCGACGTCCCCGGCACATTCGAACTGCGCGCCGCAACGCGATAGCGGTTGCAGTACGAATCGTGGCAGAGGAATGAGCCGCCGCGCATCGAGCGCCTGCCCGTAGGTGTATCGAAGCGCGGATCGCGTGCAGCGGTCGCGACGTGATAGTCCGGTGCGTACCAGTCGGCGCACCATTCCCAGACATTGCCGCACATGTTGTAGAAGCCGAGACCGTTCGGCTCGAAGGCATCGACGGCCAGCGGACCGGCGTTCCATCCGGGCGCGGTGGAATGCGGGAAATCGCCCTGCCAGATGTTGCAGCGGGGCCGCCCGTCCGGTTCGAGTTCGTCGCCCCAGGGATAGCGCTTGCCTTCGAGACCGCCGCGCGCGGCGAATTCCCATTCGGCTTCGGTCGGCAGGCGGCCGCCTTTCCAGGCGCAGTAGGCGTGCGCATCGTCCCACGACATATGCACCACCGGATGCCGCGCCCGGTCGCGAATGTGCGAGCCAGGCCCTTCAGGACGCTGCCAGCAGGCGCCTTCGACATCCAGCCACCAGTGCAGGCCCGGCGCCACGCGACGCATCCCGGCGCGCCGTGCTTCCGGCACCTGAAGATAGAACACGAACGACGTGCCGAGCTGCTCGGCGGTGGTGATGTAGCCCGTCGCCCGCACGAACGCGCTGAACTCGCCGTTCGTCACGGTGGTCGCCGCGAGCGCGAAGTCACTGACGCGCACGCGGCGTGCGGGGCCTTCGCCATCGTCGGCAAAACCTTCGGCGAGATCGGTGCCCATCTCGAACTCGCCGCCGCGAACTTGCACCCACGCATCGGGCTCGCCAGTCCGCGCGATGTCCTGCGCTTGCGACTCCACGTGAACAGCACGCTGCGGCGTGCAGCAAGCCCGCTTCGTGCCGCCCTCGTGCAAGCCCGGCGTCTCCATCATTTGTCCTCTTCCTTTTCCCAGAACGCAGGCTCGTCCTGCTCCGCCATCAGCGCCAGGATCTTCTCGCGCGGAATCACGCCGCAGCGCGCGGCCCATTCGTCGTAGCGCGCCGCCATGTCCTTCACGCGATCCGGATGCTGCCCGGCGAGGTCGTTCAGTTCGGTGCGATCCGCGTCCATGTCATAGAGCTCCCACGGATTCGGATAGCGCCGCACCAGCTTCCACGTACCGATGCGCACCGCCGCGTTGCCTTCGTGCTCCCAGAACATCGGCGGGCGGGCTTCCCCGCCCTTCTGCTCGAACGACGCCCGCAGCGAGTGACCCTCCAGCGGCGCGATGGCGTTGCCGCCATGCTGCTGCGGATAGTCGGTGCGGGTGATGTCGAGCACCGTCGCCATGACGTCGGGCAGATAGCCCGGCGAGTGACGGATCTCGCCCTTCGCCTCGATGCCGTCCGGCCAGTGCACGATGAACGGCGTCGAAATACCGCCTTCGTGAATCCAGTGCTTGTAGAGCCGGAACGGCGCGTTCGACAGATTCGCCCAGGCCGTGCCATAGCTCTGGTATGTGTCCTCGCCGCCCGGCATCAGCGCCGGGTTATTGCCGAACTGGACTTCGGCGCCCTTGCGCGTATGCGATTTGGCGATCTTGAGATTGTTGACGAGATCATCGACCGTGACGCCTTCCGGAATGTCCTCGGCGCACGCGCCGTTGTCCGACAGAAAGATGATCACGGTGTTGTCGAGTTGCCCGGCGCGCTCCAGCGCCGCGACGATACGCCCGATGCCCTGATCCATCCGGTCGATCTGCGCCGCATACACCTCCATGCAGCGCAGGCGCCAGGCCTTGTGATCCGCTTCGCTCCATTCGGGCTGCGTCGGGTCGCGGTCGCTGAGACGCCAGATGTCGCGCAGGATGCCGTCATCGACGAGCCGCTTCAGGCGCTCCTCACGCAGCGCGTCCCAGCCTGCGTCGAAGCGGCCCTTGTACTTGGCGATGTCTTCCTCATGCGCATGCAGCGGCCAATGCGGCGCCGTGTACGCGACGTACTGGAAGAACGGCGTGCCGGCATGCTCGGCGACATGCTGCTCGATGAACGAGACCGCTTCGTCGCTAATGGCATCGGTATAGAAGAAGTCGTCCTGCTCCTTCGCCTCGTGCTCGATATTGGTGTTGCCGCGCGTGAGCGTGTTCGGATCGTAGAAGCTGCCCGCGCCGATGATCGTGCCGAAGAATTCGTCGAAGCCGCGCTGCATCGGCCAGGTGTCGCTGGGTTCGTCGAGGCTGCTCGCCACATGCCATTTGCCGCTCATGTAGGTGCGATAGCCGTTGGTCTTCAGCACTTCCGGAATGGTCACGCACTGCTTGTTGAGATTGCCCGCATAGCCTTCGGGACCGTAGTCGTAGGTCAGCACGCCGATGCCCGTCTGATGCGGATGCAGGCCCGTCAGCAAGGACGCGCGCGACGGGCTGCAGCGCGCGGTGTTATAGAACTGCGAGTAGCGCAAGCCGTTGCGGGCAAGCCGGTCGAGGTTCGGGGTCTCGATTTCTCCGCCATAGCAGCCGATGTCGGAGTAGCCCATGTCGTCGTTGAGAATCAGGATGATGTTCGGTTTGCTTGCCATGCTGGTCCCGGTGCCAAAAATGAATGAAGGTGCGCGGGTTCGTCGATCCCCGCGCCGAAGTCGCAATGCCGTTCAGGTCTGTGAGTTCAGGTTGGTCTTCAGCGTGCCGTGCGCGTCGCGTTGCGGTTCATGCGCGAACCACACGAAGACGGCAGCGACGATCAGCGAGACCGGCAGCGCGAGAATGGCGCTCTGCAAACCGAGTTCCTGCGCCAGGATACCGCCCGACAGCGGCCCCAGCACCGCGCCGACTTCGCCGCCGAACAGCGCCACGCCGAAGGCCGTGCCGGCAAGACGCGGATCGGTCGAATCCATCACCAGTGCGATGGCCGTGGAGATATACGCGCCGAACACGCCGCCGAGCACCATCAGCGTGAACAGCATCGGTGCGCTTTGCGCCTGCGTAAAGCCCCACAGACAGATGGCCGACACCGGCGTGAGCAGGCTGATGGTGCGCTTGCGGCCGATGCGGTCCGCGAGGAAGCCGCTCAGCACGAGGCCGATCGACACGCCGCCGAACAGCGTCGCCGACATCAGTCCGCCGTTGAGGAAGGACATGTGATGCACCTTGATCGCATACGCCGGGACCCAGGTGGCGGCCATCCAGAAGGTGAAGTTGTAGAGCCCGTGCATGACGAAGACGACCCACACGTTGCGCATGCGGATGACGTCGCGGATGCGCGCGCCGCCCTTCTCGATATGCAGCGCGACGGCTTCGTCGTGGCCCGGCGTCTCGGTGCGCGGACGCTCCTTGATGCGGCGCATGAACAGGACGCCCGACAGCAGCGTGATGACGCCGCAGATCGGCCAGACCGCGCGCCAGCCCATGTGCGCGCCGACGACGGTCGCCGCCGCGATGCCGGCCAGCGTGCCCAGGCTGTAGCCCGTCTCCCAGATGGCCAGCGCACGGCCGCGCTGCTTGTACGGGAAGCTCTCGCTGACCCAGGCGGCGGCAGCCGGATACTGGAGCCCTTCGAAGATGCCGGTCATCACGCGCACGGCGGCGAAGGACTTGACGCCGGTGACGAGACCGGTGAGACAGGTGGCCGCGCCGAAGCCGAACACGGAGAGCACGGTCATCGGCTTGCGGCCGTAGCGGTCCGCGAGCAGGCCGCCGAAGAAGGTCGAGAGATAGCCGACGAAGAAGAACGATACGAGGCCGCCCGCCGTCGCATAGGAGATGCCGAACTCCGCGATGATGAGCGGCAGCAACGGCCCGATGAGACCGCGGTCCGCGAAGTTGAGCAGCCACGTGAACCAGTTCCAGAACAGGACACGCCGCGCGTAGCCGGGCCAGTCGGGCCCTTGTCTGTACACCACCTGTCCGAGTTGCGTGCGCTCCTGCATGGCGCGGTCTCCTTGTGTTTGCCGTAGCGGGCGCAATGGACGCACCCGGATTTTGAGATACAAGGCGAACTATAAGGAACAATTTCGAAAACTAAAAGTTCACTTTCGAAAATATTGGTCAGGGTTTACGCTGAGCAAGCTTATATTTCTTCCTCGCTGCCTCTGCTTGTTTTGCGCAGGAATGGCTGGCGTGCAAGCGTCTTTACTTTTTCGCCGTTGTTCGTTAAATTTTCGCAAACGAACATTTCGTTCCTTTGCGTCAACTTCGTGCCGGACACCCTGGAGAGTGAACAGACCATGCAAGGCTTGATCTACGACCTGCTCGTGGCGGGCGGCGGCATCAACGGAGTGGGCATCGCGCGCGATGCCGCCGGACGCGGGCTCTCCGTCTTGCTGGTCGAACAGGACGATCTGGCGTCGCACACGTCGTCATCGAGCACGAAGCTCATTCACGGCGGACTGCGCTACCTCGAGTACCGCGAGTTCGGTCTGGTGCGCAAGGCCTTGCAGGAGCGCGAAACCTTGTTGCGCTCGGCGCCGCACATCATCTCTCCGCTGCGCTTCGTCATGCCGCACATGCCGGCACTGCGCCCGGCCTGGCTGATCCGCGCCGGACTGTTTCTCTACGATCATCTGGCGAAACGCGAACTGCTGCAGGGGTCGAGCGGCATCGACATGCGCCGTCATCCTGCCGGGGCGCCGCTGATCGACAGCATCGAGCGCGGGTTCATCTACTCCGACGGCTGGGTCGACGACGCCCGGCTCGTCGTGCTGAACGCCCTCGATGCACGGGAACGCGGCGCGACCGTGCTGACGCGAACGCGGCTCGTCAGCGCGTCGCGGCAGGAAGGCGTGTGGCACGCGCGCATTGGCGGCGGCGAAGGATCGCTCTCGACCGTGCGGGCACGTGCGATCGTCAATGCGGCGGGTCCGTGGGTCGGTGAGTTGCTGCGCAACGGCATCCACACCCGCGAGAAGCCGCAGCATCGCGTACGACTGGTGAAAGGAAGTCATATCGTGGTGCGCCGTCTCTTCTCCCACGATGACGCCTACATCTTCCAGAACCCCGACAAGCGCATCATCTTCGCGATTCCCTACGAGCGCGACTTCACGCTGATCGGCACGACCGACCTCGAGTTTCACGGCGATCCGGCGCGGGTGTCCATCGACGCCGAGGAAGTGCGCTATCTGTGCGACTCCATCAATCGCTATTTCAAGCAGAAGATCGCGCCGGCGGATGTCGCGTGGAGCTATTCGGGCGTGCGTCCGCTGCTGGAAGACGAGCACGCGCAGAACGCTTCCGCCGTGACGCGCGACTATCGGCTCGAAACCGATCATCCCGATGACGAAGCCCCGTTGCTCTCGGTCTTCGGCGGCAAGATCACGACCTATCGGAAGCTGGCGGAAGAAGCCGTCGACACGCTTTGCGAGGCGCTTCGACACGACGGCCGAACCTGGACCGCCGGTGTGCCGCTGCCGGGCGGCGACCTGCCTCGTGCGGACATTCACGCGTTCATCGCGGCGTTTCGGTCGCGACATCCCTGGCTGCCTGAGTCACTGGCGCGCCGTTACGCGCATGCCTACGGTACGCGCGCGGACACGCTCATCGGCGCGGCGCGCAGTCTCGACGATCTCGGGCCGTCGCTCGCGCCGGGCATCGCTCTTCACGAAGCCGAATTGCGCTATCTGCGCGACGTCGAATGGGCCAGGACTTCCGAAGACGTGCTGTGGCGCCGCTCGAAACTGGGCCTGCACATCGCGCCGGATTCGCGCGATACGGTCGCCTCCCGCATCGACGACTGGTTCGCCCGGCAGGACGCAGCGGCGACGGACATCGCGGGGCCGTCGCCGGAACACGCGGCCTAAAGCGCACGCGAGGATTGCGCGGGCCAAGAACAATATTCGGAGACGGACAATGAAACGGCGCTTCATCCTGAGCCTCGACCAAGGCACCACCAGTTCACGCGCGATGCTGTTCGACGCCCAAGGACGACTGGTGTCATCGGCGCAGAAGGAGTTCACGCAGCGGTATCCGCGTCCCGGCTGGGTGGAACACGATCCGTGGGAACTCTGGTCGACGCAGTCGGGCGTCGCCGCCGAAGCGCTGTTGCGAGGCGGCGCGGAAGCCGGCGATATCGACGCGATCGGCATCACCAACCAGCGCGAGACGACCATCGTGTGGGACCGGGAGACCGGCAAGCCCGTCCACAACGCCATCGTATGGCAGGACCGGCGCACCGCCGACCTGTGCGACACGCTCAAGGCGGACGGCCTGTCGGCGATGGTGCGCACGAAGACGGGCTTGCCCATCGACGCGTATTTCGCCGCGACCAAGATCCGCTGGATCCTGGACAACGTCGAGGGCGCGCGCGAGCAGGCGGCGCGCGGCAAGCTCGCGTTCGGCACAGTCGACAGCTGGCTCATCTGGAATTTCACGAAGGGCGCGCTGCACGTCACCGACATCACCAACGCGTCCCGCACGATGCTCTTCAACATTCACAAGCTCGACTGGGACGACGACCTGCTCGACGCCTTCGACATCCCGCGCAACCTGCTGCCCGAAGTGCGTGCGTCATCGGAATGCGTGGGCCGCACCGCAGCGGGCGTGCTGACCGCCGAAGTGCCGCTGGCCGGCATCGCGGGCGATCAGCATGCCGCACTGTTCGGCCAGATGTGTACACGTTCCGGCATGGCGAAGAACACTTACGGCACCGGCTGCTTCCTGATGATGAACACCGGCACACAGCCGATCGAATCAAAGAACGACCTCGTCACGACGATTGCATGGAAGCTTGGTGACGAAGTCCATTACGCGCTGGAGGGCAGCATCTTCATCGCGGGCGCGGTGGTGCAATGGCTGCGCGACGGACTGGGCATCATCCGCAGCGCGGCCGAAGTCGAGGCGCTCGCGCGCAGCGTGCCGGACTCCGACGGCGTCTTCTTCGTGCCGGCTTTTGCGGGACTCGGCGCGCCGCACTGGAGCGCCCGCGCGCGCGGCACGCTGTTCGGCGCGACGCGCGGAACGACGGCGGCGCACATCGCGCGCGCAGCGCTGGATTCGATAGCTTATCAATCGGCGGATGTGCTCAAGGCCATGGAAGCCGACTCGGGCATGCATATCGATGAATTGCGCGTCGATGGCGGCGCCTGCGCCAATGATCTTCTGATGCAGTTTCAGTCCGACCTGCTCGGCATCGACGCGGTGCGTCCGCGCATCATCGAAACAACCGCGCTTGGCGCAGCCTGTCTGGCAGGACTGGCAACGGGATTCTGGCCTGACATCGAAACGGTGCAGCAGCAGTGGCAGCAGGACCGGCGCTTCAACCCGTCGATGCAGCCCGCACGCGTGGCGGCCAGCCTGAAGGACTGGCGGCGCGCGGTGGCTGCCGCCAAGGCCTGGGGCGACGACACCGCGTTGCCTGATTCATCGCATCAGAGGGCGTGACGGCGATCGCCCCGGCAAAGCTTATTGCGTCTTCTTGTGCGAAGTGAGATAGGCCAGCAGCATGTCGGTATGCATCGCCGCGATGGCTTCGTAACGCGGCTGCTCGCTATAGTTGCGCCCGATGAACGCATTGATCGAGAAGCGGTTCGACACCACGTAGTACCCCATGCCTACTACCGTGATGTAGAAGTCGAGCGGATCGATGCCCGGCCGGAACTCGCCCGACGCCATGCCGCGCTCGAGGATCTCGCGCATGATGGCAATCACCGGGGAGATGGTTTCGCGCAGCGTGCTCGACCGCTCCAGGTATCGTCCTTCATGCAGGTTTTCGTTATTGATCAGACTCAGCCATTGAGGGTTTTCGCGCAGATGATCCCAGATGGACTCGGCCAGCTTGCGCACGGCCTCGGAAGGCGGCAGGCCCGTCAGATCCAGACTGACTTCACGTTCTCCGAAGCGCCCATACATTGTTTCGATAACCGAAACGTACAAGCCTTCTTTACTCGTAAAGTAGTAATAGAGCATGCGCTCATTGGTCTCGGCCGCGGTGGCGATGGCGTCGACTCGTGCGCCGGCCAGGCCGAACCGGGTGAACTGTTCGGTGGCCGCCTCCAGAATGCGCCGCCGTGTTCCCTCCGGGTCTCGCTTTATTTTTGGTTCGCTCATGATAGCGCTCGCTCAGTTATCAATCCGGAAACGGATTATCTGCATTATGCCGCGCATCATTCGACAGTTAGTCAAAGTATGCATGCGGATTGTTGCTGCCTTGACGTCTCTGTGACAAGACGTTCTCCTATGGCTGATCATTCCTTCGTTCACCCCTTCGCAATGCTCGCCGCGACCGCCTCGTCCGCGCAGCGCAGCAAGCCCTGAATCAGCCGCGCGCGCGGCGACGAACGTTGCCACACCATGCCGAAGCGGCGCGGCTCTGCTTGCATCGGCAGAGCAAGGCGCGCAATGGACAGCGCGGCGGTCATCGGCGAAACGATGTCCGGCACGAGCGAGACGCCCAGTCCGCGATCGACCATCATCGCGATGGCCATCAGCGAATTCAGTTCGAACAGTTCGCGCGGCACGATGCGTGCAGCCCGGAGATAGTTGTCGGCCTGCTTGCCGCCGCCTAGCGTTCGGTCATAGCGGACGAACGGCTCGCGCCGGAGCAACTCATGCGGATCCTCGCGAGCCAGTCTTCCGGGCGCCAGCACGACGAGCGGCTCCTCACGCAGCAAGTGCCAGTCATAGGCCTTCGGCAACGCGAACGACGGATGCAGGCAGATGGCGACATCGAGATCGCCGCGTTGCAGCGTGTCGTACAGCTCCATCGAGGTGCCCGCGCGAATCAGCACCTTGGCGCGCGGAAAGGCGCGCGCAAAGTTGGCGAGCACATCGGGCAGCAGACTCAGCAGCGCCGTCGTGATGGTGCCGATCCGCAGTTCACCGGTCGGCTCGCCTTCCAGCGCGTGTGCCTTGAGATCCGCGATATCGGCAACCAGGCCGCGCGCCCGCTCGATCACGCGATGCCCCGCCTCGGTCGGAATCACCGTGCGGCCCGAGCGCACGAACAGCGTGATGCCGAGCTCACGTTCGAGCGACGCCATTTGCTGTGCGATCGCCGCCGGCGTCACGCCGACGCGCCGCGCCGCTTCCGCCATCGAACCGGTATCGACGACGAGCAGCAGGTTGGAAAGGAACGCTGATTCCATAACGTAGATTTGCTTTTGTTTGAAGATAGACGCGGATAGTTTATCTAAAACCCGAGCCTGCGTAGACTGTTTGATAAAGCAAATACAGTTCAGAACAGTTGGGAGACACATGAGAAGCAAGCTCTTCGTGCCGGCATCGCGCCCGGAACTCTTTGCCAAGGCGCTCGCCGGCGCCGCCGACGCCCTCTCGTTCGACCTTGAAGACAGCGTGACGCCCGAGCGCAAGCCGCAGGCGCGCGCGGACTTGCGCGTACTGCTCGAAAGCAGCGACGCCCTGGCGAGCGACAAGACGCTGATCGTGCGCGTGAACGCGCTGTCCACGCCGCATTTCGCCGCCGATATCGACGCAGTGGCACGCAACGGCGTCTCCCTCGTCAACCTGCCGAAGCCCGAACATCCCGACGACGTACTGGCCGCCGCCGCCGCGCTGGAAGCCGCCGAACGCGCCAACGGCGTGAGCGCGCCGATCGGCCTGCTGCTCAATGTCGAGTCGCCGCGCGCATTGCGCCAGGCCGCCGAGCTGGCCGCCGCGCATCCGCGAGTCGCGGGGCTGCAACTCGGGCTGGGCGACCTGTTCGAGCCGCTCGGCATTGCGCGGCGCGAGAACGCGGCCATCGAACAGGCGATGTTCGCGCTGCGCATCGCGGCGGGCGAAGCGAACGTCTTCGCCTACGACAGCGCCTTCGCCAACATCAAGGACGCGGACGGCTTTCGCGCGGAGGCGCAACTGGCGCGCGCGTTCGGCTTCATCGGCAAGAGCTGCATTCACCCGAGCCAGATCGCGATTGCCAACGACGTCTTCCGTCCTTCCGACGAAGACATCGCGCACGCGGTGCGGGTCGTCGTTGCCGCGCGCGAAGCGGATGCAAAAGGTGTCGGCGCGTATGTCGTCGATGGCCGGATGATCGATCCGCCGTTCGTCGAACGCGCGCGCGTGCTGGTCAGCGACGCCGCGCGGCTCGGCCTGCTCTCCGACGAGCAGCGCGCCGTTGCGGGAATTTGAAAGGAGAAGGTTTCATGGAACAGAACATTGGGCGCGGCGGGCCGCTCTCCGGCGTGCGCGTGCTCGACCTGAGCGCCTACATCGCCGGTCCTTATGGCTGCACGCTGCTGGCGGATCAGGGCGCCGAAGTCATCAAGATCGAGCCGCCCACGGGCGACAACCTGCGCAAGTACCCGTCGACGCTCGAAGCGGAAAGCCGCGCGTTTCTCGGCGTGAACCGCGGCAAGCGCGGCCTCGCGCTCGACCTGAAGCAGCCGGAAGCGCTGGACGTGTTGCTCGCGCTCGTGAAGCAGGCCGACGTGCTCGTGCATAACTTCCGTCCGAGCGTGCCGGCGCGGCTCGGCATCGCTTACGAGCAGCTGCGCGAAGTGAATCCGCGGCTCGTGTATTGCGCAGTGACGGGCTATGGCGAAACCGGTCCGAACAAGGACAAGGCGGGCTACGACCAGGTCCTGCAGACGATGACCGGCATGTGTACGCTGCAAGGCCCGGCCGACGGCCCGCCCGAAGTGCTGTACGGCTCGGTGGTGGATTACTACGCGGCGGCGCTGGTGGCGTCGGGCGTGGCGTCCGCGCTGTTCGCGCGCGAGAAAAGCGGCGAAGGGCAGTACGTGGGCGTATCGCTGCTGCGCAGTGCGCTGACGATGCAGTCCGCGCGTCTCATCTGGGCCGACGGCGAACCGAAGGACGTAGGCCGCGACATGCGTTCGGGCGGCATCACGGGCATTCATCCGACGCGCGAAGGGTATCTCTATCTTTCCGCGAACACGCCGCATTTCTGGAAGTCGCTGTGCGAGCTGACCGGCCTCGACGCGCTTGCCGCCGACGAACGTTACGACAGCGTGCGCAAGCGTGCGATCCATCGCGATGAAATCGTGCCGCAACTGCATGCGGCGCTCGCGCAGCGCAGCGCGCTCGAATGGGAAGCGCGCTTCGGCGACGCGGTGCCTTGCGCCGCTGCACGCAGCGTGGAAGACATGTTCGACGATCCTCAAGTCCTCGCTGAAGAGATGGTCACGCATTTCGAGCATCCGGGCCTCGGCGGCTATCGCGGCTTCCGGCATCCGGTGCGCTTCGGCGCGACGCCGCTGCCCGAGCCGTTCGCCGCGCCCGCCTTCGGCCAGCACAGCGATGCGCTGCTGCGCGAAGCCGGCCTGAGCGAAGCGGACATCGAAGCATTGCGTGCGAAGCGCGCCGTGCTGTGAACGGAGACCTGCCGCGATGAAATGCGATTCCCACATTCACATCTATGACCGCGCGTTCCTGAAGCAGCCGGACGCGCACGGCTTCGTCGCCGATGCCGATGTCGCCGCGTATCGCAGGGTGCAGGCGCGCATCGGCACGGAGCGGGTCGTGATCGTAACGCCGCGCGTGTACGGCACCGACAACGCCGTCACCGTCGATGCCATCCGCCAGCTCGGTATCGAGCATGCGCGCGGCATTGCCGTGCTGCATCCGGACGTGACCGACGACGAACTCGCCGCGCTCGACCAGGGCGGCATACGCGGCATCCGCTTCACGCTCTACACGGCGGCGAATGCGGCGGTCGGCTTCGAGATGGTGGAGCCGCTCGCGCGGCGCGTCGCCGAACTCGGCTGGCACGTGCAGCTGCACTGGACCGCGGAACAGATCGTCGAGCACGAAGCGCTGTTGCGCAGCCTGCCCGCGACGATGGTGTTCGATCACCGCGCGCGCCTGCCACTCGCTGACGGCGTGCGTCACGCGGCCTTCGACATCGTGCGCAGTCTCGCCGACGCGGGCCGCGCCTGGATCAAGCTGTCCGGTCCTTATCTGGATTCGGCGGCGGGCCTGGAGCAACGCTACGCCGACATCACGCCGATGGCGCGCGCCTGGGTCGATGCCCTGCCCGAGCGTCTCGTATGGGGCAGTGACTGGCCGCACGTGACCGAGACGCACAAGCCCGACGACGCCATGCTGCTCGATCTGCTCGGCGAATGGGCCGAGGACGACAGGACCCGGGAACGCATTCTCGACACCAACCCCGCCGTGTTGTACGGCTTCGCGATCTAAAAAGAACAAGACTCACAGGAGACACCGCATGAAATCCACCGCCGCGCCAACGCCCGTGCGCAAGACCCGTTTCACCGAAGCCACCATCCGGCTGTTCGAGCGCACCATTCCCGACCCGTTCGTGCTCGCGATCCTCATCACCGCGATCGTCGCGGTGCTCTCGCTGATCTTCGCGCCGCATGCGTCCGTGCCGGGCATGATCGGCGGCTGGTATAAGGGCTTCTTCGGCATCTTCACGTTCGCGTTCCAGATCACGCTCGTGCTCGTCACGGGCCATGCGTTCGCGCACGCGCCGCCGGTGCAGCGCCTGTTCAAGGCGCTCGTGTCGGTCGCGCGCACGCCCGCGCAGGCCGCCACGCTGACCTTCGTGCTGGTGGCCGTGACCTCGTTCTTCAACTGGGGCATGGGGCTGGTCGTCGCGGCGCTGCTCGCGCGCGAAGTGGCCAAGCGCCTGCGCGTGGACTTCGCGTGGATCGTCGCGGCAGGGTTCTCGGGCTGGGTCGTGTGGGCCAGCGGCATTTCGAGTTCCATCGCGCTGGCGCAATCGACGCCAGGCAGCGCGATGAACGTCGTGCAGAAGCTGACGGGCGCGGTGCTGCCGTTCGGCGAGACCGTGTTCACGCGCTTCAATCTCGTGCCGACGCTCGTGATGCTCGTCGTCATGCCCTTCGTGCTCACGTGGCTCAAGCCGCGCGACGAAGACGCCGTGGTGCTCGACACCGACAAGCATCCCGACGCCCCGGTGCGCAAGCGTCCCGAAGGCAAGCTGAGCTTCGCGCAGGCCATCGAGCATTCGTGGCTCGGCAGCGCGTTCATCAGCGTGATGGGGATTGCGCTGATCGTGCTGGCGCAGGTGCAGCACATCCCGTTCTCGGGCGTGAACGCGGTGATCTTCGTGATGTTCATCGGCGGCGTGATCTGCCATGGCTATCCGCTCGCCTATGCCGATGCCATCAAGAACGCCGCGAAGCAGACCGGCTCGATGATGCTTCAATACCCGCTGTACGGCGGCATCATGGGCATGATGGACGCCACCGGCCTCCCCGACGTGATCTCGCACTTCTTCATCACGATCTCGAATGCGCACACGCTGCCGTTCTGGAGCTACATCTGCTCGGTGATCGTCACCTTCTTCATTCCGAGCGGCGGCGGTCACTGGGCCGTGCAGGGGCCGTTCGTGGTGCCGGCGGCGGTCGCGCTGCATGCATCCGTGCCGGCGACGACGATGGCCGTCGCCATGGGCGAGCAGGTCTCGAACATGTTGCAGCCGTTCTGGGCCGCGCCGGTGGTCGCGATGGCGGGCGTCGGCGTGCAGCGCGTGCTCGGCTTCACCGTGATGACCTTTGCCGTGGGTTTGATCGTGTATGGTGCGGCCTTGCTCATTTTCATCTGACCCGCGATGAACGGAGAACCCTCGATGAAGTCCGCCGCACCCTCGGTCGCCACGCGCGAGAGCCCGGGCCTGAAAGAACGCTGGTGGCGCGTGTTCGACGTGCGCATCGGCGCGTTGCCGCTGCCGGTCTATGTGCTGCTGATCCTCGTGCTCGGCGCGATGACCGCGCACGGCAAGCTCGCCGCCGACCTGCCGACCGGCATCGCGCTCGTCGCGGTGGGCGGCTTCACCTGCGCCGAACTGGCGAAGCGTATTCCGTGGATCCGTCACATCGGCGCGACCTCGATCTTCGCGGCCTTCATCCCGTCGATGCTGGTGTACTACCACCTGATGCCCGCGCCCATCGCGAAGGCTGTCACGACCTTCACCAGGCAGTCCAACTTCCTCTATCTGTTCATCGCGGCGATCATCGTCGGCAGCGTGCTGAGCATGGACCGGCAGACGCTCGTCAAAGGCTTCGTGCGGATCTTCGTGCCGGTGGCGGCGGGATCGGTGGCGGCGGCGCTCGTCGGCACGACTGTCGGCACGGTGCTCGGACTGGACCTGAAGCACGCGCTCTTTCTCGTCGTGGTGCCGATCATGGCGGGCGGTGTCGGTGAAGGCGCACTGCCGCTCTCGGCGGGCTATGCGCAGATTCTCGGCGTCGAGCAAGGGCCGCTGTTCGCGCAGGTGCTCTCGGCGGTGATGCTCGGCAACATCGCGGCGATCTGCTGCGCGGGTCTCCTGAGCTATCTCGGCACACGCCGTCCGCAGCTCACCGGCAATGGGCGCCTGACACTCGCCCAGGCCGACGACGACGTCACCGAAGCCCGCGCACCCTCCTTCGAGTTCGATGTCAGTTCGGTCGCGGCTGCGGGCGCGACGGCCATCGCGCTGTATCTGGTGGGCGTGCTGAGCCATCAATACTCGACTGGCCCGCGCCGGTCGTGATGCTCGTGCTGGTGGTCGCGGCGCAGTTCTTCCAGCTCGTGTCGCCCCGCGTGCGCGGCGGCGCGCGCTTCATGTACGGCTTCTTCTCCACCGCCGTGACCTATCCGCTCATGTTCGCGATCAGCGTTGCGATGACGCCGTGGGGCGAGATCGTTGCCGCGTTCCATTGGGTCAACATCGTGACGGCCGTGTCCACGGTGCTCACGCTGACGCTGACCGGCTTCCTCGTCGCGCGCCGCATGGGCATGTATCCGGTCGAGGCGGCCATCGTCAACGCCACGCATAGCGGCCTCGGCGGCACCGGCGACGTCGCCATCCTGACCGCCGCCAACCGCATGGAATTGATGCCCTTTGCCCAGATCGCCACGCGCATCGGCGGCGCGATCACGGTCATGATCGCGCTCGCGGCCTTCGCCTGGCTGCACTAGCCGCTGCAAGGATATTTCGCTCGCCTGGCGCTTCCCCGCGCCAGCTTGACCTTCGCTTATCCCGTCTTTACGAAACCACTTTCCGCACCTTTCACATTTCTGCAAGAAAACCCCGCTAGATTGACGGTCTGAATCAGGCGCCCGATTCCATCGGCACGAAGCTTGTCCTCAAGCTCGTGTCGTCCGTCGATCAACCCGCTCCATTCACCTCAAGACCACCTACATGACCCGCTTCTTCAAGCCGGGCAGGCCGCTGCTCGCGAGTGCAATCGTTTGCGCCACGCTCGTGCTGACAGCCTGCGGAGGACATGACTCAGGCTCCGATGCGCCTGCGTCCAGCGACGCTTCCACCTGCAAGACCAGCCACTGCGCACCCGCTCCCTGAGCCACGCCGCCCCTCCCGCCTCTCCCATAACGAGCCCACAAGAACGCATGACTTTCAGTCCATCGAAGAGAAACTTCCTCCGCTCGTCGCTCGGCACGGTCGCATCGGCAGCGGTGCTCTCGACCTTTCCGCCCGCGATCCGCCGTGCCCTCGCCATCGATGCGAACAACGTCACCGGCACCATCAAGGACGTGCAGCACGTCGTGTTGCTGATGCTCGAGAACCGTTCGTTCGACAGCTATTTCGGCACCTTCAAGGGCGTGCGCGGCTATGGCGACCGCTTCGCGATTCCGTCGCCGACGGGTTCGAACGTCTTCTACCAAAGCTATACCAATGGCGGCGCCACCAGCACGCTGCTGCCCTATCATCTCGACGAAAGCCAGGGCAACGCACAGCGCGCCGGCAGCACGCCGCACAGCTGGGCCGATGCGCAAGCGGCCTGGGACAATGGCCGCATGGCGGCATGGCCCACTTCGAAGAAGCCCTTGTCGATGGGTTACTACGAGACCGTCGAAGTGCCGTTCCATCGCGCGCTCGCGGATGCCTTCACGCTATGCGACGCCTATCACTGCGGCATGCATACCGGCACCATCGCCAATCGCCTGTTCTACTGGACCGGTACGAACGGCCCCAACGGCGTGACGCCGGGCGGCAACGTGCCGGTCAGGGTGGCCGCGCTCAACAATGAATTCAACGGCGGCAACGACGTGGGCGCATCCACGGACGGCTGGACCTGGACGACCTATGCGGACCGGCTGCAGTCGGCCGGCGTGAGCTGGAAGGTCTATCAGAGCCTGATCGACAACTTCGGCTGCAACGAGATGATGAGCTTCCGCCACTGGCGCGCGGCCATCGAGCAGATGCCGGCGGAGCGGCGGCCGCTGTATGTCGCGAGCACGGACATCACGCAGGCGGTGACGGCGGCCGGTCCGTTCTACGATGCCTCCATCGACGACCCGCTGAGCCCGCTCGCGAAGGGCTTCGGCAACACCATGCCGCAAGGCTTCCTCGAAACCTTCCGCGACGACATTCAGAAAGGCACGCTGCCGGCCGTCTCGTGGATCATCCCGCCTTCGGTGTACAGCGAGCATCCGGGGCCGTCCAGCCCGACGCAAGGCGGCTGGTACGTGCAGGAAGTGCTCGACGCCCTCACCGCGAATCCGGAGGTGTGGAGCAAGACGGTGCTGCTCGTGAATTACGACGAGAACGACGGCTTCTTCGATCACGTGCCGCCGCCGAGCGCGCCGTCGCATGCGGCGGATAACTCGATGGCCGGCGCCAGCACGCTGTCGGACATCGAAATGGCGCCCGAATACCACAACTTCACGCCGGCGACGAGCAAGCAGCCCGCCAGCGACGGACGGCCCTACGGCCCCGGGCCGCGCGTGCCGATGTGGGTGATCTCGCCATGGAGCCGCGGCGGCTTCGTGAACTCGCAGGTCTTCGATCACACCTCGACGCTGATGTTTCTCGAGAAGCGCTTCGGCGTAGTGGAGCCGCAGATCAGCAGCTATCGACGGGCCGTGTGCGGGGACCTGACGTCGTGCTTCGACTTCGTGAGCCCGAACAGCGCTACGTTGGCGGCCTTGTCGGGACGCACCACAAAAGACTCCGCCGATTCGCTCGCCACCTCGCAGGCAGCGTCTGCGGCGATTGCCGTTCCTGCGGCGACGGCGGCATCGGCGGTGCCCGCTCAGGCCACGGGATCGCGCCCGTCGCGTGCCCTGCCCTACGAGTTGCATACGACGGCGCATATCAGCGCGGGTTCGGGCGGCATCGCATTGGAGTTCGCCAACGGCAGCGCGAGCGGCGTGGGCGCGGTCTTCCACGTGTACGACCGCAATCATCTCGATCTCGTGCCGCGCCGCTATGTGGTCGAGGCGGGCAAGTCGTTGACGGGAACCTGGACCGTGCCCGCCGCCGACAACGGCCGCTACGATCTCTGGGTGCTCGGTCCGAACGGCTATCACCGCGAGTTCGTCGGCAACCTGAACGAAGTGAGCGCGGCGGCGAACCCCGAGATCCAGGTCTGCTATCTGCCGTGCGATGCGACATCTGTCAGCGTGAAGCTGCATAACCGCGGCAACCAGCCCGTGACCTTCACGGCCGCCGCACTCGCCTATCGGACCGATGGACCGTGGAGCAAGACGGTTGCGGCCAACAGCATCGGCGAACTGAGCTGGCCGGTGACCGACAGCGGCAACTGGTACGACTTCACGGTGACGAGCAGCACGTCAGCCGCATTCAGGCGGCGCTTCGCGGGACGGATCGAGAATGGCAAGGATCTCGTCTCCGACCCGGCCATGGGGATGAAGACGGGCGCTTGATGAGCACACGGCGCCCGGCGCGGGGCGCCGGCTTCATTCTTCTTCGTTCAGCGCATCGAGCAGCAGCGGCAGCCATTGCGCGGGCTCGCCCCGGCGATGGATCAGCGCCACGGGCCATGGAGGCAGGCGGGGCGTCATGTTGAGGATCCTGACTTGTTCGTCCACCGCCTGATTCAGCAAGACGAGCGAGGGCAATGCGCTCACGCCGACGTCGTCGGCCACCATTTGCAGGTTCGTCAAGGGCTGCTGCGACTCGATCACCGGAACCGGCGGCGGCAGACCTTCGAGCACGAACATCTCGGCAACGGCGTTGCCGACGATGGAATCCGATGGCGGCAGGACCCAGCGCTTGTCCTTGAGCATGTCCCACCGTACTTCATCGAGCTGCGTCAAGGGATCGTTCACGGAAGCGATCACCACGAGATTCATGGTGAACAGTTTCCGGAACTGAAAAGATCTCACGGCCGAACGGGGAAGCGCGAAAGTCGTGATGACCGCATCCAGTTCGCCCTGTTCCAGCCGAAACAGCAATTCGGGTACGTGCGCTTCCTTGAGCCTGACGCGCAACTGGGGATTCGAGCGAGTGAGTTCGCGAAAGACGACGGGCAGATAACCTTGCGCAATGAAGGGCGCCGCACCGATCTTGATCAGGAGGTCCGGGTGATCGCTGAGTGTTTCGCGGCGCAGGCGTTCGAGATCATCCAGCAGGAGCTTGGCGCCTCGCAGGACGGTTTCGCCATATTGCGTGGGCACGACACCGCGGGAATCCCGCTCGAACAGCGCCACGCCGAAGGTCTGCTCCATTTCCGCGAGCGTCTTGCTCAATGCCGGCTGCGTGACATTGAGCTGCTTCGCCGCCGCATTCAGGCTGCGGCACTCCTTAAGCGTTACCAGAATTTGCAGATGACGAAACTTGAGCCAACCAACCAGTCGGTGCGATTTTTCACGACTATTTTCGCCGAATGTGCTCAACGTGATTCTCAAAACTCAAGTGGTTGAAATGTTATCACCAATATCTGGATAAACGCCTTGAATTCTCTTGCTGAATACGCAATACAACTCGCCGCATTTTCGATTGTTCAATGAATCATTGTTCAAGGCAAAGTCCGTTTTTAACCGTGCAATGCCGTACAAACGATAGCCGGAATCCGGCCTCGCTCAAGTTCGGCCGCGCACTGCCGTTATCCGCCAGAACGGCGAGTCATCGCCTCCTCACAACGTTTGCCGCACGGGCAAACTCACTCGATAAAAACCAGCATGAAACGTGTCGTTGCCCTCTCCGCGCTTACCTTGGTCCTGGCAGGATGTGGCGGAGGCGGCGGCGGTTCGGATGCCGCGCCAGCCACGCCCGCACCGAACGCCGCACAAGGTCTCTATTCCGGCAGCGACGCATACGGCCACACGATCGGCGGCGCAGTGCTCGACAGCGGCGCGTTCTACTTCGTCTATGTCGATACGGCCAGCAACACCTTCGGCCTCGTGCAAGGCACGGCGACTGCCTCTCACGGCACCTTCCAGTCCGACAACGCACGCACCTTCGACATCACTGGCGGCCGCACCAGCGACACCCCGGTGCTCGCCGGCTATAACGGGCGCAACAGCATCCAGGGCGCGCTGTACACGAGCGCGGCGAAACAGAGCAGCAGCACCTTCAACCTCGTGTACGACTTCGCCTATGAACGCCCTATCACGCTCCCGGCAGTCGCAGGCACCTATTCGGGCGCGGCCGGATCCACGCGCGGCGGCGAAGCGACGAGCTTCACCATCGGCCTGGACGGCTCGATCAAGGGCGCCGGACCGAGCGGCTGCACCTATGCCGGAACGACCCGCCCGCACGGCGACAAGAACGTACTCGACGCCACCATTACGTTCGGTGCCGCACCTTGCCTGTATCCGGGCGCGACCGTGACGGGCGCGGTGTTCTTCAACAACAGCGAGCTGCTGGGCGCACTGACGCTGGCAGACCGCTCGGATGCATTCGTGGTTGCCGCCACCAAATAAGGCATGACGACAGTCCGAATAAGCAGGGCTGTCGCGCTTCCCTACATTTTCGTTATGTGCGCCGAGCAGCGCACGCGTGAATCACGCTATTGACGAACAATGCGCGAAGAAACCATGATCGACTGGAGATTCAAACAAGAAACTCATTCACGCTAAAGGAATCTTCAATGCTGACACTGGCGCACCCAAGCATAAAACGAATGGAATACATTGAGTGCGGTGAAGCTTTCGTGAACTTGCAAGGCATTCATGAGCGCATTGCCGTGGACATGAGCCGCCAGCTCATTTCCAGCGCTGGCGATTATTTCTGCTGGTCACGGCATGATGTGGCGAAGCGGCTCGTCACGGCGGCACGGAGCCTTCCGCCGCACCTTCGGCTGCTGGTGGTCGAAGCGTACCGGTCGCTCGATGTACAGCGCAGCTACTTCCGCGACTACACCCACGTACTCAAGCGCGACTATCCCTGGCTCGATGGCGATGCCCTCTACGAGAAAGTCAGCCAATGGGTCGCGCCGCCGGAAGTGGGCGGCCACCCGACGGGCGCGGCCATCGACCTGAGCTTGCAGCATATCGATGGCGGTCACGTCGACATGGGCACCGTCCTCAACGCCAACGACGCCGAGTCATCGGGCGCCTGCTTCACTGACAGCGCCTTCATCACGCGTGAAGCCGCCCGCAACCGCGCCATTCTGCGCGATGCCATGAGCGCCGCCGGCTTCGTGAACTATCCGTCCGAATGGTGGCACTGGTCCTATGGCGACCGTTACTGGGCCGTGGTCTCCGGCAAGCCGCATGCAGTCTATGGGCCGGTCGAAGAGTTCGAAGTAGAAGGCGTGCGCGTCTAGCCTCCCAGCGCAAACGGCGCCTCGCATCCCTCGTACAAACCCCAATCTCGCAATTCTGGAAAGTCTTTGCAAAACGCAAATTCTTTCCAATATACTGTGCGCACGCGGTGAAAGCGGCAGGAGCCGTTTGCCGGACCAAGCGAGAGGACAGCATGAGTGCGGTGGCGGATCGAATCCTGCGGGTACTGGAAGAGCTGGCGAACGCGCCGGAAGGCAGGACGCTTTCCGAAGTCGCAACCGCGCTCGATGTCCCCGTCAGCGCCGCGCATCGGCTGCTGGCCGACCTGATGGAACAGGACTACGTGCGCAAGGACGAACGGCGCGGCGAGTTCATGCTCACGATGAAACTGCCGTCGCTCGGGCTGCGTTTCCTGAGCGCGGGCGGCGTCGTGGACGTTGCCCAGCCGATCCTCGAACGGCTCGCGTCGACTTCGGAAGAACTGGTCCGCCTCGCCATCCTCGACGGCGAGCAACTGATCTACGTGGCCAAGGCCCAGGGCGCGCGCCAGGGCATTCGCTACGATCCCGAGATGGGCAGGCCCGTCACGCTGTCATGCAGCGCCGCCGGCATCGTGTGGATGGCCGGCATGAGCGACGAAGAAGCCATGCGCCTGGTGTCCAGACAGGGCTTCGGCGCGCCATCGGACTTCGGCCCGCGCGCGCCGACCACCTTCAAGGCGCTGCTGCCGCTCATCGAAACCGCGCGCGCCAACGGCTTTGCCACCACCCAGGACATGTTCCTTCCGGCCATGAGTTCGATGGCGACGCCGGTGCGGACGCCGACCGGCGAAGTGCGCGCCATCCTGATCATCGCAGGCCCGATGTCGCGTCTCACCGAAGAGCGCATGAGCGCGCTCGTGCCGGCGTTGATGTCCACGGCGGCTGAACTGTCCGAAGCCAGCGGCGTGTCGCCGATGCTTCGCCGCGCCATGCAGGGTCCCAATTACGCAGTGAGCATGTCGGCATAACTTCGGGCGCGTTCGTCGCCTGTCGCATCAGCATTTTCATTTTAATTAGCATCCCGATGCGAAGGGACGCGCACGCCTGCACGATCGGCAACAGCATATCTTCCGGGAGGAGACAAATTGGAATCGGCACACGCAACAAGCAGCAAGCAATCGATGGCGAACCGCGCCGTCAGTGCGGCGACCTTCGGCACCGCACTCGAATGGTTCGACTTCACGCTATACGGTTCGGTGGCCGCCACGGTCCTGCCCAAACTGTTCTTCCCGGCGATGGAGCCCAGCTCCGCCCTGCTCGCCTCGCTGGCCACCTTCAGCGTGGGGCTGGCGGCACGGCCGCTGGGCGCGATCATCTGCGGCCATTTCGGCGACAAGATCGGCCGCCGCAATCTTATGCTCGGCACCGTCTCGGTGATGGGCATCACCTCGGTGCTGATGGGCCTCTTGCCCACCTACGCGCAGATCGGCATGCTCGCGCCGATCCTGCTCGTCCTGTTGCGCATCATCCAGGGCTTCGCGCTGGGCGGTGAATCGACGGGCGGTCAGCTGATGGCGCTGGAACACGCACCCGCCGACCGGCGCGGCAAGTACTCCGGCCTGATCGGCATGTGCGCGCCGCTCAGCCAGATCCTCGCCAATGCGGTCCTCTTGCTGTTGTCCGCGACCATGAGCGCCGATGCCTTCACGCGCTACGGCTGGCGCATTCCCTTCGTGATGAGCTTCCTGCTCGTGCTCGTGGGCATCTATATCCGGCTGCGCGTCGCCGAGACGCCCGCCTTTCTGCAGATGAAGCAGTCCGCCGTCGCGTCGGTCAGCAGTCCCCTCAAGGATGCATTCCGCCTGCACTACAAGACCATCATCCGCATGATGCTGTTCTTTTGCGGTCCCACCGCGCTGTTCTATCTCGCGGTCGTGTTCACGCTCGGTTATCTGACCAACACGCTCGGCGTGCCGAAGCAAACCGGCTTCACGCTGCTGATGATCGCCAACGCATGTGCCGTCGCCGGCTCGATTCTCGGCGGCCTGCTGAGCGACCGCATCGGCCGCAGGCGCGCGCTGATGCTCGCCTCGGCGGCGACCCTCGTCATCATGTTGTTCTATTTCCCCGTGCTGGGCACCCGCAGCTTCGTGCCGATGGCCATCGCAATGGGCCTGTTCATGGGCTTCACGCAAGTGCAGACCGGCATCCAGCCCGTGGCGTTCGCCGAAGCCTTCCCGACTAACGTGCGCTATTCCGGCTCGGCGCTGGCCTTCACCGGCGCGAGCCTGTTCGCGGGCGGCCCGATTCCGGTGGTCGCGACGTGGCTGCTGAACCTGAGCCATGGCTCGCCATGGCCGCTCGTCGCGCTGGTCGCGGCATTGAACGTGTTGTCCTTCTGCATGATCGCGATCGGGCCGGAGACCGCCGGCGTGGATCTGAACCGCCTGGATTCCGCCGATGAAGTCCTCGGCAAACGCGACGCCGGCGCGCAGCAGGCCAGCTTTTGAGCGACATCTTATCCATCAAATCGAACGAGGAAGCCGATGAACGAATCACACCGCGGCCTGCTGGCTATCTGGAGCACCATCGCTCCGGAAGCCGAAACCGACTATCTGCACTGGCTCACGCGCGAACATGTGTTCGAGCGGGTGAGCGTGCCGGGCTTCTGCTCGGGACGTGTCTTCAGGCGGCGCGACAGCAAGCCGTCCGAGTACCTGATGCTCTATGAACTCGACCATGCCGAAGTCATGTCGAGCGAGGGCTATCTGACGCGGCTCAACGCGCCCACGCCGTGGACCCAGCGCATCATGCCCACGCTGATGCACTTCCGGCGCGGCGGCGGCACGCTGAGCCATGAAGCGGGACATGCGCGCGGTCATGGCAGTCACATCGCGATCGCACGCTTCGAAGATGACATACCCGCTGCGCTGACCGGCGAGCGCCTGGATGCGCTTGCGCAACTGGACTGGGTCGTCGCGGTCCGCGTGATGCGCGTGCAGTCCGATTCGACATCCATCTCCACGCGCGAGAAGTCGATGCGCCGCAGTGAGGAAGGCGCGTTCGCCGGACTCATCGTGATCGAAGCGTTGGACCGCGCTTCGCTTGATCGTGCGGTCACGGCAGCAAGCCGTGACGTTCCGGAACTCGACGGCGCGTTTCAACTTCACGACGCGGTCTTCGGCAGTCATCGATAACTTCGACGCATGAAACGAGGCGCGTGATGAAAAGCCCCATCAAGCGCCCCATGTCCTGCAAGATAATAAGAGCCTCCAAAGGACCAAAGTCGTGTGACAAGAATCCCTGTTTCCGTAGAATATTCCAGTAATATGAATTCGTTGATTTGTAAGTTATACCCGTCAACGATTTCTGCTATCGATCGATTTGCCGCAACAGAATTCAAAACATCAAAAGCGCGCAGTCGTCATGCAAAACAGTGATATGTCCATTATTGGTTTTCAGCGTCTAACATTGACTCCGTCGATTGTGAAGATGCAGTTCCGGTGCAGCGGATCGGCTTGAACGCCGCGCAGGAACTCGCGGAACCAGCAAGCCAGCGGCCCGCCTGCCTCTCAAGTCAGGAAGCAGCAGCGCCGCGCGCAAGCAGGATGCGCGCATCATTCAGACGCAAAACATCCCTGAATCGAAGCCCGGTTGCCCGTCGCGCAGTCCAGCGACGGTCGTCCGGTTCCCGTTATTCGTCCCGCGTGCTTTCACGCCTGAGTCTGACGCGTCCGTCATTTCCATGACGTCGATCGCGACGTATTTCAAACCGCCTGACTTCCTTTTTTCCAGCCCCAATGGATGTATTCCACGGCGTCTGGAATGAAAGCCGGGACGGCAGCCGATTCTTATTCGTCGAACTCAAGATGCACATCTCGTCAGATAACGCAGCCGCCATGGAAGCCGATCCGCATGACAGCTCGCTGCTCGAGCCCGTCGCGGATGAGGCGCCGTGTGGTGACGAGCTGAGCTACGACCAGGCGTTCATCGATCTCGAACGACTCGCTGTCGGCAAGACCGAACAGCAGTTCGGCTCGACGATCATCCCCGCTGAAAACCCGGACTGGCATCAGGTGGCTTTGCGGGCGAGCGGACTGTTGAAGCGCACCAAAGATCTGCGGGTCGCCACGCTGCTGACACGCGCATGGGTCGAACTGGATGGGCTGGCCGGATACCGGCGCGGCGTCGCGCTGATCGCCGAATTGCTGGAGCGTTATTGGCCGGCGCTGCATCCGCGCATCGAGACCGATGGCGAAAGCGATCCGCTGATGCGCATCAATGCGCTGCGCAATCTCGGCGATCCCGAAAGCATCGGACGTGCAATCCGCAACGCCACCATCCTGCGCCTGAAGCAAGGCAGCCTGAACATGCGCGACGCCGCCGCCCTCCTCGATGGCCATGCCTCGCAGGCGGCGGCATCGCTGAATCTGGATGGACCCGAACTGCGTCAGCAGCTTGTGCTCGCGGCGAATGCGCCGCACAGCCTCACCGCGCGCATCCCGGAGATTCTCGCGGCACTGAAGCACATCGCGCAGACCGTGCAGCGCGAACTCGGCGATAGCTGGGTGCCGGACTTCCGCAGTGTCGAAGCGCCCTTGCGCCTCATTGGCGATGCCGCGCAGCCGCTTCGCGGCCAGGTTGCCGACGCGCCGCTGCCGCTCGATGACCACGGCTCACCGCATGAAGCGCTCGCCGGCGCGCTGCCCGATAGCACAGCCGAGCCGCTGCCGAACCCGGTGCATCACGCGTTGCGTTCGCGCGCCGAAGTGATCGCGTTGCTGCAGAAGGCCTGCGCCTATCTCGAGCTTCACGAACCGGGGCACCCGGCGCCGCTCCTCATTCGTCGAGCGATACGGCTGATGGGCATGAGCTTCTACGAGATCGTGCGGGACATGATGCCGGCCGGCATCCCGCAACTCGACGTACTGGCGAACAGCCCGAAGCCGGGCGAACCACCAGTTCAGCCAGGCTGAACGATGCGGCCTGGACGGCCAACCCATGCGCACACGAGCAAGCTTACTGGAGGCAATCCGTGACGAAAGCAAAACAGACCCGATCGCGTCAGGGCGGTCAGCAATTCATCGGCAGGAATCGTGCGCCGCGCGTGCAGATCGAATATGACGTCGAGATCTACGGCAGCGAGCGGAAAGTCGAGATTCCCTTTGTCATGGGCGTGATGGCGGACCTGGCGGGCGATACCCGCAAGGTGCAGCCCGAGATCGGCGAGCGCAAGTTCCTCGAAGTCGATATCGACAACCTGGATGAACGCATGAAGTCCATCCAGCCGCGCGCTGTGTTCCAGGTCCCGAACAAGCTCGGCGGCGATGGCCGCCTGCAAGTGGATCTGACCTTCGAGAGCATGGACGACTTCACGCCGGGCCGGATTGCGCGCAATGTCGACTCGCTCAGTCATCTTCTGGACGCGCGGACCCAGCTCGCCAATCTGCTTTCGTACATGGACGGCAAGAATGGCGCGGAAGAACTCCTCGCAAAAGCGCTTGCCGATCCGGCGCTGCTCAAGGCGCTCGCCAAAAGCGCGAAACCGCAGGACGACGCATCCACGGCGCCGTCCGACGCAGCGCAGCCGGGCGAACAGGACGCCTGAGCGCGTCCCTGCCTCGCGAACGCCACGACATGGACAGCGCAGACTTCACTGACGGAATAAACGCATGACGACCACCAGACACGCCGAGCACGCCGAGCACGCCGACCACCCGCAGACGATGGAGGTGGATCACTTCAGGGATCTGCTGAACAAGGAGCTCAAGCCGACGACGGATCAGGCGCATCAGGCCATCGAAAGCGCGGTGAAGACGCTTGCGCATCAGGCGCTCGAACACGCCGCCGTGATGTCCGCCGATGCCTATCAGGGCATCCAGGCCATCATCGCGGAGATCGACCGGAAGCTGTCCGACCAGATCAACGAGATCCTGCATCATCCGGCCTTCCAGAACCTCGAGTCGGCCTGGCGCGGCCTGCACTACCTCGTTACCAACACCGAAACCGACGAGATGCTGAAGATCCGCTTCATGCCGATCTCGAAGAAGGAACTGGCGCGCACGCTCAAGCGCTACAAGGGCGTGGCCTGGGACCAGAGCCCGGTGTTCAGGAAGATCTATGAAGAAGAGTATGGACAGTTCGGCGGCGAGCCGTTGGGCGGACTGGTCGGCGACTTCTATTTCGATCACAGTCCGCCCGATGTCGAGATGCTGGGCGAGCTGTCGAAGATCGCGGCGGCGGCGCATTGCCCGTTCATCGCGGCGGGCTCGCCTTCGGTCATGCAGATGGATTCATGGCAGGAACTTTCCAATCCGCGCGACCTGACCAAGATCTTCCAGAACACGGAGTACGCCGCCTGGCGCGGTCTGCGCGAGTCGGACGATTCCCGCTATATCGGCCTGACCATGCCGCGCTTCCTGGGCCGCCTGCCCTACGGCATCAACACGCTGCCGGTGGATGAATTCGACTTCGAAGAGAACACCGACGGCGTCGATCACCGCAACTACATGTGGATCAACTCGGCCTATGCGATGGCCGCGAACATCAACCGTTCGTTCAAGCACTACGGATGGTGTACGTCCATTCGCGGCGTGGAGTCGGGCGGCGCGGTGGAGAACCTGCCGATGCATACGTTCCCCTCCGACGACGGCGGCGTCGACGCCAAGTGTCCGACCGAGATCGCGATCAGCGACCGTCGCGAAGCCGAGCTGGCGAAGAACGGCTTCATGCCGCTCGTGCATCGCAAGAACTCCGACGTCGCCGCGTTCATCGGCGCGCAATCGCTGCAAAGCCCGAGCGAGTACTACGACAACGCCGCCACTGAAAACGCGCGCCTGGCGGCACGGCTGCCGTATCTGTTCGCCTGCTGCCGGTTTGCGCATTACCTGAAATGCATCGTCCGCGACAAGGTCGGTTCATTCAAGGAACGCCGGGACATGGAGAGCTGGCTCAACGACTGGATCATGAGCTATGTCGATGGCGACCCGGTCAATTCCTCGCAGGAAACCAAGGCGAAGAAGCCGCTTGCCGCCGCCGAGGTCATGGTCGAGGAAGCCGACGACAACCCGGGCTATTACACCGCGAAGTTCTTTCTACGCCCGCACTATCAGCTCGAAGGGCTCACGGTTTCTCTTCGGCTGGTTTCCAAGCTGCCATCGTTAAAGGAAGGCAGTGCTTCGTAGCAACGTTCGTCACGATCACCGTGGCGATACCCTTGTTTCATTTAATCCCGGAGAACTGAAAATGGCTGTTGATATGTATATGCGGGTGGATGGCGTAACAGGCGAATCGAAGGATGCGAACCATCAGGGCTGGTCGAACGTGCAGTCCTATGCGTGGGGCGCCAACCAGCCCGGCAGCATGGCTTCCGGCAGCGGCGGCGGCTTGGGCAAGGTGAGCTACAGCGATCTGCAGGTGACGGCGCCGATCGACAAGGCATCGCCCGCCATTTTGAAGTACTGCTCGAACGGCAAGCACCTGCCGACGGTGGAAATCTCCGTCTGCAAGGCCGGCGGTACACAGGTCGAGTATCAGCGCATCACGCTCAGCGAAGTGCTGGTGACGTCCGTCACCCATGCCGCCGCCAGTACGGGCGATGCCGTGCTCGTGACCTACACGTTCCAGGCCGCGAACGTGCAGCAGCAGTACTGGGAGCAGACCGACCAGGGTAATCGCGGCAGCGCGAGCACGCTCTCGTGGAACATCAAGCAAAACCAGGAAGCCTGACGCACCGAGTCTGAATGTGTGGCGCCGGGCGGACGCATTCGCCCGGCATGCAACGTCATGATCCTGGACCCTTTGCCGGCCGCAAGGCCCCGACCCACTCGCATCAACCACCGCGAGCAGCATGCGCAAATTGCCATCACGTCATACGCAACCGGCCGGACGCCGGCTGACGCCCGTCTTGCTTGACCGCCTGACCGATCAGGCGCCGCACGAAAGGCGCGAAGCGGACGGCGCCTTCATGCTGACGCGCGCGTTGCTGCGCGAATCGGTGCTGCGCGACTTGCGCTGGCTGCTCAACACGACGAACCTCGAAGCGACTGTCGATCTCGCCCCGTATGCGGGCGTACGCGAGTCCGTCATCAACTTCGGCACGGGCGCGCTGGCGGGCCTGCGGATGTCGGAGGTCGAATGGACCGACATCGAACGGACCATCCGTGAGGCGATCCTGGCGTTCGAGACGCGCATCGTTCCCGACAGTTTGCAAGTGAAGTGCGTCGAGAACAACAGCGACTCCCTGTTGCATCACAACCTGCTGGTCCTGGAGATTCGCGGACAGATCTGGGCCGTGCCCTATCCCTTCGAGTTCGTGTTCCGCTCGGAAGTCGATCTCGAGAACGGCTACATGGTGCTGCAAGCGCCGGGGAACGAATGATGGACGGCCGCCTGCTCGACTATTACAGCCGCGAACTGAGCTATCTGCGCGAACTGGGCGCGGAGTTCGCCGCCGAGTATCCGAAGATCGCGGGCCGGCTCGGCATGCGCGACACGGAAGTCGTCGATCCGTATGTCGAGCGTCTGCTCGAAGGCTTCAGCTTCCTGGCCGCGCGCATCCACCTGAAGATGGATGCCGAGTTCCCGCGCTTCTCGCAACGGCTGCTGGAACTGGTTTATCCCGGCTATCTGTCGCCGCTGCCCGCCATGGCCATCGTGCAGATTCCGCCCGATCTCGATGTCGGCAATCTCGCGAGCGGCTATACCCTGCCCGCCGGCACCGCCCTGCGCGCCAACGTGACCGCGGGCGAACAGACGGCCTGCGAATTCAGGACCGCGCACGAGGTCACGCTGTGGCCCATCCGCATCACGGCGGTGCGCATGGAGCCGGCGCCGGAAGACTTGCCGTCCGCCTTGCTCGACCCGCAACGCACCGTGCGCAGCGTATTGCGCATCCGCCTGGAAACCGACGGCGCGGCGCGCTTCGCCGACCTGCCACTCGAACGCCTGAGCTTCTTTCTCGGCGGCCAGACGCAGCAGGCGCAGCATCTGCTCAGGCTGCTGCTGGGCGAGCGCGTGGTGGCCGCGGCTGTGCGCGATCCGGCCAGCAAGACGCCGCTCTACCGAAGCCTGCCCGCCGATGCGATCCGTCACGAAGGACTCGATGCCGGCCAGGCCCTGCTGCCGGACGACATGCGCGCATTCAGCGGGCATCGCATCCTGCACGAGTACTTTGCGTATCCGTCGCGGCTGCTGTTCTTCAGCATCGGCGGATTGCGCGACGCATTGCGCACGGCCGGCACGGCGTGCGAGCTGCTGGTGATGTTCGACGAGCGCGCGGAAGAACTGTATCGGTCGGTCGATGCACGCAGCCTCGCGCTCTATTGCACACCCGCCGCCAACCTGTTCCCGAAGCGCACCGACCGCATGCCGGTGTCGCGCCGGCAGCATGAATATCACATCGTCGTGGACCGCTCGCGGCCGCTCGACTACGAGGTGTACCGCGTCAACCGCGTGACGGGACACGGCGGTCCCGAAGGCCGGGAGCAGACCTTCCTGCCGTTCTATTCCCCGCATGCGCATCAGCGCAACAGCGCGGGTTGCTACTTCTCGACGCGCCGTGAACCGCGCCTGTCCAGCGCGCGGCTGCGCGGTCATCACCGCAGCGATTACGCGGGCAGCGAAGTGTTCGTGTCGCTCGTCGATCAGCATGAAGCGCCGTTCAGCGGCGAGCTGCGCCACATATCCGTGGATGCGCTGTGTACCAATCGCGATCTCGCCATCCTGATGCCGCTCGGCGCGAAGGCCGACTTCACGCTGACCGTATCGGCGCCGGCGGGAACCATCAAGGTGCTGAAGGGACCGAGCGTGCCGCGTGCGTCCATCGCGGAGAACGAGATCACCTGGCGTCTCATCAGCCATCTGGGCCTCAACTATCTGACGCTTACCGATCTCGACGGCACGCAGGGCGCCGCCGCCTTGCGCGAGCTGCTCGGGCTCTATGCGGACCTCGCCGATCCCGCGCTGACGAAGCAGATCCAGGGCATCCGCAGCGTGCGCGTCGAGCCCGTGTGCCGCGCGCTGCCGCATGCGGGTCCGATCATGTACGGCCGGGGCGTGTGCATCACCGTGCTGCTCGAGGAAGCCGTCTTCGAACCGTACGACATGCATCTGTTCGGCGCCGTGCTGGACCAGTTTTTTGCGCGCCATGTATCGCTGAACAGCTTCAGCGAACTGGTCATCGAAACCTTGCAGAGAGGAGAGATCGGACGATGGAAGCCCCGGATCGGCTGCCGGCCGACAGCCTGACACAGGCGGTCTACGGCCGGACCGAAGAGGCTCCGTCCGTCAGACCCGCCCCGCCGCCGCGCGAGGAGCGGCTCGACCGTCTGCTGGAGCAGGCGGCGGCCGCGCCCTACGAGTACGACCTGTTCGAGCTGATGCGCTGGATCGACGCCTGTGCGGTCACGCCGGTGCGGCTCGGCCGTGCGTCCCATCCGCGCGACGAGCCGGTGCGCTTCGGTCAGCGTCCGTCGCTTGCGTTCGCGCCCGCGGCCCTCGCCGAAATACGCCGCGATCAGCGCAAGCGCGCGCAGGTCTCGGTATTCGGCTTCGGTCTGTTCGGACCCAACGGTCCGATGCCGCTGCATCTGACCGAATACGCCTACGAGCGGGCGCGCAATCACGGCGATACCTCGCTGGCCGGCTTCGCGGACCTGTTTCATCACCGGCTGATCGCGCTGTTCTACCGCGCCTGGGCGAATGCGCAGCCGTGCGCGAGCCTGGACCGCGCAGGCGACGCCCGCTTCGACGACTACATCGCGAGCCTGATTCATCTCGGCCAGCCGTCGCTCAAGGGGCGTGGCGCGGTGGCGGACCACGCGCGCTACTACATGGCCGGGCATCTCGTCAGGCAGACTCGCAACCCGGAAGGCCTGTGCCGGATTCTCGCCGATTACTTCGGCGTGAAGACGCGCATCAACGAATACGCGCCCGGCTGGATCGCCATTGAACCGGCGCGCCAGTGCGCCTTGCCGCTCCGGCTGGGCGCCAATGCGTCCGGCGCGGGCGCGGTTCTGGGCCGCGCGGTGCGGGATGCGCAGCATGGCTTCGAGATCGTGATCGGGCCGTTGCCGATGGAACGCTTCCGCCAGTTCCTGCCCGATACCGAAGCGGCGATGCAGCTGGCGGACTGGGTGCGCTTCTATGCCGGCGACGAACTGGACTGGAACGTCAGGGTCCTGCTGGCGCGGGCCGATGTGCGCGGCGCGAGCGTCGGCATGCAGCAGCGCCTGGGCTGGGACACCTGGGTCGGCGAGCGCCTGAGTCCCACCGATGCCGGCGACCTCGTGTACGGCCCCGGCATCGTCGCCCATCATGCGCGCCAGCGGCGCGCCGAACAGACCCGAAACGAATCGCCTGTGACCTGCCATGACTGACATCAACCGTCCCGCCCTGTACGGCAAGCTCAATCCGTTCCTGTTCCGCTCGCTGGAAAGCGCGACGTCGCTGTGCAAGCTGCGTGGCAATCCGTATGTCGAGCTGGTGCACTGGCTCCATCAGATGCTGGCCGAAAACGACAGCGACCTGCATCGTCTGATCGTGCGTTTCGATCTCAACGCGGGCCGGCTCGATCACGATCTGTCCGTCGCGATGGACCGTCTGCCGCGCGGGGCCAGCGCAATCGCCGACTTCTCCGCCTTCATCGATGAAGCCATCGAACGCGCATGGGTCTACAGCACGATTGCCTATGGCCGCGCGCGCATCCGCAGCGCGTTCCTGCTGGCCGGCATCCTGAAGACGCCGTCGCTGCGCAATCAGCTGCTCGCCACGTCGCAGCAGTGGGGCAAGCTCGTCCCGGATCTCGTGATGAACGAGATTCCCGCAGTCATCGCCGGGTCCGCGGAGGACAAGGACAGCGCCGATACGCCCGAGACCGAAGCCGCCCCGGAAGGCGCCGCCGCCGAGTCCGCGTTGCAGCGCTTTGCCGTCGACATGACGGCGCAGGCGCGCGCCGACCGCATCGATCCGATCACGGGCCGCGAGTCGGAGATCCGCCAGGTCATCGACGTGCTGATGCGCCGCCGTCAGAACAACCCGCTGCTGACCGGCGAGGCGGGCGTCGGCAAGACGGCCATCGCCGAAGGACTGGCCTTGCGCATCGCCGCCGGCGACGTGCCGCCCGCCCTGCGCGACGTCACGCTCTATTCGCTCGACATGGGACTGTTGCAGGCGGGCGCCAGCGTCAAGGGCGAGTTCGAAGCACGCTTGCAGCAGATCATCAGCGAGGTGGAACGCAGCACGCGGCCGGTGGTGCTGTTCATCGACGAAGTGCATCGGCTGATCGGCGCGGGCGGCGCGCACGGCACCGGCGACGCCGCCAACCTGCTCAAGCCCGCGCTCGCACGCGGCCAGTTGCGCACCATCGGCGCGACGACCTGGAGCGAGTACAAGAAGTACATCGAAAGCGATCCCGCGCTGACGCGGCGTTTCGAAGCCATACAGGTGCGCGAGCCCTCGGAGGACGAAGCCGTCGCGATGCTGCGCGGACTGGTCGGCCGGCTCGAAAGGCACCATCGCATCGTCATCCTCGATCAGGCGGTGGATGCGGCGGTGCGCCTGTCGAACCGCTATCTGCCCGCGCGGCAATTGCCCGACAAGGCCATCAGCCTGATGGATACCGCGTGCGCACGGGTCGTCGTGGGCCGGCATGCGCCGCCGCCGGCAGTCGAGGATCTGCAACGCCGGATCAGCGCGCTCGAAGCAGAACAGGCCGCGCTGGAACGCGAACGGCTGATCGGCCTGCCGGTCGAGATCAGGCCCGCGCTGGGCGAGGCGCTGGCCGAACGGCAGCAGGAACTCGCGGCGTCCGAGGCGCGCTGGAAGCAGCAGCGCGAACAGGTGGAAGCGATCGTCGCATTGCGCGCCGAACCTCACGATCCGCAGGAAGCCAGCGACCGCCGCGCGACGCTTGCACGCCTGCGCACCGAACTCGCCGCGCTTCAGGGCGATACGCCGCTCGTTCAAGTGGACGTGGATGTGGAAACGGTCGCGGCGGTGCTGGCCGACTGGACCGGCATTCCCGCCGGCAGGATGCTGCGCAACGAAGCGCAATCGGTGCTCGCGTTGCCGCAGACGCTGGCGCGCCGCGTGATCGGACAGCCCGCCGCAATGGATGCGATCGCGCGCCGCGTGCAGAACGCGCGCGCCGCGCTGGACGATCCGCAACGGCCGGTCGGCGTGTTCCTGTTGTGCGGTCCGTCGGGTGTCGGCAAGACGGAGACAGCGCTGGCGCTGGCCGAGGTGATGTATGGCGGCGAGCAGAACCTGATCTCCATCAACATGAACGAGTTCCAGGAGTCGCACACGGTATCGACGCTGAAGGGCGCGCCGCCGGGTTATGTCGGCTATGGCGAGGGCGGCATCCTGACTGAGGCGGTGCGTCGGCGGCCGTATAGCGTCGTGCTGCTCGACGAGATGGAGAAAGCCCATCCCGATGTGCAGGAAGCCTTCTACCAGATCTTCGACAAGGGCTGGATGGAGGACGGCGAGGGCCGGCGCATCGACTTCCGCAACACGATCCTGATCCTGACCACCAATGCCGGTGACGCCGAGATTATGCGTCTCGCGCAGGAAGAGCCCGCGCCCGCGAGCAGTCAGGTGGAACGGCGCATCCGCGATGCGTTGCGCGAGTATTTCACGGCCGCCTTCCTCGGCCGCCTGACGGTGGTGCCGTTCTATCCGCTCTCCGGGGCCGTGTACGAGGAAATCATCGCGATGCGGCTGCGCACGATCGGACGGCGCCTCGCTGAACAGCACGAGATCGCGTTCCATCACACGCCCGAGGTGGGCCTGCTGATCCACGAGCGCTGCGCCGAGGTGGAGTCCGGCGGCCGTTTGATCGATTCGATCATCACGCAGTCGCTCCTGCCCCTCATCAGCCGCGAAATCATCTCCGCGCTGGCCGAAAACCGCACCTTGAATGAAGTGCGGATCTCCGTCGAGAACAATGAATTTCAAGTCACGCTTTGCTGAACCGGATTTCCCCAGGTCTTAATCGATAGTGAGCAGAAAGAAATGGCACAGGTCGTAACCGCGTATTGCAGCGCATTTGATGTCGGCACTCTCAGCTTCCGCTCCATGACAGGAAACGAAGCCCTTTCCACCCTCTTCGACTTCGAGGTGCAACTCGTCTCGGGCGATGCTTCGCTCGATCTCAAGAGCGCCCTCGGCAAGTCACTCACGCTGGAGATCCAGCCGCAGGTCGGCGCGCTGCGCTATCTCGACGGACAGATCACCCGCTTCGAGTTCAATGGCCGCGAGACGCTCACCTCGCGC